>CAVOQN010000001.1:0-315542 GCA_963698375.1 uncultured Pseudomonadota bacterium
TTCGCCCAGGCTGCGCGTGGCAACGTGCAGCAGCGGGTTGTCGGTGGCGGCCAGCGCATCGATGGCGTTGAGCAGCAAATTATGCAGCACCTGACGCAGCTGGCCAGGATCGGCCTGCAACTCCGGTAGCGTGGCATCCAGGTCGAGCTGGTAACGCACCGGATTGGCACGGCCCTTATACAGTTCGACCACGTCTTGAACCAGCTGATTGAGATTTACGGCCTGGATGTGCACGGGGGCCGGACGTGCGTACTCCGAGAACGCGTTCACCATGGCCTTCATTGCCTCAACTTGCTGCACGATGGTATGCGTGGCACGGTCGAGGGTGGCGCGCTGTTTTTCCGGCAGGCCGTCCATGCACTTGTGACGGATGCGCTCGGCCGACAACTGAATCGGTGTTAACGGGTTTTTGATTTCATGCGCCAGGCGGCGCGCTACTTCGCCCCAGGCCGCATCGCGCTGCGCCTGAATGAGCGCGGTGATGTCGTCGAACACGACGACGTGACCGCCGGTGCGCCCATGCAGACCGGGCAGGCGCGTGCCGCGCACCATTAGCACGCGCCGCCCGGCTGTCGCCCGGCAATGTGATTTCGGCCTGCCATTCTGTTTGCGCCTTGCGTAAAAGGTCGCGCAGTGCATCGACGAACGGCGCCAGCTCCGGGTGCACTTCGGCCAGCCAGGCGAGGGTCTTGCCCTCACCGGACTACGAGCTCCACGCCCAGTATCTGGTGGGCGGCCGCGTTGTGCGTGCGCAGGTGGCCGCGCGGATCGAACGACAGCACGCCGGACGACAGATGCGTGAGCACGGTTTCGAGGTAGGTGCGCTGGATCTCGGCCTCGCGCTGTCCGCGCGTGATTTCACCCTGCGCGCGCCGGATGCGGCGTGTCATGACATTGAAGGATTGCACCAGGATGCCGAGTTCGTCGCCGACCGGCACTGGCAGTTGCTGGCTGTAATCGCCACGTGCCACGGCACGCGTGCCCTCGGCCAGATCGCGGATTGGCGTCACCAGCCGACGCGCGGCATAAATCGCCGCCCACACAGCAAGCAGCAGGGTCGACAGCGCCACCAGGCTCAACGTGAGCGTGAAGCCGAACTTGAGCGGGCCGCGCAGGTAGAAAATTTTCTCGTACTCGGCGAAAGCCGCCTGCACATTCTGGCCGAGACGCGCGTAGCGTTCCGGCAACGGCTCGATGACCTGCAGCACACGCACCGGCGCACCGACTGCGCGCGATATCACCGGCACCAGCACGCGCAATTGCAGGCCGGATTCGCCGAGCGGCTCGATGCCGGCATACACCTCGCCGCGCCGCGCCTGCGTGAATACCGCCTCGCCCGGCCGGTCGGGCACAACGCTCTTGCCGCGCACCGCGCCCTGGGTACTGGAGGAGATGACCTTGCCGTCCTGGCTGAAGAGCGTGAGTTCGAACAGGCCGTACTGTTCGCGCAGTGCGTTGAGCGTTGGCAGCAGACCGCGCCGCGAACTGTCGTCCAGCTCCGCGGCCATGTCGCGCGCCTTGCGGGTGAGGTCTTCCTTGGTGGTGTCGAGTGCCGTGCGACCGAGCGCGAGTGCGCTGTCGAGCGCTTGTTCGATGCGCACGTCGAACCAGTTGTCGATACCGCGGTTGAAGGCCTGTACCGAGAACAGGTACACGACTGCCACCGGGACCACGCTCAACAGCACGAACAGGCCAAACAGGCGCAACGTCAGACGCGAACCCATGACGCGTGCGCGGAACTGGCGCACCAGCTTGCGGACGCTGAGCAGGATCAGCGTGAGCAGCAGCACCACGCCAAGAATATTGAGCACCAGCAGCAACGAATAGAGATCGCCGAACAACGCCGAGTTCTGGGTGGCAGCGCTCATCATGCCGAGCGAAATGGCAAGCAGCACCGACAGCACCGCGAGCGGCGACACGCGCGCGAACAGACGCTTCAGGGCTGAACGAAATCGATCGGCCATTCGGTCCACCCGGTGTTGACGGCGCCAGGACGGCGTGGCGTAGGCAAGCGGGCGCATGAGCATGGGTAGCGTCTCGATGTCGAGGCGTGCGCGCAGTTCGAGCAGATAGCGTGCGCCCGGCTCGATTTCCTTCTTGGCGGTCAGGAAGATCTTGTAGTCGTCGAGCGTGCCGACATGCGTGAGTGCCTGGGTTAGCGAGCTGAAGCTGATCGGACTGGTCGAGTACAGGCAAATCGCTGACCAGATATTGGCGCGAAAGCGCATGGAACTGGATGCGACGACGCAAGCTGTGGTCGGTGATCAACCGGTTGCGCCACCACCAGCGGTGCTTGACCATGTTGACATCGATCACCACGTCAATCGGTATGCCCTTGCTCAGGGCCTCCTCAATCCGGGGGTTGACGGGTAGATCGAAGCGTGCACTGACGTATAACAAGCGATCATCGAGTTTGACCTGGGCGGATTTCACGCTGAAGTTGTCGGCATCGGCGGGCGCAGCGAACAACAGCGCCAGGCCAAGCAGTACTATGCCGATCGACCGGTAATGCATATCAGGACACCACCAGCTTTTTTGTGATCCCGGAATAATAGAAACCATCCATATCACCGGTGCCGGACAGTATCTGGAAACCAGTACCGGCGGGTTGCGCGTAGCGAACCAGCGCCGGGTGCATCAAGCTCTGCGCCAGCGCTTCCGGCTGGCGCACGCAGGAAAGTCGCCATCTGCTGTGCATTTTCTTCAGGAAGTATCGAGCAGGTCACGTACAGAAGCTTACCGCCGGGCGCGAGCAACGGCCACAGGGCATTGAGCAGGTGTGCCTGCGTGGCGACAACGCGCCGGATATCCGCCGGGTTGCGGTGCAGGCGGATGTCAGGGTGGCGACGAATCACGCCGGTTGCCGAGCATGGCGCATCCAGCAGGATACGGTCAAACGGCTGGCCGTCCCACCAGCCAGCCGGATCGGTGGCATCGCCCTGAATGACAGTGCCCGTAAGTCCAAGGCGCGCAAAGTTGTCGTGCACCCGTTCGAGGCGCTTCGCGTCCACGTCGAGTGCAGTCAGCGATGCCTGTGGCACGCGTTCCAGAATATGCGCGCACTTGCCACCCGGCGCGGCACAGGCATCGAGCACGCGTTCGCCTGGCTGCGCATCGAGCAGCATCGCAGCGAGTTGTGCGGCGGCATCCTGCACCGATACCTCACCGGCGGCAAAACCGGGCAAGGACTCAATGGCGACCGGTGACTCAAGCAATAGCGCGCTGTCGATGTCTGGCACGGCATGCGACGCAATACCGGCCCGAGTGAGCCGGGCGTGATATGCACCGCGCGTTAATTTGCCATGATTTACGCGCAACGCCAACGGTGCGCGCGCGTTGTTCGCCATGGCGATTGCCCGCCAGTCATCCGGCCAGGCGGTTTTGATGCGCGCCAGCAGCCAGGCCGGGTGGGCGAGCGCAAGATTTTCATCGGCGTCGATGCGCGCGCGAATTTGCGGTTCTTCGCGCAGCAGCCGGCGCAGCACGGCGTTCGTCATTCCTTTCGCCCAAGTCCTTTTTCAGCACGACGACGGCCTCGACCGTTTCGTTTACCGCGGCATGTGAGGCCACGCGCATGTGCAGGAGCTGGTAAAAACCGACAACCAACAATGCCTTCAGGTCGGCGTCGTTTTCCTTTATTGGTTTTTCGAGGAAGTCACTCACCAGTGGCATGAGCTGAAAATGCCAGCGCAGTGCGCCGTAGACCATATCCTGGATTAGCGCGCGTTCACCGGCAAGTTCATGAGAAGGCGTGGAGAAAATTTCCTCCAGCGCGGTATCCAGCGAGCGCCCGCGATACACGGCGTTGACGGCACGCGCCGCGGCGGCACGCGCCGCCGCCGGCGCACGACCGCCGTGGTTGGCGGAAGTGCCAGAAACGTCGGGGCGGTTTTCCGTCCTCATGCGCCGAGGCGCGAGCCGGCCTGTAGTGACCGGCCATTCAGGAAGGCGCGCGCACTCAGTACCTTGCCGCCTTCCAGCTGCATTTGCATGAGGCACAGCACGCCGGACGCACACTGTACACGCACGCCATCGGCATCTGCAGAAAGCACGGTGCCGGGTGGTTGTGTGGCCGGCGCCCCTTTCTCTGCGTCCGCGTGCCATACGCGCAGGGCCTGGCCGTCAACCGTCGTGTGCGCTACCGGCCAGGGATTAAAGGCGCGGATGCGGCGCGCGAGCAATTCGGCGTCGGCGTTCCAGTCGAGGCGTGCCTCATCTTTCCTGAGTTTCACTGCATACGTGGCGCGTGCGCTGTCCTGCGCCTGTGGCGTGACTACACCGTCCGCGAGTTTTGCAAGTGTGTCGACCAGCAAGTGCCCGCCCAGCTCCGCAAGCCGGTCGTGCAGCGTGGCGGTGTTGTCGTCTGCGTCGATCGATATTTCCGCCATCGCGAGTATGGCACCGGTGTCGAGGCCTTCGTCCATCTGCATGATGGTGACACCGGTTTTGGTGTCACCGGCCTCGATGGCGCGCTGAATGGGCGCCGCGCCGCGCCAGCGCGGCAATAGCGAGGCATGCACATTGATGCAGCCGTATTTTGGAATGGAAAGAATCGATTTGGGCAGAATCTGTCCGTAGGCGATTACAATGAGCGCATCTGGTTTGAGTGCGCGCAGTGTCTCGGCTTCGTTATCGAACTTGAGCGATACTGGCTGGAGTACCCGCAGGTCGCGTCCAAGCGCAAATTCCTTGACGGCACTCATACCCAGCTTGCGGCCGCGTCCGGCAGGCCGGTCCGGTTGGGTGTAGACCGCGAGAACCGTGTGGCCGGCGTCGAGCAGCGCTTTTAGCGCGGGAACGGCGAAATCCGGGGTGCCGGCAAAGACCAGGTTCATGGGAGAAAAACCAGGGGCAATTTACAAGGATATAAGAAGATACAAGGAAACGCCGAAATGTCGTACCGCTTTCCCTTAAGTGCCTGCGGCTACATTGCCAGTCGTTCCTGCTTTTCGATTTTTTTACGAATACGCGTTTGCTTCAGCCGCGACAGGTAATCCACGAACACCTTTCCGTCCAGATGGTCGAGTTCGTGTTGGATGCAGGTGGCGAGCAGCGCCTCGGCTTCCAGCTCGAAGGGTTGGCCGTTGCGGTCGAGGGCGCGCACACGGATGTGCCGGGAGCGCTCTACTTCGTCGAAAACGCCGGGCACCGACAGGCAGCCTTCCTCGAACACCTGCTTGCCGTCGCGCTCGATGATTTGCGGGTTGATGAACACCTGCAGGACATTACGGGCTTCCGAGACGTCGATTACCACCACGCGCTGCGCCACGTTGATTTGCACGGCGGCGAGGCCGATGCCGGGTGCGGCATACATCGTCTCGGCCATGTCATCCACAAGCTGACGAATCTCGTCATTGACCGTAGTGACGGGACGGGCGACCTGGCGCAGGCGCGGGTCGGGGTAGTGCAGGATGGTCCGGATAGCCATACAGTAACTTTAGATGGGGACGACCCCAAGCGTTTCCATTCCTCTTAAAGTGGATTATTATCGATTCAAATCATCCTGAATAACAAGATAAATTTCAGCGCCGTGGCGCTTTGCGAAGCTAGTCGGGGTGGACTAGACTCCGACCAATACCACAGGGAAATTATGCCCATGCCCGTGAAAAAACTGCTACCCCTCGGGGCCGTTCTGGCCCTGCTTGTCCTTGCCGCCCCCGTGAGCGCGGATGTTGTAGCGCTCAATGCCGATCATCCGGATCGCTATGTGGTGCAGAAGGGCGACACCCTGTGGGACATCTCCAAGCGATTTCTCAAGGATCCATGGCGCTGGGCGAGCGTCTGGACCATTAATGAGCAGATCAAGAACCCACACCTCATTTACCCCGGTGACATCATTTTACTGACGTACGTGGACGGCAAGCCGCAGCTGAGTGTACAGCGTGAAGCGCCGCCGGCCGAGGTTGCGCCAGACGTCACACCCACGACCGCCGTCGAGGAACCAGCCGGCGAGACCCCGAGCGGCATGAAAGTGGTCAAACTTCGGCCCAAGGTGCATGTCGGCTCGATCGAGTCGGCCATTCCGACCATCAGCCCGGAAACGATTGTGCCGTTCCTGACCGAGCCACTGGTCGTGGGGCGTACCGAACTGGACCGGGCCGGTTATGTCACGATCGGTCTCGATGATCGGCGGGCGCTTGGCGATGGCAGCGAGTTCTATGCACGCGGCATGAATAAGAACAGCGGAACCGAGTTTTACCAGATATTTCGCCAGGGTCCGGCGCTCAAGCATCCGGACAGCGGCGAGACCCTGGGGTATGAGGCTCAGTATCTGGGTGATGCCAGGATGCTAGTGGCTGGTGATCCGGCCAAGCTTGTGGTCACGCGCGTCAAACAGGAGATCCTGCCCACCGATCGGCTGCTCGCGGCCCCGGAAAAGGCCGCACTTCCTTATTATTTTCCGCACGCGCCGGACAAGAACGTCAATGGCCGCATTATCTCGGCAATCAATGGGCTTCGTGAGTTCGGACCGACCACCATCGTTGCGATCAGCCTCGGCAAGCGCGAGGGCATGGAGGAAGGACATGTGTTGCGCATTATGCGTCATGTGGGCAGGAGCAAGGATCCGGTCACGAAACGCATGTACAAAATGCCTGACGAGGAGTCGGGTCTGTTGATGATATTTCGGGTGTTCGACAAGGTCAGCTATGCGTTGATCATGGATGCGAACCGTCCGATACAACTGTACGACGCCCTGCGCACTCCCTGAATCGTTGCGCGGCAAGGATGCCGGGATTGTACTGAAGGATGGACATGCGGTTTGAGGAAGCCATTCAATGGCTGCACCTGCACCGTCTGACCGGCGGGGGCGCCAGTCTGCGGCAACTTCTTGAGACACTGGGAAGTGTTGATGCAATTTATGCCGCGGCACGATCTGAATTATTGCCGTTCTTCGACGGTAACCAGGCTCCGGTAGATGCCATTCTTGCCGGGCCGGATGCCGGCGAGTTCGAAGTCGAGCGCGTCTGGCTCGACGATCCATCCAACCATCTTGTCGCGATTACCGATACGGTCTACCCGCCACTGCTGCGTGAGATTCCCGGCCCACCACCCTTGTTATTTGTGCGTGGTGATGTGCTGCTGCTCCGCGCCCCGCAACTGGCGGTGGTCGGTTCACGTAATCCCTCACACGCGGGATGCGACACAGCGAGCGCCTTCAGCAGTCAGCTAACCTACGCCGGGCTCGTGGTGACAAGCGGCCTGGCGCTCGGCATTGATGCCTGTGCGCACACCGCGGCACTTGATGCCGGTGGCCAAACGATCGCCGTCGCGGCCACCGGCCTCGATCGGGTCTACCCGTCGGCGCACCGCGAGCTGGCGCACCGCATCGCCGCCCAGGGTGCGTTGGTGTCGGAGTTCGCGCTTGGCACGCCGCCGCGCCGTGAACATTTCCCGCGCCGCAATCGCCTGATTAGCGGCCTGTCGCTTGGTGTGCTGGTAGTGGAAGCGGCACTGCGTAGCGGTTCGCTGATTACCGCGCGCCTCGCTGCCGAGCAGGGACGCGAGGTCTTTGCAATCCCGGGCTCCATCCACTCGCCGCTCGCGCGCGGTTGTCATGCACTCATTCGCCAGGGCGCGAAGCTGGTCGAAACCGCGTCGGACATACTCGAAGAACTCGGCGCGCTCGCCGGATTTGTCGCCACATCGCCGGTTGCCATAACAGCGCCCACTCGCACCATATTGAACATGGAACAGCAGGAACTGCTCGAACTTATTGGTTTTGATCCAGTCGAAATTGACACGATCATCGCGCGCAGCGGATTGACGTCGGGTAGGGTTTCCTCCATGCTGTTGCTCATGGAATTGCACGGGCTGATTGAGGCCCGTCCTGGCGGGAGGTATCAGCGAACGTCCTGACGGCCTGCAAGCGTGGGCAAGGCAGGGCAACACGACACGCGCGAAGGGGCAAACGAGAGAATGATGAAAGAAAACGTGCTTGATGTGTTGATGTATCTGTTCGAGAACTACATGGACGATGGCCCCGAATTCAACCCAGATCAGGAAGCGCTAGCTGTCGAGCTGGCGCAGGCCGGATTTCCCCGCAGTGAAGTCAACAAGGCCTTCGACTGGCTCGAAGGTCTTGCCTCGCTGCGCGATCGCGGCATGCTGCCCATCGGTGGACGCGCGCAGTCCATGCGCGTGTTTTCCAAGCAGGAACAGCAGAAAATCAACATCGAGGCGCGCGGTTTCATCCTTTTTCTGGCGCGCAGCGGCGTGCTCGATTCGCATACCCGCGAGCTGGTGATCGATCGAGTCATGGCGCTTGATACTGACGAAATAGACAGCGAGCAACTCAAATGGGTGATCCTCATGGTGCTGTTCAATCAGCCCGGCCAGGAACAGGCCTACGCCTGGATGGAAGACCTGGTGTTCGACGGCGTGCAGGAGCACCTGCACTGATTTTGCAGTTGTTTTTTCCTCCGGCTTGACAAGCCACACCGCTTGTCGCACACAATCACGCCCCACGATCCAACTTATCTATTATTCTGACGGCAGGCGAACGTCTGTCGTGAAGGTGAAACGGTTCCTAGAGCGATGTCGAAAAATCTGATTATTGTCGAATCGCCGGCCAAGGCGAAAACCATGTCCAAGTACCTGGGCAAGGAGTTCAGCGCGCTGGCCTCCTACGGGCACGTGCGCGACCTGCTGCCGAAGAAGGGCGCGGTCGACCCGGAACACGATTTCGCCATGAAATACGTGCTCATCGAGAAGAATAAGAAACATGTCGATGCCATCGTCAAGGCGATGAAAAAGGCCGATGCGCTGTACCTCGCGACCGACCCGGATCGCGAGGGCGAAGCAATATCCTGGCACCTGTATGAGATCCTCAAGGATGAAGGAGTGCTCAAGGACAAGCCGGTGCATCGCGTCGAGTTTTACGAGATCACCAAGGCCGCGATCCAGCGCGCCATCCAGGAGCCACGTGAGTTGTCGACCAATCTGGTGAATGCGCAACAGGCGCGCCGTGCGCTCGATTACCTGGTGGGGTTCAATCTCTCGCCATTGTTGTGGAAGAAGGTGCGGCGGGGACTGTCAGCCGGACGTGTGCAGAGTCCGGCGCTGCGTCTGATCGTCGAGCGCGAAATGGAAATCGAGCGCTTCAAGGCGCGCGAGTACTGGACCATCGAATCCGATCTCAGCACCAAAGGCCAGAATTTCAGCGCCAAGCTCACTCAGTACCAGGGCGAGAAGCTTGATCAGTTCGCCATTGGCGACGAGAACCGGGCCAGCGAGGTCGAGGCCGAGCTGCTCAAGCAGGCGCAGGGCCGCTACCTCGTCACCGCGGTCGAGAAAAAACAGCGCAAGCGCAATCCGTCACCGCCGTTCACGACCTCAACCCTGCAGCAGGAGGCGTCGCGCAAACTCGGCTTCACCGCGCAGCGCACCATGCGCACGGCCCAGCAACTGTATGAAGGTGTGGACATCGGCGGCGAGACCGTCGGTCTCATCAGCTACATGCGTACCGACTCGGTGAACCTGGCGAAAGAAGCCGTGGAGGAAATCCGCGCGCTCATCGCCAAGCGTTACGGCGAAGACAACTTGCCGGAAACGCCGCACGTCTACAAGACCAAGTCGAAGAACGCGCAGGAAGCGCATGAAGCAATTCGACCGACCGCGGCCGAGCGCATTCCCGAACAACTCAAGGAACGGCTGACGCCGGAGCAATACAAGCTGTATGAACTGATCTGGAAACGCACCGTTGCCTGCCAGATGGTGCACGCCGTGCTGGACACCGTGGCGGTCGATCTCGAAGCTGGCAGCGGCAATGTGTCGCGTGCCAACGGCTCGCACCTGGTGAAGCCGGGATTCATGGCCGTGTACCAGGAAGGCACAGACGAAAAGAAGGAAGGCGAGGAAGACGAGGCGCTCCTGCCGCTCATGCTCAAGGGCGAATACGTGGATCTGCGCGTCATCCGTAAGGAACAGCACTTTACCGAGCCGCCGCCGCGCTTCACCGAAGCTTCGCTGGTGAAGGCGCTCGAGGCCTATGGCATCGGCCGTCCTTCCACCTATGCGTCGATTATTTCAACGCTCGAGTCGCGCGAGTATGTCACGCTCGACAAGCGTCGCTTCCAGCCGACCGACGTCGGCCGGGTGGTGAACAAGTTCCTGTCCGAACATTTCTTCAAATACGTGGATTACGAATTCACTGCGCGCATGGAAGACGACCTGGATGCCGTTTCGCGCGGCGAGAAAGAGTGGCAGCCGCTGCTGCAGGATTTCTGGGGCGAGTTCAAGGTGCAAGTGGACGAAAAGGAGACAGTGGATCGTCCCGGCCTCGAAATCCTCGAAGAGCTGTGTCCGAAGTGCCAGAAGCCATTGTCCAAACGCCTCGGCCGCAACGGCTACTTCATCGGTTGCACCGGTTACCCGGAATGCGACTACACGCGCAACGTGGACGAAGAGGCCGGCGCCTCGAACGAGCCACAGTATGTCGAGGATCGCGTTTGCCCGAAGTGTGAATCGAAACTGGTCATCAAGCGCGGCCGCTACGGCAAGTTCATCGGCTGCAGCAATTACCCGAACTGCAAGCACATGGAGCCGCTGGAAAAGCCGGCCGACACCGGCGTGCTGTGCCCGGAGTGCAAACAGGCCAACATGCTCAAGCGCAAGTCGCGGTACGGCAAGATTTTCTATTCGTGCGCGCGCTATCCGGATTGCAAGTACGCGGTCTGGAACCTGCCGCTGAATGAACCGTGCCCGAAGTGCGGCTGGCCAATCCTGACCATCAAGACCACCAAACGTCGTGGCACTGAAAAAGTCTGTGCTGTAAAGGAGTGCGGTTTTACCGAGCCGTACGAGGGCGAACTCGATATGCCGGAAGCCGCGCCGCCAATCGGGACCGGCTGACCCGTTTTGAGATGACTACAAAGCGGTAAAGCGGGGCGCCCTTGTGCGCCCCACTTTATTTTTTGGCATTGCGCTGATTGGCTGCGCATTGCGATCCGATCGAAAGGATACCTTGAGCGGCTAAGCGCTCCGGCGGAAGCAGGCTTTACCGTAGTTTGTGCAGCGCAACTCAGGCTGTTAACAGCATCTTAGCGGCGGCAATTACCAGCACCACGCCCAGCACCCTGCGTAGCGTTACCGGTGCCAGCCGGCGTACCGCGAGTTCCGCGCCGACGACCGCACCAGCCAGTGCCGCAAGCATGAGCAGCGGCAATTGCGACGGCCAGGTGATGGTGACGCTGGCGTGTCCGGCCAGCCCTGCTATGGAGTTCACCAGAATAAACGCGGCGGAGACCGCCGCTGTCGTCCGCATGTTGGCCCAGCGCAGCAAGAGCAACAGCGGGCTCAAGAAAATTCCGCCGCCCACGCCGGTGAGGCCGGATAACAAACCGAGACCGGCACCGCATGTCAGCGAGACCCACATGTTGGGCGCATCAATGGCTTCTTGGTCTCGTGTTTTCCATAACAGGCGAGAAGCGGCCACCAGCAGTCCCACGGCCAACAGAATTTTATAGGCGCTGTCCGGCAAAGTGAGCGCGCCGCCGACAAAAGCGAGCGGGACAGAGCCCAGCGCGAACGGCCAGAACAGACGTGCGTCAAAATATCCGGCACGCCACAGACGATAAAAAACCAGGCCCGCAACCGCGATGTTCATGGTCAGTGCCGCTGGCTTCATGAAAACCGGCGCGACTCCGAACAGTGCCATGACTGCCAGATAGCCCGAGGCGCCACCATGACCGACTGCGGAATAGAGCGCAGCCGCAAACGTGATGCAGGCCAGCAGCGTCAGCAACTCTGGTGTGGTCAGGAAGTTCATGGAAACGGCTTGGCACTGGCCACTGGACTACGCTGGTGCAGGTCGAAGACCCCGTGTTTTGCTAGCGCGCTAATCCACGACCATCAATCGCTGACGCAGGAAAAAAATCATTCGTGTTGATGGCCACCCGGTCCGTGTACGTGACCGTGCGCAAGCTCCTCGCTGCTGGCGTCGCGCACGTCAACGATGGTTACGGCGAAGTTGAGTGGCACACCGGCGAGTGGGTGATTGCCGTCCACAGTAATGCTGGCAGAGTCTGTGCCCACCACAGTCACAATGCGGGTTTCGCCCTCGGGATCGCCGGACTGGAATTGCATGCCTATCTGGATGCTGTCGCTATCCTCGAACATTTCACGCGGCACGTTTTGTATCAGAGCGTCATCACGCTCGCCATAGGCCTCGGCTGGTGCAATGCGCACACCCAGCGATTCGCCGGCGCGTTTCCCTTCGAGTGCGGATTCGAGGCCGGAAATGATATTGCCGCCGCCATGCAGGTAGGTCAGTGGTTCGCCGCCCTCGGAGCTGTCCAGGACATTGGCGTTGTCGTCGGTCAGGGTGTATTCGAAGCGCACGACCTTGTTACGACTGATGAGCATGGGGAAAATCTCAAAATGAAAAATGTAACTTTACGCCAGTTGACAGCATGCGCCAAGCCGCCGGGTTACCGGGTACCTGGTGTAAGCACTCCGACACGAATCAAAAATTCAGTGAGTTCACGCGCCACCAGCGCATATCCATTTGCGCCCCCAGTGAGTATCGTTGTTGAGGTACACATCCATGACGTTGTTGCGCACTGCGCTCTTCAGGCTCAGGTCGGCACGCGGCAAATGCAGTTCCGGGTCGGCGGCCAGCAGATCGAAGCGGCTGAGATGAGCAAAACGCTGCCTGGCGCCAATCAACTGGCCGATGTTCTCCAGAGAAAAGTTGCTGTATTTGAAGTACTCGAGAAATCCGAGATTGGCGGCAACGCCGAAAACGCGCAACCAGCGTCCGTCCCTTCCTGGGCGGCGTGCCAGCATGGTACCGAATGCGAAGTTGAACAGGATTGATCCGATCAACAGCCCAGGTAAGCCGGGTTCCACCAGCCATAGAAAAACAGCGAGGCTGCCACCAGCCAGGCCATGGCCGCCTGGTGGCGTTGAAACCGGCCGAGCAGGAAGTACACTGCCAGCGTGATTGGCAGGAAAACGAAGATATATCCGAACGAATTAAAAAGCATGTGCGGATCTTGTCGGGCCGGACTGGCTTTGGGCCTTTGCCGGGCGTCGTTTCCTGTTGGTGGATAGTCTGGCCGCTAGCGAGAGATGAGGAATCAACCGCCTGCCTGCATTGTAGCGGCCGTCTAGTGTGCCGCACAATGTGGACAACCTGTGAGCAGGAATGATGCGAATATGGAATGTGCACCAGTAATACTTATGCGTTTCCGGACACTCACCGCACTGGTAATCGCCATCAGCCTTTCTGGCTGTGCCAGTTGGTTCGCGCCACCGCCCGGCATCGGGAGCGAGGTGGCGTGGTCGAAGCTGCCTGGCTGGGAAAATGATCGACACGCCAGCTGCCTGGCCAGCGCTGCGCAAGAGTTGCGAGAAGCTTGTTGCCCGTGACGCTGCCTGGGAGAGCGCTTGCCTTGCCGCCCGTACGCTGGAATCGCCGGATGACGCAACAGCGCGCACTTTTTTCGAGACAAATTTCCGCGCCCACCGGATGAATGCCGAGAGCGGGCGCGAGGGGCTGATCACCGGCTATTACGAGCCGGTGCTGAACGGCAGCATGACGCGCCACGACCAATTTCGCTGGCCCATTTACAGGCGTCCGGACAACCTGCTGACCATCGATCTCAGCCAGTCTTTACCCGGAACTGAAGGGTCGGCCAGTGCGTGGACGGCTCGAAGGCAACCGCGTGGTGCCGTTCTACAGCCGCGCCGAAATCGGTACCGGGAAAAGCCCGCTTGCCGGCAACGAGTTGTTGTGGGTGGATGATCCGGTCGAGCTCTTCATTCTGCAGGTGCAGGGTTCGGGTCGTGTGCGCCTGCCGGACGGCTCTGAAGTCGCTGTCGGCTACGCCGATCAGAACGGCCACCCCTATCGTTCGCTCGGCGGACGCCTCATCAAGATGGGCGTGCTGACGCGCGAGGATGTCACGCTCACGCGCATTCGCGATTGGCTCGCCGCGAATCCGGAGGAAACCACCGCGCTGCTCAATAGCAACCCGAGTTACATTTTTTTCACGCAGCGCGATGCGGCGCTCGAGGGTCCGCTCGGTTCACTCGGTGTTGCACTCACCCCCGAGCGCTCGGTTGCCGTGGACCCTGCCTATATCCCGCTCGGGCTTCCGGTATGGCTGGATGCAACATTGCCGGATGGCACGTTACTGCAGCGTCTCGCCTTCGCCCAGGATACGGGTGGTGCAATCAAGGGGCCGGTGCGCGCCGATCTGTTCATCGGCCGTGGCACCGAGGCTGGCCGGCTGGCAGGTGAGATGAAACAGCGCGGTCGACTGTACGTGTTGTTGCCGAAACCGCCGCAACCGGTCAGCACACTTTCACTCCGCTAGAGTCGCTGTAGTCGTATGGCGATGACTGATTGGCCGTTTGTTCCGGCAACAAGCCTGGGCAATCGACAAACCCGATGGCCGAAACCGGTGAAGAAATATTTCATCAGGAAAGCCGATGTCGCTCAGGAAGGGAGCAACGCACCGAGTTTTGCGCCAAGCAACTCGCCGCGCCAGCCGCGTAGCACGCTGCCCGGCTCGGCGCCACGTACCAGTTTCTCGATGTCACGTCGCGTGGCCAGTACCGCCGGGGCAAGGCTCGTGTTCTTGCGCCACGACGCGCACCACTTCCATAAGTTGTTTGCCAAGCATGTTCTGCTCGGGGGTAGGCGGCGCCTGCCGCTCCCAGACAAGAATCGGCTCAGCGCGCGCGCCCTGATCGATGCTGGCGAGAATGCCCTCACCGTAACGTTGCCGCGCACTGTCCTCGAGACCTCGGATCGATACCAGTTCGGCGTGTGTCCGGGGTGCGCGACGTGCCAATTCGAACAGCACTTCGTCGCGCAACACCCAACCACGCGGCAGGTTATGCGTCTGCGCAGTCTGCTCGCGAAAGGCGGCGAGCGCGCACAGCATCTGCTGATTTGGCGCCGCCAGATCGGCGCCGCCACGCAGTCGTCGCCAGGCCGCGGATGGATCGTTCGCGTACAATGCCGGCTCGCTGAGGCGCGTGCAGTCGTCTACTACCCACGCAAGCCGACCAGCGGCGGCAAGACGCTCGTGCAATGTCTCGTACACCGGCATCAGGTAACGTACGTCGTCCTCGGCATATTGATGTTGCGCGCTGCTCAAGGGGCGCTTCGACCAGTCTGTGCGGGTGTGGGACTTGTCGAGGGTCACACCGGTAATTGCCGTGACCAGCGAGGCGTAGCCGACCTGATCGTCATAGCCGAGATAGGCAGCGGCGATCTGGGTGTCGAACAATGGAGCGGGAACGATTCCACGAAGGTCATTGAAGACTTCAATATCCTGGCGCGCGGCGTGCAGCACCTTGCGCAGGTGTGGGTTTTCGAGCAGGGCGTGCAGCGGTTCAAGCTGTTCGAGAGCGAGTGGATCGATGCAGGCCACGATTCCGGGCGCGCCAACTTGAACAAGGCACAGGCGTGCATAATAGGTGCGCTCGCGCAGAAACTCGGTATCGAGCGCAATCCACTCGTTGTCCTCGAGTGCGCGGCACAGGTCGGCGAGCGCCGAGTCGGTGGTTATCAGTTCGCTGGTCATTACGACAGTTTAGGGAAAGCAAGCCTGCACAAGAAGCGCCATATATTAGGGAAAACGAGCTTGCACAATAACAGCCATTCTAGCAGTGCGGGCAGCAGCCGGTTGCTGGTCGTCGGCCCGGCATGGCGTGATATCATTATGGCATGGAAGCAGGCAGGCATTGGGTTGCCCGTTACGCTGGCCGGTTACTGGCCGTGCTGTTGTGCGGTATCGCGGTGAGTGCATGTGAGTTTCAGTCGAGCGCACCGCCGCGTGCACCGGAAAGCCGCGCCGAATATTTCGTCGAGAGGCTGATCCGTGAACCACAGGCCGTGGATGAGCTGCGCAGCGTCGCGCGACTCGCGGAAGGCGCCAACCCCGACTCACTCGCAAACGATCTGCCGACACGTACCGCGCTGACCTACCTGCGTGCCCGTCAGCGCCTTGGTGCAAAGTTCGGGTTGCATGTTGCCGGCACCCAAAAAACGGCAGCCGATAGCAGGGTGGTTAACATAGTGGTCAGCGAGGGTGCGGCGGCGCTTAACGAGGGTGCGGCGGTACACTTTCAGGTAGAGATGCAGAAACAAGAAGGCGCCTGGCTGGTCACGCGTCTGCGTTCCAACTGATTCCATAACGATACACCCACATGCATATTCTCAAAATCATTCTCGATATCTGCCTGCTGCGCGGGCGCGCGCAGGACCTGCCGGCGTCCATGAACCTGGTATGGCTTACCGCCGCCGCCAGCGTGGCAGTAAATGCTGTCGGCATGCCCGAGCGTGCCACGAACCTGGCGCAGCTGCTGTTCATAGTCTCGCAAGCGGCGTTGTTCGGGGCGGTCATCTGGCTGCTGCTGCGGCTGCGCGGTTTCGCGGCACGCTGGATGCAGACCATCACGGCGCTGTATGCCGTGGATGCCGTGTTCAGTTTATTGTTGCTGCCATTGCTGCCGGCGTTGATGGAAATGATCAAGCAGGGGCCGGAGGCAAAACCCGGCTGGGAGGCATATCTCCTGCTGGCCCTTAGCGGCTGGTTGCTCCTGATCATCGCGCGCGTTTTGCGCGAGGCCACCGAGTGGCCGCTGCCGCTCGCCTTTCTGGCCGGCTTCACCTCGCTGATGGCGGTACGCATCATCGGCCACGTGATGGCGCCGCTGTTCGGTCTGATGGTGCAGGCGTAATGCGGATTCACATACTTGGTATCGGCGGCACCTTCATGGGTGGCGTGGCGGTGCTGGCGCGCGCGCTGGGGCACGAGCGTGACCGGTTCGGACGCCAAGGTCTATCCGCCGATGAGCACGCAACTTGAGGCCGAGGGTATTGCGTTGCGCGAAGGCTACGACCCGGCACATCTCGAACCCGCGCCCGACCTGGTCATCATCGGCAATGCCTTGTCGCGCGGCAATCCGGCGGTCGAACACGTGCTCGATCGCGGTATTCCGTACACCTCGGGCGCGCAGTGGGTGGCGGAAAATGTGTTGCACGGGCGCTGGGTGCTGGCGGTCGCCGGCACACACGGCAAGACCACCACCAGCAGCATGCTCGCCTGGATTCTGGAGTACGCCGGACTCAAGCCGGGTTTCCTGATCGGCGGCGTGCCGGAGAACTTTGGCGTGTCGGCGCGCCTCGGCGACGAGCCGTTTTTCGTGATCGAGGCGGACGAATACGACACCGCGTTTTTCGACAAGCGCTCCAAGTTCGTGCACTACCGGCCGCGCACCGCGATTCTCAACAATCTCGAATACGATCACGCCGACATTTTTCCGGACATCGCCGCCATCCGCCGCCAGTTCCACCACCTGGTGCGCACCGTGCCGGGAAGCGGCCTGTTGGTGGCGAACGGCGCGGACGCGCAGCTCGCGCGAAACCCTGGAGATGGGTTGCTGGACACCGGTGGAAAAGTTTGGTGATGGACGATGGCTGGCAGGCCGAGTCACTGGTGCCGGACGGCAGCCGTTTTCGCGTGCTGTTCCAGGGCAAGGAGCAGGGCAGCGTCGAGTGGGACCTGATCGGTACGCACAACGTGCTCAATGCGCTCGCCGCGCTCGCGGCCGCGCGCCACGCCGGTGTGCCGGTGAAAACCGGCTGCGCGGCGCTCAAGGAATTCCGCAACGTCAAACGCCGCATGGAAGTGCGTGGCACGGTGCGCGGCGTTACGGTGTACGACGACTTCGCGCACCACCCGACGGCGATACACACCACGCTGGATGCGCTGCGCGCGCGCGTCGGTGGCAAGCGCATTGTCGCGGTGCTCGAGGCGCGTTCCAACACCATGCGCATGGGTGTACACCGCGCCGAACTCGGTCCGGCGCTGGCCGGTGCCGATCAGGTGATCCTGTTCCAGCCGGCTGAGTTTCAATGGGACATCAACATCGTCACCGCGGCGCTCAACGGCCGCGCGCGCGTGTTTCGCTCGGTGGACGAGATCGTGACGCTGCTCGGTCCAGGAACTGCGGCCTGACGACCAGGTGCTGATCATGAGCAACGGCGGCTTCGACGGCATCCATGCCAAGCTGCTGGCACGGCTGGCGGCAACGCCCATTGCGGCAACCGGGTCGTCGGGATGAGCCGGGAGGCGATTGCACTTGCCATGACCGGCGCCTCGGGCGCGGTCTACGGCTTGCGTCTGCTCGAGTGCCTGCTGGAGGCGCAGAAAACGGTTTATCTCATGCTCTCGCCGGCGGCGCAGATCGTGCTCGCGCAGGAAACCGATCTGAAAGTACCCGGCACACCGGCCGAGCAGGAAAAATATTTCAGCGCGCGTATCGCGCGCGCGCAGGTCAGCTGAAGGTATTCGGTCCCAATGCCTGGTTCTCGCCACCGGCGAGCGGCTCGAATGCACCACAGGCGATGGTGGTCTGCCCGTGCACCAGTGGCGCACTCGCCGCGATCGCGCAGGGCAGCGCCGACAATCTTATTGAGCGTGCCGCCGATGTGGCGATCAAGGAAGGCCGGAAACTGATACTGGTGCCGCGCGAAATG
The DNA here is from genome assembly GCA_963698375.1 of uncultured Pseudomonadota bacterium. Lineage (GTDB taxonomy): Bacteria > Pseudomonadota > Gammaproteobacteria > Acidiferrobacterales > UBA6901 > UBA6901. The sequence goes on from CAVOQN010000001.1 coordinate 18,500, forward strand.
CCGCTGTCCGCCATCCATCTCGAGAACATGCTGAAGCTCGCGCGCCTCGGGGTGGTGATACTGCCACCCAATCCGGGGTTCTATCACCACCCGCGACGCATCGAGGATCTGGTGGATTTCGTGGTCGCGCGCCTGCTGGATCATCTCGATATCGAACATCGGCTCGTGCCGCGTTGGGCAGAGGAAGCCCCGGGAAACTAGTCGCAAGGCAGGCTGTCATACGAACAACAGCCAGTGGGTCGTTATTGCACACGGCGCCGGATATGCCGTAGGCTTTTCGGAAAGCAAACAGCACATAAATTGCTGATCTTCAAGACACTTCAACGGAGAACATGAAAAATGAGAAAGTTGATCAGCCTGGCCCTGTTTGCCCTGCTGCTGTTGCCGCTGGCCGGCCAGGCTCAGTTCCTCGAAGGCGTTGAGTACACACGCGTCAGCCCGCAGCCGGTTGAGACCGGTAAAAAGATCGAGGTACGCGAGTTCTTCTGGTACGGCTGCCCGCACTGTTACTCGCTGGAACCATCGGTCGAGAAATGGCTCAAGACCATGCCAAAGAATGCCCAGTTCGTGCGCACGCCGGCGGTGTTCAACGAACAATGGGCGGTACACGCGCGCGCCTATTACGCTTTCGAGACGCTCGGCATCACGGCAAAAATGCATGAACCACTGTTTCAGGCGCTGCACGTCGACAAGCGCCGGCTGTTCGACGCCGAGAGCATCGCGGCGTTCGTGGCTGAAAAGGGCGGCAACCGCCAGGCGTTTCTCGATGCCTACAATTCCTTTGGCATGCAGGCGAACCTGAATCGTGCCACCCAGGCCGGACGCGCCTACAATATTGAATCGGTGCCAACGTTGATCGTGGATGGCAAGTACATGACCAATGCGAATATCGCCGGTGGTTACGATCGCGTCATGCAGGTGGTGGACTTCCTGGTCAAGAAGGCCGCTGCCGAGCGTTCCGCGCCGAAGAAATAATCGCCCGGTTTACACTTGAGCGGCCTGTTTCTCGTAAAGCTTGTGGTGTCGGCGCTGGTGATCGCGCTCGCCAGCGAGATCGCCAAGCGCGACTCGTTCTGGGGTGCGCTGCTGGTGGCATTGCCGCTCACCTCGATCCTTGCCATCAGTTGGCTGTACGCCGAAACCCGCGACAACCTGCTGGTCACGCGCTTCGCGCGCGATATTTTCCTGCTGGTGCCGGGATCGCTGCTGTTTTTTTTGCCGTTTCTGCTGGAAACCAAAACCCGCCTGGGTTTCCTGCCCAATCTGGTCGCCGGGCTGGTGCTGCTCGCGCTGGCTGTCTGGGGAATGCGCCGGATTTTGTCCTGAGCGTGTTCAGGCGTTGGTGAGCAAATTGACGTGGTAACGTTTGTGAGTTGGCAGAAAGCAGCGGGAAACTACGGCCTTTGGAAGGAAAAAACCTGAATTTGGCGCGCCCTAGAGGATTCGAACCTCTGACCTTTGGAATCGGAATCCAACGCTCTATCCAGCTGAGCTAAGGGCGCGTGCCGGGCAAGGATACTCGCTGCTGGCTGGGGTCGTCCACCGGACAAGTGATTTCCGGGGTAAATTCGAGTATACTGCCGGCCGCGTGATTCCCGGCCAGCCGCTTGGCGGCGGCGGAAAGCACCAAATTTCACTTATTCAATCAGGAGACACTGACACATGACCGACCGTGCATTTCTGAAAACTTTTTCCGGCCTGCTGGCCGCGCTGGTGGCGTTGACCGTTATCATCTTCGTGGTGGCGCAGATGGTCAGCGGCTCCAGCAAGGCGAAGACCAAGGTCGCGAAGGTTGCTGCGCAGGCCGATAGCGAGATCGTCGCGCGCATCAAGCCGGTGGGTGAGCTGGTTGTCGCCAGCGCCGCCACGGTGGCGAATGGCGTGATCCCGACCGCCAAGGCGGCCGACGGCAAGGGCACCTACGACAAGGCCTGCATGGCCTGTCACGCCGCCGGTGTGGCCGGTGCGCCGAAGCTTGGCGACAAGGCCGCGTGGAAGGATCGCATTGCCCAAGGCAACGACACGCTCTATACCCACGCCATCAAGGGCTTCCAGGGCAAGAAGGGCTTCATGCCGGCCAAGGGTGGAAACGCCAGCTCTGTCGGACGCCGATGTGAAGGCCGCCGTGGACTATATGGTCGGTCAGTCCAAGTAAGGTTGTTTCGCTTCAATAAAAAAGCGGCCGCAAGGCCGCTTTTTTTGTCCCGTTTATTTAATCCGCTAACGACCTCGATCGAGGCAACGATACTGGATGGCCTCGGACAGGTGTGTACTGTCAATGTGTTCCGCACCCTCCAGGTCGGCGATGGTGCGTGCGACTTTCAGGATGCGGTGCGCAGCGCGCGCGCTCAGGGACAGGCGTTGCATGGCCAGTTCCAGCAGCCGTGCGGTTGTCGGCATCGAGCGCGCACACCTGTTCGATTTGTTTCGTGCCGAGATCGAAAATTCGCCACACCGGAGCGCTGCTGCTGACGTGTCGCGCGCGGCTTGCACACGCTCTCGCATCTGCGCCGACGGTTCAGCGTCGTTCTTGCCCGGTGCCAGCAGATCGGCATTCGGCACGGCCGGTACCTCGACGTGCAGGTCGATGCGATCGAGCAGCGGGCCGGAGACGCGCGCGCGATAGTTGCGCACCTGATCGGCCGTGCAGCGGCAACGGCCGCTGGCATCGCCGAGATAACCGCACGGACAGGGATTCATGGCCGCAACCAGCTGAAAGCGCGCCGGAAAATCCGCCTGGCGCGCGGCGCGCGAAATGGTGATCGAGCCCGATTCCAGCGGTTCGCGCAACACCTCGAGCACGCGCCGGTCGAACTCCGGCAGCTCATCCAGGAACAACACGCCATGGTGCGCGAGCGAAATCTCACCCGGCATCGGATTGCCGCCGCCGCCCACCAGCGCCACACCGGACGCGGTGTGATGCGGTGCACGAAATGGGCGCTTCTTCCAGCGCGTCAGTGAAAATCCCTGGTGGCTCACCGATTGAACCGCCGCCGCCTCAATCGCCTCGGCGTCGGTCATGCGTGGCAGGATGCCGGGCAGGCGGCAGGCGAGCATGGTCTTGCCGGTGCCGGGCGGGCCGATGAGCAGCAGGCTGTGGCCGCCGGCCGCGGCGATTTCGAGCGCGCGCTTGGCATTCTGCTGCCCGCGCACTTCGCGCAGGTCAGGGCCGGTGTCTTCCGTGGGCAGCGCCGCCAGCCGGTGCGCAGGCAACAGCGTCGTGCCATGCAGGTGCGCGGTGACGTCGAGCAGGTGGGTGGCGGCGTAAACTCTGGCACCGTCCACCAGCATGGCTTCGTCGGCGTTGGCGACCGGGAGAATCAGCGCGCGCCGCGCTGTGCGTGCAGCGAGCATCGCGGTCAGTGCGCCGCGCACGGCACGCAGCTGACCGGTGAGCGCCAGCTCGCCGATGAACTCGAAATCATTCAATGCCACAGCAGGTATCTGGCCGGAGGCGGCGAGAATGCCGAGCGCAATCGGCAAATCGAAACGTCCGCCTTCCTTGGGCAGATCGGCGGGCGCGAGATTGATGGTGATGCGGCGCGCGGGAAACTCGAACTTGGCGGTGAGCAGTGCGCTGCGTACCCGGTCGCGGCTTTCCTTGACCTCGGTCTCGGGCAGACCGACGATCGACAGACCCGGCAGTCCGTTGGAAAGATGCACCTCGACCGTGACAGGCGGCGCATCGATGCCGGCAAGGGCGCGGCTGTGTACAACGGCAAGCGACATGGAATCCTTTCCCTGTGCAGTAGTTTCTATTCCTACTTCTTGAGCAGCAACTTCTCCAGTTCTGCGACCTGCTTCTCGAGATCTTCCAGACGCGCGCGGGTGCGCGCCAGCACCGCGGACTGCACGTCCAGCTCTTCGCGTGTGACGAGGTCAAGCTTGGCCAGCGCCGCAGTCAGCGCCGCACGCAAATTCTTTTCCACTTCCTGACCTAGCCCACCGGGCACCGCCCGGCGCAGCGAGTCCAGCACTTGCTCGATATTTTGCGGGTTGATCACGGGCCTGCTCCAGCGGATGAGTGTAACAGAAGCGACACAGACCAGACCAATCACTTCTGGCATACTTCTCGGTGAAACTCGGAAAAGTGCGGAGGGAACGCTCGTGCAACGTTGGACCATGGCAGTGATTGGCTTTCTGGCGGCAGGTACCGTGGTTGCGGATGTGGTTCCGGAGGGATCGAGTGTCTACGTCGGCGTGACCACCAACAGTTTGTTTCGTGGTGTATCACAAACATCCGATCAGGATTTCTATCACGATGGTGGCATGACCGGCATGACCGGCAAGAAGCACACCGTGACCACGACCACAACCGATGATGAAATGTTCGCCCCGGCCTTGTATGGCGGCTATGACTATTTGCACCGCAGCGGGCTGTACGCGGGTGTGTATGCCACCACAATTGATATCCCCGGATTCGATGCGTTTGCGCGCGTGGACGGCTCTGCCGGCTACTTCCACCAATTTGATTCCGGATGGCGCCTCGATGGGGGCGCGGTGGTCTACGTGTATCCGGGAGAGTCGGGCAGCAGCTTCTGGGAGGTGTACGCCGGTGCCGGTTTCGGACCCGTCAGCGGCAAGGTCTGGCATGACCCGGTCAACGACAACACCTACTTCCAGGGGCGATTGAATTTTGACATGGGCAGCGATATCCAGCTGAATCTGACCGCCGGGCACTACAGCCTGGATGTCGGACCGGACTATGAAGATTACGGGGTGTGGCTCAGCAAAGCCTTCGGTGCCCTGACCGTGGGCGGTGGCCTGGCGGATACCAGCCTCGACTCAGCGATTGTGTATCTCTATCTGTCATATCGTTTCCTGCTTTAGCTCAGTCCGTAGGTTCTCGTAGTAGACCGCTTCCGCAGTGACACATATTCACGCGGGCTGAATGCGCCGTTTAGGCGTGTTGCATGCCCTGCGTTTCATATGCATAGCCTGCACCATGTCTGCACAGCAATTGTGCACTACTACGGCGAGCCTGTTCCATGTTGGTGCACACGCACCCGGTTGGGTGTGTGATTATCGATCCAAACTATTGAATTATATAGATAAACAATGTTGGCACGCGCCGTGCTTTAGTGGTGATGCACCTTCACTAACTTTGAGGATCGTATTATGAAAAAGCTTGTGCTTGCTTCAGCTGTTGCAGCATCGCTCGGACTGCCCATCGTCGGGTTTGCCGCCGAGCAGTCAGACCACACTTTCACCGGAAATGTCGGCATCTTCAGCAACTACATTTTCCGTGGCGTGACCCAGACCACCGAAAAGGCTGCCGTGCAAGGTGGTTTTGACTACGGCCATTCGAGCGGTCTGTATGCGGGCACTTGGGGATCCAACATCAGTTGGCTTGGCGACGCTGGTGCGTATACCGCCTCAAGCGCCGAACTGGATCTTTACGGCGGTTACAAGGGCACGTTCGGCAAATCGGACTTTGGATATGACGTCGGCGCCATTTATTACTATTACCCCGGCGACAAGAACACTGGCTTTATCAGCGCCGATACGGCTGAGGTCTATGGTGCGGTTTCATGGCAGTGGCTGACGGCAAAGCTGTCCTATGCGGTGACGGATTACTTCGGTTATGTCGACAGCAAAGGGACGTATTACGCGGACCTGTCCGCTAGCTATCCGATTGCCAAGACCGGGGTCACACTTCTCGCCCATGTGGGTATGGTTGCCGTGTCGGGTACCGGAAATGATATTTTCGACTACACCGACTGGAAAATCGGCGCAAGCTACGCGTTGCCGAAAGACTTCACGATTGGTGCTGTCTATACCGACACCAATGCAGAGACGGGGTCGTATCTCGTGAATGGTAAGGATTGGGCGGCTTCACAGGTGGCGGTTTATATCCAAAAGACATTCTAGACCCGGTGGGGCCACGGATGACCGTGGCCCTCCCTTATTACCCTGAGGAGACAACATGAAACAGGTAACAGCCATTATCAAGCCCTTCAAGCTTGATGACGTGCGCGATGCACTTGCCGAGGTTGGCGTGCAAGGCGTGACCGTCACCGAGGTCAAGGGATTCGGGCGGCAGAAGGGCCACACCGAGCTGTATCGCGGTGCGGAGTATGTAGTGGATTTTCTGCCCAAGGTGAAGATTGAAGTTGCGATCGATTCCAAGATGCTGGACAAGGTGGTTGAAGCAATCACCAAGGCCGCACGCACCGGAAAGATCGGCGACGGCAAAATCTTTGTGTCGGAGGTGGAACAGGTGGTCCGCATCCGCACCGGCGAAACCGGCAAGGAAGCGCTCTGACAGGAGATATGAAAATGAAAAACTTATCAGTATTGAAGAAGTTCCTGGGCGCACTGCTCGCCGTTGGCATGGCGGCGTTGCCAATGTTGGTTTCCGCCGAAACGGCACCGGTGGCTGATGCGCGCTGCTGCGGCACCGGTGCCCACCCAATCGGGTGACACAGCCTGGATGCTGACCTCGGTGGCACTGGTGTTGTTTATGACCATACCGGGTCTGTCGCTCTTTTACGCCGGCATGGTGCGGTCGAAAAACGTGTTGTCGGTCATGATGCAATGTTTCGTGATCTACCGCACTGGTATCCGTGTTGTGGGTGTTGTACGGTTACAGCATGGCCTTCTCCACCGGCGGCATGGCCAAGGGCGTGACGAATCTGTTCTCCTTCGTGCGGTAATTTCGACAAGGCCGTTCCTCAAAGGGTGTGACTGTGGACAGTCAGACGGGCACCATTCCCGAGATCGGTGTTCATGACCTTCCAGATGACCTTTGCCGTCATTACCCCGGCGCTGATCGTCGGGTGCCTTTGCTGAGCGCATGAAGTTCTCGGCCATGCTGGTGTTCATCGGTGCTGTGGTTCACGCTGTCCTACCTACCGATGGCACACATGGTGTGGAGTGCGTGCGATCGGCGGTTTCCTGTGGGACAAGGGCGTGCTCGACTTTGCGGGCGGCACCGTGGTGCACATCAATGCCGGTATCGCAGGCCTGGTGGCCGCGCTGGTGCTCGGCAAGCGCAACGGTTATCCGAAGACGGCCATGCCGCCGCACAACCTGGTCATGACCCTGGTCGGTGCCTGCCTGCTGTGGGTCGGCTGGTTCGGTTTCAATGCGGGCAGCACCTCGCGGCAAATGGCACCACGGGCATGGCCATGGCTGTGACTCAGGTTGCTACGGCAGCAGCAGCGCTGGCCTGGATGTTCGTGGAGTGGGTGTTCGCACGGCAAGCCGAGCGTGTTGGGTATTGCGTCCGGTGCCGTGGCAGGTCTGGTGGCCATTACCCCGGCCGTCCGGAACCGCCGGTCCCATGGGCGCTTTGGCAATTGGCGCAGCGGCTGGTGTGGGATGCTTCCTGGCCGTCGACCAAGCTCAAGACGGGCGCTCGGCTATGATGACTCGCTGGATGTCTTCGGCGTGCATGCCATTGGCGGCATCATCGGCGCGCTGTTGACGGGCGTGTTCGCGGCCAAGAGCCTGGGTGGTGTCGGTCTGGCAGAAGGCATGACCATCGGTTCGCAGCTGGGGGTGCAACTCAAGGGCATCTTGATCACCATCGGTTACACCGCGGTGGCCAGTTTCATCATTCTCAAAGTGATCGACGTTGTCATCGGCCTGCGTGTGACGGACGAAGAAGAGACTCAGGGTCTCGACCTCAGCCTGCACGACGAGCGTGGTTACAACCTGTAAGAATCTTCCTCCTCTCTGCAACGGACAGAGTTACGGGCGCCAAATGGCGCCCGTTTTTTTTGTGACTAAACGTTCAGGGTAGTTGCAGGGGTTCGTTGTTTACGCGCAACTGACCATCTTTTAGTGCAGCGACGATTTTATAGTTCGGTCCATCGGCCACCAGTTTCAGGCGACTGACGACATTTTCCCTGTACTGCGGCAGTTCCTTGATTGCCTGAGTGGTGATGGCGGCGACGCGCTTTGGCGTAAGCTTGGCGATCTCATCTTCGGACAGCTTGCCGCTGGTCTTGAGCACCTCGAGGTCACGCTTCACATCCGGCTCGGCGAGCAGGCGCACGATTGAATCCGGCAGGCTGATCTCGCCTTCGCCACTGAGCGCCTTGAGCATAAGCATCGGGTTGCCGCTTACATCCAATTGACTGCCGTCGAGCACAAACTTGGCCTTACCAGTGACTTCACCGTCCGCCGCCTTGAAACTGAGTTTGGTGACCTCGAGTTCCGGCGATTTTTTCGCGAGTTGGCCAAGCAGCTCCATGGTTTTGCCGAGCATCATCATGTTCGCCTGTTCCGGCGGCATCTTTTGCTTGTTCAGTGCACGTACCTCATTCTGGAATTTCACCAGGGTCGCGACGTCCAGTTTGCGCAGTTGCAGGTTGATCTGGGCTGCACCCTGCTTGGTGCCGCCGGATTCCATGGCGCGGAACTGGAAGGTCAGCGTGCTGTTGAGGTTGCCGCCCGCTTCCTGGGTATTGCTGCTGAGACGCAAGCCATCCAGGCTGATGGATTCACTCTTCTTTCGATCGTCTACCACAAACTTGTCAACGTCCAACGCCACGTTGCCGGTATCGAGGCCGGAAGCGCTTTTCTGTGTGTCCACGCTGAGTTTGAGCTTGTTCAATACGAAGTTGCCGTCCTTGAAAGAAAACTGCAAGACAGGCGCATTAAACTCGCCCTTCAGGTTCTTGTAGTCAGCGCTCAGCGTAAAGTCACCGCTCATGCCTTTCCACTCAAGGTCGACGTTGTTGGTTTCACCGGCCTTCGGCGTGGACTTTTTGTACGGCTCCATGGTGAGCTGTGTTTTGCTGTTGCCGGCGAGGTACACGCTGGTTTTGCTGCTTATCGGTGGCGGTTTGATGGCCCCGGCCGGCAGGCCGACGGAAATCTGGCTCTTGACCCGCGCGAGCAGCGGCTGGAACTGGAAATCGTCATCCAGCGGCAGTGGCCCGTGGCTGATGCGATGCAGCATGCTGACGGTGACCATTGGCAGATTGGTCACCGTGAAAGTCGTGTCGGCTGTGGATTCGAACCAGCCACGCTGAAATTTGTTGCTGCTGACAGTGAGCTCGCCGTCGGTAGCCATTTTCTGCAGCATGGCGTTGTAGGCGGACTCGGCCTGCATGCCAAACCAGTAAGGAAGTCCGGCCACAGCCGCAATCAGCAGCGCCACAAGCGCCACGACGATAGTCACGATTTTTTTCACATCTGCCTCCCGGTTTGCTTTTGTCCTGAATACCTAACTAAGGATATATCCTGTCGGGCCTGCTTGCCATGTTTGCCGGCAGCGGTTACAGCTGCTTGTGACTACCATCGCAATAGGGTTCGTTCTTGCCGGGCTTGCCGCCGTGCAGCACTACTTGGGAGGTTTGTGCTATTTCGAGCTTCATGGCGTGAAACTCGCAGCTTTGTGCGCGCCATCGCAGAACGGCTGGTTCCAGGAACGCCCGCCGGCGCACCAGAAGCAGGTCCTAGGGGCGAGTTCGAGGCTATACGGCGATTTCTGGGCAATTTCAGGCCGGTCCTAATTGATACATCGTCAATGAATGTGGAGAGGGTGCGTGGGTTCCATGCTGGATTCAGTGCGCAATTCAACGACGCACGGTGTATGGGTAATGGCGGTCAGCGCAGCGCCTGCACCAGGAATTCGGGCAGGGCGCGCGCGGCGCGATGAATGGCGGCATTGTAATAGCGGGTAGCGAAGTCCTTGCCGGCCGCGGCTTGCTCGCGGAAACCGTCGAGCGCGGCATCCTTGCAGGCCATGGTGCAGCTCCACCAGCCGGAGGGATAGGTGCACTGCTGAAACTGGAGCGTGGCGGTGTCGGTAAACCCGGCGGCGCGCATCGCCTGATGCATGGAGACGATCAGGTCGGGGTGAAACAACGGCGATTCGCTTTGCCCGACCACAATGCCATGCGCGCGCAGCGCCCGGTGGCAGTTCTTGTAAAAGGTTTCGGAGAACAGGCCAGCCGCTGGACCGACCGGGTCGGTCGAGTCGACGATGATCACGTCGTAGGAGCCCGGTTTGGCGTCCGCCACCCACTGGATGCCGTCTGTGAAGTGCAGGCGTGCGCGCGGATCGCTGTTTTTCTCGCACAATTCAGGGAAAAACATTTCTGCCACGCGCGTCACACGTTCGTCCAGCTCCACCTGCTCGGCCTGCTCCACGCCCGAATGCCGGAGCACTTCGCGCAACGTGCCGCAGTCGCCCCCGCCAATGATGAGCACTCGTTTCGGATCCGGGTGATTGAACAGCGCCGGGTGGGTCATCATTTCGTGGTACACGAAATTGTCACGGTCGGTGACCATCACCAGGCCGTCGAGTGTCATGAGTTTGCCGAAGGTTTCGGTCTCGTAGATCTCGATGCGCTGGTAGGTGCTTTGTTCGTCGTGCAGCTTCTTTACGGTCTTGAGGGAGATGGCTGCAGCCCTGTTCGGCCCATTCTTCGGTGTACCAGCTTTTATCGAGCGACATATCTTGGCGGCTGTGCGGGGTTGGAGACGCCTAGTATACTAGCGGCCCGCGACTCATCACTAGTGACTGGGCCTATGAGCTGGAGCATTGCGCAATCGCGTGACATCTACAACATCGCCCATTGGGGCAATGGCTACTTCGACATCAATGAGGCTGGCCATGTGATCGCTCGCCCCGACCCGCGCGCCGGCCATCCCGGCATCGATCTGCATGCCCTGACCCAGGAGTTCGCCGGTCAGGGGCTGACGCTGCCGGTGCTGGTACGTTTCTCGGGCATTCTGCACCATCGAATAGACGAGCTGCGCAGCGCCTTTGGCGTCGCCATGCAGGCCGATGGGTATCAGGCCCGCTACACGGCGGTCTACCCGATCAAGGTCAACCAGCAGCGCAGCGTGGTGGAAGCCATGCTCGCGCATGGCGGCGAGCGCATCGGTCTCGAAGCCGGTTCCAAGCCCGAATTGCTGGCGGTGCTGGCGCGCTCGCGCATCGGCGGAATCGTGGTGTGCAACGGCTACAAGGACCGCGAGTACATTCGTTTGGCGCTGCTCGGCAAGCGACTCGGCCTGCGCGTGTATATCGTGGTCGAGAAACTCTCCGAGCTGGAGCTTGTGCTGGCGGAATCTGCAGCGCTGAGTATCGCCCCGTTGCTTGGCGTGCGTGTGCGCCTTGCCTCGCTCGGAGCCGGTAAGTGGCAGAATACCGGCGGCGAAAAGTCCAAGTTCGGCCTGTCGGCAGACGAAGTGCTGCGCGTCGCCGAATTATCTACGCACCGCCAACATGCTCGATGCCCTGCAACTGATGCACTTTCACATGGGTTCGCAGATCGCCAACATCCAGCACATCCAGACCGGCATGCACGAGGCGGTGCGCTACTATGCGGCTTTGCGTGATGCCGGTGCGCCGATCACGACGGTGAATGTCGGCGGCGGTCTGGGCGTGGATTACGAGGGCACGCGCTCGCGTTCCTTCTGCTCCATGAACTACAGCGTCGCGGAATACGCACACAGCATCGTGCATGCGCTCAAGGAAATCTGTGACGAGCGCCAGCTGCCGTACCCGGACATTGTCACCGAGTCCGGACGCGCCATGACCGCGCACCACGCGGTGTTGATCACCAATGTCACTGACGTTGAGCAGGCACCGGGCGCGGCAATGCCGAAGCAGGCCAACGCCGACGAACCGCAGGTGATCCAGAAATCTGTGGCGCGGACTGGAGGACATCGCCAGTCATCCGACGCTTGAGACCTACCACGACGCCGTGCATCACCTCGAACAGGCGCAGGGCATGTTCGCAAACGGTCAGCTCACGCTCGCGCAGCGTGCCCGTGCCGAACAGCTGTACTTCGCTATTTGCCACGCGGTGCGCGACAAACTCCAGCCCGGTACGCGCGCCCACCGCGAGGCGCTCGACGAACTGAACGAGAAACTGGCCGACAAGTATTTCTGCAACTTCTCGCTATTTCAGTCGATGCCCGACCATTGGGCAATCGATCAGATTTTCCCGGTGTTGCCGCTCAATCGCCTGGATGAGCAGCCTGAGCGCCGCGCGGTGCTGCAGGACATCACCTGCGATTCGGACGGCCGTATCGATCTGTATGTCGACGGTGAGGGCATCGAAACGACTCTGCCGCTGCATGCCACGAAGCCCGGTGAACCGTACCTGCTTGGCATATTCATGCTTGGCGCCTATCAGGAGATTCTGGGCGACATGCACAACCTGTTCGGCGATACCGACTCGGTACATGTCGAGCCGACCGCCGACGGCGGCCACAAACTCACTCTGGCGCGGCGCGGCGATACCGTCGGCTCGGTGCTGCGCTATGTGCATTTCGATGCTGAAGACCTGCTCGGATCCTACCGCGAGAGAATCGCCGAGGTAAAAGATCTCGATTCCGAAACCCGCAAGTCATACCTGAAGGAATTCCAGGAAGGCCTGGACGGGTACACCTATCTGGAAGAGTGATCCAGGACAACATCTGGTACATCAGCCAGTACTTTTCTTCACCTTGATGCGCAACGCCTTGATGCCGAGCCCCGAGAGCTTGGCGTTGGCGGCATCGAGTGAGCTGAGACTGGAGTAGGGCCCGAGCCGCACACGGTAGTAGGTTCCCTTGTCACCCACCGTGATTTTCTCGATATGCGGTTCCATGCCGTTCAGCACCAGCTTGGCCTTGAGGCGGTCGGCATCCTCGTTGCTGGTGAAGGCGGCGGCCTGCAAAATGTAGCTCACGCCGGCATCCGCTGGCTCGGCCTTGGCGGCCTTCTTGCCGCTGCCCTTCGGTTCCGGCAACACGGTTTCGCCCGGCAGGATCGTGTAGAAATCGAGCTTCGGCTTCGGCAGACGTTCAGCCTCCGGCCTTTTCTTCTCTTCGTTGTCAGCAGGTTTCTTGCTGGAAGAGAACAGGTTGGCAAAACCGGTAAAAGGCTTGCTGTCGCGATAATAATAATGCTGCGTTACCCACATGAGTGCGCCGCCCAGCAGCAGCCCGGCGATCAGCCACAGGTAGCCGTGTGATTTCTTGCTGGAACGGGACGGGGAGCGACGTGCCTTGGCCATGGGCGGACTCTACATGGTTTCCGGCGCCGAGACACCGAGCAGGCCGAGACCGTTGGCCAGCACCTGGCGTGTGGCGTCGATCAGGTTGAGGCGCGCGTTCGCGCAACACTGCGTCGTCGACAATAAAGGTGTGCGCGTTGTAGTAGGTGTGGAAGTCGTTCGCCAGTTCGCGCAGGTAATAGGCCAGTACATGCGGTTCATGCGCGAGCGCCGCGCTTTCGACCACCTCCGGGTAGCGCGCCAGCGTGGCCATCATGGCCTGCTCGTGGGATTCACTCAGGCGGTCGAGGCCGGTGGTGTCGCGTGCCCGGTCGCGCGTGAAACCCTTTTCTTTCAGCTGCCGGAACACGCTGTGCACGCGCGCGTGCGCGTACTGGATATAAAACACCGGGTTGTCGTTTGACTGCGACTTGGCCAGGTCGAGGTCGAAGTCCATGTGCTGTTCGCACTTGCGCAGCACATAGAAGAAGCGCGCGGCGTCGTTGCCGACTTCGGCACGCAGTTCACGCAATGTGACGAATTCGCCGGAGCGTGTGGACATCTGCGCCTTCTCGCCGCCGCGATACAGAATCGCGAACTGCACCAGCAGCACATCGAGCCTGGAGGGGTCATCGCCGAGCGCCGCGAGCGCGGCCTTTACGCGCGGCACATAGCCGTGGTGATCGGCGCCCCAGATATCGATCACGCGGTCGAAGCCGCGCTCCAGCTTGTCCATGTGGTAGGCGATGTCGTGCGCGAAATAGGTCTTCTGGCCGTTGTCGCGCACCAGCACCCGGTCTTTCTCGTCGCCATAGTCGGTGGAACGGAACCAGAGCGCAGCCGTCCTTCTCGTACGCATGGCCGCTTTTCTTCAGACGCTCAATGGCGCGATCGGCCGCGCCGGTCTCGACCAGCGCGCGTTCCGAGTACCACTCCTCGTACACCACACCGAACTCTTTCAGGTCCTGGCGGATGTCGTCGAGGATCACGTTCAGGCCGAGATCGAACAGACGTGCGATAGCCCGGCGGACCGAGCAACGCCTTGCAACGTTCGATCAGTGCGTCAATGTGTTTTTCCTTGTCGCCGCCCTGCGGCTCGTCGGCCGGCACGCCTTCGAACAGCTTGTCCGCCGGGTGCCGGTACTTGTCGCCGTTCTCGCGGTGCAGGGTGGCGCCGATGTCGTAGACGTAATCGCCCTTGTAGGCGTTCGACGGGAAAATAAATTTCTCGCCGCACAGTTCCAGATAGCGCAGCCACACGCTGGTGGCGAGAATGTCCATCTGCCGGCCGGCATCATTGACGTAATACTCGCGGTGCACACTGAAGCCGGTGGCAGCCAGCAGATCGGCGACCGCCGCGCCGTAGGCCGCGCCACGTCCGTGGCCGACGTGCAACGGGCCGGTCGGATTGGCCGACACGAATTCGACCTGCACGCGCTTGCCGGCACCGACCGTCGAACAGCCGTAGCCGGTACCCGCGTCCAGAATCTGCGCAATCACCTGCTGGTAGGCATTCTGTTTGAGAAAGAAATTGATGAATCCCGGCCCGGCGATCTCGACCTTTTCGACGAATGCCGAGGCCGGCAGTGCCTTGACGATGCGCTCGGCCAGTTCGCGCGGCTTGGCCCGGGCGGCCTTGGCCAGTGCCAGCGCCACGTTGCAGGCGAAGTCGCCGTGCTCTTTGGAACGTGCGTGATCGATTTCTACCTTAACGGCCACGTCGTGCGGCAGGCCGCCTTCGGCCTGCAGGCCGGCGATGGCCGCGTTCAGCAGGCTTTCAATTTGCGCTTTCAAAACGGGTCCTTGTGGGTCGGGGGGAACAGAGCTGCAGGCTATTCTACCGGCGCGCCGCAGGACCGAGAAGCGGCGCACCAAAACAAAAGGGCGAGGCTGAGCCTCGCCCTTTGCTGGAAACAGGACGCGCTTACTTGGCGTCGCCGAGCTTGGCATTCATGTCTGGCGCCAGCAGCCATCCGCCCACGTCCTTGCCGATTGCCTTGACGCAACGACCGAGGATGGAACAGGTGCCCTTGTAGCCGCCGAATGCCCCGCCGCCGGAGTAACGCGTGGCAGTAAACGTGCCTTTGACCTTGCCGTTGTCCCACAGCGTGCCTTCCACTGTCACGTGTTTGGCGCCGGACCAGGCGCCGCCGCCGGCACCGCTCAGACCGACGATCTTCATGGACAGCGCCTGACCCGGCGTACCGGCGGAGACGTTGTCGGCCAGCACCACCTTGTCGTAGTTCTTGTCGGCATATTCCTTCACGAACTCGCTGACCCGGGTCGGGAGGTTGCATTCCGCCCGCACGGCATCCGGCACGCTCAGCTGCTGGGCAAACGGCGCCTGCTTGGCGATGGTGATGCTGCCGGCGGCAGACGCTGGTGAGCGGCAGGCTGGCGCAGGCCGTAAACAGCACAAGGCGTGCGACGACAGACAGTGTGTGGTGTGGGCGATGTGTTTGCATGGCGATCTCCCGGCGGTGGTGGGTGAGTCCGGTTCATTTCCGAATGCATATTTCGCGGTCCAGTCTATCTCCTGGTCGCGAACCGGCAAAGCACCCGAATGCCGTGCCGGCTCAGGTATTCAGCATGGAGGTCAATCAGCTTGTGAACACCGCACGAGCCTGGGTGTGGAGATCGACACGGAAAGCACCGCGTGCATACTCATTCTGATTATCTTGTCAGGGAAATGGCCAACGCCCATGCAGGGTGGAGCAGATATCAACTATTGCATTGCCCACGCGGATTCAAAACGCGTGGGCACGAACGACGTGCCCACCCTGCCGAGCTCTGTGGCCAGGAATTTTAGGGATTCTCAACGCTGATATGGGTAGAACCAAAAGCCGTGCCGCTGAACGCATCCAGGTTGCCGCCGTATTCGCAGCCGCCAAGGTCGTAACGAACCATCACCATTTTGGTGCCGGCACCGCCGGTCGACACATAGTGCGGGAACACCGTGATTGGATCGGTGAACAGACCGTCCTTATCCAGATCATCAAATAAGTACATTACCTGGGGAGGCGGAACAAACGTACCGGGCGATAGATCAAGGCTTACAGCAATCCCCACGTTCGTCAGCGGTACGCCGCTTGGATTTCGCACCGGATATTGAAGTAGGTGTCCTGCATAACTGTGTTGGTGCAGACCCCGGAGTCCAACCTCCCAGGCCTTCCATCAGGATTCACAGTGATGGTTGATCCGGGGGGCGCGGGCGGGGCGACATGGTCACCGCTTTCCGAGCCACAACTCGCCACCAGCGTCAGCGGCAGGCAGAAAGCCGCAACGCGAACGCCTGGACAGTGTTGTTTTGATCATTTCGATAGCCTCATTCTTCGTTGTTTTCGGACGCGGTGTGGTGTTTCCGCACCTACTCAGAATCTTGTTAAGGTATTTCCAGCTAACCCATGAATTTTAATGTAATTCACAGTCTGGCGTTTGGCAAGACCGGGAAAATCAGGTCGTCTCAAAGATGCCTCGACTTCCTTCAGGCCGGCTCGTTTCATCGGCCGGCCATCCACCGGGCTAAGGGGTGCTTCGCGCGCCGCGGTGGCACTGAATACGCTGACCTCAATCGCGGTGTCTTCGGCCAGGAAACCGTAGACGGGCACCATTTCACTGCGGTCTCCGCCGAAGCGCAGGCGTTTGCTGGTTTCCTGATAGGGAATGCCGTGTTCTCGCAAGAAAAATGCCACGAGTTCCGGGGAGTCGGCGGTTACATGCAATTGGATTGTCAGAAAACCGGGTGACATGCCCGGTAAGCAGCGACCCCACCAGACGCGGCCCGAAACGTTCCAGAAAACGCATGGCCTCAACCGCCAGACGTCGCAGGTGTTGCAGGGTTTGCGGCAATTGCCGGGCATGGAAGAGCTGCAAATGCTCGGCCAGCGCCTGCTCGATTTCCTGGTTGGATGGCAGGTGTCTGGCTTCCGGCAGGTTCAGGCGATCCACCGCCTTGCGCTTGGCGGCATGAAAGTCGAGTACCCCTTCCTCGGCCATGATGCGCGCCGCCTCGCGGCTGAGGCGCTGGCGGAGTTCTTCGGCGCCATGCGCGGCGCCGGCCGGCGGTCGCTCACGGCATCTCGCCTCCCGCGACTCTTCCACGTCCCTGTGGGGCGACGGCCGGCCATCAGAACAGGCCCTCGCGCACGCCCTCCGGCGCCGGTGCGGTTCCAGCGTTCGAGCACATCGGTGCTGGCTTCGGACGTGCCCTCGATAAAGTACTCGATCATCGCGTCCGGATCAGAAGGCGCGGTCGGGTTTTCCGGTCTCGCGGTTGATGTGCACGGCGACCATGCCGGGTGGCGGCAGCAGCGGTTTTTCCGGCACATCCTCCAGCACCACGCGCATGTAGTCGATCCACATGGGCAACGCAGCGCGCCCGCCGGTCTCGCCTTTGCCGAGCGACTGGTTCTGGTCGAAGCCGACCCAGGAGATCGCCACGAGATCGCTGTTGAAGCCGTTGAACCAGGCATCGCGGTGGTCGTTGGTGGTGCCGGTCTTGCCGGCCAGGTCCTTGCGGTTGAGCACATTCGCGGCTTGCGCCGTGCCATAACTCACGGTGTCGCGCAGGATGCTGTTCATAAGGAAGCTGTTCTGCGGCGTGATCACCTGCTCCGCATAACGGGGCACGGGCTTGGAGGGATCAGTCATTTCTGATGCTGGTTCTCCTGCAACAACTTCAAGTCCCCGTGGGTCGGTCGCTTCCGGCATTCCGCCTTCCGCGACACTTCCGCGCCCCTGCGGGTCATTGCCCTTGGGTGCCGGGCAATCCGGGCAGACCACGACTGGATTGGCCTGTTCGATAATATTGTGCTTGGCGTCTTCGATGCGCTGGATGAGGTGACTCTGGATGCGGTATCCGCCGTTGGCGAATACGGCGAATGCCTCGGCCATTTGCAACGGCGTCGCATCGGCGGTGCCGAGCGTGAGCGACAGGTTCTTCGGCAGCTTCGCGGGATCGAATCCGAAACGCCCCATATACTCGGCCGCATATTCCGGCGTGATGGCGCGCAACAGGCGCACTGCGACCAGGTTGAGCGACAAGCGCGAGCGCCTTGCGCAGGCGCGTCGGGCCGAAGAACTTGTGCGAGTAGTCCTCCGGACGCCACTCGTCTTCGAGCGAGACATCTTCGATTACGATCGGCGCACCGCTGATCAGGCTTGCCGGTGTAAAGCCTTTTTCCAGCGCCGCGGAATAGATGAACGGCTTGAAGCTCGATCCGGGCTGGCGCTGCGCGAGTGCCGCGTGATTGTACTGGTTGAGGCGAAAGTCGAAGCCGCCGCTCAGGGCCAGGATCGCGCCGTTCTTGGGGTCGAGCGACACGAAGCCGCCTTCCGCCTCGGGCACCTGCGCCAACTATCCATCGTCTCTTCGTTCGTACGCGTTCGAGATAGACCACATCGCCGACCCGAAGCACGTCCGTGATTCGCTTCGGGGCTGGTCCGAGCGTGTCTTCGTCGATGTGCTGCGCCGCCCAGGCAACCGCCGGCAGGCCAAGCTCGATACTGGTGCCATCCTGGATGTAGGCGATGGCGAGTTTTTCATCGGTGTACTTGATGATCGCCGGAATCAGGTTGCCCACGTTCGGATAATCCTTGAGCAATTCATCGAGACGGTCGGTCGCGGTCATGCGACTGATGTTCTCTTGTCCGGCCGGGCCGCGCCAGCCGTGCCGGCGATCGTAGGCGAGCAGCGCCTTGCGCAGTGCCGCGTCCGCGGCCTGCTGGTCCTTGACGCGGATCGTGGTGTAGACGTGATAGCCGTCGGCGTAGCTGCTGCTTTCGGTGTACTTCTCGACCATGATCTGACGCACCATTTCCGCGACATACGGCGCGTCCACGCTGAAACGCAGCGCGTGGCGGCTGGCGCCGAGCGGCGCGTTCATGGACTCGGTGAACGTGGTTTCATCGATGACTCCGAGTTTCAGCATGCGTCGCAACACATAGGCACGCCGTTCAAGCGCGCTGTCCGGATTGGCAAGCGGGTTATAACGCGAGGGTGCCTTGGGAAGCCCGGCCAGCAGCGCCATTTCCGGGATCGTGAGCTCGTTCAGATTTTTTCCGAAATAAATTTGCGCGGCGGCCGCGAAACCGTAGGCGCGACTGCCAAGATATATTTTGTTGAGATAGAGCTCCAGATATCTCGTTCTTGCTGAATTCGCGTTCGAATCTTGAATGCCAGCAGCACTTCCTTGATTTTGCGTGTGTAGGTTTTTTCCGGCGACAGAAAATAGTTGCGCGCCACCTGCATGGTGATGGTGCTGGCGCCCTCCGAAGTGCGTCCGCGCCGCAGGTTGTTGATGGCGGCGCGCAGGATGCCCTGAAAATCGACGCCCTGGTGATAATAAAATGCGTCGTCTTCGGCGGCCAGAATCGCGCGAATCAGCTGAGGCGGCACATCGGCAACCTTGATCGGGATGCGCCGTTCCTCGCCAAATTCGGCAATCAAGGTGCCTTCCGCGCTGTACACGCGCAGCGGCACCTTGAGGTGGCCCTCGCTCAGGTCGCCCAGCGACGGCAGGGTCGGCGTGAGAATCAGGGCCACGGCGGCGGCCAGAAATACCCCCAGCACAAACATCCCGGTAACGGCAAAAAGCGCTATTTGCCAGGGTTTTTGCGGGAGAAAGGGGGTGATTTTGAGCCTGGTGAACAGGCTGTGCAGAGGCTTCATGCGACGGGAGTCTGAATTGCCGGAAATGAGGCCAGAGGTTTGACCGGAGATCCGTGCGGAGTTTCCGAAGTATAAACAGATTTACGCTCAAGCCAAATGGCATTTGTCATTTCCGTTTGTCTTCGTCTATATTTGGGGGTAGCATTTAATGCAATATTGCATATAGTCTATATAACCTACTGGGAACAAGAGGAAAATAACAATTATGCTGGGTAAATTCCTGGCCAAGAATAAACCTGCGCCACAGACAGGGAACAAACCGGCTGCTTCGGCCTTTCTGGGCAAGTTGCTGGTCAAGAAAAGACCACCTGTCTTGGGGGTGGACATCAGTGCTACCTCCGTCAAGGTTCTGGAGCTCAGTCAGGCCGGCGAGCACTTTCGCGTGGAACGCTACGCTGTCGAACCCATGCCGCAGAACGCCATGGTCGAGCACAGCATTACCGAAGTCGATCAGGTTGCGCAGGCCATCGCCAGGGTGGTGAAGCGCTCCGGCACTCGCCTCAAAAACGCGGCGCTCGCCGTGCCGGGTTCGCATGTGATCAGCAAAATTGTCGGCATGCCGGCAGGTCTGAGCGACAGCGACATGCAGACCCAGATTGAAATGGAAGCCGACCGCCACATTCCCTATCCGCTCGACGAAGTGAATATGGATTTCTATGTGCTCGGCGCCGCGTCCGAGGGTGATGAGCAGGTGAATGTACTGCTCGCCGCCTGCCGAAAGGAAATCGTGGATGACTATGCGGCAGTGGCGGAGGGCGCCGGACTTACGCCGATTGTGATTGATATCGAAACCTACGCCATGGAAAACGCCTACGGGCTTATTGCCCGGAGCATGCCCGGCGCGGGCATGGAGAAGACCGTGGCGGTCATGGACATCGGCGCGACCACGACCACGATTAATGTCATGCACAACAGCCGCTCGGTCTACACGCGTGATCATACCTTCGGCGGACGCCAGCTGACGGAAGAAATTCAGCGACGTTACGGCCTTTCCTATGAGGAAGCCGGGCTGGCCAAGAAACAGGGTGGATTGCCGGACAACTATCAGACCGACGTGCTGCGCCCGTTCATGGAGGCGCTCTGCCAGGAAGTCATGCGTGCCCTGCAGTTCTTCTATTCGTCGAGCCCGTTCAACAGCGTCGATCAGGTGCTGCTCGCGGGCGGCTGCTCGCAGATTCCCGGTATCGATGAGCTGGTGGCGGCGCGCGTCGGTGTGGACGCGGCTGGCGCCAATCCGTTTTCCAGCATGTCGCTGGCCTCGCGCATCAAGCCACAGATGCTGGCCGCGGACGCGCCCTCGCTCATGATCAGCTGCGGACTGGCGCTGCGGGGATTCGACTCGTGACGCGCCTCAATCTTCTGCCTTGGCGCGACCTGCGCCGCAAGGAACAGGATCGTCAGCTCTTGTCGATCGCCGTCGGCGCCTGGATCCTCATGGGTCTGGTTATTTTCTATGCGCACCTGCATGTCAGCGGCCTCATTGAGAACCAGCAGAAGCGCAACGATTATCTTGTCAGCGAGACCAAGAAACTCGATGAAGAGATCAAGGAGATCAAGGAACTGCAGGCGGCACGCGCCGCGCTGCTGGCGCGCATGCGCGTGATCCAGCAGTTGCAGATGGATCGCACCCAGATCGTACACCTGTTCGATGACCTGGTGCGCAAACTGCCCGAAGGCATGTACCTCACCAGTCTCAAGCAGGCCGGGCAGACTCATCACCTTGAACGGCAATGCACAATCGAATGCGCGCGTGTCGGCGTTTATGCGCAACCTCGATGCATCCGACTGGTTCATCAAAACCGGACCTGGATGTCATCAACGTCAAGACCAAGGGCAGTGACCGCGTCAGCGAGTTCACGCTGCGGGTCAGCCAGAAGGCCAAGCAGGAAAAAGACGAGGCGGCGCCATGACGCTGGACGATCTCAAGAATATCGACATCAACAACATTCCCGGCTGGCCGTTGCCGGTCAAGATCGGCGGCATTGCCATTATCTGTGTCGCGCTGCTGTTCGGCGGCTACTGGTTCCTGATTGCCGACGAACTTGCAGAATTCGAGCAAGTTCAACTGAAAGAGGCGGGTCTCAAGGAGACCTATCTCAGCAAGAAAGGCATGGCGATCAATCTGCCGGCTTACAAATTGCAGATGGATGATATGCACCAGGCATTCGGCACACTGCTGCGCCAACTGCCGAACAAGACCGAGGTGCCGAACCTGCTGGTGGACATCACCCAGGCGGGTCTCGGGCGCGGACTCAATTTCGTATTGTTCAAGCCCGAGAAAGAGAAGCCGCAGGATTTCTATGCCGAACTGCCGATTAATATCAAGGTAACCGGCGGTTATCACGAACTCGGACAGTTTGTGAGCGACCTGGCGGCGCTGCCAAGAATTGTCACCATTGGCGGCATCGATATCGCCGCCGATTCAAAAACCGGAATTCTGACCATGTCGGCGGTGGCGCGCACTTTCCGTTACCTCGAGCCCGAAGAAATCGAGGCGCTCAAGCCGAAGACAGGCCAAGCCAGGTGCGAAGCCGGCAGCAAAACCAGCTGGAGGCGCAAAGTGAGACGCGCCCTGTTACCGCTTGTGTTGGCACTTGTCATGCTCTCCGGTTGCAGCAGCGACGGACTTGACGACCTGCGCGACTTTGTGAAAAACGCACACGCCGATCGTAAACCAAAAATCGAACCGCTGCCCGGAGATCAAGCCTTACGAGGCGTTCGCGTACGCGGCCACCGATCTCACCAATCCGTTTTCACCGTCCAATCTCAGGACCTCAGTCCTTACAGGCCAAGCTGAGCGGGCCGCGACCGGACATGAATCGGCGCAAGGAGCCGCTTGAGGACTTCCCGCTCGATGCCCTCAAGATGGTCGGCACGCTCAGTAAAGGCAAGCAGTCTTGGGGAATTATCCAGACAACAGAGGGGGCCGTGTACCGTGTGCAGACCGGTAATCATCTTGGACAGAACTTCGGCCGCATCACGCGCGTTACCGATGAGAAAATCGACCTTGTCGAATTGATTCAGGGCGCGCTGGGCGAATGGGTGGAACGCGAAGCAAGCATTGCCATACGGAATAAGAGGGCGCAATCATGAACCAGAATAATATGGAAAATACGGGCCGGGGTACGACAATTGCGCGGACATTGGCGCGATGTGTGACAGCATTTCTTTTCTTGGCGTGCGGTGCCGCATTCGCCGGCGACTTGACTGCATTGTCCTGGGAAGACAACGCCGGCACTCCCAGCCTTGCAGGTCTGGGTGAGCGGTTCGCCGGCATACGAAGTGCAGACACTCGATGCGGGACAACGCCTGCGCCTGCGGCTCTCCGACACGGTATTGCGTGATGTGACGGATGTCGAAGGTCGCGGGTGCCGTAAAGGGTGTCTACCCTTACCTTTCCGACACGGGCACCGGTGTCCACGTCGATTTTCTTCTGACCGAACCGGGCCAGCTCAAGGTGGAGCCCGCAACCTACGGTTATCGTGTGATCGCGCAGGTTAGCCGGCGGGGACGCAGCCGGCAAGGTGTAAGCCGGTAAGCCAGGCGGCAGCCCACCGGCAGCCGCCGTCGTTGCGGCAGTCCGCGCAAGCGGCCACCGCGTGACCTTCGAATTCGATCGAAGAAATCGTGTACGCAAAACTTCCGGGCGATCGCGTCCAGATCCAGCTGCGCATGGCGGGAACGCCCGCCAAGCCCGCCGTGTTTACGACCAGCAATCCGGCGCGTATCGCACTGGATTTCGCGAACACACGAGTCAACATGGCCAAGACCAGCGTCAAGGTGGGTATGGGCGCCATCACCAGCGTTAACGCGGTCGAGGGGCAGGAACCGCACACGCGTGGTTCTGAATCTGGTGAAGCCGGCTGCCTACACCGCACCTCAGACGGCCGCAGCTATACCATCACAGTGGAAAATCCAGTAGGCGCGGTGGCCGGCACGCAAGCGGCCAAGACCACGCGCTTCGCCAGCGCCGCGCGTCCCGGCAAGCACAGCCTCAAGGGAATCGACTTCCGCCGCGGCCCGCAGGGTGATGGCAAGATCATTATCGGTCTGTCCGATACCGGTGTCGGCATCGACATTCGCGAGCAGGCCGGCGAAATTATTGTCGATTTCCTCGACACTGGCATTCCTGCCGAGCTGCAGCGCCGACTGGATGTAACGGACTTTGGCACGCCGGTTTCCAATATCGATACCTTTGTGCAAGGCAAGAACGTGCGCCTGGTGATTGTCGCCAAGGGAAAGTACGAGCACCTCGCCTACCAGGCCGGCGAACTGTTTACGGTCAACGTGAAACCGATCGTGGAGAAGCCGGGCGAGAAGAAGAAGGATGAATTCGGCTATTCGGGCGACAAGTTGTCGCTCAACTTCCAGAACATCGATGTGCGCGCCGCCCTGCAGGTGATCGCCGATTTCACCAATCTCAACTTCGTGACCAGCGACTCGGTTAAGGGCAATCTCACCTTACGCCTCAAGGATGTGCCTTGGGATCAGGCGTTGGACATTATCGCCACGGCCAAGAATCTGGCTGTTCGCAAGAGCGGCAACGTGGTCACGGTCGGCCCGGCGGATGAGGTGGCGGCGAAGGAGAAGGCGGCGCTCGAGGCCGGCAAGAATGTCATGGAACTCGAGGCACTGGTGTCGGAACTGATCCAGATAAATTATTCCAAGGCTGAAGATATCGCCAAGCTGCTCAAGTCCATCAAGGCAATCGACCGTCGGGCGGGCATCAGGCTGGCGCCGGATTGACGATAACGACACCGCCCAATATGTGCGAGTGGACAAGGTCGAAACCGAGATCCAACACGCTGCTGTCGCCGCGCGGCCAGGTCACCGTGGATGAACGCACCAACACCCTGCTCATCCAGGACACCGCCGAGCAAGATCAAGGAAGTGCGCAAGCTGATTGCCGCGCTCGATCAACCGGTACGCCAGGTGATGATCGAGACGCGGCTGGTTGAGGCGCGCGATACCTTCGCCAAAAACCTGGGCGTCAAATGGGGTGTCGCGGCACAGGGCCCAATTGGAGACAACGCGGCCGGCACCACTTGCGGAACATTGGGCTGCGCATCGAATATGGTACGAGGGTTACCCATCGATATGGCTGGAAATGGCCTGAGCGTTAACCTGGGCGCGAGCGGCATTGGCAATTCTGCGCCGGCATCGATTGCCACCATTCTCAATTTACCGGGGGGCAATCTCCTGAGTCTGGAGTTGTCCGCGCTGGAGGAAGAGGGTCAGGGCAAGGTCATTTCCAGCCCGCGCCTCATCACCGCCAACCAGAAGAAGGCGCGCATCGAGCAGGGCCAGGAGCGCGTGTTCCAGGTGGTTACTGCGCAGGGTGTCACTGCGTTAATCAAGAAAGCGGTTTTGGCCCTGGATGTGACCCCGCGTATCACGCCCGACGACAAGGTGATTCTGGATGTCTTGATCACCAAGGACAATTTCAACTCGGCCGATCCGCAGGACAGCACGATCAACAAAAAGGAAATCACCACCCAGGTGCTTCTGGACAATGGCCAGACCGTGGTCATCGGCGGCATCTACGAACAGGAACTGCTCAACACCGTCACCAAGGTACCGTTCCTGTCAGACGTGCCGCTCATGGGCTGGTTGTTCAACAAGAAAAGTAAACTCGACAACAAAACCGAGCTGTTGATCTTCCTGACGCCACGCATTCTTTCGGACAGCTTGAGCCTCAAATAAAGTTGTATTGCCCGGCTGCAGACACCGCCGGGCAATGCGACCCGGAGGCGACTGCTTGATTTCCTCTCGTGCTACTGGCATATGCCCGTTATGAATCATCAGGGCAATGTCTTCCTGATCGGCCCCATGGGCGCCGGCAAGACTACTATCGGGCGGCATCTGGCGACGCTGTTGCACAAGCGGTTTGTCGATGTCGATCACGAGATCGAAAAACGTACCGGGGTGTCGATTCCGGTTATTTTCGAGATCGAGGGCGAAGACGGGTTCCGCCGCCGCGAAAGCGCGGTTATCGAGGAGCTGACTCGTGATACAGGATATTGTTCTGGCTACCGGCGGCGGTGCGGTACTTCTGGAAGAAAACCGGAAAGTGCTCAAAGAACGCGGTATCGTGGCTGTACCTGCAGGCCGATATCGAAACTCTCGTGGAACGAACGCGTCGCGACCGGAACCGGCCGCTGCTGCAGACCGACAATCCACGCGGCAAAATAGAAGAGCTTCTGCAACAGCGTGAACCGATCTACCGCGAGGTCGCAGACGTCATTATCAACACCGGCCAGCGTGCCCCGTCGAGCGTGGCACGTGACGTCGCCGTGCGACTCAAGGCATTGAGCAAAAATGAAAACCCTGAACGTTGAGCTGGGCGAACGCCGCTACCCGATCCATATCGGCAGTGGGCTGTTGCACCAGCCGGAATTGCTGAAGCCCTGCATTACTGGCAGCCGCGTGATGGTGGTTACCAATGAGACAGTCGGCCCGCTCTACCTCGAATCCTTGCTGAAGCAACTCACAGAATGGAATCCGGTCAGTGTGGTGCTGCCGGATGGCGAGGTCTACAAGACCCTCGACGTGCTGAACAATATTTTCACCGCCTTGCTCAAGAATCGCTGCGACCGCAAGACCACGTTGATCGCCCTGGGCGGCGGTGTGGTCGGCGACATGACCGGCTTCGCGGCCGCCACCTACCAGCGCGGCGTGCCGTTTATTCAGGTTCCAACCACACTGCTTGCGCAAGTGGATTCCTCGGTTGGCGGCAAGACCGGCGTGAATCACCCTCTCGGCAAGAACATGATCGGCGCTTTCCACCAGCCTCAATGTGTCATCATCGACACGGATACGCTTTCCACCCTGCCGGACAAGGAATTGTCCGCGGGCCTGGCCGAAGTGATCAAATATGGCTTGATTGGCGATGTGGAATTCTTCGTCTGGCTTGAGCAGAATCTGGACAAGCTCATGCAGCGTGATCCACAGGCGTTGGCCTATGCCATCGAGCGTTCCTGCACCGACAAGGCCAAGGTGGTCGCGGCCGACGAACGTGAAGCCGGGAGCCGCGCCCTGCTCAATCTTGGGCACACTTTCGGACATGCTATCGAAACCGGCGCCGGGTATGGAGAATGGCTGCACGGTGAAGCAGTCGCGGCCGGGATGTGTATGGCGGCGGATTTGTCGCACCGGCTCGGTTGGCTTACGTCAGTCGAATTTGAGCGCATCGAAAAGCTCTTGCAACGTGCGCAATTGCCAACGCGGGCACCTGCTACGCTTTCCGGTGCGCAGCTGCGCGAGTTTATGAGCGTGGACAAAAAAGTCGAGGCCGGACTAGCTGCGTCTCGTGCTGCCCAAGGGACTCGGGCACGCGGTGATCACCCAGGATTTCCCGCACGCACTTCTGGACGAAACCCTGGAGCAATGCCGGGAGTCGGCATGAGTGTTGCCTTGGCGCCTTATGCGGCGAGCGATGCCAGCTCGCGCGGGCGCAAATATCCCGAGGCCGCGCCTGCCTATCGCAGCGAATATCAGCGCGACCGTGACCGTATCGTGCACTGTGGCGCGTTCCGGCGTCTCGAGTACAAGACCCAGGTGTTCGTGAATCACGAAGGCGATCTGTTCCGCACCCGCCTCACCCACTCTATCGAAGTGGCACAGATCGGACGCTCAATTGCACGCACCTTGAATCTCAATGAAGATCTGACCGAGGCGATCGCACTCGCCCACGACCTTGGGCACACACCGTTCGGCCACTCCGGACAGGATGCGCTCAACGCCTGCATGCGTGACTACGGCGGTTTCGAACACAACCTGCAGTCGCTGCGTGCCGTCGATCTGCTCGAAGAGCGCTATGCGGAGTTTCCCGGCCTCAATCTCACGTATGAAACGCGCGAAGGTATCCTCAAGCATTGCTCTTTGAAGAATGCCGCGACATTGGGCGATGTCGGTCGGCGCTTTATTGAGAAGACGCACCCGAATCTCGAGGCCCAGGTGGCGAATCTCGCCGATGAGATTGCTTACAATAACCACGACGTCGACGACGGTCTTCGCTCCGGATTTATCCGCGTCGAACAGTTACGGGATGTGCGCCTGTTCGGCGTACAGTATGCCGAAGTCATGCGCCGCCATCCGGATATTCCGGAACGTGTGCGCATCCACGAGATTGTGCGGCGCATGATCAACTATCTGGTGGTGGATCTGGTGGAGAACAGCCGCCGTCTTCTGGCCGAGGCTGGTGCGCGTTCGATCGAGGACGTGCGTAATGCCAGCCGGTTGCTGATCGGTTTCAGCGATCCGGTGCGCGCCGAAAGCCAGGAACTGAAACGCTTCCTGCGCGAGCAGCTTTATAACCACTACCGGGTGCGGCGCATGACCCGCAAGGCCGAGGTGGTTGTGTCCGACCTGTTCGGCGTGTTTATGGACGACCCGCGCATGCTGCCGCCCCAGTATCTCGACAAGGTCCGTGCTACCACCATGGAGGGCAGAAGTTCGGAGCGTGACGCCGTTCCGGTGGAGACAAACGCTGGAGCAGTTTTTCAGCCTGTGCCGGACGACAAAACTGCCCGCGCCAGGGTGGTGGCCGACTACATTGCCGGGATGACCGACCGCTATGCAATTCGCGAACACAAACGTCTGCACGACCCCTCGGAACTGACCTGAGCGGTCCGAAAACCCGCGTCAAAATCCCCCATTTTCCGGAAATTCCCGCATCAGCGGCGTTGCCGGAACTCGCCCCAGTATGTAGACTAGGCGGCCGTTTTCGCCTGAATTCATGCGGTTTTCGCCGCATTCCGGGGATTTCGTGTCCGGGATGCCGGGAATACGCTACACCAACGACCCAAGAGGTTCAATGAGTGAGTCATCCGGGACTGCCAGAGCGCCAAGGTCTCTATTCCCCTGAGCAGGAGCACGATGCCTGTGGCGTCGGCTTTATTGCCCATATTAAAGGTAAGCAGACCCATGCGATTATCGAACAGGGCCTGCAGATTCTGCGCAACCTTACGCACCGTGGCGCCGTGGGCGCCGACCCGTTGGCCGGTGACGGTGCCGGAATACTTATCCAGATG
Organism: uncultured Pseudomonadota bacterium; assembly: GCA_963698375.1. Classification (GTDB taxonomy): domain Bacteria; phylum Pseudomonadota; class Gammaproteobacteria; order Acidiferrobacterales; family UBA6901; genus UBA6901. The sequence goes on from CAVOQN010000001.1 coordinate 47,152, forward strand.
CCGGATGCATTTCTGCGCCGCGAATTCAGCAAGCAGAGTATCCAGCTTCCGAAGAATGGTGACTATGCGCTCGGCATGCTGTTTCTGCCACGCGCCGCGCAGACCCGTGCCGCCTGCGAGCAGATAATCTCCGCGGTCATAAAGGAAGAAGGCCAGACATTTCTGGGCTGGCGCGATGTGCCTACTCACAACACGCGTCTGGGTAAAGGTGTGCAGGCCGTTGAACCGGTGATACGCCAGGTGTGCATCGGGCGCGGTACCAGCACACCACCCGAAGCGTTCGAACGCAAGCTGTTCGTTATCCGCAAGGTTATCGAGCACCGCGTGCGTGCCCTCGATCATCCGGACAAGGACATGTTCTACGCACCGTCCCTGTCGTCGCGCACGCTGGTTTACAAGGGCATGTTGCTCGCCGATCAGGTGGGCGAGTATTACCCGGACCTGCTCGACCCGGACATGGCGTCGGCGCTCGCGCTGGTGCACCAGCGTTTCTCGACAAACACCTTCCCGACCTGGGATCTGGCGCACCCGTTCCGCATGATCGCGCACAACGGCGAGATCAACACCCTGCGCGGCAACGTCAACTGGATGGCGGCGCGTCGCTCTTCGATGTCGTCCACGCTGCTTGCCAAGGATCTCGACAAGCTCTGGCCGCTGATCGCGGAAGGCCAGTCGGATTCGGCCAGTTTCGACAACGCGCTCGAACTGCTGGTCGCCGGTGGTTACTCGTTGGCGCATGCCATGATGCTGCTCATTCCCGAGGCCTGGTACGAGAACAAGCTTATGGGCGAAAAGCGCAAGGCGTTTTACGAATACCATGCCGCGCTGATGGAACCGTGGGATGGTCCGGCGGCGGTAGCCTTCACCGATGGCCGCCAGATCGGCGCCACACTCGACCGCAACGGCCTGCGCCCGGCGCGCTACCTCATCACCGATGATGATCTGGTGGTCATGGCGTCGGAAATGGGCGTGCTCGACATCCCGCAGAATAAAATCGTGAAGAAGTGGCGCCTGCAACCGGGCAAGATGTTTCTTATCGACCTGGAGGCGGGGCGCATCATCGACGACGCTGAACTGAAGACCCAGCTCGCGGCATCGCGACCGTATCGTGACTGGCTGAACAATACGCAAATTCATCTCGAAGACCTGCCAACTGTAGCGGCGCCGGCGGCGGCCACCAACGGCGCACTGCTCGATCGTCAGCAGGCCTTCGGTTACACCCAGGAAGACATCAAGTTCCTGATGACACCCATGGCGGCAACCGGTCAGGAAGCAATCGGCTCCATGGGCAACGACACGCCGCTGGCGGTGCTGTCGAACCGTGCCAAACCACTGTACAGCTATTTCAAGCAGCTGTTTGCGCAGGTGACCAATCCGCCCATCGATCCGATCCGCGAAGAAATGGTGATGTCGCTGGTGTCGTTCATCGGACCGCGTCCGAACCTGCTGAGCCTCGATGCCAGCGAGCCGCAACTGCGGCTCGAGGTCAGTCAGCCGGTGCTGTCAGCACCGGACATGGAAAAGATCCACAAGATCGGCAAACTGACCGGTAACAAGTTTCGCTCCACGACACTCGGCATGTGTTACGCCGCGGAACAGGGTGCATCCGGCATGGCACCCGCGCTGAACGCGCTGTGCAAAGCCGCCGAGCGCTCGGTGCACGATGGCGCGAATATTCTCATTCTTTCAGATCGCGAAACAGACGCCACGCATCTGCCGATCCCGGCGCTGCTCGCGACCAGCGCCGTGCATCATCACCTGATCCGTGCCGGTTTGCGCACCAAGGTCGGTCTGGTGATCGAGACCGGATCGGTGCGCGAGGTGCATCATTTCGCCATGCTGGCCGGCTACGGCGCTGAAGCGTTCCATCCCTACCTTGCGTTCGAAACGCTTGCGGCGATGAAGGAACAATTGCCTGCCGACCTGACGCATGCCGAGGCTTGTAAACGCTTTACCAAGGGCGTCGCCAAGGGCCTGCTCAAGGTGATGTCCAAGATGGGAATCTCCACCTACCAGTCGTACTGTGGAGCGCAGATATTCGAGGCCATCGGCCTGAATAGCGCGTTCGTGGACAAGTACTTCACCGGTACGCCGACGCGCGTCGAAGGCGCAGGCCTCGACGAGATTGCCGAGGAGGCAGTGCGCTGGCACCGCGAAGCCTACGGCAATGCGCCGCTCTACCGCGATGCCCTCGACACCGGCGGCGACTACGCCTACCGGGTGCGTGGTGAGGCGCACATGTGGACGCCGCAGACCATCGCAAAGCTGCAAAACGCCACGCGCACCGGCAGCTACCAGACTTATAAGGAATATGCCGCGCTCATTAATGAGCAGAACGAGCGTCTGATGACGCTGCGGGGTCTGTTCGAGATGAAGAAGGCGGCAAAGCCTGTACCGATCGAAGAGGTTGAGCCGGCCGAGGAAATCGTCAAGCGTTTCGCCACCGGTGCCATGTCGCTCGGTTCGATCTCAACCGAGGCGCATACCACGCTGGCGATCGCCATGAACCGCATTGGCGGCAAGTCGAACACCGGTGAAGGTGGCGAGGATCCCAGTCGCTTCAAGCTGCTCAAGGGCGGTGAAATGCTGTCGGAGATCATCGGCACTGGCCGCATCGAGCGCGATCTGGTGCTGAAGGAGGGCGATTCGTTGCGCTCTCGCATCAAGCAGTGTGCCTCCGGCCGCTTCGGTGTTACCGCCGAGTACCTGTGCAGTGCTGACCAGATACAGATCAAGATGGCGCAGGGCGCCAAACCCGGCGAAGGCGGCCAGTTGCCCGGCGGCAAGGTAAGTGAATACATCGCCATGCTGCGCTTCTCGGTTCCGGGTGTCGGTCTGATTTCGCCGCCGCCGCACCACGATATCTATTCGATCGAAGACCTGGCGCAGTTGATTCACGACCTCAAGAACGTCAATCCGCGCGCTTCCATCTCGGTGAAGCTGGTGGCCGAAGTCGGGGTCGGCACGGTTGCCGCAGGTGTCGCCAAGGCGCACGCCGACCACATCACCATTTCCGGTCATGACGGCGGCACCGGTGCCAGCCCGTTGTCGTCGCTGATGTATGCCGGCAGCCCGTGGGAGATCGGTTTGGCCGAGACCCAGCAGACCCTGGTGTTGAATGGTTTGCGCGGCCGCGTGGCGGTACAGGCCGATGGCCAGATGAAGACCGGACGTGACATCGTGATCGGGGCCCTGCTCGGCGCCGACGAGTTCGGATTTTCGACCGCGCCACTGGTGGTCGAGGGTTGCATCATGATGCGCAAGTGCCACCTCAATACCTGCCCGGTGGGTGTCGCCACGCAGGATCCGGTGTTGCGCAAGCGCTTCACCGGTCAGCCGGAACACGTGGTGAATTATTTCTTCTTTGTGGCCGAAGAAGTGCGCGAGTCTGATGAGTCAGCTGGGCTTTCGCAAATTCGAGGACATGATCGGTCGTGCCGATCTGCTCGATGTGCGTCAAGGCATCAGCCACTGGAAGGCCAAAGGACTGGATTTCTCCCGCATTTTCCATCAGCCAACAGTGGCGAACGCCGTGACCCATCACTGCGAGGCACAGGATCACGGCTTGGCCAAGGCACTTGATCACGAGTTGATTAAAGTAGGCCACACCGGCACTGGAAAATGGCACGCCGGTGCAGGCCGAAATCGCGATCAGGAACGTAAACCGTACTGTCGGCGCCATGCTTTCCGGCGAGGTCGCCCGGCGTTATGGCCATGCCGGCCTGGCGGAGGATACGATCCACATCAAGCTGCTCGGCACCGCCGGGCAGAGCTTCGGCGCCTGGCTCGCACATGGCGTGACGCTTGAGCTGGAAGGTGACGGCAATGATTATGTCGGTAAAGGATTGTCGGGCGGGCGGATCATTATCTATCCACCGAAGGACGCGCCGATCAAACCGGAAGAAAATATCATTGTCGGCAACACCGTGCTCTATGGTGCGGTCGGAGGCGAGTGCTACCTGCGCGGTGTCGCAGGCGAACGTTTTGCGGTGCGTAACTCCGGTGCGCTGGCGGTGGTGGAAGGCGTGGGTGATCACGGTTGCGAATACATGACCGGTGGCACGGTGGTGGTGATCGGTCAGGCAGGACGGAACTTTGCCGCCGGCATGTCGGGCGGTATCGCCTATGTGCTGGACGAGGCCGGCGATTTCCGCAAACGCTGCAACATGGCGATGGTGGAGCTGGAAGCCGTGCCGGACGAAGAGGCGGCGATCTCGGCAGTCGGCGACATGGCCGGCGAACTCGAAACGCACGGGCATGTGAACGTGAACCACCTTGAGCAAAGTGACATCGACATACTGCGCACGCTCATCACCCGCCACTTGCATTACACGGGCAGTGCGCGTGCGAAGGAGATACTGGATGACTTCAGCCGCTATCTTCCGAAGTTCGTGAAAATCATGCCGACCGAATACCGCCGTGCGCTCGCTGAAATCGCGGCGGCACAGGCCCAGCAACCGGAACTTGTGTAATGGGTAAGCCGACCGGATTTATTGAAATCGAACGCCACGAACCCGGCGCGCAGCCACCGGCCGAGCGCATCCGTTATTACAAGGAATTCGAAATTCCACTGGCCGAGTCCGAAGTCAGCAAACAGGGCGCGCGCTGCATGGATTGCGGCATCCCGTTCTGCCAGACCGGTTGTCCGATCAACAACATCATCCCGGACTGGAACGACCTCGTGTACCGCAATCGCTGGCGTGAAGCGAGCACGGTTCTCCATTCGACCAATAATTTTCCGGAATTTACCGGACGTATTTGCCCGGCGCCCTGCGAGGCAGCCTGCACGCTCAACATCAACAACGATCCCGTCACGATCAAGGTGATTGAGCACGCGATCATCGATCATGCCTGGGAGCAGGGCTGGGTCAAGCCGCTTCCCGCGGCCCAAAAAACCGGCAAGAAGGTCGCGGTGGTCGGCTCCGGACCGTCCGGGCTTGCGGCCGCGCAGCAGCTGGCACGCGCCGGGCATGCCGTGACTGTGTTCGAGAAGAATGACCGCGTTGGCGGCCTGATGCGTTACGGTATTCCCGATTTCAAACTTGAGAAGCGCCATATCGATCGCCGCCTTGAGCAACTCAAGGCTGAAGGTGTCGAGTTCCGCGTGAACCAGCACGTTGGCGGCAACCTGCCGGCAAAAAAACTGCACGATGAATTCGATGCCGTGGTGCTGGCGGGCGGTTCCGAGCATCCGCGCGACCTGAAAGTCCCAGGCCGCGAGCTCAAGGGCGTGCACTTCGCGATGGAATTTCTGCCGCAGCAGAACAAACGCAATGCCGGCGACACGATACCGGATGACATCGCGCTCACCGCCAAGGGCAAGCACGTGGTAGTGATCGGTGGTGGCGACACGGGATCAGACTGCGTGGGCACGTCGATTCGCCAGGGCGCGGCCTCGGTGAACCAGTTCGAGCTGCTGCCAAAACCACCGGAGAAAGAGAACAAGGCCCTTACCTGGCCAAATTGGCCGAACAAGCTGCGCACCTCGAGTTCGCAGGAAGAGGGCTGCACGCGTGATTGGGCCGTGGCGACCAAGAGTCTCACCGGCAACGATGGCAAGGTCACGACCCTTAACGCCGTGCGCCTCGACTGGAAGCCGGATGAAAAAGGACAGTGGAAGATGAGCGAGATCGCCGGCAGCGAATTCAGCCTCAAGGCCGATCTGGTGCTGCTCGCCATGGGCTATCTGCATCCGGTACAGGAAGGCATGCTCAAGGAGTTGGGCGTCGCGCTCGACCCGCGCGGCAATGTGCAGGCAACCGAGAGCAATTACCAGACCTCCGTGACGAAGGTGTTTGCGGCCGGCGACATGCGCCGTGGCCAATCGCTGGTGGTGTGGGCCATTCGTGAGGGCCGGCAATGCGCGCGTGCGGTAGACGAATTCCTGATGGGGCGTTCCGAACTGCCGCGATAGAGGCAGAGAAGTGACACAGGGAAAAGAGACATGGGAACAGGACCCGGGATCTCTTCGAATAAATAATTAAGTGCCGGGTGGATTCGGCACGGAGCAACGTAACCTTCCCATCGACCAGATGAAGATCTGGCGGAGCGCATTTTTTGTTGCCCTTCGTAAGGGACCGCTGTTCTCTTCACTCTTAGCATCGAGTTTCTAAATGACCGAACTCAAAAACGATCGTTTTCTGCGCGCCCTGCTACGTCAGCCCGTGGACATGACTCCGGTGTGGATCATGCGGCAGGCCGGGCGCTATCTGCCCGAATACCGCGCCACGCGCGAGAAGGCCGGTTCGTTCATGCAGCTGTGCACCACGCCCGAGCTTGCCTGCGAGGTGACACTCCAACCGCTTAAGCGTTTCGCGCTTGATGCGGCGATACTTTTTTCCGACATTCTCACCATTCCGGATGCGATGGGTCTCGGCCTCTATTTCGCCGAAGGCGAGGGCCCGCAGTTCAGGAACCCGGTACGGTCGGCCGCGGACGTACAGCGACTCGCCGTGCCTGACCCGGAAGACAAACTGCGCTATGTCATGGACGCGGTGCGTCTCATCCGCCACGAGCTCGACGGTCAGGTCCCGCTCATCGGTTTCGCCGGCTCGCCGTGGACGCTCGCCACTTACATGATCGAGGGTGGTTCCAGCAAGGACTTCGCGCTGATCAAAAAAATGCTGTATGACCAGCCGGCACTTCTGCACCAGCTTCTTGCTACCACCGCGCGCGCCGTGACTGAATACCTAAATGCCCAAATTGCTGCAGGTGTACAGGCGGTAATGATATTCGATACTTGGGGCGGCGTGTTGTCGCCGCGCGACTACCGGGATTTCTCGCTGCGTTACATGCAGGAGATCGTCTCCGGTCTCACGCGCGACGCACAGGGAAGTGCGAGTGCCGTGGGAGGCAGGATGCCGGGAGCGGCCGAGGCCGGAGGCCGCAAGGTGCCGGTGATACTTTTTACCAAGGGCGGCGGCCAGTGGCTCGAAGCCATGGCAGACACCGGTTGTGATGCCTTGGGCATTGATTGGACCACCGACCTCAAGGATGCCCGCGCCCGTGTTGGCAGCCGCGTCGCGTTGCAGGGCAACATGGATCCATCCGTGCTCTATGCGTCACCGCTACGCATTCGTGCCGAAGTTGAAACAGTGCTGTCCAGCTTCGGCCAGGGCAGCGGACACGTGTTCAATCTTGGCCACGGTATCCATACGGGGATCAATCCGGACCACGTGGCGGCGTTGGTGGACGCTGTTCATACCGAGAGCAAAAAGTTTCACGCCTGACGCTGTTTCCGGACGAACAGGGATGGCAGGCACATCACGGAAAACCAATGGATGCAATGAGATGTACATTCATCCTGGGAATAAAAATAAATGAATGCAGAAAATCCGTGGCGGCAGAAATTTCGTTGGCTGAGTCTGTTGGTCAGCGAACTGACGGAGGCGATCGGGGACCACCGGAACTGGATTAACAGCGACCGCGCCCGCGCTCTGGAAACGACATTTGATGTTTCGGGGCGGCTGCTTGCCTACGCTGCCTACGCCGCGCTCGCCTACCTGGCATTCAATAGTTTTGTGAGCATCCGAAGCGGATTAACAGGCGGGATTTATGTCATCCCCGAGCAGAATGATGGTTCACGAGTTGCCCTGTTTTACATACTGGCAAGTGGACTGGCTGGACCGATTATTCTTATCGCAATCGGAATCGGAATTGGCTGGATGTACAACCTGACGACCGCCGCGGCCAATAGGCTATTCCCGCGCTTCGTGCGACCGTTGATTCATCCATCTATTATGTTTGCCGTCGCCGCCATTTTTGCTGCCTATCATTCCGCTGTCACGGCGACAGTGGCCAGAGGCTATCTCGTCGCAAAGGCAACTATCATCGCTGCGTCTCCCCAGGAGACCGCCTCGATAAATCTCGCCGAGATTCCCAGTCCTGAAGTTCAGGGTATCCCGGAAACCACGGGCCAGGATTCCCCGAGTGACCGCGAACTGGTGCGGTTGCGATCCATGTTTGCAAATAGACCCTGTGCCAATGACAGTCAAGGGGCCGAATTGAATCCACAGACAGAGGTCACGCGACCGGAGCCGGGTCTCGCGCCAGGCCGCGATTGCCAACCAGAAAAACCGGTCCTGCGAGACAGATAGCGAGAAGGAACAAAGTCGAACCGCAGGTCCTGTACCGACACGGTCGAGTGCCACCGTACTTCACAGTTAGGTCCGACACGCGCAATTCGACTATGCTAACCCTGTGACCATCAATACCACTGCCATTCGCATGAGGTGCCCATGATCAAATTCATGCAGTGCATTCGCCGCAAGCCGCAGCTATCAGTAGCCGAGTTTCGTAGCGAGTGGGAACGCTACAAGCAGATCTGGCAGGAACTGGCCAGGTTGTCCGAGGCCAAACGGATGGCAACAAGCGTTAGCCTGGCCATCGATCAGAACTCCTCGATTCAGCTTGCCCGCGGTACCCAGGAACCATTCGATGGCGTACTGGAGGTTTGGTGGACGAGCGGCGAGCAGGTTGTGAAATATACACAGGACCCGGCGTTGCAGGACAAGCTGGCTTCAATGCGTCAACTGCAAGAGCAGTTTATTGACCTGGGCAGTTCGAGCTTTTTCTTCGCTTCCGAGGAAGACCATCTCGGCGGTGACTGAAACTGCGGGCTACCTTTCGTTGCTGCTCGGCTTCTCCGCGGGCGGCTACTTGGACGGCGATGAAACCTTCCACTGGCCATCGGCCTCCTTGCAGAAAACTGCATCGGTTTTCGCCTCGGCATAGCCGCGTGCACGGTTGCTGATGCGAACGCGCCGACAGCGTTGGCTGTCTTGCGCAATACTCTTGACGACCACAATTTCACCAGCGCTGCCGGTTTTTGGATTTTCCCAATGGCGGGTACTGCCATCGGCATTCTGGTCCAGGGTGTCGTACAGAGTGGACTGGAATATCTCGAGATCCTGGCCGGTGAAGCGTGTGATCGGCGCATCTTTCAAAAAACCAAGATTGCTGGCGATACCGATACCCGGGATCGTGATGCCGGCGAGCCAGACGGTGGCAGCCAGCACACGGACAATGCTCCGGCCCATGCCACAGTCATCGGGTTTCAAGATCGGACCTCCTACTTGCAGTTGCCGCTGCACGAAATACTGCGCTCGGCGCAGGTGATCTCGTCAAAGCGCGGTGCATCGCGAAATTCGGTGTTACCGCCAGAGAGAATTCCGGCAGCGCTGTTGCAGAGTGAAACACTTGCAATCGCACGCGGTTCGCGGAACCACTGTACGTTTGTACAGCCTGGACTGCCGTGGCCAACACGCAACGACAGGGTGTAAGTACCGCACAGCAGGCCTTGATGCTGCACCTTACCCTCGGCATTCCACGAACCGTCTCGGCGAGCCCACGCCTTGAAGTCACCGAAGTCAAACTCGAGCTTCACAGGCTTGCCATCCTTGTTCCATTCGGCCGTAGGCCGCGCGACGGCACTGCGACCGACTGGTGGGCCTCCCGCGTCGTCAGCCACGACCGGCAACGTGCCGCCCGCCAGCGCGGCGAGGCCGAGCAGCACCAGACAGGCACGCGCAGTACGATGTGTTTCAAGACAGGTTGCCATTGATTGACTCCAGGGTGCGCCTGAACAGGTTGATGGTACGTGCGGCGAGTATAGCGCGGTTGTGCTGTACGTGGCACAGACCGCAGCCGGACCGTCAAACGTCGTGCCTGTTGGCATCCCGCTCGCAATGTGATCTCTTATGTCACGCAGGAACCCGCAGGTTTGCGGGCCTGGAACTTGACCATTGTGTTTACGGAGAATCGCAATGACGCGCCATCGTACCCTGACATTGTTATTACTCTCTTTGCCTAGTGGCCCGGTTGCGAATACCGTCGGCAACACCGTGGCAATCGCGACCTCGGTGCATGTCCCCGGGCGGAACCTGTGATCGCCACAGTCCGGGGTTACGCGTCGTCACCGCACCTCCGCTGGTTCGTGCTGCTGTCGCTGCTGCTGTCGCTGGCGGCAGTCGCAGACGAACCGGTCCCCGCACCCGCGGTGACCACGGCACCGGTCGTGCTCGACGGGACAGTACTATTTCACGTGCGCGGTGCCCTCGCGTTTCCCGCCTCCGAACGTGCCGAACAAATCAGCAAACGCATCGCCGCATTCGCCGCTGACCGGTCGCTCTCCACCGGCCAGTTGCAGATCACGGAAACCGACGACCGAACGGTTATTCAGGTCGGTGACCGGAGTTTGCTCGCCGTGGTGGATGCCGATGCCGAACTCGAGGGCCTGACGCGCAAGCTGGTGGTCGAGCTGCACCAGAAGCGGATTGCCGAGGCAGTGGAGCGCTATCGGCAGGACCGCTCATCCGCGGCACTGCTGCGCGCCACTGTCCTGACGCTGATCGCAACCCTGCTGCTGGTGTTGTTGATCTTCGGCGCACGGCGCGCGTTCACCCGTCTCGACGCCATAGCCGAGAATCGTTACCAGAAGCGCATCGAACGGCTCAAGGCCGAGACCCGTAAAATCGTCCAGGCCGAACGGTTGCGGATTGCAATGCGCGGCACGCTTAGTTCCCTAAGCGCGCTCAGCCTGTTGGTGCTGGTGTTGATCTTTCTCAATTTCATCCTCGGCCTGTGGCCGTGGACACGCCCGGCGGCAGAGCGTGTGTTGACTGTGGTCCTCGATCCGTTACTGACCATTGGCGCCGCGTTTCTGGTTGCGATACCAGGGTTGGTATTTATCTCCATCCTGGCCCTGATCACGCGTTACCTGCTCAAGGTGGCGCACCTGTTTTTCTCCGGGATAGCCGACGGCAGCGTAACCCTCGCCAACTTTGACCGCGACTGGGCGTGGCCGACTTATCGCATCGTACGGTTGCTGATGATCGCCTTCGCGGTCGTGGTTTCCTACCCGCACATCCCCGGTTCGGACTCGGCGGCGTTCAAGGGAGTGTCGGTGTTGCTTGGTGTCATGTTTTCGCTCGGCTCGACCTCGGTGATTGCCAATCTCGTGGCTGGTTACACCCTGGTGTATCGTCGGGCATTCAAGGTCGGCGACCGGGTGCGCATCGGCGAGCACGTCGGCGATGTGACCGCAATGCGCCTGCAGGTGACCACCTTGCGTTCGCTGAAAAATGAAGAGATCGTCATTCCCAACTCGATCGTATTGAACAGCAGCACCATCAACTACTCGGTACGCACCGCCGAACGTGACCTGATCCTGCACACCACTGTCGGCATCGGCTACGAGACACCCTGGCGGCAGGTTGAGGCCATGCTGATCGAAGCCGCGCGTCGTACCGCCGGGCTGTTGCGGGAGCCGCCGCCGTTTATCCTGCAGAAGAGCCTGGGTGATTTCTGTGTGGTCTACGAGCTGAATGTTTACTGCAATCAGCCGCATCAGTCGGAGCGGCTCTATACTGCGCTGCATCAGAATATTCTGGATGTATTCAACGAACATGGCGTGCAGATCATGACGCCAGCGTATGTAAGTGATCCGGCGCAGCCAAAAGTCGTGGCACGCGAAGACTGGTATCTGCCACCGGCGCCGCCGTCACCTCCGAAAACCGATTGATGATCGATGCCTCAATTGCCGTCAACCCTCCATGCACAGGACATGAACCCTAATCTCGTATGCTGAAAACAAATCGAAAAATCATTCTCTTGTTGACGGTATTTCTGGCCAGTTGCGCCACACTCGTCTCCAACTACGATGCGCTGTATGGCCCGGCGGCACCGAAGGACCGGGTAGTCTCAGCAAAACAGATTGCAACTGCAGGCCTTATCTCGTTCGAAAAACAGGTGCGGCCGATTCTGAATCAGCGGTGTGTCGCGTGTCACAGCTGCTATGACGCCCCCTGTCAGCTGAATTTTACGTCCTTCGAAGGGCTTGATCGTGGTGCGAATCCGGCACCAGTCTATAACGCGGGTCGGCTCACCACGGCGGATCCGACCCGGCTCGGCATCGATGCCCGGACCACGACCGAGTGGCGTGCCAAGGGATTTCAACCAGTGCTGAATGAACGTGTTGATACTCGTCTGGCGAACCTCGATACCTCGCTGTTGTATAAGGCGTTGCTGCTGAAGCGGCGCGATGACTTCCCGACCGAAGGGCGCCTGTCGCCGCAGTACGCGGTCGGCTCCGAACTGGAGTCAGACAAGGACTCGCTGGTGCAGCCAAACACCTGCCCGACTGTTGATGAATACGAGAAGTTTTCCCGTCAGCATCCGCAATGGGGCATGCCCTTCGCATTTCCGGGGTTGAATGAAAACGAATTCAGGACCGTCGAGACCTGGATTTCACAGGGTGCTCTGGTTGAGCCACTGCCGGAATTGCCGTCGGCGTTGCAGCGGGAAGTCGCCAAGTGGGAGAAATTCTTCAATGGTGAATCGAACAAGGAACGGCTGGTCGCCCGCTATCTCTACGAGCATCTGTTCCTGGCACACCTGTATTTCGACCAGATCAACCCCGGTCAGTTTTTCATGTTGGTGCGCTCACGCACCGCCCCCGGGCAGCCGGTCGAGCTGATCCCCTCGGTGCGTCCGTTTGATGATCCCGGAGTCGGTCGATTTTATTACCGCCTGCAACGGTACGACCGTACCATTGTCGACAAAACCCACTTGCCGTATGCGCTGAATGACAAGCGGATGGTTCGGCTGAAAGAGCTGTTTTTCAAACCCGGTTATCAGGTTACGGAACTGCCCGGTTACGAACCGAAACTGGCTTCCAACCCGTTTAAAACGTTCGTCGCAATTCCACCGCGCAGTCGCTACCAGTTCATGCTGGACGAAGCGCATTTCATCATTGCCGGCTTCATCAAGGGGCCGGTGTGCCGTGGTTCGATCGCGCTGAGCGTGATCGATGATCACTTCTGGGTGCTGTTCACGGACCCGGACGGTGATCCGGTCAGTCACGATGCCAGCTTCCTCACCAAGGAGAGCGATGATTTGCGCATTCCCTCGGAGCTCGAGGAAAGCATCGGATTGTTGAAGGCATGGAACGCGTATTATGAGTATGCGCACCGCTACTTCCTGGCGAAGCTCGAGTACGTGAGCAGTGTTTATCCAAAAGGCCAGGGGGCCGGGCTGAAGCAGATCTGGGATGGCGGCAAGGTGAACCGCAACGCAGCGCTTACCGTGTATCGCCACTACGACAGCGCGAGCGTGGTGCAGGGCTTTGTTGGCGAGATTCCCAAGACCGGCTGGGTGCTGGATTACCCCTTGCTCGAGCGCATCCATTACCTGCTGGTGGCGGGGTACAACGTCTACGGTACCGCCGGTCATCAGCTGGCCACACGCACCTACATGGACTTCATGCGGATCGAGTCGGAACTCAACTTCCTGATGTTCCTGCCGCGTGATCAACGGTTGCCGCTGTACCAGCATTGGTACCGCAAGACCGATCAACCGAAGAAGCTGGAGCGCCTGATCGCGGAGAATGTTAAAAAGTACGGCACGCGCATGCCGACGATCCCCTATGAAACAACCGACGGCAAGAAAGAGTTCTTCGTGAAGGCCTACCAGCACCTGGGGAATGCGCGTTCCGCGCTCGATACCATTAACTGGTGCCGGGCGTTCCCGCTGCAGTGTGCCTCCCTAAAGCTGGATTCGACAACCGAATCAGTGGTCAAGGCCTTTCGGCGTCTGAGCGACACCAAAGGCCGGATCACGGATGTCTTTCCCAACGTGACCTTCGTGCGGGTCAAGGTTGATGGATCCGTGCAGAACGACCTCGTCTACACGCTGGTGCGCAACAAGTCGTATCTCAATACCACGGCGCTGGTACCAACGGAAAAGACCCGGGTCAGGAACGAAGACACCGTCGATGTGGTGAAAGGATTCGTCGGTTCTTACCCGAATTTCTTTCTGGAGCTGGAACTGAAGGATGTTCAGGCATTCGTAGATGAATATGTCGCCATCGACAGCTTCGCACGTTATGACACGTTGATCGAAAAGTACGGCATTCGCCGCAGCAATCCGAACTTCTGGCAAAGCGCCGACTGGTTCAATGCGAAATACCGACATGAGTATCCAGTCTACGCCGGCGTTTTTGATCTGAACCGCTATCAGAACCGCTAGCGAGAATGCGGTCAGCAACGGTGGCATCCGCCCGCCAAGCGTGTTTGCCGTGCTTGTTCTCGTCCCCTGATTCTGACGAGTACCGCGAAGTTGGTATGCGCGTTGCGCATATTGTGCAGCACTGTCAACGACCGGGCTATGCGCATGCTCACATCTTGCTGCCTATCGGGAGACTGTAATGGTCTCCGGTCTACGGATTGCCTGGCTGATACTTTCCGTCATCGCCGCAGCGTTCGTGATGCCCGTAACCTTGGCGCAATCGCCGTTAACCGGCGATGCGCACGACTCGCCACTGCATCCGGCTGAAGCGGCGCAGAACGAAGAACGTGAAGACGTGCCCGGGACAGCCACCCGTTTCGATGCCTGGCACGGGCGGATTGAGCTGAAACGGCAGAACACGTCACGCGGCACCCCAGAGGAATCGACCAAGACGACACTGCGCCTCGAGAGCTTCTTTACCGGCACGATGGCCCTGTTGCGAATCGACCTGCCATTTCCAGATGAGGAAACCGATTTCAATGGCAGCCTGTTCAATTCGCGTCTGGGCGATATCAAGACCCGTGTGGGATTCCGCCCGGTGCAGGTGTCCGGCTATTCGTTTCCCTCGTTCATCGAGATCACGTTTCCGACCGCTGACCCGGAGACGCTCGGCAGCGGCAAGTACCAGTTGAGTGCCGGCGTGCGTATGCTGGTGCCAGTGACCTTGTACAGTGTGGACCCGGCCCTGCACAAGGCGCGCCTCGAAGCAATGGTGCAGCAAGTCAATTCGGTCGGTGGCGACCCGGACCGCAAGGACATCAACTACACAAAGTTCGAGTTCACGTTCTTCGACACTTGGAATCAGATCTACACGCTGAAGCTGAAACTGAAGCCGACGGTGAACTGGATTGAGGCGGGAGAAAGCAGTTCCGTCGGCGAGTTGGAAGGCGGGATGTTTTTCGCACGCAATTGGCGAACATGGCTTATGTTGGGCCACCGGCTTTTGGGACCTGACGACGTCCCGGGAACCTATGACAAGCGAGTGGAGATCAACGTCGCACGCACGTTTTGACCCATGCATCGCCTGCTATCCTTTCATTCGCCAAGCCCCAGCGCAAACGCAAGGAATCGAGGAACACGAAATGACAGGCGATTTGAGCATGACGCCATTATCACTACCGCTGATCCTACGGGCGCTCATTGCGCTCGTGCCGGCGCTCGTGCTGTCTGGTCAGGCTTCGGCCGCGCCACAGGGGCCGGAAAACGTCGAGTGGGTATTGGTGAAGCTCGGCAGCGCACCCGTGCCAACCCTACCGGGCAGCCGGCAGCCTTCGCTGCGGCTCGATGCTGCCAAGAAGCAAGCCACTGGATATGCCGGGTGCAACAATTTCTTCGGAGGCTACGAACTTGTTGGCGCGGCGCTCAAGTTCGGCCCATTGGCGGCGACCCGCAGGGCCTGCCCCGACCCCGAGTCGGCAGTGGAAACCCGCTACCTCGAAGCGCTGGCCAAGGTGAGCGGCTGGAAGTACGACGCCGGCGAATTGCTGCTGGTGAACAACGGGGCGGTGCTGGCCCGGTTGGCGACCAAGCCGGCGGACGCCTCGACACCAGATCTGCAGACGATCACGCTGCGCTCGAGAGCCTACACTGCGAGCCCGGTGACGCTGACGCGTGGCGAGTACCGCGCCCCGGCTGCACCCGACTCGGCTTCAGAGGTCAGCGTCCGGCTTACCGATCACCAAGCGTTCAAAACGCTGTCTGGCAAGGAATACGGGGTGGTCGTCGTCGCCACCTCGCTCGGCGGAAGTGGCACCTATTCTGAGCTGGCCTTGTTGTCGAAGGCAGACAAGGGCTGGACGAATACCGATACCGTGCTGCTGGGTGATCGGGTCAGGATTCAATCCATAGCCATCGAGAAGAACGTGGTAGTCATCGATATGCTGGCGCACGCGTCCCGGGACCCGGTGTGTTGTCCCACCCAACAGACCCAAAAGCGGTATGCAATACGGAACGGGAAGCTGGCCGCCGTCGAACAGAAAAAGGAATCCATCCCTTCACTGACGGGCAAAGTCTGGCAATGGACGCATACCCGCTATAACAATGACCAGCGTACAGTCCCGGCCCGGCCGGAACACTACACGCTGCAATTCTCGGAAGACGGCCAAATCAACGTCAAAGCCGATTGCAATCTGAAGGGCGGAACCTATGCGCTCGACGGCAAGAAGCTGACCCTCACGCTCCGCATGTCCACCATGGCCGCCTGTGAGCCGGGTTCGCTCGAGGATGAGTTTGTTCGTAACCTGACGGCTGCGACCATCTACTTCTTCATGAACGGTGACCTCTTTCTCGACCTCAAGGCCGATACCGGCACCATGCGATTCAGCGCCCGTCAGTAACGCAGCGTCTCCAGTCCGCCGACAAAAAACCGGCCTACGACGGCGCGCACTTCCGCGCGCAGGCCGTCATCGTCGCGTCCGCAGTAGCGGTCGTACAGTTCGCGCGCGATCGCCGCGAAATGATCGAGCAGCGCCGGGTCGAAGTGTTGGCCGCGACCGGATTCCAGAATCTTCATGGTTTCGTCATACGACAGCGGTTCCTTGTACGGGCGGCGCGAGGTCAGGGCATCGAATACATCGGCAATCGCAAAGATCCGCGCCTCGAGCGGAATCGTCTCGCCAGCGAGCTGCTTGGGGTAACCGCTGCCGTCGAACTTCTCGTGGTGGCTGCCAACCACATCCTCGGCGTCGGCCAGCCAGCGGCTGCGCTGCACGATGTCGAGTCCGTGGTCGACGTGGGTCTGCATAATGCGGAATTCCTCAACATCGAGGCGCGCCGGCTTGTGCAGGATATTGTCGCGAACACCAATCTTGCCGACATCGTGCAGAAAGGCGCCCTTGATCAGTGCACGCACGCGCTCGGCATTGAGCCCGGTGGCCTCGGCGAGCCGCAACGAGTAGAGCGTGACGCGGTAATTGTGGGCATCGGTGTCGCTGTCACGTTTCGCAATGGCGCTGCCCAGCACCTCCAGTACCTCCAGGTTCGCGGTCAGCAGGCTTTCCGAATAGTGCGCCAGCCGTCGCATGAGCGTGAGAATTACCGGATACAGCAGAAGTGCGGTGACGAGCACGATCAGGCTTACATACAGCGCGGTTTGCAGCGCCGCGCGCCGCACCTGGGCCATGGCTTCCTCCGACACCCGGAACAGCCCCTCGGCGTAGGCGGCCAGCACCCCGTGCCGATCCATCACCGGCATCACCATGTGTATATAAGGTTGCCCGGCGATATCAACGCGCTTCTGCCACAGCGCATCGGCATTTGGAAATTTCTTTGTGCCGGTGTCGAGGATGTGCGTCAGGGTCGCGGCATCGGTACCGATTGGCGTAACGCGCTCGGCAAGCGCCGCGCCGCGCGGGTCATAAAAGCGCACCATCGCAAACTGCCCGTTCCGCTGGTCGGGCGGATGGTCCGATTGGGCATCGAGCACCTGTTGTATCGCCACGCGCGCGTCGAGGGTAGTGGTGTCGAGCAGTCGTCGCACTTCAACCCGGATCCGTTCAATGCCGTTGCGCGCGGTCAGCTCCACAGCCTCGCCGATGCGTTCGTAACCACGTGCATACGCGATGGCACCGAACGCCACGGCCACAATCACGCCGGCGGACAGCAGCCGCAGCGCCAGCACCCGGTGTACGAAGGTTTTGAGTTGGTAGTCGCGATGTTGCATTGAAGCACCCGTCAGTAGTACTGCGCGTAGTCACAGGCCGAGCAGCTTGGTGACGAATATTTCGGCCAGCTCGGAAACAGGATACTTGAACAGAAACAGCGGCAACATCGGGAGCAGCGCGGCCATCACCAGCACCAGGAGCGATTGCAGACTCACCGGGACCCAGCGCATCGTGCGCACGACATTCAGGCTGTTGGCCAAGTCAGCCAGAGACTGCAAATCCGGTGTACCCAATAAAGACTTCCGGTTGGCAGCGTCAGTGCCTAGCCATTTTTGGTCGAAGCCGTTCACGTACCGCGACGCGAATACCATATAGTCACTTAAGCCCTTCACCTTGCTTGCCCAGAGTTTGGGAGCGAAGAAAAATAATGGCCCGAACAGCAGCACTGCGCCCGCAAAGAGAATGAGCGGAAGCGCCGGGTAAATCGCCGCAATGGCAATTTTGCCCGTGGAAATTTCCTCCGCGAAGGACGCGGATAGAATTATCGAGACGGCCAGCACCAGCAGAGCGAAATAGACCTGTACGACTTCCAGATAGCCCAAACCGGCAGCACCATCAGGGTGAGTCGGCACGAGTTTGAGTTCCAGCCTCGAGAGGCGCCAGAGGAAATGCCACCACAGGCCAAGCTGCCAGAGCCAGCGAAACATCAGGAAACGAAAGAGTATCAGGCAGGCAATCCAATACCACTGGATGGTCTGTGGCAGATCAGTCATGACCTTGCCCGGTTCTGCGATTGTCGCGGTCCCGGATAGCGATATCTGTTGCCCGGTGTACGACAACAGCACAGCCGCCAACAGAAACACCACTTCCGGCAGCCAGGAACTACTCCATCGCGTCGTGCGTGCGATTTCAGATTCCAGGTTCGGCAATACACTCCGGGTTACAACCCCCGAACGCACGATTGCTCCGACAAACTCCTGACGCCGTGGATCCAATGCTGATTCGCACAGGAAGAACAGCGGAATGACCAGCAGCAGTCGAACGTGTGCACTTATCACCGAGAGGGAAAAAAGCCGGTCACTGACGCCCTCGAAGTATGCCAATGAAACCAGGACACCCCACAACAGCACGCCGAGTGCGATTCCAGGCATGGTGGTGTTCGTTATGTTGCTGTACAAGCACAATCGGCGCCCCAAGCGGTACAGTGGGCTGTCGAGTAGCGAGAATTCCACAGAATTTTTGCGCGCCTTCATATTATCCTGTTACTCCATTTTCAAAGAATTCGTGACAGGAGTGAATGTTCCGATCCCGCGGATCGTTTGCGCCCTGGTGTGCGATGGTAAACCCTCTGCCGGAGTACGCAAAATTACCAGTACTTCTGTATATTTTGCGGGCCGGCACGTTGGGCCCGTTCAAGAAGGCTGACTTATATTGATTCATATCAATACATGAGAAATTCAGAGACTCTATTTTTATGAGCGAATCAGAATGCCGGTCGGTCTCCATTGGGCCGCCGGAATAGCTAGGAGATTATTGAATATGGAAGGCAAAGGAAAAAGAACGTACAAGAAAGTCATTATTGTAGGTGGCGTAGCCGGTGGCGCATCGTGTGCGGCGCGCCTGCGCCGGCTGGATGAAAATGCGGAAATCCTCATGGTCGAGCGCGGACCGTATGTGTCCTACGCGAACTGCGGGCTGCCTTACCATATCAGCGGTGTTATCGAAAAGGAGTCGAGTCTTCTTGTCGCGGATGCCAACACATTCCGCTCACAGTTCGCCATCGACGCGCGCACGGGTTGTGAGGCCATCGGCATCGCGCCGGATAAGAAGACCGTTCAGCTGCGCAATGTCGCCACCGGCGAAGTGACGACCGAATCCTACGACAAACTTGTGCTGTCGCCCGGCGCGCCTTCGGTCCGTCCGAATCTGCCCGGCATCGACCTGCCGGGGATCTTCCCGGTCCGGACCGTGCCGGATGCGCGGGCGATCCGCGAATGGGTTGAAAAGGGCTCACTGTTCCTCGCCGGCATGCATCACTATTCTGGATTTCAGACAGTACGGCCCAAGACTCGCGCGGTGGTCATTGGTGGTGGGTTCATCGGTCTTGAGACAGCGGAGAATCTGGTGCATTGCGGATTCGATGTCACCCTAATTCAAAGAGGAAATCAGGTATTGGGACCGATCGATATCGAAATGGCGCGCATCGCCGAAGGCCACCTTGAGCGGCATGGTGTCCGCTTGGCGCTGAATGAAGGCGTGGCCGGATTCAAACAGTCCGCAAACGGGGCCCTCGAAGTGCTGATTGACTCGGGCAAGGTGTATCCGGCGGATGTGGTGATTCTGGCAATCGGCGTGCGCCCGGATACGGCGCTGGCGAAAATGGCGGGACTTGAGATCGGCGAACGCGGCGGCATCCGTGTCGACGACCAGATGCGCACCAGCAACCCGGATATTTTCGCGGTCGGCGATGCCATCGAGGTCAAAGACTTCGTCACCGGCGAGTGGAGTCTGGTGGCACTGGCCGGACCGGCGAACCGTCAGGGCCGCATTGCGGCCGACGTGATCGCCGGGCGCGATGCGCACTTCCGCGGTGTGCAGGGCACCTCGATCATCGGGTTGTTTGGCGCGGCGGCCGCCTGGACCGGTGTCAGTGAAAAAACCCTGCAGCGGCTCGGCGACAAGGATTATGAGAAGGTCTATCTCTACCCGAATTCGCATGCCGGTTATTACCCGGGCGCCAAGCCGATCGCGATAAAATTCCTGTTCCGCAAATCCGACGGACGCGTGCTCGGCGCACAGGCGCTCAGCCAGGATGGACCGGCAGTCGACAAACGCATCAGCGCATTGGCGATGGCGATCCAGATGGGTGCGACGATCTATGACCTCGAGGAAGCCGAGCTGTGCTACGCACCGCCGTTTGGCAGCGCGAAGGATGCACTCAACTTCGCGGGCATGGTGGCAATCGATGTGCTCAAGGGCGACATGCCTATCAGTCACTGGGATACCGCCGCGAAGGAATTCCTGCTCGACGTGCGCGAGCCCGTGGAACTCGCGGTGGAATCGGCGCCGGGCGCGGTCAACATTCCCATCGGTCAACTCCGTGCCCGCCTCAATGAGCTGCCGCGCGATCGGGAAATCCACGTCTTCTGCCGCTCCGGCCAACGTGCCTATTACGCGACGCGCATCCTGCTGCAGCACGGCTTCAAGGCGCGCAACATCTCTGGAGGAATGCTGTCGCGTTACCACGCGCTCCTGTTCGATAACTGAGGGAGGGGAGCGATTTATGCTTGGAGCTGTGTATGTGTCTCCGATTCTCACGCATACGTTACGGGCAATTCCCCTCCGTCCACTTGATACTGCACGGCTGGCGACAAGATCGAAGTACTTTTTAGCCTGCGTCGTTCAGTTTCGTAACAAAAATGTAGGCGGACAGTTTTGATTGGTGTATGCGGTTGCGTTCCATTACCCCGCTGAATAACAGAAGGGCCTTGGTCATGGTGGGCCCATCGTTACAGTTTCGCACCGATCAGGCTCCGATGATGAGCAGCGGGCGATCAATATTTTAATAATTAATATGTAAGGAGCCACCTGTGACAGCAGAGAAAGTCCGCCTTGACGAAGATCGAGATCAGCAGGCCGCCTGGAAGAAGTGGGGGCCCTACCTCAGCGAGCGCCAATGGGGAACCGTGCGCGAGGACTACAGTGAGTCGGGTGATGCGTGGAATTATTTTACCCATGACCACGCGCGCTCGCGGGCTTACCGTTGGGGGGAAGATGGTCTTGCCGGCATTTCCGACGACCAACAGCGCATTTGTTTTGCGCTGGCGTTGTGGAACGGGAAAGATCCAATTTTGAAAGAACGCCTGTTCGGGTTAAGCAACGGCGAGGGAAATCACGGCGAGGATGTGAAGGAGTACTACTTCTATCTCGATTCCACGCCGACCCACTCGTATATGAAGTATCTCTATAAATACCCTCAGGCGGCCTATCCATATGACAACCTGGTATCAACCAATCGTGACCGCGGGCGCGGCAAGCCGGAATATGAACTGCTCGACACGGGTGTGTTTGACCAGGATCGATACTTTGATGTCTTCGTGGAATACGCCAAGGCGTCACCGGAAGATCTGCTCATTCAGATCACCGTGCATAATCGCGGGCGGGAACCGGCGACGCTCCAGCTTCTGCCGACCCTGTGGTTTCGCAATGACTGGTCGTGGGGTGAGGATGTAACTCGTCCCAGCCTTCGTCAGCTTTCTCAGGATAAAACCGGCGGGGTCGTCGCAATTTTGCATCGCGATCTCGGTGAGCGCTTCTATTACGCGGAAGGCGCGTCGGAACTGCTGTTCACGGAGAATGAAACGAATACGCAGCGGCTGGTTGGCATGCCCAATCCATCCCCGTATGTGAAGGACGGTATCAATAACTATATCGTTCACAATAAAACAGACGCCGTGAATCCCGGGAAGCAGGGGACAAAAGTCGCGGCCCATTACCCTCTTGCGTTGGGGGCTGGAGAATCCCGCACTATTCGCCTGCGTCTCAGCGATCAGCCGATGAAGGCAAGCAAAAAAGTGCTGGGCGAACTGTTCGGCAAGAAGTTTGACTCCATCCTTAACGAGCGGCATCAGGAGGCCGACGAATTCTATGCGACCGTCATCCCATCTGCGTTGAACGCTGATGCGGCCAACGTCATGCGTCAGGCCCTGGCCGGGATGCTCTGGTCCAAGCAGTTCTTTTTCTATGACGTCGGCAAGTGGCTCAAACAGCACGGTATCCAGCCGTTCAAAACGAATCAGCGTTCTATTCGCAACGATCGTTGGGGACACATGGTCAACGCGGACATAATTTCGATGCCGGACAAGTGGGAGTATCCCTGGTATGCCGCCTGGGATCTGGCTTTCCATGTCACGGCTCTGGCGCTGATCGATGGGGATTTCGGCAAGCAGCAATTGGAACTCTTTTTGAAATCCCGTTATCTCCACCCCAGCGGCCAGATACCGGCCTATGAATGGAATTTCGGCGACGTGAACCCGCCGGTCCATGCCTGGTCAACGATCTACACCTACCTCACGGCGAAAGCGCAACGCGGCGGACAGGGCGACCTCGCCTGGCTCGAACGCTGTTTCCACAAGCTGCTGTTTAATTTCAACTGGTGGGTGAATCGCAAAGACCGCACCGGCAACAATGCATTCGAAGGCGGCTTCCTGGGGCTGGACAATATCGGGGTCTTCGACCGGTCCGCGCCGTTGCCCACCGGCGGATACCTGGACCAGGCCGATGGCACCGCTTGGATGGCCCTGTTCTGTCAGAACATGGTCGAGATCAGTGCCGAGCTGGCGATGGCCAATCCGGCCTATATCAATTTGACGATGAAATTCGTCGAACACTTTCTGCTGATTGCCTCCGGCATGATACGGCCCGGCGAGGATGGCGGGATGTGGGACGAGCAGGACGGCTTCTTCTACGATGTGCTGCGCCTGCCGGACGGGCAGGCGCAGCGTCTGAAGGTGCGCTCGATGGTCGGGCTGTTGCCTTTTTGCGCCGTGACCATTTTCGAAGCGGATTTGGTCGGGAAATACCCCGAGCTCGGCCGAATCGTGCGCCGCTATCTCGATGCCCGCCCCGAGCTCACGGCTTTCATTCACCCCCCGCAAAAACCCGGCGTCAATGACCGACGGTTGGGATCCATATTGAATGAAAAAAATCTGCGCCGGGTGCTGTCGATCATGCTGGATGAAAAGGAATTCCTGAGCCCCTTCGGCATTCGCGCGCTATCGCGCATTCACCAGGATCACCCCTTTACCTATCGGGTTGGTGATCAGGAGTACCGGGTGTCGTATCTTCCTGGCGAATCGGACAACAACATGTTCGGTGGTAATTCCAACTGGCGTGGCCCGATCTGGATGCCGGTCAACATGCTGATCCTGCGCGCGCTGCTGCAGTACTACCTGTATTTCGGGGAGTCGTTCACTATCGAATGCCCGACCGGATCGGGCAAGCAGATGAACCTCTACCAGGTGGCGGAGGAGATCGGCCGGCGACTGACCACGATCTTTCTTAAGGATGAACAAGGCAATCGGCCGGTGCACGGGGCGGCTCGGAAATTCCAGGAAGACCCGCATTGGAAAGACTACCCCCTGTTCTATGAATACTTCCACGGTGACAGCGGCGTGGGGGTCGGCGCGAGTCACCAGACTGGTTGGTCGGGGGCGATTGCGCGCATCATGCATCTGTTTGCGACAACGGATGCGCAAATGGTGCTCGAGCAGGGCAAGGCAAAAACAGTGGGCAAAAAGTCCAGTCCCCAGAAAAAGACATGACACACGTTCTTCATCCTTCACTCTATCAAGTCAACACGCGCGTCTGGTTGACTGCACTGTCGCAGACGCTGGGCCGGCCGGCGACGCTGGATGACATTCCGGATGCCGAGCTGGACCGATTGGCGGGGATGGGCTTCGACTGGATCTGGTTCCTGAGCGTGTGGCAAACCGGTGCCGCGGGGCAGCGGATTTCCCGAGAGAATCCTGACTGGCAAAAAGAATTCAGAGACACACTGCCGGATTTGCACGACGAAGACATCGGTGGTTCCGGTTTTGCAATTACGGCCTATGTCGTCCCGACCGCGCTGGGCGGCAATGCCGCGCTGGCGCGCTTGCGCGAACGGCTTGCGAAGCGCAGTGTGAAGCTGATGCTCGATTTTGTTCCGAACCACATGGCACTGGATCATTCCTGGGTGGAGAGTCACCCGGAATATTTTATCGCCGGGACGGAGAATGACCTGAGTCGCGAGCCGCAAAACTATATCCGGCTCAAACGTAAGCAAGGCGACCTGATTCTGGCGTACGGCCGCGACCCGTACTTCGCCGGCTGGTCCGACACCCTGCAGCTCGATTACAGCAACCCGGCCACCCAGGAAGCGATGACCCGCGAACTCGAACAAATCGCCGGGCAGTGTGATGGTGTGCGTTGCGATATGGCGATGCTGATTCTTCCCGATGTGTTCGAACGCACCTGGGGCAGAAAGCCCGCAAACTTCTGGGCGCCTGCGCTGCAGCGGGTGCGCAAACAGAATCCGGACTTTTGCTTCATGGCCGAGGTCTACTGGGATCTGGAATGGACGATGCAGCAGCAGGGGTTTGACTACACCTACGACAAACGCCTCTATGACCGCCTGCGCGAGGGCCATGCCCGGCCGGTGCGCGAGCACCTGCATGCGGCGCCGGATTACCAGATCAAGCTCGCGCGTTTTCTGGAGAATCACGACGAGCCGCGCGCGGCCGCCACGTTTGATCCGCACGATGCACCGGGCCGCCGCGGTTATCACCTATCCCGTTCCCGGCCTGCGTTTCTTCCATCAGGGGCAATTCGAAGGCCGCAGGAAACGCATTTCACCGCATCTCGTTCGCGCGCCGGAGGAACCTGCGGACAAGGAGATTGAAGCGTTCTATGACCAGCTGCTCGCGGTCCTGCGCATGCCCGATCGCGAAAAGCGGGGAGTGGCAGTGGCTCACCTGTCAGCCAGCTTGGGAAGAGAACGGGTCCTGGGATGCATTCGTCGCCCATGCCTGGAGCGGACCCGGCACTGAACGGATGTTGGTCGCCGTGAATTACGCACCCCATCCCAGCCAGTGTTATCTCAACCTGCCTTTCCCGGAAATCAAAGACCGTTCGGTGCAGCTCAAGGACTCGCTCAGCGCCGCCTGCTACGACCGCGCAGGGAATGAATTGCTCGAGCGCGGACTCTATCTCGATTTACAACCCTGGTCCTATCATGTCTTTGACTTGGCGGTTAGCCAATGAAAGCGATAGCAGTGAAACCGATTTAGGAGGTGACAGCATGAAAGCAATTACCGTCGAACCCAAGAAGCCGGATTCAGCACGACTCGAAGACGTCCCGGAGCCGGATACTCGCAACGGCTCGGTGCTTGTGGAAGCAATCGCCGTCGGAGTCTGCGGCACTGACGTCGAGATTGTGGAGGGGAAGTACGGCTGGGCCCCTCCGGGCAAGACACGCCTGGTGCTGGGCCACGAATCACTCGGTCGCGTGCTGGACCCGGGCACGTCCGGCGGACTTAAGAAGGGCGATCTGGTGGTCGGTATTGTCCGTCGTCCCGATCCGGTGCCCTGCCCGAACTGCGCGGTGGGTGAGTGGGACATGTGCCGCAACGGCCAGTACACCGAGCGCGGCATCAAGGAGATCGACGGGTACATGTCCGAGCGCTGGCGTATCGAGCCCGAATACGCCATGAAGGTCGACCCATCGCTTGGGACTCCTCGGCGTGTTGCTCGAACCCACCACGGTTGTCACGAAGGCATGGGAACAGGTGGTCGCGGTCGGACAACGCGCCTTCTGGGAGCCGCGCACCCTGCTCGTGACCGGTGCCGGCCCGATCGGTCTGCTCGCCGCCCTCGTCGGAACGCAGCATGGACTGGATGTGCATGTCCTGAGCCGTGGCACATCCGGGCCAAAGCCGGATCTCGTGCGTGCGCTCGGCGCGACGTACCACAGTGGCAGCATACTGGATCTCGATTTTGCGCCGGACATCATCATCGAGTGTACGGGTGCCGGATCGGTGATTGCGGACTCGATCCAGAAAATCGGGGCGGGCGGCATTGTCTGCCTCACGGGAGTCGGCACCGGCGGAGTCGCCAGCCGAGCCGTCTCCGATATCGCGGCGGCAGCGGTGCTGAAGAACAACGTGGTGGTTGGCAGCGTGAATGCGAACAAGCGTCACTGGTACAAAGCGGCGGAAGCGCTGGCGCGCGCGGACAAGAAGTGGCTGAGCCGTCTGATTACCCGCCGCGAGAAGCCGGAGAATTTTAAACAGGCCCTGGCGAGACAGCCCGACGACATCAAAGTCATTATCCAGTTTTCCGAGTTGTGATCGCACTTAACACGGAGTGCGAGTACAGCGGTGGAGATCGACATGATCATAGCGAGTCCTTTTCCGGGGAGTCTGCGGCGGCACCGGTTTCTTCAGTTCATTTGTCTGTTGACAGTTCTGCTCGTTGCTTCGGAGCAAGCCTTGGCTAACGAACACCTGGTGTACGTCGGGACTTACACGGGCAAAGGCAGCGATGGCATTTACGCTTATCGTTTCGACCCAGACACCGGTAAAACAAGTCCAGTTGGTCTCGTCGCCGCAACCGACAATCCATCCTTTCTCGTGGTTGATCCGGATGCTCGCTTTCTGTACGCGGTGAATGAGCTTGATCAGTTCCGTAACGAAGCCACAGGCACGATAAGCGTGTTTGTCGTCGATCGGGGGTCTGGCAAGTTGCAACGGCTGCAGCAGATTTCTTCGCTCGGTGCAGGTCCGGCGCACCTGTCATTGGACAAGTCAGCTCGCTACCTGATGGTCGCGAATTACAACGGTGGGAACGTGGCAGTATTTCCCATTGGAAAGGACGGGCGATTGGGTCAGCACTCCGCGTTTATACAGAATGCCGGTTCGAGCGTGAACCCGGAGCGTCAAGCCGGACCGCACGCACATTTCATCCAGGTCACCAATGACAATCGCTTCGCCATCAGCGCCGACCTTGGGCTCGACAAGTTGTTCGTGTACCAATTTGATGCCAACACGGGTTCCCTGACACCAGGCACTTCCAGGTTTGTCGAGGTTAATCCTGGCGCGGGACCACGACATGTTGCCTTTGCGCCATCGGGAAAGTTTGTCTATGTGGTGAATGAATTGGCCTCCACGGTCACGGTTTTCGCCTACACACCCGGTTCAGGCGCACTGCACAGGCAGCAGTCGATCCAGACCTTGCCAAAGGATTTCGTCGGCAAGAACACGGCGGCGGAGATAGCGGTGGATGCGCAGGGCCGGTTTCTGTATGTCTCGAACCGGGGCCACGACAGCATTGCCGTGTTCAGCATTGATACCGACAACGGACATCTGAAGATTAATGAGTGGGTGTCGAGTGGAGGCAAAACACCTCGCCACTTTGTTATCGATCCGACTGGTAAATGGTTGTTTGCCGCAAACCAAAACTCAAACACGATTAATCTCTTCCAGATCGATCAGCACAGCGGCCGACTGATACCAACGTCGCAGTTGTTAACCGTAATTTCTCCGGTGTGCGTACAGATCGTCCATTTCAGATAGGCTTGCCACATGACCGCACATCACACCGGAAACTCGGGCACCTTGAAAGATTCATCCGCTCGTACCATCGTCATGGGTGATCTCGAAGCCGTCTTCCTGCCGGATCACGGGATGATCGGCGCCTCGCTTCGCCATCGGGGCACGGAGATCCTCCGACGTGTAGAGGATCTGGAAACGATGGCCTTGATGGGAAGCGCCGCCGGGATTCCTCTCCTCCATCCGTGGGCGAACCGCCTTGCGGGTTTCCGCTATCGTGTCGCAGATCGCGAGGTGGCACTCGATCCGTCGTCACCGGTACTCCGTCTCGAGGAGCACGGCCTCCCGATCCATGGCGTGCCGTGGTCACTCCTCCCATGGGAGTTGACCGAAGCGACACAAGACGGCCTCGCCGCCCGACTGGAGTGGGATCGAGATGAACTCCTTGCAATATTTCCCTTCCGCCACCGGCTCGAGATGGCGGCGACGCTTCGGCCGGAAGGTCTGACCTTGGAGACGACGCTTGTCGCCGGGCACAACGTATCGGTGCCGGTGAGCTTTGGCTTTCATCCGTACTTCGGGCTCCCCGGGCTTCTGCGCTCGCAGTGGCGGCTGAGGTTGCCCGCGATGCGCAGGC
Source organism: uncultured Pseudomonadota bacterium (assembly GCA_963698375.1). Taxonomy (GTDB): domain Bacteria; phylum Pseudomonadota; class Gammaproteobacteria; order Acidiferrobacterales; family UBA6901; genus UBA6901. The sequence goes on from CAVOQN010000001.1 coordinate 75,543, forward strand.
TTGCGTTGGACCAGTTTCAGATCCCGACCGGAAAGGAGGAGCCTTTCGGGGAATGGATGCAGAGCTCGGGGCGCTCGAGTTTGATGACGGATTTGCAATTCCGGAAGGAACGGAGTCATTCTCCCTCGAGGGGGCCGGCCGACAAATCACTGTGGAGTTTCTCGAAGGCTACCGTTACGCACAGGTCTTTGCACCGAAGGGAAAAGAGTATGTCGCCCTTGAGCCGATGACTGCACCAACAAACGCGCTGGTGAGCGGTAACGGCCTCCAATTCGTGAAGCCGGGCGGTCGTTTCAAGGCGGTGTTCCGGATCCGTGTTGATGCGTTCCCATGACTGCAGGAGGTTTGCAAATGACCCAGCGTAATGACGTAGGCCTGTACAGCGAGGAATACGATCCCGTCGGCAAACGCCTGCTGGGCAATTTCCCACAGGTGTTTTCCCATATCGGGCTGTTGCAGCCGATCTACACGATCACGGTTGCAAAGGCCGGATGCGAGTTCACTCAGGATGAAATAAATGAGTAGTCAACTATTCCCTTGGCGGCTATTCGTGTCCGAGCTGATTGGTACAGCGCTATTGGTTTTAGTGGGCCTGTCGCTGGTTATTGTCATGTTCGGGTCCGGCAGCCCGATTGCACAGATTTTGCCCAGCGAAGCGTTGAGAAGACTGATTACGGGTTTTCTGTTTGGCACGACGGGTGCGCTCATTGCGCTGTCGCCTGTCGGGAAGGTGAGCGGCGCTCATATCAATCCGGTTGTCACGCTCGCCTTCAGGTTAATGGGTAAACTCGGCGGGCTGACCACCCTTGGGTATATCGTGGCGCAACTGATCGGTGCGGTCATCGGTTCGCTGCCACTTCTTTTGTGGGGAGCGATGGGAAAAAGCGTGGCCTTTGGCGCAACCTTGCCGGGGCCTGACTTCACGCTCACGACGGTATTCCTGGGCGAAGTCATCACGACATTTATAATGGTCTCTCTGCTGGCTGTCTTTCTGGGTTTCCGGACAATCCGTCCCTTCACCCCCGCGATCTTTCCGCCACTCTACGCGATCATGGTGTGGGCCGAGTCGCCGATCTCCGGTACCAGCACCAACCCCGCACGCAGCCTTGGCCCAGCAGTTATCTCCGGGCAATGGCAGGACTGGTGGATGTATTGGATAGGACCAATGGCTGGTATGTTGTTGGCCGTCCTCGCCTGCAGTTTTCTCGCGAAACGCATTGAAGTTGCAAAACTCTACTACTTCGATAGCGACCATGATCGCCTGTTTCGCCGCATTGCCCGACCCAGATCACAGAACGGAATGGACAGGTAATCGCCCTACGAAAATCGGCGCGTTTCTCAAGCAGCAGGATAAGAACCACTAGCAGAGGAGATTCATACCATGACGCTACGTATCGAAGACTATGCAATGATTGGCGACACCGAGTCGGCAGCGCTCGTCGGCAAAGACGGTTCCATTGACTGGTTGTGCGCTCCACGATTCGATTCGCCCGCGTTTTTTGCCGCGCTCCTCGGTACGCAAGCCAATGGCCACTGGCAGATCGCGCCGGTGGGTGAGGTGCGTCGCGTCGAACGTCGTTATCGCCAGGGCACGGTTGTCCTCGAGACCGACTTCGAGACGGATGAGGGTGTAGTGCGGCTGGTGGATTGCATGCCGCTACGCGAAGGCCACCTCGGTCTTGTTCGAGTGGTCGAGGGCGTACGCGGGCGTGTCGCAATGCAGATGCGCCTTGCCCCCCGCTTTGATTACGGCCGGCTAATACCTTCACTTGGGCGCATCGACCAGGGTGTCTTTGCCGTCGCCGGTCCGGATGCGGTATGCCTGCGTACCCCCGTGGACCTGCGTGCAGACGGGGCGACGGCCTTCGCCGAGTTCACCGTTTCCGCCGGCGAACACGTGCCGTTTAACCTCGTCTGGTATCCCTCGCACTTGCCCCGCCCGGTGCCGGCCGATCCGCTCGAGATGCTGGCGCATACCGAGGCCAGGTGGCGGGAATGGTCCGGGCGCTGCCAGTACGAGGGTCCGCACCGGGACGATGTGGTTCGATCGCTGCTCACACTGAAGGCGCTCACCTATTCTCCTACCGGCGCGATCGTCGCGGCGCTCACCACGTCGCTGCCGGAAGAAATTGGTGGAGGGCGAAATTGGGACTACCGCTACTGTTGGCTGCGTGATGGGGCCTTCACGCTCATGCCGTTTTTCCGAACCGGCTATCTGGAAGAGGCCACGGCCTGGCGCGACTGGCTGCTGCGCGCCATTGCCGGCGATGTCAGTCAGTTGCAGCTCATGTACGGCATTGGCGGCGAACACCGGTTGACCGAGCTTGAGCTGCCCTGGCTATCCGGCTACGAAAACTCCAAGCCGGTTCGCATCGGCAATGCGGCCTGCGAACAATTTCAGCTCGATATTTTCGGTGAGGTCTTCGCTGTCTTGTATGCAGCATTGCAGGCCGGCCTCCCGGAACGCGCTGATCTCACGCAATCGCCGGGAATCGACCTCGAGGCCGTGATCGAAGTGGTGGAACGTCGCTGGCGCGAGCCGGATGAGGGAATCTGGGAAATTCGCGGCAAGCCGCAACATTTTACCTATTCCAAGGTCTCCGCCTGGACCGCTCTTGACCGCGCGATCAAGCTCGCCGAGGCTACCGGTCGCGCGGTACCGCTCGAGCGTTGGCGGCGGGTGCGCGATGAGATCCATGCAGATGTGTGCACCCATGGCTTCGACGCGAAACGCAACTCGTTCGTGCAGTATTACGGGGGGACGGGGATGGATGCCAGTCTGTTGCTCATTCCCATCACTGGCTTCCTGCCACCACAGGATCCACGAGTGCTGGGCACGATCGATGCGATCCAGCGCGAGATCTGTGACGGCCCGTTTGTCTGGCGTTACTCCACCGAGGAAGGGGTAGATGGCCTGGCCGGGGATGAGGGCGCGTTCCTTATCTGCTCGTTCTGGCTGGTCAGTGCCCTGGCGCTCGCGGGACGCGTTGAAGAGGCCGAGCGCAATCTTGGGCAGCTCATGGCTTTGCAAAATGACGTTGGCCTGTTGAGCGAGGAGTACGACCCCGTCGCCAAACGCCTGCTCGGAAACTTTCCCCAGGCGTTCTCGCATATCGGGTTGTTGCATTCCATCTTCACGATCGCTGATGCAAAGGCCGCCGTGGAGGGTTAGGGTGTACACGTTCGATTGAAGTAACTTGAAGGAACTTGCCAATGAGAGTGAACTGCTTCCGAATTAATGACGAGCTGCAATTGACACCGTGTGAATACGAGAATGCGCTCAAGGCAATTCGTAAACCCAGTGCAAGTATATGGATTGATCTGCAGGGCTTTGAAGCCATTGAACTCGAAGCGAAGCTGGACGAGCTCGGCGTGAAGGGTCTGGCCAGACGGCTTTGTCTTGAGGCACGTGATCGTCCTGGTTTCTATCCCATGGGTAAGCTGACATTCCTGGTGATCCCCGTCCTGGCTGCGGCAAATAATTATCGTGAGATGGAATATGTCGTTCTTCTTGTCCGTAACAATCTCCTCCTTACGTTGCGAAGCACACGGGCCACCCACCTTCAGCACACGATCAATCTGCAGGAGTCCGCCGACTGGCTTCCCGATCGCAGTATTGCAGGGCTCGTCTCCGCCATCCTGAACGCGCTGTCCCTGGAGTCGCTGCAACGTACGTCGGAACTAAGAGGCATGATCATGACTCTTGAGGGCCGAATGGAGAGCGATCCCAGCTCGGTCGAGGCGAATGAAATATCTTACAAACGATCTGAACTTCTGACCCTTGAATCGGTGGTCAGTGGGCAATTGCCCGTACTCCAGGCGCTTCTTGCAAGCGATAGCGCCGCAATCAAGGGCGAAAATATCCGGGAGTATTTGATTTGTGCGCTGGCGAATTTCCAGTCGACAGACAGATCACTGGACTGGCTGGAAGGACGTATCGACGTCATGCGCTCCCTTGTTGATGTGTATGCCCAGGATAAAACGAATCGTCGGCTCGGGCGGCTCACTATCCTGTCGACGATCTTTATGCCGATGACATTTCTGGCAGGACTTTGGGGTATGAATTTTGAACTTATGCCAGAGCTGACCCATCCGTACGGCTATCCGATTGCGCTTGGCACAATGTTCTTCATCGGGGCAGGAATGTATTTCTATTTTCGCAGGCTAGATTGGTTCGACTAGAGGGCCCTTGCCTGTTAATGGTTGTCTTCGAAATAAACATTGCTTACGTATGTTTGTTGTTATCTTGACCCGTCTGTGACCAATGAAAAGGGGCTTGAATGCAGCAGCTGGAGAATCAGAAACGCGCGCCAGTGCTGGATCCGATCGACCGGGTGTCCGAGATCATTTTTGGCCTGATCATGGCCCTGACCATCACCGGCTCGCTGAGCGCGGCGACTCCCGAACACGACGAAATACGCACCATGCTGTTTACCGCGCTCGGCTGCAACCTCGCGTGGGGTCTGGTCGATGCAGTCATGTACCTGGTCGGGTCGCTGACCGAACGAACCCGAAATCTCTCGCTGTTACACCGTGTGCGCAATGCGGCTCCAGGCGCGGCGCAGGCAATTCTCGCCGACGCCCTGGCGATGCGCACCAGCATCGTGCTCAGCACCAATTTCCTTGAGGACATGCGCCAACGACTCGTTGCGTTGCCTGCGCCGCCAGTACGCGGGCACCTCAATCGAGACGACTATGCCGGAGCGCTTGGCGTGTTCCTGCTTGTTGTGCTCGCGACCTTTCCGGTGGTGGTCCCATTTATGCTGATCTCAGAGCCCATGTTGGCACTGCGCATTTCGAACGCCGTCGCGTTGGTGACGCTGTTCGCCGCCGGCTATATCCTCGGACACCACGCCGGCGGCGTCCCCTGGCGATTCGGCATCGGGATGACTGCTATCGGTATGTTCCTCGTGGCCGTTATCATGGCACTCGGTGGATGAGCATGAACCCACGCATGCCAGGCGCCGCCGTGCTGCTCACAATGCTGGTGCCGGTACTCGCTATCGCTGCGCCAGATGGCGAGGGCTCACCATCGCCACGTTCATCTGTAAATGCGCCCGGCTGGGTCTTTTCCGCGACCGGCATGTATTACACGCCCCCCGACGAGGACAACTTCCTGCTGGTCATTGCCACCACCGATCGCGGCGCGCTGCATCTCGAGGCGCGCTACAACTACGAGGCACTCGAGACCGGGTCGCTGTTCGTCGGCTGGACGTTCGCGGGCGGCGACAAACTGACCTACGAGCTGACGCCAATGCTGGGCGCGGTGTTCGGCGCAACGCAGGGGATCGCGCCGGGGTTCGAGGCGAGCTTGGCGTATGGCATTGCCGACTTTTACATCGAAGCCGAGTACCTGTACGACTTCGACAACCATGAGGACAACTACACCTACGCGTGGAGCGAGCTCGGCTTCAGTCCCCTGGAGTGGCTGCGTTTTGGCATCGTCGGCCAGCGAACGCGCGTCTATAACAGTGAGCGCGATATCCAGCGTGGCGGATTCGCGCAGCTTCTGTTCGGCAAGGCGACGCTCGGGTTTTATGTCTTCAATCCCGACGACAGTGACGATCGACTTGCGATCGTGTCGCTCGGGGCGGAGTTCTAATGCCAGGGCCGGGTAGATACGGACCACCACGCGCGCGCCGTGGCACGGCGCGTTGGGCACAGCCCGGGTTGGTGCTGGCCGTGCTCGCGTTCGGCTCGCCGGCAGCGGCGCAGGATCTCGAACCGCGGGCCTATAGCAACGCGCCGGTCGGACTGAATTTCGTGATTGCCGGCTATGCCTATTCGCAGGGCGGGGTGGCGTTCGACCCCGCGGTGCCGCTCACCGATGCGAACATTCGTACTCACAATATCGTATTCGCGTATGCGCGTTCACTCGATATCGCCGGCCTGTCGGGAAAATTCGACATCGTGCTGCCCTATGCCAAGCTGTCGGGTTCCGCCCTGTACACCGGCGAGTTACGCGAGCGCGAGGTGGCGGGGCTGGGCGACCCGCGGCTGCGGCTGTCGGTGAATCTTTACGGTGCCCCGGCGCTGTCAGTGCAGGAGTTCGCAAGTTACCGGCAGGACCTGATCGTGGGGGCGAGCCTGCAGGTGTCGGCGCCGGCCGGCCAGTACGATTCCGACAAGCTCGTGAACATCGGCACCAATCGCTGGGCGTTCAAGCCGGAACTCGGGATCTCCAAAGCCATCGGCGCATTGACCCTGGAGCTGGCGGCGGCTGCCTACTACTACACCGACAACGACGACTTCTTCGGTGGCAGCACCCTGGCGCAGGATCCGATCTACAGCGCGCAAACCCACCTGACGTACAACCTTGGCAGCGGGAACTGGCTGGCGCTGGATGCGATTTACTACACCGGCGGGCGCAGCACCATAGACGGTGTGCAAGGCAACGACTTGCAGAAGAACACCCGCTTTGGCGCCACTTACGCGTATGCCATCGACCGTCATCACTCGCTCAAGCTGCACGCGAGCACCGGGGTGTTCACGCGCACCGGCAGCGACTTCGACACCATTGCGATCGCCTGGCAGTACCGCTGGGGCGCGGGGTATTGACGGGTACGATCCCCTCGTCCCTGCGAGTTTGGTGCCGGGTCTGGGACGGCACGACCATCGTCAGGAGCGAAATGATCAGCGTTGCCCGTGTGTTCCCAACCGCAGCGACACCAGACGTGCCAAGGTGATGGCGAGATAAAGCTGCCCGGTCAACGCCTCGGCAATCGCGAGCGAACGCGCCACGGGGTGCACCGGCGTAATGTCGCCGTAGCCCACGGTCGCGAGCGTGATAAAACTGTAGTAGATTCAGGTCTGCGGGATGGGCGTTTCACCGAGCGCACCGGCGAAGGCATCCGGGCGCAGTTGATGCAGCAGCGCGTAGGCGCTGGCCCACATGAGGCCGAGCAGCAGGTACACGGCCACCGCACCCAGGATACGGTGGTGGGTCACCGGACCGTTCCGATAGACCTGTCCTGCCACAACCACGGTGAACAGCGTGAGTGTCGCCAGCGTGGAGAGTTCGCGCCACGCAATGAGATCGTCGGAGGCCGTGGCCACACTGGCCCAGCGAATCAGCAAGGCGATTATGGCGAACGGCGGCACCGCCCAGCGCAGCCAGCGGCGCTCCGGCAAGCTCAGTGCGCCGGCCACGAGTAGCGCCGAGAACGCGATGTCGCCGGCGAGCGCGCCCAGCGGCCCGAGCCGGCCGAACACCGGCAGCACGAACACAACGGCTACCAACAGCGCCAGGAACAGGGAGAGGCCGCGGTCTGCGGCCCAGAATCGCAACAATCCATCTCCGATGCGGTGTTTCATTGTGCAATTATCATCGGGTCAGTGCCGGACGCAACAACGAATTGTCGAATGGCGTTGACTACCAGCATACCGTAGTTGTCCGCATACTGCTGGGCGACCTTCGACTCCGAAATTGGAGCGGCCTTGTGATGCCATCTGGTACATCGCATCGCTGAAATGTAAATTGTATATATGGAATGCACAGGTTCGGATGTCCCCCCGTGCGCACGTCTACCTGCCAAGGGTCAGTATGAGAAGGAGATCGATGCAACCGTCTTCGCGCTCAGGCGTCACTCCTCACCGGATGGCCGGTTTTCGCTGTCGCGCGCTCGTCCCATTGGCCATGCTGTTGGGCGGCTGTACCGCACTGCCGACCGATTACCCGCGCAGTGAATCGCGCGCGGTGACTGATACCGCTACCACCCGCCTCGGCCGCGACGTGGCCGCAGAGGTCGTGAAGCATTCTGGCCGATCCGGAGTTCATCTGCTCAACCGCGGCACCGACGCTTTTGTCGCTCGCCTGGTGCTGGCCGAGGTGGCCGAGAAGAGTCTCGATGTCCAGTACTACATCTGGCATGCCGACACCACCGGCAAGCTGCTGGCCAACGCGCTGGTACAGGCCGCCGGACGCGGCGTGCGCGTGCGGCTGTTGCTCGACGATGTCGGCACGGCGGCGGACGACATGGCGCTGCTGATGCTGGACGACCATCCGAACATCGAGGTGCGGCTGTTCAATCCGGTAGCGACGCGCGGCGCGCGCGGGCTGGGATATCTGACCGATTTCTCGCGCGTCAACCGGCGCATGCACAACAAGTCATTCACTGCCGATAACCAGGCCACGATCGTCGGCGGTCGCAACGTCGGTGACGAATACTTCGAGGCGCGCCCCGATCTCGATTTTGGCGATCTCGACGTGATCGCGATCGGTCCCGCGGTACAGCAGGTCTCGGACGGTTTTGACCGCTACTGGAACAATCCGGCAGCGATTCCAATCGCAGCCCTCACTCGCGCACGACCTGCCGCGGCCGAAATTAGCGCGGCCGCGGCCAGCCTGCAGGTGTTCGCCCGCTCGCAGCGTGCCGCCCCATATGCCGAGGCGCTGCGCGCAAGCGGTCTCGCGCAGGCATTGCGTGATGGAACGCTGGCGTTCAGTTTCGGCGAGGTGCGGGTGGTGTATGACGACCCGGCCAAAATCTCGAGTGAAGCCGCGGACCCATCGACGCTGCTGTTGCCGCAGTTGTCCCCGGAGTTCCAGGCGCTGCGTTCGGAACTGTTACTGGTGTCGCCGTATTTCGTGCCCGGCGAAGCCGGTGTCGCCGCGCTGCGCCGCTTGCGCGAGCGCGGCGTCCGGGTCCGGGTACTCACCAACTCGCTGGCCGCGACCGACGTGCCGGTGGTGCATGCCGGTTATGCGCGCTACCGGCGCGCGCTGCTCGAGGCCGGCGTCGAACTTTACGAGGTCAAGCCGACGGCCGCGCACCAGGCCGCGATGCGCGAGCAGAGCCGCGAGCGCACCGCGGGCTCGACCCACGGCATGACCGGTTCATCGCGCGCCTCGCTGCACGCCAAGACGCTGGTGTTCGACCGGAACGCGCTGTTCATCGGTTCTATGAATATCGATCCGCGTTCGGTCTTCACCAACACCGAGATCGGCGTCGTGGTGGACAGCGCGGAACTGACCAGCCGGCTGGTCGAGCAGCTTGATGCCCGCCTGCCGGAGATCGCCTTCCGGATCGACCTGAAACACGCGACCGACAACGGCAGCGCATCCGTGATCGAGTGGGTCAGCCGCGAAGACGGGCGCGAAATGCGCTACACCACGGAGCCGCTCACCAGCGCCTGGCAGCGGTTCAAGGTCGGATTCTATTCGCTGTGGCCGATCGAGCCGCTGTTGTGACCGGTCTCAGACCGGCTTCGCGGCCATTGCCTGATTGGGTCCATGTTACCTAATATGTGCACGGCGTCCCGAGAGATCCCCCGGCAGGGATAACGACAGCGACATCCCAGACACATTATTTCAGAGGAGGCGTTCGTGAATCGATGGAATCGTTGGTTGTTGATTCTCCTGACTGGTGCAGCGTTCGTTATCCCGGCCGGCGCGCGCGCCGCCCTGACCGCCGAGCAGGTTTTCGCTGCCCTGAAACCGGATCTGCGCAAGCAACTGCTGGCCGGCGAGATTGTTACCCTGGCCCGTCCGGAGCAGGAGACCAACGATTCCGGGCTGGCCGTGAGCCTGGCGGTCATCGTGCCGGCTGACCTGAACAAGACGGTCAGCACATTCCGTTCTCTCAATGTGAAGGACGATGCCAAGCAGCGCCGCACCACGCGCGAGATCAACGGCAGTGTGCGTGGCGACGGGTCCAGCCCGGCATTCGCGACCATCGGCTTTGCCGCCGATGAGAAGGAAGAAGTGAAAAAAATGTTGCGCGCCGAACCGGGCGACGACTTCAATTTCAGCATGGAAGAGCTTGCCTGGATAGGGCAGGCCGCCGCGAGCGGCGCTGATCCCGCACAAGCGGCGGCCGGCGTCATGCGGCGTGTGCTCGAGAGCCGCTATCTCGCCTACCGCAAGGCCGGGCTTGCAGAGTTGCCGCCGTATGCCCGCCGCGATGGCAAGCAGGTCAATCCCGGCGCGGAGCTTGCGGCCACCACCGAGGCCATGCCGCTGGTACGCAAGGACCTGCCGGATTTCTACCAGGCCTACCGCAACTATCCCCAAGTCGGCGCCAAAGGACTGCAGCACCGCTTCTTCTGGGACAAGAAAACCGTCGAAGGCCGGCCGATGTTCTCGCTGCGCCACGAGATGGTGCAGCTCAAGCCGGACGGTGCGACCATCGGTAACCGCGAGTTTTATATCAGCAATAACCTGAACACCTTGCAGGTCGCCATTGCACTCCTGCCGCACGGCACCCAGACCCTGGTGGTGATGGCCAACCAGACGTACACAGACAAGGTCTCCGGTTCCGGGCATTTCGTGGCGGTGCGCGTGGGTCGCAATATAGTAGAGTCGAACATCAAGCCGCTTTTCGAACAGTTGCAGAAAACGCTCGGCCGCGCCAAGCCGCTGGTTGCCGGCGCCGCGGCGCCGTAAAGGGTTCATCGCTGCCGTGGCAGTCACGTTTGTCAAACGCAGCGCTGGATCGATGTCGAATGATGAATCCATTAACATGGAGTAATAAATAATGATCACTCGATTTGTTGCTACGCTCGCTTTTACATTTCTTGTTTTAACACCGGCACACGCGGAAGATCACTACAGCAAGACGATCGATCTCTTCAAGAGATCCCCGGCGGTGCAGCCATTCTTCAAGAATGCCTATGGGTATGCCGTGTTCCCCACCATTGGCAAAGGCGGCGTCGGCGTTGGCGCCGCCTATGGCGAGGGGCGCGTGTACCAGGGCGGCAAGGTGACCGGGAAAACATCGATGACACAGTTGTCGATCGGTGCGCAGCTCGGCGGGCAGGCCATCAGCGAGATGATTTTCTTCCAGGACCAGCGTGCCTACAAAGAATTTACCAGCGGCAATTTTGAATTCAGTGCGCAGGCCAGTGCAGTGGCCATTACGGCCGGGGCGCAGGCACAGGCCGGCTCCGAAGGCGCCGGCGTGAGCGCCACGGGCGGCGGCACAGCTGGTCTGCAAGCCGCCAAATATTATAAAGGAATGGCCGTGTTCACCCATGCCAAGGGTGGTTTGATGTACGAAGCAACCGTGGGTGGGCAGAAATTTCATTTTGAACCCATCGGTAAAAAATAGCCCGGATGGCCGTCAACGCAGCTGCCGTTTCCGGTCTGGTCAAGAGGATGCGTGATGGCTTGCGCCGTACGCCGGCCCGGCTGTTCGGGTCGACCATGGTGGCACTGGCGTGTTCGCTGTTGTTGCTGAACGGGTGCATCTTCAAGGAAGTCAAAGAGCAGCAGAAAAAACTCGACGCACTGTGCACACTCCAGGGCCAGGTGCGCACCGAGAAGCCGGGTCGACATCCGCTGGTCGTGGTGCTGGTGCGTCTGCCGGAGGGAGATGCAGACGCCCACGCCAATTGGGAACTGGCCGATCATTTCGTGCTGGAGGAGGCCGGGCGCTGGTTTTTTCTCACGTCTCCCGGTAGCTACCGTCTGGCCGCTTTTGAAGACCGCAATGCCAACCTCGTCTATGAACCTGGCGAACCAGTCTTGCCGGCGTCAACCGGGCGCATCATCACTTGCGCGGCGGAATCCCGGATCGAGAACCTGGCGCTGGTGATCCCGGCTGCCGGTAGTGTCGTGGTGAACGGGCCACTCGACATCGCGCAGCTGCAAGTGCGGTCGTTCGATGACCAGCTCCGCATCAGCCTCGGCGCCGCGACGGCTGTCGGTGAAGTGGTGTCTCTCGACGACCCGCGCTTCAGTGCGGAGCATGCCGGCCAGGGTTTGTGGCGACCATTCGATTTTCTGCTCGAGGCGCACCCGGGCGTGTATTTCCTCGAGCCCTATAGCAGCCAGAAGACACCGGTGTTGTTTGTGCACGGTGCCAACGGCACGCCCACGGACTTCCGCTACTTGATCGATCAGCTCGACCGCAGCCGCTTTCAGCCATGGGTCTACTATTACCCGTCCGGCGCGCAGCTCGGCATGGTCGCGGATCATCTCGACCAGACAGTGAAACGCCTGCAACTGCAGCATGGCGTCAAGCGCCTGTTGCTGGTTGCGCACAGCATGGGTGGTCTTGTTTCACGCGGGTTCCTGTTACGCAACCAGACCAAAAACCAGCGTGTCGATATTCCGCTGTTCGTGTCGATCTCCACCCCTTGGGGCGGGATGCCATCTGCTGCCGAGGGCGTAAAACATGCACCAACGGTGGTGCGGGCATGGTACGACCTGGCGCCCGGCAGCGCCTATCTGCGCGAACTATTTTATAGTGATCCGGACCGGACGACCCGGCATCGTTCGCTGCCGCAAGGGACGAACCACTATCTGCTGTTCGGCTTCCAGCGCAACAACCGCTCGTTCGGCGAATCAGACGACCACACAGTGAGCGTTGTCAGCCAGCTTTATCCCGCTGCACAGCAGGATGCGGCGCGCCTGTACGGATTTAACGCAACGCACGAAAGTATTCTGAAGCGTCCCGAGGTCTCAAGTCTCGTGAATCGCCTGCTGGACGAGGCGGTGCAACAGGCAGGTGGCGTACCCCCGGGTGAGCTTTAAGATATTTCAATAGGAGTTGGCGCCAGGGTCCGGACCGTCCGCAGACCCGGGACTGGTGCAGGCCGCTGCATCGTGTCGGGCGCGATGTGCCACCACCGTCGTGGGCGTAATCAAACGGCGCTCCAGAAGCGTCTGGAGCAGTACCTGGTAGAGTCGCGGACTCAAATTGTGACCACGAATACTTGCCGCAATGGGTCCCCCGGCTAGCGCCAGGTGTCCGAAGAGTTCCACCACCGTGGTCCGCAGCGTATCGGGCAGTACGCGGATGTCCGGCAGCAACGGGTACATTTTCGCGGAACCTGTCTGAACGGCTTCCAGCTTGCGCATTCCATCCAAAGTCGAACTGAACAGGACATACGGCTCGGTAAAATCGCTCCAGAGTGTCACACACGCCAAGTCGATGTTTCCGTCCGCCTGAATCGTTTTCAAGTTGATGCAGGCGTTGAAGTCAGTAGCGGGTGACAACGTTACCGAACCGTCACTGTCGCGAACCTCGACCGTGTCAACGATGTGCAGCAGCCGGCGTTCCGACGCTTGCGCCTTCTTGCCGGCGTCGATCAACATTCTCAGATAGAAGCTGAAGTCACTCTCGTCTGCCGGGAGATTGGATTCGCGCACCTCCACCAGCGCGTTGTCGATTCCGGCCACATGCAGTGCCGCCAGCATCGGGATCGCACCGCGCAGCGTCTCACCCTTGTGGTTTCCGAGAACGATCCCGTTGCGGGTATCGACAACCGCGTCCCAGTGTGCACGGATAGTACGCGTGTCCGGCGACGCACCGGGAAGCACGAAACGCACGCCGGTATCGGCTTCGGCTGGGCGCACCACGATGGCATCGGTCCAACGGCGACGCTGTTCGCTGACACGCCACTGCGTCGACCGTTGCAGGGTATGTTGGCGACAGGCCATAGCGGAATCGGCGCCGGCAGACGTGTTCATGATCTGTCACCTTGCTGTGACCGTGACCGGTTTTCGTAGTTGACCGGCGAGGCTTTTTCAGTGGGGTCCGATGCGGACTGCAGGTTGTCGGCACCCAGCACGACGACACTCGCGGCATCGGCGGTCGCGTGCACGGCGCGCAGTAACTGGTGGCACAGCTGGTGTCCCGGCTTGTACGTCACGAGGTGACCGACGACCGGCATGCCAAGGAGCGACAAGTCACCCACACAATCGAGTAATTTGTGGCGCACGAATTCGTCCGGGAAACGCAGCCCTTCTTCGTTTACGACACGTTGTTCGTCGACCAGGATCGCACTGCGCAGCGAGCCGCCGGCGGCAAGCCCGCGGGAATGCAATGCGCGTAAATCGTGTGCAAATCCAAAGGTACGGGCCGATGCGATCTCGCGCGCAAACATCGCTGGGTCCAGCGTCATCGAGTAACTCTGGCGGCCGATGACCGGGTTCGGGAAATCAATCTCCACAGTGAGCCGCGCCTGCGGATCCGGCAGCAGCATCGCGTACCGGTCGCCATTCGAAACCGTTACCGGCTGCCGGATAAAGAGCGCGCGACGCGCGGCCGGCTGGCGTACCGCACCGATGCGCTGCAGCAGCGACACGAATGGCGCGGCGCTGCCATCCATTATTGGTACCTCGGGTCCATCGAGCTCTATCACCGCGTTATCGATCTCGCAACCGCGCAGGGCCGCGAGCAGATGCTCGACGGTGCGCACCGTAACGCCATGTTCGTTGGTGATGACCGTGCACAGTTCGGACTCGATCACGTTGCGCCAGTGGGCCGTCACCACACGTTGCCCGGCGTCGACGTCCATGCGCAGGAAACGTATCCCGGTGCCGGGCGGCGCAGGCAAAATACGCATGCCCACCCTGTGTCCACCGTGCAGGCCGCGGCCGACGCAGGTAAACTCGCTGGCCAGGGTGTGTTGCCACGAGGGAGTAAGTGCGCGCTGAGTTGTTCGCATGATGACCTCCAGTGCAAAGAGACGGTGTGCCAGTGCTCAGTGCTAGAATGGACGCGCACGCGCAAACTGGCCTGTCGGAACCCGCCAAGCCGTTGTCTTGGCAGTTGTCCGTCGGCGCCAGATGTTTGTCCGGACGTGGCTGGTGGAGGAAAGGGAGACACATGCAACCGACAACTGTTGCCTCGTGGGCAGCGATCATCTGGCGGGCACTGGAGGCACGCGGTATTGCGCCGCAGCCGGTTTTCGAGCGTGCTGGTGTCGACGCAAGTCACTTGCACGATGCCGGGGCACGCATCCCGCTTCCGGCCATGACGCGCCTGTGGGATTTGGCGGTCGAGACGACCAACGATCCGTGTTTCGGCGTGAGCGCCGGACAACATATTCACCCGACAACCTTCCATGCACTTGGTTATGCCTGGCTCGCGAGTAATACCTTGCGTGAAGCGCTGGACCGCTTCGTGCGTTACACGCGTCTGGTATCGACCGCGCTGGTGTTGCGGACGGTTGCGGTTGGCTCGGAGGTTGAAGTTGGCTTCGACACAGTAAGCAGTGTGTTACCGTTCTCGCCGGCAGGGGGAGATGCGGGTGTGGTGGCGTTGGTGATGCTGTGCCGCACGAGCTACGGCGAGTCGTTCTGTCCGCTGCGCATCAGGCTGCAACGTCCGCGGCCGCCGTGTGAGCCGCAGTTCGCCGCGTTCTTTCGTGCGCCAATTACATACGACGCACCCGACACGGCCGCGGTCTTCGCTGCCGCCGATCTGGATCGCGAGCTGCCAACCGGCAACGCCGAACTGGCACGTGCTGCCGACGACGTGATCCTGCGCTACCTGGCGCGCTTCGATCGCGCAGACGTGGTGACGCAGGTGCGGATCAAGCTCATGGAGCTGTTGCCGTCCGGGCGAACGACCGCACCGCATGTGGCAGGCGCGCTGTACTTGAGCACCCGTAGCCTGCAGCGCAAGCTCACCGAACACGGCACCACCTTGGCAAAGCTGCTGGAAGAAACGCGTCGCGAACTCGCCAACCAGTATGTGCGTAATTCGCGGCTATCGGTCGGCGAGATTACCTACCTGCTCGGCTTCTCGGAACCCGCCAGTTTCACACGCGCCTTCCACCGCTGGTACGGCATGTCGCCGAGCGCCTGCCGGCGGGCGCAAGCGGCGGGACTGACACAGTCAAGCCTGCATAAAGGCAGCGCCGGTTAGTACAGGAAGCCGACCTCAAGGCGGCCGGTGGTGAAGCTCTGATACCCGCTGTTTTTCATGTCAATCCAGTGCGAGCCGATCGACGCGCGCAAGAACGTGTCGCGCGCCAGATCCCAACGCATACCGAGGCTGGCGTTGTAGGAGAAGCGGCTCTCGCTGTAGGTCGGCTGGTAGCTGTCGCAGTAATAACCCCAATTCGGATCATACCAGCAGCTGCCGACTGGCGGGCCGTAGGCGATGTTGCTGTCAACAAAGGTGGAGCCGATTCCGGCGGTAACGAATGGTGTAATCGGTCCGGCGATGAAATTGTAAAGCAGATTGAGATGCAGGCTGCTGGTCGACAGCTCGCCGCTCGCCCGCTGGTCGGCCAGCGGTGGCGTATCGGCCGAGACGATCGTGGCGTCATAGCTGGGCGAGTTCCAGCCAACGTCGAAACTCAACGCCAGGTGGTCGTTGAAGTTGTAGCCAAAACCAAAGCCCCAGCCAATATCGGATTTGATATCAAGTGACGAACCGCCGCTGACCGGGATCGTCTGCCCATCGAGATAGCGCATCTGCACCGTGAATTCCCATTGTTCGGCGCGTGAGCGGTAGGTGTCCGCCTGCGCTGTGTCGGTGTCGGCAAGGCTCAGTAAAGCAATCAGGACTGCAAACATGGTGTAATGTGAGCGCATTCAAATCTCCTTCAGGTTCAAACAAATAAATCGATTCGGGGCATCTACACACCCGGCGCTGCGGGTACCCTGAACTCGCCGGCTTCGACCCTTGTGTCTGGCAAGACGTAAAAACATTAGCTAGTTGGTCCTCGTTGTTATACCTGAGGCGACAATACGCTAAAATCATTCTGGCATCTATTGACCTATATATAGCAACACAGAGGGGATTCGTAACAGGTTCAGGCTCTATCCAAGGGTCTTGTTGCGCGTTGTCGGTCTACTGATCTGTTCAGGTCACGGCAGACTAAAGTAGTGGTGGTCATTGCACCCGGTACATACCCCGCCTATCATCAGCACCTCGCCGCCTTGCAGGGGTGGCCAGCGTCCTCGCCGAGGCGCCTGAATTCGACACTGCAACCAAGAAACATCAACAAGGAGACTCCATCATGTTTAAAGTATCACACCTGTTTTACGTTGCAGTCGCCGCCGTGTTCGCGGTGGCGCCAGTTCTGTCCATGGCCGCCGAGAAGGCCGACGCCAAAAAAGGCGCTATTGTGCTGACCGATTCGGCCCACGCCAAGGCTACGGTCGTCAATATCAAGAAGAAGGAGCGCGAGCTCACCTTGCGTGACGAGAAGGGCCGTGATCACGTCATGATCGCGGGCGACGAGGTGCGCAACTTCGCCCAGATCAAGAAGGGTGACATCGTCGAGGTCGAGTATCGCGTGGCCGTTGCCTCGGCACTCGAGAAGGCCAGCAGCGCCACCGTCGCTGGCCAGAGCAGTGCTGTCGAGCGCGCCCCGGCCGGTGCCAAGCCGGGCATGGCCGCCATGCAAACCCGCTCGATCGTCGCCACCGTGCTCGAGGTCGACAAGAAGGAGCGTATGCTCACCGCACAGGGTCCGAGGGGCGGCATTGTGACCTTCAAGGTTCCGGCCGAGATGAAGACCTTCGACAGCCTGAAGAAGGGCGACAAGATCTCCGCCGTACTGAGCGAAGCGATTGCAATCTCGGTGAAGACGCCGGCCAAGAAGAAGTAACCGGCACTTACGGTTGAAGTGACCCAAACGGGCGGCTGATGCCGCCCGTTTTTTTTCGCGATGGCCCCGTCAATCAACGCGGCCGAACTTGAACCGTTCACTCCGGATACCGGACTTGGCGCGTCGCCGGTGCCGAAGTGCGTGTTTGGCCGGTGCCAGTCCACAGCCGGCCGTGATCACGAATTGTCTCAATGCACCACGAGGCGGCACTCCACCTTGGCCGTCCACACCCATCGGTTTCTTGCACTAATACCGGGCAGACCGTCACACCGTCCGCAATATTTTCGGTCTTCCGTTGACCTGAATCAAAGCTTGGCAGTGAGATTAGCTTCTAGTATTAGAGAACATTAATGTATTTGTATTTAAAAGCCCGACAGCATGCATTCTAAACATGCTTGCAGACTTGGCTGTTTCATTGCGCGGATAGTCAAAGCAGGGTGGAGCGTTTCATGTAAGATTTGCAGTACGCACTGTTCGTAAGGGCGTCTGAATCGATTCTTAATTTTCTGAAATAACAAGGAGTACAAGCCATGAAAAAAATACCGGTAATCGTTTCCGTCGCCCTGCTGGTGTCTGCCACCGTCCTGCTGGCCGCCGCCCCGGCGCGCGCCGAGTCTGCCCCGGCGCGCGGTGAGTCCGGGTTTGGGATCGGCATTAACGTGAGCAATCTCGGCTTTGGTGTTGAGGGCCGACAGGTGCTGTCGCCATCCTTCGACCTGCGCTTTGGCATCGCCGGCATCGCCTACCACACTGACTTCGATTACGACGACATCAATTACGACATCAAACAGAGCACGGCCGTTCCGGAAGTCAAACTCGACTGGCGCCCGATGCAGGGCATGTTCCGGCTTACGTTCGGCTTGGCCTATTACAATCAGGTTTCGAATCTCGAACTGACCCCCGAACCGGGCGGGTCCTATAATATCGGTAACGGTTCCTACACCTCTGCGCAGATCGGCACGCTCGCTGGCAAGGTCAGCCATCATGTGGGCGCACCGTACTTCGGCGTGGGCTGGGACTTCCTGAAAAACAAAAACCTCGGCTTCACGATCGACGCCGGTGCCTATTATCGCAACAAACCGGACGCGTGGTTGTCCTCAACCGGCACAGTAACGGCCGCTGACCTGGCACTCGAAGCGCAGAACATAGAGGACGATGCCTTGACCTTCGTTCCGGTCGTCAAGCTCGGCTTGCTGTTCCGCTTCTGACCGGCCGCTGTTTGCTGATCATGAAGGCGCGCGAACCACGTGCCTTCATTTTTTCTTTCCCGTCATTGTGTGGCAGTGACGGCTGTCGCGAACGAAATACAAATATGAGGGATTAGACAGCCATGAAAGTCTTCCACCACACTGCATTTGTAACCCTGATCGTCGTTAGCGCTGCTGTACTTGTTGGATTGGCAGCATTGCCAGCGCGTGCGGAATCACCGACAACTGATGCGTGGCAATTCGAGGTCACGCCCTATCTTTTCGGAGCAGGCCTTAACGGAACGACCGGCATTGGGCCGGTGACGTCGAACGTCGACGTGAGTTTCAAGGACCTCCTTGAAAATCTGGACTCGGGTTTCATGGCGCTGTTTGAGGCCCGCAAAGGCCAGTGGATGTTTGGTGTGGAGGGTGTGTACTTCAAGCTCAAGGACGAGGGCGTCAAATCGTGGCAAGGCCCGCTCGGCAACACCAGTACCGGCAGTCTGGAAGCGACTGTGACCGAGCAGCTGTATCAGCTCTCGGCCGGTTATCGGGTGCTCGACGATCGAACCAAGGTCGATGTGTTCGGCGCCGCGCGCTATACCCAACTCGACACCAAGCTGAATCTGGTCGTGACCACCGGTCCAGACTTGTTGCCGGACGGCAGCCGCGGTGTGAAAGCCAGCGAAAGCTGGTGGGACCCGGTGATCGGCGTGCGCGTGTTGGTGCCGCTCGCCGAGGCGTGGACCTTCGTCGGTTATGCCGACATCGGCGGTTTCGGGGTCGGTTCCGATCTCACCTATCAGTTGCTGGCGGGCTTGAACTGGCAATTTGCCAAAAGCTGGATAGCCAAGGCCGGATACCGTTACCTCTATCAGGACTACCAGCATAACAGCTTTGTCTGGGACATGACCTCGAGCGGCGTTTACCTTGGTGCAGGATACCGGTTTTAAGGACGTATTCCTGAAGTTCAATCAAATGGGTTGATTTGCGTCAAAGACGTTTGTTACAGGAAACTGGATGATGCCAGTGTGAATGCCCTATCCTGAAATGGGGAGAGGCCGTGGCAATACATTCTGAGTCTGTGAGGATGTCGAGTGGAGTTATGAGCGATGGCGCTACGCGAAGAGCCTGGAAAAATGGAAGGGCCCCATCGTTCGCAATCGCACATAGTTTGTGTGAGTTAATGCAAATCTATTCGCGCAGCAGGTTCCGGTAACTTAAAACGCGGCATCCCTCCTTGTGATCGGTAGTATGCCAAATTGAGGTTTAACTACGGAGAGCACCATGGCCAACGAACCACAAAAAGTAAAAGAAACAACTTTTGAAAACACAAAACTGAACGTGGTGCCATTGGACTGGAAAGAGGTCTATTACACCAACTGCCCACTCGTCTCGGCGTCCAATGTGGACGAGGGCCTGGGTCTGACCAAGAAAGAGTACAAGAAAATCGGGGTCAAGTTTGCTTACATGCGCGCAACCCCGCTGACCGACTGGTATCCGCACTACATCCACAATCAGGAAAACCTCATCCGCTTCGGCGGGTTGTTCCCGCCCATCGAAGTACACGCAGATCTTCGCCGAACCTGCCTGCTAGGGGTAACGCAGATGCCGGCCGAAGGCGGTGTCATGATGGTGCGCGCCAAGGACGATATCTACCGGATGGCCGATTTGAAAGGCAAGAAGATTGGTCTTTCCAAGAGCATGAACAAGATCAAGAACGATTGGTGGCGCATTCAGGAGCATCAGGGGATCGAACTCATGCTGCGGATGAACGGCATGACCATGGACGACATCCAACTCGTCGAATTTCCCTATGCAGACGACTGGTACAACTTGCCGTCAATGATGGAAGCGACCATGGAGCTCTCGATTGATCTGTGGCTGAAGCGCGACCACAAGCGCGATCTGGCATTCCGTCCGCTGGAGACCGCGCTGGAAAAGGGGATCATCGATGCCATGTACATGCAGACCAAGCCGCTCCAGCAGGTCTGTGAGGCGACGGGCAAGTACGCGGCGATCGAGGATCTCTCCCGCTATCCGGACTGGCGCCTGCAGGTGGCTAACATTCCCGCGGCCATCACCTGCACCGACGTCATGGCCAAGGAGCACCCCGAACTCGCCGTCACCTTCATGAAGGGCATGATCCGGGCCGGTCGCTGGGCCAATGAGAACAAGCGCGCGGCGGCGGAAATTCTTGACCAGCAGACCTTCTACCGCGATATCGAGCATACCTATCAGGGCATCAGGGACGTGGACCTGGTGCCCAACCTGTCACCGCTGAACCTGGCTGCCGTTGAGATTGGCAAGAACTTCATGCTGAGCCACGGCTACATCAAAAACGATTTCGATGTAAACGAGTGGGCCGCACCGGAGTTTCTGGAACAGGCCGCCAGAGAACTGCTGGAAGAAGAATGGAAGAAGCAGACCGCTTCAAAATTGCCTCAAGTAGCGGGCACGCTGGAATCGGGTGGGCGGATCGGGTAGTCGGGAGAAAGTTCAAATACTGATAACGTGACATTGCTGACGGTATGGGCGGCGATAAAATAAATATTCTACAAATATTCAAAAGAGGATGAGTGACATGACTGATGCATCAAAAAATACGGCAACAGTTAAGGCCGACACGGCGCGCATCGATCGGCTTAAAGAACTGCTTCGCAGTACTCCGCAGGATCTCGACTTCGAGCGAGTCAAGATCATGCGCGAGATTTACGAAGAATCCGCAGGCGATAATTCGCTCCTCCAACGAGCCAAGTTCCTGGCCGCCGTCCTGGAGCGCAAGAAACTGTATATCGACGACAACCTCTTCGTCGGCGCCATGGCAGGCAAACAAAACGCGCTCTACACCTATCCCGAATGGCAGGTGGACTGGATGATCGAGGAAAAGACCGTCGAAAACTCGCCAACTCCGGAAGACAAGGCGGCGAACCAGTGGGCGATCGACTACTGGGGCCCGCGTGGGATGAAACTCCGCACCGAAGCCATCTTTGAGAAGCGCTTTGGCTACGACCCCAAAATCAGTTACGACGCCGGACTCATTGCCGCGTTCCATGACTGGCCGGCCGGTGGTGGCAACCTGAACTACCCGCGTGTTTACCGCGAGGGCCTCGCCAGCATGATCAAAGAGGTGGAGGAGCGGCAGATGGCCCTCGAGATGCGGATGCCGAACATGACCAAGTTCTACTTCTATGAGTCATCCCTCATCGTGATGCGGGCGGCGATTCGCTATGCCCATCGCTATGCCGAGTTGGCTCGTGAAATGGCAGCGAAGGAGAAGAACGAAGCCCGCAAAGCGGAGCTGATCTCCCTCGCCGAGACCTGCGAGTGGGTTCCCGAGAATCCTGCCCGTAACCTGCGGGAAGCCATCCAGAGTCACTTCTTCTGTCACATCATTGCAGAACTTGAGCAGATCGGCTGCGGGTACTCCGAGGCCTATCTCGGTCAGAACCTCGAGCCTTTTTACCAGGCCGACAAGGCAGCCGGACTCATCACCTATGACGACGCAGTCTTCATGTTCCAGAACCTCACGATAAAGTTGAACGAGATCAACTACTACTACGGTGAGAAGATCGCTCTGCAGAACTCCGCCGACCTGGGACAGAGTATTACCCTTGCGGGATTTTCCGAGGACGGTGGGGATGCCACGGCGGAAATGGACTACGTGATTCTTGATTCCTCGCTTTATCTCTCACTGCCCCAGCCGCCGCTCTCGGTTGCGCTTACTCCGCAAACTCCGGGCAAGTTCATCGAGAAAGTGCTCGATGTGATTGGGACCGGCATCGGTCTCCCGCAATTCCTCAACGCGGACGTTATGATGAAGCGGGCCCTGCACCTCTGGGGCCACAACGACCGGGTGGGCGATCTCCCATTGGAGAAAGCGCGACGCACCTGTGTCGGGGCCTGCGTGGGAAGCTATATCCCGTATGAGACCGGTCACCCGGTGGAGGGGCAGCCCAACCTCGGCAAGATAATCGAGTTGACCATGAACGATGGCTTCGATCCGCGAACCCAAAAGCAGGTCGGTCCCAAGACCGGCGATCCCGTTAAGTTCAAGGACTTCGAGGAACTGTACGCGGCGTTCACGAAGCAGCTTCAATTCTGCGAAGACACACTGCGTCACGCGGCCTGGATTTCGAACGTCCTGCAGGCGGATTTCCTCCCCTGCAGCTGGCGCTCGATCCTGACCGGAGGATGCATCGAGACCGGCACCGAGACCTGGGCCGGCGGAGCCAACTACTACACGGTCGCCCAGATCTCCGTCGGCCAGGTGGATGCCGCCAACTGCCTAATTGCCGTGAAGGACTTGGTGTTCGACAAGAAGAAGCTGACCATGGCCGAACTGAAGGCAGCTCTCGCAGCTAACTTTGAAGGCGAATACGAGAAGGTTCACAAGATGTGCTACCAGGACGCGCCGAAGCACGGCAACGACATCCCGGAGGTGAACCAAATGCTCCTCAGGGTGAATAACAGCATCCTGGCGGCCTTCAACAACGTCGATGGCGGCGGCAACTACATCAGCAAAGACACCAAGACCTCGCTCGACCAGTACACCAAGAGTGTTCACAACCTGATGGGCCTGGTGACCGGCGCGTTACCCAACGGCAAGAAGGCCGGCGTGGCCCTCACCGATGGCAGCCTGTCGGCGATGCCGGGCACGGATGTCAACGGACCGACCGCGCTGGTGATGTCCGCCGCAAAGGGCAACGACCACGTGAAATGGTGCGCCACGCACATGAACATGAAGCTCCCGCCCGATCAGCTCAAGACGCGCAAGGGTCGGGAAAACGTGATGAACCTGGTCAGAACCTTGTTCACCAACGAGGGCTATCACATCCAGTTCAACGTGCTGGATACCGAGAAGCTGCGAGACGCCCAGAAGCATCCGGAGAACTACCGCGACCTCGTGGTCCGGGTGGCCGGTTTCAGCGCCTTCTTCACCAAGCTGCATGTGGGCGTGCAGAACGAGATCATCGAACGGACGCTGCAATCGTTCGATGGTAAGAATATTTGTTGATATACAACGGAACCGGTGCGGCGTGGCGCTCTGTCACGCAGTCACCGTAGTTCCCTGTTGATCACCAGAACACGACAAGGTGAAAGCTTATGAGTAATGACAAAAAACGCATTGCGATCAATGTAGGTGCTGGCTACGTGCCGGGCATGAACGCCGTGATTAAGGGCGCGGCGCTTGCGGCAGGTAAGCTGGGATGGGAAGTGGTGGGTATAAGAGACGGATTTGCAGGCATCATGCAACCCGATCACTACCCAGATGGGGGTCTTATCCCCCTCACACCACAACTGGTAGACAACCTCGATGCATCGGCTGGCAGCGTGTTGGGCCAGGCGCAACGCATCGATCCATTCAATGTCCGCCAGATTAATGAAAACGAAATGATTGAGGAGGTTGATCAGTCCGACGCGTTGTTGGGACGCCTCAAGACGGAGAAGATTGATGCCCTTGTTTCCGTGGTCGGTGGTCGAGGACTGAGTATACTTTACAAACTGCATCGCAAAGGGCTCAACACGGTGTGCATTCCCCGGGCGATCGAGAATGATATTGCCTCGACAGCCGTTTCGTTTGGTTTTAACACCGCACTTAGCTTCACCATCGAGATGCTGGAAAAAGCGCGCCAGGCCGCACAGGCAAGCCGAAGAATTGCCGTCGTTGAAGTATTAGGCGAACAGTCCGGCTGGCTGGCGCTGCAGGCGGGCATTGCCGTTTGTGCCGATGCCATTCTTATTCCCGAAATTCCCGGCAACCTGCAAGCGGTAGCCGCAAGCTTAAAGGCAAAGATGACGCCCGGCCGCGCATATGGACTGGTGGTCGTTGCGCAGGGTGCGAAGGTCGTTCAAAAAACGCAAGCCCAGGCAGATGAGACATCCGACAATCCATTGAAGGCTATGAAGGCAATGTTGTCGCCGCTGGCGACAGGCGATAACAGCGCGCATGTTATTCAGCGTTCAGGGCAAGCCGCCGACACCGTCGCGACCGGATTACAACTGCTGATCGCCGAGGAAACCTTTCCCCTTGTCCTGGGTCATTGGGCCAGGGGCGGTGTGCCCACGGCGGTAGATCGTCAACTCGGCATGGGCTACGGCGCGAGTGCTATCCAGGCCCTCAATACTGGTCAAAATGGTGTGATGGTTGCTTTTGTGCCGCCAGAAATTAAATTCGTACCACTGGCAGAGGCGATTAACAAAGTCAGAACCGTGCCTGCCGGCAGCGAGTTTCTGAAAATCGCTGCGTCGCTCGGGATTTGCCTGGGAGGTGAATTATGAGCACGAAAACCGACAACTCATCTGAACTCAGCGGAACAGTCCTGAACATCCAACGCTATTGCAGCCATGATGGTCCGGGCATCCGTACCACGGTTTTTCTTAAAGGTTGCTCATTACGCTGCAAATGGTGTGCAAACCCTGAAAGTATCCGCCCGAAACCGGAACTGACCTACGATCCCAGGAAGTGTTCCGGCAAAAAGTGCAGCCTCTGTCTGCAGGATCCCTTCCCGGCAGGCGCCTTCTATTTTGAACCAGGCAATGATGCAGAAGTGAAGGTCAACTGGGATCTGGCGACAAGCTGCGGCGAGGAACTGACGTCGCTGTGTCCGACCGGCGCACTCGACGTGTACGGGAAACGAATGACCGTCGCTGAAGTGCTGGACGAGGTGGAGAAGGACGCTTCTTTCTACCAAAGTACCGGTGGTGGTATGACGCTGAGTGGCGGCGAGCTGTTGATGCAACCGGAGTTCAGCGCTGCCCTGCTGGAGGGCGCACACCAGCGCGGCATCAATACCGCGATCGAAACCGCAGGCAACGTGCCATGGCGTTTCTACGAACAGGTGTTGCCACACGTTGATACGATGCTGCACGACTATAAATTGATGAGCTCGGAGCGACACAAAAAATGGACCGGCGTCGGTAACGAGCGGATCCTGGCAAACTTCAAGCAAGCCTATGAGACGTTTCCCGATGTTGATTTTATCGCCCGCACCCCATTGATTCCCGGCATCAATGCCGACGAGGAATTCATCCGTGAAGTGCTGGCACACATTCGCCCGCACAAGAACGTGATTGATTATGAACTATTGCCGTATCACCGCTTTGGCCTGGGCAAGTATGAATACCTGGGCAAGGTTTACGAACTGGATGATTATAAAACGCCATCCGATGAACTGGTCCGGCGATTTCAGGCCATGATCGACGAGGCCTTTGGCCGAACAGTTGATACGCCATAAGTGAGCAATGATCAGCATACGTTGTCGATCGCAATCACTGGCTCGGGTGGCAGTGGTGTGGTCACCATGGGTTTGCTGTTCCTGAAAGCCATCTCCGCTGCGGGTTATTACGCACTCATGGCGCGTTCATCGGGTCCTCAGATCCGCGGTGGCGAGTCCGCTGTGATGTTAAGAGTGGGTGCGAAGCCTGTACGCTGCCAGGATGACTGTTTCCATCTGCTATTAGCATTGGATTGGTTTAATTTTTCACGTTTCGCAGATGAGATCCCGCTCACTAGTAAAAGTGTTGTGTTGTACGATCCGGAATCGGCGGATGTGCCTGCTGCCGTTATTGAATCCGGTGCACAACTACAGGAAATCTCGCTAACGGCGTTAGCGAAAACCATCGAGGGTGGCCGACCCAACATGTTGGGTCTGGGACTGCTTGCCGCGTTATTGGGTATTGATAAAGACGCGACTGAGCGAGCGGTAAATTCAGTGTTGGGTCGCAAGGGTGCTGAAGTGGTGGCCACTTCAATGAAGGGTATCAACGCGGGATTTGATGCGGCACCGAGCATAGAAAAAAGCATAGGCAATTTACCACGTCTTCCACCCGCACCGGCTAGTGCATCGCACTGGAATATCAGCGGGAATGAAGCCGCCGGTTTGGGCGCGTTACGTGGTGGGGTGCGGCTGGTTGCCGCCTATCCGATTACGCCGGCGACCGAGATCCTCGAATGGATGGCGCCTAACTTGGAAAAAGTCGGTGGCGCGCTTATTCAGGCGGAAGACGAACTGGCTGCGATTAATATGGTCATTGGTGCGTCTTTCGGTGGTGTACCGGCGCTAACGGCGACGTCCGGACCGGGTCTGAGTTTAATGTCAGAAGCGTTGGGGCTGGCGGTTGCCAGTGAAAATCCACTGGTCGTCGTCAACGTAACACGTGGTGGACCTTCTACCGGCATCCCGACCAAGTCGGAGCAGTCGGATTTAAATATCGCGCTTTATGGCATGCATGGTGATGCTCCGCATCTGGTCTTGGCGCCCATAAGTATTGATGACTGTGCCTTCACCACAGACTGGGCCGTGCGTCTGGTCGAACGACTACAAACCGTTGCGATTGTGCTCAGTGACCAGTCTTTGGGTCAGTCGCGAGCGATTGTTGATCCGCCACAGCATGCTCCCGTACTAAAAGCGCGCGCCACGGTCACCGCGGCGCAGGAAAACTATCAGCGCTATGCACTCACTGCGGATGGCATTTCGCAAATGGCCATTCCGGGTACCGCAGGTTGTATTTATACCGCCGATGGGCTGGAACATTCGCCCGAAGGTCTTCCTTCCAGTACGGCAAGGGACCACTCGCAACAATTGGAAAAACGTTATAGCAAATTGACGCGATTCGATTATGGCGAGCATTGGGCGGTGCAAGAAGGTGTAGGTGATGTGTGTCTGGTTACCTGGGGCTCGTCCAGCGGCGTGGTGGAAGAGGCGGCCCATCGGCTGCGTGCGGCCGGTATGGCGATTCAAACATTGGCGATAAGATTGTTAAGTCCACTCCCAACAGATTTCTTTAAGGCCGCGCTCCAAGGGATTAAGCGCATTGTTGTCGTTGAACAGAACCAACATGGCCAACTATTTCACTATTTAAACTCGATGTCGCTGTTACCGGCAGGTTCCCTTGTATTAGCGCATTCCGGGCCACTGCCCATCAGGCCGGCTGAGGTAGTTACATCTATTAAAGCGTGGTGTAGCGATGAATGACATTGAAAAACCCGTACTTAAGGCTTCGGCATATAAGTCGGATCTGAAACCCATCTGGTGTCCCGGTTGTGGTCACTTTGGTGTGCTCAGTGCCATCACCAAAGCGCTCGCTTATCTCGCCATACCCAAGGAGCAGGTCGCACTGATCTCAGGTATAGGTTGTTCCTCTCGCATCCCCGCCTATGTTGACGTGTTTGGTTTTCACGGTGTGCATGGCCGTGCATTGCCGGTGGCCGCCGGGCTGAAGGCCGCTCGGCCGGAGCTTACTGTGCTGGTTGCGGGTGGCGATGGGGATGGCTATTCAATTGGTGGTAACCACTTTCTGCACGCCTGTCGGCGCAACATGAATTTGACATATATCGTGATGGATAATGAAGTGTATGGGATGACCAAGGGCCAGGCATCGCCGACCACAGCGCCGGACTGGGTGAGGAGTAAGCTCACGCCACGAGGCTCGGGTCTGCGTCAGTTCAAACCTGCTGCGATTGCGCTTTCATCAGGCGCCGGATTTATCGCGCAGGGATTTTCCGGTGACCCGAATAAACTAACTCAATTGATCGTGGAAGCCATTAACTATCCTGGTTTTGCCTTTGTTGAAGTCCTCAGTCCCTGCATCACGTTTCGTCCCGAGCAGAAACAGTGGAAACAGGACGTCCACTGGCAGCTGGAAGAAGCGACCAGTGATCCGGCAGAAGCGGCGCGACGCATTGTCGGCAGCGACCGTGTAACCACAGGCATACTCTATCGACGAGAATTTCCGGTGATGCAGCCGTCATTGCTGGCAACCACCAGCGTAGATAAATTGGATAACGAGTTTCTGATATGAAACTTGAAAACTTGCCGACCGTAAACGATAAGGCGGATTTTCTCGCAAACGCCGAATTGCTGGTGCAGGAGTCGCTGGAGTGGTATGGCCAGTTGGCAGATAGCATGGAATTGCACAATAACCCGGAGACGGCTGCACAGTTTCGGGAACTGGAAGAACTGGAAAAACAACAACTGCAATGGATCGAACAGCAAGCCGCCGGGCTCAGCTTGCCGAAGATAGCACCCTGGGATTTCGCGTGGGATATTTATAACAACCCGGATAGAGGCGATCAAATGGGTATCGATTATTTGCTTACTCAAGCCGGCGCACTGACATTGGCGCTACGCAATGAAATTCAGGCTGAAAAATTATATCGTCAGGTAGCAAAACAGACGCCGGATGTAAACGTAAAGACCATCGCTAACGAAATGGCCAAGATGCAGCAGGAGGAAATCAATTTTCTGCAGCAGCAGCTAAATGAACTACCAGAAGAAGCGCACGAAGTGGTGGAAGATCTGGATCCGCCCAATATGCCTGGATGATTATTTACACCTGATTATTTGAGACAGCCATGTTAGAAGAAAGCCATTATTACTTTAATAAAGCAGCCGATGTGTTGAACCTCTCGCAACGGCTAAGAGAAATACTCTGGACGCCGCTGCGTGTCGTGAAAGTCGACCTGGTGGTGGAGGACGATAGCGGCAAACTGCAACATTACTTGGGTTTTCGCGTGCAACACAACAAGGCGCGTGGACCGATGAAAGGTGGCTTGCGTTATCATCCGACAGTGGATGAAGACCATGCTGCCGCGCTTGCCAACCTGATGACCTGGAAGACCGCGATCGTTGATGTGCCATTCGGCGGCGCGAAGGGCGGGATCAATTGCGACCCTAGCACCATGAGTGACAATGAGTTGCAATTGGTCACGCGCCGGTTTGTTGAAGCCACCAAGGAAATCCTCGGACCCACCATCGATATTCCTGCGCCCGATGTGAATACCAACGCCAAAGTGATGGGCTGGATCATGGATGAATATTCCAAGTATGCCGGCTTTTCACCGGCGGTTGTTACGGGCAAACCCTTAAGCTTATTCGGATCCGAAGGCCGTGAAGAAGCAACCGGGCGTGGCGTGATGGTGGTGCTGGAAGAGGCCTTAAAGGAACAAGGCAAAACATGGAAAGACATCCGCGTTGCCGTACAAGGTTTTGGAAATGTCGGTGCGAATGCGGACCGACTGATCGCGCAACAGGGTGCAAAAATTGTTGCCGTTTCAGATCGCTCCGGTGGCACCAGCAATGAAGTCGGGCTGGATATCGCCAAGCTCAATGAATGGATAAAAGAGCATAAGAGCGTGTCAGGATTTCCGGGCGGTAAACCCTTTGCAGGGAATGACATCATTGCATGGGATGTGGATGTGCTTATCCCGGCCGCACTGGAAGGCGCGATTACGGAAGAAAATGTCGATACGGTAAAAGCAAGCATTATCGTCGAAGGCGCCAACGGTCCCACGTCACCCGCCGCACATGAATCCTTGGTTAAACGCGGCGTGCATGTTATTCCGGACATCCTGGCCAACGCAGGAGGTGTTACCGTCAGTTATTTCGAGTGGGCGCAGAACATCCAGCAGTTTCGTTGGCAAAAGGATCGCGTTGATCAGGAATTAACGCAGGTGATGCGCAAGGCTTATAGCGCGGTACGCGACGTTGCTCGTGAGAAGGATATCGACATGCGTACGGCTGCATTTGTCCTGGCAATACGCCGGGTAGGTGAAGCGGCCAAATCCAGAATGTATGTGAAAGAAGCTATCCCGCTATGAGGTTGGTATACACCGGTCGAATTCAGATTGAAATTCGCTAAGGTAAGAAACATGGCCGGTATCGATGCGAATACAGCAGGTTTGAGAGATAAAGTCCGTAGCAGAGATGGCAAAACTTAAATACAGGAGTTGCACAAATGAGCAATCAAGAGCAACCGGCCCCACTTCCCGAAAGAAAACAAACCAGTCTCGGTTTGTATGTGACCGCGCAACAGGGTTATGAAATGTGGAAGGTCGATCCCAAACACGTCAAGATTATCGACGTACGCACGCCCGAGGAGTACGCCTTTATCGGCCATCCCGATCAGCCTGGAACGTTCCTCTTGCCTTTGTGACCTATCAGAGAAGAGGACGGCGTAACTCGAATCGGCCCAAAGTGGAATACGGATTTTATCGATGAGGTCAAAAAAATTGCGGGGCCCAATGATACCTTGTTATTGATGTGTCGCTCCGGTGATCGCTCTGCCATGGCGGTCAACAAGCTCGCGGCAGCCGGGGTAAAAAATGCGTATAACGTTACGGACGGCTTCGAAGGGGATAAGGTAGACGATCCCGGCAGCGTCTTTCACGGCAAACGAATGCGCAACGGCTGGAAGAACTCGGCGCCCTGGGTATTCACCATTGACCCCGAGAAGATCATCCTTGAAGAAGGTGCCTCGAAGCAAACACAATAATAAGGAGATAGCCCGTGCATCCGATACGGCAATTCTTGAAAAAGAAGCAAACACGTCTGTGTCCCGGATGGCACATCTATCTCGTTATCATGTGTACTCTCGGTCTGGGGTTCTTGTTCAGTGCTGGCATCGCATCGGCCGCCGAAGCCGCCGCCAGCCCAGTGCCGACGAAGTACATCCCCTTGGCACAGGTCTTCACGTTCCTGTTCTTGATGCTCGGACCATTCAAGATCATTGGTCCCTTTTCAAAAGCGACGAAAGGCGCGGATCCCCTGCTGACCCGGAAAATCGCCTTGACGGCGATACTCTTTTCGAGCATCGCTCTCTTGGTGGCTGGTTTCCTTGGCGAGAAGATTCTGAGCAGTTACGGCATTCCGGTGCCTGTTCTGGCCCTTTCAGCAGGCATCATTCTTTTTCTTGTGGCGCTGCAAAATATGCTTCTGCAATTCAAGCCGTCAGCGTCTCACAGCGAAGCACCAGCGGGTTCACCCCCGACACCGACTCTAAACGTGGCGATGACGCCACTGGCCTTCCCGACCGTCGTCACGCCGTACGGCATCGCTGCGGTAGTCGTGTTCATCGCTCTCAGTCCAGACCTGGAGAGCAGACTGAGCATTGGTGCCATTGTATTGGTGCTTATGTTGTTGAACCTGATCGTTATGCTGCTGACCCGGCGTATCGGGCAAGTACTGGGCGCTTTGCTGGCGATTCTGGGCGCGGTTCTCGGTGTCATTCAGGTCGCGTTGGGACTCCAGATCATTCACAACTCGCTCAAAGCGCTGGGCATATTATGAAAAAGCAGCTCTATTGTTACGGGATATAAAGGAGAGCAGATCGATGGCCGATCAAGCGCCAGGCAGTTCACCACAAGAACTTCCCCTTGCCACCAGACTATCTATTAATAACACGCGTCTCGCGATCGAACGCACGTATATGGCATGGGTCAGGACAAGCACAGCGATGATCACGTTTGGTTTCACTGTCTACAAGTTTTTCCAGATTGAGCTGGCGAAGACAGGTATAGCGCCACAGGCGCCACTCGTTAAAACAACACTCATCGGACCGCGCGAGTTCGGACTCGTGTTGATTGGCATTGGCCTGCTGACACTCCTGATTGGCACGTTCGAGCAAAGGCGAGACTTGAGAGCGTTGCGCCAGGAGTATCCTGGCATGCCACAATCCGGCACGCGCTTGATGGCGCTCGTGATCGGTGTACTTGGGATACTTGCGTTCGTGGCCGTGATCTACCGCTTCTAGTTTTCGTTCTTCGTCACAATGTGATGTGGCTTCGCAGAAACGCACCTGTTTCGCAAATACACTGTTACGAAATAAATCAGAGTAACGAATATAGATTGAGGGATCGCACATGAAATCATTAACGCGGACAGGTTGTAACCTGCTGTTCCTTCTCGTTGCCCTGTCCGGCTGCGCCAGCATCCCCGGCGAAACAGGCGCGGAACAGGCGGAAACCATCGATGCCTTGGCGGAACGCACGCTCGCGGAACTTTACCAACAAGAGCCGAAGACCAAGGAAG
Organism: uncultured Pseudomonadota bacterium; assembly: GCA_963698375.1. GTDB lineage: Bacteria > Pseudomonadota > Gammaproteobacteria > Acidiferrobacterales > UBA6901 > UBA6901. Next base: position 107,836 of record CAVOQN010000001.1, read on the forward strand.
CGATCGCCAATTCCGTTGGCTACGTGGTCGCCAGCACCAAGATCACGAAGGTCCCGGTTGTCGGCGCAGGCAGCGGTTATGCTATTGCGATCAATACCAAAAGCAGAGAAAAGACCTATCTCAAGATGGCGCGTTTCGATGTCGGCGGCGGCTGGGGTGCGAGGGCCCTGCGGCCTGTGGTGATTTTTCAGGACGAAAAGAAATTTAAAAGCTTCATAAATGGACTATGGGAAGCACAAGCCGGTACTGAAGCGGCAGCCAAAGTCGGCGAGGCAGGTGCGGCGGGCGGTGCGGGAACAGGTGCCATCGGCGATAAGGGGTACACAATCCACATCATTACCGACGCAGGCGTGTCCGCCACAGCCACTGCGGGTGTTATTCGCGTGTATCCCGTAAAACTGAAAGAGTAGTGGTGAGCAGGTCCAATGAGAGGACTTGTGGGCACACTTAGTATATTTATATATAAGGACTACGGCATGACGGGTTTACCCGGAATATGACCTCTAACGGTTTCTCTTGTATTGAATTCCGGTCTGAAGTACGTCGCTATATCGCCGATACCCGGATTTAACCGGAATATTTGCAGGGTATTTATCAAGTCAGCTCAATAGAAATCAACGAGTCGATCTGCTAGCCTGAGCGAGGTTCGATTTAACAAGGACACGCGATGCTGGAGCTTTGTTGCTCCGGTATTGCCGGAATAATTTCACAGGAGGCAAGATGAAGTTTCTGACTAGAACTCTCAATCTGGTGGTGTTGGCGACGTGGGCGGCGATCTGCGCCAGCCCCGCAATTGCGGCATCGGCCAAGAAGCCCAACATCCTGGTCATCTGGGGTGATGACATCGGCACCTGGAACATCAGCCACAACAATCGCGGCATGATGGGCTATCAGACACCCAACATCGATCGCATCGCCAAGGAAGGCGTCGCCTTCACCGATTACTACGCGCAACAGAGTTGCACCGCCGGTCGTGCCGCATTCATCAGCGGCTCGGTGCCCGTTCGATCCGGCATGACCAAGGTCGGCCTGCCGGGCGCCCCGCAAGGCTGGCAGAAAACCGACGTGACGATGGCCACGGTTCTCAAGGGCCAGGGTTACGCCACGGGGCAGTTCGGCAAGAACCATGAAGGCGACCGCAATGAACACCTGCCGACGACTCCACGGTTTCGATGAGTTTCTCGGCAATCTCTACCACCTGAATGCCGAGGAGGAACCGGAGAACGAGGATTATCCGCGGGACATGAAGCTGGCCAACGGCAAGACCTTCCTGGAAACCTTCGGCCCTCGCGGCGTGCTCCACTGCTACGCCACGGACAAGGATGACCCGACCGAGATTCCCCGCTTCGGCAAATGGGGCAAGCAGAAATGCGAAGACACCGGCCCGCTGACCAAGAAGCGCATGGAAACCATCGATGATGAAACTTCCGACCGGGCAGCGAGTTCATCAAGGAACAGCAAAAGGCCGGCAAGCCCTTCTTCGTGTGGTGGAACGGCACGCGCATGCATTTCCGCACCCATGTGAAGAAAGAACATCGGCATCCCGGGAACGACGAATACACCGACGGCATGATCGAGCACGATATGCACGTGGGCGAGTTGCTCAAGCTACTGGATGACCTGAGGATTGCCGATAACACGATCGTCTTGTACTCCACCGACAATGGCCCACATTACAACACCTGGCCGGACGCCGGCACCACGCCGTTCCGCAGCGAGAAGAACTCGAACTGGGAAGGTGCCTACCGCGTGCCCGCCTTCGTACGTTGGCCCGGCCACTTCCCGGCCGACAAGACGCTCAACGGCATTGTGGCCCACGAGGACTGGCTGCCCACCTTTGCTGCCGCTGCCGGCGCGCCGGACATCAAGGAAAAGCTGCTCAAAGGCACCGACATCAATGGCCGGCACTACCGCAACTACATCGACGGCTACAACATGCTCGACTACCTCAGCGGCAAGACCGACACAGTCGCCCCGCCACGAGTTCTGGTATGTCAATGATGACGGACAGATCGTCGCCGCGCGTTATGACGACTGGAAGGTGGTGTTCCTGGAAAATCGCGGCGAGGCCTTCGGTGTCTGGCGCGAACCGTTTCGTCGAATTGCGCGTACCGCTGCTGTTCAACCTGCGCCGTGATCCCTTCGAGAAGGCCCAGCACAACGCGAATACCTACAACGACTGGTTCCTCGATCGTCCGTTTGTGATCGTGCCCATCCAGGGACTGGCCGCGAAGTTCCTGATGACCATGAAGGAATACCCGCCGAGCCAGTCGCCCGGCTCCTTCAACCTCAGCAAGATCGAGGAGCAGTTGAAGGAAACAGGTGGTGGCAGATAGGCGCGAACGGCGGCGTCGTAGTGAACCAGAATTCCTGATTGTAAACAGGTGAACCGCCCCGCAAAGGGCGGTTCTTTATATTGAGAGGGCAATCGATGAAAAGCTCTATATTGTCGAGAGTCATGCTCGCTCTGTTGCTTCTTGCGACTGTCAACGCGGTTTGTGCAGCCGATCCGCTGCCCTTCCTGGAACGATGGCAAGGCGAAGCAGGCAATCATCGCCTTTGTCGAGAAGGTCACCAAGAACTGGCTCAGCGGACTTCGTTCCGGTACCTGAACGCATCGCCGTCTTCGACAACGACGGCACGCTGTGGGCGGAGCAGCCGATGTACTTCCAGGCGTTCTTCGTCTTCGACCGCGTCAAGGTGCTCGCGCCGCAGCATCCGGAATGGAAGACCAAGGAGCCATTTGCCTCGGTGCTCAAGGGCGACGTGAAATCCGCGCTGGCGGGTGGCGAGCACGCACTCTCGAAATGGTCATGGCCACACACGCGGGCATGACCACCGAGGAGTTCGAGCAGATCGTCAGCGACTGGATCACCACCGCCAAACATCCCAAGACGGGCAGCCTTTATACCGAGATGGTCTATCAGCCGATGCTCGAACTGCTCGCCTATCTGCGCGCCAATGGCTTCAAGACCTTCATCGTTTCCGGCGGCGGCATCGAGTTCATGCGCCCGTGGACCGAAGAGGTCTATGGCATTCCGCCCGAGCAGGTCATCGGCAGCAGCATCAAGACCAAGTTCGAGATGCGCGATGGCAAGCCGGTGCTCGTGCGGCTGCCGGAGATCAACTTCATCGACGACAAGGCCGGCAAGCCGGTCGGCATCAATCGGCATATCGGCCGTCGCCCGATCGCGGCGTTCGGCAACTCCGACGGCGACCTGCAGATGCTGCAGTGGACCTGTGTCGGCGACGGCACGCGTTTCTGTCTCTACGTTCATCACACCGATGCCGAGCGCGAATGGGCCTATGACCGCAAGTCCAGCATCGGGCGACTCGACAAGGGGCTGGATGAGGCAAAAGCCGAAGGCTGGACAGTGGTGGACATGAAGCGTGACTGGAAGCGCATTTACCCTGCCGAGCACAAATAGACGAACCCGTCGGGGACGGGCAGCCTCATTTCACTATAGAATCGTTGAAATGAATCGACCCACGGCATCCGGTTTCTTGTCGCGCGCAACGGCGCGGCTGTTTTTCCCGGTGGCCATGTTGACTATGCTGTGCGGCTGCTCGGCTTCGGACCAACCCGGTTCGTCTTCCATGCATGGCCAGTATGTCAGTGAGGAAAGCTGCGCCGGCTGCCACGCCGCGCAGAACAAGGCCTGGACCGGCTCGCACCATGACCTTGCCATGCAGGAGGCCAGCGAACAAACAGTACTCGGTGATTTCAACAATGCGCGGTTTTCCTACGCCGGCATCACCAGCCGGTTCTTCCGCCGCGATGGGAAATACGTTGTCACCACCGACGGGCCGGATGGCAAGCTCGCGGATTTCGAAATCATGCACACCTTCGGCGTCCAGCCGCTGCAACAGTACCTGATCGAACTGCCGGGCGGACGCCTGCAGGCCTTGTCGATTGCGTGGGATACCCAGCGCAAGCGCTGGTTCCACCTTTATCCCGGCGAGCGCGTCGACTCCCGCGACGAGCTGCACTGGACGAAGCCCGCACAGAACTGGAACCACATGTGCGGCGAGTGTCACGCGACCGACTATCACAAGAATTTCGAAGCCGTGACCGGAGCCTACAAAACGACGGCCGCTCGTTTTGATGTTGGTTGCCAGGCCTGTCACGGCCCGGCCTCGCGACATCTCGAGTGGGCCCAGCGTGCCGGTACGGATGCGGCGAACGCATCACGCGGGGCGCGGAAAAACGATTTCGATGTCGACCTCACGGCGCCGGACTCGCGGGTACAAATCGAAACCTGTGCGCGTTGCCACTCGCGGCGCAGCACACTCACAGCCGGCTATCGGCACGGCGCAAGGCTGATGGACAGCCACCAGCCTGCGCTGTTGACCGAGGGGCTCTACTTCGCGGATGGTCAGATCCGCGATGAGGTGTATGTGTACGGGTCGTTCCTGCAGAGCCGGATGCATGCCAAGGGCGTGCGGTGCAGCGATTGTCACGAACCGCATTCGACGAAACTGCGCGCCAGCGGGAATGCCCTGTGCACCACCTGTCACAATGCAAACGGTGCGCATGCCGGCACACACATCGACACCCGTGGACTTCAGCGCAAGGACTATGATTCGCCGGCGCACCACTTTCACAAAACCGGCAAGCCCGGCACGCAATGTGTCGACTGTCATGCGCCGGCGCGTACTTACATGATTGTCGATCCGCGACGCGACCACAGCTTCCGCGTCCCGCGCCCGGGTCTCTCCGTTACCCTCGGCACGCCCAATGCCTGTAACCAGTGTCACGCCAAGAAGACGCCAAAGTGGGCTGCCGATACCGTCGCCCGGTGGTACGGGCCGCAACGGCGTCACGAACACCATTACGGTGAAGCGTTGTATGCCGGTCGCTACAGCAAGCCCGGCGCAGTAGCCGGACTCGTTGCTTTAGTCGATGACAGTGGACAGCCCGCCATCGTGCGCGCGACCGCGCTCGATCTGCTTGGTCAATACCCGGGAGGTTCGGCATTGACCACCCTGCAACGCGCATTGAAGGATTCCGATCCGCTGGTGCGTCGCGCCGCAGTCCTTGGCCAGGAACAGTTGCCGGCCGAGCAGCGGGCTGCCGTACTGACATCCTTGCTGAATGATCCGGTTCGCATCGTACGGATAGAGGCTGCACGGTTACTTGTCCCGGCAGAAAAATCACTTCCGGCCGCCAGTAAAAAACCGTTCAATGCCGCGCTGGTGGAATTCGAGTCGATTCAGCAGGAAAACGCCGATCGGCCAGAGGCGCACGCCAACCTGGGTAATTTATACCTTGCACGTGGTGAAGCCACGCGCGCCGAAGCGGCCTATCGGAAGGCCATCGCCCTCGACGCGCATTTCGTGCCGGCCTACGTAAATCTTGCTGATATCTATCGCGCCACGGGGCGCGACTCGGAATCCGAGAAGTTATTGCGCGAAGGTCTGCGAGCCGTGCCGAAGGCGGCGGCGTTGCACGAAGCGCTGGGGCTGTCACTCGTGCGGCAAGACAAGAAAGCAGCGGCACTCGCGGAATTCGCCGCGGCCACGAAAGCCGCACCGGAAAATCCGCGCCATGCCTATGTGTACGCGGTTGCGCTGCACGGCGCCGGTCGTCGCGAGGAGGCGCTGCGCGTGCTCAAGGCCGTGGCCAGGAACCGGGGTGATCGGGATGTGTTGCTGGCGCTGGCGAGTTTTCTTTGCAGATCGGAGACCGCGTCGGAGCCGAGGAGGCGATTCGCACGCTCGTGTCTATCAACCCGGACGATCCGGCGCTGGGTAGCGTTGCAGGCAGGCCCTGACTCGTCGATCAAGACTTTGCTGAGTACTGGCGGATATCGAGAAATTGAAGTGAACACTCAAGACAGCGAACAATCGGGCTCCCGGACCAATGTCTGAGTTGACTTCAGTTGGGTCGTGAGGCTTCGCGGTGTTTGGCTGATCGACGGTACGCGAGAGGAGCCATCCCGCTTGTTCGCGTGAAGGCCCGGGTGAAGGCACTGAGTTCCGAATAGCCCATTTTGCGCGCGATGTCGCTCAGGGGCAGGCTGGTTTCAGCCAGTGCGCGCTCGGAGAGGTCCTTGATGATCCCATCACGGAGTGCGCGGAAATCGAGCTTCGCTTCCTGCATCCGTCTCTTGAAGCTGCTGAGCGACAGGTTGAGCTTCTTCGCCACGATCTCGGCGTTGGCCTGGCCGTGCTCGAGCCCCTCCATGATCAGCAGTCGTACCTGGGCCTTGAATGGGTGTTTCTTGCCGAGTTCCTGAATCAGGTCGTCCGCGTGGTGGCTGATGATTCGCAGCAGCACGGGATCGGTCGCGGAAATGGGAATCTCGAGGAGCGCGCTGTCGAAGTCGAAACCGGTGACGCTTCGCGTCGAACACCAACTGGTTGCCAAATGTTTGACGCAATTCATCGAGGTTGTCCGGCATCGCGTTGGTGAACGTGGCACGCGCGGCGTCCAGGACGGGTCAATCCGGGAGCGGATGAATTTGGCGAAGTAGCCGATCGTCCACTCGTTGAGGTGTCGGGGTTCACGGTGACAGGGCCGGACGAACGTGTACCGGAAATGCGCCACCGCGCCGGAGGCGGACAATTCCAGCCTGCCGCCTTGATAGATGAGCGGGTAATAACGCGCCGCCAACTCGAGGAATTCTCGAATGGTGGGCGCGTTGAGCAGCAGGTAGCCGTAGGTCCCGATCCGCGTCAACTCGAGGTAATCGGCCATGTGCAGGCCGAAATTGACGTCGCCACTTATCGCGCGCACTCGCTGAGCAGGTCGAGCAGGTCATCGGGGCTGAGCGTATCGGGGGCGTGAAGCAACTGGTCGAACGCGGCAGGCAGGTGTTCGGCCAGCCGACTGAGATCGACGCCACCCCGTTCGACGGCTTCGACGACCCAGGTGCCCGGGAAGCTTTTTGTCTGCACGTGCTCAGCCTCGGTAGGGTGATGGGCCGCTGCTAGGTTGACCAGAACAACAACTCGATGCTGTATCGAGGAGTTGGCGTAGTTTCGAGAACCACATTTCGATGAGCCAAAGTGTTAAATACTTGATCTTAATTGTCAAACGACTCGCCACACAGCTTGATATCCTAACGAATTATTTAGCCCTACTTCCCAAGTTGGAATCTAGCGCGGCGCCTGTATGAACGGTGTGATTCGCTCGATTTTCGACGGTGATCCCGTGGAGTAGATCGTCTACCAGATGAATCAGTCTCAACGTGGGTCGACAAATCAGCCACGACGAGCAGTACCTGCCAATGAGCAGCGATAGTGCGAATTGGACAGGAAAGCATTGCTGGGCAAGAGACGCATCCCAACCAACGTATTCAAAACGAACCAACTCTGGGAAGAAAAAATGAAATTCAACAATCTCTTTCTAACAGCGGCATTGTCGCTGGCGTTTGCACAAATCGCCTGGGCCGGAGAGCCGAAGTACAAAGCGGATGTGCCGTCTTCTATTCTGACACCGGACAAGGTGGAGACCCGGATCGGCACCTTGCGCTTTAAAGATGGTGCACCCGATGACAAAACCGTCGAACTTGTCTACGACAACCTCGATTTCATGCGCGGTGTGGAAGCATTCCTCGATGGCATGCCTGCGGCGTCGATCTATGGGGCTTGCCGGGGATATAAGGAAGCCGGCATGGGGCCACAGTCGGTCGGCATTTTTGAAGACCTGATGGATGCTCGCTCGGTTTTCCTGACGCGCGAATTCGACCACGGTCTATGTAACGAAGTGCTACGACCTGGAAAACGGACCCATCGTGGTCGAAGTGCCGGCGGGCGTACTGGGTCCGCTGGATGATGCCTATTTCCGGCACGTTGTCGATTTCGGAGTCACCGGACCGGACAAGGGTAAAGGTGGCAAATACCTGCTCGTTCCACCGGGATACAAGGGCGAGTTGCCTAAAGAAGGCTACTTCATCTATCACTCTCCGACCTATACCAACATGCAGCTAATTCGCGCCTTCGTGGATAAAAAAGGTATCGAGGCGACCGTAAAAAGGGTGAAAGCTACGATGCGTGTCTATCCGTGGGCGCAGCGCAAGAACCCGCCGAAGACCGAGTTCGTCAACCTGTCGGGGATGAAGATCAACACCGTGCATGCAAACAATTTCGAGTTTTATGAGGAAATCAACGCGGTCATCCAGAAAGAGCCTGCTAATGCACTGCCGGCCGAGGTCGTAGGCACACTGGCCGCGATCGGTATCAAGAAGGGCCAGCCGTTTAAACCGGATGCCCGGATGAAGACGATTCTTGAGGACGCCATTGCCGTTGGCAACGCAACTTCGCGCGCAATCATCTTCGCCCAGCGCGACAAGCGCGGCTTTTATTTCGACGATCGCCAGTGGAAGACATCCTTCATCGGTGGCAGCTCGGAGTTCGAAAACAATGGCGAGCGCATGAAGGACGCGCGCGTGTTGTTCCACTACTATGCCACGGTGATCACACCTGCCATGGCAACGCCCAAAGTCGGCACGGGTTCGGTTTATGCGTACGCCGAACGAGATGCGAAAGGCGACTATCTTGATGGCGGAAAGACTTACCAGATCACGTTGCCAGCGCCGATACCAGTCAATAATTTCTGGTCGTTCATGGTCTATGACAATCAGACCCGGTCCATGCTGGAAACCGATCAAAAGTCTGCGGGACTGGATAGCAACAATCCTGATGTCAAAGCCAACGCGGATGGATCTTATACCATCTACTTCGGCCCCAAGGCACCGAAGGGCAAGGAAGGCAACTGGGTCCAAACCACGAAAGGCAAAGGTTGGAATTCGCTGTTGCGGCTCTATGGTCCGCTGCAACCGTGGTTTGACAAGACCTGGAAACCGGGTGATTTTGAGCTGGTTAAATAAACGCGCAACCAATATTGGTTTGGTCTAGGCTTCATTACTCAGAAAAAGTTTTAGGAGAATTGCGATGCAAACATTGCACAAAACCTTCTGGATGGCAGCTCTGTTGGCCAGTTCGGCTGGGGTGCTGGCCGCACAAGAAACGCTCGATCGCACAATGCTGCCAATTGCAGAGCCGAAGCGACCGACTTACAAAGAGCTCGACGCACGTAATGTCAAGGCTCCGGCTCGCTTCGAGGTCAAGGCGCCTAAAGGAGCTCCCAATGTTGTCATCGTGTTGATTGACGACATCGGCTTCGGTGGCCCCAGCACATTCGGCGGCCCCATCCAGACACCAACGCTGGACGCACTTGCTAATGAAGGTTTGCGCTTCAACAACTTTCACACTACCGCGCTATGCTCGCCGACGCGCAATGCGCTGAAAACTGGCCGCAACCATCACACCACCAACACGGGCTCCATTATGGAGACTGCGACGGCCTTCCCCGGTAACACGGGGCAGATTCCGAACAGTGTTGCTCCTCTGGCGGAAATGCTGCGCCTTAACGGCTACAGCACTGGAGCCTTCGGCAAATGGCACGAAACCGCCGCGTGGGAGACCAGTGTATCCGGGCCGTATGACCGCTGGCCTACGCATCAGGGTTTCGACAAGTTCTACGGGTTCATCGGGGGTGAGACCGACCAATGGTATCCGCTCGTTTATGACGGGGTGACCAAGATCGATCCACCGAAAACCGAGGGCTATCACTTCACCGTCGATATGACCAACCAGGCGATCAACTGGGTGAAAGCCCAGCAGTCGATGACGCCGGATAAGCCGTTCTTCGTCTACTACGCTACAGGCGCGGTCCATGCACCGCACCATGTTCCCAAAGAATGGGCTGACAAGTATAAGGGGCAGTTCGACAAGGGCTGGGACAAGGTTCGGCTTGAGACCATCGAGCGTCAGAAGAAGCTGGGCGTGATTCCAACCAATACTCAGTTGGCTCCCAAGCCGGAGGACATCAAGGATTGGGACAAGTTGCCGGCGGAGCAGCGACGTCTCTTCGCGCGCCAAGCCGAAGTGTATGCCGGATTTATGGCACAAACCGATCATGAGGTTGGTCGTTTGGTGCAAGCGCTAAAAGACATCAATGAGATGGATAACACGTTGTTTATCTACATCGCTGGCGACAACGGAACCAGCGCCGAGGGTGGCTTTGTCGGTATGTACAACGAAATGACCTATTTCAACGGCGTTACCGAGAAGGTTGAAGACCTTATCCCGCTCATCGACAAATGGGGCGGACCGGAAACCTTCCCGCATATGGCGGCTGGTTGGGCCGTGGCCTTCGATTCGCCTTTCACCTGGACCAAGCAGGTGGCTTCCGACTTCGGCGGCACCCGCAATGGTGCGGTCATTCATTGGCCCAAGGGTATTAAGGCCAAGGGCGAAATCCGCAGCCAGTTCTCGCACGTGATTGATGTTGCACCCACCATACTGGAAGCAGCTGGACTACCGGAGCCCAAAAGCGTGAACGGGACGCCGCAGACGCCCATCGAAGGAACGAGCATGCTCTATGCCTTCGATGATGCCAAAGCGGCGGAACGACACACCACGCAATACTTCGAGATGTTCGGCAATCGAGCGATTTATCATGATGGCTGGCTTGCCCGCACCATTCACCGTGCGCCATGGGACCTGGTTAACCTGCCGCCGCTGACGACCGATGTTTGGGATCTTTATGACGTGAAGAGTGATTTCAGTCTCGCCAGGAATCTGGCCGCTGAACAGCCCGGCAAACTGAAAGAGCTGCAGGCCCTGTTCATGACGGAGGCCGAGAAGTACCACGTGTTGCCGATTGACGATCGGACCATCATACGCACGAACCCGGCGCTCGCGGGCCGACCCGATGTGCTCGGCGACCGAACCTCGCTCACCCTCTACGATGGAATGCAGGGCATGCTGGAAAACACCTTCATGAACATCAAGAACCAATCCAGCAAGATCACCGCCGAACTCGAGATTCCAGAAGGCGGTGCCAATGGCGCGATCCTGTCTCAGGGTGGACGCTTTGGCGGGTGGTCGCTCTACATGAAGGATGGCAAACCCGCTTACGTTTACAACTTCCTGGGGCTGGAGCGTTACACCATCGCAGCACCCAAGGCATTACCGGCAGGTCCGGTAACGGTCACCCTCGATTTCGTCTATGACGGTGGCGGAGTGGGCAAGGGCGGCAAGGCAACGCTGCTAGTCAACGGTAAACCAGTTGCAGAAGGGCGCGTAGAAAAAACTCAGCCCAACATCTTCTCGGCGGACGAGACGGCGGACGTCGGCCTCGATAACCAGACTCCGGTCGCAGAGGGCATCGGTATTGGTGCGGAGACGCGCTTTACCGGAAAGATCAATAAGGTGACGCTCGAAGTAAAACCTGTGAAATAGGGATATTCGACGTCACTTCAGCTAACAAACGGTTGCAGCAGTCGGCGCTAACGCGCCGTCGCTGGACTGACGTTGCACATACAAAATGAATCACCAGGCAAGGATAAAGAATCGATCTGGCTGCCGTCACCCAAGGGGTGGTTTATGCCTGTTATTCGCCTCTACTGGCCAAAAGAAGATGCGTTACACGGCAAATGGACTGCGCCGCAATGACAGCGGGCGAAATAGCGTATTAGCGGATGCGTTTATATGCGCACCGTTCACCTCTAACGTAACGGGTGCCACTCAACAAGAATGGCACCGCTACTATATGAAGCTGTTTTCCAGATTTGAATTCATCCTGCGATCCTCGATGGTTGTTCTGGTTGCTGGATGCATGAACACCGCCCCGGCCATGGCCGACCAGAGCGAAGAGCTGGCCAAGAAACTCGCCAACCTGATCGCGGCGCTGATCAGTGTGCCGTTCCAGCTTAATTACAATCAGGACATCGGGCCCGTCGATGACGGCACGCGCTGGACGCTCAACTTCCAGCCAGTGATCCCGATTGATCTCAGTCAGGACTGGAACATGATCTCGCGTACCATCCTGCCGATCGTATCGCAGAAAGACGTTGCCCCCGGCAGCGGCAGCCAGACCGGTATCGGGGATGTCTTTCAAAGTTTTTTCTTTTCGCCCAAGGCCCCGACGGCCAGCGGCTGGATCTGGGGTGCTGGCCCGGTTTTGCTGTTGCCCACCGGTTCCGACGATCAGTTGACCGCTGACAAGTGGGGTGCCGGACCGACGGCGGTGGCGCTCAAGCAGCAAGGCCCGTGGACCTTCGGCGCGCTCGCCAACCACGTCTGGTCGTTCGCGGGGAATGCCGATCGCGCGGACGTCAGCAACACCTTCCTGCAACCGTTCCTGTCCTATACCACGCCGACGGCCTGGACCTTCTCGCTCAATACCGAGAGTACCTACGGCTGGAAAAACAATGACTGGACGATACCCATCAATGGAGTCGTATAAAGGTCACGAAAATCGGAGGCCAGCTGGTGAGCGTGGGCGGTGGGCTACGTTACTGGGTGGAAGCACCGAACAGCGCGCCGGAAGGCTGGGCCTCCGGTTTGTTGTCACGCTGCTGTTCCCGAAATAAGCGGCTGATCCCGCGAGTGGTCATGACCGGGAGTTGCCCCGACGCGGCATGACTCAAGTTTCCATCTGCTTTGACTCGTTTTGACCTGTATCAATACACGAGAGATTTCAGCCGAGTAGCATTTCCGGAAAAAATATCGCACAGTAGCAATTCAGACAGCTGACCGATTACGAAATACAAAAAACGAAGGGGATGGCCTATGAACACGACACGATACTGGCTTACTGCAGCAACACTGCTGCTCGGCATGGCCACCGCCTTTACGGCCGCCGCGGCGCCCGCCGAGACCAGCGCGACGGAGACAATTCCTGAATTCCCGTTACTCGGCGAGAAGTTTGTTTTCGAATTCGGTGGCTATTTTCCAAGTACCAGCACTGCCGCATCGTTGTCGGGTTCTGGTGGCGGGGTCGGGGTGGTTGTCGATTTCGAGGACGCGTTTGCGCTCGAGGATCGGAAGCTGGTCGGGATCGGAGGATTTATCTGGCGCATGACCGAGCGTTGGCGGCTGGATGTCGAGTACTTCGTGTTAAACCGCAGTGGAACCAAAACGCTAAACAGTGAAATTACCTGGGGCGGTGAGACATTCCCTGTAGGCACCACGGTCGACGCGCGTTACAACTTCAACGACACTCGCGTGACCGCTGGCTACTCGTTCTTCAAGCGGCGTGACAAGGAGCTTGGCATCGGGGTCGGCCTGCATGTGGCAGGTATCAAGGCGAGCGTCGAGGACACGTCAGGCGGAATCACTGCCCAAGAGTCGTCTGTGAAGGCGCCGTTGCCGGTGGTGAATCTCTATGGGCTGTTTGCGCTGACCGACAACTGGGCAGTGCGGATGCGCATGGATTGGCTCTCGCTCGCCTATGGTGACTATTCGGGCGACATCCGCAGTGCCGCCATCGATGCACTCTACCAGCCCTTTCGCAATGTCGGGTTTGGCCTGGGAGTGCGCAGCTTGATCGTGGACCTGAAGGTTGATGACCCAGATTGGACCGGACGGATACGGACGAGCTACTCGGGTCCGACCGCGTTCATGACCGTGTCGTTCTAGGCGCGTTGCGACGGCTCGCCGGAGCCGTTACCTGGACTTCTTGCCCGCGGGCGGAAAGCGACTCAGGACTTCGTTGACCGTGGTGTTGATGACTTCGGTGCGCTTTTCAGGGGATTGATCCTCGCTCACGGTTCGCTCGCCGGCGCCGCGCCAGACGAGACGTTGTTGCCGGGCGTCGATGATATCGATGATCAGCGTTCCAACCTTATATTGGTAGGTGGTGGACTCGAGCGGGATACCATACCCGACCCCAACCCCACCGCGCGCGCCGTAACGGCCGTAGCCCACGGACATCTGGGAGGTCTGTACTTGCGTGCGGCTTTCGACGGCCACAGTGTGTGTTACCAGGAAGTCAGCCTGATCCGCACCCACCTTTTTATAACCGCGGGCGGCGAGGTGCGCATCGATCGCGGACTGAATGCGTTCGTGTATGAGGCTGTTGCGCGATTTTTCCTGCTGCTCTTCCGCCGTCATGGGCGCCCACGCGTATGCGCGGAGTGTCTGAAAATCTGCTTTCTGATCGTAGTCAACCCGGACTTGGGTGCCGGTGGCGCAGCCCTGGAAGAGCAGGGTGGCCAGCGCCGCAGCGATCCACAGTATTTTTCTGGACATGGTTACGTGCTCACGTTTTTTGTACGGAGCGTGCAACTTACTCCAAACGCCAAATGGCCGCAAATACCGACGGTGCCGCCGGAATGTGCTGTGCTCCGGACGAGCCACTCCGGTTTTCTATCGAGAACCAGCAATCGAGCGCCGGCACGGTTGATGAAAAACGCCTCTGCGCGCGGATTTTCTGTAAACCGGAATCGACGATACTTGAGTTTTGTCCGGCATTTCGTGTAACAATAATTGCGAAATCGCGATCAGCAAGGCATTGCGCGGCATGCACTGCAACAGCAAACCGAATCCCGGCTTTGGAGAAAATTAAGATGAGTCGAACCACTGTCTGCCTGTCGTGGCTGCTGACGTTTGCTGCAATGGCCGGGTGCACCACATTCCAGCCGCACATGATTCCCGCCCCGGCCGTGTTTCGGGATGCACGGCTCGACTTGGCGGCGCGTCTTCCGGCCGAGCTGCGATCCACCGAGGTGCCGGTGTACTACGCCACCACGCGTGCTCCGGTCGATGCCGGCAAGCCCGGGCACTATTCGGATAGCGCCGGTGACGGGATGATGCTGGGCAAGGCCTCGGTACGGCTTGGCCCGCCCGGCTGGCAGTGGGAGGATCTGATCGCCTCGGACCGTTCCGACACCTACGCGCACGCGCGCCCGGCCGCGGTCGAACGCATCGAGGAGCTGGGTCGCTGGAGCAGTGAGGAAGGCATGAGCGCGGCCGAGCGCGCCTTCGTCGACGGAATCAATGCGCAGCTTGCCAAGACACGCAACCCGGAGCTGGTGTTGTATGTGCACGGCTATCGTGTGAACTTCGACGAAGTGACGACGATGATGGGATCGTGGTCGCATTACCTCGGCCACGGCGCACTCGTCACCTTTCAGTGGCCGACCGGAGAGAATTTCTGGAATTACCTGACCGACTGCCCGCGTGCCGAGAAGTACGTGCCCGACATCGAGCGCCTGATCGCCCTGGTGTCGCAGACACGCGCCGAGTCCGTCAACATCATTGCCTACAGCTGCGGCTCGCCGCTGCTCGGTCAGGCGCTGGCGCGACTGCGCGCGCGCCACCCGCAGGAGGACCGCGCGCAACTGGCCAAACGCTATCGCATTGGCAACGTTATCTTTGCCGCCTCGGACGTAGACCTCAAGACCTTCGCGAGCGAGTACATGCCGCCGGTCATGGATCTGGCGCGCCAGACGATCGTGTACATGTCGCGCAACGATGCCGCGCTCGGATTTTCCACTGTCATCGCCGGTGCCTCTCGGCTCGGCAAGCCGAACATCGACGATCTCAGTGTGCAGGATATCGAGCGCCTCGCGGCCGATCCGCGCTTTCAGGCCGTCGATGTCACCGACGTGCGCGGCGCGCACGAGTGGGGCGGCATGCGTGGGCACGGCTACTGGTACGCCAACGACTGGATCTCCAGTGACGTGACCCTGTCCCTGCGTCATCCAATCCCGCCCGCGGAGCGTTGCCTGATTCCCGTGAAAGGCCGCACCGTCTGGAAGTTCCCCGAAGACTATGTCGATTGCCTCGTGCAGCGCCTCAGCGCGGCCTATCCCGAGTTTCGACGCACAGTGCCGAAGAATCCGTAACCGGGGCTGGTCGTTCGCCGCCCGGCGCGCGACAACGCCGCCGGGCGCTGTCTTGGACGCGAGTCGCGCATCCAAAACAGCAACCGTGATGCCACTCCAGGCACAAGTTACCATTTAGCATTCTGTGCAAAACCCAACAGATCCGATGACACTGGCCCTTCGTACCCGCAAGCGCTTATTGACTGTCGCCGCCGTGCTGGCGGCGCTTACTACGCTGCTGGTTGTTGTCCTGTACGTGGTGCTGGCAACAATCGATGTCGCGGATCATCGCGACCAGATCGAGGCACTGGTGAGCCGCAGTCTCGACCGGGAAGTTAAAATCGACGGCGCGATCGAGCTGCAACGCTCGCTGCGGCCGCGCTTCGTCGTGGAGCAGGTGAGCGTCGCCAACCCGCCGTGGGCATCGCGTCCGCTTCTCGCGTCGATAGACCGGATCGAGCTTCAGGTCGCGCTGCTGTCGCTGCTGCAACGACGGATTGAAATTGTCGAACTCCGCGTCGTGGGCGCCGATATTCAGTTGGAACGACGACGCGATGGCACGCCCAACTGGATCCTTGGCCGCAAGGATGCCGAGACCGGCAAGCCCGGGATGGTTGCCGAGGTGCTGTCGTTCGGGACGACGCGTTCAAAGTTGGTCTATCGCGACCCCGATGGCGTGAAGACCGAGGTCTTGGTCGAGAACGTCAAAACAGAATTGGCACCGGGACAACCGGTGCGCGTCCATCTCAAGGGCCGCTACCAACAGATTCCGGTTGAAGCGCAGCTCGATGGCGACAACCTGGAGAGTTTCCTGGCGCCCGCCACGAAATGGAAATTTCGTGGCAAGGCGGCGCTCGGCGGGCTGCACTGTGACATCCAGGGCAGTGCCACCGAACCGCTCAAGCTTGCCGGTGTGGATCTGTCGTTCAGTTTCCGCGGCACGCGCATCGGTGTTTGGCCTTCGATACTGACCGAGCACGTGCCACAGCTTGTCGACTATCGCGGCGCGGGGCGGTTCACCGCGGGGCTCGAGGGCTTCGGCCTCGATGTACGTGCCGAAGCGTCGGATCTCGAATTGTCGAGACTGTGGAGCAGTCGTGATGTGGCCTCGGCATTCACGATCAGCGCGCAGCACATCGAATTCGCGGGACGCAGTAACGCCGCCACACTTTCCGGTTTGCTGGCGCAGGCGGGCTGGCGACTGCGCGCGCAGGGCGCCGCGCTGCGCTGGCAGCACAGCGACAGCCTGCCGCCCCTCGTGCTCAGCGATGCCGACGTGACGGCCCAGACTCAGGGCGGACCGATTACTGTTGCTGTGCAGGGCCACATTGCCGACAAGTCCTTTACAGCGCAGGGAACACTCGGCGCGCTTGAGTCCCTGCTGGCCGATAAGAAGTCGTGGCCAATCGACGCCTCCGTCGAGCTGGATGATGCGCGCGGCAAATTCCGGGGCGTGCTGCGCAAGCCCCTCAAGCGGCCAGGCATCGAGGCAAGCTTCACGGCCAATGCCAGCCAGCTTGCCACGCTCGGCGCGCTCGTTGGCGTCGAGCTGCCGGCGCGTGGACCGGTACAAATTGCCAGCCGGTTTATCCTTGCCGACTCGCGCATTCAGCTTTCGGGGCTGGACGTGGCTGTGGCGAGCAGTCACGTGCGAGGCGCGATCACCTGGCAGAAGCTCGCTGCACCGCAGGTGCGTATACAACTGACACCGAGTCGTGTGTACTTGGAGGACCTGCGCAGCGATGCAACGCCTGCTGTCGCGTCACGCATCGATCAAGCCGGCGTGAACGACGCACGCGTGATTCCCGACATCCCGCTGGTGGGCGAAGGCTTGCGGAAGGCGAGCATCGAGGTAACGCTCGATCACCTGGAACTTGCCGAAGCCAAGACCCTGCTGGCATCGCTGAGCGGGAAGCTGAACTTGTCCGACGGTCGCCTGACGGTAGAACAGTTTCGCAGCGACGTCGCGGGCGCACCGATCGAGGCGCGGCTCGTCTTTGATGCCAGTCACGACCCCGCGACACTCGATACCGAATTCGATGCCCGAGCGATCGACTACGGTGCCATATTGCGTGCCACCGGCGTTACCGATGGCGCGTTAGGCCAGCTCGATCTGCGCGCGCACCTTACGGGCGCGGGCAACAGTCTGAGATCATTGTTGCAGACCGCCGCCGGCAATATCGAGATGGTTGGCGGCGAGGGTCGCTTGCGCGGCAAACTGATCGAATTGTGGGGCGGCAACCTGACTCAGATTCTCAACCCGGTAGACTGGGCGAAAGGCGGTGACACGGAACTGCGCTGCGTGGTCGGGCGCTTCCAAATTAACGACGGCAACGTACGCAGCGACATGTTGCTGGTTGATTCACGCAAAGTGACGGTCGCGGGTGAGCTGGTGCTGGATCTCAAGACCGAGGCGATCCATGGCATTTTCAAGCCACAGCCCAAGCAGGCGTCATTGGTAAATCTGGGGCAACCCCTGCAGCTGGGCGGAACACTCAAGACACCCACTGTACTCCCGGCGGACCGCGCCATCGTGACACTTGGTAAACTCGCGATTGGCATTGCACAACCAGCCGCCCTGATCGTGATGTTCGGTGATCTCGGCGCCAAGGAAAAAAATCCCTGCGCGGCGCTGTTGGCGAAACATGCCGCCACGGAGACGGGTGGGCGCGAATAACGCAGGACACCGGCGCTGTTCGCGGATCGGTTTCCCGAACCCGAATCGCCGAACAGGCGCGACGAACTCAACACACGTCACTGTTGTGTGGCAAAACGGGTCGATTGCTGGTGCAGCGTCCTGGCAAGTTGTGTCCCGCGTTGCAGGGCACTTTACTGACGGGTCCTGCAACCGGCATCATCTGACTCGTGATCAACTCGCCGCGCGAAATCTGATGACGACTCTATTGAAGTCTGATTCAATATTGCGCATCTGGGATTGCGGGAGAGCAAATCCAATGCGCGGCATGACTGGCGGCTGGCGTCCGTGGTTTGTGGGATGCTTGTTGTGGGCGGGATCCACGGCAATGGCGGCGGAGGATCTATCCACGGACACGCAACCAGCGCGCCGGTTCGCGCTCGCCATTAGCGGCGGTGCCAGTCTCGGTGCCTACGAAGCCGGAATCAATTGGGGCGGCCTTACCCTGTTGCAGCAATACCCGCTACAACATTCCACGGGTGACGGACAGTTGCGGCCGTTTGCTGCAGCGAGTTTTGCCGGCGCCTCGGCTGGCAGCATCAATGCGCTCATGTCGGCGATGACCTGGTGCGTGCGCCCGGAAGCCAAGGGCGGATTTCCCAACCGCATCGATGACAACCTGTTTCGTAACCTGTGGTTCCTGCCGGACATCAACACGCTGCTGCCGCCACGCGCGAACTCGCCCAGCTACCGCGCGGACGACGCGCTGCTCTCGCGTGACAGCCTGCTGCAAGCTGCGCAGGGGTTGCGTGAACGCTGGAACGCGCCGGTATTTCGCGCCGGTTGTCGCGCGCCGCTCGGCGTGACGGTGACACGCGTGCATCCGGAGAACCTGCGGGTCGAAGGCGTTGACGTGCAGAACCAGCGTTTCTATTTTCCCTTTGAATTGCGCGCGCGCGCCGACGGGCGTGGCCAGTTTGCATTCGATCCCGCGGACTATCCGAACCTGGTTGACCTTGCCATGATTCTCCTGCCGCGCGACGCCAAGACGGCAGCGCCGGTGATAAACGAGGAGCGCATGATGGAGGCGGTGCTGACCAGCGCCGCATTTCCTATCGGCTTTGGGCGCAAGCGCCTGCAATACTGTCGGCTCAAACCAACCGCCACCGCCACCGAACGATCCGCGGAACCGAGTGCGTCGCCGGCAGAAACGCCGGGGCTGCGCTGCCCTCCCAATTACGAACTGGCGGAGGCCGAATTCGCCGACGGCGGCTTGTTCGACAACCTGCCGATCGGGTTGGCGCGAAACCTGTCGTTTCACGACCGCCGTGCCACTGGCAACCCACTGCCGACGCTGTATATCTATCTCGAACCCGATCGCACCCGCTACGAGACACCGACGCCGGTTTTGGGCAGCGCCTGCACTTCGGCCAATCCACCGCCGGCCTGTCGCCAGCTCGACTACAGCCTAACGTCCGAGAGCCGGTTGCTGTTGGGGGCCTTGGGCACGGCGCGCAAGTACGAATTGTATCGCGAGCTGACCAGCGTGAACTGGACGCTCAATCTGCCGATTCTGAGTTTTACACTTGCCGATCGTCTTGAAGAATCCGGCTCACGCATCGGCTGCCTCGAAGCGTTACCGTTCTTCGACCGCGCCCTTGCTTGTCCCGAGGCCTTGCGCGAGAGTGCGCGGCTGCTGGAGTTGGCATACGGTCGTTTGTCGATTCCGCTCACGAGTCCGTATTCGGAGGCGAAGTTGAGCGCAGCCGGCATCGCCTCCGCCTGTGAACACGGTGTGTCGGGTCGGGTAGTGCGCAACGCCAGCGTGTGCAAACTCGATGCGGTGCGGCTGCGCGCGCGTCTCGGCGAGTCGCTGGTGACGATCATGCAACAGGCCCGCTGGACGCGCGACCCGCTGATGCAACGAATTGTCGCGGCGCGTTCCAGCATGCTGCACGATCGCAACCTGCGGGTCACGAGTCGCGGCGCGCCGCTCACCGGCAGCCTGCTCAGCAGTTTCGGCGCGTTTCTCGACCTCAAGTTTCGCGAGTACGACTACTATGTCGGCGTCTACGACGCAGTCGTGGTGATGGGCGACGCCATGTGTCAGTCGCAGTTCTCGGCTGGCTCCCAGCAACGCGCGCTGCGCAACTGCATCGAGTCCAGCAGCCGTGAGTTCTATTCCCTGCTTGGCGTGGACCGTGACCCGCGCGCCCGATACCTGTTTGCACGACTCGCGCGCGCAGAGTTCGGGCCGCAGGAGGCATTGCGTTTTGCGTACGAGCCCATGCCCGCGGAAGACCGCGATATGCGTATTATTCACGAGGGGCTCGGGAAGGCTCTGGCAACCGGAGCGCTTGGCCCCGAAGCCGCCCAAGGGGCGCTCGCCGCCGAGCTGGAATTTTTCCATTACCTGAAGGAACAGGGTTTTGTCCCGACGCCGACGACTATGGGGGACGCACCGTTGCTGGCCTCGATCATTGACGATCCGCATACCTGGTCGGCCGAACTGGCGCGGCGCATCGCCAGTCGCCTGGTTTATCTGGAGAAAAAGGCCGACCGGATCTTTACCGCGCGCGAGCCCGACCCGCGCAAGCGCGAGGAATCGATGCTCGGCCTGCTCGGCGCGTCCTCGTATGCGTTGATCGCGGCGACGCAAAAGTATCCGGACTTTGATTTCACACCGTCGTCGGCGCCAGCGGAGTGGGGATGGCGTTACCTGATACCCTACGAGGTGGGGTTCGACATCGTGGAGGGCGACGCACTGTTGACTTGGGAACCAACCTGGTCGTTGTCGTCGAAAACTTTGTTCAGCGTACGTGCCGGTTTTGGTTTTGCCGGCGGAATAGTCGGTGCAAAGCGTTCTGAGGAACGACAGAATTATGTCAGCCTTGCCCCCAGCTTGACGCGTCTGACAGGAACGCGGTTGTGGTCGAGCTGGGGCGCGTCGATCGGGTGGTATCAGGGTTTTGGCGCGACTACCGGTGACGAACTCGCGAGTCTCGGCGGTGAACTGCACATGAGTTTTCTGAAAGACCGGCTGCGCCTGGCGCTGGGTACTCGCAACATCAAGTACTCAGATAACCAATGGTTTCTCCAGATCGGTTTGACCGATGTTCCCGGACTGGCCTACTGGTTGTCGCGCTAGCGACATCGTTCTTCGCACCACGACGCGGGATCTTTTTAAAACGGGAACTCGGTCGACAGGCGTACACCACGCAGGCCGTTGCTGGAGATAACGTAGCCGAGGCCGATGTGGTTGAACGGCACACCCAGGACTTTCACCGCCGGTCGCAGGCCAAAGGTCACGCCCAGCTCCTGCTCGCCGTGTATCTCGGTATAGCCGAAATTCGGTAGCTGAAAGCGGATGTCGGTAAGGTAACTGGTGCCGATCCAATAGAAACCGAAGTTCGCCTGTCGGCCATTTTCCAGCGTCCATGAAGACGGAAAGGTCGTGGCGATACCGAGTGCGACCAGCGAAATGGGTGTGCTGTCGGTATTGTCCGAGGTGTAGCCGGCGTAAATGTATTTCGCACCCAGCTCCACTTCCGGGAATTTCATCGCCGGCATCCGGTAATGCGTCGAGAACCCGGCCTGATAGACGGCGGCACCCGCCTTGGTCTCGAATTCCCAGGCGCGACCGACATTGGCAAAGCTGTTCACTCGCCAGTGCGGTCGAATCGGGTAGATGAACTCGAGACCCGGCATGGCGCTCAGGGCCGCGAGATTGATATCGTCGATCTGGCCGATATCCGGATTGTAAAGATCGAAGTTCCCCGCGGCGATAGTGACTGGCAGAGTCAGTCGCCAACCCCAATCAGTATCGGTTGGCTCGCGCATGGTGTAATAAAACGGCAAGGAAACCGCTGTGACCGTCGTCTCACCGATGCTGTACACACCGGTGCCGAAGGAAGTAGTGTAATACCAATTGAAAAGCACGCCGACGGTTTGCGCACTCGGTTCCGCCGCGGACGCCGGGAATACGGCGCACAAGGCTGCGCTACATACCGTTGCACAGAACCGGCAGACAGCCAGCAGACCACGAAACCGACGAATCATGTTTCGTTCAGCAGAATATCGATCATCCGCTTGGCCTGGCCGCCGTAACCGCCGCCAAAAAGATTGAAGTGATTGAGCACGTGATAGAGGTTATACAGATTCTTGCGTACCCGATACCCGGCATCGTGCGGCCAGGCCTCATTATAGGCCGCATAGAATTCCGGACTATAGCCGCCAAACAATTCAGTCATGGCAAGATCCGCTTCCCGATCGCCGTAGTACACGGCCGGATCAAAAATCACCGGTGTGCCATCACGCAGTGCCGCATGGTTCCCGCCCCACAAGTCGCCGTGCAACAGTGAAGGCATAGGCTGATAACCTGCAAAGAACACCGGTAATTTTTCCAGAAGCTTTTCGCCGCGCTGCAACAGGTTTCCACCCAGACTGTTTCTGGCCGCCATCACAAGCTGAAAACGCAGCCGATGCTCGCGGAAGAATGCCACCCAGTCTCTTTCTTCGGTGTTAATCTGCGCGGTGGCGCCGATCGTATTGTTTCGCGACCAGCCGAAACGCGATTGCGTGTGATGGTGCATGGCGGCCAGTTGTCGTGCCAGTTCGGCCTCGCTGGCACTGCCCGGGGAAACGAGATCCAGGTATTCAAGCACCAGACAGGCACGACCCTCGGCATGGCCATGCGTAATCGGCCGCGGCACCCGCACGCTGTGGCTGGCGATGATCTCGCGCAGGCCCGACGCCTCTGCCTCAAACATGTCGAGTTTCGTGGCATCGTTCTGCTTCACGAAGTATTTTTGCCCACTGCCTTCCAGCACTTCTGTGGTATTGATGCAACCACCACCGACTGGGTGTCGTTGGTCGATGGTGAAGGGCCGGCTGGTGGCCCGACCAATGAGAGCAGCGAGGGATTCCGTGACTGCCATGGGTATCGGTTTAGTTGGAATTAAGGTATTTCTCCTGAATATTCCGTCAATTTTGCATGAATTGGCACCCCTGGCCTGGATACAGGAAATGAGGTGTACGTCAAGCGGTTATGCACAAAGCCCGGAAACCTTGCCGATTTGCGTCAGGCACATGAAATGACACTGCTCCTGATCTTCAGTTTGTATGTAACTGTTTGAATATCATACACATACTTGGAAAGTATAATATTTAATCAAACTGTAAAAAAATCATTCAGCGGCTGAAATTTTTAAAGAACGATGATTGATGCACAGTTTTATCCACAGATTTTGTGAATAACCCGGAGGGGGTTACTAGACAAGGGGTTAGCGGTATCTCTACAGACAAAACTCAACGTGAATCATGATGTTTCACGGCCAGATCGTGAGAACAGATAAATTGATCGATCATCTGCTTTTAGCTCGCATGGGGACAGCATTTATCACCGGAACTGTGTGCAGAGGCGAGGTAAACAAGGTGTGATTGTCGGACAGCAACAGAGTTGTCCCATCAAACAGTTACTTTCTGTATACAAGCATCGAATTCCGGCCAGAAAGTGCGGCTGCGGTAAGATGACAGGCTGATTCCAGTGGCTGAGGGAGTATTTACATATGTCTGACCTGAAAGGAAAAGTGGCCATCATTACCGGCGCGGCCGGCAATCTCGGTCAAGCCGTGGCCGAGGCATTCGCGCAGGCCGGCGCCCGGCGCGTGCTGGTGGATCGTGGCACCGACCGCTTGGCGCGCCTCAACCCGCAGGCAAATCCGTCCGAAGTGTTGCTGGTCAATGGCATTGATCTGGCAGATCCGTCGCACGCTGAACGGCTGGTTCGCGAAGCGCTGGCGCATTTCCAGCAGATTGATGTGCTGGTCAACGCTGTTGGCGGCTACAGTGGCGGCAAACCGGTACACGAGGATGATCTCGTCAATTGGGAAAAGATGTTCCGAATCAACCTGCACACCACCCTCAATGCCAGCCGTGCTGTGATCCCGGAATTGATTCGTCACGGCAGCGGGCAGATCGTCAATGTGGCGGCTCGCGCGGCGTTGACCGGTGTGCCGAAGCTGGGTGCCTACAGCGCTTCGAAAAGTGCGGTAATTCGTTTGACCGAATCGCTGGCCGGCGAATTAAAGGACCAGGGAATCACCGTCAACTGCGTGCTGCCAGGAACAATCGACACCCCGCAGAACCGTCAGGACATGCCGAAGGCGGATTTCAGCAAATGGGTAGCGCCGGCAGCCATTGCCGACGCTATTGTGTTTCTGGCTTCGGAGTCAGCGCGCGCGGTCACAGGCGCGGCCTTGCCGGTGTACGGCCGTAGTTAGCGTGGCCTCCGTTTCCCGGCCGCATCTCGGCTTATGACGGTAAACCTGTCCGTGCTGCAGGTGGCGGTGCCGTCACCGTTGGCACGCCATTTTGACTATCTGCTGCCAAAGGGCGTTTCTGCTCCCGCACCCGGGACGCGTGTGCAGGTGCCGTTCGGCAAGCGCGACGTGGTGGGTGTGGTGCTCGGCCAGGCCAGCAGCAGTGAAGTGCCGCACGAGAAACTTAAATTCATCCTGCGTACGCTGGATGCCGAGCCGCTGCTGCCCGCTGTACTGATGGAACTGCTCGTCTGGGCCAGCGCCTACTACCACCATCCGATCGGTGAGGTGATGGCGACGGCCTTGCCGGTGCTATTGCGCCGCGGTCTGCCAGCGATCGTAGCGGGCGAAAAGCGCTATGCGTTGACCGAGGCGGCACGCCAGCTTCCCGCTGACGCATTCAAGCGCTCTCCGATACAACAACGTCTGGTACAGGCACTGCATGAGCATGCCGAAGGGATGAACGCTGAAAGGCTTTCCGGGGTGGCCAGGAATTGGCGCGATGCCATCAAGCGCCTGACAGCGCGCGGGTTTATCCGAATTACCGAAGATCCCTGCTTGCCGCCCAGATTGGCCGGGCAACACAGTGCGCCGCAACTCACGGCCGCGCAGGAAGAGGCGGGCGCGGCAATCCTTGCCGCTGCCGGCAAGTTCCAGTGTCTGTTATTGCTCGGCGTCACCGGCAGCGGCAAGACCGAAGTCTATCTGCGTGCTATCAGAGGAGGTCATTGCGCGCGGCAGTCAGGTGTTGGTGCTGGTGCCGGAGATCGGGTTGACACCGCAGCTGGTAATGCGTTTCGAGGGCCGGCTGAATGCGCCGGTGGCCGTTATGCACTCGGGCCTGAATGAAAGCGAACGCCTGTGCGCCTGGCAGATGGCACGCACCGGACAGGCCGCCGTGGTCATCGGTACGCGCTCGGCGGTGTATACGCCCATGCCGAAACTGGCGCTGATTATCATCGATGAGGAGCACGACGCGTCGTTCAAGCAGCAGGACGGTTTCCGCTATCACGCACGCGACGTGGCCATCAAACGTGCACGTCTTGAAAACATTCCGATCCTGCTCGGCTCGGCCACGCCCGCGCTGGAGAGTCTGCACAACGCCCAGCAGGGGCGTTACCAGTTACTGAGATCTGCCGGAGCGTACCGGCGCCGCGCAGCCACCGCGGGTAACGCTGCTAGACCTGAAGCGTCTCAAGCTCAACGAAGGCATCTCGCCACCGCTGATCGAGGCGCTGCAAGAACGGCTGTCGCGCAAGGAGCAAAGCCTGTTGTTTCTCAACCGGCGCGGTTTCGCACCGGTACTGATGTGTCACGACTGCGGCTGGCTTGCGCCCTGCAAGCGTTGCGATGCACGTCTGACCATTCACCAGCGCAGCCACAAACTGCGTTGCCACCACTGCGGTGCTGAGGCGCAATTGCCCGCAACCTGTCCGGCGTGCGGCAAGTGCCAATCTGCACGGCATCGGCGACCGGCACGGAGCGCATCGAAACGGCGCTCGTGCGTCTGTTCCCGCAGGCGCGCATCGAACGCATCGACCGCGACAGCACACGCCGCAAGGGCGTCGCTCGAAGAGAAGTTGCGGCGCGTGCATGCCGGCGAGGCCGATATCCTGGTCGGCACGCAGATGCTCGCCAAGGGCCATGATTTTCCGAATCTGACCCTGGTCGGCGTGCTGAATGCCGACCAGGGTTTGTACAGCGCGGATTTCCGCAGCGAGGAGCGGCTTGTTCAGCAACTGGTGCAGGTCGCCGGCCGTGCCGGCCGTGCCGACAAGCCGGGCGAGGTACTGATCCAGACCTTTCACCCTGACAACCCGGCGTTTGCAGCGCTCGCCCATCATGACTACCGTGAATTCGGGAATTACGCGCTCAGCCGAGCGGCAAGCAGCGCAGTACCCGCCATTCGCGCATCTTGCGCTGCTGCGCGCCGAGTCGCCCAAGCCGGAGGCCGCGCTTGCCTTTCTGCGCGCTGCGCACGGCCATGCAGAAGACCTGATGGAGGCCGAACTCGTGCACCTCATGGATCCGGTGCCGTCACCAATGGAACGGCGCGCCGGACGGTATCGCGCGCAGCTGCTGGTGCAGGCCGGCGAGCGTAAGGCGTTGCATGATTTTCTGAACGCCTGGCTGATGCAGCTTGAAGGTGAAAAATCCGGACGCACGGTGCGCTGGTCGCTGGATGTGGACCCGATGGAAATGTACTGAAAAAGGGTGCTGCGAGGTATACGCGGCAGCGGCCTTTTTTACTGCTCGTGGTGCTGACGTTGCTCGTACAGGTAATAAACCAGCGGTATCAGGAACAGCGTCAGCACGGTCGAGGCAAAGGTGCCGAAGATGAGGGACACGGCCAGACCGCCGAACACCGGATCGAAAACCATAATAAAGGTGCCGAGGATGATGGCGAACGCCGTCAGCAGGATCGGGCGCATGCGCGTGGCACCGGCCTGGATGACGGCCTCGCGCAGCTCGTGACCCTCGCGCTGGAAGTCGAGGATGAAGTCGATGAGCAGCAGCGAGTTGCGCACCACGATGCCGGCCAGCGCGATCACGCCGATCATGGACGTGGCGGTGAAGTACTGGCCGAGCAGCGCGTGTCCGGGCAGGACGCCGATCAGGGTGAGCGGGATAGCGCCCATGACGATCATCGGCGTGGCAAACGAGCGGTAGTAACCAACCAGCACCAGGTAGATCAACACGAGCGCCACCATGAACGCCGCACCCAGATCGCGGAATACATCCAGAGTGAGGCGCATCTCGCCGTCCCAGCGCAGGCTGTAGCCGAGCGTGTCCGGGTCGGCCATGAAGTACTGGGTGAGCTTCACACCGTCCGGCAGTTCATGGCTGCGCAGATAACTCCACATCTTCATCACCGCGTACACCTGTGAGGTGGTGGCAAGTTCTCCGGTGACATAGACCACCGGCCGCTGATCCTTGTGCAGGATCGGTTTCGCGGCCGGTCCCTTGATGATGTCGGCGATATCGGTGAGCCGCACGCGTGCGCCCTGCGGGTTCACGAAAAATATTTTTCGCAGGTCTGAAGGTTCGACACGGTCAGCGACCGGGATCTGGAGACGGATCGACACCGGTTCCGTTTCCTGCTCGATGTGAACCGCGCCGACGTCGTAACCGGCGAGGAAGGCGCGCAAGGTTTCAGCTACCTGTGCCGGCAGAATGCCGGACAAGGCCGCTTTCTCGCGGTTGACGTGGATGTGGTACTCGGTGACGTCCGCAGTACTGGAATCGTCGATGTCCACCACGTCTGCGGTTTTGGCGAACACTTCCGCGCGCAGTTCCTTGGCGATCTTGAGCAGCTGTTTGTAGTCCGGTCCGTACAGTTCGGCGAGTATGGTGGCACGCACCGGCGGCCCGGGCGGATCCTCGACCAGCTTGATATCGGCACCGTTTTCCTGCGCCAGTTGCGCCAGCGGCTTGCGCAGTTCGAGTGCGATGGCGATAGAGGAGGTCCAGCGGTCGTGCTTGTCGCGCAGATTGACGCGCACCTCGCCGATATTCGGACCGCGCTTGAGACCGGCGCCGCGCAGCAGTCCGTTGAAATCCACTACACCAGGTTCGCCGACTGTCGATTCGTAGGTTTCAGACCTGCGGGTGCTGTCGCACGATGTCGCCCACGCGTCGCACCACACGGTCGGTCTCCTCGAGTGCCGTGCCTTCCGGCATGTCCACGGTGATGTTGAAGGTGTTGGTATTGTTCTTCGGCAGCATCTTGAACTGCACCAGGCTCGACGGCCGGCATGAGCAGGACAATGGCCAGCACTGCCAGTACACCGATGAAAAAGCGCTTGCGTGACCACCGGCTCGTCCAGCAGGCGTGTGAACAGGTGCACATAGTTGCGCTCCAGCCAGCCGGGCATGTGTTCGTGCGCGTGTGCCTCGTGCGCCAGATTCTTGCCTTTGAGCCAGCGATAGGCCGCCCACGGTGCCACGGTGTAGGCAATGGCAAGTGACACCAGCATGGCCACCGGCACGTTGAACGGGATCGGTCCCATGTACGGGCCCATCATGCCCGTCACCCAGAGCATGGGCAGAAACGCCAGAATCACGGTGAAGGTCGCGAGATTGGTCGGCTTGCCGATTTCGTTCACCGCCTGCACCGCGAGTTTTAATAGCTATTTTTGTGCAGGCCTGCTTCCCTTAGTTGATCCACGCCCTTCTTCGCATAGTGGCGATAGATGTTCTCGATCACCACGATCGAGTCGTCCACCAGCAGGCCGAGCGACAGGATCAGCGCGAACAGTGTTATGCGGTTGATGCTTTGCCCGGCGATCATGCCGACCGCGAGAGTGATGAACAGGATAAGCGGAATGGTGATGGTCACGATCGAAGCCGCACGCCAGCCGAGGAAGAGTACAAGCAGCAGTACCACGGTGCCGATGGCGATGGCCAGGTGTTCGATGAGCGTGTTCACCGCGTCGTTGGCGCGCTGGCCGTCATTGCGCGTGATGTTGATCTTGACCGCGTCCGGGATAATCTTGGCGCGAATCCGTTCCAGTTCCTGGACCACGTTGTCGGAAACTGATACGGCGTTCATGCCGCTGCGCTTGGCGAGTGCGATGGTGACCGCACCGGTTTCGAGGTCCGCCGGGTGTTCACCGGAATAGGCCGGCCCGTAGCCGATGCGGTGCACACGCTCGATTTCGCCCGGACCATCGCTGATGGATGCCACATTCTTGAGGTACACCGGGCGATGGGCATGCAGCGCCACCACCAGGTTGCCCACATCCTCGGCGGTATCGCAGCATGCCGCCGGCGGACACGGTGCTCACTGTGTTGCGGTTGACGAGCGTGCCGGACGGGATATCGACATTGGTCGCCTCGAGCGCGCGCCGGATGTCGAGCAGCGTGACGTTGTACTGACGCAGACGGTCGAGATCGAGGTGTACGTTGATCTGCCGCGGTCGACCGCCGTGGATGAACGTTACCGACACGCCTTCGACACGACGCAGGTGCTCGAGTGCGTCATTGGCGATGGCGCGCAGTCGCCGGTCATCGAGCGCATTCGACGACAGTGAGATGGTCAGAATCGGTACGTCGTCTACGTCCACCGGCTTGATGAGAGGCTGGCGCGTGCCGGGCGGCATGCGGTCGATATTGCTCATGATGCGGTCGTACAGCTTGACCAGCGAGTCTTCCTTGTTCTGGCCGACGGCGAACTGCACGCTCACGACGCCCATGGAGTCCATGGCCATGCCGTAGGTGTGCTCCACGCCCTTCAGGCCCTGCAAAATCGCTTCAAGCGGCTTCACGATCAGTTGCTGAACTTCTTCCGGCGATGCCCCGGGCTTGGAAACAATGATGTTCGCCGCCGGCACCACGATCTGCGGATTTTCCTCGCGCGGTGTGTTCAGAATCGCCATGCTGCCGGCGAGCACTGCCACCAGAATGATGAGAATGGTCAGCTTGCTGTCGACGAAATAGTTCGCGATGCGCCCGGCAATGTTCAGCTCGCTGGCTTTCGGGTCTTGTTGTTTCGATGGCCATTGGGTGGAATGTCCTCTTGGATTGCCATCCTGGCGGTGAATCGGGCTGCCGTCGTGCACGTCACGCAGGTCGCCTGTGACCAGGGTTTCGCTGCCGCTCAGGCCGCTCAGGATCTCGACGCGGCCGTTTACACTCTTGCCGGTGCGCACCATGCGGAAACGCGCCTGATTTTCTTCGGTCAATACGAACACGCCGGGAATGCCGCCGCGCTCGACGAGCGCCGACTTGTGGCACCAGCACCCGGCCGGCCTTCGCGTCGAGGACCAGAACCGGACGCGCCAGCGTCGTGGGCGGCACGGGCTCCGCGGCTTTTTTGCCGCAACCGGCAAGCAGCAGTACGGTGACCACAAAAACGGAAACAGTACGGATCAGAAATCGCATGGGCAACTCCTGCACTGATAATGAAAGGACGAACGCATCCGGACTTCATTCATGGGTCGTGATTTCGCCCGGCAGCGGCAGGCTGCCTTCAGCAAGTTGAAGCTGTGCGGCGCTCAATTCCTGACCGAGGCTGGCGGTCAGTTCTTCGTTGCGCGCCTCGACCAGCACGCGCTCGGCCATGAGCAGGTCGATGAGAATGGTGCGACCCTCGCCGTAGCGCTGCTTCACCAGACGCACATTCTCACGTGCCTTGTCGACACTTTGTGCGGCAATCTCGCCGGCGTGCGGTGGCCTCGGTCAGGCGGCTCGCGGCTGCGCGCACTTCGCCGCGCACGGCCTGTTGCAGGCCCTCGAGGCGCAGTTCGGACTGCTCGGTATCGCGGTGCGCGGCAGTCAGGCCATGCCAGTCACGCCCGCCGTTGAACAGATTCATACTCACCACACCCATGATGCTCTGTGACTTGTTGTCGAGCGCGGCGTTGTCGTCATACCAGGAGTCGGCGGCAACCACACCGACCTGCGGCTGGAAGGCAGCGCGCGCGGCGGTGATTTTTGTGCGGCTCGCCCGGACTAACGCTTCATTGGCCTTGAGGTCCTTGCGGTGTGGCGAACGCGCGCTGCTCGCTCTCCGCAACGGCAGGCACGGCGACCGTGCGGCCGGGAACTCCCAAGGCGGGCAGTAACAGCTCGGCATTTGCGGGCAGGCCCGTCACCAGCCGCAAGTCTTCAATCGCCAGACGCTGACGGTTTGCGGCCTGCTCATACATGCTTTTCGCTGACGCGAGATTGAGCTCGGCGGTCATGCGATCGGAAGCCACAATGCGTCCCTGACGCACCAGACGCGCGGTGGTCTCGGCATGCTCGCGCGCCGCTTCGACCGCGTCGTGTGCAATGCATTACCGCGTAGGCAGCGGCTTGGGCGGCACGGTAGGCATGCAAAGTGTTGTAAGCGGTGGCCTGTTGGCGACGTTCATAACCGAGGCGTGCCGCCTCAGCATAGGCACCGGCCTCGCGCATGCCGGCGACGCAGGCGCCCACCGGTGTAGAGCGGCAGCTCCACCGACAACTGGGTGGCGTGGAGGGTGCTGGTATCGGGGTTGTTGAGCCGACGCTGGATCAAAGTCCGCGCTGGTAACGACTGCGGGTATTGAGCTTGTCGGCGAATGCGTCGAGCGGATTGTCGCTGCGCCGTACCAGATAACGCACGTCGATCTGTGGCAGGAACGCGCCCTTGGCGGCGTCGGCGCGCGCGTCCGCGGCCTGCGCTTGTCGGTCGGCCACACGCAATTCCGGGTTCTGGCTGAGGGCGTGGCGAATCGCTTCATCGAGACTTAAGGGGCCGGCAACAGCGGGGAGTGCAGGGAGCACGATTGCCCCAGTAAGAGCCAGCGACAGGAAATTCTTTTGCATCGGTTCTCTCCTTGATCGGCAACGGCTCCTCCACCCACACTATTTATTGGCATGTATGTCGTCGTATATCGGGACGACTTTATTAGAGATTCAATAATACACCAGGGCGAACGCTACCTCAGAATGGTTTGAGTACCACCAGCAGTACCGCCGCAATCAGGATCAACACCGGGAATTCGTTCAGCCAGCGATAGAAAACATGACCGTGGCGGTTGCGGTCGTGCTTGAAATCCTGCAACAACTTGCCGCAATACAGGTGATAAGCGATCAGCACCGCGACCAGTGCAAGCTTGGCCATGAGCCAGTCACCGCTGAAGCCGTATCCCAGCCACAGCCACGTGCCAAACAATATTGTCAGTACCGCGCCCGGGGTCATGATGCCGAAGAACAGCTTGCGTTCCATGATCTTGAAGCGTTCCAGACTGACGCGATCGCTGCTCAGTGCGTGGTAAACAAACAGCCGCGGCAGATAAAACAAGCCCCGCGAACCAGGTAACCATGAAAATGATATGCAACGCCTTGAGCCAGAGTTGGGGCATGTGTCGATTCCTGAGTGGTGCGAGCCGCGGCTATTCTAGCCGATTCCCGGACTGAAGCCGCGCGTCGGGCGCCGGGGGGTGTTTGCTGTGCACACCAGGGCGGATTCGTGCCATGTTTCTGGAAAAAGGCAACTGGATCTGGGCAGGTCGACCTCGACGCCTATGTAACGCGCTCGATGGGCTGTATCTGCTCATGGCGGAGGAGGAACGACGCATCCGCCGTAACCCGCCAGCTCGCACCACCGACTTGCTGAAAAAAGTACTCCGCTAAATGCAACAAAAAACCCGGCGCAAGGCCGGGTTTTTTACGCAGCATGCACTATTCAGAAGTTCATGTGAAAGCCGACACTCAAAAACAGCACGTCGCTCTCATAGGTGGTGAGCTCGGCTTCAAGATTCCCGGGGCCAACTTTCCAGCCGGCGCCAATCCCGGCAGCCAGCGCGTTATTGGTGCCCGAGTTCTTCACAGCGACGGTGGTGTCGAGATCATAGTGCACCAAGCCGAGCTTGCCTTTGAGATAGAAGCTGTCGGTGAGCGGATGACGATAGGCGGCAAACACACTGTAGCTGGTCATGTCCCACTCGCCGCCGGGGGCATCGCCCTTGGCGACACTGAGGGTGACTTCGCCTTCGACTGCCAAAGTGCCGCCATTCAGATCGGCTGCAAATTGCGAATCTTTGCCGATTATGTTGTAGCCACCATATGCGCCAACGTTGAATGTGTCGTCAAAACCCGAATTGTCGGCTTTCACGATTCCGCCCTTGACGCCGACGAAGATCTTGCCTGCCGCCTGAGCGGCGCCTGTAGCCATCAGGCTACCGAGTATCGCGAGAGAAATGATGAGGTTCCTGTTTTTCATGGTTCTCCTGCTTTCTTGTGAATGAGTGGATGTGGTTGGAGTAGATTCAGTCAGATTGTTCTGGAACTGCCAGTGCGACAGCAATTGTAGCAAAGTGAGTGTAACAGAAGAACGCGGCATGTTACGTGCGCTGCACCACATATCGAAGAGCGACCTCCGTTCGTCAGTGCTTCGCCTCGGGAAGGAACAATGTAACGAGTTCGTTCAAGAAACGTCGTCCGAGCGGTGTCGGCCGGATGTGTTCTTGGTCGGATTCGAGCAGGCCGCGCGTCATGGCCTGGGATAACGGTTTTTGCATGCAGGCGAGATCAAGTCCAGTGCGTTCACTGAAAAGCATCACGGGCACACCCTCTGTCAGGCGCAGGGCATTGAGCATGAACTCGAAGACTACATCCTCCATGGAAACATGTTGTTCTCCGCCCAATGCTGCAAGTGTGCCAGCCGTATCAAGGTAGTCGTGTGGTTGTTTCACCTTCCACAGCCGGGTGACGTTCTCTGCGGTCGTTATCTTGGCGTGGGCCCCGGCGCCAATGCCAAGATAATCACCAAACTGCCAGTAGTTGATGTTATGCCGGCAACGACGGCCGGCGCGTGCGAACGCCGATACTTCATACTGGGAAAAACCGGCATCCGCCAATTCAGCCTGCAGTGCATCCTGCATGGCTGCCAGCACGTCTTCATCCGGCAACGCCGGCGGCTTTACATAGAAAAGCGTATTCGGTTCTAGCGTGAGCTGGTACACCGACAGATGTGTAGGCTGGAGCGCCAGCGCAGTGCGAAGATCAGAGAGCGCCTCGTCGAGTGTCTGCTGTGGCAGACCGAACATGAGATCGAGATTGAAATTGTCGAAGCCGGCAGCACGCGCCGCCTGCGCCGCCGCGAGCGCTTCGTCGCGTCCGTGGATGCGGCCGAGCTTTTTCAGTTGCTCAGGCTCAAAACTCTGTATGCCGATAGATAGCCGGTTAACACCAGCCGCGCGATAACCGCGGAAACGTTCGATCTCAACAGTGCCGGGATTGGCCTCGAGGGTGATCTCCGCATCCGGCATCAGTACCACTCGTGCACGCACACTGGCCAGCAAATGTTCAATTGCCTCGGGTGAAAACAGGCTGGGCGTGCCGCCACCGAGAAAAATCGAACGCACTGGCCGCCCCCAAACGCGCGGAAGATCCTGCTCGAGATCGGCCAGCAGGGCGTCGATATATTGTTCTTCCGGGATGTCGCCGCGCAGGGCATGTGAATTGAAATCGCAATACGGGCACTTGCGCACGCACCAGGGGAAGTGCACATAGAGCGACAACGGCGGAAGCGCGGTGAATTCGAACATCGTAGGCGGTGAATGGTAACTCCGCCCATCTTACCATTGCGCTGCGTGCATCGCCGCCCGTCGCGCAGGCTGGTGAGTCAGGATGTCCGGACCCCGGTGTGCGGCCTGTTTGTGCCCGCCGGCAGACTGACCAGCAGCACACCGAGCAGCACCACACACATCCCGATTATCTGGGTCGCGCTAAGGGACTCGTCCAATAGCCACCAACCCAGCAATACCGCCACAGCCGGATTGATGTAGGCGTAAGTGCCAAGTGCTGCGGGGCTGACTTCGTGCAGCAGCCACAGGTAGGCGACATAGGCAAGGCACGAGCCGAACACGATCAGATAGAGCAGGGCAAGCAGGGCGTTGCCTTCCCAGTTCCAGTGTCCAGCCTCACCTGTGGCGAAACCGATTGTGCCGAGCATCACACCGGCCACCAGCGACTGCAAAGCGGCGGACATGAGTGGCGGTGTCGAAGGCCGGCGGCGCTTCATGTATATCGAGCCGGCCGCCCAGGACAATGCCGCCAGGAGGATCGCCAACTGCGCGGTGAAATGCTCCAGAACAAAACCGTCCGTTGGCCACATCAGCACCGCCACACCAGCAAAACCGATGAGCAGACCGGTCAGACGCCGGCGCGAAAACGATTCGCCCTGTGGCCCAAGCGCGCCGAGCCCGGCCAGCCACAGCGCCAATGTCGCGACGATCAGGGCCGCCTGGTTGGACGGCACCCATTGCTCACCCCAGACCACGAGACCGTTGGCGCCGACCAGCAAGAGCAAGGCTGCCACCGCAATCGTTATCCATTCACGGAGGCTGCGCGGGAACTGCTTGCCGGAGAAACGCGCGTAGGCCGCGAGCAGCAAACCGGCCATGAGAAAGCGCGCACCGGCGAACAGCGCTGGCGGAAGCGTCGCGACGCCAATGCGGATCGCCAGATAAGTTGAGCCCCATACGAGATAAACCGCAGCAAAGGCAGCGATGACTTTCAGGCGCCAGGCGCGGTTCTGTTGCATGCGGGCTGGTGGCAACGTTGGAGCTGTGAATGGTGAATGAGCGAGATTGTGGCAGATTTGCGTCTGCAGCGCCGGTATCGGCAGCGGGCCGACATGACCGCGGGTATCAGGTTCGGCCAGGAAGGGAGGCAAGCAGTTGGCGCAGGGCTTGGCCGCGATGGCTCAGGGCATTCTTGATTTCGGCGGGTAATTCGGCGGCACTCGCGGCGTGGGTCGGTACAAAAAACACCGGATCGTAGCCGAAACCGTTGCTGCCGCGTGGTGCCGTGAGAATGCGTCCCTCCCAGGTACCCTGACAGATGAGCGGCGTGGGATCGAGGGCGTGGCGCAGGTACACGAGCACACACTGAAAACGCGCGCTGCGCTTTTGTTCGGGAACGTCCTTGAGCATGCCGAGCAGCTTCTCAAGATTCTCGACATCGCTTGCTTTCGGGCCGGCGTAGCGCGCCGAGTAAATGCCGGGTGCGCCATTCAGCGCATCCACTTCCAGACCGGAATCATCGGCCAGTGCCGGCAGGCCGGTGTGTTGTGCGGCGTTGCGTGCCTTGAGTATCGCATTCTCGACGAAGGTAAGCCCGGTCTCGTCGGCATCCGTGACGTTGAATTGCGACTGCGGCACAACCTCGAGTTGCAAACTGCCAAGCAACTGGTTGAACTCGCGCACCTTGCCGGCGTTGCTGCTGGCCAGCACGATGGTCTTGCTCACGCCGCTTGCTCCAGTGCGGCGCGCTGTCGCCGGATCAGCTCAGCAATGCCATTCTGTGCGAGCGCGGTCATGGCCTGCATTTCGGCGGCGCTGAAGGTTTCACCTTCCGCCGTGCCCTGGATCTCGATGAAGCCGCCAGTCTCGTTCATGACAAAATTCATGTCGGTCTCGGCGGTGGAATCTTCGGCATAGTCGAGATCGAGCACCGGTACACCTTTCACAATACCGACCGACACCGAGGCCACGAAATGACGTAGCGGATCGGTGGCCAGGAGTTTGCGTGCGCGCAGCGCGCTGAGTGCGTCGTGCAATGCGACACAGGCACCGGTGATACTGGCGGTGCGCGTGCCACCATCCGCTTGAATTACATCGCAATCCACCGTGAGCGTGCGTTCGCCGAGTCGTTTCAGATCGATGGCGGCGCGCAGGCTGCGGCCGATGAGACGCTGAATTTCCTGGGTACGTCCGCCCTGCTTGCCGGCTGCCGCTTCGCGCTGCATGCGGTTGCCGGTGGCACGCGGCAGCATCCCGTACTCGGCCGTGACCCAGCCCTGGCCCTTGCCCTTGAGAAAGTGCGGTACTTTTTCGTCGATGCTTACATTGCACAGCACACGGGTATCGCCAAACTCGACCAGCACCGAACCTTCGGCATGCTTCGTGTAATGGCGGGTGAAACAGATGGTACGCAGTTCATCAGGGGCGCGGCCACTGGGACGCATGGGGGATTCCTCGGATTCAGGGAAATGGATGGCACTACAATACCGGAGTGCGACGTCAAAGGGTGGTAATTATTTGTACCGGTTTGATTTCAATTATATTGCAAATCGCTCAGGATTTTTTCTCGAATTGCGTCAGGAATGCTTCAAGTTCGTCAATGGTATTTTCCAGAGTCTTGCGCGTGCTTTCTTGCACTTCTTTGGTTCCGCGCAGCTTCTTTTCGGCATTGCGAATGCGGGCATCCTCGACCAGCAACTTGTGGTTGGTTTCCTGCATCGGCCGCGATTGTACCGGCAGCGTGCTGGTGACGTTGTCCTTCCAGCGCAGGCAGATGGCGCTAAGGTTGTCGGCGCGTTGTTTCATGCGGTTCTCCGCGGCAAGCAACATTTCTTCGATACCTTCATCGAGCGTTGAAAATTTCAGGAAGCTGTATAGTTCGTCTGCGGATAATGCCTCCCACAGTCCGTCGGTGCACAACAGCAGGGAATCGTTTCGTTGCAGCACGGTTTCTTCGCCGAGACTTACGCTTGGTGCATGCGGCCCGCCCACGGCCTTGAGCAGCCGCGCTTTTTCCGGATGGCGTGTCATCTCTTCTTCGCTCAGCAGGCCATCAATATGCATTTGCTCGGTGACGGTGTGGTCGAGTGTGCGGGTCAATGCATGTCCATTGCGAAAGTGGTAAAGGCGACTGTCGCCGACGTGCGCCCAGTAGGCATAACCGTTCTGCACCAGGCACAGCACGCAGGTGGTGCGTGGTGAAATCGGCGGTACCTGCGCCTGGCCGTATGCGAAAATGGCCTTGTGCGCCTGCATGATAATTAGCGCAAGAAATGTCGAGGGTTTGCTGATAACCGGCTGGCGCACCGCCTCGAACGCGTGTAATGCGGTCTGGGTCAGGATTTCTGCGGCGTTCGCTCCGCCTTCGTGACCGCCGAGGCCGTCGGCCAGCACCAAGAGCACGGCGTTGTCGCGTTCTGCGCACACGATGCGATCCTGGTTGGTAGCGCGGCCGCCGGCCAGGCTGTGGTAGGCGAGCTCGTATTTCATGTCAGTTGTTCCATGGCAGGTGCATGCCCAGGCGCGCCAGCAGGCCGTTCGCTGCCGGTGGCTGATCGTTGGCGCTCAGCGGATTCATGAAGTCGAGCAGCTGTTGCACGCTTTGTGGCCGGTCGAGTTGATGGAACTGCATGCACCAGTCAATGGCCTCGAGTAGTTGTGGCGAGTAATGACGTGCGTATTGTCGCACCGCCGGTTTGTAGGTGTCATGTATACGGCGCTCGGTTGCGGGCGGCGGCGGACGGCCGCTGATGCATGCCCACATGGACGCGCCAATCGCGTAGGCGTCGGTCCAGGCGCCGATGTGGCCGCCGAGGTGCTGCTCGATGGGCGCAAACCCGAGGGTGAGGGTGTACGGCCCGACCGGACGATTGCCGATCACGGCGATGCGCGCCGCGCCGAAATCGAGCAACAACGGATTGCCGCCAGGACGCAGGAAAATATTCGCCGGCTTGATATCAAGGTGCAAAAGATTGTGCTGGTGCACGTCGCGCAGGCCGAGCAGCAGCGGTGGAAAAATGGCACGCAGTGCGTTCTCACTCAGACGTCCGGCCTTGCGCTTGATGTACCAGCGCAGATCGCGGCCATGTTCGTATTGCATTACCATGTACACGGTGTTGTTGGCGCGGAAGAAGTTTATAACTCGCACAATGTTCGGGTGGATGATACTGGCGAGCGCCGCGGCCTCGTCGAAGAACCGTTTGATGCCCTGGCGGAAGGCAGTAGACATTTCCTCGGTGAGTGGTTCGACGCGTGAATCGTCAACACGATGCGCCTGGCTGCTCGGCAGATATTCCTTGATCGCCACTGGCTCGCCGGTTTTTTCGTCGGTCGCCAGATACACAAAGGAAAAGCCACCACCGCCGATCGTTTTTTCGATGCGGTAATGGGTGAGCAGGTAGCCCTTGGGCAGGGTGTTTTTCTGACGCTTGAACTTCATACTGCCTCCGGGCCTGCGGGAAACCGGTTCTCGATCTCCTCCTCGCCGCCGGTTCATCCGTAATAATAGGACAAGATCGCCCGGCCGTGGTGCGCGCCGGTGATTTTTCATTCCGGCCGGTTCAGTTTACCATCAATGAAATCAGGCAAATGGGGTAATCCATGACGGCAAGTATGACCGCGTTTGCGCGGCGCGAGACGACCACCCCGTGGGGCGGGCTGACCTGGGAGCTGCGTGCCGTCAATCACCGCTATCTGGAGCTCAGCCTCAAGCTGCCGGATGAACTGCGCGCCATCGAACCGGCGGTGCGCGAGCTGCTCGGCAAGCGCCTCGGGCGCGGCAAGGTGGATTGCCACCTGCGCCACACTGCACGCGAGGGTGCGGACGCGGTACTGGACGAGGCCATGGTGGCGCGTCTGGTGGCATTGGCGCAGAAAACCCAGGATTTGGCGTCCGCCGCCGGTGGATCGGTGACACCGTGGCGCATGGTAGACCTGCTGCGCTGGCCGGGAGTTTTCAAATCCACCTCCGTGGACGCCGAGGCCCTGCAGAAATCGGCATTGACGTTGCTGACTGAAGCCCTGGGCGAACTCGATAGCCACGCGCCTGCGCGAAGGTGCGCAACTCGCCTCCATCCTGCGCCAGCGGCTGGATGGCATGGGTGAGATCGCGGCACGCGTGCGCACACTGCTACCCGATGTCCGCCAGAGTTTCCGCGAACGCCTGCTGGCTCGGCTACAAGACGTGCGCGCGGAACTCGATCCGGCCCGCGTCGAGCAGGAGTTGCTGCTGTTCGCGCAGAAGACCGACGTGGACGAAGAGCTCGATCGCCTGGTCCTGCACCTGAATGAAGTGCGGCGCGTACTCGACGAAAAGGGCCAGGTTGGCCGGCGCCTCGACTTCCTCATGCAGGAACTGAATCGCGAAGCCAACACCCTCGGATCCAAGGCCGCCGATGTACGCGTCACCAATGCCGCCGTCGACCTCAAGGTGCTGATCGAGCAGATGCGCGAGCAGGTGCAGAATATCGAGTAATCGTTGTTCGTGGCGTGGGCACGAAGTGTCAATGCGTAAAACAGAGGAGGCCGGTCGGTAAGTGAAGTAGAATATCGTTCACATGTCTACAAACGGAAAACTATTCATCTTCTCCGCCGCCTCCGGCACCGGCAAGACTTCGCTCGCCAAGGCGCTGGTCGAAAGCGCACCGGAGATCGCCTTCTCGGTGTCGCACACCACGCGCGCGCCGCGTCCGGGCGAACAGCACGGTGTGCACTATTACTATGTCACGCGTGAGGAATTCGATCGCATGGTGGCCAACGGCGAGTTCGTGGAGCATGCCACGGTGTTCGGTAATTCCTATGGCACCTCGAAGAAGGCGATTGAAGACCAGGTCCGGTCCGGCAAGAGTGTGATTCTGGATATCGACTGGCAGGGCGCGCGTGCGATCAAACAATGGCGGCCCGAGGCGGTGAGCATATTCATTCTGCCGCCGTCGCGCGCGGCATTGCGCGAGCGCCTCACCAACCGCAAGCAGGATTCGCAGGAGATAATAGATCGGCGCATGCGCGAGGCGGTCACGGAAATGAGTCACTACAGCGAGTTTGACCATCTGGTGGTTAACGACGATTTCGACGCCGCACTCGCCGACCTGAAGGCCATTCTGCACGGCGAACCGCAGCGGGTACGGCCTGTCCGGGTTGATCTCAAGGCGCTGTTGGCTGATTCTTAGCCTAGAAAAACAAACAGTTACAAGTATCTGCACGGCGGGCCAGCAGGCCGCGCCGTGGTACAGTACATTTGCGGCAGGCACGGTCACGCCGAGTCTGTTACAATTTCAAGACAATGTACTGATTTATTGCTGTTTTTAAATTTCCCAAGCCTGGC
This sequence comes from uncultured Pseudomonadota bacterium, assembly GCA_963698375.1. GTDB lineage: Bacteria > Pseudomonadota > Gammaproteobacteria > Acidiferrobacterales > UBA6901 > UBA6901. The sequence goes on from CAVOQN010000001.1 coordinate 148,734, forward strand.
TTCGCCCGGCTTGTCATATTCAAAGAGGACATTATGGCCCGCGTTACTGTTGAAGACTGCCTTGAGAACGTCGACAACCGCTTCCAGCTCGTACTGGTCGCCACCAAGCGTGCCCGGCAACTGGGGCTTGGCGCCGAGCCGACCGTGGCGCGTGCCAACGACAAGGCCACGGTGATCGCCCTGCGCGAGATCGCCGAGGGATTCGTGACCAGCGCCATTCTGGACGACACTTCACCTGCACTCGGGGAAGAACTGGATGACGACACCATCAATCCACTCGGAACCGTCGGCGACGTTGCCGCCACCCCGGAAAGCGGCCCCATCGCCTGAGCACGCGGCGTCTCCGGACGCCCGCTTTCATATCGGTGATCTGTGCACGCTGCTCGAGTCCTATCTGGGCGCGTCAGAGGTTGCCGAGGTCTATCGCGCGTACCTGTTCAGTGCCGAGGCGCACGAGGGCCAGCACCGGCGCAGCGGTGAGCCGTACATCTTCCACCCCATCGAGGTCGCGCGCATCCTCGCGGACATGCACCTCGACAGCAAAAGCATCAGCGCCGCCATTCTGCATGATGTCATCGAGGACACGCGCCACGGCAAGGACAGTATCGCCGAGCTGTTCGGCAAGGACGTGGCCGAGCTGGTGGATGGCGTCAGCAAGATCGACAAAATCGAGTTCCGCACCGAGGAAGAGGAGCAGGCGGAGAACTTCCGCAAGATGCTGCTCGCGATGTCGCAAGACATCCGCGTTATTCTTATCAAGCTCGCCGATCGTTTGCACAATATGCGCACGCTCGCGTCGCTCAAGCCGGAGCGGCGGCGCGCGATCGCACGCGAGACCATCGACATTTACGCACCCATCGCCAACCGCCTCGGCATGCGCCAGTGGGCGCACGAACTGGAGGAACAGGCTTTTGGGCATCTTTATCCGATGCGCTCCCGGGTACTGGCCGAGGCCATGCGCAAGCGCCAGGGCAACCGCAAGGCGATCGTGGAGAAGGTGCGAGCCGCCATACAGGCGCAGCTCGCCAAGGATGACCTCCCGGCCGACGTGAGCGGACGCGAGAAAAGTCTGTACGCCATCTACAGAAAGATGCATGACAAGTCGCTGCCGTTCGAGCAGGTCTATGATGTCTACGCATTCCGCATCGTCACCGACCGGGTCGATACGTGTTACCGCATCCTCGGCGTGGTGCACAATCTTTACAAGCCAATCCCCGGGCGCTTCAAGGACTATATCGCCATCCCCAAGACGAACGGCTATCAGTCGCTGCACACCGTGGTATTCGGACCGTTCGGCCTGTCGATCGAGGTACAGATTCGCACGCGCGAAATGCATCGCGTGGCCGAAGCCGGCGTGGCAGCGCACTGGCTGTACAAGAGCAACGAACTGGGCGGCACCGACGCCAGCCAGCAGCACGCGCTCAACTGGCTGCACGACCTGCTCGAAATTCAGAGCGAGGCCGGCAACGCCAACGAGTTCCTCGATCACCTCAAGGTCGATCTGTTTCCGGACGAGGTCTATGTGTTCACGCCGAACGGCGATATCCGCAAACTGCCACGCGGCGCGACCGTGATCGACTTCGCCTACGATGTGCACACCGATATTGGCAATCACTGCGTCGGCGCCAAGGTGAGCCACGTGCTCGTGCCTTTGCGCACGGTGCTGCGCAATGGCGATCATGTTGAGGTGCTGACCTCAAAGTGGGGCCGACCGAGTCCGTCGTGGCTGGACTACGTGGTGACGAGCAAGGCACGCGCGCACATCCGCCAATTCCTGAAGAACCTGCAACGCGGCGAGTCGGTGAGTCTTGGTGAAAGACTGCTTGAGAAGGCGCTGACCGACATACACATCGATCCCTCCGTGGTGAGCGAGGTCCAGAAGACCGAACTGTTGAAGAGCCTCAAGCTCAAGACCTGGGACGGACCTGCTCGCCGACATTGGTCTCGGCAATCGCCTGGCAACGGTGGTGGCATTGCAGTTGCAACCGGCGGCCATCGCCGGCAGCACGTCGGCAAAAGTATCGACATCCGATCTTGCGATCCGCGGCACGGAAGGCGTGGTCGTGACTTATGCGCGTTGTTGCCGGCCGATCCCGGGCGATCCGATTCTTGGCTTTCTGTCGGCCGGGCGCGGCATCACGATACATACCCCCGATTGCCCGAACGTCGCCAAATTCCGCAAACACCCGGAACAGTGGATCGACGTGCACTGGGAGGAACACATCAAGGGCGTGTTTCCGGTGAACGTGCGCGTCGAGGTCAAGAATCAGCGCGGCGTGCTCGCTCAGGTGGCGGCGGTGATCGCTGAACTCGACGCCAACATCGATACTGTCAACATCGAGGAACGCGACGGCCTCAATTCGGCCATTGACTTCATCGTCGAGGTGCGCGACCGCGTGCATCTCGCTACCATCCTGCGCCGGCTGCGCGCGCTTGAGCCGGTTATCCGTATCAACCGCATGAAAGGCTAGTTTCAATACTCAAATATACCCAGAAGAGCATTCCATGAAGAAGCAGATTATTTCCACCCAAGGTGCACCCAAGGCCATCGGTACCTATTCGCAGGCCGTGAAGGCCGGCAACACCGTCTATTTGTCCGGCCAGATCCCGCTCGACCCGGTGAGCGGCGAGATGGTGGCCGGCGATATTCGTACCCAGATCACACGCGTGTTCGACAATCTTGTGGCCGTCGCCAAGGCCGCGGGTGGCAGCTTGCAGGATGTCGTGAAGCTCAACGTGTTCCTCACCGACCTCAAGCACTTTCCGCAGGTCAACGAGATCATGGCGCAGTACTTCAAGGAGCCGTATCCGGCACGTGCCGCGGTTGGCGTCGCCGCCCTGCCGCGCGGCGCGCAGGTGGAGATGGATGCGATCATGGTGCTTGGCGAGCCGCGTGTGAAGAAAACGGCAAAGAAGAAAACCAGGAAGAAGGCAAAACGCAGTCGCCGATAAATGCAGAACTAAAGACCAGCACTCACATGAGCGGTTATTCGTGTTGATCGGTGTTCACCTGTGGCATGCATGGCTGATATGGACGTTGCCACGCTGCCTATTACCGACGCTCAAGGGCGTCGGACCAAAACTCAAGGACAAGCTCGAACAGCGCCTCGGCTGGCGCACGGTGCAGGATGCGCTGTTCCATCTGCCGTTCCGTTACCAGGATCGCACGCGACTCACGCCGCTCGGCAGTCTGCGGCCGGGACAGGAGGCGCTGGTCAGCGGCAAGGTCGAACTGGCCGATGTCGTGTTCCGCGGACGACGCAGCCTGCTGTGCCGGGTGAGCGACGGTACTGGCCATCTTACGCTGCGTTTCTTCCACTTCTCCGCTGCGCAACAACAGAATCTCGAACGCGGGCGCGCACTGCGCATCTTCGGCGAAGTGCGTCTCGGTGCGGCCGGCCTGGAGATGATTCATCCCGAATACGAGGTGCTGGGTGAGTCCGCCATACCGCAGGCGGAATCCAGTCTCACGCCGTTCTACCCGGTCACCGAGGGCGTGCATCAGCTCAGCGTGCGCAAGCTCGTGATGCAGGCGCTCGACCACTATCTCGCGCAACTTCCCGAGTTGTTGCCGAGTGGAGTTGCTCGCCGAACTGAAGTTGCCGACCCTGCAGGAGGCGCTGCTGATCGTGCATCGACCGCCACCCGAGAACGGATGTTGCGCAACTTGAACAGGGCCGGCATCCGGCGCAACGCCGACTTGTATTCGAAGAGTTGCTTGCCCATCACCTGAGTCTCAAGCATCTGCGTGCGCGTCTGCAGGAGCAACAGGCGCCGCCGCTGCAGGGCAACGGCCAGCTTGCGCACGCGTTGCGTCGTTGCGTTGCCGTTCGCGCTCACCGCGGCTCAGACAAAGGGTGCTGGAGGAGATTCGCACCGATCTCGCGCGCAGTCATCCGATGCAGCGCCTGGTGCAGGGCGATGTCGGTTCGGGCAAGACAATCGTGGCGGCGCTGGCGGCACTTGCTGCTGTCGAAGACGGCTTTCAGGTGGCGATCATGGCGCCGACCGAACTGCTCGCCGAACAGCATTGGCGTAATTTCAATCACTGGCTGCAGCCACTGGGACTGGAGGTGGCGTGGCTCTCGGGCAAACTCAGCGCGCGCAACCGGCGCAACATGCTGGAACTGATCGCTTCCGGTCGCGCACCGCTGGCGGTCGGCACGCATGCGCTTTTCCAAAGCGACGTCGAGTTCTCGAAACTCGGCCTGGTGGTGGTGGATGAGCAGCACCGTTTCGGCGTGCACCAGCGCCTGCTGCTGCGCGAGAAGGGCCGGCAGAACGGACGGGTGCCGCACCAGCTCACCATGACTGCCACGCCTATCCCGCGCACGCTCGCGCAGGCGTTCTATGCCGATCTGGACGTGTCGGTGATCGACGAACTGCCGCCGGGACGCAAGCCGGTCGATACCGTGGTGCTGCCGGACACGCGCCGTGCCGACGTGGTGGCGCGCGTACAGGCAGCCTGTCGCGATGGCCGCCAGACATATTGGGTATGCCCGCTCATTGAGGAGTCCGACCTGCTGCAGGCCGAGGCCGCGACTGAAACCACCGTGGCGCTGACCGCCGCGTTGCCGGAGACTGCGCGTGGCACTGGTGCACGGGCGCATGAAGCCGGTGGAAAAGGAGGCGGTGATGCGTGACTTCAAGGAAGGGCAGATGCAGCTGCTGGTCGCGACCACGGTGATCGAAGTCGGCGTGGACGTGCCGAATGCCTCGCTCATGATCATCGAGAACGCCGAACGACTCGGACTGTCGCAGTTGCATCAGCTGCGCGGCCGGGTCGGGCGCGGCGCCGCGCAGAGTTCGTGCGTGCTTCTGTACCATGCACCGCTGTCGGAGAATGCGCGCGCGCGTCTCAGCATCCTGCGTGAAACCAACGACGGCTTCGAGATTGCGCGCCGCGACCTCGAAATGCGCGGACCGGGCGAGGTGCTCGGCACCCGCCAGACCGGCGAGCAGGCGTTCCATATCGCCGACCTGATGCGCGATCAGTCCCTGCTCCCGTATATCGAACATGCTGCGCAGCTGATGCAGGAGAAATACCCGCAACATATTACGCCGCTGATCCGCCGCTGGCTGGGTTTGCGCGAGCACTACGGCGAGGTGTAAGCGGTCAGTGGGCCTGTGTTATGCTGCGCGCCCTTTTTTCGGGGTAGCCTGTATGACCATCGAACAATTCGAGGAATGGTCGCTGATCATCGGTGTCGGCGGTCTGGTGCTGTTTATGGCATTCATCGTCTGGAGTCTCGGGCGCGAATCCAAGGCCGGCAAGTTCGGCATGTTTGTCCTGTTTCTCGCGCTCGCCCTCGGGCTGCTCGGTTTTGTCATCAAGCTGGTGCTGGTTGAAATGCTGCAACCCTAGAATGGCTATTGTTGTACAAGCGTGCTTTCCCTGGATGTCTGCCTGAACCCACCTGTAACGCCCGGCGGGAAAACTGCTCCTGCGTTTGTCCCCGAGGGACGGCTGCGCGCCCCGCACTTCCGCCATCCATGGCGGTCGGCGGAAAAAACTGCTCCTGCGTTTCCCGCACTTCCGCCATCCATGGCGGTCGCGCATAATGCCGCGCATGAGTGTCCATCCCTCGAAGCGCCCCGGCCACTCCACTGAAGCGATTCGTCTGACCAGCGCCTGCCATCGCGCCGAGCCGGATTGGCACGTGGCCTCGCGCCTGCACCGCCGCGACGTGCCGGAGCCGGTGTTGCGCTGGCTGCTCGATCCGGCATCTCTCACGCGCCGTATCCTGGCGACCTGTCAGGGCAGATTCCGTGTGGAAGTACTGTTCCAGGGTTGGGCACGGCCGCAGCACAATGAGTTACGCGAGCTGGGTATGCGCCAGGGCAGTACGGGTTTTGTGCGCGAGGTGCATCTTTTGTGTGATGATCGTCCGTGGGTATTCGCGCGCACGGTCATTCCGCGTACCACGCTTACCGGTCCGCGTCGCTGCCTTACACGTCTCAAATCGCGCCCGCTTGGCGCGGTGCTGTTCGCCGATCCGAGCATGCAACGCGGTCCGGTCGAAATTGCGCGACTGACTCCTTGTGACAAGCTCTATCCGGCCGCCATCCAGCATCTGCCGCAACAACCGGAAAAAATCTGGGGACGGCGCTCGTTGTTTACGCTCGGCGGCAAGCCGCTGCTGGTGAGCGAAATTTTTCTGCCCGGTATTCCGCCGTGTCCGTGATAGCCGATCGGCTGCGCGACTACGCGCGGCTCATGCGCCTCGATCGCCCGATCGGCATTTTGCTGCTGCTCTGGCCGGTACTGTGGGCGTTGTGGATCGCGGCGGCGGGCAAGCCGGCGCTGCCGGTGTTTCGTGGTGTTCGTTGCCGGCGTGGTGCTGATGCGCTCGGCCGGTTGTGTCATCAACGACTACGCCGATCGCCAGTTCGACCCGCAGGTCGAACGCACGCGCGACCGGCCGCTGGCCGCCGGGCGCGTGCACCCACGCGAGGCGCTGGTGTTGTTCGTGGTGTTGGCGCTCAGCGCCTTCGCGCTGGTGCTGTTCATGAACCGGCTCACGATTCTGCTGTCGTTTGTGGGCGCGGCGCTCGCGACCAGCTATCCGTTCATGAAGCGCTGGACGCATCTGCCGCAGTTCTATCTGGGCGCGGCGTTCGGCTGGGGTGTGCCCATGGCGTTTGCAGCGCAGACCGGCAGCGTACCGGCGGATGCCTGGATTCTGTTCGGTGCGACGCTTAGCTGGGCGGTGGCCTACGACACCGAGTACGCGATGGTGGACCGGGAAGACGATATACGAATCGGCGTGAAATCCACCGCGATCCTGTTCGGGCGCACCGACCGGTTGATGATTGCACTGTTTCACGCGTTCACCCTCGCACTGCTGGCCTGGGCCGGCGCGCGCGCCGGACTCGGTCTGACGTACTATATAGGTCTGTTGCTGGCCGCCGGTCTGGCGGGCTGGCAGCAGTGGTTGATACGAATGCGCACACGCAATGGCTGCTTTCGACGCGTTTCTCAATAACAACCGGTTCGGCGCCGTGGTGTTCGCCGGGTTGGCACTGGACTATCTTCTGAGGACTCCGACATGAAACTCTATGGCTCGCTCACTTCCCCTTACGTGCGCAAGGTCCGCATGGCGTTGATGGAAAAAAAGATTGCCTGTGACATGGTGGTCGAAGGTCCGGCCGATGCCGCTGGCAACGTGGTGCGCCTCAATCCGTTGCGCGCAATTCCGGTACTGGAACGTGACGACGGCGAGGTGTACTTCGACTCGATCGTCATCTGTGAATACATCGACAGCCTCAACGACGACTCCACGTCTCTACCCGGCCAGTGGCGAAGCGCGCTGGCAGGCATTACGCTGGCATGCCCTCGGTCAGGGCATGATGGAGGCGACCGTGGCGCGCTTTGTCGAACTGCGCAAGCCGGTCGAGAAGCAGGACCCGGCCGTGGTCACCAAGCACGAGGCGCGGATCGCGGCGGCATGGCGTTCGCCGATGAGCGCATGCCGGCCAGCGGATTCATTCACGGCAACACGATCGGCATTGCTGACATCGCGCTGGCTGCAGCGCTCGGCTATGTCGATCTGCGCTATGCGCACGACTGGCGCGGTAAGCTCCGCAAAGCTCGCCACCTGGTTCAAGCCGCTGAGCGAGCGGTCGTCGTACATCGAAACCCTGGCACCCGAGCTGAAGAAGGAAAATGAAATACGCCGACCTGCGCGACTTTCTCGCTCAGCTCGAAGCGCGCGGCGAGCTCAAGCGCATTACCCAGGAGATCGATCCACATCTCGAGATGACCGAGATCTGCGATCGCACGCTGCGCGCCAAAGGTCCGGCGCTGTTGTTCGAGAATCCGAAGGGCCACACGATACCGGTGCTCGGCAATCTGTTCGGCACGCCGGAGCGCGTCGCGCTCGGCATGGGTGCGGAGTCGGTCGAGGCCTTGCGCGACATCGGCCGACTGCTCGCCTATCTGAAGGAACCCGAGCCACCGAAGGGCTTCAAGGACCTGTGGGAGAAGCTCCCAACTTTCAAGCAGGTGCTCAACATGCCCACCAAGGTGGTGAAGAGCGCGCCCTGCCAGGAAGTGGTGATTGAGGCCGCAGACGTCGATCTTGCCATGTTCCCGATCCAGACCTGCTGGCCGGGCGATGCCGGGCCGCTCATTACCTGGGGGCTCACGGTCACGCGCGGTCCGAACAAGGAACGCCAGAATCTCGGCATCTATCGCCAGCAGGTGATTGCGCGCAACAAGGTCATCATGCGCTGGCTGGCGCAGCGCGGCGGCGCGCTCGATTTCCGCGACTGGCAGGAGAAACATCCGGGCGAGAATTTTCCGGTGGCGGTGGCACTCGGCGCCGACCCGGCGACGATCTTGGGTGCGGTCACGCCGGTGCCGGATGCGCTTTCCGAATACGGTTTCGCCGGCTTGCTGCGCGGCGCCAAGACCGAAGTGGTGAAGTGCCTGACCAACGACTTGCAGGTGCCGGCGAGCGCCGAAATTATTCTCGAAGGTCATATCGCCCCGGGTGAAATGGCGGACGAAGGTCCGTTCGGCGATCACACCGGCTATTACAACGAGGTTGAGCGTTTCCCGGTTTTCACCATCACGCGCATTACCCATCGCCACGAATCCGATCTACCACAGCACCTACACCGGACGGCCACCGGACGAACCGGCGGTGCTGGGCGTGGCGCTGAACGAAGTGTTCGTGCCGCTGCTGCAAAAGCAGTTTCCGGAGATCACCGACTTCTATCTGCCGCCGGAAGGTTGTTCGTACCGCGTGGCGTGCGTGAGCATGAAGAAGCAGTACCCGGGGCACGCCAAGCGCGTGATGTTCGGCGTGTGGAGTTTTCTGCGCCAGTTCATGTACACCAAGTTCGTCATCGTGACCGACGATGACGTGAATGTGCGCGACTGGCAGGACGTGATTTGGGCGATCACCACGCGCATGGACCCGGCACGCGACTGCACCATTATCGAGAACACGCCGATCGATTACCTGGATTTCGCCAGCCCGGTGTCGGGACTCGGTTCCAAGATCGGTTTCGACGCCACCAACAAATGGCCGGGCGAAACCAGCCGCGAATGGGGCCGGCCGATCACCATGTCGCCCGACGTAAAGGCGCGCGTTGATGCGCTCTGGGCTGACCTCGGCATCGGATAGGATGCCGGATACATAAAGAAAGCCCAAGGCAGCCGTATATGAAAGTCCCTTCGTGCCCATGAGCGAAAGCGATTTTCCCTGCAACCAGTCGACTCACACTCGCCGGTCCGGCGGGTGCACTCGAAGCCTTGACGTTCTGCCCAACACAGGACGATGCCCTGGCCACGGCCGTCATTCTCCACCCGCACCCGTTGCACGGCGGCACCATGCAGAACAAGGTGGTGCACACGCTGGCGCGCGGCTTCGACGAGCTCGGCGTCGCGAGTGTACGGTTTAACTTCCGCGGTGTCGGTGCGAGCGCGGGCAACTTTTCGCACGGCGCGGGCGAGACCGAGGATGCGTTGGCGGTCATCGAGTGGGTACGTTCTGTGCGCCCGGACACACCCGTCTGGCTGGCCGGGTTTTCGTTCGGCGCAACATCGCGTTGCGCGCGGCGGCGTCTGCACCGGTGAGTGGCCTCATTACCGTAGCGCCGGCGGTGCATCTTTATCGGTGTTCTCGGCGCGGTCGCCACGCTGCCGCGACTGCCCGTGGCTGCTGATTCAGGGCGAGGCGGACGAGATTGTGCCGGTCGAGGTGGTGCGCGATTGGTTGTCCGGCATTGCACGGCCGCCGCAATCACTTTTTCTATCTGGTGTCGGTCATTTCTTCCACGGACATCTGACGGACATCAAGTCAGCGCTGCGCGATTTTGTTGCGCCGCATCTCTCCCGTTAAGCGCTCTGCGATATTCGGTTTTTGAGGGCAGGTACATGACTTCAGATCAGCTCCGCCTGCTGCATGGTGTCGGGGAAGGCCAGCCCGCATTGGTTGTTCTTGGCAAAGTACATGGCAGTATCGGCACGCTGCATGAGGGTGTCGATATCCTCGCCGTGCTGCGGGTAGAGGGCGATACCGATCGATATGCCGATCGAGATCGCGTGGCCACGTATCAGAAACGGTTCCTGCATGGACAGCAATAGTTTGCGTGCCACCACGCTGGCATCGTCGATGCTGCTCACGCGCGGCAGAATGGCGGCAAATTCGTCGCCGCCGAGACGCGCCACCATCTTGCTCTCCCAGGCCGGCGAATGGTCTCGTTGTCGAGGCGCGCCACGGTGTCGGATTCGCGCAGCACGCCGCGCAGACGCGTACTCACTTCTTGCAACAGCAGGTCGCCGACCTGGTGGCCGAGGGTGTCATTCACGGCCTTGAAGCGGTCGAGATCCGTTAATAGCAGTGCAAATGGTTGATGCGCCAGTGTGTATTGGCGCACGGACTCTTCGAGTGAATCGTGGAAGCGCGCGCGGTTCGGCAGGTTCGTGAGTGGGTCGGTGAAGGCCAGGTGTTCCAGGCTGCCGTACAACCGGTCCAGTTCGCGCGCCATCTGATTGAAGTCCTCGCCGAGTTCGCGAATCTCGGCAATGCCGCCGGTCTGCACCTGTTCTCTGAGGTGATCCTTGTCGTTGCTCACCCGGCGCAGCTGCCGGGCGAGATTGTTGAGCGGCTGCAGCGCGGATTTTTCCAGGATGTAGAACGCAATAATCACGCCCAACAGGGTGATGGCGATGGCCAGCACCATGACCAGCCAGCGTGTTTTGGCAAGGCCTTGCTGCAGCAACTTAAGGTCGCGCATGACAGCGACCTTGAGCACCGGTTCACCGTTCGCGGTGGTCAATACGTGTTCCGCCACCAGGGTGTTTTGCATGGCGTTCGGTGCCGGCCAGTCCTCCGAGCTGAATATCCGACGGTCACGGGCGTCACGTATGCGCACCGGGAAATCCAAGCTTGGACTTCAATGCGTGCCAGAATGGGCGACGGGATCCGTTACGACTTCGACGTACCCGATCGGGATTCAAGTCGCCCGCGGGCACGAGCACGGCATAGCGTGCCTGATTGTTGTTCAGGCAGAGCGTGAGCAAGAGGCTTCACTCGTTCGGCACCGGTGCGCGATCGTGCACGTTCAATGAGCGCCGGGCAGCCGGGGAGTACGTTGTTGGTGACGTTGGGCGCCACGGGCCATGGCCGTAGCCAGCGGGCGATAGTTGGTGTCATAGACCACCAGTTTCTCAAGCTTGATGACATTGGCGGTGAACGAAATATTGACTGGAGCAGATTCAGCAGTTGCACGGCCAGCACGTCATGCTTGCCGCTGGCGAGGGCACGCCGGAAGCCGGATTCGCTCTGCATGGCCAGCCCGAGGTCGCGCGCGCGCTCCTCCAGATCGCGCAACTGTTCGCCGGCAGTGATCCGCACCATTTCCTCGAGCGCCGCGCGCTGGCTTTCAAGCGTCTGGTCGCCGATAGATCTCACCGGTCGTGAGCGCGAACGCCAGACCGAGCACGCCCATCAGCACGATGGTCGCGCCGAGCGTGAAACGCATCGAAAAGCGAATTTTGATCAAAATGTTTCCCCGATCCTTCTGTAGGGATCTGCGTTTTTCGTCAGGAAGGGATAGTTCATTCTATGGGATGCCGGATGCATTCTACCAAATCAATTTCAAACCGTTGATTTCCTCAGCGATTTTCGCAACCCAGTCTGGTTGGGTTCAGCCCTACAGTGAGTGTAGACGCTCCATATGTTATTGCGGGATGACGTTCCCAATGACATAAGTCTGAGTATGAATGGCCACGGCAGTTCATTGTTAGTATGGTGATGGGCGATTTCATTCTTTTTCGGCTTTGCCGGCGGCCTGCACGTTGGCATCAGCCTGATGATTACACCGCCGCGCTGTCGCCGTCTCAGTATTACTGAGTTCTCATCGGTGATGCGGCAAACGGCAACTTGGGTGTTTTTGTTCATTGCCGAGTCAGTTGGCTTGTCACAGCTAGAGTTGCCCCCGGAACTGCGTCACAATCACGCCATGAAGATGCTGACAGTTCCGATACGCCTTGATTTTCCCTGGCCAGGTCTTTGCCTGGTCGGCGCGGCCTATTTTATGTACCGGGTACCCGTCCCGGGAGGTGTGTAATGGCTGATCCATTCGATTTCGACAAGCCAGCGCGCTACGCGGTAATGGGAAATCCGGTGGCGCACTCAAAGTCACCGCGCATCCATGCGCTGTTCGCCAGTCAGTTCAGAGCACCACATCGAGTACACCACCATCCAGGTAGATGAAGGCGGATTCGCGCAGGCAGTGGAACAATTTCGTGCCAACGGCGGCGCCGGATTGAATGTCACCGTGCCCTTTAAGCAGGAAGCATTCAAACTCGCCGACCATTTGAGCGAACGCGCCAAAATCGCACAGGCCGTGAACACGCTTCGTTTCGAACCGGACGGCCGTTTGTTCGGCGACAACACCGACGGTACCGGCCTCGTGCACGATCTCGACAAGAATCTCGGCGCGCAGCTCAAAGACAAGCGCATCCTTCTTCTTGGCGCGGGCGGTGCGGTGCGCGGTGTGCTCGCGCCGTTACTCAAACACCGCCCGGCGCTGATTGTGATCGCCAACCGCACACTGTCGAAGGCCAGGGACCTGGCCGGAGAGTTCACGCAATTCGGCAAGCTCGAGGCCAGCGGATTCAAGGAACTGAAGGGCAAGCATTTCGACATCGTCATCAACGGCACCGCCGCCAGTCTCAAGGGAGAAGTTCCGCCACTGCCGGACAACCTGTTTACCACACACGCACTCGCCTACGACATGATGTATGGCGAGAAGAGCAAACCGTTTCTCGACTGGGCGGCCGTCCACGGCGCCACGCAGGTGGTGGATGGCCTTGGCATGCTGGTCGAACAGGCGGCCGAATCGTATTTCATCTGGTGGGGAGTCAGACCCGAAACCAGGTCCGTAATAACCGAGTTGCGCCGTAGCGCCTGAGTCCGTCAAACTTTGTCCTGCCACGTCTGGTGGCCACCATAACGCTGAGAGGAGGCGCCATGAATTTCAAGAAGATGAGCCCGAGTGCCTGGATGATACCGTTGTTCGTGCTGCTGGGCGGATGTGTCGTCGGGCAGACCATACCGCTAGACTACACGCCGGACGTGGCGTCCGCCCCGTCAACGAACGTGACCGTGACGGTCAAGGCGCAAGACAGTCGCGCCTACGTTGTCAGCGGTAACAAGGATACCGCCTACATTGGCCATTACCGCGCCGGACTCGGCAACACGTGGGACGTCAAAACCAGCTCGGGCACATCTCTCGCCAGCCACATTGAGCGTGACCTCGGCGCTGATCTCCAGGCGCTCGGCTTCAAGGTCGGGTCGGCAGGCGCGACGCGTCAGGTCCAGGTGACGATCAAGGAGTGGAATTTCGATGGCTACATTGACGGCAAAGTCTGGTGCGAGATGCAAGTCACGATTCTCGATCCGCAGAACAAAGTGTTGTACCGCCACGAGTTCAAGGACAGCCGGCATATCGCCGGCAGTGTCATGATGGGCGCCAAGTCGGCCACCGAGCGTGAAGTACCGGTATTTTATCGCGACATCATCCGCAAGCTGGTACGTAACGACGCCGGCGCTCTCCGAGCACTGCGGCAGTAGGTGTTGTCCTGCTGGATTCCGGCATTCGCCAGAAGGACGGCTACCTTAGGTAGTCGTCCTTTAGCTTCACGTAGTGCTTCGCCGAATAGGCGAACCACGCCATTTCCTTGTCGGTGAGTGGCCGCACCCTCTTCGCCGGCCGGCCCAGCCACAGGTAACCGCCTTCCAGCTCCTTGCCTTCGGTAACCAGCGAACCGGCGCCGAGCAGTACGCCGTCGTGCAGCACGGCGCCGTCCAGCACGATCGAGCCCATGCCGATCAGGCAGCGGTTGCCGACGGTGCAGGCGTGGATGCACGCACTGGTGGCCGATGGTGACGTCGTCGCCGACGATGCACGACCAGCCCTCGGGCAATTCCGGGTAGCGGTGGGTGCCGTGCAGGACGCTGTTGTCCTGGATATTGGTGCGTGCGCCGACGCGAATGAAATTGACGTCGCCGCGCACCGAGCACATCGGCCAGATCGAGGTGTCGTCGCCGATGACCACGTCGCCGATGACGGCGGCAGACTCGTCCACGTACACGCGCGCGCCGAGCTTTGGGAAGGATTCCTTTATAAGGGCGGATGGCCATGTGTGTCTCCTCTCGCAGGGTGCGTTGATAGCAGTCTGTATTATATCAATCTGGTCGCCAGGCAAGCGGTGGTTCTTCCAGCAGCGCGAGTTGCTCGCGCAGGTGCAGGATCTGCTCCTCCCAATAGCGCGGCGTGTTGAACCACGGGAAGTTTATCGGAAACGCCGGGTCGTCCCAGCGGCGCGCCAGCCAGGCGCTGTAGTGCAGCAGGCGCAGGGTGCGGAGCGGTTCGAGCAGCGCCAGCTCGGAGGCATCGAACTCCATGAACTGGGTATAACCGGTGAGAATGTCGCCGAGCTGCTGCTCCATGTCGGCGCGCGACCCGGACAGCAGCATCCACAGGTCCTGCATCGCCGGACCGGTGCGGCAGTCGTCCAGGTCGACGATGTGCACGCTGCGCGCCTGATCGTTGCCGTCGTCCTTTCGTGGCTCGGTCCAGAGCAGGTTCCCCAGATGACAGTCGCCGTGCAGGCGCAGATGCTGCGGCGCAATCGCCTCGAAGCGTGCGCCGATGAACTCAAGCAATTGATCGGTGAGCGTGCGGTAGGGTATTTCGAGATAGTCGGGCAGAAAGCCGTTCTTGAGGATGTATTCCGCCGACTCGCGTCCATAGCCGTCCACGCTGATGGTCAGACGATGCACAAAGCGCTGACTGCGGCCGACGCGATGCAGGCGGCCGAGATAGCGGCCGAGGATTTCACGCTCGGCGCGCAGGTTGAGTTCGGAGACGCGCCCCGGTTGCCAGGGAAAAAGCGCCAGACGGAAACCGGCGTGTGTGACGAGGGTGTCGCCATCGGCGCGCACCAGCGGCGCCACCACCGGGATCTCCTGCTCAAGAAGCTCCAGCGCGAACCGGTGCTCTTCGCGGATCGTGGCATCCGACCAGCGTTCCGGGCGATAGAATTTCGCGGCGACCGGCCCCCGTTCCTCAGTCTCGACGCGGTACACGCGGTTCTCGTAGCTGTTGAGCGCGTGCAGCGCGCCGGTACATCGCAGGCCGAAGGTTTCGACGGCGTCGAGAATGACTTCGGGCGTGAGCGCGGCATACGGATGAGTGGCGGACACGCGGTGGATTTCCTCAAGATGAACGGGGGTGTGGAGGTGGGGCAGGTCGGCAAAGCATGCTAGATTATGGGCCGAACCAGACACGCTGTAAAAACCTTTCGGCCATGAACGATCTTTCCAACAATCCGCTTCTCGATCTTGCCGGCCTGCCGCGTTTCACCGCGATCCGCGCGGAACACGTGGAACCGGCGGTGGATGCGACGCTCACCGCCAATCGCGCCACATTCGAGCGTCTGCTCGAGGAAGTACGCGAGCCGGACCTGGGACAGCTTTGTGCAACCGATTGAAGACATGGATGAGCGCCTGAGCCGTCTTTGGTCGCCGGTGTCGCACCTCAATTCGGTCATGAACAGTGACGCACTGCGCGCCGCGTACAACAACTGCCTGCCGAAGCTCAGCGCCTACGCCACAGACCTCAAGCAGGACGAGCGCCTGTATCGCGCCTACAAGGCAGTCGCGGCGCGTCCGGATTTCGACAGTCTCACGGCTGCGCAGAAGAAAATCATCGAGAATATCTTGCGCGACTTTCGTTTGTCCGGCGCGGAATTGAACGAAGCCGACAAACATCGCTTCAAGGAAATCGAGCAAGTACTCTCCACCCTGCAAAGCAAGTTCGAGGAGAACGTGCTCGACGCCACCAATGCCTGGGAACTGTTCATCACCGATGAACAGGAGCTATGCCGGGTTACCGGAAAGCGCACGCGCCGCGGCCCGCCAGGCGGCCGAGCGCGACGGCAAGAGTGGCTGGAAGTTCACCCTGCACATGCCGTCGTTTTTGCCGGTGATGATGTACGCCGACAATCGCGAATTGCGCCGCCAGATGTACGAGGCTTCGGCAACGCGCGCCAGCGAACTCGGCCCGCACGCCGGCCAGTGGGACAATGGCGCGGGCATGCAGCAGATCCTCGCGTTGCGCGCCGAGAAGGCGAAGTTGCTCGGTTTCCCGAACTTATGCTGCCCTGTCCATCGCCACCAAGATGGCCGAGAGCACGGATGAGGTGTTCGGCTTTCTGCGTGATCTGGCCGCGCGCTCGCGCCCGGCTGCGCAGAAAGAACTGGCCGAGTTGCGCACATTCGCCGACGAGCGTTTCGGCATGACCAACATCGAGGCCTGGGATATTCCTTATTACTCGGAAAAGCTGCGCCAGGAACGTTACGATTTTTCAGAGGAAGATCTGCGCCCGTATTTCCCCGAGCCACAGGTGGTGGCTGGCATGTTCGACGTGGTGCACCGCTTGTATGGCCTCGACATCCACGAGGTCCAGGATGTGGAGCTGTGGCACCCGGACGCGCACTTCTACGAGATCCGCGATGCCGGCGGCCAGGTGCGCGGCCGCTTCTACATGGATCTGTACGCGCGGCCGCACAAGCGCGGTGGTGCGTGGATGGACGACTGCATGTCGCGCAAGCGCGATGCCATGGGCGTGCAAGTGCCGGTCGCCTACCTCACCTGCAATTTCAACGCACCGGTAGGCGACAAGCCGGCGCTGTTCACGCACGACGAGGTCACCACGCTGTTTCACGAGTTCGGTCACGGCCTGCACCACATGCTCACGCTGGTCGACTACACGAGCGTCGCCGGCATCAACGGCGTGAAGTGGGACGCGGTCGAATTGCCCAGCCAGTTCATGGAAAACTGGTGCTGGGAACGGCAGGCGCTGGACGTGCTCGCCCGGCATCACGAAACCGGGGCGCCGCTGCCCGAGGCGCTGTACAAGAAGATGATCGCGGCGCGCAATTTCCAGTCGGCCATGCAGATGGTGCGGCAGATCGAGTTCTCGCTATTCGATATGCGCCTGCACAGCGACTACGATCCGAACGGAACAAAGACCATTCAGCAACTGCTCGACGAAGTGCGTCAGGAAGTGTCGGTGGTTTTCCCGCCGGCGTTCAACCGTTTTCCGAACAGCTTCGGACACATTTTTGCCGGTGGTTATGCGGCCGGTTACTACAGCTACAAGTGGGCGGAGGTGCTGTCGGCCGACGCCTTCTCCAAGTTCGAGGAAAACGGCGTGTTCGATCGTAAGACCGGCGAGGAATTCCTGCATCATATTCTGGAGCAGGGCGGGACCTACGAGCCGATGGAATTGTTTGTGCGCTTTCGCGGTCGCAAACCAACAATCGATGCGCTGCTGCGCCATTCCGGCCTGGCGGCATGAGGGAGGAACGTAGAATCATGAGCGGTCGTTTCATTGTTGTACTGGGCCTGGCACTGATTTGGCCATCCATCTCCCTCGGCGCCGACCCGGTTGTCGTTCCCCCGGCAACCGAGCGCGCGGAAATCACAAAACCGCCCGTTGTACCGCCTGCCCAGGTTGTGATCGAAAAGCCAAAGCCGGTTGAGATGCCGAAACCTGTGGAGAAGCCAAAGCCGGTTGAGAAGCCGAAACCCACCATAGTAAAGGACGTTCCGCCACCGAATGTGGTGCCCAGTAAAGCTATCGAGCCACCGGCACCAGCCGCTGTTCCGGAACCCGCGCCAGACAAGACAGGCGCGGCCAAGCAGGGCGAGACAACGGCCGGTTATTCTTTCGGTTGCCTGATACTGGCTTTTGCTATGCTCATCATAGGAGTCGCCATCGGTTTTCTCTGGCGGCATTTGATGAGTCGCCACAAACTCGGTGGCATGACCGTGAGGATCGGAACATGGCGCGGAATACCCTGATCGCTGTTCTGGTAACGACGCTGGCAATTGCGCCAGCTTATGCCACCAAGCTTTATAAATGGGTGGATGATCGCGGCAATGTCTCCTACCAGGATCGGCCACCTCCGGAAGGTCAGGGCAAGGTAGAGGAGAAAAATCTGCGCGATTCCCGCGGTGGCGTCGGCGGCAACCCAGCCGCTGCCGAAGCCGCGGCCAAGTCGCCGGTAATTCTCTACATGGTACCGACGTGCATCCCGTGCGATATGGCGCGCACCTATCTCAAGCAGCGCGGTGTTCCGTTTCGCGAAATCAACGTTTCCGAGAAGAACACGCAGGCGCAGCAGGAGATGATCAAGAAAGTCGGCCAGCTCTCGGTTCCGACGATACTGATAGGCAGCAAGGTGATGCTGGGTTACGTCGAATCGATTTTGGCAGGTGAACTTGATCAGGCTGGATACCCGAAACCGGAAACCAGTCCCGAATCCGCCGAGGCACCGGAAGCTGCAGCCGCGCAATAAATCCGTATCCGCCGCTTCCAGCTGGACGCGGCAGCGGTTTTTCTTCGTGCCCGCGCGTACATGAAGATCGCCACCTGGAACATCAACTCCCTGAATGTACGCTTGCCCCAGGTGCTCGATTGGCTGGCGGCCGAGCAGCCGGATGTCCTGGCACTGCAGGAAACAAAACTCGTGGATGAGAAGTTCCCGCGCGCCGAGATCGAGGCGGCCGGATATCACTCGGTGTACGCGGGGCAGAAGACCTACAACGGCGTTGCCATTCTGAGCCGCACGCCGGCGCGGAACGTCGTGAGCGACATTCCCCGGCTGGATGACGCGCAACGGCGAGTACTGGCCGCGACCTTCAATGGTGTGCGCGTAATCAATCTGTACGTGCCGAACGGCGAGAGTGTTGAGTCAGACAAGTATCGCTACAAACTCGCCTGGCTGGCGAAGCTCACCGATTGGTTGCGCGCGGAACTGCGCGACCATCCGCGACTGGTGGTGCTTGGCGACTTCAATATCGCTCCCGAGCCACGTGACGTGCACGATCCAAAACAGTGGGAAGGACGCGTGCTCTTCAGCCAGCCGGAGCGCGAAGCTTTTCACCAGCTGTTGGCTGGCGGATTATGCGACACTTTCCGGCTGTACGAGCAGCCGGACAAAAGCTTCAGCTGGTGGGATTACCGCATGCAGGGTTTCCGGCGAAACCACGGACTGCGTATCGATCACATACTCGCGAGCGATACGCTGTGCAAGGCCTGCACTGGAAGCCGCATCGACAAGGGACCGCGTGCGCACGAGCGACCTTCCGACCATGCCCCGGTTGTAGCCGAATTTTCAGCTGGCTAGGTCGACACAACCGAAGACTTACTGTCCGAAACCCCATTCGTTGCGTATCAGGCGCTCGAGTCCCTGGTACTCTTCCACAGTGGCGGCTTCGAGCTTCTGGATTTTAAAGGCTTCGCGCAATTTCTGAGTGGCGGTCATGCCCTCCGGCGAAAGCATTGCATTGATGATTTTCGCACGCATTTCCGGATCGACTTTTGGGCCGGCACTAAAGGCCTGGTTCGGCAGTGGCTTGCTGGTGAATAAGACTTTACCCAGCTGTTTTTCCTTGTCCAGATTTTCGTACAGTTTATTCTGCAGGACGGCGCCCACGCATTTGCCGGCCACCATGTTCTTATAGGAATCCGGGAAGGAGGTGGTTTCCTTGATTATGGGTTGCCGTGCCGGGTTATCGAATTCATCCAGCACTGTCAGCGTAGCCAGATTCGGTGAAGGAAACGCACACATGGTGCGGCCGGCCATGTCTTTGAGTGAATTGATTTTGGCCTGCTCTTTTTTCACCGCCAATACAAAAACCAGGTTGCCTGGAAACTTGACCAGTGGCACGTGTCCGAGCCTGGCCATGCGCCAACCGACGAAGGCCGGCCCATCCAGGACGATGTCATAGTTGCCTTTGCGCATTTCGCTCTGGTAGACAAGGAAGTTGTCGCCATGCCGGAACGAGACCTTCTGACCACTGACCTTGGTGAGATAATCGGTCAGGGGTTTATATATCGCCTCTTCCTTTTCCTTCGTGTCGCGCGGAGCGGAGCTCAGTATCAGGTCCGCCTGTGCGGGTAATACTCCCGCCAGCACACAGGTGAGCAACAGCAAAAACCGAATAGCGTTGCGATTCATGAATCCCTCCAATTTCGGGAGTGTTCAATTGCATTAGACGTCTTGACTGCCGTTCTGAAGCTTTGCAGTTATGTACAAGAAACGTGCCGACTCCTGGCACCTGCAAGAAAAGCCCTAATGGCGTGTATTTCGAGGTAGTAAAGGATCAGCGTGAATCGCTGTCTATCTAAGGCTTGGCTGAATATAAAAACAATACAAATTCATTTCGTCATATGATCAGTAAAAACCTTAATTAATTTGTGCCAGCTGGCAAGGCACACATCCCAAACAGCATGAAAATTCACCAATCAACCCGCGGCTTGGCGGGTTGGTAACGCAGGCGTACAATGCCGACCTCGATATGACCCGTGGGAGAGACCGGACCGGCTAAGCCCGGCCCGGCGCCGAAGGCGCAACCCGCCCGGAATCGCTCAGGCAAAAGGACCGCGCGGTCAGTCATCGACTCTGGAGAGCGACGCCCCTGGAACACTATGGGGATCGTCCACCGAAGGGGCTCAAGCTCTCAGGTTAACGGACAGAGGGGCGATGGATGCATGCATCCATCGCCCCTTTTCGTTTTTCAGACCGGGACCTATGACCAAAAACGTTATTCCGATCAGTGAAGTGCGCGCGCCAAACGCCACGCGCCTGCCATCGTGGATACGCGTGCGGCTCGGACACGATGCTCAATTCGCGCGTACTTCGTCCGTGATTGACGGTCAGCGCCTCAACACCGTCTGCGAGGAGGCGCGCTGCCCGAATCGTGGCGAATGCTGGAGCCGCGGCACTGCCACATTCATGCTGCTCGGCGATACCTGCACGCGCGCCTGCGGTTTTTGCTCGGTGAAGACCGGCCGTCCCGAGTGGTTCGATGCCGATGAACCGCGCCGCATCGCGCAGGCGGTGGCGCAAATGGGGCTCAAATACGTCGTGCTCACCTCGGTGAACCGCGACGACCTGGCCAATGGCGGTGCGGAGATATTTGCTGAAACACTACGCATGCTGCGTACGCAGGACGCGGATATCGGTATCGAATTTCTTACACCGGATTTCCAGCACAAGCAGACCGAGGCGATAGCCATTATCAGCACTGCGCTCGATGCCGTCACGCCAGCGTCCGCCGCTCGCACACGCCTGGTGTGGGGGCACAACGTTGAAACCGTGCCGCGCCTGTATCGTACCGCACGCAAAGGCGCGAAATACGAAACCAGTCTCGAATTGCTGCAGCGCGCCGCATTGATTCCGGGTATCGAAACCAAATCAGCGCTGATGCTCGGCCTGGGTGAGACACGCGAGGAAGTCATGCAGGTATTGCACGATTTGCGTGCGCACAACGTGGCGCGCCTGTCGCTGGGCCAGTACCTGCGGCCGTCACCCGACAACCTGCCGGTCACCGAATACATACACCCTGACCAGTTCGCCGAGTACGAAGTCGAAGCGAAGACGCTCGGCTTCAGCTGGGTCAAGGCCGGACCGCTGGTGCGCTCCTCGTACCATGCCGAAGAAGAACAAAACACACTCTAAGACAACGACCATGGGCCACAGAACACCTTTATACGACCAGCATATCGAACTCGGCGCCAAGATGGTGGACTTTGGCGGCTGGGACATGCCGATCCATTACGGTTCACAGCTCGAAGAGCATCATCAGGTGCGGCGCGATGCCGGCATGTTCGATGTCTCGCACATGGTGGTCTCGGACTTCAAGGGCGAGAAGGTGCGCGAGTTTCTGAAAAGCCTGCTCGCCAACAACATCGACAAGCTCAAGACCCCGGGCCGCGCCCTCTACACCTGCATGTTGAACGCCAAGGGCGGCGTGATCGATGACCTGATCGTTTATTACCTGAACGACAGCTGGTATCGCATCGTCTCGAACGCCGGCACGCATGACAAGGACATGGCCTGGATGCAGACCGCCGCCAAGGAGTTCGGCGGCGTGACCATGACCGAACGTCCCGATCTCGCCATGATCGCAGTGCAGGGCCCAAATGCAAAAGACAAGGTGTACGCGGCACTCGGCGAGAACCTGCGCGAGACCGCAGGCAAACTGAAACCGTTCCACAGCGTCACCATCGGCGAGCTGATGATCGCCACCACCGGCTACACCGGCGAGGAGGGATTCGAGATCATCCTGCCCGCCAAGGCCGCCGTGTTTACCTGGCAGATGCTGGGCGAGGCCGGGGTCAAGCCCATTGGGCTCGGTGCGCGCGACACATTGCGTCTGGAGGCCGGCATGAATCTGTATGGCAGCGACATGGACGAGACCACCACGCCGCTCGAATCGGGGCTGGCCTGGACCGTGGCATTGGAGCCGAAAGAGCGCAAGTTCATCGGCCGCGAGGCGTTGGAGAAGCAGCTGGCCGCCGGCGTGCCACGCCAGCTGGTCGGGCTGCTGCTCGAAGACAAGGGCGTGCTGCGTAATCACATGAAGGTATTCTGCCCGCAAGGCGAGGGTGAGATCATGAGTGGCAGTTTCTCGCCGACGCTCAACCAGTCGATCGCACTGGCGCGCGTGCCGGCCGGCGTCGCGCCCGGGGCGCACGTTGAGGTCGATGTGCGCGGCAAGCGTCTCACCGCCAAGGTCGTTAAATATCCCTTTGTCCGCAACGGTAAAAGCTGTCTGGAATAGTCTAGAGCAGGGTGCGTTTACGCACTCTACATTTCGCAACAGAAACGAGAGGAGTAAGGTAATGAGCAAGACCCCGAACGAGCTGCGTTACACCAAAAGCCACGAGTGGGTGAAGAAGGAAGCCGATGGCACGGTTGCGGTCGGAATTACCGATCACGCCCAGGGCCTGCTCGGCGACATGGTGTTTGTCGAATTGCCCAAGGTCAGTACGCAGGTCGCCGCCGGCAAGGAATGCGGCGTGGTCGAGTCGGTCAAGGCCGCCTCCGATGTATACGCACCGATCGCCGGTGAAGTGGTTGCCGTCAACACCGCAGTCAGCGATTCGCCGGAGAGCGTGAACAAGGATGCCTACGGCGCCTGGATGTTCAAGCTCAAGCCAGCCAACGTCGCGGATGTCGACAAGCTGCTCGATGCCAAGGCCTACGAGGCGCTGGTGGCGTCAGAAGCGCATTAATAATGTATCCGTCAAAATGACTCACAGGGTCTAAGCATGCCGTTCATTCCGCACACCGAAGCCGATATCGCCGCCATGCTCAAGGCGATCGGCGCCAGCAAGATCGACGACCTGTTCGACGAGATACCAGCGGCGCTGCGCAGCGCCGCGCTCAAGACCATCCCGGAAGGCTTGAGTGAAATGGATGTCGCACGTCTCATGCAGGAACGCGCCGAGACCGATGGCCGCTATCTCAACTTCCTCGGCGCCGGTGCCTACGAGCATCACATCCCGGCGGCGGTCTGGCAGCTGGTGACACGCGGTGAGTTCTATTCGGCCTACACGCCTTATCAGGCCGAGGCTTCGCAGGGCACGCTGCAATTGCTGTACGAATACCAGACCATGATGGCCAGCCTAACTGGCATGGATGTGTCGAACGCCTCGCTGTACGACGGCGCCTCGGCGCTCGCCGAGGCAGTGCTGATGGCGGTGCGTACCCACAAGAAAGGCCACAAGATTCTCATGCCACGCACCGTACACCCGGTGTGGCGCAAGGTGGTGCATGCGATCGTGAAGAACCAGAAGATCGAGCTGATCGAGGTGGACTACGACCGCGAGGGCGGGCACACCAGCGTCGACGCGCTCGACAAGACCGTGACCGATGATTGTGCGGCGCTGGTCATTCCGCAGCCGAACTTCTTCGGTGTGCTGGAGGATGTGGATGCGCTCACCGACTGGGCGCATGCCAGGGGCCTGCTCGCCATCGCCTGCGTCAATCCGATATCGCTCGCGCTGCTCAAGGCGCCGGGCGAGTGGGGCACGAAGGGCGCGGACGTCGCAGTCGGCGACGGTCAGCCGCTCGGTGTGCCGCTGTCTTCGGGCGGGCCGTACTTCGGTTTCATGGCCTGCAAGCAGGAGTTCGTGCGCCAGATGCCGGGCCGTATCATCGGCCGCACCGTGGACAAGGACGGCAAGCCGGGCTTCACGCTTACCCTGCAGGCACGCGAGCAGCACATCCGCCGCTCCAAGGCGACTTCCAACATCTGCACCAATCAGGGCCTGTTGGTCACGGCCGCGACTATCTATATGTCGCTGCTTGGACCGGAAGGGCTGGAACGCGTGGCCGCACAGTGTCACGCCAATACCAACGAGCTGCTGAGCCGGATAACGACTGTAGATGGCGTAGAACGCATTTTCGACCGTCCGGTGTTTCATGAGGCAATCGTGCGCGTGAACATGCCGGTTGCCGACCTGCTGCGCGCGATGGAAGGGCAGGGCATCCTGGCCGGATACAATCTCACGCACGACTACCCGGAACTTGGCGAGTGCATGCTCGTGTGTTCCACTGAAACCCGCACCCGCGGTGATTTTGAGAAGTATGTGCTGCAGCTTGAACGCATTACCAGTAAACGCCGGCTCGATCCGCCGTGCGCCGTGAAGGTCACCCCAACCACCTGATCATAAAAGGAGACGATGCCATGGCCGACGTACTGTTCAAAGGAACCCCCGCGCACACCAGTGGCGAGTTACCCAAAGTCGGAAGTAAAGCGCCTGACTTCAAGCTCACCGCAGGCGATTTGTCGGAAGTGACGCTGGCCAACTTCAAGGGCAAGAAGAAGCTGCTCAGCATCGCGCATTCGCTCGATACCGGTACCTGTGCCGATGCCACCAAGCGCTTCAATGACTTTGCAAAGAGCCGCCCGGATGTGGTGGTGCTGGTGGTGACCGCCGATCTGCCGTTCGCCCAAGCGCGATTCTGCAGCAGTGAAGGTGTCAAGAACGTCGTGACGCTTTCCATGATGCGCGATCGGCACTTTGCCAAGGACTACGGCGTGTTGTTGACTGACAGCCCGATTGCAGGATTGTGCGCGCGCTCCACGCTGGTGCTCGACGAGAACGACAAGGTGTTGTACACGCAGCTTGGGCCCGAGCTCACAGTCGAGCCGGACTACGAAAAGGCGCTGGCGGCGTTGAAATAGATTTCACCCGACTGTTCAGTCCAACTCCAGAGCAGCACATGAGGCAGCATCCGACGTGGCCGAACAACAGATATTGAACAAGCACAATCGCATCCTCATCAGCCAGATCGCGTTCTGGCTGATGGTGGTGATAAATTTTGTGATCCGCAAGATTCCGGTCGAACCGTTCGACTCACCGTTGGGTATGGCCGGTATTGCGCTGTTGGTGCTCGGAGCGCTCACGCGCAGCTGGTCCGCCGGTTACATCCAGAAGGCCAAGGCCCTGGCTACCACCGGTCCGTACGCCCTGTCGCGCAACCCGCTCTACCTCGGCGCGGCGTTCATGCTCACCGGCATCATCTGTCTGGTACCGGATGTGTCGACGGCTGTGGTGATGTTCGGTATTTTCATCGGGGTCTATTACACCACCATCCGTTCCGAGGAGGAGTTCCTGCGCGGCCGTTTCGGCAAGGAGTGGGACGACTATGTACTCCACACCTCGCGGTTTTTCCCATTCCGGTTCGGGCGTCTGCGCGACGCGTTTGTGCCTGGCTGGAACTTCCGCCAGTGGATGCAGAACCGCGGCTGGGGCGTGTATGTCGGCATCGCTGTATTGCTGTTTATGTTGTGGGTGTATCGGGTTTATCTACGATAAACAACATGCTGCACGGAGTCTGAAATGCGCAACTTTCTAGGTATGGTGTTCGGTTTGGCGACCGCTGTTGCGGTCGCGGCACCGTCCACGGTCAACGATTATCCGATGCGGGCTGAAAAGCTGATGCCCGATGTCTATGCGGTGGTCACACCGGCACGTGATTTCCCGAGCGTCGAGAACCGTGGCTGGAATTCAAACAGTGCGTTCGTCGTGACGCGCGACGGCGTACTGGTGGTCGACTCCGGCTCATCCGAGACCATTGGCAAGGCGCTGCGGGAGGTAATTTCCAAGGTCACGGACAAACCGGTGCGCTGGATTATCAACACGCATGGCCATGGTGATCACTGGTTGGGCAACGCTGCACTTGCCGACTCCAAGACCGAGATCATCTCCTCAAGTGCAGTTAAGCAGCGTATCGAGAAGGAAGGCGAGGAGTGGGTGGCACGCTTCAACGGCATGACCGACGGTGCTACCGGCGCTTCACGTGTGCTGAAGCCCAATCAGGTGTATGACGCACGCGTTGCCATCGCCTTCGGCGACCTCAAGGCTGAACTGATCCCGTCGCAGGATGCGCATTCGCCCGGTGACCTGGTGGTGTGGCTGCCGCAGCAGAAGTTGTTGATTGGTGGCGATGTGCTGTACACCCAGCGCGTCCCGGCCACGTTCGACAGCAAGATCGCGCAATGGATCGTGTTTCTCAAGGAACTCGAAGCACTCAAGCCGGTGAAGATCGTGCCGGGTCATGGCCCGGTGGCCGATGGTGCGGCAATCGGTTACCTGCGTGCCTATTTCGAAGACCTGTGGAACGTAGTCGAGGCCGGCTACAAGGAAGGCAAAGTGGATTTCGAGATACTACCCAAGGCAAAACAAGCGGTGGCCCGGCACAAACCACACTTCCCGGATCTCGACACGCGCATCGGTGAATCGGTGTCACACACCTATCTCCAGGTCGAAGCCGCGGAATTCAAATAACGAGCTATAGGTATAACCATGCTGATTTTCGAACACTCCCAATCCGGCCGCCGCAATCCCTCGCAGGCCCCGCTCGCCAAGGCCGAGACGCAGGACATCCCGGCCAACCTGCGCCGCAGCAAACGCCCGCTACTGCCGGAGGTGTCCGAGATGCAGGCAGTACGCCACTACACGCGTCTGTCGCAGAAGAACTTCTCCATCGACACCCAGTTCTATCCGCTCGGTTCGTGCACCATGAAGTACAACCCGCGCGCCTGCAATTCGCTGGCGATGCTGCCGCAATTCCTCGGTCGGCATCCGGCCGCGCCCGCATCCACCGGCCAGGGTTTCCTCGCCTGCATGTACGAACTGCAGGAGATGTTGAAGGAAGTCACCGGCATGAAAGGCGTGTCGCTCACGCCCATGGCCGGTGCGCAGGGCGAGTTCGCCGGCGTCGCCATGATCCGCGCCTACCACGATGCGCGCGACGACACGGCACGCACCGAGATTCTGGTGCCGGATGCGGCACATGGCACCAATCCGGCGACCGCGGTGATGTGCGGTTACACGGTGCGCGAGATTCCGACCGATGCCAATGGCGACATCAACCTCGAGCTGCTCAAGGCCGCGGTCGGTCCACACACTGCCGGGCTGATGCTCACTAACCCGTCCACGCTCGGTGTTTTCGAAAAGGACATCCAGCAGGTGCAGAAGGCGGTGCACGATGCCGGCGGCCTGCTGTACTACGACGGCGCGAACCTGAACGCGATTCTCGGCAAGGTAAAACCGGGCGACATGGGGTTTGATGTCATCCACATGAATTTACATAAAACCTTTTCCACGCCGCACGGCGGCGGCGGCCCAGGCGCCGGCCCGGTGGGTGTAAACGAAAGATTGTTGCCGTTCCTGCCGGTACCCATTGTCGAGCGCAACAAGGACGGAAGTTTTTTCCTGCTCACCGAGAAAGACAAGCCGCAAACCATCGGTCGCCTGTCGGCGCATCTCGGCAATGCCGGCGTGCTGTTGCGCGCCTACATCTATGCCCGCCTGCTCGGACGCGAGGGTATGCAACGTGTCGCCGAGTTCTCCACACTCAATGCCAACTACATGCTGGCGGAATTGAAGAAACGCGGTTTTGACATGGCCTTCCCCAAACGTCGTGCCACCCACGAGTTCATCGTTACACTAAAGAAGCTGAAGGATGAAACCGGCATCAGTGCCATGGACTTTGCCAAGCGCCTGCTCGACAAGGGCTACCATGCCCCGACCACCTACTTCCCGCTGCTTGTGCCGGAATGTTTCCTGATTGAGCCAACCGAGACCGAAACCCGGGAAGAGCTGGATGGTTTTATGAAGGCTATGGAAGATATTGCACACGAAGCCCGCAGCCAGCCGGAAATGGTAAAGGGCGCACCACACACTCTGCCGGTCAAGCGTCTCGATGACGTCAAGGCGGCGCGTGAACTGGATCTCACCTGGAAGCCATCGATGTAACGGTGCCGAGGATGAGACCGGGAAGAATCGTGCACCCCGGCCGCCTGGGCAGTCCGGGCTACACCGTCTTCAAGAAACAGATATTTGCTGAAAATCAATTTGTCAGGACGCCACCGGGGATAAAATCATGTCCCCGGATTCTCGTTTTTTCGTCGTCAGTCAGTCGGACGGCCTGCCAGGTGAGGTGCTGTTGTGACTTCCGGAGGATAAATGGTTTCACGTGTTTTCGCGGTCTTGGTGCTGTTCTTTGTCGGGGCTGCCGCCATTCTTGGCAGTCTGCGGATTCTGCATGATCGCGAGATTGATCGTTTGTGGGAAACGCTGCGTGTGCCTTCCGGCACGGCAATTTTTGATACCAAGTCAATTGCGCATTTGCCGGAACCGGCGAAACGCTACTTTCGACACGCCATTGCTCCCGGTACACGGTTGGCGCGTTCGGTTGTTGTCGAGATGCAGGGGCGCATCGGTCTGAAACCAGGCGCCGAGAAGCTGCCGTTTCAGGCCGTGCAGATCCTGGCCATACCGAGTGGCTTTTTCTGGAGGGCCACGGTCGGCGAAGGGCATGCTGAAAATTACCGGGAGCGATCGTTACGTTGCCGGCGAGGGTGCCATGCACTGGTTTATCGGGTACGGGATACCGATCGTGCGCGCCAGCGGTGTGGACGTGACGCGTTCGGCAGCCGGTCGTATGGCGCTGGAGGCACCGCTGCTGCTTCCGTCAGCACTGCTCCCCGAGACGGGTGCGCGTTGGGAGGCGATTGATGCCTTTTCGGCAAAGGTGCATCTGCAAATTGGCAGTGAACAGCTTGCGTTGGTGCTTACTGTGGCGCTGGACGGCCGTCTCGAACGCATTGAAATGCAACGCTGGGACCCCGAGGGTCTGGATGGCAAGCCGGGCTATGTATTGTGGGTCGGGGACCAGTTGACCGAGGAACGGTCATTCGGCGGCTACACCATCCCGGTGCGGATGCGCGCGACGAGGAGAGCCGAAACTCCCCAGGCAGATCCATTCTTCGAGGCGGAGATCAAGTCCGCGCAATACCAGTAACGTCCAACCACAACAGACAGGGGGCTCGTCAGGCCTCCACCGGTTTGGCTGAGAGTGGTGCCGCGGCAACACCCGCAAGGAAATAGGTATCACTGATCGAGATATTGAGTTCGATAATCAGCAACTCCAGTCCATCGATGAAGGCGTGTAATTCATCCTGGCTCATTGTCTCCGGTCGTGACGCCGTGACCAATTCCTTGATGCGCAGCAGGTGCGCGACAGGCAGGTCGCTGCGCGGCAGCATTCGCAGACAATTTTCTACTTCGCAGATCGAGTGATAGAAGGCACGCGGGAACAGCCGTTCCTTGAACAGGAACTTGAGTACATACGGACGCTGCACCCGCACCTGCATGGCGCGCCGGTACATCTGGTAACCGGACAGTGACTTTAGTACGCTCATCCACTGGATGTTCTCGAACGGTGTGAGCTCATCGCTGCTGTTCGGCAGCAGATTGGCCGAACGCACGTCGATGATGCGAATGGTCATGTCGGCGCGTTCCAGGTTGCGACCCATGCGCAGGAATTCGTAACCCTCATCGTGCGTCATGCACCCGGCCAGCAGCCCGGTGATCTGCTGCACGCCATGAATGATATCGCGCAGGTAATCGTAGCGGCCGCGCCGGCCAAGCCCGGACGTCAGGTTGCTTTTGGCCTTCAGGTACAGCGCGTTCACCTGCTCCCAGGTTTCGCGCGGCATGAAATCACGCACGGTGCGCACATTTTCACGCGCTGAGATCAGCGAGGACAGGATGGAACCCGGATTGACCGTGTCGGCAATCAGAAATTTCACTACGCTGCGCTCGTCGGTGTTCTGGTAATTCGCGTGGAAAATCTCCGCGCTGCCGGTAATCTCAATCAGCGGTTCCCAGCCCGGTTGCACGGTTTTCGGCAAATCCAGCAGCAGGTTGGCGTTGACGGTGATCAGGCGCGCGGTGTTTTCGGCGCGCTCCAGGTAACGCGCCATCCAGTAGAGGTTTTCAGCCACGCGCGAGAGCATCAGCCGTTCTCCTCTTCCACGATCCAGGTATCCTTGCTGCCACCGCCCTGCGATGAGTTCACTACCGTCGATCCCTTGCGCAAGGCCACGCGTGTCAGTCCACCCGTGGTCACGTAGGTGGTTTCGCCCGAGAGAATGAACGGCCGCAGATCCACATGACGCGGTTCGACATGCGCATCGACCAGTGTCGGCGTGGTGGAGAGCGCCACCAGTGGTTGCCCGATGTAGTTGCGCGGGTCCTTGCGGATCAGTTTCGCGAATTCCTCGCGTTCCTTGCCGGTGGCGTGCGGACCGATGATCATGCCGTAGCCGCCCGATTCATTCGCCGGCTTGACCACCAGCTTGTCGAGATTGGCCAGCACGTATTCGCGATCCTTTTCATTCATGCACAGGTAGGTCGGCACGTTCGGCAGAATGGCCTTCTCGCCCAGGTAGTACTCGATGAATTGCGGCACGAAGGCGTACACGACCTTGTCATCGGCCATGCCCGCACCCGGCGCATTGGCCAGCGCGACATTGCCGGCCTTCCAGGCACGCATCAGCCCGCGCACGCCGAGCGTGGAATCCGGATTGAAGGCTTCGGGATCGAGAAACAGGTCGTCCACGCGCCGGTAGATGACGTCCACGCGCGCCAGGCCTTCGACGGTGCGCATGTAGACGCAGTCGTCGTCGCCCACGACCAGGTCGCGGCCCTCGACCAGTTCGGCGCCCATCTGCTGGGCAAGATAGGCGTGTTCGAAATAGGCCGAATTGTAGATACCCGGTGTCAGCACCACGACTTCGGGTTTCTCGCTGCGTCGCGGCGCAATCGAGCACAGCATGTCGTAGAGTTGTGACGCGTAGTCATCCACCGGTTGAATGCCGTGCTGCTCGAACAGTTCCGGGAACACACGCTTCATCACCAGCCGGTTTTCGAGCATGTAGGAAACGCCGGAAGGCACGCGCAGGTTGTCTTCGAGCACGTACATCGTTCCGTCCTCGTCGCGGATCAGGTCCGAACCGCAGATGTGCGCCCAGATACCGCGCGCCGGATTCACGCCCACGCATTGCGGGCGGAAATTCTTCGAGCTGTCGAGCACCGCTTTCGGAAAGACACCGTCTTTGACAATGCGCTGCTCGTGATAGATGTCGTCGATGAACAGGTTGAGCGCCTTGACGCGCTGCTTCAGGCCGGTCTCGATGCGGCGCCACTCGGCGGCCGGGATGATGCGCGGGATGATGTCGAATGGCCAGGTGCGGTCGATCGAGCTGCCTTCGTCGGAATACACGGTGAAGGTGATACCCATGACCTGGATCGCGGCTTCCGCCGCCTGCTTGCGTTCCTCGATTTCGGCGTCGCTCAGACCGCGCAGATAGTCGCAGACGCCCTGCGAACCGGCGCGCGGTTTGCCGGCGACGCGGATCAGCTCGTCGTAGTAGCCCTTAACCCGGTAACTGCCCCAGCGGATGGCCATGATTGAATTGCCCCGGAATTCAGTGTCCGTTTGTGATTGAATAGCAAACCCGATGCCAGATGGATGGCAACGGACTGGAAGCGCGGTATTCTTTGTATTTAGTGTGTGCGCTCTGGCAGAAGTATCGCCAATCGAGTGCAGGATGCGAGTCTGTAGCACCAGTGTGGTGCGATCGCATCTATTTGATGCATATTAACATAATTTCAACTGGAAATCTTATCGTGCCATGACATATTGCCTCGCGATCAAGGTTGATGATGGTTTGGTATTCGCTTCCGACTCGCGTACCAATGCCGGTGTCGATTACGTTTCGACCTATAAGAAAATGTTTGTCTTTGGTGTTCCCGGCGAGCGGCTGATGGTGTTGATCGCTTCAGGGAATCTCGCCACCACACAAGCAGTCATCAATGCCATTCAGCGTGATCTCGACGATGCCTCGGCGAAAGAGAACTCTGAACACGTTCCACTACTTGTTCGATGCCGCCCATTACGTGGGCCAGATCAATCGCCGCATTCAGGCCGAGTATGCGCCGACGCTCAAGGAGGATGGCATCGGCGTGGAAGCGAGCTTCATCCTTGGCGGGCAGATTCACGGGCGCGATCCGAATATCTATCTGATTTACCCGCAGGGCAATTACATTGCCGCGTCGAACGAGACGCCGTACCTGCAAATCGGGGAGACCAAGTACGGAAAGCCGATTCTGGATCGTATCGTCCGAACGGGGACCACGCTGGAAGACGCGTCGCGTTGCGCGCTGGTATCGATTGATTCAACCATGCGCGCCAACATCTCGGTCGGTCCGCCGATCGAGCTCGCCATCTACCGCAAGGACAGTCTGGTGCTCGGTCAGCAGCGGACCTTCGACTACGGTTCGCCGCTGTTCCGGCATTTGCAGAAGCGCTGGAGCGAAGGGTTGCGGCGCGCCTTCGACAGGCTGCCGCGTTTCGACTGGGAACAGCCGCGCGACTAGCCGGCGCTGGCCGCGATCAGGCGATGCACAAAGGCGAGCTTTTCGGCCGCCGGTGCAGACAGGGAGAAAGGATAGGCATCGTCCAGGCCCATGCTGCGGTTGAGCGCATTCATGGCGAGCGTGAGCTGGCTCCAGTCGGCGAGCAGGTCCTCGAAGGTTGCCGGCGGGTGAAACGTGCCCTGTGCACGTTGCACGTCACCGCCCAGCGCCGCCGCCGGCGGGCGCACGCTGCGTCCGGCGATGGCAAAGCCGAAAGTGGTGCGAGGTTTCGAGCGTGTCCACCATGTGCAGGTAATGCGCCCAGGTCTCGGCGAAATCCTCCCACGGGTGTGATGAGGCATAGGCACTGATGTAGCTCTTTTGCCAGTCCAGCCGCGGACCCTCGGCGTAGTAACGTGCGAGCGCCTGTTCATAGTTGCTGTGTTCATCCCCGAAGCGCGTGCGGTATTCCTCCAGCCAGGTAGTGTCGCGTACCAGCCGGTCCCAGTAATAGTGCGCGATCTCGTGGCGGAAATGTCCGAGCAACGTACGATATTGTTCACTCATGAGTTCGCGCATGCTCTCGCGCGCACTCGGGTCGGCCTCGGCAATGTTAATGGTGATCAGCCCGTTGCGATGGCCGGTCTGCACGTTGTGCGCGCCGGTCAGATCGCTGAACTCGGCATGGCCGGGTTGCTCGGCGAGGAATTCGAAGGCCAGGCCGGACACCGCATTCTCGTCGCGACCGATAACCGGCAGGCGCAGCATGTACAGTGTGTACAGCAGCCGGCGCTTGGCGCGTTCGATGCGCGTCCACAACACGTGGTTCTGCGGGTTGCTCAGGTCGGGAATGATGTGGTTCAGCCGGCAGGCGCGGCAGTAAATATTGTTGTCATAGGTCGGCACCATCCAGTTGCAGACATTCTCGCGCGCGTAATTGGCGCATTGGCGATACAGCCCCGGGGGTGCCGGTGTGAGCGATTGCCAGGCAGCCATCGGCCTGCAAGGCAAATGCCGCCATTTGCATCGAGTCAGGCAGAAAGCCGAGCGAGCGATCGCACACGAGACAACGCGTGTTCTCGAAGTAGACGGTATTCCCGCAATGGCACTGATAGTTCTTCATGTATGCAGAAAATAAAAGATTGGGCAGCGCGGCTGATTAGCCAGATTGTAGGCAGTTGGGACGGGATAAGCCAATCGCAGGCAGATCAATTGCGTCGCAGTTCGTCACGCATGGCGATCGGCGTCGGGTAACGCCACACGATCAAGTACATGGACACCATCATCGTCAATATGGTGGTGAGTTCCAGCAGGTAGGCAACCTGTTCGCGGATCACCCCGGTATGCAGTGCCAGCACGGCGATCAGCAGTGCAAACTCGCTGTTCTGGCCGAGGCGCACACCGATTTCGGTGGCGCGCGGCTTGGTCTCACCGGTACGTACCAGTAACACACGGAACATCCAGGGTTTCGCTGGCCAGCAGCACCAGCGCCAGCAGCGCCGCCGGGAGCAGCACGTCCACCAGCTTGAAAAGGTCGAGCCCGGCGCCGAGCGTGAAGAAGAAAATGATCAGAAAGAAATCGCGCAGCGGCTTGAGGCTCTCGGCGATGAACAGTGAAATCTTGCTGGACGCCAGCGCCACGCCGGCGATGAAAGCGCCCATCTCGCGCGACAGCCCGAGCCACACCGAAAGCTCCGCCAGCCCCAGGCACCAGCCGATGGCGAGCAGGAAAATGTACTCCTGAATCACGTCGAAGCGCGCAATCAGCGGCACCAGCACATAACGTTCGACCAGCCAGGCCAGCACACTGATGCCGACCAGTGCCAGCGCCAGCCCGCCGATGTTGGCGAGCAGCACGCGCTCGCCGCCGCCGGCCTGCAGGAACAGCATCATCACGATGGCAATCACGTCCTGCAGCAGCAGGATGCTGATCATGATCTCGCCGGTGTGGCGATGGTGCAGGATCGTGGTCGGCAGCAGCTTCAGGCCGACGATGGTGCTGGAGAACATCAAGCCGCCACCGACAATGAATGATT
This sequence comes from uncultured Pseudomonadota bacterium, assembly GCA_963698375.1. GTDB lineage: Bacteria > Pseudomonadota > Gammaproteobacteria > Acidiferrobacterales > UBA6901 > UBA6901. The sequence goes on from CAVOQN010000001.1 coordinate 183,372, forward strand.
CGATCGGTGTGTAGCCGAGCGCGAACCCGGCCGCGATGCCAATGCCGGCAAAGACCAATGAACTGGCAACGGTGAGCAGGGTCGTCGACCCGAGCAGCCGGAACAGCTTCTGCGGGTGCATGTTCAGGCCGAGCAGGAACAGCAGGAACATGATGCCGATATCGGCCACGCCCTTGATCAGCGAGGCATCGGTCACCCAGCCAAGCAGCGACGGGCCCATCACCACACCGAGCACGATGTACGAGACGATCAACGCCTGGCGCGCGTACAGCGCCAGTGTCGCGAACACCGCCGCACCGGTGAAGATCAGGAATACGATGAATAACAGTGAGTCGCTGGGCATGGCTATATATATAGTCTTCGCGCTTCCTGCGACTGTATCACTCCACTGTGGCCGTGACGACGAAGCGGGCAATAGATGCATGAAAACCGTAAATACGGCTACCAGGCAGGTTCTTGCCCGCACGCCGCGGCGTCGGGGGATGGCTGGTCTCGGAGTTGGAGAAAGTGGGCTAAATCGCCGGCTGTGCGTGCAATTAAGTAGCAAGCATGTGTAAGCTCGTTGCCGGGGCGTCGACTAAAGTCCAGGCGCAACAAACTCTCATCACCTGAAACGAGGCTACTCATGCAAAATTCACGTTACCTTATTACTGCCGCCATTGCCGCGCTTACCAGTGGAGGCCTGTTTGCTTCCACCACGGCCCAGGCCGCCGGGGCAGTCGTGTGCGCCGAACAGGAACGCTGCTATGGCATTGCCAAGGCCGGCAAGAACGACTGTGCGACCTCGAGTTCGGTCTGTGCAGGCAGCGCCAAGCAGGATAATCAGAAAGATGCCTGGGTATACGTACCGAAAGGCATGTGCCTGAAAGTCGCCGGCGGCGCTCTCGATCTGCCCGGCGCGAAAGCGAAGAAGAAGTAAGCGGTATGTTCAACTTAACTACAGCAAGGAGCCAGCAAAATGAATCGTCGTAATGCCATTATCACCACTGCCATCGGCAGCCTGTTTGCACTTGGATCGTTCGGCGCCTCGGCTGCCGACAAGGCCCCGGTGGAAAAGTGCTATGGCATCGTCAAGGCCGGCAAGAACGATTGCCAGACCGCGGTCAGCGCCTGCGCCGGCACCGCAACCAAGGACAGCCAGAAGGATGCCTGGATCTACCTGCCCAAGGGCAGCTGCGAAAAAATCGTCGGCGCCTCGCTCAAGTCCGGAAAGTAATGTTGTGAGTGCCGCGCTCGCCGGGCGTCCGCACGGACCGATCCCGCCACGTGGCGGGATCGGCCTGCGTGCCGAACACTATCGCGAGCTGGTCGAGCGGCGCCCGCCGCTGGCGTTCGTCGAAGTGCACAGCGAGAATTATTTCGGCGCCGGCGGTGCGCCGCTGTATTTTCTCGAACAGGCGCGTGCGCAGTATCCGCTCAGCCTGCATGGCGTCGGGCTTTCGCTCGGTTCCAGCGACCCGCTGAATCGCGAACACCTGCGCAAGCTCAAGACGTTGATCCAGCGCTTCGAACCGGCGCTGGTGTCCGATCACCTGAGCTGGAGTTCGGTCGGTGGCGAATTTTTCAACGACCTGCTGCCGCTGCCGTACACCGAGGAATCGCTGGCGCACTTCAGCGCGCGTGTCGCGCAGGCACAGGATTTCCTTGGCCGCGAGCTGTTGATCGAGAATCCCTCCAGCTATCTGCAATACACCGAGTCTGCGATCCCGGAATGGGAATTCTTTGGCGAGATCGCGCGTGCCAGCGGCTGCGGCCTGCTGCTGGATGTAAACAATATCTATGTCAGCAGCCAGAACCATGGCTTCGATGCGTACCGTTATCTCCAGGCGCTGCCGGCGGCGGCCATCAAGGAGATCCATCTTGCCGGCTACACCGTCAATCGCTACCCCGAAGGCGAGATGCTGATCGACAGCCACAACGCGCTGGTCTCGGAGCCGGTGTGGGAACTGTATGCAGAGGCGATCCGCAAGATCGGACCACGCCCGACGCTCATCGAATGGGACAGCGACCTGCCGCCGCTCGATACCCTGCTCGCGCAGGCCGCGCAGGCCGATGCCATTCTGGCACGCGAGACTGCCGATGCTGCGTGATCTGCAAACCGAATTTGCCGCCGCGCTGCTCGACGAGCATCCGCAACTGGACGCGCACGTGCGCGCCGGCCGTTTCCCGGCCGCGCAGCATTTTCAGGTGTACCGCAATAATCTCGTGGAGAGCCTGACCGGCGCGTTGCGCGCGGTCTACCCGGTGGTTGAAAAACTGGTCGGCGATGGCTTCTTTCGTTACGCCGCGCACGAGTACCTGCGCGAGCACCGCCCGCGCAGCGGCAACCTGCATGATTTCGGCGATGCCTTCGCGGACTTCCTCGCCGGCTTCGAGCCCGCCGCCGGAGCTGCCCTACCTGCCGGACGTGGCGCGCCTCGAATGGGCCTGGCATCAATCTTTTCATGCCGCCGACGCACCGGCCTTCGACCTGGCGCGTCTTGGCGCGATACCGGCGGAACAACATGAAAAGTTGCGCTTTGTGCTGCACCCGAGCGCGCACCTGTTGGCCTCGGAATTTCCGATTGTGCGCATATTCGAAATCAATCAGGAAGGTTACCAACGGCGACGCGCACGTCGATCTCAATGAAGGTGGCGTGCAGGTACTGGTCATCCGGCGCGAACTGACCGTGACTGTCGAACCGCTGGCCGCCGGCGAAGCCGGGCTGTTAACCGCGCTGGCCGAAAAACAAACCCTCGGTGACGCCGTGCAGGCGGCACTCACCGCACAACCGGACTTCGATCTCACCGCCACGCTCGCCGATCACCTGCGGCGCGGCACGCTGGTGGACTGTATTACGGAATAAACCATAGACAACTGGAGGAACCATGTGCCTGTACTAGCCAAATTCAACACCATTTGCGCACCGGTGGTGCGCGCCCTGGAGTTACTGCAACCGCTGTTCGTGCTCGGTGTGCGTCTTTATGTCGCCAACGTGTTCTTCAAGTCCGGCCTCACCAAAATCGCCAACATGGATTCGACCATCCTGTTGTTCACCTATGAATACCAGGTGCCGTTGCTGTCGCCCACGCTCGCCGCCTATCTCGGCACCGCCGCCGAGCTGGTCTTGCCGGTGTTGCTGGTGCTCGGCCTGGGTGGCCGGTTCGCCGCCGCCGCGCTGTTTGCCTTCAACATCGTCGCGGTGATTTCCTACCCGGACCTCAACGAGGTCGGCCTCATGCAGCACCAGTACTGGGGCGTGCTGCTGCTGATTCCGTTGCTGTACGGCCCGGGCAAGTTGTCGATCGACCACTTCATTCAGCGCCGTTTCTTGAAATAGCAGCTTGCTGAAAACCCCCTCACCCGGAAGGGCGAGGGGGTTTATTTCTGGAAGATCCATTTAGTATCACACCGGCAACACATTCGCCGGTAGAATACTGAACACCATGACCCTCACCGAACTCCGCTACATCGTGGCGCTGGCGCGCGAAAAACACTTCGGGCGCGCCGCCGAGGTCTGCTTCGTTTCGCAGCCGACGCTCAGCGTGGCGGTCAAGAAGCTGGAAGAAGAACTCGGCGTCGCGTTGTTCGAACGCGGCAAGACCGAGATCGCGATTACCCCGGTCGGCGAACGCGTGGTCGAGCAGGCACGGCGCGTGCTCGACGAGCTGGAAGGCGTAAAACGCATCGCCCAGCAGGCGCAGGATCCGCTCGCCGGCGTGCTGCGCCTCGGCGCGATCCACACCATCGGGCCCTATTTGTTCCCGCGCCTGGTGCCGCATCCTGCACGAGTCCGCGCCACGCATGCCGCTGGTGATCGAGGAGAATTACACCGCGCGCCTGCGCGAACGGCTGGTGCAGGGCGAACTCGATGCCGTGCTGGTGTGCCTGCCGTTCGAGGAACCGGGCGTGGTCACGTTGCCGCTCTACGACGAGCCGTTCATGGTCATGGTGCAAGCCAAACATGCCTGGGCCAAGCGCAAGAGCATCGCCACCGACGACCTTGCGACCGAAACCGTGCTGCTGCTCGGCGCCGGCCATTGCTTCCGCGACCAGGTGGTCGCCGCCTGCCCGAGCTGCATCGGCCCGCCCGCGGCCGAGGGCGGTTTGCAAAAAGCGGTGGAGGGCAGCTCGATCGAAACCATCCGCCACATGGTGGCCTCCGGCATGGGCGTCACCGTGCTGCCGTGCACCGCCGCCTCCGGCCCCGGCCACTACGCCTCGAAACTCACCGAGATCCGCCCGTTCACCAATCCGCCGCAACGGCGCGTGGCACTCGCCTGGCGCGTGAGCTTCCCGCGCCCGCAGGCGATCGAGGCGGTGCGCCAGGCGATCCGCGCCTGCGCACTCGATTGCGTGACCTATCTCGGCGGTCCCACCGCGTAATTCCATTCGGTCAGCCCCTGGCTTTGACAGGGGTCAAAGCTTGATCCGCAATTCTCCCGGAAAATGTTGGTAACAATTTCCAGTGGAGGGAAGCTCGATGCTGTTGCGGATTGTGGTATGCAGTGACATCGGCAGCGAGCTTCATCTCTATCGCGTCGCGGACCTCATCTCCAGTTTGCACCGGCAGACTGCGTTCGTTGCCGCGCTGCGCCAATTCGTGCTCATTTAGGGATTGGAGAATACTCTGATGGATCGATCAACGAAGAACGGCATCGTCGCTACCCTCTGGGCAACAGCATTACTGGGAATACCGTCTGCTTCCTGGGCTGAAGATTTCAGCAAAGCCGAGCGCCTGTATGCTGATCATTGCGCGGTGTGTCATGGGGCCGACCGCGGTGGGTACATTGGACCGGCACTGAACAGCGATCAGACCAAGCTCACCCAGGAGCAGGTCAGTACCAAGATTAAAATAGGTGGCGCAACAACCTTGATGCCGCAGCATCCGACGTGGCCCCGCAAATTATCAACCAAGGAAATGGATCTGCTGGCCGCGCTTATCACCAAGCGCCCGAAGCAATCCTTGTCCTGGGGATTGAACGACATACGGAAATCGCTTGAAGTGTTCGTCGCCGATGAATCGACCTTGCCCGCCAAGCCGACCTACCGGATCGAGAACCTCGACGACCTGATGGCCATCATGGCGCGCGGACACTTCGCCGCTGGAGACAAGGCCAAGGTCGTTTTCTTCGACGGCCGAACCAATAAAAAGATCGGCGAGGTGCCCACCGGTTTTGCCCCGCACCTGATGGACTTCCATCCCACGCAGGAACGCTGGGCCTATGTCCGGGACGATATCGGCTACATCCACAAGATTGATCTTTACTCGTTAAAGGCTGTTCGCAAGGTGCGGGCTGGATTAAATGGCACGTCACTCGCGGTATCACGCGACGGGCGATATCTGGCCGCGGGCTCCTTCGTGCCCAATACGGCGGTGATTCTGGATGCCGCGACCCTGGCACCGGTCAGGCTGATTGAACTGCGCGGCCTCGACCCGGACGGCAAGCTGGTCGAGTCCGACTCGGGCATGATCACCAGCACACCTTACGCAGACGTCTTCGTGGTTGCGCTCGAGCAGGCCGGCCAGGTGTGGATCATTGATCTGACTAAACCCGACATGCCAATCACTAAAATACCCGACGTGGGCCGGCACCTGCACGATGCCTTTCTCTCACCGGATGGCCGTTACGTGGTGGTTTCCTCTTACGACGACAATATCAACACCGTCATCGACCTGGATACAAGACGTATCGCCAAAAAGATACCCGCCGGGTGTCAGCCGCACCTCGGTTCGGGCGCCGTGGTGCGGTCGCATGGTCGACTGCTGGGCATCGGTACCAATATCGGTTCACGCCCCTGCGAGCCGTACGAGGTAACTGTCTTTGACATGGAGACCTTCGAGGTCGTTAAGCGTATTCCCGTTCTGGGCCCCACCGAATCCCCTGCTGCGCATCCCAAGGCCCCTTATATTGTGGTCGACATCGTTGGCACCGGTCCGGATGCGAACAAGATCCAGTTCATCGACAAGGAGACTCTGAAAGTTGTTAAGACCCTGAGTGTCGCCGGCACACTCGGTCATTCACACTTCCCGGAATACACGGCGCGCGGCGACTATCTGTATGTCAGCGCCGGTTATGGCGGTGACCGGACCGCCGGTTCTTCTGACGGTGACCGGCTCGTGATCTACGACGCGCGCACGCTGAAGAAAGTGAAGACGGTATCCATGGAGGTTCCCGCCGGTGTGTTCTCACATCTACGTGCGCGTACCGTAGTGGTGGGTCTCGAGAGCACGGTGCGCTAAGGAGCACAACATGCGTTACCACCCGGACTGGCATGTAACCAACGGCTACTGTCCGGCCTGAACGACATTGGCACGACCGTAATTTTCCTCCACGAAGCATGAAATATGGACATACTGACCGCTTCCGAAGTTAAGGCGCTGCACGCGGCGCTGGATGACGAGTATCGCGCCTGGGCTACCTACGACCAGGTGATTCGCCGACTTCGGCGAGTTGCCGCCGTTCAGCAATATCCGCGAAGCCGAGGCGCGCCACATCGAGGCACTGCGCGGATTGTTCGAGCGCTATGACCTGCCGCTGCCGGCCAACCCCTGGCCGGGCAAGGTAACGCGCTACGCAAACCTGCAAGCGGCCTGCGCGGCGGGCGTGGCAGCCGAGATCGAAAACGGCGCACTCTACCAGCGGCTGCTGGCGAGCACCCAGCGCCCGGACATCCTCACGGTGTTCCGCAATCTGCAGGAGGCCTCGCAGCAACGACACTTGCCGGCGTTTCAGCGTTGCGTCGAGCGCGGTGCGGGTGGTGGCCGGCAGCGCCGCGGCTGGGGAGGTGGCCGATGACTTCGATCCTGGAGAAGGGCGGCGGGACGTTCACCGGCATCAAGCTGCTGTTGTGCGAGAACCCGCTGCCGCCGATCGACGCCGCGATTGCCGCGGCGCAGGCCGAAGTGCCGCGCAGCAACTACTACACCGAGCCGTATTCGGCGCCGCTGCGCCGCCTGCTGAGCGATCAGCTTGGTGTGCCCGAGTCGCTGATTCACATCAATGCCGGTTCGGAACTGATCCTGCGCCAGCTGTTCGCGCGCTTTGGCCAGCAGGTGCATCTGCTCACCCCGACCTATGCGCTGTTTCCGGAGATTGCGCAGCGCTACACGGAAACGCCGTTGCGACCGGAAAACAATTTTGCGTTCGATCTGGCGCAGCTCGAGATTCCCGCCGGCACCACGCTGGCCGTGATCGTCAATCCCAACAATCCCAACGGCGGGACCTTCGACATGGCGCCGCTGCCGCAATTGCTGCGCCGCTACCCGCAGACACGCTTCCTGGTGGATGAGGCATTCATCGGTCTCGCCGGGCAGTCGGTGGTACCGCTGGTGCCGGCGCACCCCAACCTGCTGGTGACGCGCACGCTGTCCAAGGCCCACAGCCTCGCCGGCTTTCGGGTCGGCTACGCGGTACTGCCGTCGCCGATTGCCGACGACCTGAACCAGCACAACGACGCTTATCCGTTGGCGCGTCCGAGTGAGGCAGCCGCCGTCGCCACCCTGCAACACGAGGATGAAATCCACACCCGCAACCGGCAGTTGCGCCAGTGGACCGGAGAACTGGCCGCGCAGCTGCGCGCGCTGGGCGCGCACACCTACCCCACCGAGACCTATTTCTTTCTGGCTGATTTCGCGCCGCACGATGCCGCGAAGCTCGCTGAACAACTGAAGGCACGCAACATTCTGGTGAAGCCGCTGAATGACCCGCGCCTCGGACCGGGTTACCTGCGCGTCACCACCGCGCTGCCCGAGGACAATGCGCGCTTCGTCGCGGCCTTGAAAGCGCTGCGCTAGGCATGCCCGGGGGAGGGCAGATGGACCCGTTGCTGCTGTGGATCATCGGAAGCGGCCTGCTGATGAGCGCCATCGCGCTGGTCGGCAGCGTCACGCTGGTGTTGAGCGAGCAAATGCTGCAGCGCATCCTGCTGCCGCTGGTGGCGTTCGCCGCCGGCTCGCTGTTGGGCGGCGCGTTCTTTCACATGCTTCCCGCCAGTCTCGCGGCCGGCATGTCCGATGTCACGGTGTATATTCTGATTCTCGCCGGCTTCGCCGTGTTTTTCGGACTCGAGCAATTCCTGCACTGGCACCACTGCCACCGCGCCGACACGGAGTGCAAGAAACCGCTTACCTATCTGATCCTCATCGGCGACGGGCTGCACAACTTTCTCGGTGGGCTGGCGGTGGCCGGCACCTTCCTGATCGATATTCGTCTCGGCATCGTCACCTGGCTCGCGGCCGCGGCGCACGAGGTGCCGCAGGAGCTGGGTGATTTCGGCGTGCTGGTGCACGGCGGCTGGCCGCGGCGCCAGGCGCTGTTCTACAACGTGCTGTCGGCGCTGACCTTCCTGATCGGCGGCATCATCGCCTACGTCGCCTCGTTTCGGCTCGACGTGTCGTTCCTGGTGCCGTTTGCGGCCGGCAACTTTCTCTACATCGGTGCCGCCGACCTGATTCCCGAGGTCAAGGCGCATGCTGATCTCAAGGCCAACATCATTCACTTCGTTGCCTTCGTTTTGGGGGTGGTACTGATGCTGGTGGTGAAACTCGCGCTGGAGCCCTGAGCCACATCGCCCATGAACCCGACTTACACGGCAGTACTGCTGTTGTCCCTGCTGTCCGTTCTGACCACCGCGCTCGGTGTGGCGCTGGCGCTCACGCTGCGCGAGAACCGGCGCGCGATCGCTGCCGGCATGGGATTCTCGGTTGGCATCATGGTGCTGATCTCGCTACTTGAGCTGATTCCGGAGGCGACCGCAGCCATGGGCCTCGGCGCCACCCTCGCCAACGCCGCACTCGGTGCCGCGTTGCTGTGGGTGATGCACCTCGTTATTCCGCACACCCATTTGTTTCCGGAAACCGGTTTGAACAACCGGGTGATGCATCCGATCCGCCTATCTGGTCACCATCGGTCTCATCCTGCACGATGTGCCGGAAGGTTTCGCCATGGCGAATGCCTATGTCGCGACACCGGCACTCGGCGTACTCGTGGCCGTGGCCATCGCACTGCACAATCTGCCGGAAGAATTCGCCATGGCGGTGCCGGTCGTGCAGGTACGCAGCAAACGCCTGTTGTTCGGCGCGGCGTTTCTGTCGGCGCTGGCCGAACCGCTGGGCGCGATCTTCGGATTGGTGGCGGTGGGTATGGCACCATCGCTGAACGCTCACTTCATGGCGTTTGCCGCCGGGGCGATGCTGTTCGTGTCGATCCACGAACTCATCCCGATGGCACGGCGCTACAGTCATCTTGGCGCGTTTCTCGGTGGCACCGCGTTGAGTACGCTGGTCTATTGGCTGCTCACGCGCCTGACCGTGGCCGCGCCGTGAGCGGCACTCAATCGGACATCGACTTCTCACCCGGTTCACTCAAGGAGGCACACCATGTATTCACGAATCCTGATCGCCATCGATGGCAGCACGACCTCGGCACACGCCCTTCAACATGCCATTGACCTCGCCAAAGAGCTGTCTGCTGCACTACGCGTTGTGCACATCGTGGACATGGGCGTGCTGCCGCTTGGGCCTGAACTTGCGATCGATGTTGGCGGCATCGTGAAGGCGCGTCGTGCGGCTGGCGAACAGGTTCTCAACACGGCACGCGAGGCTTGCAGCGCGGCCGGCATCGAGGCGGAAATACGACTGGTGGAAACCGGAGCCCCCGCCCAACGCGTTGCCACCGCGATCGCCGACGAGGCCGCCGCATGGGCGGCCGATCTGGTGGTCGCCGGCACGCATGGCCGCACCGGCGTTCAGCGCATGCTACTCGGCAGCGTGGCCGAGGGCATCGCACGAGTGCTGCCGGTTCCGGTTCTGTTGATCCCGTTGCGCTGACTCCGCGCGACGTTCAGGGTTTGTTCACCTCGCGGCGCGTGCCGTCCGCGTTGTAGAAGTAGAGCTTGCCGGGCTCTTCGTCCAGCGTCTTCTTGTGGCTGCCATCGCACCACGGTTGGTTCTTCGACAGCCCGCAGCGGCACAGCCATTTCTTCTCGCTGCCGCACTGGATCTCCATCGGGCCCTGGTCTTCGCGGTTGATGATTCTGGACATCTCGACTCCTCGATAATCTGATAATTGTTTCAGGCCGGTGATTCTTCAGAAACCGCGCCGCGCGTCAACAGTACCAATACAGTCGGAAGGGGAATGCAAAGGCAGGGACGTTTCGGTGACGTCATGTTTCATGCCTCAAGATGTATGCATGGCATGCATTCGCGTTGCCGGTACTGATACCAGCACCCCATAGCTGACCGCTATCGCCCTCATGGCAACATTCAATTAGAGTCTGTCATCAACCCCTCGTAGCCTGTGCTCCAAGACTGCGTTACCGGGCATTTCTTGCGCTGGATCAAGGCAACGGCCCAGAGTGGGACGTAGGGTGCTTTTTCCCCACGCGCAGTCAGGTGATTCGCTCAACCCGACAAGGAGAAACCAAATGACAACTGAAGCCAAATGCCCGGTAATGCACGGCGGTGCCACGGAAAGCAGCATGTCGAACATGGAATGGTGGCCCAAGTCGCTGAACCTCGACATCCTGCACCAGCACGACACCAAGACCAATCCGATGGGTGAGGGCTTCAACTATCGCGAAGTGGTCAAGACACTCGACTTTAAAGCGCTTAAGAAAGACCTGACCGCACTGATGACCGACAGCCAGCCTTGGTGGCCGGCGGACTGGGGTCACTATGGCGGGTTGATGATCCGCATGTCCTGGCACGCGGCCGGCACCTATCGCATCGCGGATGGCCGCGGCGGCGCGGGCACCGGCAATCAGCGCTTCGCGCCGATCAATTCCTGGCCCGACAACGTCAACCTCGACAAGGCGCGCCGTCTGTTGTGGCCGATCAAGAAGAAATACGGCAACAAGCTGAGCTGGGCCGATCTGATTGCCTACGCCGGCACCATCGCCTACGAGTCCATGGGCCTGAAGACCTTCGGCTTCGGATTCGGCCGCGAGGATATCTGGCATCCGGAGAAGGACACCTACTGGGGTTCCGAAAAGGAATGGCTCGCCAAGCAGCGCTATACCGACGCTAACGACGAGGCCTCGCTCGAGAACCCGCTCGCCGCGGTGCAGATGGGTCTTATTTATGTCAACCCGGAAGGGGTGGACGGCAAACCCGATCCGATGAAGACGGCTCAGGCCGTGCGCGTGACCTTTGCCCGCATGGCGATGAACGACGAGGAAACCGTCGCGTTGACGGCCGGCGGTCATACGGTGGGCAAGACCCACGGCAACGGCAATGTGAAGGATGCTCGGCCCCGATCCCGAAGCGGCGGAACTTGAAGATCAGGGCCTGGGCTGGCTGATCAAGAACAAGCGCGGCATTGGCCGCGACACCGTGTCCAGCGGCCTTGAAGGCGCCTGGACCACCCATCCGACCAAGTGGGACAACGGCTATTTTCACCTGCTGCTCAACTACGAGTGGGAAATCAAGTCGAGCCCGGCGGGCGCCCGGCAGTGGGAGCCGATCAACATCAAGGAAGAAGACAAGCCCGTGGATGTGGAGGATCCCTCGATCCGCTGCAACCCGATGATGACCGATGCCGACATGGCCATGAAGATGGATCCGGCGTATCGCAAGATCTCCGAGAAGTTCTACAAGGATCCCGCCTACTTCTCCGAAGTCTTTGCGCGCGCGTGGTTCAAGCTGACGCACCGCGACATGGGGCCGAAGGCACGCTACATCGGTCCGGATGTGCCGAAAGAAGATCTGATCTGGCAGGACCCGGTGCCGGCGGGTAGCACGAAGTACGATGTCGAAGGCCGTTAAGGGAAAAATTGCCGCCAGCGGTCTGAGCATCAGCGACATGGTCACCACCGCCTGGGACAGCGCCCGCACCTTCCGCGGCTCGGACATGCGCGGCGGCGCCAACGGTGCACGCCTCCGCCTGGCCCCGCAGAAGGACTGGGAAGGCAACGAACCGGCACGTCTGAAAAAGGTGCTGGCCGTACTGGAACCGATTGCCAAAGCGAGCGGCGCCAGCGTGGCGGATGTGATCGTCCTGGCCGGGTGTGTCGGTGTCGAGCAGGCGGCGAAGGCAGCCGGTGTTGACGTCAGCGTGCCGTTCTCACCTGGCCGCGGCGACGCGACGGACGCGATGACCGACGCGGCAGCCTTCGACGTGCTGGAACCCGTTCATGACGGCTACCGCAACTGGCTCAAAAAGGACTATGTCGTCAGCGCCGAAGAACTGATGCTCGATCGCACGCAATTGATGGGACTGACCGCACCGGAGATGACGGCGCTGGTCGGCGGCATGCGCGTGCTCGGCACCAACCATGGTGGAACGAAGCACGGTGTATTCACCGACCGCGTGGGTGCACTGACGAACGACTTCTTCGTGAACCTGACGGACATGAACAAAACGTGGCGGCCGTCCGGTAACAACCTGTACGAAATCCGTGACCGCAAGACCGACAAGGTCAAATGGACGGCGACGCGTGTCGATCTCGTGTTTGGTTCCAACTCGATCCTGCGCGCCTACGCCGAAGTGTATGCGCAGGACGACAACAAGGAGAAGTTCGTGCACGACTTCGTCGCGGCCTGGAGCAAGGTCATGAACGCCGACCGCTTCGACCTGAAGTAAGCAGGACGGTTGTCAGTAAACGGGCGCGCGGGTCGGTTTGAACCGCGCGCCCTTTCTTTTCCACAAGCAACCCGACGAGGCAAGCAGCAATGAAAGCGTTATTGATCAATCCCGAGAGCCATTCGATGGAGCCGATCGATATCAAGGATCGTTCGGACATCGTGCGAGTCATTGGCTACGACACCATCGAGTCCGATGCCGTCGGCACTGCCGGCGACCGCCTCTATTTCGACGAGGAATGCTTCCTGCGCGGCACCAAGGGCCGCTTCCAGATCGACAGCGTGATTCCGGTGTCGGGCAAGGCGGTCATCATCGGCACGGCCGATGACGGCCAGACGCTGCGCGACGTGGCGACCGACCTCGACAGCCTGCGCAGCCGCATCAAGTATCTTTGATTGCCGCCATGACGGCCGTCACACTGCGCCCGGCCACGCCGGCTGACCTCGATGCGGTCAATGCCGTGATCGAGCGCGCCGTCATGACCTGGAACCTGCCGGAACGCGTGAAGCGCCTGACGCTCCCGAGCTATCGCTACCAGTCGCACGACCTCGACCACCTGCAGCTCATGGTGGCCGATGACGCCAGTCGCGCGGTCGTTGGAGTGGCCGCGTGGGAACAGGCAAACGCCCGCGACCTGCCGGCCGGTAAGACCGGCCTGCTGCTGCATGGCCTTTACGTCGACCCCGCCCAACAGCGCACCGGCATCGGCCGCCGCCTGCTGGATGCGGCTGTGCAGGCTGCGCGCGAGCAGGGCTTCGACGGTCTGCTGGTGAAGGCGCGGCCGGAGGCCGAGGGATTCTTTCTGGCCCGCGGACTCACGCCGCTGCCGGTGACTGACGCCGAGCGCGATTACCCGCACCGGTTCTGGATGGAGATCACGGGCAAATAGGAAATACCAGCAGTTGTCTCAATCCATAAGCGGCGCTTGAAGCCGTGACCATCAGTGCCTGACCGTCGCTAGGTCAGCGTTCTTCAAAATAATAAATAATATGGGGTCAGAGCCAATATCCACTCAATACCTTTACCATAGTTGACCGTACTCAAACTGATATTGGCTCTGACCCCAAATTGCCCAGGTCAAGGCTGGCATTCGCGCAACTTCCCGTAGATCCCTTAAGCAACCATATTCCGGAATGCAATCTCTAATATAGGTCGCAACCTTGCTTCTGGCTCGTGCGGTCGCCGGGGACAACGCGTTATGTTTCCTGATACCTTTGTGGCCGGCACCGCACAGCCAGGCCGTTATGTCTTTGGAGTAAAAATCATTGGAACGTAAATCGCCTAACAATAAGAAGTTACAATCTATCAAGGTTGCTGATATCGACATCGCACTCCAGATGCTAAAGAGATATCTGAATGCGCAGGATATCAGCCCGTTACTCTCTGCCCTGGAAACACTCAGAACGGATCCACAAAATGAAGCCCATCAGGAACAAGTGATCAATGCGTTCAATGAACTGGGTCCCCTGCAAGGCGCTGCATTAACCTATGCTCCGTATCTCAACATTTTTACATCGGATGATCCGTTCGGCGATTAGTAGTAGACGAGTCCTTTAATGAAGTTCGTCTGTTACACCGACTGGGAGCAACTTCCGGAAAGTGCGAGTGCGCTCTTTGCGAAAGGGGAGCAGGACAGTCTGTTTTTATCGCGACCGTGGTTTGAGTGCCTGACGGCTACGGCACTGGAGGCGGACCACACGCTGGTCCTGGCCTGCGTGGTGTCCGGGGAGAAGGTCATGGCATTGCTGCCGCTGATGCAGTGCGTCGGGATTAACACCGGGTACTCGCTGCGGCATGGCTTTACGCCGATTTATAACCTGTTGCTGGCGAAGGATGATCAGGAGCGGGTAATCACCTGTCTGGCCGAGGGCTTAAGCCAGTTACCGCTTAATGGATTGCTGTTGGAGCCGGTTGCCGACGACGACAGCACGTTAAATGGCTTGCAAAAGTGCCTGGCAACAGCCGGGTATCACTGTGAATACCGCTTTCGTCACTATAACTGGGTCTACCGCCTGCAGGGGCAGTCCTATGCGGAGTATATGGCGGCTCGTCCTGCCCAGCTGCGCAATACCATCGTCCGTAAAAAGCGCAAACTTGAACGTGAACACGGTTACGACATTCGCCTGTTTACGGGCGATGACGTGCTGCGCGGCATGCCCGATTACTATGCGGTCTACCATGCCAGCTGGAAGCAGAATGAAATCAGGAATGCCGCCTTTCAGGATTGCTTTATCGAGAAATTTTCCCGGGCGGGTTGGTCCCGGCTGGCGATTCTCTATGTAAAGGAGCAGCCCGTCGCCGCACAGCTCTGGTTTGTCCACAACCATAAGGCGAGCATATTCAGGCTGGCGTATGACAAGGCGTGGCGGCAGTATTCAACGGGTTCAATACTGACCAGCTTCCTGATGGAGGTACGTGATCGATACCGACCGGGTGAATGAAATCGATTTTCTGACCGGGAATGATGCCTACAAACAGGACTGGATGTCGGAGCGCAGAGAACGGTTCCTGTTGAGCTGTATAAGAAATACAAAACCCGCAAGCAGGACTGCACGGCTCGCCGAAACACTGAAACGCCTGCTGCGATTGACGCAGCCTATCGGGCCGGTTTAGACAATTCATTGGAGAAGGGCTGCTTTCATCCTTATTATTGAGTTACAGAAACATGCTGGAAATAAGAAGGAGACAGACGCCATGACCAAGACCGCCAGTTTCGCCGTTGTGCACTTCGTGGTTGCGTTTACCGTGGGCTACGCCCTGACCGGCAGCGTGCTCGTGGGCGGGGCGATCGCCCTGGTGGAGCCGGCAATCAATACGGTGGCCTACTTCTTTCACGAAAAGATCTGGGAACGGATACAAAGCCGCACGTCGCGTGACACGACGCAGATTCTGGCGTGACTGTTCAACAACAAACGACGGGAGATACAACATGACACAGGCAATCAATATCGGGATCAACGAGAAGGATCGTGCCGCCATTGCCGAGGGCTTGTCGCGCCTGCTGGCGGACAGCTACACGCTCTACCTCAAGACGCACAACTTCCACTGGAACGTGACCGGGCCGATGTTCAACACCCTGCACCTCATGTTCGAGACGCAGTACACCGAGCTGGCGCTGGCGGTGGACTTGATCGCCGAGCGCATCCGCGCGCTCGGATTCCCGGCGCCGGGCAGCTACGGCGATTTTGCCAAGCTGAGTTCCATCAAGGACGCGCAGGGTGTGCCGAAGGCCGAGGACATGATCCGCGAGCTGGTCGCCGGGCAGGAGTCGGTGGTGCGCACCGCGCGCGCGGTGTTCCCGGCGGTGGAGAAGGTCAGCGACGAACCGAGCGCCGATCTGCTCACCCAGCGCATGCAGGTGCACGAAAAGAACGCGTGGATGCTGCGCAGCCTGCTTGAGAACTAAGCCATGTCAGCCGGTCACGGGTACACACCCGTGACCGGGTTCGTGGTGCTGTCATTGGAAATTCCTCTCCGGCCCGGTGGTGGGCCGCAATCCATGAATCCTGCTTCAGCCGGCTTTTTTTGATTAATCCGAATTCGGCGATACGATATAGCAACGTTCTGCCCCGCAACAGCCCGATCCACAACGAGGAGATCGCCATGAAATCTTGTCGCACCCGTGGTTTCATCCTGACCCTGTTACTGCTCGTCCTTCCCGTCGCCTCCCTGGCTTCGGATACGGCCAAGGAAAAACGCTGGGCCGACCAGATCGTCGATGGCCTGTTCGACGGCAAGCCCGTGTGGCTGCAGGCCGGGACGACGAAGTTCCTCGGCATCTACACGGAAAGCGCCACCAAGCCATCCAAGGGCGCGGTCATCATCCTGCACGGCACTGGTGTGCATCCTGACTGGCCGGATGTGATCAACCCGCTGCGCGTGCAGTTGCCGACACACGGCTGGGCCACCCTGTCGCTGCAAATGCCCATCCTGCACAATGAAGCCAAGGAGCCGGAATACGCTCCATTGTTTCCGGAAATCACACCACGCATGCAGGCCGGTATCGATTTCCTGAAGTCGAAGGGCAACCCGAATATCTACGTCGCGGCCCACAGCCTGGGCGCCACCATGGCGGCCTACTACATGGCCAATAGCACCAATCCCGTGAAAGGCATGGTGGTCATCGGCACATCGGGCGTCAATTTCAATACGCCCAATCTGAGGTATTTTGAAACGCTGCCGAAACTGAACAAGACCCCGATCCTCGATCTGTACGGCAGTGAAGACCTGAAGGACGTTCTGGACACCGTAACGAAACGCGCCGACATCGCGAAAAAATCCGGCAACACGCGCTATGTCCAGGTGAAAGTCCCGGGCGCCAACCACTTCTTCCAGGGCAGAAACAAGGAACTGGTACAGGAAGTCAGCAACTGGCTGGATAAAAACGCACGCTAGACCGTCGCGCCGACTTGCTCATGCAGCCTGCAGGAAGGCAGAGTTTATTTACAGTGCTCGGTTCGCGGCAGCGAGCCGTGTGTGTGTTGCACTACCGGTTTGTTTCCAACGCAGGAGCGCCGCCGCGCGCGCACCGGCCAGATCCAGCACCGGCATCGGGTAGTTTTTTCCAAGTTGCACACCGGCCATCTGTCGCACCGATTCCGGTGCGCGCCACGGTTCGTGAAGTTGCCGGTCCGGCAACCGCGCCAGTTCCGGCAGCCAGCGTCGCAGGTATTCTCCCTGCGCATCGAACTTGCGGCTCTGCAGCACCGGATTAAAAATGCGGAAGTAGGGCGCGGCATCCGCGCCGCAGCCGGCCACCCACTGCCAGTTGAGTGTGTTGTTGGCGAGATCGGCATCCACCAGCGTATCCCAGAACCAGCGTGCCCCGGTGCGCCAGTCGAGACCCAGGTGCTTGGTGAGGAACGAGGCTGTGATCATGCGCACACGGTTGTGCATGCTGCCGGTTGTCCACAGCTCGCGCATACCGGCATCCACGATCGGAATGCCGGTACGACCCTGTTGCCAGGCGACGAGCAACTTCGGCGCACGCCGCCATGCAAAACTGTCGAAACGCGGATTGAGCGGCGCATCTGTAGTGTGCGGAAAGTGATGCAGCACATGATGTGCAAACTCGCGCCACATCAGCTCGCGTTCGAGCATTTCTGCGCCGCTCAGCATGCCGGCGGTTTGCCGGGCCGCGGTCTGCGCGAGTGCGTGCCAAACCTGGCGCGGCGACACCTCACCGAAGTGCAGGTGCGCCGACAGCCGCGATGTGCCGTTTGCGCCTGGCACATCGCGCGCGCGGGCGTAATCCGGCAATAGCGATGCCAGTCGGCGCAGACGTTGTGCCGCACCGGTTTCGCCCGGCCGCCAATGCGGCGCCAGTCCGGCATCCCAGTGAATTTTCGGTAACAGTTCTAATTCCTTTAACGGCACTGATTTGAGTCGCGATGGCGACATCGGCAATGCGCGCGGTGCCGGTTGCGGTATCGGTATCGACAGCATTGCACGCACTTTGCGCGCGTAGGGCGTGTAGACGCGGTAGGGCGTGCCGCTCTGGCTTTCGATCGCCCACGGTTCGATCAACAGGTGGCCTTGTCCGGCACAGACTTGCACGCCGTCTTTCTCCAGTGCCTGTCCAATGGCGCGGTCGTGATCGAGGCGCGCCGGTTCATACAGGCGATTGAAGCACACGGTGGTGGCGCCGGTTTCGCGAATCAACTGACGTAGCGTCGCGAGGCTTGGGCCTTGGCGAATGATCAGCCGGTTGCCGCGTTGCGCCAGTGATTCGCTCAGTGCCGCGAGGCTGTGATGCAGCCACCAGCGACTGGCTGCGCCCGGCGCCCAGTCGCCGTCTTCCGCGGGTGCATGAATGTACACCGGCACGATGCGCGTTGCGGACGTGAGCGCCTGCCGGAGCGCGGCATTGTCAGCGAGCCGCAGGTCACGGCGGAACCAGACAATGGCAGTGGTCATGTTGGGGCTGACGTCAGGGACTGGTCAGTCACATGCGCTCTGCAGGGATTTCTCGAACAGCTCCGGCTGATAGCCGAGCTCCAGAAGCTGCTGGTCGATGCGCGCACGGGTCGCCTCCGGCAGTGATGGCGTGCGCGCCAGAACCCAGCCGTAGCGGCGGCTGGGTTCACCGACCACGGCATACTCATAGTCGGGGCCAAGCGCCAGCACCCAGTAGTCGCCCCATACCGGTCTCCAGCCGAGCAGGCTGAAGAAACTGACTTCCAGTTTGGCATTGGTGTGTGGATCGGCCACGCGCGCGATCGCGTGTGCCTCATCGAACTGATCGCCGCGGGTGCGGCAGCGGTTTAAGACAGCAATGCTGCCATCCGTGTTGCGGGTGTAGGTTGCCGTGGTGTCGCTGATGCACTGGCGCTGGAAGCGATTTGGTATCTTGGCTATTTCATACCAGCGGCCGCTATAACGGTCCAGATCAACAACCGGTACGGTAGTCAGTGATGACGTCCTGGGGGCAGGACTCTGACAGGCCGTCGTACCGGCCAGCAGCAAAATCAGCAGAGCGCGCACTACCATATGACCGTGTGTGTTCATGAGTGCTCCAGATCATCATCCCAGAGTTCGATAGAGTGCGATCAGCGATACAGCCGTGGCCGCCACTGTTACACCAAACAGACCGAACGCGAACATCGGTGAGCGCTTTACTTTTTTCGTCGTGGGTGATGGCCGCGCCGTACCGGCCGTCACCGGATTGGTGGCGGCGTGCAGTAGCGTGACCAGCGTCTCGAGTTGGTCGTTGCCGAATTTATCCGGATTGAATGATAGCTGACCGTTCTGCATCAGCAGTTGCTCGACAATGGCACTGTCCGCCGGTGCATATTTCATCGACCACGACTTGAAGCGACGTTGTTCGATGGGGCGCATCGACAGCACTTTGACGTCACGGTGACGCGGATCTGCGGTGATCTTGCGGAAAACGTTGTCGACGTCTGTTGCATCGCCTTCCAGGCATTGAAAGAAAAACCCGTCGCGATAGCAAAGTACACCACCGATATTCTGACGGGGGTTGTTGCGGCGTGATTGCGAGAGAATGCGCGCTACTTCGGGTTCGATGCCACCGCCACCCACCGGGGCAAAATTTGAGCGGCTGGAGTACAGCAGTTCAACTTGCTTCGTCATGACGTTGTTCCTCGGGTTCAGATCAATGTTTTATATAGATCGTGATTCAGGCCAGCGCGCCCACAATCGGTGTGCGCCGATTACCGGGTTTGGCCAGCAGCAGGTGAACGTCGCCGAGGGCACGTTCTTCGAAGCCGCCTTCGCAGTAGCACAGATAGAACTCCCACATGCGGATGAAGTCCTCCGGGTAGCCGAGGGCGCGCACTGCCTCGATGTTGCGCGAAGAAGTTCTCGCGCCACTGGCGCAGGGTGGTCGCGTAGTGCGGGCCGATGTCTTCCAGATGCACCAGCTGCAGGTCGCTGGCGCGCGTGATGCTGTCGTTCATGGCCGTGACCGACGGGATGCAGCTGCCGGGGAAGATGTAGCGCTGGATGAAGTCGACCGATCTGCGCGCCGCGTCGTAGCGCTGATCGGCGATGGTGATCGCCTGCAGCAGCATCAGCCCGTCGGGCTTCAGCAGTGCGCCGCACTTGCCAAAGTAATCGTCGTAGAAATCGTGGCCGACGGCCTCGATCATCTCGATCGACACCAGCTTGTCGTACTGGCCCATCGAGATCGCGGTAGTCCTTGAGCAGCACGGTGATACGGTCTTCAAGTCCGGCGGCACGCGACACGCTCACTGGCGAGTTCGTATTGTTCCTGCGAAATCGTGGTCGTGGTCACGCGGCAGCCGTAGTGTTGCGCGGCGTAAATGGCGATGCCGCCCCAGCCGGTGCCGATTTCCAGCAGGTGGTCGCGCGGCGTGCAGGTCGAGCTTGCGGCAGATGCGGTCGAGGCGCGCCAGCTGGGCGGCTTCCAGCGTCATGTTCGGCTGCGCGAAAATCGCGCTGGAATACATCAGGGTCGGATCGAGGAACAGCGCGAAGAAGTCGTTGCCGAGGTCGTAGTGCGCCGCGATGTTGCGCCGGCTCCCCTCGCGGGTATTGCGGTTCAGCCAGTGCAGCGTCTTCTGCAGCGGGCCGTCAGGCGCGCCAGCCCGCTTTCCATGCCGTCCAGCACTTCGCGATTCAGCAGCAGGATGCGCACCAGCGCGGTGAGATCGTTCACGCTCCAGTAGCCCTGCATGTAGGCCTCGCCGGCGCCGATCGAGCCGCCGAAGGCGATGTCGCTGTAAAAGCGCGGGTCGTGGACGTGCAAGGTCACACTCAGCGGTCAGCGCGCGGTGCGCTGACCATAGCGATGGTGGCTGGTGCCGTCGACCAGCGTCACCTGTCCGTGCGCCAATCCAGCCAGCCGAGCTGCACGGCGCGAGCGGCCAAACCATCGAGAAAATGCGGCTTGGGTGTGGTGGCGGGTTCGATGCGATTGAGTGTGGTGGAGTTCATCGTGGTTTCGCCGCGCGGGCGCCTCCTTGGCCGGAGGAGGGGAGTTTCTTCGGGTGGGTGTGAAACGGAATGCGCTTCAGCCACAGCCGCAGCGCCTGCCAGTAAATCGCGGCGATGACCTTCAGCGTCATCAGCGGGAAGGCGAGCAGGGCATGCGCCAGGCTGGCAGCGCTGATCTCGCGGCGCTCGAGCTGCAAGGTGGCGTCGAACAGCTTGGCGCCATCCTCGCGGTCTTCCATGTGCACGGCAAGCGTTCTCGCCGGGCGGCGTGAAACGCCAGTCGTAGGCAATGGTCCATGTCGATGAACGGCGAGACGTGGAACTGCTTGTCGAAGCGGAACGCGTCTTGGCCGCGCCCTTGCCCGCGTTCAGCTTGTCGGCAGCACATAGGCATGCCGCTCGTTCCAGGGGGTGTTGGTGATTTCGGCCACGATGGTCTCGACGCGGTCTCGCCGCGCGTCGAAGCAGTAGTAGAAGCTGACCGGATTGAAGCAGTAGCCGAAGTAGCGCAGGTGCGTGAGCAGGCGGATCGGCCCGGCGGGACGCGACGCCGGTTTCGCGCTCGACCCGGTCGCGCACCGCCTGCGTCGAGCGGCACCTGCGGGTCGCCCAGGTAGTCCGCGCGCCGGAACCAGGCGAGCGTCGGGCGCCTGGTCGACCACAGCCAGCGCCCGCGGAAGACCGTGTCCAGCTCGGCCAGGTCGAGGTAGATCATGAACAGCCGGTAGTCGAAGGCGTGCCCGCGCGGCGCAAAGCGCCGGTGCCAACCCGCCCGGTGTAGAGTGCGCTGTGCATGCTGGTTCGCTCCGTTCGAAATGCTCGAGCGCGTCCAGTGCGCTCACCACGCCGTCCTCGTGGAAACCGAAGCGCCAGTAGGCGCCGCAGAAGTAGGTGTTCGGCGCGCCGTTGATCTCCGCCTGGCGCGCCTGCGCGGCGCACGCCCGCGCGCGTGATAGACCGGATGGTGATAGCGTGATGCGCTTGATGATCTTGGCCGGATCGATCGCGTCGCTGTGGTTGAGCGTCACCAGGAACGGCGCGGGTGCATCCAGTCCCTGCAGGATGTTCATGTTGTAGGTCAGCGCCACGCGTTCGCGCGCTTCCGGCAGCACGTGGTAGTTCCATGCCGCCCAGGCACGCGCGGCGCGGCAGCAACCGGGTGTCGGTGTGCAGCACGGCCTCGTTCTCCTGGTAGGGGATGGCGCCGAGCACTTCGCGCTCCTGCGGCGGAGGCGTCGGCCAGCAGCGCGAGCGCCTGATCGCTGTGGCAGGCGAGGAACACCTGGTCGAAGCGCTCGGCATCGCGCCCGCGTGCCTTGACCAGTACCTGCCCGGGAAGGCGCCGAATCCACTCGACCGGCGTGTTCAGGCGGATGCGGTCGCGAAACGGCGCAGTCAGCCGCTCCACGTAGCGTGCCGAGCCGCCCCGGACCACGCGCCACTGCGGGCGTTGATCCACCGACAGCATGCCGTGGTTGTGGAAGAAGCGCACGAAGTAGCGCGCCGGAAACGCCTGCATGTTCTGCGCGTCGGTCGACCAGATCGCGGCACCCATCGGGAACGATGTAGTGCTCGACGAACTCGCGCGAATAGCGCTGCGCGCGCCAGGTAGTCGCCGAGCGGCGATGTCATCGCCCGCGCTGTCCGAGCAGTGCCGGCGCCTCGCGGTTGAAGCGCAGGATGTCGCGGATCATGCGCAGGAACGACGGCCGCAGCAGGTTGCGGCGCTGCGCGAACAGGGTGTTGAGCGAGGTGCCGTTGTATTCGAGGCCGCTTCGCTCGTCGCGCACCGAGAAGCTCATGGCGCTTTCCTGCGACGGCACGCCCAGCTCGTCGAGCAGCGCGATGAAGTTCGGATAGGTCCAGTCGTTGAAGACGATGAAGCCGGTGTCGACGGCATAGGACTGGCCGTCCTGCTCGATGGCATGCGTGTGGGTGTGGCCACCGACATGGTCGCCGGCCTCGAACACGGTGATGTCGTGCTCGCGGCTGCAGATGGTAGGCCGCGACATTGCCGGCAATGCCGGTACCGATGATGGCGATTTTCATGCGGACCTCGCTTCGCGCCGCGCCTCGCGCATGCCGGCCGGAACCGGACGCAGGTCCCAGATCAGCCCGAGCGCGGCCAGCAGCTTGAGGACGTAATAGGTGAGATCGATCTCCCACCAGTAGAAACCCTGGCGCGCGGAGCCCGGGAAATGGTGATGGTTGTTGTGCCAGCCCTCGCCGAAGGTGAGCAGCGCCAGCCACAAGTTGTTGCGGCTGCTGTCGCGCGTGGCGTAACGCCGCCAGCCGAGCGTGTGGGCGAGCGAGTTGACGGTGAAGGTCGCGTGGTACAGCACCACGGTCGAGATGACAAAGCCCCACACCAGCAGCTGCAGGCCGTTGGTGCCGAGCGCCGGAGCGAAGTGCGCGAGCAGTTCACCGACACCGTACAGGCCGAGCGCCAGCAGCACCGGCACGAGCGCGTCGAAGCGATCGAGAAAGCGCAGCTCCGGATACTTCGCCAGGTCCGGCACCGTCGCCATGCGCGTGGCGAAGTTGGCGCGCGCCATGAACCAGCCGGTGTGGCTCCAGAGCAAAGCCGTGGCGGTGCGGCGAGTGCGCATCCTGCTCGTCGTCGGCGTGCGCGTGGTGGTGGCGATGCTGCGACGCCCACCACAGCGGCCCGCGTTGTGCGGCGCTGGCGCCGAGCAGCGCGAAGACGAACTGCATGGCGCGCGAGGTGCGGAACGCCTTGTGCGAAAAATAGCGGTGGTAGAAGCCGGTGATCGCCAACATGCGCAGCGCATACAAGGCCAGCGCGACACTCACGGCGGTCCAGCTCCAGCCGACCCACAGCACGCCGAGGCAGGCAAGGTGCATGGCCAGGAACGGCAGCACGCGCAGCCAGTCGATGCGCTTTTCATCTCCGGCCTCAGCCGGCGACCGCGCTGCTGTCGAACCAGGCGCCGAGCGCGCGCCATGCGCGCTGCCACGGCGGAATTATCCTTGTGTGCACTTCCGGCCATAGCCTTAACCGCCCTGGCGTGCCGGCCAGCGTTGCGGCACTTTCTGGATCTGGCTTACGTCATAGCCCTGGCGTCCGAGGAACTCGACGATGCCGGCATACTCGGCCTCCGGGATGCTGGGCGTGCGCGCCATGATCCAGACGTAGTCGCGCTTCTCGCGCCCGATCACGGTCTGCGAGTAGTCGGGTGTCAGGTAGACGATGCGGAAGTCCGACTTGAACGGCCACAGGAACTGCATGCCCCAAACCGCGTTCGAGGCTTGTCCTGCACGAAACCGCGCGGCGTGTAGCGCTTCGGTTCACCGTCGAAGCCGTCGGCACGAAAGGTGAAGGTGGTTTCGATCGTGCCGTCGTCCGCCAGCCGGTAGGACTCGATGGCGTTGTGCGCGCCCTTCTCGATGAAGGTCGGAATGTTGGCGATCACGTACCAGTCGCCCATGAAGCGTGGCAGATCGACTTTCGCCACGGTTTCGATCGGCGGTCGCGATACCGTCTGGCAGCCGACGAGGAATACACAGCCGAGGGTCAGTAATGTTGTTGTCGTGTTCATAAGGTTTCTCCTGCCACGCGGTGGCGCTTTATTGAATCTGGTAACGGATGGTTCGACCGCTTTCGGTGCGTGACTCCAGCGCCAGCCATTCCTTGCTTGGCGAATACCACAGGTCGATGCGGAAATCGCGCGTCTCGAGGGCGTAACGCAGCGCGCGCCTTGCGCGAGCCGCGGACAGAAATCGTTTCTTCACCGAGTGCCAGAACTTGTACATCCAGGATATTCACCGGTCTGGACGTTGAGCAGTCGCGACTGGCCAAGCAGGTCCGGATTCCAGTAGGCGAAGGTCATGACACAGGACGGCAGTGTTGCCTGACCGCGTGAGCCGTTCACGACAAAGCCTTTGCCATTCTGAACGCCACGCACCGCCAGTGCCTCGCCATTGTCCTGGGTGTTGGCATTGATCTGCCTGAGGCAGTTGCCCTGCCAGCGTTCGCGACTGTCGTGTGCATAGTCGTAGACGGTGATGTACAGAAATTTCACGTCGTAGCGCGCTTTGCTGATCAGCTGCTGATCCGATCCCTGGTTCTCCAGACGGAAATGGTGGTAACCGATTTCATCGTTATCCAGAAACACCCGGAAGCGCCATTCGCTGGCCGAGGTGGACGCGTTCGCGGTCGTCGAAAACAGCACCGCCAGCAAAAAGAGTGCACGTAGTCCGATTGTGTAAAAGAATCGCTGGTTCATGCGGTCTCCTTACTTGCCGAGTGGATCCGGCGTGGTCCGGGAAAAAAGGCATTGGTGCGCGCGATGTAGTCGCGGTACGCCGGGCGGCGCTCGCCAATGTCTTTTTCAAGCAGCGCGACACCCGAGACCTTGAGCAGCAGCATGCTCATCAGTAACGGTGCGAACACGGTCCACCAGCCGCCGGCGGCTGCGGCGATCAGCCAGTAGCCCCACCACAGGCAGGCCTCGCCAAAATAGTTGGGATGGCGCGTGTAACGCCACAGGCCACTGTCCATGACCTTGCCCTTGTTGTCCGGATTCGCCTTGAAGCGCGCCAGCTGCCAGTCACCGATGGTTTCGAACAGGAAGCCAATCACCCACAGTGAAATGCCGGCGACGTCGAACAGATTGAGCGGCGCTTGCCCGGTAATGCCGGCGGCGAGCGGTGCGGCGATGATCCAGGCCAGCACGGCTTGCAAACCAAATACCAGGTACAGGCTCTTGAATGCAAAACCCGGTTCATTGCGACGACGAATCTCCTGGTAACGGTGATCCTCGGGTTTGCCCCAGTTGCGCCAGGTGAGGTAGCCGGACAAACGAATTGCCCAGATGGTTACGAGCACAACGATCAGGGTTGCGCGCGGACCAGGTTGCGTCGTCAGCAGCACCACGGTCAGCGTGGCCAACAGGAAGAACAGTGCCCACAGACTGTCGACGATGGTCACGTTTTGCCGGATGGTGCTGTAGAACCAGCCAACGGTACCCGCCAGCAACAACACAGCCAGCGTCGAGAGATAAATGGCAAGATCAAGCATGTTCCACCTCCATGGCGGTATTCATGTGGTTCACGAATCCGTCAAAGCGGCGCGCCAGAATTACCAGGACGGGTGTGAACAATGCCCAGCCCACCGCTAGCGCGATTAACCCTGGAGTCGGCGCGAGAAAAGTCAGCGCACCGAGTTTGGCACCACCCAGGTAGGCAAGTGGCCCGCCGATCGCGCCAAACAATATTGCGACCGGCAGACGGCGCTTGAGCCATGACAAACTCACGTTCAGTGTGATGGCGAACAGCATCCACAACGCCACGATCCAGTGCGGCGCGGTGCCGGCGATGAGCGTACCGGATGGATAGGCCAGCCAACCGAGCGCGACCAGCAGGCTGTCAAACAGTATGCCAATCGCGGCCGCACACAATACGAGCAGCAGTTCCTGTCTGGGACGCACAGCACGTGTCAGGTGCCAGGCGACAATCGCGAGTGCGATGCCGGTGCCGACCCATGGCAGGCCATTCGCGCCGCCGAGCACGCAGGCGAACCAGCCGATCTGGAAGGCAAGAAAATTCATGAGCAGTGGCATGCCGGACCCCTTTCGTTACTTGTATTTGGCGGCCATCGGCCGTTCAAACAGGTAGTGACTCACCCACCATTCCTGGCCGTGGTTGTAGCCAAACAGTTCTGCGCAGGCCATGAAGAAGATGCGCCAGCGTTGCAACCACTGCTGTGCCACATCGTCTCCATAGGTGGCGGCCAGCACCGGCAACACCGTGTCGCGTTGCGCATCGACATTGGCGAGCCAGGCATTTGCGGTTTTCTCGTAGTGTGTACCGTCCCAGCGCCAGCGCTGCACCAGTTTGAGATCCTCCTGGAAGCGTAATGCCAGGTCGTCGCTCGGCATGATGCCGCCGGAGAAAAAATGCCGTCCCATCCAGTCGGACGGGCCGTTGTCCACAAATTCATACGGCGTCGAGCGGTGGCAGAACACGTGCATGAAGAAACGCCCGCCCGGCACCAGCCAGCCGTGCACACGCTGGAACAGTGCACGCCAGTTACGCATGTGCTCGAACATCTCGACCGACACGATACGGTCGAAGCGCGCTTGTGTATCGAAGACGTTCATGTCGCATGTAATGACGTCCACGTTCTGCAATCCGCGCCGCGCCGCCTCGCCCAGAATATGTTCACGCTGCGAATGCGAATTGGACACGGCGGTAATGCGGCTTGCCGGATAATGCTCGGCCATCCACAGGGTCAGTGAACCCCAGCCGCAACCGAGTTCAAGAATGCGTTGGCCATTTTCGATTCCGGCGTGCTCGCAAGTGGCAGCGAGGGCCACAGCCTCAGCGTCATCCAGATTTGACATCCCCTGCGGCCAGTAGCATGAGCTGTACTTGCGGTGCCGGCCGAGCGCCGTGGCGTAGAACGCCGCCGGCACTTCATAATGCTGCTCATTGGCCTTGTGCGGCAGCGGGGCCAGTTCCGCAGCGTTCATGTGCGCCAAAAATTTCTCGAAGGCTGGCAGACGCGGCCTCGGCATCGCCGGCATGTATTTCGGACCAGCCGCTGTTTGCACAGGCGGCGGATGCCAGCGCGGATGACGGCATCCGGCACCAGTCCTTGTTCGGTCCAGTTGACGGCGAGATTTGCAACAGTGTTCATATCATTGGCTCCTGTCGTGTACGGTTGATTCAGTGGGTGGTGCCTGACAGCTCGTGAGAATCGCCGATGCGCTGCAGGCCATGCGCGATGTCGTTGCCGAGCGGTAACGCGCCGGCTGCTACAATTTCGTCGTGCCGACGCACTGCCGTGAGGCCTCCGACGAATACCGGCATGTCAGCAGCGGCGACCAGTGCCGGCAATTGTTCGGAGAATAAATGCGCGTTCGGTTCTACAGAACCGGACAACACAATGGCATCACTTTTAGAACGTTTTGCGGCAAGCGGCAGATCGGCAAGCGGCATGTTGGCACCGAGCAGCACCAGCCGGTAGCCCTGCTCGTGCGCCGCCAGTGCGAACAACAGCAAACCGATCTCGTGTTGTTCGCCCGGCAGGCAGGCAGCGAGCAGCTTGGGTCCGGTGTTGTTGCGTTGGCGGTGGTGGAAGCGCGCGCCGAGTTTGCTGCGAAGGTACACGCCGAAAAAATGTTCCTCGGCGACACTGCCTTCGGCGCTCTCCCAGCGCTTGCCGAGTTCGACCAGCAACGGCACCAATATCTTGCGCGTCACCAGATCGGTCGGGTAGAGCGCGAGAACTTCGTTATAGGTATCCTCAAGCCGGTTTTCGTCGAATTGAGTGATCGCCACGATCATGCGATCGCGGAATCCGGCCCAGGGACCGGCCTCATCGGTGCGCGCCGCGCCCTGTTCGGCTGAGTCGAGTGTGTGCCGCACCTGGCTGATGGCAACACCCTTGTCCAGCAGCGCCACAATGCGGTGGATGTTGTCGATGTCGGCCCGTGTGTAGACGCGGTGACCGCTGTCGGTGCGCACCGGCTTGATCAGGCCGTAACGTCGTTCCCAGGCGCGAATGGTGATGGCGTTTACACCAGTGAGCGTGGCTACAGTGCGGATTGGATAGAACTCCGAGTCAGCAGGCAGTGCGCTGGTTTGGTTCTTCTTGTTCATGGTTCGTCGATTCCGGAGAAGCAGGCGGTATTCGAATCAGCGGCGCGGCGGCGCCGGTCGGTGCACGACGGCACTCACTATCGGGCGCGGCTTCGAGTTGTGCAGGAAAAGCACGATTCCGGCGAGGCTGACAAACATGAGTGAAACCAGTAGTGCTGCCATGATCGATTCTCCATTATTTGTAACTTGTGCAAATCTTATACAAATTATCATACCCATGTCAATAAAATGAAAAAATAATTATATAATCTATAATATACAAACAGTTGTAGTAATTGCTCAATTATACAAAACATATACATGTATTGTACAAATACTCTGTTCAATCGTCGAAATTCAGCCCGGCGCAAAATCCCTATCTAAAACAGGGTGTTGATGGCCGCGCGGTGAAACTTGGTGCAGACTGGGTGACCTTAAACAAGGAAAGGGCTATGTCTGGTTTATTAAGGAAGGGACAAATGCCGGCGCCAAACCAGGCGCCGCCTGGCCGCGCTGAAAAAATGCGCGTGCCGGAAAAGCACTTCGTGAACGGCCATGTGCTCGCACCACCGTATCCGGATGGGCTGGAACTGGCCATGTTCGGATTTGGTTGCTTCTGGGGTGCGGAAAAATGTTTCTGGCAGCTGCCGGGTGTGTATGTCACCGCGGTGGGTTATGCCGGCGGTTACACGCCCAATCCGACTTATGAGGAAGTGTGCAGTGGCCGTACCGGGCACAATGAAGTGGTGCGCGTGGTGTTCGATCCGAAGCTGGTGAGTTACACGCAGCTGCTCAAGGTATTCTGGGAAGCGCACGACCCGACCCAGGGCATGCGCCAGGGCAACGATGTTGGTACTCAGTACCGTTCCGGCGTCTATACCTACAGCGAAGCGCAGCAGCAGGCGGCGCTTGCCTCACTCAAACGCTATCAACAGGAACTGGCACAGGCCGGATTTCCACCGGTCACCACCGAGATCCTCGATGCACCCGAGTTTTATTTCGCCGAGGATTATCACCAGCAGTATCTCGCCAAGAATCCGCGTGGCTATTGCGGCCACGGTGGCACCGGTATTGCCTGTCCGGTGTAGCGATGCACGACGCATTGACACTCTGGACCGTTGGACACAGCAACCGTCCGATTACCGAGTTGATGACGATGCTCGCACAGGCGGGTATTGTCACGCTCGTGGATGTACGGGCCCAGCCGCACTCCACGCGCTATCCGCAATTCAACGAGGAAAACCTGCGCGAATCCTGTGGGCAGGAAAATATCGTCTACCACTGGGCCGGACGGCACCTGGGTGGCCAGCGCGCCTTGAATTTCAAATCGCCGCACATCGCGCTCGACGAAGGCCGTCGCGGTTTTGCCGATCACATGGAAACTGAATTATTCAAGAAAGCGGTCAGTCAGGTTGTGGGACTAGCCGCGCGCGCGCCGACCGCGATGTTGTGTGCCGAACGCGACCCCGAGCATTGTCATCGCGCGCTGATTGCCGATTACCTTGTCCTGCAGGGAATGCGCGTCGTACATCTGATTGTACCCGGCGAAAATCACGAGCACCTGCTCAGTCCGCAGGCGCGGCGCGAATCGGCGGCGCTGATTTACGACCGGCAGGTCACCGCCGAGCTCGATCTGGGCAAGCCCGCGAATTGAGCCTGCCACCGGTTGGCATTCAAACCGACACGTCGGGTGCGTGTAAGAATGTATCAGGCAGAATTTACCCGGTTCACCGCGGCTGGATATCATGTAGAGCAGTTTGCGTAGCATCGACGCGGCACTTTGACAGGGCAGGGTACAGATTCAGGAACACGCCCCATGGACAACCAAGACTACAATCGTTTGCAGCGTGGTCGCGGTGCGACTTTCAGTCCGGATAATCGCTACAGCGCAACGACACAGGAAGCGCTGGACGATGGCTGGGGCAGTCTGGATGCGCCGCTTGAGCCGTTGCGCACTACATTCACCCTGGATTCAAGCCGCACGGTTATCGCGTACAACGACTCGCCGGATGTCGGTTTTGACCGCTCCATCAATCCGTATCGCGGCTGCGAGCATGGTTGCGTCTATTGCTTCGCGCGCCCGTCGCATGCCTGGCTCGGGCTGTCGCCCGGGCTCGATTTTGAAAGCCGTCTGTTCTACAAGCCGGATGCGCCGGAATTGCTGAGGAACGAGCTGGCCGTGCGCGGTTATCGGCCGGCACCGATTGCGGTCGGCATCAACACCGATGCCTATCAGCCGGGTGAACGAAAATTCAAAATCACACGCCGCATTCTCGAGCTGCTGGTCGAATGCCGGCACCCGTTCAGTATCGTGACCAAGTCAGCGCTGATCGAACGCGATCTCGATTTGCTGGAGGTCGCTGCCGCGCACAAGCTTGTATCGGTCGCCGTGTCCATCACTACTCTCGAGCGAGCCTTGGCGCGCCACATGGAACCGCGTGCCGCGGCACCGCCGCGCCGGCTCGAAGTTATTCGTAGGCTGAGCGCGGCCGGAGTGCCGGTCAGTGTGTTGGTGGCGCCGCTGATCCCGGTGCTCACCGACGGCGAACTGGAAAACATACTGGAATCCGCGCACGCCGCTGGCGCCCGGTCGGCAGGCTATGTGCTGCTGCGCCTGCCGCATGAGTTGAAGGAGTTGTTCGAGGCATGGCTCACGGCGCACGAACCGCTTAAGGCCGCGCATGTCATGAACCGTATCCGCGACATGCGAGGCGGGAAGGAATACGACAGCCGCTTTGGTGCGCGCATGCGCGGCACCGGCGACTATGCCGATCTGCTGGCCAAACGCTTCGCCATGGCCGAACGGCGGCTTGGTTTCGGTGATTTTCCGCCGCTGGATGTCTCGCAGTTCTGTCCGCCACGCATTACACCGCAGCTTGAACTCTTCTGAGGTGTCCGGGTGTGCGGCCTCCACCCGGTTCATGGTCAGGTAGAAGTCTTCCCTGAATTACCGGTCTGTGTGCCCGCATCCGGGCCACTGGCCGCCAACCGCTCCAGTCCCTCGCGTGCGATCTCGCGCACATCGGCTACCTCGTCCTGCAGCAGACGTTCAAGCTGTGCCTTAACCGAGGGATTGTGTGTGAGCGACAGGAGATGCGCGGCGTCGCCGCGGATATGCGCATCGCGGTGCGTGCTGAGTGCGACGAGTGCTGGTACCGTGCGCTGCAGCGCGGTGTTGCGTTCCAATTCCTCAAACACCGCGTTGATGCCGATGCGCACGGTCAATTCGGTATCCGGGTCGCCGAGCAGCTGCAACAACGCATCGAGTGCCGCCGGGTCACGCGTAGCCTGCGCGCTTACCTTCGGCAAAGCGCCTTCCTTCAGGAGCTCGTGGAAATATTCAGCCAGTCCCTCGGGTGTGCCGGCGCGTTCGACCCACTGCTTGAGCTCGGCCGCCGAACGCAGGCCTTCCAGTTCGAACGGTCCGAGCCGCACCCATGGCACGGTGCGCACGCCATATTGCCGGGCGACCTCCGGGTGCGCACCGATATTCACGACTTCGAGGCGTCCGATGTCTGCGCTTTTAACGAGATCGTTGAGCGCCGCGAGCACCGCCGGGCAATACGGGCAGGTCGAAGTGAGAAGCAGCAACGCATCCGGGCGATTAGTTGCGGGCATGGTCTCAGGATGCTGGGGGAAAATGGTGGCCGGGGACAGAATTGAACTGTCGACACTGCGATTTTCAGTCGCATGCTCTACCAACTGAGCTACCCGGCCGTGGGTGGCGAATTATAGAGAAGCGACCGGCATTTGTAAAAAAATGCGAACTAGCTCCCGGGGACGGGTTAAACCCGGGGTGCGACTGGTGCACGATGCGGTTTGGTAGTTAGGCATGCGTCGATTGCCTGAACCCGACTCGTAGCCGGCAAATTCCCGCGCACACTGAGCGGTTGAAATTGGACGCATGAAGGCATAACGTCGCCGCTCTTCCGGATTCCAGCGCACATGAAAGTTGTTCTCATCAATCCCTACGAACTTGGCCGTCAGCCGTTCGGCCTGGCCGAGCCGGCTGCGTGGCTGAAGCGCGAGGGCTGTGAGGTGCAGTGCCTTGATCTGTCCCTGCAAATGCTTGAGCCCGAGGTATTGGCCGGTTCTGGACTGATCGCCATTTATGTTGCCATGCATACCGCTACGCGCATCGCGGTCGCGGCACTGCCGCGTATTCAGCAACTCGCTCCCGGTGCACACCTGTGTGTTTATGGTCTGTATGCGCCCATGAACGAGGCGATGTTTCGCGATCTCGGTGTGGCAACGGTACTTGGTGGTGAAGTGGAGCCAGCGCTGGTGTCGCTGGCGCGGAGGTTGAAGCGCGGTAACGCCGGAGCGCAAAGCGAGCCAGTCGTGAGTCTGGCGAAAATCGATTTCGTCGTGCCCGATCGTTCGGGTCTGCCGGCGCTGACACGCTACGCGCACCTGATCACGCCCGAGGGCGGCAGCAAGGTGGTCGGTTTCGCCGAAGGCTCGCGTGGCTGCAAACACCTGTGCCGGCATTGTCCGGTGGTGCCGGTGTACCAGGGCAAGTTCCGCATCCTGCCGGTAGAAGTGGTCATGCAGGA
Organism: uncultured Pseudomonadota bacterium; assembly: GCA_963698375.1. Classification (GTDB taxonomy): domain Bacteria; phylum Pseudomonadota; class Gammaproteobacteria; order Acidiferrobacterales; family UBA6901; genus UBA6901. The sequence continues at coordinate 216,515 of CAVOQN010000001.1, forward strand.
CATCCGCCAACAGGTGGCGGCCGGCGCGCAGCATATCTCGTTCGGCGATCCGGATTTTTTCAATGGCCCGACGCATGCCGAGAGGCTGATGCGCGCATTGCATGCCGAATTTCCAGGAGTGACGTATGACGCCACCATCAAGATCCAGCACCTGCTTGCACACCCTGGGTTGTTGCCAGTATTGAAGGATACCGGATGCCTGTTTATTACCTCGGCGATCGAGTCGGTGGACGACCGGATACTGGAATATCTCGCCAAGAACCATACGAATGCCGACTTCGGACGCGCCGTGCAACTGGTGCGAGCCGCCGGTATTGCGCTCGCGCCGACCTTCGTGCCATTTACACCGTGGACAACGCTCGAAGGTTACATCGCGCTGCTCGCGCGTCTGATCGAACTCGAACTCATTGAGAGCGTGCCGCCGATTCAACTCGCCATTCGCCTGCTGGTGCCGCAGGGTTCGGAGCTGCTCAAGTTGCCGGGTTTTACGAATTTTCTCGGTGCGTTCGATCCGAAGCTGCTCGGCTATCCGTGGCAGCACGCAGATGCGCGCATGGACGTATTGCAGAAGGACATTCAGGCCTTGGTGGCCGATGCGGAAACCAGCGGCATGGCGCGCCGCGACAGCTTCGCACGCATCTGGCAGTTGGCGCACGCGGCGGCTGGATTGAGCGCACCAGCGTTGCCGGAGGGCGGCACGGCCGCGCTCGGCGCGCGTTTGTCCGAGCCGTGGTACTGCTGCGCCGAACCCACCGATCAACAATTGCAGAGCTTCTAGCTCAAAAGTACTGAAACCTTGATGGCCGGGATTACTTCTTGCTCGAGGGCGGCACGTAGCCAGCTGGTGGTGCAGAGCCTTCACCAAAAAAGAATTTCTCCATCTCGCCCTCGATGAATTTACGTGTCTTCGGATCAAGCGGGCTCAGGCGGTTTTCGTTGATCAGCATGGTCTGGTGCGACATCCACTGTTGCCATGCCTCTTTCGATACGTTTTCAAAAATGCGTTTGCCGAGATCGCCCGGGTAGGTCTGAAAATCGAGCCCGGGCGCCTCGCGGCCGAGTTTGACGCAGTTCACCATGCGACTCATATTTTATTCCTCATTTGGATAATGCCGTGCAGTCCTGCTTTCCATGGGGGCAGATGAAGGGTGGATAACCACCGGTTTCTATCACGCTCGTGTATAACCGAAGCGGCAAAGCGACCATTAACAACTTCTTAGTTGTTGCAGTAAGCGCTTGACCGGCGCCGCCAGACCGCGCGCGTCTGGCTTCTCGAGGTTATACCAGACTGTCGGTGCACTCTCCATCGCCGTACGGCTTGTCCCCGTCAGGCGTGCAGGAATCGGCGTGATGTGCAAATGGAAGTGGCTGAAACCGTGACGACATACTGGCCAGGCAGTCTCGGTTTTTATCTGCAGGCCGTAAAGCATCGCGGCAGCGATCGGTTGCCGAGCTATCCGGCGCGCATTCCGGGAATCCCCATAATCCGCCCCACACGCCCGCCGGAGGGCGCCGGGTAAGCAGTACGTGTCCACGCGCATCGCGGATCATGAGCATGCCGATCTCGCGCACCGGTAACGTCTTGCGTGCGATCCGCACCGGATATCGTTCTGGTTGTCCTTGTGCGTAAGCGGCGCAATCCTGTTGCAGCGGACAGGCCGGGCAGTCTGGCGTGCGCGTCCGGCAGAGCGTCGCGCCCAGGTCCATGATTGCCTGGGTGTAGTCATTGACGCGTGTCTTGGACGTGTAGCGTTCGGCAAGCGCCCAGAGATTTGCTTCAGTGCCGCGCTGTAGAACCGGTGTTTCGATCGCGTGCAGGCGCGTGAGTACGCGCTTGACGTTGCCATCGAGAATCGGATGGCGCTGACCGAAGGCAAACGCCAGAATCGCTCCGGCGGTGGAGCGGCCGATGCCCGGCAGGTTGGCGACCATTTCGATATCGCGCGGGAAACATCCGTCGTGCTCGACTTACGATGATCTCTGCGGCGCTTTTCAGGTTGCGCGCGCGGGCGTAGTAGCCGAGTCCGGTCCAGTGGTGCAGCACACTGTCGAGCCTGGCGCGTGCCAGGGTTTGCACATCCGGGAAACGTTTCAGAAAGCGTTCGTAGTAGGGAATGACCGTACTCACCTGGGTTTGCTGGAGCATGATCTCCGACACCCAGATGCAATACGGGTCGCGCGAGCGCTGCCAGGGCAGATCCTTGCGTCCGTGGCGATCAAACCAGCCAAGCAGTCGGCGGCGTAGTGCGCGCGCATCGATTGGTGCTGACTGCCGCATTCGTATTACTTTTTCTTCCTGGGTTGCAACAGTTGTTCCAGGCCTTTCTGCAACTGTTTCTCGAGCTGCTTCTCCGCTTCCTGCTTGACCAGTTCGCCAAAGTCGACGTTGTAGCTGGGCTTGGCAAAGGTGCCGGAAATGATCACCGGCACGGTCGTGCCGCGACGTTCGGCGCCTTCGGCGACCGTGACCTTGAGGCGGTAGTCCAGGGTCTCGCGCACCAGGTCAGCTGTGCCGCGGCCGGTGGCGCGCAGGTTCGGACCGTCGAGTGCGAGATCGTCGTTTTGCGCAATGCCGTTCACGACGCGCACGTTAGCGGTTAGCGACTTGAATGCCGTGGTGTCGCTCTCCGACTGGTCTTAACCGCCACCGGCTTGCCGCGCGCGGCGTCACGCAGGGCGCGTGCCTGCTCGATGAGTTTGATCAGATCCATACCTTCGATCTTGCCATCATGAAACGCGATTGCGACCGTGCCGTTCAGCGTCCTCTTGATCTGGTCTGCATCGAATCCCTGGGCGCTAAGCTTGAGACCGATGTTGCCGGTGCCGGTGTAGTTGTCGAACAGCTGCATGTCCTTGAGCAGCGGGCCGATTTGTACCTGTTCCAGTTTCTCGTCCATTTTCAGTTGTGGCGTTTTGCCGCGCACGTCCAGCGCGGTGTTGCCGCTGTAGTTGCCGCTGTAGAGTTTTGCCTGGTTGGGGCCGAGAGTGATGAGGCCATTTTTCGCATGGAGTTTGATTTGCGCGTCTTTCGAACGCAGACCGAGCACCTTCATTTCCTGGATACGGAACTTGCCGTTCAGGTCCAGGCTGCGCAGCGTCGTAAGCGGTAATACTACGGGCGGTTGATCGGCTGCCGGTGCGGGTGTGCTCTTTGTGCTCCCAGTGGCCGGTTTGCTTGTTTGTTCGTCTTCGAGATAACGGTCAAGATCGATCTTGTCGAGTGCAAGATCAAAACGTACCGCCGGGCTGGCGAAGTTCCGGATTTCCATCGAACCGGTCAAGCGGCTGTCGTCTACCTTGAGATCCAGGTTTGCAAGTTTGAGTGTGTCCGGGGAAGCGGTCAGGCGGCTTTGGAGCGCGGCCTTGATGGGCTTGGCCTTGTCGCGTGCCAGTTCAAAGCCCAGCCGCAGGTCGAGCGGTTCGCCGGAGACGAACTTGCCAGTCGAAAGCTCCAGATTGCTTTACCGCGACAGTGCTGCCAGCCGCGGCATCCTGCCAGTTGATATTGGCGCGACGGATATCGAGCCGGCCGACACTGAGCGCCGCGAGGGATGATTTGCCGGATTCCTTCTTCTCCAGTTCGGTCGCGGTGCTCCTTCGCAGCAAGGTCTTCCCAGTTGTTCTTGCCGGCGGTGTTTTTCGCAAGATTCAGATTGAGACCGTGCAGGTAGATACCGTGTCCACGGAGAGCTTGCCGCTGAGCAACGGCAGAAACTCGACGCGCACGCCGGCGGCTTCGATTCTGGCAAACGGCTGCTTGCCAAAGCCCGGGGCATTGCTCAGTTCCAGCCCGCCGGCCTCGATCCCGAGTCGCGGGAAAAACGACCAGCCAATCTTCTTTTCGATTTTCAGGTCGCGCCCGGTTTTATCTTTCACCAGGCGTATGATCTCTCCTTTGTACTGGTTGGGATCGAACACGAAGGGAAGGACGATCGCGGCTGTAATCAGCACACCGATCAATACGGCCAGGGTCAGCCCCAGGATCTTCAAGGTCTTTTTCACTGCGCCTCCCGGAGATCAAGGATGGAGCGGGCGATGGGAATCGAACCCACGTCTCTAGCTTGGGAAGCTAGGGTAATACCATTATACGACGCCCGCGCAATGCTGATCTTACGAGGATACCACCAAGACGACAAATCGCAGTTCTGTCAGTGGTGTGATTACTGTAATGACTGTCGCAATGAAGTTTGTGAAACTGGGGGGGGCCTGTGTCTCTTGCTTGGGAGTGCTCCAGGCAGCTTATGTGGTTTCGATTCCTATCCGCCCGCTCCAGCCTTTCGTCGTGGCCTCCTTCTCGGCTTGAGCCATCAGGACAGTTGACCCGCAGAGAAACTCACTCTCAATCTGCGCCCAGCCCTCGCGACGGGGGCGAGCGATCCTGTGGAAGCAGGCGAACTAGATCAGGGTACGAGCTTTCGCTATTCAGGCTTGCGCCGCTCTCGATGGCGACAGAAGCATAGTCCTGTGGGCCGCGAATTCCGATTCCAGCCCCGTGCATCCTTGCAATCCGTGAACGGGTCCTGTGTCACGCGCGCGCCTTAGGTATGACTAGGCTCATATGAGAAGCAATTTAAGTGGTGTTCTATTGTAAACTTGTTATTTCCACTCTCTATAAGGTGGTATCGATGATCGCGGCACTCAAACTTTTTGAAAAGCTTGTCGTCTTCTCGCTCGTCGGAATGATGGCCTTGGTGGTTGCGCTCGCGACCCTCGAACTCGGCTGGGTCATCGTAAAGGATATAATCACGCCACCGGTTTTTTTACTCGAAATTAACGAACTACTCGAAATCTTCGGCATGTTCCTGCTGGTCCTGATCGGCATTGAGCTTCTCGACACGATCAAATCGTACTTGGCCGACCACAAACTGCGCGTCGAGATTGTGTTAGTTGTGGCGATGATCGCCATCGCACGCAAGGTGATTATTCTGGATACAGAAAAACTATCGGATCTCACGCTGATTGGCATCGGCGCGATCATTCTGGCCTTGGCAATTGGTTATTACATGGTGAAGCAAAGCTACAAAAAATCCGGTAAGGCCGACGGGTCTTGAAGTCCCTACGCGAGTGACGGCCGGGCGCCAACCGCCGATCCTTCAAACGTATGGGCCTGGTAACCGAGGCAGTTCTGGATAACCTGTTTTCAAGGCTGAAGACGGCCCTTCAACGCACGCGCAATGCCGCTTCGTCTCGTCCCTCCCGTTCCAGCTCCGCCGCCCCCGCGCGGGCCAAGGCGTGGGAGGCCAGCGGCAGGGTCATCGAGAGGATCGCCACCAGCAGCAGCAGGCGCCAAGTCCAGCCCACGTCCCAAGCAACGAGTGCGAGGCCGAGCGCGAACAGCGACACTGCGAGCGTCCCCGCCTTGGTAGCGGCATGCTGGCGCGCAAGGGCGTCGGGCAGACGGATGATGCCGACAGCGGCGATGAGCAGGATGGTCATCGCCGCTATGCAGATCGCCCAGCCCAACAGTGTCATGATGTTCCCTCCCCGCTATTCTTCCGGCTGGCCTGGATCAAGCGCGCCCAGGCGAGGGTGGCGACGAAGCCGACCAGCGCCAGACCGATGGCCACGTCGAGGTAAACCGTGCGTTCGCTCACCCAGGCGGCAATGAGGCTGAACACGACAGCCACCGAAAACAGGATCTCCAGGCCGACCACCCGATCAGTGCGCGAAGGCCCCGCGAGCAACCGGTAGAAGCCCATCAGTGCCGCGACACCCGCCGCCAGAACGAACAGCATCAGGAGCGTCATGCATCGCCTCCGAACAGGGTGCGGATGGGCAGCAGGAAATCGCGTTTGATCGTTGCCAGCGTAGCCTCGGCGCGCTCAACATCTAGCAGGTGCAGTAAGAACTCCCTGCGTTCCGGGTCGATGTCCACGGCGGTAGTGCCAGGCGTCAGGGAGACCAGGGCGCCCAGGAGGTTGGCGGCGGTGTTGCCCAGGTCACCGTAGGACATGCGCACGAATCCCGGTCGCACTGCCTTGCCTCCGCGCAAAATGATCGCGGCGGTGATCCCTCCGGACACGATCACGTCCTTCCCGAAGTTGAGAAACAGAAGGCCGGCCGCGAGCAGTTTGTTCATCGCGCGCCTCCTGTTGTCCAGAATGCACCGGTAGCCGTTTCGACGTAGCGGATGAACGGCTCCGGGAAAATGCCTATGATCAGGATGAGCAGGGTGACGCTGGCTACGGCAACGTAAGCCGCAACCGGGACTGGTGCGGCAACCGCCGCCTTGATCGGCGCATCGGGCGGATGCGGCTTCCAGAATCCCTCCAGCCAGATCTTGCTCATGGAATAGAGGGTCAAGAACCCCACCGCGAGGGCGATGCCACCCCAGACGAAGCGGCCCTGCGCGAAGGCCTCCCGCAGCAGCAGGAACTTGCCCCAGAAGCCGGAAGTGGGCGGCACGCCCACCAGGGAAAACGCATTTACCAGGAACAGCAGGGCCAGCAGCGGGCGCGCCGGGTACAGGCCGCCGATGCGTCGCAGGTCGTATTGCCCCGAGGCCGCCCACATCAGGCCTGCGATGAGGAACAGGTTGCCCTTGACCAGAATGTTGTGGAGCAGGAAATAGACCGTTCCCGCCGCGGCTGCCGGTGTGGCCAGGGCGATCCCCAGCAGCAGGTAGCCGACCTGGCTGATGATATGGAAGGCGAAAATGCGCCGCAGGTCCCAGTGGTAGGCGGCTCCCAAGACGCCGGTTAACATGGTGACCACTGCGAGCCAACCGAGGGCTTCGATCAGTATTCCCGGCGTGGCGACGAACACATCGCCAAGCAGGCGCAGCAGGACGTAGGCGGCGACCTTGGTCAGCAGCCCTCCCGCCAGTGCCAGCACCGGCGCAGGCAGCGTGTGATAGCTCGCCGGCAGCCACGCAAACAGCGGGAACGCGCCCGCCTTGAGCAGTAAGGCAAGCAGGATCAAGCCAACGTAGACCGGCAGAGCCCCCATCACCTCCGGCCGCAGGGCGGCCTCGCGTAGGGCTGCGAAATTGAGCTGACCGGTGGCACCGTAGAGCATGCTCACCGCACCCAGCAGCAGCAGCGTGCCCGGCATGCTCACGGCGAAATACTTGAACGCCGCTTCGACATTCCGCTGTGCCCCGCCCAATACCAGCAGACCGAGAACGCTGATGAACATCAACTCAAACCAGACGTATAGATTGAACAGATCCGCTGCGAGGAACACCCCCCCCGCGGATGCCAGCAGCGCATGCAACAGAGGATGGAGCCCGGGTCCGTCCGTCGCCGCTTCGTTCCATCGTATCTGATATAAAAGCACCGCTGTCCCCAACAGCGCCGTGGTGAGCACCAGGGCTGCGCTCAAGCGATCGACAGCGATTTCGATGGCATATGGCAGCGGCCAGTTGCCGAGCGCCACCGACTGGCGACCGTCTTTCGTCACGTTCACCAACAGTAGGACGGCGCACAGGAGCAGCACGACGGCGCCGAGAAGGCTCACGCCCTTGCGCAGCACTTCGTGCTTCGCCAGCATGGCGGTCAGCAGCGCGGTGAACAGGGGAACGAGCAGCGGACTCAGGACCAGCATCATTCCTCCAGCACCGGCGGTTTGACCGGGTCGGCGGCCGGTGGCTCGACCACCTGCATGAGGTCCACATCTTCGTGGCCGCTGCGTCGGGTAAGACACGCGCCGAGCACCAAGGCGAAACACAGCAGCGCGAAGCCGATCACGACCGCCGTCAGCACCAGCGCCTGCGGCAAGGGGTTGGCGGCCGCCGCCGGCAACTGGCTGGCGCCGGCCTTGATCACCGGCGGAATGAGGCTGCCGGGGCGAGCGACCATGAAGACGATCAGGTTCACCGCGCTGCCCAACACCGCCAGTCCCACTATCAGCCGGAAGACGTCGCGCGAGAGCGCGAGCAGCACGCCCGCCGCTACGGCCAGGCTGATGGTCAGCATGAGGACGATGCTCACGGCACCGATTCCCCGTTGCAGCCGTCCAGCAAAGCATAGATATAGCCGCTCAGCGCCCCCCAAACCGCGCAGAACACCCCCAGGTCGAACAGCATCGCCGTGGACAGGCCGATATTCGTCCACAGGTGGGTGAGGAAGGGCAGCCCGGCTGCGGCTCCGGCGAAGCCAGCCAGCATCGCCAGTCCGACGCCCATCATGGCCAGCGGCAGCGGCGCCAACGGCTGCCAACGGCGGGCGGCATGGGTGCCCAGGATGCTGGCGAGCACGCTGCTGCCCGCCACCGCAACGAGGCCGCCGATGAAACCGCCGCCTGGATCGTTGTGGCCGCGCAGCACAATGCAGAGCGCGGCCGCCAGCATGATCCAGTAGACCGGCCGCGCGGCCTGCTGCAGCAGGGTCGAACGCGGAGTCATGGCGCTTCGTCGCCTTTTTCAAGCCGACGAGGAGCGGCAGCGCCGCCAGCAGCGAGAAGGCCACCACCGCGATTTCGCCCAGCGTATCGAGGGCACGGAAATCCACGATGATCACGTTGACCACATTGCGGCCGCGCGTTTCGGGCAGACTGTGGTGGGCGAACCAGTCGGCGAGTTCGGGATTCACCGGCAGCGTGGCCAAATGGGCGAGCAGGAAAAATGTGCCCACGCCGGCGACTCCAGCCAAGGCAAGGTTCGACAGACGCCACGACTCGCGCTGTTTGGGCGTCGGGCCGTAACGCGGCAGCACGCTCGCGGCCACCACCACCAGCACTGTCTCCACCGCAAACTGGGTGAACGCCAGATCGGGTGCGCCGGCGAAAAGGAACAACGCGGCAGAACCGTAGCCCACCAACCCGCTGGCCATGAGCAGGGCCAAACGTTCCCGCTGCAATACCGCGGCGGTGGCGCCGGCCACCATGAGCAGGCAGGCCACCGTCCAGGCCCACGCGTGTGATGGCCATTCCCAGTGCGGCGAAAGGCGGGTCTCGGTCAGCGCCCAGGCGCCGGCGCCCATCACCAGCAGTGCCGCCAGGGTCAGACGAAGATAGCCGCTGAGCCGGCCATGCTGCAAGCCCCGTGTCTGCCAGGCCGCAACGCGCGACAGGCCGTGAAGCAGATACTCATACAGGGCGGCCGGGCCGTAACGATCCAGCCAGTGCAGCCGTTGCAGGGCCTGGTGCAGACGATCCCAGGACAGGAAGAACAGCAGACCGATCACCGCCGTGATACCGGTGGCGGAGAACAGCGAAGTCGTAGGAGGTGCTCAGATCCACCTGCCCCAGTCCCGGCGCGATGGTTCGCGCCGCCGCGATCAGCAGGGGATCGACGATGGCCGGAAAAAAGTCGAACTCGATGCCCAGCAGCACGATCGCCAGGGGCGGCACGAACATGCGCCAGGACACTTCGTGCACCTGGCCGCGCGATGCTTCCGGCGGCCCCCAGAACACGCGCACCGCCGCCACGCTGGCGACGGCAACAGCGACGGCATTGACCAGCACGATCGCATAACTCACCAGGACGATCACTTCGGCCTCGGTCTTGGCGACGGAAATCACATCCTTGGCCACGAAGCCGAAGGAAAGCGGCAGGCCGGCCATGGACAGGCCGGCCAACACGGCGGCGGCGGCGGTCAAGGGCATGGCGCGGCGCAGCCCCATCAGGTGGTCGATAACCCGGGTGCCGGTGGCGTGGTCGATGTTGCCGGCCACCATGAACAGAGGCGCCTTGTACAGTGCATGGGCGAACAGAAATGCAACCACCGCCAGCCCCGCGCCCGGGTTGGGCAGACCGATCAGCAGCGTCAAGGTGCCGAGGGCGGAGACCGTGCTGTATGCCAGAATGCGCTTCAGGTCCCGCTCGCGCAGGGCTAGCACCGCGGCCCATACTGCGGTGATGGTGCCGGTCCCGATCAGTATCGCCTCCCAGAACAGCAGTTCGTTGAAGGCCGGGTCGAGCCGCGCCATCAGGTAGATGCCCAGCTTCACCATGGTCGCCGAGTGCAGGTAGGCGGTCACCGGCGTGGGCGCGGACATGGCGTTGGGCAGCCAGAAATGAAAGGGAAACTGCGCCGACTTGGTGAAGGCACCGAGCAGGACCAGCACCAGGGCATAGGGCAAGCGCGGATCGGCGGCCAGGGTCGGTCCGGCGGCGACAATGCCGGAGAGCGTCCAGGTGCCGGCCATCTGCCCGAGCAGCAGCAGTCCCCCCAGCAAGGCGAGTCCCGCCTCCCATGGTGACCAGTAGTGCCTGACGCGCCGCCGCGCGGGCATGGGTGTCCTCGTGGTTGAAACCCACCAGCAGAAAGGAGGTGAGGCTGGTGAGTTCCCAGAACAGGAACAGCAGGATCAGGTCGTCGGCAGTGACGGCGCCGATCATCGCCAGCATGAACAGTAGCAGCACGAGAAACAGCCGGCCCCGGCGCGGTTCGTGGGCGAGATAGCCGCTGGCGTAGACGAAGATCCAGGTGCCGATGCCGGTGATCAAGGCCAGCATCTGGGCTGACAGGCCGTCGATGCGGAAGGCAAGCGAAATCGCCAGAGTGGGGACCCACTCGGTCTCGAAATGCCACGGTAATGGAAAGCGAACAAGACCCCATGCCAAGGAGCAGGAACAGGCGAACGGGAATGGCGGCGAGCCACAGGATAGGTCGGCGCCGCCGTCATGGGAGGCTGACGTCGCTCATGAAGTTCTCCGTTCTCTGCAACTCGCCAGTGACGCCATGTCAACACGATCAGCGTGATGACGGTCAGCGGCAACACGAAACCACCCATGACCATCGAGAAACCGACCTGAGCATCATGCCCCGAAGCGTCCAGAATCAGGTAGGCGCTGTAGGCGGCATAGTAAGCCAGGAACAGCGCACCCTCCCAGCGGGCGATGAGGTGGCCGGTAAAGAAGATCGGCAGGCAGGCCACCGCCACCGCCGCCATCACCGGCAGATCGAAGGCCAGCAACGAAGGCGCCACGGCAAGACCGGCCGGCGCAACACTGGCGGAGATGCCCAGCACGCCGAGGATATTGAAAATGTTGCTGCCGACGATGTTGCCGACCGCAATGTCCCGTTCACCACGAATGGCCGCCAGGATAGAGGTTGCCACTTCGGGCAACGAGGTGCCGGCGGCCACGATGGTCAGACCGACGACCAGGTCGCTCATGCCCAGTTGCCGCGCCACGGTCACCGCGGCCTCCACCAGCCATTGGAGCACCCAGCACCAGCAGCGCCCAAGCCGACCAGTACCAACAGACCTGTACACCCCAGTGGCGATCCCAGTCTGTCGTCGCCAGCATCGATTCCCTGTACTCTTCACGTACCGGCCAGTCTCGCGCCGGCTTTGGCGGATGATCAGCACGGTATAGGCCGTCAGCAGACCCGACAACAGCAGACCGTCCCAGCGACTGATGCCACCATCGACGGCCAGGGCCCACAGCAGCAGCGATACACCGATCATCACCGGCACCTCCTGACGGATCAGTTGCCGGTGCACCAACAGCGGCGTGATCAGGCGGAGATACCGAGGATGAAAAAGACGAATTGAATATGTTGCTGCCGACGACGTTACCGAGGGCGATATCCGCCCGCCCGGACCAGGCCGACTGCACCGATACCGCCAGCTCCGGCGAACTGGTGCCGAAGGCGACGACGGTCAGGCCGACCACCAGCGGCGAGATGCCCAGCGACAGGGCCAGCCTGGAGGCGCCGCGCACCAGCAACTCGGCGCCGGCCACCAGCAGACAGCAACCCGAGAACGAACAAACCAAGAACCGTGAGATCCATGAATTCCAACACTCCAAGCGATGCAAAGCGAACAACAGCGACAGACAGCGCTCACTGCCTAGGGTCGCTCGAAAAATGTCCGGTGCAATCAGGGGCAACTGCTTCCGGTCGTCCTCTCAGTCGAACCGATCGCGCAGGAAGGGTTTGCGTGGCCAGCTCGTTTATTCGTCATTGCGCATGATGTTCGATTTCAAAAAGATGGCGTTTATCTTTCCTGTATTCTCGAGACTCAGCAGCAGAAACAACGCAAATGCGACGTAAAGGGTCTGTAGATGTGCTCATCCCTCCAACGTGACAGGCGTGACGAAGCCTGGTGGCTTGATCGCGAGCACGGAGCATTCGATCTGGTTCAGAATCGTCTCCGCAGTATTGCCCATGATGAATCCGGGAACTCCGGTGCGGGCCACGGTCCCCATGACGACAAGATCGGCCTCGATCCGCTTGGCCAGCGCCGGAATCTCTTTGCGAGCCCACCCCTTCACCAGGTGCGTTCGGGGTTTGAGGAAATCCAGCGCATCTTGCCCCTGGCTGCTGGCCACATCATGCAGGAGCGCATTCAAACTGGTGGCGTGATGTCGCCTCACTTGCTCGACGTAGGCCATTACCTGCTCCTCTGGCGTCCGCATAAACCCGCCGCGCATGGTGCTCTCGCCGACTGCATACCAGGCATGCACAACATGCAACTCGGCAAAGTCGGCCAGTGCCAGGGAACTGGCAATTTCAAGAATCCGCCGGTTCAATGTACGTCTTGATTCCAGCTCGGCCGGCGGGTAGTCGTCGCCTACATCAACCGCCGCCAGGATGCGCCGGTAGGCTTTCGGCGCCTGCGGCTTGATGAGCCAAACCGGGCAGGGACACTTGCGCAACAGGTGCATATCGTCACTGCCGAATACCCGGTCCAGCCAATCCTGGGTTTCGGGGATCTTGATGACCAGGTCGCGCCCGTTGCGCAGCACCTCGCGGATGATCTCCAGGAATGGCGTGCCTACCAATACTTTGGTTTCGATCTTGATCCGCTTACGGTAAGGATTGACCAAGGTCTCCAAATCCTGTGCATGCACACTCACCATCGCGGCCTGCAGATCGGCAGATATTGGATCACCCTCAGGCTTCCCGATACCGGTCGCAACGCGTTCGGTCACGTCGACAACCGTCAGGCTGGCATGGTTGTTCTCAGCCAGTGTGACGGCGCGTTCCAGGGCGGGCTCGCACGCCTCCCCCGGTTCCACCACACAAAGAATATCCTTGATTCTCTTCATTTCATTCGCCTCCTCCAGAAACCTTCAGGGATGTACCGAATGGCCCGGCTACGCTTTATTCCACCGCTTTGAGCTCTGACAACAAATCGTTCTGTCTGTCCAGTGCATGCACTTTCAATACACTCCTGTCGAGTGCAGCGATCGATGTACCTGGCAGCAAACTGGCTGTGTTGGTCATAAACACCTGCGGCAGTCCTGGCGGCAGTCGCAGCGGGTATATTAAAGAAGGATGCCAGTCGGTAGCGGATTGCGAAACCATGCGGACAGAGACCGCTTGTTAATAGGCGATTCTCTAATTATATGGGGTTCCTTGGAAACGGATTTGGTTGGCTGCCACGGCCAGAATCTGGGCGCAAACTTGTGCGCCTCGTCCAGCAACAACACAGAAGCGATAAGGCTGCTTCTCATACCGCCGATTGGTAACTTATTTGAAAGTGAGCGTTCCGAGTCGGAGCGCTCAGCGATACCCCTCAACCCGGCACCTCGAAAAAGAGCTTGGGAAGCTAGGGTAATACCATTATACGACGCCCGCGTGGTTTGCTTGCTCTGCCCGGTGTTGGCCGGGAATGCATGGCAGGAATTACCCACGCCGCTGCATTTTACGGCCACGGACGCTAGAATGGTAAATCATTTTCAGGAGGCGAGCTCGCACTATAAACTCCATTTTTTACGGCCTTTTGTAGCAGGAAGATCCAAGGTGTCATGATGAAAATAGTGGTCAATGGACAGGAACGGGTACTGGCCAGCAGCGTGACGGTGGCCACGCTGCTGGATGAACTCGGCATGGTCGGCAAGCGCGTGGCAGTCGAAGTTAATCAGGAAATCGTGCCGCGCAGCCGACACGCGGATTTCCAGCTGAATGACAGCGATCGCGTGGAAGTAGTGTTCGCGATTGGGGGTGGTTAATGAAAGCAAGCCTGCACAAATATAGCCATATTCAATGAACGCGCCCGTGAAACCTGCAACCGACGCACTGGTCATTGCCGGCAAGGCCTATAGCTCACGCCTGCTGGTAGGCACCGGGAAATACAAGGATATGGATGAGACCCGGCGCGCTATCGAGGCCAGTGGCGCACAAATCATCACTGTAGCCATCCGCCGTACCAACATCGGCCAGAATCCCAAGGAACAAAGTCTGCTCGATGTGCTGCCGCCATCGGACTATACCTATCTGCCCAACACCGCCGGCTGCTATAGCGTCGAAGATGCCGTTCGCACCTGCCGGCTGGCGCGCGAACTGCTCGATGGCCATGAACTGGTCAAGCTGGAAGTCCTGGGCGACGAGAAAACGCTCTACCCGGATATCCCCGCGACGCTCAAGGCCGCCGAGATTCTGATCAAGGATGGATTCAAGGTGATGGTGTACACCAACGACGACCCGATCGTAGCAAAGCGATTTGCTGAAATGGGTTGTGTGGCAGTCATGCCACTGGCCGCGCCGATTGGTTCCGGACTCGGCATCCGTAATCCTTATAACATCCGTTTTATCGTGGAAGAAGCGACCGTGCCGATCATTGTTGATGCCGGCGTCGGCACCGCCAGCGATGCCGCCATTGCCATGGAACTGGGTTGTGCCGGTGTACTCATGAACACCGCCATCGCGGCGGCGCAAAATCCTGTGCTGATGGCAGGCGCGATGAAAAAGGCGATCGAGGCCGGACGTGAAGCCTTTCAGGCCGGGCGCATGCCGCGCAAGCAGTACGGTTCGCCGTCCTCGCCGCTCGGTGGCACGTTCTTCTGAACCACCTGGCATCGCCACGACTCCCTGCGCCATGATCAGTCTACTTCTGCGGCGACTCGGACTATTCCTGAAAGTATTGGGCTATTTCTTTACGCGCACGTTGCCAGGCCGAACCTTGGCGTTCCTCAGCCTGCCGTTGGCACTTTTGGCCCTGGCACTCTGGGAGCCGGACCGAACGCCACCGATTTTCGATGTGCAGATTCACTATAATCAGGAAGCCTGGTCGCTCTACCCGGCCAAGGCCCTTTTGAGCGCAATGCAGCGATACAACGTTCCCTGGGTCGCGGTCTCCAGCACACCGAATGAAGGTACCGGGAAAATGTTCCAGGCTGATCGACTGCGGGTCGTGCCGCTGTTTGTTCCCTACCGGAATCGCGAGGACAGGGACCACTGGCTTGAAAATCCCGAACTCATCGAATGGATGAGAAGCGAACTCGATCTGGTCGACTACCGCGGTATTGGCGAGTTTCATCTTTACGATGGCAGAGTTGATGTGCCGGCGGTTCGCCGCCTGGTGGCGTTGGCGGTCGAACGCCAGTTGGTGCTCAGCGTGCATGGCGAGGCCAATGTCATCCAGCAACTCCTGACGTTTGATCCCAACATGCGCGTGCTATGGGCGCATGCCGGACTCAAGACGCCCCCGCGGACTGTCGGAAAAATGCTCGTACTGCATCGCAATCTCTGGGCGGAGCTTTCCCATCGCGCCGATATTGCGCCGGGCGGGCAGCTCGCTCCCGAATGGCGCGATCTCTTCGAACGATTTCCGGACCGTTTCATGCTGGGGAGCGGGACCTACACCAATGACTTCTGGTTTCGATACAGCACCACACTGGAACGATCCCGCGATTGGTTGCGGCAGCTGCAACCGGAGCTAGCCGAACGCATCGCCCACCAGAATGCACTTGACCTGTTTACCCGGCTCTAACCGGGAGATTGCGTGAAGACAACCGATCCCCGCTATCATCCTGTCCGTAGTTTCGTGCGCCGTGAAGGGCGCATCACCGAGGCGCAGAGGCGTGCACTTGAAGAGCTGTTGCCGCGCTATGGCGTCTCGCCGGGTGAGGCACCAGTAGACTTCGTCGCGCTGTTCGGCCGTGATGCACCGGTGCATGTCGAAATTGGTTTTGGCAACGGTGCGGCGCTGGCCGCCATGGCTGCCGCAAATCCGCAGAACAATTATCTCGGCATCGAGGTACACCGCCCGGGCGTGGGCATGCTGCTGCGCAGGCTTGAGATGGATGGGATCGCGAACGTTCGAGTTGCATGCACCGATGCCAAGGAGTTCCTGGAACAACGTATCTCAGAAGGCAGCTTAAGCGCCGTTTATATATTTTTTCCTGACCCTTGGCATAAAAAGCGCCACCACAAGCGCCGACTGGTGCAGGCGGAATTCGTTGAATTGCTTGCGCACAAACTGAAGCCGGGTGGTCTGCTGCACCTGGCCACCGACTGGGAGGATTATGCGCAGCAGATGCTCGCTGTGTTGACGGCAACCAAGATATTTGAAAACACGGCCGAAGCAGGCCCTTTCACGCCGCGTCCGCTAAACCGGACGCTGACCCGGTTCGAACTGCGTGGCCAGCGCCTCGGCCACGGTGTCCGGGACCTGGTATTTCGCCGCACCCCCGGTAGCACACGACAGACTGGTTGACCCCGCGCGGCAGCAAACGGAACTGCTGAAATACTGCCGTTACAGGCGATTCGTGCTGTCGAGCGTCAGCAGGTATTGCCTGAAGATTCTTTTCTGAAGAAAACAATATTTATTATCATACACTTACAGTCGTCAATAGCTGGCACGACCGATGCATGGGAGAACCCAGATAAGAATGGAGTCTGGGTGGGCGCATGCGCAGTTCCGTACAGAACATCGATCCCACATCAGGACCCGCGGCGGGTCTGGCCGCGTTGCCAGGATTGCCCGACGCGCTGTCGGCATCTGTCCTGGTGATCGAACCTTCACCCACCCGTCAGCATGTGCTGCGGCGGGTGCTGGCCGGGCGTTTCCCGAAAATCATCCCTCATCGCACACCTGCCGCCGCCATGGAAATGCTGGTCCAGCGGCACGGGGCGGTACGACCGTCCGCGATCCTGCTGGCATTTGAACCGACCTCCTCGCCACGCGCCGATGAACTGCTTGTGCTGCTGTGCCAACCTGAATTACGCCGATCTGGCCGTAGTGTTACTGGTGCGCAACGCCGAACCGGCTCTGGTGAACTGGGCGTCGCAGCGTGCGCGTAGTGCAATCCTGTTGTGGGAGGACTTTACCGACAGTGCTGATTGTCTTGAGCGGTTGCTCGCACCGCCGCTGGCGGTTGCAGAAACCAGCGTACCCGAGAATGAGACAATCCGTGTCCTGTTTGTGGACGACTCGCGCACAGTGCGAGCCTCCTATGCACGCCTGCTAGCCGAGCAGGGTTATGTTGTTGACGTTGCAGTGAATGCGCAAGAGGCCTTGGTTTTCGCGCAAACCAGGATATACGACATTGCGATCATCGATTATTTCATGCCCGGGGAAAATGGCGATGTACTGTGCCGCCGCCTGCGCACGGATCCGCGCACCGCTGGCCTGACCATCGCGATACTCACCGGTACCTATCTCGACGAAGTGATCCAGGACAGTCTTAAGGCGGGTGCGGTCGAGTGCATGTTCAAGAACGAAGCACAGGAACTGTTTATAGCGCGCCTGGCCGCCATGAGCCGCGCCGTGCGCAGCCGCAAGTCTATCGAAGCTGAGCGCAGCCGCCTCTCCGGCATCCTGGCCTCAGTCGGCGACGGGGTGTACGGCGTGAACGGGGCCGGCCAGATTACTTTCGTCAATCCGGCGGTTCGCCGCATACTCGGCTACCCGGAGAATGCGCTATTCATCGGGCAAGCGGCGCATCGTCTCTTCCATTATGCCGATGAGAGTGGGCGTGAGAATCGGGAAGATGCCTGCTTGCTGCAAAAGGCCTATGCCGCTGGAGATGAGCTGCACTCCTGGGAGACAGTGTTTTGGACTCACGGCGGCGCGACGGTGCCGGTGGAATGTACGGTGTACCCGCTGCGTATCGACGGCCAGTTGGAGGGTTCAGTAGTCGCGTTCCGGGATATATCCGAGCGCCGTGCCCTGCAGCATGAGTTGTTGTGGCAGGCAAATCACGATCCACTTACCCGGCTGCACAACCGCCGTTTCTTTGAGACGCACCTCGATGAAGAAGTAACGCGTTGCCGGCGTGGCGGCACCAGTGCGCTACTCTATCTCGATCTCGATCGCTTCAAGTATATCAACGACATTGCCGGGCACGCAGCCGGCGACCAGCTGCTCGTCGAGATCAGCGATCAGATGCGCGCTCGCCTGCGTGACACGGATTTATTGGCGCGCCTTGGCGGCGACGAGTTTGCCATCATCCTGCGCAATGTGGCGAAAGACAACGTGCTGAAAACGGCAGAAAGTTTCCGCGAAATTCTCGAGCACTACACGTTCATCCATGCCGGCAGCCAGTACCGCATCTATGGCAGCATCGGTGTGGCACTTATCGGTGCCGATACCCAGTCAGCCGGTGAGGTGCTCGCGAATGCCGATATAGCCTGTCATGTGGCCAAGAACAAGGGCCGGAACCAGACGCATGTGTATGAACCGGGCGGAGACGCAAAACTTGCAATGAATGTCGACCTTGGCTGGTCAGCCCGTCTGCAGGAGGCGCTTAAGAGCGACCGATTTATGCTCCACTACCAGCCGATCATTCCTCTGCGTGGCCTCGATCCGGCAACACTGGCAAATAAGGAAAGCCCGTGCCATGGCTTCGAGATGATGGAAGGCGGCGTATTGCATGGCGAGGCACTGGTACGGCTCACCGATGAAACGGGTGTTATTCATCCGAATGCCTTCCTGCCGACCGCTGAACGTTTCGGCCTGATGCCGCAAATCGATCTGTGGGTAATTCGCCACGTGATCCTGCAGCTTGCCGAGTTGCAAGCCCTCGGCACGCACGCGTGCATCTCGGTCAACCTTTCCGGCAATACACTGGACGACGAGCGCTTTGTGCCGGAAGTAATCGATCTGCTGACAAGGCACAAGGTAGACCCAGGGACGATTATCTTCGAGGTCACCGAGACGAATGCCATCGCCAATATCGAAGCGGCGCAACGGCTGATCGGTGAGTTGCGCGAGCACGGCTGTCGTTTCGCGCTCGACGATTTCGGTAGTGGTTTCAGTTCGTTCCACCATCTAAAGCATTTGCCGGTGGATTTCGTAAAAATAGACGGTCAATTCGTGCGCGGCATGGTACAGAACCCGGCGGATCGCGCGATCGTCATGTCGATCAATGATATTGCACATGCCTTCGGCAAGTACACGGTCGCAGAGTTTGTGGAAAGCCGCGAAATACTTGAGTTACTGATCGAGTGCGGTGTGGACTATGCCCAAGGCAATTACATTTCGCCGCCACACGCCAATGTCGTATCGCCGCCCGGGCAGAATACGCAGGTTCAGGGCTGATAACGAAACTTATCGGTTACGCGCCGATTGGATTATTTCGACACCCGGCACAACAGTTGTTTTGCCGCACTGCGAACCGGCGTTTCATCCCGCTGTCGCCGCCATGTATTGCTACCCAGGCTGAATTCGGATCAGGGATGGAAGCAGGCCAAATCGTCTGCGAAACTGACCGTGCCGGTATAGATCTTGCGGATGGAGGTCAGCGTTTCTTCTTCCTTGCCAAGTGTGCGGAGCATGCGGTGCGAAAGCACGAGGTGTTTTGTCTTGGCAGTGTGTGCAATGTTTCCAATCACCGATGGCGGCATGTGCAGGGCGCGTTCAACGCCAGTCGCGCCTTCTGCTACCGCATTGTGCGCCACAAACAAGTCGGCGCCGGCGGCCAGTGATGGCAAGCCATTTCCATCGCCGTTCGTGTCACCACTGAAAACAATGGCCTTGTCACCGATGTCGATGCGGTAAGCCAGTGCCGGGAGCTGGCCGTGTGCAACCGTCACGGCCTGCACGCGCAGGCGTTCATTCTCGAACACCGGAAAAATCATGGGCTCAGTGCGCCGTGGCGCACCGATCTTTGGCGGCGGTTCGCGTACGTCGCGCGGCTCAAGTTTGTAACTGCTCCTGTCGAGTGGCGAGATGAACTCTCCGAGATAACGGTATGCACCGCGCGTGCCGTCAAACAGCGCGCGCACGAAAGCCACGGTGGACGGCATCCGCCGGTTTCCGACCGGTCCAAAGAGCGGCAATGGACGCGTGCGATTCTCGAACCATGATGACTTGATCAGCGCCGGCAAGTCCGCGCTGTGGTCAGCGTGCAGGTGGGTGAAGAGCACGACATCGAGATCTGCCATCTGTGCGCCACTTTCGCCGAAGCGCAGCGCGGAGCCGCCACCGGTATCCACCAATACGCGCGCCTTGCCGTCGATCCACAAGAGATAGCTGCTTGAGGCGCGCTTGGTCTGCAGCTCCGGGCCGCCCGAGCCGAGTACTTGCAGGGCGACGCCGGTGTCGTTGCAGGGCTGCGCGTGCGCGATTGGCATGGCCGCCAGCAGTACCGCGGTGACCAGCAGGCAGCGCATCACAGGGTTTGGCTCCGGCGGATGTGGTCGAGACGAATTTCCATTGTCTCGCCGGAGGCGAGTCGCAATATCAGGTATTCCTCACCGCGCTCGGTGCGCAGGTTGAGAGGTGTTACTACCTGATCGTGGATTATGTTGCCGGTCTGCCAGGTCAGGTGCATTTTGCTGGCGTGCAGGATCGCGATCTCGTACAGATCGTAGTTCGCACAGGAAATCGGCTTGTAGCTGGTTTCGGTCCTTCCGCTGCCCATGGTGTTCTCTTCCCGTGTTTCGGGTGCCCCAAGTCTAGCAACCCCCTCGTTGTGGCGCGATCCGGACAACTTGCCTTGTGTCCGGGGTCCAGCTATTATGAGAACAAAAGGAGAACATCTAAGGGCAGCAGGCCTGCACAAAAATAGCTTGTAAGCGGTGGAAGCGTGCTCACATGGAGATGACCTATATATGCTGACCGACAGGGAACGCGAGGTATACGACTTCGTGCGTGCCTACACCGACCGTCACGGCGTGCCGCCCAAGCTGCGCGAGATCGGTGTGCATCTCGGCGTCACTTCGCGTGGTACGGTGCATCGTTACCTGCGCGCCATCGAAGAGGCGGGGTTGATCGCCATCACCCCCGACCGGGCGC
This sequence comes from uncultured Pseudomonadota bacterium, assembly GCA_963698375.1. Lineage (GTDB taxonomy): Bacteria > Pseudomonadota > Gammaproteobacteria > Acidiferrobacterales > UBA6901 > UBA6901. The sequence goes on from CAVOQN010000001.1 coordinate 237,371, forward strand.
GCGGCGTGCGTCTGGTGAACAAGGCTACGGGAGGTTCGGCCCAGAAGACCGGGCCGCGCCCGATTTTGCCGGTACTCGGACGCATCGCTGCCGGCCTGCCGATCGAGGCCATTCCGGACGAAACCGAGATCGACCTGTCCGAGTTCTTCATGGGCGCGAACCGTTTCGTGTTGCGCGTGGACGGCGAGTCCATGATTGAGGTCGGCATTCTGCACGGCGACATGGTAATTGTGGAAAGCCGCAACAACGCGCGCGATGGCGAGATCGTGGTGGCACTGATTGATAATCAGGAGGCAACGCTTAAAACCTTCCGGCGCAACCCGGACGGCTCGATCACCCTGCACCCGGCAAACCGCAGCATGGTGCCGATGCGTTTCGCCGCCGAGCGCGTCGCCATTCAGGGCGTCGTGGTCGGGCAGATGCGTTCCTACCGGTAGTCGTTCTTTTCATCCAGTCGGGACCCGCCGGGGACCGGCTTTCTTTTGAAACAGGTGGGTCGCCATGACTGTATCGACCCGTAATACACAAGGCGGAAAAACCGCTTCTGCGTTTGTCCCCGCAGGGGTCGCCGACACCGACTGCTACTGGCCGCGCGCCGTCCTGCACATCGACATGAATGCATTCTTCGCGTCGGTCGAGCAGCGCGATTTTCCGGAACTGCGCGGAAAACCGGTGGGGATCACGAATGGTGCGGTCGGCACAACGCTTATTACCTGCTCATACGAAGCGCGCGCCTTTGGCGTGAAAACCGGCATGCGCATCTACGACGCACGCAAATTGTGCCCGGACCTCATCCAGCGCCCGTCACGGCCGAATGTATATGCTGCCGTATCCACCCGCATCATGCATGCACTCGTCGCCATCACCCCGGACATCGAGGTATTCAGCGTAGACGAGGCGTTTCTCGACGTGACGCATTGCCAGCGCTTGCACGGGTCCCCGGAACACATGGCGCGCATGACACAGCAGCTGGTGCGGGAGGCGAGCGACGGCCTGCCGTGTTCGGTCGGCGCGGCGGCCACCAAGCTCACCGCCAAGTACGCCTCGGACGTCATGAAACCGAACGGCATCACCGTCATCCCGCCGTGGGAGGCGCGCACGCGCTTGAAAGACGTGCCGGTTGAAAAGATCTGTGGCATCGGTCCGCGCACTGCGGCGTTTCTTGCTCAGCACGGCGCACGCACATGCGGCGATGTGGCGGCATTGCCGATGAATGTGCTGGCACGTCGTTACGGCGTCACCGGCAAGCACCTGTGGCTCGCCTGCCAGGGGCGCGACACCGGTTCGGTGGTGCAGGATATCGCGCCGCCGAAGAGCGTTGGGCACGGCAAGGTATTGCCGCCGCACACTACCAGTGCGCGCACCGTCGAGACCTACTTGCGTCACATGTGCGAGAAGGTGGCAGTACGCCTGCGCCGCCTCGACATGCAGGCTGGCAAACTCTATGTCGGTCTGCGTACTGCCGCGCCCGGTGCGGGATACGAAGCAGTGTTGGCAATCGCACACGGCGCGCCGGACGGACGACGCTTCTTCGAGCACGCGCGCACGCTGTTCCGCGAACGTTGGCAAGGCGAGGCAGTAATTCAGGTACAGGTCACGGCCACGCATCTGCACAACACCAGCGGCCAGCTTGAGCTGTTCACGCCGGACGAAGTACGCATGGTCCAGCGCTTCGCTGCGGTGGACAGCATTAACCGCAAGTACGGCGAGTTCACAATTTCCCCCGCCACGATACTCGATCGTTCCAGCATGCCGAATGTGATAGCACCCGCCTGGCGGCCCGACGGACACCGGCAACATATCCCGGACTGAGTTCCGCACGATGCTCTGAGCAGGCAAAATTCATGAGTATCTGTAAGGGGTATACATCACGCATGGCGCAGTCACGCCCCCTGGCGCAATGTGCCCGCCGTGTGTCAGGCTGCCATTGTGGCAGTGTAATATGTTTATATAATCGAGCCCGGCCAGCGGGGCGTTCCAAATCAAGAGGGAGGGTGTATGCAGATTCTTGACCAGGCGGTGGAAGCGATCCGGAAACAGGGCGGAAATGGCGCGCACGTGGCTGCGAGGCTGGAGGCGATCGCCGCTTGCGGCGACCGGGCAGCGCGACTCTGGCAAGGGTATCTCGATAATCCCGGGGCGCCCGGTGACAAATACACCATTGTGAGTTGGACTGGTGCCGAGCTTGCCAAGCAACTGCATGTACTGAGCCTCCAGGCGCAAGAACTGGTGAAGGAAGTATGCACGGCGGCTGGCAAGCAGGCGCGTTTCCTGGTGCTGGATGAAAGCCCGATAGCGCTCGCCTACCGCGGACTCAAGGAAGGAGAAACCGGACCGCAGGCGGCGCAAGCGTTGCTCGCGGAGCAGCAAGCCACAAGTAAACATCTGCGCGCGCTTGCCGACAAGGTGCGCACTGTAAAGCTGGCAGCAAAAGGGACGAAGAAGCCGGCGGTAAAGAAGGCCGCAGTCAGAAAGAAAGCCGCGTCAAAGAAGAAGGTAGCCGTAAAAAAACCTGCGCCAAAAAAGACGGTAAAGAAAGCACCCAAGAAGAAATAACAGCCGTCGCCAGGGAGCGGTATCAACGAGGGTCGCCCGTGTATCTGGGTAGTCGATTTAGACATGCTGGAGCACGATGGTTTGCGGTACTTGGCTGTTGCATTATTGCGTCAGCCACAGTGCTTGCCTCGCCACTGCTCGTTAAAACGATAATAACCGAGCCTATCTTCCACGCTAAGGTGCACGTGTTTACTGCCGGGCAGGACGGCGCGCCGACAGTGGTGCTGGTCCATGGCCTTGGAAACAATGGGGCCCGCGATTGGGATGAGTTGATTCCTGTGCTGGCACGCAACTACCGTGTCGTGGCATTCGATCTGCCGGGATTCGGTCATTCAAGCAAGGGCAACGAACTTTATTCGCCCGAAAACTATTCCGCCTTTCTGCGTTATTTGATGGTGGAGCATGTTCGTGCACGGACCTATTCCCTGATCGGGCATTCCATGGGCGGAGCTGTTGCGTTGCGTTACGCGGCCCTCTATCCACAGGATGTAACAGCACTGGTACTGGTTGATGTACCGGGAATTCTTCATCCGATGGCGTATAGCAAATATCTCAGCCATATCGGCATCGATTTTTTACCGAATCTGTATCCTGCGCAAAATGACCATTTGCGCAATCTCGTAAGCAGCGTGCTCAGCTGGACGAAAAAGGCCCAGCCTGTTCCTGAGGCGATCATTGCCAGCCCAAAGCTGCGCCAGAATTTTCTGAACGCCGAGCCGGCCAGGATCGCGGGATTGGCGTTGGCGCTTGAAGATTTCAGCGCCGACATGCCACGTGTCCAGGCGCCGGTGCTGGTACTCTGGGGTGGACGCGACAGCATCGCGCCGTTGCGCAATGGGCGGGTGTTATCGGCGAACCTGCCACGCGCCCAGCTGGAGGTTTTTGAGACGAGTGGACACACACCCATGGAAGACGTGCCGGCGCGTTTCAATAAACGTGTCGCGGCATTCCTGCAATCACCGGTACTGGAGCGGCGCAATGGCATTTTGCATGGCGAACTGCTGCAGCCTGTTTCAGTCCGTACCGGTTCATGCACTGGCCGGCGAGGAATGGTGTTTGAAGGCGAATACGATCGAATTACCATCCATCGATGCCGCGACATCATGGTGCGCAACGCACGCGTGCGTGAATTACATATAAGCAACGCCGCTGTGAATATTGAAGATAGCGTGGTAGGTGGACCGGATGGAGAACTGCGGGTTGACGATGCACGTGTAACCATCACCAGCAGCCTGATCGAAGGCAAGGTTGCCATTACCGCCCTGGCCGCACATCTCGACATTGCCGGTAGCCGGATTATCGGAACAGAAGCGGCACTGGAAGCGCCACGCAAGTCGGAGGTACTGTTTTCGTTGTGTCGGGTGCAGAGTCCGAATTTCTACGGCAGCCTGCACGGTTTGCACGTCGTGACGCCGGGCAATCCGCTTTAAACAACCATCTGTGAGTCAGGTCTTTCAGCGCTCGCCAGAGCAGTCACCGGCTGCGTTCAAACACATATCCCGAGTAGCGGATACGTAGCCGGCCGCTTTCCGTCAGAATGTACGCCACGTCCCCGACATTACGGCCGAGGCCGAATACATACGCCTCGTTGTCAGAGAATGGCATTACCACCACCTGCACATGTCTTTTTTCAATTCCCGAGATACGGATGTCCATGAGCAGCTTGCCGTTCTCAACGAGCATGTGGCAGTGATCGAGATCCACGAGATATTCGGCATCCGGGTTTATGATGTGGTATTCGCCGACACAACGTTGCCAGGTTTCAGGAATGGAGTAGGGCGGTATCTTTTCGGCTGGTACCACGACCCGGTCGCGCAGCAGTGCGAACTTGCGCCCGCCCACCTGCGCGAATTCCACCGGAGGAAACGGAATCGGCACTGACTTGAGGCCAAGCAGATTGTATTCGACGCGAAACCGGTTTGTTGCGAGCGGCACGAGATCCAGCACGTGTTTGAGCACATGTAGCCGAAGCCGTTTCTTGCCGAGCGAAATGCGCGCCAGTGAACCCATGAGGCTGTAGTCGCCAACCCGTTCTGCCAGCGCCTCACGCGCCAGCACAACTTCCGGTTGAAACGACTTCTTCGGCAGCGCCACACCGCGACGGATTTCTAGCGCGAGCCGGAGTGCCGTTTCGGCGATTTCGTATACCAGGTTTCCGGCGTGCTCGGTGTTCGCGAGCACCACCACACCGAGCTTCGATTCCGGCAACAGCGCGAGTTGGCTCACGAATGCCTTGGTGCCGCCATTGTGCCAGGCTTGTTGCCCACCATCCTCGATGGGCAACCCACCGAGCATCCAGCCTAGTCCGAAGCGTTGCCCGAAATCGAGTGGCAGACCGTTGTATTGAGGCTCAAATGTCGCGCGAATTGCGTTCTCGCCCAGAACGCGCGTGTTGTCGAGCTCGCCGCCAGCCAGCACAGCACGCATCAAACGCGCGAGGTCGAGCACGTTGCTGTACAACCCGCCGGCCGGTACATCCCGAATCGGCGTCGGGAGCACTGGCCTGTCGTGCACGTAGCCGCGAGCCAGGTGCATACCGATTTGTCCATCCGGCACAAAGCCGGTCAGCTGCATGCCCAGGGGTGTGAACAATTGGCGACGCAGCGCTTCGGAATAGGGCAGTCCGGTGAGGCGCTCGACCGCCAATCCGAGCAGATCGGAACCGAGATTTGAATAGTTGAAGACGGTGTGCGGTTCAAACGCAAGATGTTCATCCCGGAGTTCGTGCAGGAGCTCCGCCAGCGATTCATTCGAGAAGAATCCCTTGAGCAGGTAGGTCGGCAGACCCGCATGGTGGCAAAGCAAGGCGCGCGGCGTGATCGGCGCAGCCTGCGGCCAGCGCGTGCGCATGGAGAAATCCGGGAGATAATCGGTGATGGGCCGATCGAGATGCATGCGCCCCTGTTCGACAAGCTGCATGACCGCCAGTGCATTCACCACCTTGGTGATCGAGCCGATCTGGTAGACGGTTTCGGGCGTCGCTGGCACGCGACGCTCGCGATCGGCATAACCGAAACCCTCGGCCCAGACCAGTTGCTGGTTCTCCACAAGCGCAATGCTCACTGCTGGCACACCGGCCTTGCGCATGCCGCGCAGAATGTACCAGCGCAGATGTGTCTTAAGGTATTCCCAGTCCCCGGGTGTGAGCAATTCCGGCCGGCGCGGGGGCCGCGGCAGGTTGGCAATAGTCAGTGCCTTGGCCGTGATGCGACGAGTGTGCCGCAGAAAACGATTCAACATGATCAAGCGAATGGCGCGTGGCGAAATCGGAGAAGGATCAGTTCAGTTGCGACTTCACTATATCATGCCCGGGCTTTGGCATTTGGTACGGCCGATTTCCAACATCGCGCCAATTGCGGTATCTGGGTTGGCGCTACGGACATTGTGCAGGATTGCATTCTTTAAATTCGTATGCGCAGTCCCCATCTTGGCCGTTCTCACACGACCATGGCGATAGACATGTCAAACCAGCACATTGTATGTCCTCACTGCCACAGCGTTAACCGCGTACCGGTGGAGCGCTTGGCAGAGAATCCAAAATGCGGTGCCTGCAAGGCGGTACTCTTTGACGGGCTCCCGGTTGAGCTGGATAGCGGCAACTATCGCACCCATATCGAACGCAACGACCTGCCGGTGGTAGTAGACTTTTGGGCCCCATGGTGCGGGCCTTGTCGTTCGATGGCGCCAGTTTTCATGCAGGCCGCTGCAACGTGGCGTGGTCGTGCACAGTTGGGCAAAGTAAATACCGAAGCAGAGCCGCGGCTTGCCAGTCAGTTTGCGATTCGCAGCATTCCCACCTTGATCGTGTTCCGAGGCGGGCAGGAGCTGGATCGGATGTCCGGAGCACTGGATGCGCCCAGCCTGAATGCATGGATCAAACGCTGGGTGTGATTTTCGAATGCATAAAAAAAGCGCCCCGTGAGGGGCGCTTTTCTAGAAAACTGAAAAGAAATTACTTCTTCTCAACCTTCTTCTTCTCCGGGCACTTCACTTCTTTGCCGGCCTTGTCTTTGCAAACTTCTTTCTTGGCTTCGGCAGCGGCCGGCTTGGCGGCATCGGCAGCGAACGCGGCGCCGAATACGAAGCTGAGGGACAGGGCGAGCACAGCGGCAATAATCTTCTTCATGGACAGCTCCTCGTAGGATTTTATGGTTTGAACACCGGTCACCAACATTTATCGGTTCCCGTCGCTAAGTAATAGCAATCGCCGTGCCAGTCAGAATAATTAAATTATTAATCATTGTTATCAATAAGATATGGATTTTGATCTGTTCTTGCCCGGATATGGGCACTGGTAATTAGCTACATAATTTGTAGGATGCCTCGGTACTGGAGAAGCCAGAGAACTTTGAAGAACAAGTTGAGCTTCACTTTACACTTGCCAAGTCATAACGAGGGTGCGTGTGCGATTCCCGTGCACGTGGCTAGAGTACGTCCCTGAACTATCTATGGGTTCTACATGATTCGCCGTCTTCTCCCCCTCAATCGCCTGCAGCGCAAGGTTGTGAACACCATCCTGGTGATGGTGGTGGTGCCTATGCTGGTGGCCGGCATGCTTGCCTCCGAATGGGTGTCTTCAAACTTTGAGGAACGCTTGCAGCGCTGGATCGAGGATTCGGCGCCCGCCGGGCAAACCTGGCTGCGCGCCTATCAGAGTGATGCCGTCATGCTCGGCCGGGTGCTGGCCGATGATCCGGATTTCGTACACGCGCTCGACCGAGGCGGAAACATGGGCACGATGAAGCAACCGGTCGCACGCATCGCCAAGGAATTGAATGTCAGCATTTTGCAGGTCTACACGGCGCAGCAGAATTTGCTGTATACCTCGATGCCTATCCGCATGAATGTCTTGTGGGAGCTTGGCCAGACACAGGCAGTGATGAAGGTGGTGCAGAAAAAGAAGGACCTGCTTGCAGCCGTTGGTATCACACCGGTACCTCGTCAGGGTAAGCCGCGTTATTACCTGGTGCTGGGCGGGTTGCTAAACAATGACTTCATCAATGAACTCAACCAGCTTACCGGCTTGACCTCACGTTTGTACTATCGTGAAGGAGCGCGCTTTTTTGATGTATTTACACAGCCCGGGAAAGTAATGGAGCTCAAGGAACTTTCGAAAGAGGCCATGCAGCGCATGGTGAAGAACAAGAAACCATATTACAGCCAACGCGCAGAAGGTAACCACTTCCGTGGCGTGTACACACCGGTGGCCGATTCCGAAGGCCGCGTCGAGGCGATCCTGTTCAGTGGCCTGGAGCGGCGCGGTTTCGAAGAGCTGCTGACCAATCGCCTGCTCCTGTTCGCATCGATCACCCTGCTGGGTGTGGCAATCAGTGTTGCCGTTGGCGTTTTTCTCTCCCGCCTGGTAGTGCGGCCGGTGGAACTGCTGCGCAATGGCGTCATGCAACTCTCCGCACAGAATTTCAATGCTGCGGTGCCGGTGATCAGCGACGACGAAGTTGGTGATCTGGCCAAGGCATTCAACGCCATGGCTGTGCGCTTGCGCGACGCGCGCGACGAACAGCAGCAGCTTTTTCAGAAAGACAAGCTAGTCGCACTCGGTGAACTGTCGGCGGCCCTGGCACACGAAATACGCAACCCGATCGGTGTTATCAATGCCTCGGCAGCCTTGCTCGACAAGCCCGGTCAGACGCCGACGAAGCAGGCCGAACTGACGCGCATGATCCGCGAGGAAAGTGCGCGCGTCAGCCACCTGGTACAGGACTTCCTGCAAATCAGTCGTTTCCGCAAACCAAGCTTCGTGTCCATCGATCCGGCAGTTCCCATGGAGCGCGCGCTCGCTACGTCGCTCGCAGACCGCGAAAACGTGCAGATTGAGAAATCGCTGCGGCATGATGGTGCACACATACTGGCAGACCCGGGGCTCTTGCAGCAGGCCTGGGGCAACATCTTCACCAACGCGATTCAGGCGATGGGCGATAACGGCGGTACACTGCACATCGAATCGCACCTTGAACATGGAATGGTGTCACTCGCCGTTGAGGACAGCGGACCTGGCATCCCGCCCGATATCATGCCACGTCTTTTCGAGCCTTTCTTCACCACCAAAGACCAGGGGACTGGTCTCGGATTGTCAATTGCCAATACGCTCGCCGATGCGAATGGCGGACGGCTTGAGGTACAGGCGCCGGAATACGGCGGTGCGCGTTTTGCGATGTGGTTTCCCGTACAGGAGGAGCAAGTCGAGCCATGAAACGAACTGTACTGGTGGTTGATGACGAACAGAATATGCAGAAGGTCATGCGCATGATCCTTGAGGACGCGGGGCATGTGGTGATCACTGCCGGTAGTGGCGAGGAGGCCCTGAAGCACATTCAGAATCCAAACCTGGACGTGGTGTTGTCGGACATGAAAATGCCAGGCATGGGCGGCGAAGGCTTGCTCGCACGCTGCCGCACTGATCGCCCGGATGTGCCGGTGATTGTGGTTACGGCACACGGCACCATCAAGTCGGCGGTAAAAAGTGTCAGCGCCGGCGCCGCCGACTATCTCAGCAAGCCGTTCGAGCCGGAAGAACTCGAAATCGCGGTTCACAACGCCATCAACCTGCGCGACATCCAGCGCGAGAATCAGAACCTCAAGGCCGCCGTCAACCAGGGGCTGGCCGGAAAACAATTGCTTGGCGACAGTCCCGCGACCCGTCATCTGATTGAAGAGATACAAAAAGTCGCGCCTTACAAGACCAATGTGCTGATTACAGGCGAGTCCGGTACCGGTAAGGAACTGGTGGCGCGTACCATCCATAATCTTGGACCGCGCCGCGAACGGCCTTGGGTGGCGATCAACTGCTCGGCCATCCCGCGTGACCTGATGGAGAGCGAACTGTTCGGTTATGTGAAGGGTGCATTCACAGGCGCCGCGCAAACGCGCCTCGGGCGTCTCGAACAGGCACAGAGCGGCACCTTGTTCCTGGATGAGATAGGTGATCTCGATCTTGCGCTCCAGACCAAGATGCTTCGGGTGTTGCAGGAACGCGAGTTCTCGCCGGTCGGCAGCGACCAGGTACGCAAGGTGGACGTGCGCGTCATAGCCGCCACCAACCGCGATTTAAAGGAGATGGTGCGCGAAGGAAAATTCCGCGAGGATCTGTTTTACCGCCTGGATGTGTACAGCATCGTGGTACCGCCACTGCGTGACCGGCGCGAAGACGTAGCGCTGCTGGCGCAGGCATTCCTGCACGAGCTGGCCGCGGACACGGACAAGCCAGTGAACGCCATCAACCCGGAAGCGATGGAGGTACTGACGCGCTATAACTGGCCGGGCAATATTCGCGAGCTGCACAACGCCATCGAGCGTTCGCTGTTGTCGTGCAAGGGCGACACCATCGGCACGCGCGACTTGCCACACACCATATTACGCAGCACCGGCGCGGCACCGGCCGCCGATTCCTGCCTCGACAACATGGGCAGCAGTGACCTCGACGCGTGGCTTGAAAGTGTCGAGCGCCGTGCAATCCTGCAGGCGCTCGATCAGAGCCAGGGTATACAGGCGCAGGCCGCGCGCCGGCTGGGTATCTCCGAGCGCAGCCTGTGGCACCGCATCAAGAAGCTGAAGATTCAGGTGAACAAGTCGTTCGCTTGAAGTGGATTGTCAGCAAGCGCGGGTTGAGTTAAACACAAGAGCGTCCGCTTGGAATTCAGAACTGAATAGTTTGTCCCTCAGACGGAATATTCGCTTCCCAGCCATGCACGGCCTTGATGCGCGACTGCAAGGCCTGCATCTTGTCCAGTTCGCCGTGCACAAGATACAGCTGTGGGTGCGGCTGAAAGTGGCCGGCCCATTTCACGAGGTCGCTTTGGCCGGCGTGGGCGGAGAAGCCGCCGAGGGTATGAATGTGGGCGCGCACCACGATGTCTTCGCCGAGCAGGCGCAGGCGCTGGGCACCATCCACCAACGCGCGGCCGGGCGTGCCCTGTGCCTGGAAACCGACGATCACCACGTGTGACGCTTCGCGCCACAGGTTCCATTTCAGGTGATGGCGGATGCGGCCGCCGGTGCACATGCCGCTGCCGGCAATAATGATGGCACCGGCGGTGATGCGATTGAGCTGACATGGATTCCTCGACGGTGCGCACGTAGTGTAACGGCGGCAGGAATTCCTTGGCTTGCTGCCGCCGTTCTGGCGGATGGCGGCACGTGCCTCGCGACTGAACACCTGATGGTGACGCTGATGCACCTCGGTGGCGGCGATCGCCATGGGGCTGTCGAGGAACACCTTGGTCTGCGGCAGTTGGCCGGCATGGTAGAACTCGCCGAGGTGGTAGATGAGCTCCTGGGTGCGGCCAATGGCGAACGCCGGGATCAGTACGTTGCCGCCGTCGCGCGCGGCCTGTGCGAGGATGCCGGCGAATTCCTTGAGTGTCTCCGGCAGTGGCCGGTGGTCGCGGTCGCCGTAGGTGGACTCAAGCAGCAGCACGTCGGCGCTGCGCACCATCTCCGGGTCGCGCAATAGTGGTGTAGCCGCATTGCCAAGATCGCCGCTGAAAACAATTTTCTTCTGCCGGCCGTCGACATCGATCCACAGCTCGACAATTGCCGAGCCGAGGATATGACCGGCGTCACGCATACAGATTTCAATATCCGGCGCGATGCGCGTCTTCTGACCATAGACCAGCGGCTCGCCAAGGGTCAGCACATCCTCCGCGTCCTGCATGGTGTAGAGCGGTGCGATCAGCTCTTTCCCCGCGCGTTCGCGCCGGCGGTTTTCCCACTCGGCATCCTTCTCCTGAATGTGGGCGGCATCCTTGAGCATGATGTCGAGCAGCTCCAGTGCCTGGGTGGTGGCATACACCTTGCCGTTGAAACCTTCGCGCTTGAGGCGCGGCAGCAGGCCGGAGTGGTCGAGGTGCGCGTGCGACAGCACGACGGCCTGAATGTCACGCGGTGTGAAGGGGAAGGGCCGCTCGTTCAGGCGGTCCACTTCCGGCGGACCCTGGAACAGGCCGCACTCGATGAGTACGCGGCTGTGCGCGGTTTCCAGCAGATAGCAGGAACCGGTGACCTGGCGGGTGGCGCCGTGGAAAGTCAGGGTCGCCATGTCGCCGCCGGGAGGGAGGTTACTTGAGCGTCTTGGCACCGTTCGGTGTGCCGAGAATCAGCACATCCGCCGGGCGCAGCGCAAACAGGCCATTGGTGACAACGCCGACGATGTTGTTGAGTTTCCCTTCCAGCTCCACCGGATTCATGATTTTGAGGTTGTGCACGTCCAGGATCACGTTGCCGTTGTCGGTGGTGAAGCCCTCGCGCAGCACCGGCTGGCCGCCGAGTTTCACGATCTGGCGGGCGACATACGAGCGCGCCATCGGAATCACTTCGACCGGCAGCGGGAACTTGCCGAGCACGTCCACCAGCTTGGTCTCGTCGGCAATGCACACGAACGTCTTGCTGGCCGCGGCCACGATTTTTTCGCGCGTCAGCGCGCCACCGCCACCCTTGATCAGGTGCAGGTGGTGGCTGGATTCGTCCGCGCCGTCCACGTACAGGCTCAGGTCGCCCACGGCGTTCAGGTCGAATACCGGGATGCCGTGCTTCTTCAGGCGCTCGGCCGAGGCCACGGAGCTGGCCACCGTGCCCTCGATCTTGCCCTTGATGCCGGCCAGCAGGTCGATGAAGTGGTTGGCGGTCGAGCCGGTGCCGATGCCGATGATGGTGCCGGTCTCGACGTAGTCGAGCGCTGCCTGGGCAGCCGCCTTTTTCATTTCGTCCTGGGTCATGGTCTTCTTCTGTTGTATGTCTCAGCCAGCGGTCAGGATACCGTATTGCCGATACATTAATAAAGAACGGTCTGGTAGATTAGAGCTGAAATCAGGCCGATTTCGACTCGCCGCCCGGCGAGCGAAAAGGCGAGGACTGACCGCTTGTCGCAGAAATACCTGACCAAAATCCGCAACGCCAAGGTGTACGACGTGGCGCGCGAGACCGCGCTCGACTACGCACCGATTCTGTCGCGCCGTACGCGCAATCATGTGTGGCTGAAACGCGAGGACGAGCAGCCGGTGTTCTCGTTCAAGTGCCGCGGTGCCTACAACAAGATGGCCAGCCTGACGCCGGCGGAGCTGCGCAAGGGCGTGATCACTGCCTCGGCCGGCAACCACGCGCAGGGCGTGGCGCTGGCCGCCAAGCGACTCGGTGTGAAGGCGGTGATTGTCATGCCGCGCACCACGCCGCAGATCAAGGTGGACGCGGTGCGCAATCTGGGCGGCAAGGTGGTGCTGCACGGCGACAACTACGACGCCGCCAGCGCCCATGCCCGCGAGCTGGAAGCGAAGCAGCATCTGACCTTCGTGCACCCGTACGACGACCCGGAGGTGATCGCCGGTCAGGGTACGGTGGCGATGGAGATTCTCAAGCAGCACACCGGCACGCTCGCATGCGGTGTTTGTGCCGGTGGGCGGCGGCGGGCTGATCTCCGGCATCGCCGTGTACATCAAGAAGATGCGCCCGGAGGTGAAAATCATCGGCGTCGAGCCGGAAGATGCCGATGCCATGGACCGGTCGCTGAAGGCGCGCAAGCGCATCCTGCTCGACCACGTCGGTATTTTCGCCGACGGTGTCGCGGTGCGTCAGGTCGGCAAAGAAACCTTTCGCCTGTGCAGGCAATATGTGGACGAGATGGTGATTGTCTCGAATGACGAGATCTGTGCCGCGATCAAGGATATTTTCGAAGACCGGCGTTCGATTCTGGAACCGGCCGGCGCGCTCGCTTACGCCGGTCTCAAGCGTTATGTCGAGAAGAAACGCCTGAAGGGCAAGAACCTGATCGCCATCGCCTCGGGCGCGAACGTGAACTTCGACCGCCTGCGGCACGTCGCCGAACGCGCCGAGATCGGTGAGCGCCGCGAGGCGATTCTCGCGGTCACGATTCCGGAGCGCCCCGGCGCGTTTCGCAAGTTCTGTTCGGTAATCGGCGATCACAACATCACCGAGTTCAATTACCGATTTGCCGATCCGAAGGCGGCGCATATTTTCGTCGGGGTGCAGATCAGCGATGCCGCGCAAATCAAGCGCATCACTGCTGACCTCAAGCGCCACGACTACCCGGTGCTGGACATGACCGACAGTGAAATGGCCAAGCTCCACATCCGCCATCTGGTCGGCGGGCGCGCACCGACAGCGGTGAACGAAATTCTTTATCGTTTCGAGTTCCCGGAGCGCCCCGGCGCGCTTCTGAACTTCCTCAACAAGATGGCGAGCAGCTGGAACATCTCGCTGTTCCACTACCGCAACCACGGCGCCGATTTCGGACGCGTGCTGGTCGGCATGCAGGTGCCACCGAAGGACAAGAAGGCGTTCCAGAAATTTCTGCAAAGCCTCGGGTATGAGTATGTCGAGGAAACGAATAATCCGGCATACCGGCTGTTTCTTGGTTAGAGGACAGGTTTTCGCACGAGGTAACAACATGAACACGCAAAGACTTGGCAGCATCGTGTATCTGATCGGTCTGGCGATCATGATTGGCGACATCGATTTACGGCAAACAGATCCAGGCCGAAGTTGCCGCGCTCGGCCTTGCTGGCATGCAGGCCAAGTACGGCGATGCCGGCGGATTGAAGCTACTGCTGTTTGCGTTCGCATTCCCGCTCGGCGTGGCGATCAGCCTGCTCGGCGCGGCGCTGTTCGGCGGCACGGCGAATTCACGTGCCGGACGAATCGGTGGTATCGCTCTGCTGGTGGTGCTGGTGCCGATTCTGACACCAGGCATTTTCGGCACGCAACACAGCCCGAACTACTTCGGATACGGCGGCATGTCGATTCTGGCGCTGGTGGCGGTGGCCATATGGTACTGGGGCAAATATCGCATGCGCCTGACCGACGCCATGCGCCCGGCCGCCGACTGGCAGGGACTCGGTTATCTGGCGTTCGCGCTCGCGGCCTGGAACCTGTGCGGCTTCGGCGGCATGCCGAGTTTTGCGGTCTATCCGGAGAAAATGATCGCGCTCAATGCCATCCCGTTCGCGGTCGGACAGCTCAAGGCGGTGATGGCGCTGTTCATCCTCGGCTGGATTTTCACCGTCCTCGGTCTGCGCCGGGCGGCACAGGTGGTGCGTTAAGGGAAGACGGCGCCAGTGAGTGTCATTTCCGAATTGAAAAGCCCAACCGGCACTGTTTGTTTTCAGAAGGCATTCAGTTAAGCCATGGCTGCTGCATTTCAGTAATGCTGGCCGACAGGGAGATGCTGGCGAGCAACCGGGCCGGTGCGAGCTTGCCCTTTTCCATGTCGCGAAACAGACCGGGAACCGAGACTCGGGTAATACCGAACGTGGCGAACTGCAGGATCACTGCCGCTGTCCCCAAATCAGCTTGTCCTCGAAGCTGACGCTGTGCCCCCGTGGCGCTCGAGAGCGGAAAGGTGTATCTGCACAGTGCGCTGCCATAACCTGTGGCTGCGGCGGTATCGTCTGCTTATGTGGTTCTCCATGTTGCCGGGGCGTATCATGCACCGATTGGGCAATGATTCCACTTACCGGGTTATTCAGATTGGTGGGGCCAGCTCTGTATTCCATGATCCAGGAAGGACGGAGTACCCCCCCTCGATATTCAACACCCTGTAAAGCATTGTCAGGACATCATCGTGCAAGCTCAGCACTGTCCATTTTTGCCTAGATGATCTCAATACCCGCCAAAACAGCGTAAGGAAATTGCGATCCACAGGTAACTGGCGAATGGATAGAGAGCACGTGTTATGAGATGTCGGCAAACACAGGCCCTAAGGTCAGTGTCGCGCTGACGACCCCGATTTCGAGCGAGGAGAATGTCATAGTCATCAAAGAGTTCGGATTTTCAGCACGCACACGGAATGCGCTGCGTAACGACCGGGATACTGAGTTGCTGCGCTCGGAGCTGTTCAGCATCGAGCAACTGAAGCGTCACGCGGTAACGCTGGCTGGCCAGCATAGAATCGATCCGCATCCGGGGCCGGACAGGTTGCTGCCACGGCTGGCGGACAATGCGCGCGTTCTGCTGGCGGCGTATGACGTCGTGACAGCCGCAGCCACGCCGGGACAACGGATCGTGCCGGCAGAGGCCTGGTTGCTCGACAATTTCTATCTCATCGAGCAGCAGATCGGTCTGGCGCGTCGGCATCTGCCGCGCGGGTACAGCCGGCAGTTGCCGCGACTGGCTGATGGCCCGTCAGCCGGTTTCCCCCGCATCTATGACTTGGCGTTGGAGTTGATCTCTCACATGGACGGTCGTGTCGACAGCGACAACGCCACCCAATTCGTCGCCGCCTACCAGACCGCTGAACCATTAAAGCTGGGCGAATTGTGGGCATTCCCGATCATGCTGCAGTTGGCGCTGCTGGAAAACCTGCGCCGCGTTGGGTTGCGTATCGCCCGTCGGCGCGAGGATCTCGACGCGGCCATCACCTGGGCAGACCGCATGCTCGCGACGGCCGAAAGGGAACCGAAACAGCTTATCCAGTTGCTTGCCGAGTTTGCCAATGCCGATGTGCCTCTGACCGCGCCGTTTGTGGAGGAATTTTACGCAAGACTCCAGGCTCAGGGGCCCGCCATGGCGTTCGTGCAAACCTGGGTCGAGCAAAAACTGCTCGAACAAGGGGTGACCGCAACGCAGTTGTCGGAGGCGGCCGGCCGAACGGCCGCAACCAACCAGATCTCCATCGCCAACAGTATCGGTAGTCTGCGTTTCATCGGCGCAATGGACTGGAGGAATTACGTCGAGTCGCTCAGTGTCGTCGAACAGACATTGCGTGAAGACCCGACAGGGATGCACGCCAGCCAGGATTTCGCCACCCGCGACCGCTACCGGCATGTCATCGAAGACGTGGCGAGGGGCAGTTCGCACAGTGAGTTGGCGGTGGCACGCGCAGCCATTGTTCTCGCGCAGACTGCTGCAGAGCGATTGAGTACCAACGACCGCAGCGCGCATGTCGGATACTACCTGATCGATCACGGACGGCAGATGCTGGAGCGTGCGGTCGGTTGCCGTTTGTCGTGGAAATTGCGGGCCAGCCGGGCGAGCCGGCGTATTCCGCCTGTTCCTTTACCTCGGACCCATCCTGTTGCTCACCGCACTGGCGACATCGGTCGTGCTTTTCTCTTTCGACGGGTTCGGGCCGGGTGACTGGCGCTACTGGTTTTTTGCGATCACCGGCGCTGATCGGCGCCTCGGCGCTGGCTGTCCCGCTGGTGAACCTGCTGGTCACGCTCATCCTGCCGCCGCGCGCATTGCCACGGTTGGATTTTTCGCAGGGCATTCCATCCGTTCACCGCACCATGGTGGTTGTCCCCACCTTGCTGAGCCGGCCGCAAGAGATTGATGATCTTCTCGAAGCCCTGGAGATCCGCTATCTCGGCAATCGCGATCCCAATCTGTTCTTTGCCCTGCTGACGGATTTCCGTGACGCGCCCGAGCACACGCTGCCAGACGATGACGCGTTGCTCGCCCACGCGCGCGCTGCAGTCCAGGACGCTCAACGAGACCTACCACGAGGATCGCCCGTGCATCTTCTATCTGTTTCACCGACCGCGGGTGTGGAATCCAATCGAACGGGTGTGGATGGGCTATGAGCGCAAGCGCGGCAAGCTGGAGCAGTTCAATGCGTTGCTGCGTGGCGAGGCGAAAACCGCCTTCTCGGATATGGTCGGTGATACTTCCATCCTCGGTTCGATCCAGTACGTCATCACCCTGGATACCGATACGCAACTGCCGCGCGACGCGGCGCGCACCCTGATCGGCAACATCGCCCATCCACTCAATCGACCGGTATACGATGCCGCCAAGGGGCGCATTGTCGAAGGCTACGCAATCCTGCAGCCACGCGCTTCGATCAGCCTGACCAGTGCAGACCAGTCACGCTTTACGAAATTGTTCGCGGGTGAGTCCGGCATCGATCCCTACACGCGTGAAGTCTCGGATGTCTATCAGGATCTTTTCGGCGAGGGGTCGTTCATCGGCAAAGGCATCTACGATGTGGACGCCTTTCGTCAGGCCGTCGATGGGCGCTTTCCCGGAGAATCTCATTCTCAGTCACGACTTGCTGGAAAGCGGCTATGCGCGATCGGCACTGGTGACCGATGTCGACCTCATCGAAGAACATCCGCGCCAGTTATGCCATCGAGGCCAGCCGGCGACACCGCTGGATACGCGGCGACTGGCAACTGGCCGGCTGGCTGCTGCCGCGCGTGCCTGGACCGCCCGGACCCAACGAATCAAAAGCGCAGCGGTTACCGAACCCGCTCAGCGCCTTGTCGATGTGGAAAATATTCGACAATCTTCGACGCAGCTTCGTGTCACCCGCAATGCTGGCGTTACTGGTTGGGGGTTGGTTATTCGGTTCTGGCCCGGCGTGGTTCTGGATCCTGTTGGTCGTGGGCGCGCTGCTCTTGCCGATCTTGCTGGGAACCGTCATCGGGCTTATCCATAAACCAGAAGAGCGCGATTGGCTGGTGCACGTGAGCCTGACCAGCAAAACCGCGGGCCGCCCAATAATGCTGGCTTTGCTGACGATGGTCCTGTTGCCCTATGACACACTGATTTGCCTGGATGCGATCCTGCGCTCGGGCGTGCGCATGCTGTTCACGCGCCGTGGGTTGTTGATCTGGCAACTGCGCTCCTATTCAATTCGCAACGCGCGTCGGTCGTTGGCTGATTTTGTGAAGGAGATGTGGATCGCGCCGGCTCTGGCGCTAACGCTCGTCTTGGCACTGTGGCAATTCCGGCCTGCGGAGTTGTTCTTCTATGCGCCCGTCTTGCTGCTCTGGCTGGTATCGCCTGTTGTCGGCTGGTGGATCAGCCGGCCACTCTCGGCACCGGAACCGGACTTGACTGTTGATCAACGAGCGTTCCTGCGCACATCGGCCCGGCGAACGTGGCGTTTCTTCGCGGAGTTTGTCAGTCCGCAGGACAACTGGTTACCGCCCGACAACTTTCAGGAATATCCGGTTGCGGCCATTGCCTCGCGGACCTCACCCACGAACATCGGCATGGCGCTGCTGGCTGAACTGGCGGCGTACGATTTTGGATATCTTACCGCTGGTGAATTACTGCAGCGGGTGGAAAACACATTAGCGACGATGGAAAAACTGGAACGCTACCGCGGCCATTTTTTCAACTGGTACGACACACGCACGCTGCTACCACTACATCCGCAATACGTCTCGTCGGTGGACAGCGGCAATCTGGCCGGCAGCTTGCTCACCTTGCAGGCAGGTCTGGCGGAGCTGAAGCATCAACCGGTGCTGTCCACCAATGCGTTTCAGGGGCTGCAGGACAGCTTGCAGGTGCTGGCCGAGCACGTACCCGCATCGCCCACCCCGGATCTGGCGAAGAAGGTGAAGTTTCTGCAGGACGCACTGCACGCACGCACCCTGAATGGGCAGCCCCAGACTCTGGCGTCCGCTGCAAGCGCACTGGATGAGATCGACCGAATTCGCGGTGGGTTGCTGACGTGGTTGCCAGCGGATATCGATATCGACGGTGAACTGTATTACTGGGCGCAGGCTTTCGACCAGCAAGCCCGCGCACTTCACGACGACCTTCGATTCCTGGTGCCCGATGCGCGGCACTTCAAGCACATTCCGACACTGGCGGACTTGGCCAGAGACAGCGCCGTGGGGTCGCCAATGCCGTCAACCGCCCACAGCGCACTGGAACGGCTCGCCACCATCGATGACCTGGTGGATCGTTGCCGCAAACTGGCGGTAATGGATTTTGAATTTCTCTACGATACCGCGCGCGACTTGCTTGCCATTGGTTACGACGTGGGCGAACGCCGTCGCGATCCATCTTGCTATGACCTGTTGGCATCCGAAGCGCGCTTGGCCAGTTTTCTGCTTATCGCGCAGGGACAGGTGCCAAAGAAGCATTGGTTCGCACTCGGTCGTTTGCTGACCAGTCATGGCGGCGACGTGAGTCTGATTTCGTGGAGCGGCTCGATGTTCGAATACCTCATGCCGCGCTTGATCATGCCGAGTTATCCGAACACGCTGTTGGAGCAGACCTGCAAGGCGGCGGTGTCGCGCCAGATCGAATACGGCCGACAACGCGCGGTGCCTTGGGGCATTTCCGAGTCCTGCTATAACGCCACCGATATACATCAGGTCTATCAATATCGGGCGTTCGGCGTGCCCGGGCTCGGCTTCAAGCGCGGGCTCGGCGATGACCTGGTTATCGCGCCGTATGCCAGCGCACTGGCACTGATCGTGTTCCCGCGCGAAGCCTGTCGCAACCTGCAGGCGCTGGCCGCCGATGGATTACTCGGCACCTATGGGTTTTACGAAGCAGTCGATTACACGCCTTCGCGTGTGCCGCGCGGCAAGAACCACGCGATTGTGCGCACCTTCATGGCGCATCACCAAGGCATGAGCCTGCTGGCCATTGAACATGTATTGCTCAACCGGCCGATGCAGCGCCGGTTCATGTCAGACCCCCTGGCACAGGCAACGGAATTGTTGTTACAGGAACGCGTGCCGAAGAAAGGGGCGACGTTGCACCCACACGCTGCGGAAGTGAGCGCCGCCGCACGACCGCCCGACGCTGATGCCGGCGCGATCATGCGTGTGTTTACAGACCCGAACACGCCGATTCCAGAAGTGCACTTGTTGTCCAACGGTCGTTACCATGTCATGGCGACTCATGCCGGTGGCGGTTACAGTCGCTGGCGTGACCTGGCCGTCACTCGCTGGCGCGAGGACGCCACGTCCGATGGCTGGGGCACCTTCGTTTATTTACGCGACCGCGACAGTGGACATTATTGGTCAACCGCGTATCAACCCACTTTGCGCAAGGCCGATCACTACGAGGCGATCTTCGTGCAGGCGCGCGCGGAATACCGCCGCCGCGATCAGGAGATCGAAACGCACACCGAGATCAGCGTGTCACCGGAAGACGATGTCGAGATTCGCCGTGTCACGCTTGCCAATCAGTCGTCCCGTGTGCGTCACATCGAGGTGACGAGTTATGCGGAGGTGGTGCTGGCGCCGCTGAATACCGACCTGGCCCATCGCACATTCAGCAACCTATTCGTGCAAGCCGAAATTGTTCATGACCGACAGGCGATCCTCTGCACGCGCCGCCGCCGCACACCCGGGGAGCAAGTGCCGTGGATGTTCCACCTGATGGCGGCACCGGGCATGGTGGCCGATGAACCTTCATACGAGACGGACCGTGCCCAATTTATCGGACGAGGTCGAACGCCGGCCAACCCCGTGGTACTGGATAACGGTGAGCATCCCTCGTGCTTGTCGAACACGGACGGTTCGGTGCTCGATCCCATCGTCGCGATCCGCCGCACCATCACCTTGTCACCCGACGAATCGGCGACCGTGCAAATCATCTCCGGTGTGGCGGACACGCGCGAAGCAGCCTTGGCGTTGCTGGAGAAGTACTGTGACCGGCACTTCGTGGAGCGCGCCTTTGAAATGGCGTGGTTCCAAAGTCAGGAGGTGTTGCGCCACATCAACGCCACCGAGGCCGATGCCCAGGTCTATGGTCGCCTTGCCAGCTCCGTCATTCACAGTGATGCCCTGCGGCGTGCTGCTCCCAGCATCATTGCCCGCAACAAGCTTGGTCAGTCCGGGCTTTGGCGCTTCGCCATCTCCGGCGATCTGCCGATTGTCCTGTTACGCATCGGCGACCTGAACCGCATCGAACTGGTAAAGCAAGTGCTGCAAGCCCATGCCTATTGGCGACTGAAGGGCTTGACGGTCGACCTAGTGATTGTGAATGAGGATTTCTCGGGCTATCGCGCGGTTCTGCAGGACCAGATCATGGGGCTCATCAACGCCGGGCCCGATGCGCAAGTTATCGACAAACCGGGCGGTGTGTTCGTGCGACGAGCCGAAGAACTTACCGAGGATGAACGGGTCTTGCTCCAGACTGTCGCGCGCGTTGCACTTAATGATAGTGCCGAGACACTGATTGAGCAGATGGAGCGCCGCAACCCGGCAGAGCGTTTGCCGAGCCGTCTGGAACCTGCGGTGCAACAGACCGCAGAACCGGCACATCCATTGTCGGTACGCGAACGCATTTTCTGCAACGGCCCGGGAGGCTTCACGCCCGACGGGCGCGAGTACGTCATCACCCTCGAACCAGGGCAAAGCACGCCGGCACCGTGGGCCAATGTCATCGCCAGCCCGCACATCGGCACGGTCGTCAGCGAGAGCGGCAGCGCCTATACCTGGGTGGAGAACGCACACGAGTTCCGGCTGACCACTTGGCACAATGACCCGATTAGCGATAGCAGCAGCGAAGCACTCTACATCCGCGATGAGGAAACCGGTGCGTTTTGGTCGCCAACGCCGTTGCCGGCCGGCAACGGCAGTCAGTCCGGGTATGTGTGCCGGCACGGGTTTGGGTACAGCGTGTTCGAGCATTACCAGACCGGTATCTCTTCGGAACTTTCTGTCTATGTCGCCATGGACGCGCCGGTGAAGTTTGTGGTGGTCAAGCTGCGCAATCATTCAAAGCGCACGCGTCGATTGTCGCTGACCGGATATTGGGAGTTGGTGCTCGGCGAGTGGCGCCACGCCAATATGATGCACATTGTTACCGAAACGGACTCGCTCAGCGGGGCGCTGTTTGCCCGCAATGCGTACGGCCGCGAATGCGCACAGCGCGTCGTCTTTGTGCAGGTCAGCGAGCGCGAGCATACAGTGACCGGGAACCGCACCGAGTTTATCGGTCGCAACGGGTCGTTGGCCAGTCCGGAGGCGATGCGTCGACAGCGCCTGTCGGGCAAAACCGGTGCGGGTCTTGATCCGTGCGCCGCGATGCAGGCCACGATCGAACTGGCAGAAGGGCAAGAGCGCGAAATTGTGTTCGTGTTCGGTGCGGCCCACAACAACGACGAAGCACAGCATTTCATCCAGCAATACGGTGGGCCCGCGGGTGCACGGCAGGCACTGGAGGCAGTGTGGGGGTACTGGAACCACACCTTGGGTGCGGTGCACGTGGAGACGCCGGATCCCGGTTTGGACGTGATGACCAACGGCTGGCTGCTCTACCAGACACTGTCCTGTCGGCTGTGGGGTCGCAGTGGGTATTATCAGTCCGGCGGTGCCTACGGTTTCCGTGATCAATTGCAGGACACCATGGCACTGATTCATACGACACCGTGGCTCGCCCGCGAGCAGTTGATCCGTTGCGCCGAGCGCCAGTTTCTCCAGGGTGACGTGCAACACTGGTGGCATCCGCCCAATGGGCAAGGCGTGCGCACCCATTTCTCCGATGATTATCTGTGGCTGGCGTATGCAACCTGTCGCTATGTATCGGCAACCGGTGATACCGTCGTACTCGACGAGCCGGTGCATTTCCTGGAAGGCCGCGAGCTGTATCCGGAAGAGGAGTCTTACTACGACCTGCCGCAACGTTCGGTGGAGTCAGCCAGCCTCTATGAACATTGCGTGCGTGCCGTTAAACACGGCTTGCGCTTTGGCGAACATCAATTACCGCTGATGGGCTGCGGCGACTGGAACGATGGCATGAATCTCGTCGGCCGTGACGGCAAGGGTGAGAGCGTGTGGCTGGCGTGGTTCCTGTACGAAAACCTGCAACAGTTTGCCGGGCTGGCGCATAGCCGGAACGACGCGAGCTTTGCCGAGGTGTGCACCGAACAAGCGGCATTGCTGCAGAAAAACATTGAGGCCCATGCCTGGGACGGCGACTGGTATCGACGCGCCTACTTCGATGATGGCACACCACTGGGCTCGTCCGAGAATGACGAATGCCAAATTGATTCCATCAGCCAGAGTTGGGCGGTTATTTCCGGTGGCGGCGATCCCGTGCGCGCGCGTAAAGCAATGGCTGCGGTGGACAAACGCCTGGTACGACGCGATGCACAGTTGGTCCAGTTGCTCGATCCGCCATTCGATACTTCAAACCTTGAGCCCGGTTATATCAAGGGTTACGTGCCCGGCGTGCGCGAGAATGGCGGCCAATATACCCATGCTGCGATTTGGTCCACGATGGCGTTCGCCATGTTGGGTGATCGGGAACGTGCCTGGGAATTGTTTGCCATGCTCAATCCGGTCAATCACGGCAGGACGCCGGCGGAGATCGAACGCTATAAGGTCGAGCCGTACGTCATGAGCGCGGATATTTATGGTGCCAGACCACACACCGGTCGGGGCGGCTGGACCTGGTACACCGGGGCGGCGGGCTGGATGTACCGGCTGAGTGTGGAAACGCTACTCGGCCTGCAACTGGATGTGGACAAGCTGCGTATGACACCGTGTATTCCGGCCGATTGGGAGTCATACAAAATCCACTACCGCTATCGCGAGACCTTCTACCACATTACAGTTAAGCGCGTTGGCGAACAATCGGGGCCAGTGATCCGCGTAACGTTGGACGGTGTGCTGGTCAGTGCAGCCGGCAGCGACGCGGCCGGACAGCCACAGGGCATGATCCCCCTTGCGGACGATCGCCGGGAGCATCACGTTGAGGTGGACTTGAGCTAACGGCGTTGTTCAAATTCCAAGGTTCCCTGTCCTTGTGCCTTCTGGATAATTACGTAAATGGCGGTTGCGGTAACGCGTAACTGTCATTGAATTATGTAAAGGTCAAAAAACTGTCAATTGAGGATTAGCACAACAATAGATGCGCTCATCTGGCCTATGTACATTCATTGAGACTGTGCAATTATTTAATTAAGGAATAACTTGGTCAGAGAGGAATAGTTTCTAATCTCAGAAAGAATTGCTCTGTGGCCCGGATTTTCCGTCGGCGGCATGCCGAGTTTTGCGGTCTATCCGGAGAAAATGATCGCGCTCAATGCCATTCCGTTCGCGGTCGGACAGCTCAAAGCGGTTATGGCGCTGTTCATCATCGGTTGGATTTTCACTGCGCTCGGCCTGCGCCGGGCGGCACAGGTAGTGCGTTAGGCAGGAAACCTTTCATCAAGTTAACGTGCTGCTAATCGGCACGCGTCCGGTTGAGCGGCGGGTTAGGCTCCCGAGGCGAAGGCTTTGCCTCAAGAAGAGCCTTTAGGTTCACTCCTTCTTCGGCCTGATGGCGTCGGATCGCTTCAAGGCGTCCTGGAATGAGCAGTTGCAACACCCCATCAATGAGCGCGCCGATGATGGGAATACTCAGACCGATTTCGATTGTGGCTGTGAACCTGGTGCCATTCGCGGCCGGCTCGACTTCGAACCCGCCCCTGAGGCCCGGAAACATGCGATAGCGGACCCAGTGCCCCGGCACCGCCTCGGTCACCGTCATCCGCAGCCGATGGGATTTCCCGTGCAGCCGCTCATTAACTTCCATTTCTGCATTCGACACGAAAGCGCCACCGCTCACCCAACGGGCGCTAATGTGATCAGGATGCCACTCGTGAATATGCTCCGGTATGGATTCCAGCCAACTCCAGACTCGCGCTGGGGGAACGTGGATCGTCACGGTGTCCCGAAAAGCAATCATGCTCTGCTCACTTACAATTGAAAGGACTTCAATGCTTGAAGTCATGACGGTCATCGTTCACGAGCCTAACTATTAAGTAGAAGTCCCAGTTAGCCTTTTACATTAAAATGACTTGCCGCAGATGAAGCGGGCTCCAGTCCTGATTACTTCTTCGCAGCACCGGCTTTATCGGCCTTGATGACTTCCATTTTGGTCAGGACAACATCTTTCACCGGTACGTTCTGGTGCATGCCGGCGTTGCCGGTCTGCACAGCTTCGATTTTCTTCACCACGTCCATGCCCTTCGTGACTTTGCCGAATACGGCGTAGCCCCAGCCATGCGGGTTCTTGCCGCGAGTGGTCGAGGAAGGCGTTATCCACGGTGTTGATGAAGAACTGTGCCGAGGCCGAGTGCGGGTCGCTGGTGCGCGCCATGGCCAGGGTACCGGTGAGGTTCTTGAGTCCGTTGTCGGCTTCGTTCTGGATTTTCGGCGCCGGTCGGTTTTTCCTTCATGCCGGGCGTCATGCCGCCACCCTGAATCATGAAACCGGGGATGACCCGGTGGAAGATGGTGCCGTTGTAGAAACCGCTGTTTACGTAACCCAGAAAATTCTTGACCGTGTCGGGCGCGTGTTTGGCATCGAGTTCGATTTCGATGACGCCCAGGCTGGTGGTCATGCGGACCTGCGGATTCACGGCCTTGGATGGCTCTGCGGCTGAAACGGACAGCGGCAGGGTTAGTGCGGCAAGCAATACAGAAGCGGTATGTTTCATGGTGTATCTCCGTTGTGGTCGGTTCGAGCTCATGGTCTATTCCATTTTCAGGATTGTATTCCACTCCTTCGTGGTGACCGGCATGACCGACAGCCGGCTGCCGCGTTGTACCAGCAGCATGTCCTTCAGCGCCGGGTTGGCCTTGATGACAGTGAGCGGGAGCAGGTGCTTGAATTCGCGTTCCAGTTTGACGTCCACCATGTACCAGATCGGGTTGGCCGGCGAACTTTTCGGATCGAAATGTTCGTTTTCCGGGTCCCAGGCAGTGTGGTCCGGATAGGCGGCACGGGTGATTTTTACGATGCCGGCGATTCCGGGTTCCGGACAGCTGGAATGGTAGAAGAATGCCAGGTCGCCCTTACGCATGCCGTCACGCATGAAATTGCGTGCCTGATAGTTGCGCACGCCATCCCAGTGTTCGGTGCGTTTCGGTTTTGCCTTCAGGTGCGCGAGACCGAAACAGTCCGGTTCGGTTTTCAGTAACCAGTGGCGCACGTCATTTTTCCATGAGGTAGATGCTGCGATCGGTGGCGACGGCTTGCAATGGCACGTCCCAGGCGCAGGCGTCTATTTTTTTTACGCGCTGGAAGTCGTGCGCCAGGCCGATGAGATGCGGTTTGCACCAGAGTGTGCGGTGACGCAAAAAGGCGAGGCTCTTGTCGTAGAAACCACCGCCCATGCCGAGGCGGTTGCCGTGTGTATCGAACCCCACGAGCGGCATGAGGATGAGATCCAGCTCCTGCGCGCGCACCCAGTCGCGTGCCGGCACTGCCGGTTCGAGAATGCCGAAACGGTTTGCGGCGAGCGGGGTATCCTGCGTGAACGGTGCGAACCACAGGCGGTCGTGCCGGAGGCGCGACAGGATCGGAAGA
This sequence comes from uncultured Pseudomonadota bacterium, assembly GCA_963698375.1. Taxonomy (GTDB): domain Bacteria; phylum Pseudomonadota; class Gammaproteobacteria; order Acidiferrobacterales; family UBA6901; genus UBA6901. The sequence goes on from CAVOQN010000001.1 coordinate 263,951, forward strand.
TAACAGGTCTTGTTCGCCTTCCAGATACGCGCCATGAGCGGCACCGGATCGATTTCGCCGTCGTTCGGCAGATAAACGGCGATGCGCCGGCTGACGCGATACAGGCGCGTTGCAACGAGTTGTCCGATGAGCCGGTGCGCGGCATGCGTCTGCTCGGGCGCACTCAGCTCCTGACGGCGCGCGCGCAGTTCGTGTCGCAGGGAATTTCGTGTGTCGGCTGAAGTCACTGGCAAAGAGAAAAATTCAAGTGGCGCCACTCCGCCTGTGCCGTACCGCCCCATTGCCCTGAACCATGAGGCTCAGGTGGGTGCCACCGAGATGCATCAGGCTTCCCACTCGGAGGTGGGCTTGCACAACAGCATCTGCCATGGCGGCTCCCGGTTTAATGCTTATAGGTTCAGAGGACCAGGAGCGGATACGAACACCGCAGAGGGCGCCAAGCCTTTTATAAACCTTTCGGCGCGAATTGGCTATTCTTGCAGTACTGCTTCGATTCTGCCATGCAAGGCCTGCAGGCGCGCGTCGAATCCGGCCGGTACACCGCTGAACTGCTGGCGCAACTGTAAAAGTTCATTACTGAGGTTGAGCGCCGCCATCACCGCGCAGCGTTCGGTGCCGATGACCTTGCCGGAGTCCTGAATTTCGCGCATGCGCTGATCCAGGTAACGCGCCGCGGCGGCCAGCGATTCGCGCTCGTCGTCCGGGCAGGCCACCATGAGCTCCTTGCCCAGGATGGAAATGGTGACGCCACCCGGTGAGGATTTCACGAGCCACGCTCCAGTGCCTTGAGCCGGCCGATCATGGATTCGATGCGCGTGCGCGCAATCTGGGTTTTTTCGATGAGCTTGGCGTGCTCGTCTTTCATGACGTGATTGTCTTTCTTGAGCTGTCGGCAGGTTCCGATCAGGTCATCGACACGGTTTTCAAGCTTTTTCAGGTTTTCGTTGTTCATGCCTTTTCGCCGGAACGTCTGTACTTAATTTCTATTTATATTAGGTCCGGCCACTGTCCCGGTCAACGCTGAAGACGTTTCGAGTGCCACCCGGCGGTGGTACACTTTCAAAGATATGTTGTCTTTCGCTGTCCCAGACACGACCATGCCCAAAACGACAATCCCTGCGCCCCAGGAACAGACGATTCCATCGGCGGCAAACCTGATCAAGGCGTTTCTGCTTTTCGCCTTGCTGTTCAGCTCTTTTTATCTGGCCGTGGCCAGCGCCACCTGGCTGGACGGCCAAGGTGGCAGTGCGCCGTGGGTAGTCGCCATCAAATGGACCGTGATTGGCATGCTGGCGATCGCCAGCGTGATGTTTCTGATCGGCATGGGGGTGCTGGCACATGACGCTGTGCACCGGGTGTTGTTCCGGGCTCCTTTCTGGAATGAAGTCGGCGGCAGCCTGCTGTCGGCGTTTGCATTTATCCCGTTCTACGCCAACCGCCAGTTTCACCTGACACATCACAGCAACGCTCACCAGCCCGGGCGTGACCCGGAAAATATCATGCACCAACGCCCGATTCTGCTTGCCGCGAGCCTCGGGTCGGTCATTGCGCTACTCGAGCAGTATCGCTACCTCATCAATAACCTGTGGCCAGCCGCCGGCCGTCCGCGTATCGGCCGTGTTGTGAAAGATGTGCTGTCGCTCACAGTCGCCGGCAGCGTGTATTTCTGGGTAGTGCCGGTATTGCTGGGCTTGCCGCTCGCGTACACGGTGTTGCCGGCGCTGGCGGTGTTCCCGCTGGTATTTGGATGGCGGGCACTGTCCGATCACTATGCCATTCCGCCGGTTGAACGTGCGTCGCGCATGACGGAACCGGTACTGGATATTGATGAAGAAGCCTGGCACCGCGACCGTGAACGCCGCCAGCGCGAAATCACAGGCTGGGTGGTGCTGACCCATCCCTGGCTTGAGTGGCTTTGGAGCCATGTGAATTATCACGAGGTACATCATAAATATCCGTGGCTCTCGCACCGTTATCTCCCGCAGGTGTTTGCAGCCACGCGTGAATCCCAGCCTTACCTTGTGGTCAAGGGCTACTGGCGGTCACTACTCAACCTGCGTCATCGCCAGTACTATGCCACGCGTGCGGAAATGCGCCCGTTTCTCACCACCCCGGACTGGTAAACCCGAAGTCCTTTGCGCCAATAAAGGCGCCTGGATCGCCCGTGAGCCGGGAGTTCGGGCATAATGGGGTCATGGACATGACTCCCTTTGAGAAACGCCGGCGCGATTTAATGCAGCACATGGGTGGTGGTGTCGCCATTATCCAGACCGCCCCACAGCGTCCGCGCAACCGCGATATATTCTTTCCCTACCGGCCGGACAGCAATTTCTATTACCTCACACACTTTCCTGAACCCGAGGCCGTGGCGGTGCTGGTACCTGGTCGAACTCATGGCGAGTTCCTGCTGTTCTGCCGCGAGAACAATCGGGAAAAGGAAATCTGGGAAGGGCGGCGTGCCGGTCTCGATGGCGCACGCGAAATCTATGGTGCGGACGACGCCTTTCCAATTGAAGACATCGACGAGATCCTGCCCGGCCTGCTCGAGAATCGCGAAAAGGTGTTTTACAGCATGGGCCGCGACGCCGAGTTCGATGCGCATCTCATGGGTTGGGTAAATGAGGTGCGCGCCAAGGCACGCAACGGTGTGCACGCGCCCGGCGAGTTCGTCGATCTCAACCACATGCTGCACGAGATGCGGCTCTTCAAGAGTCCCGACGAGATCAGGCTCATGCGCCGTGCCGCGAAAATTTCTGCCGCCGCGCACCGCCGTGCCATGCAGGTCTGCAAGCCGGGCAAGATGGAATATGAGATCGAGGCTGAACTGTGGTACGAATACAAGAAGGGCGGCAGCCAGTTTCCGGCGTATCCGGCAATCGTCGGAGGCGGCGCCAACAGTTGTATCCTGCATTACAACGAGAACAACGCCGAGCTGAAGAGCGGCGACATGCTGTTGATCGACGCCGGTGCCGAGTTCGACGGGTACGCCGCCGATATCACACGCAGCTTTCCGGTGAACGGCAGGTTCACGCCTGAACAGCGCGATGTATATCAAGTTGTGCTGGCCGCGCAGCACGCCGCCATCGACTGCGTGAAGCCCGGCCGGCACTGGAACGAACCACACGACGCAGCGGTGCGTATTCTGACCGACGGCCTGGTGCAGCTGAAGCTGCTCAAGAGGCAAGGTGGATGCACACATCGAGGACGGCAGTTACAAGCGTTTCTACATGCACCGCACCGGCCACTGGTTGGGAATGGACGTACACGACGTTGGCGACTACAAGGTGCACGAGCAATGGCGCTTGCTCGAACCGGGCATGGCGCTGACTGTGGAGCCCGGTCTGTATATTGGCGATTCCGAAGACATCCCCAAGGGCTTTCACAACATCGGCATCCGTATTGAGGATGATGTGCTGGTGACGCGCGATGGCCACGATGTCCTGAGTAAGGATGCACCCAAGGAGATCGGCGAAATCGAAGCGCTGATGCGAGGCTGAACCTCGGGTGGACAGCATGCAGACTGACTACGACATTCTAATCATCGGCGGCGGCATGGTCGGCGCGAGCCTCGCTGTGGCGCTCGCGCCGCTGCCGCTGCGTGTCGGTCTGATCGAGGCGGTCGAGTTCGAGTCAAACACGCAACCGAGTTACGACGACCGCAGCGTGGCATTGTCGTACGGATCGAGGCGCATCTTCGAGAGCCTTGGCGTGTGGAGCAGGCTAGAGGCGCGTGGTGCAACCGCCATTCAGCGTATACACATTTCTGACCGCGGGCGATTCGGTTTCACGCGTCTCGATGCCACCGAGGCCGGTGTCGCGGCGTTGGGCTACGTGGTGGAAAACCGCGCACTCGGTCAGGCGCTGAAGCCGGTACTCGCTGAAACCGCGAACCTCACGTTCATGTGCCCGGCGACCGTGGAAGACGTCGCCTTCAACGACGGCGCCGCCAGTGTAACGTTCCGCCGAAATGGCAAACCGGAAACACTCAGTACACGGTTGGTGGTGGCTGCCGACGGTGGCACCTCGCCAGTTCGCAACAAAGCCGGCATCAAGGCACGGCGCACTGACTATCATCAAACCGCACTGGTCACCAACATCACGCCTGAATTTTCGCATCGGGGCATCGCCTATGAACGCTTCACCGACAGCGGACCGCTGGCCTTCCTGCCGATGAGCGAGAATCGCTGCGCCGTGGTCTGGAGTCTGCTGCCGGACAAGGTTGAGGCGCTGATGGCACTGGATGACGCGCGGTTCCTGGCGGCATTGCAGGAACGATTTGGTACGCGCCTTGGCCGCTTTCTCAGGGTCGGCAAGCGTTCGGCCTACCCGTTGGCGCTTACCAAGGTAAGCGAGCATGTTCGCCCGCGCCTGGTGTTGATTGGCAACGCGGCACACACGGTCCACCCGGTGGCCGGACAAGGTTTCAATCTCGGCCTGCGTGATGTTGCGGTTCTGGCACAGGTTCTCAGTGAAGCACAACGCGAGGGTCGTGACCTTGGCGAACACGCCGTACTGGCGGATTATGCCGCTTGGCGAAAGCGCGACAACCTGGCGGTTTCAATGTTCACGGACGGCCTGGTGCGCATTTTTTCCAATAATCTGACGCCGGTGTCGCTTCGTGCGCAATCTCGGACTCGTCGCGGTGGACCTTTTCCCGCCCGCCAAACGTGCGTTGTTGCGCCTGAGCATGGGCTTGGCCGGACGACTCCCGCGTCTGGCGCGCGGCCTGCCGTTATGAACAATCAATATGACGTACTGATTGCCGGTGGCGGAATGGTCGGCGGTACGCTTGCCTGTGCGCTCGGCGGCAGCGGCCTCAAGGTTGGCGTGATCGAGCCGCAATCCGGCGCCGTGATGAAGGGCCAAAACCTGCGGGTCAGCGCTATTACGCTGGCTTCACAAACCGTCTTCGAGAATTTCGGCGTTTGGCCCGGCATGCGCGCGTCGCGCCGGTCGAGGCGATGCGAATCTGGGAAGACAACAAGGTTCTCAACTTCGACAGCGCCGATGTCGGCGAGCCGTGTCTGGCGTGGATTGTCGAGAACAGCGTCATTGTTGCGGCACTCGCCGGGCGCATGCGCCAGTTTTCCAATATTGCAGTTATTGAGTCCGGCGCACGTAACGACGGCACAGTTCAGCGATGAATGTGTGAGCGTGCGACTGGAAGACTGGACATGAACTCCAGGCAAGGCTGCTGGTTGGCGCTGATGGCGCTGCTTCGCGCGTGCGGCGCGAGGCCGGCATTCACTGGACGCGTCATGATCTCCGACAGTCGGCGATAGTCGCTGTTGTGCATACTGAACGTTCGCATGCCCGTACCGCCTGCCAGCATTTTCTGCCGACCGGGCCGCTGGCGTTCCTGCCACTGGCAGATCTGAACGCGGTCTCGATCGTCTGGTCGGCAGATCAGGAACGTGCTGCCGAGCTGATGTCGCTGAGCGATGCCGGCTTCAATGCCGAGTTGCAGGCGGCGTTCGGCGACCACCTCGGCATTGTGCAGCTCGCCAGCGAGCGCGCCGCCATTCCACTGGCGCTCGGTTTTGCACGCGACTACACCGCACATCGCGTCGCGCTCATCGGCGACGCGGCGCACACCGTGCACCCGCTCGCCGGTCAGGGCGTGAATCTCGGTATTCTCGACGCTGCGGCCCTGGCCGAGGTCCTGCTCGCTGCTGCCGGACAGAAGCGCGACCTGGGCGCGCATGCCCAGTTGCGCCGCTATGAGCGCGCGCGCAAGGGCGCGGATGTCGGCATGCAGGCCGTGACCGGGGGCTTTCGTTACCTGTTCGGCAGCCATCTCCCGGGCATGCGCGCGTTGCGCGATGCCGGTCTTGGGTTCACCGACCAACTGCCGCCGCTCAAAAATTACTTCATGCGCCGTGCCAGCGGCCTGACAGGCGAATTGCCGCGACTCGCACAACGAATACAGCGCTGATCCGGTAGTTTAGAAGAACACCATACAGATTTTTTCGAGTTGAGCGTGCCAGACAGGGCCGGTGCCACAGCTTGCCGCGATTCCGCCGTAGAATTACCGTGGTGCAAGATCTGGAAGATATTATTCTGAATACCCAATAACAGTCGCCGAGGCGATCAGGCCCCGGCGATTGCGGAGATACTGCTGACGATTGTTTATTTTCCAGCCTTACTCAGCGTTACGTTATCGCTCGTGGTGGTCGCATTCGAATAGTACAGGGCGTCCTTGATGTAGACGCTTTGCCCAATGTACTCCGCGCGTGTGGCCGGGATGAAATCCTTGCCGGCGTAAGCGGAGCGCAGTTTGGCGGTCGCGGCTTTACCGTCCTCAGACAGAAGCGCCTGTCTGATCTTTTCCTGGATTTCCTGCGGGATGCGTGGCCCGGCGGAAATGGCCTGGTTCGGCATGGCTGGAGCTCTTGAACACGACCCTGGTCTGGTTCTTGCCCTTGTCCATCTTCTCCATGTTTTTGATGGGCACTACAGTGGCCACGCATTTACCCGCCACCAAACTGTTGTACGACTTGTCCCAGCCCTTGACGGTGTGATCAACGGTTGGCGAACGGGATTATCAAACTGATTCAGCAACGTGAGTGTTCCCAGATTTGGCGGAGCGTGCGCGCAGATGCGTCGGCCGGCCAACTGCTTTATGTTCTGAATAGATTTGTTGTCGGCCTTCACGATTACTACAAAAATGAAATCTTCCGGCAGCTTTACGAGCGGTGTATGGTTCAGGTTTTCCATGCGCCAGCCGTTAAAGTGCGGGCCGTCGAACACGATGATCGAATTTCCCCTGGGTCATGTCCCTGGCGTAGCTCAGCCAGTCTTTCGAGTGTTGATAGACGACCTTCCTGCCAGTGACTCTGAGTCAGGAAATCGGCGACCGGTTGGTAGTTCTCGGTTTCCTTGGCCAGCGCACCACGTGGCGGGGCACTGAAGATGAGTGTGTTCCCGGCAATTACGGGAGCTGCGTTTTGCGGGTGGATGGCGGCTTGGGCTTCCGTGGCTTCTGCATTCCACGGTAGAAGGGTCAGGCAGAGGAGGAGGAGTTTGGCCCCATTCGTCAGAGTCGGTGTTTTCACGGCTGATCTCCTTATCGTTAGCACAAAGAAAATTAACTTTGCTTCACTATGGCCAGTCGCGCAGCCATCGCCTGACTTATCGAGCCAGAATTCAAGCCTAGACTGTATTTCGTCGGTCGCAAGGCCGACGAAAATATATTCGTGAATAATTGAAGTTGGCCCGATATTTTTCAGACAATGATCCCGCACATTGATCTGTGCTTTGATGAAACCAAAACAGACCGATCGGCTAGTCAGCCGCCACAATTTTTCCGGGTCCGTCGGTGATAATCGGCCGCTCATCAGGTTTGGTCGCGGTGCGAGCATGCCCGGCATTTATTTTTTATGGACAGTTCCCCAATGGGTGGATAATCCAGATGAATGGTGCCATCGTAACAACGGCTGTGTCAGGCAGTAGGGACCGGCATGACCGTCGTAATATCGCGGCCATCAGGTTACCGGACAATGGACCTCGAATGATGTACGGCAATCTATCTGCAATTGAGAAGTGCGGAAGTGATAAACAATGACGGCATTGATGTGGCCGTTGTATTTTCCTGACTGGCAAACAGCTTGGTGACGGACCAGTGACCTTTGCCAGAGTCAGGCGTTAGCGCAGGCACTTCAACGTGTTCGTGACACCGGTCTCCCTAAAGGGACACCCTTAAGGTAACTCGATCATGGATTGCACGGATCTGGTGGCCGCCTATCCGTTACGGGTATATTGGTGGGCAGATGCTGAAATGGCCTGAAGAATTGCCGCAAGCCGCGTTGGAAGAGCCGCGCTGGTCGCAGGCCGGTTCCAATATTTGTCTTGATTTTCACGGTGACCCACAGCGCGCCAGGCTAGTGGTGTTTTCCGATGGGAATCACCACATGGCGCTGGCCGAAACCATACAGGCATTCGTGCGCCGATCCCCAGATGTTAGTGAGATTTTCTATCTCACCACGCCACCAGCGGTACTGTTGCGACTCTTTGAAGCAGGCGGCATATGCGTCGGCAACCTGCGTTTTTCAGTCGCGCCGCATATTATGATCAGTCCGCCGCCGATTCTCGACCGGGCCGTGACTGCCGGCCGCATGCGCTCACACCAGCCTTTCATGCGCAGTCTCGGGAATGTACTACTGGTTAGAAAAGACAATCCAAAATCGATCCGATCAATAGCCGATTTGGCGCGCCCCGACGTAAAACTGTTTCTCTCCAATCCGGTGAACGAAACAGCGAGTTATCAGGTTTATGCCGACAGCCTCAAGGCCCTGGCGGGCCGGGCCGGGCTGGAACTCGATTTTCTTTCCGATCCTGCGGAAGTTACGGAGCGCGTGGTTTATGGTGAGCGCATCCATCACCGTGAAGCACCGCAAGCGCTAGCCGATGAAAGGGCTGATGCGGCGTTCCTTTACTATCATCTGGCATTGCGGTACACGCGAATCTTCCCCGACTGGTTCGAGATCGTGCCTGTTGATGACACACCCGCCGCGCCATCGGCCGAGAATGTGGTCAGTCATTTCCACGCCGGAATGATCGACGGTGGCGGGGAATGGGGTGCGCAGATGCTTGATTTTCTGTTTAGCGAAGAGGTTGAAAGGATCTATCATCACCACGGATTGCGCCGGCCGTAGCGGCACGGGCGGAGCGTCGGGTCAGTCATCGACATTCAAATTCAGTTCCTTGAGCTTTCGGGTCAGCGTATTGCGACCCCAACCGAGTTTGAGGGCCGCTTCCTGCTTGCGTCCGCCGGTATGTGCCAGCGCTGCCTGCAGCAGGATGCGCTCGAACTCCGGATTGAGCTTTTCCAGGATGTTGCTCTCGCCGTGCGCCAGCTTCTGTTCGATCAGGCGTTTGAGTCCCGCACGCCAGCCTTCCTCGTCAGTCGTGGTCGTCGTGACTTCATGCAACTCCGGCGGCAGGTCTTCGACACGTACCGCCTGGCTCGGTGCCATGACGGTAATCCAGCGGCAGGTGTTTTCCAGTTGACGAACATTGCCGGGCCAGGACAGGTGTGTCAGAATAGTCACTGGTTTCGGGTAACAGGTGTCTCACTTCCACACCCAACTCTTCCGCTGATTGTTTGAGGAAGTAGCGCGCCAGAAGCGGGATATCCTCGCGTCGTGCACGCAATGGCGGCAGGTGGATGCGGATAACGTTCAGGCGGTGAAACAGGTCCTCGCGGAAGCGTCCGTCCTTGACGCGTGCCTCGAGGTCCTGATTGGTGGCGGCAATGATGCGCACATCGGTCTCAATTTGCTCGTGGCCGCCGACGCGGTAGAAGCGGCCATCTGACAGCACGCGCAGCAGGCGCGTTTGAAGTTCCGCCGGCATGTCGCCAATTTCATCCAGAAACAGTGTGCCGGCGTGCGCCTGCTCGAAACGTCCCTTGCGTTGCGCGGCAGCCCCGGTGAACGCACCTTTCTCGTGACCGAACAATTCACTTTCCAGCAGTTCGCGCGGTATGGCGGCGATGTTCAGGGCGATGAAAGGCCCACCAGCGCGCGGGCTGTGGCGGTGCAGGGCGCGTGCCACGAGCTCCTTGCCGGTGCCGGATTCACCATTGATCAGCACAGTGATGTTAGAGCGGCTGAGCCGGCCGATGGCGCGGAATACCTCCTGCATGGCAGGTGCCTCGCCAACGATCTCCGGAACCTGCTCGGGCAGCGTGCCCGTATCCGGTTTCTGGCGGCGCCGGTGTTCGATCGCACGGCGCGCAAGCCGCACGGCATCATCCATATCAAAAGGTTTTGGCAGGTACTCGAAAGCGCCGCCACGATATGAGGCGACCGCACTTTCCAGATCGGAGTGCGCGGTCATGATGATCACGGGTACTTCCGGTACCTGCTGGCCAATTGCCTCCAGCAGTTCAAGGCCGCTCACGCCCGGCATGCGAATGTCTGACAGGATCACATCCGGTTGCGCATGCTTGAGTGCATCGGGCACATTGGCGGCCGAATCGAAGCTGCGAACGGCGATACCTGCTTTCTGCAGCGCCTTTTCCAGCACCCAGCGAATCGACTGATCGTCGTCTATCACCCATGCCGTATCCTGTTTAGCCATGTTCATTCTCCAACGGCAAATAGATGCGAAATATTGTTTTCCCCGGCAGGCTGGAACATTCGATGACTGCCGCCGTGCTGTGCCACGATGTCCTGCGCGATACTCAAGCCAAGGCCGGTGCCGTTTGGTTTGCTTGTGACCATGGGATAAAAGATGTGCTCGCGTAGTTCATCGGGAATGCCCGGACCGCTGTCTTCGATTTCGGCGCGCACCACCAGGCGGTGACGCTTCTGGGCGATGGTGAACTGGCGTTCGATGCGCGTGCGGAACTCAATCGCGCCTTCCTGGTTCAGCGCCTGCACGGCGTTGCGTGTGATGTTGAGCACCGCCTGGGTGAGTTGTTCGGCGTCGGCCGGAAACTCCGGGATACTCGGATCGTAATCGCGTTCCAGGTGAATGCCGGCCGGAACCTCGGCCAGCACCAGGCTGCGCACGTGGTCCATGACCTGATGAATGTTCATGGGTTTCTTGCGAAGCGGGGTGTTCGGACCGACCATACGATCAACCAGGTTCCGCAGCCGATCGGCCTCGTGAATGATAATGCGCGTGTACTCCTTGAGCGACTCGGACGGAAGTTCTTGCTCCAGCAACTGCGCCGCGCCACGCAGGCCACCTAGCGGATTTTTGATCTCATGGGCCAGTCCGCGGATCACCGCGCGGCTTGCGGTGTGCTGGTCCTGTCGATTTTCCTCGCGCGCCAACCGCAGCAGCCGGTCGATCGGGCTGATCTCAAGGATCAACTCGCCGTTGCCGTCCGCGCGCATCACCGGGGTTACCGTGCAGTCCACCGTAATCCAGCGGTTCACAGGTACACCGAGACGCAACCCGTGTTCGGTAAACGGATGGCTGGAAACCAAGGTCTGATGCATGGCCTCGACCAGCGCCTGGTTGTGTGGCAATAAATGTGTGAGTGGTTGGCCGATGGCTTGGCGTGAACCGGTCTCAAATAACATCTCTCCTGCCGGATTCATCGCGCGCAACACCAAATTACTATCCACCAACAACACCGCGGTATTGAGGTTATCCAGAATGTGTTGCGGCTGACTTTTCTGCATGATCCCGGCCTTGGGTATTATCAAATGTGTAGCAATATCCGCACCAGACATTGTATGTTAATAAAAACAATGAGTTGTAAATTGGTAGTCACTAAAAATTCATCTGGTTGCACCATCATGGTGCGTTATTTTTCAAGAATTGCAAGCCAAAAAAAACGCCCCCGCAGCGGGGGCGTTTTCAGGTTTCTGAAACAGTGTGGCTTAACGCAGGCTTTGTACGTCCTGCAAGATTACACGCTGTAATACATGTCAAACTCGATCGGATGCGTGGTCATGCGGTAGCGCGTGACGTCCACCATCTTGAGTGCGATGTAGGCATCGATCAGGTCGTTGGTGAACACGCCGCCCTTGGTCAGGAACTCACGGTCCTTGTCCAGGGCGTCCAGTGCCTGGTCGAGTGCGTGGCACACCGTTGGGATCTTCTTCTCCTCTTCCGGCGGGAGATCGTACAGATCCTTGTCCGAGGCTTCGCCTGGGTGGATCTTGTTCTGGATACCGTCGAGGCCGGCCATCATCATCGCGGCGAAGGCAAAGTACGGATTGGCACCCGGATCCGGGAAACGCACTTCGATGCGGCGTCCTTTCGGGTTCGGCACGTAAGGGATGCGGATCGAAGCCGAGCGGTTGCGCGCCGAATAGGCAAGCATTACCGGCGCCTCGAATCCCGGCACCAGGCGCTTGTAGCTGTTGGTGAGCGGGTTGGTGAGGGCGTTCAGTGCACGCGCGTGCTTGATGATGCCGCCGATGTAGTAGAGTGCAGTCTGCGACAGGCCGCCGTACTCGTTGCCCGAGAACAGGTTCTTGCCGTCTTTGGCGAGCGACTGATGTACGTGCATGCCGGAACCGTTGTCGCCGACGATTGGCTTGGGCATGAAGGTGGCAGTCTTGCCGTAGGCATGCGCGACATTGTGCACGCAGTACTTGTAGATCTGCAGCTCATCGGCTTTCTTCAGCAGGGTGTTGAACTTCATGCCGATTTCGTTCTGGCCGGCGGTCGCCACTTCGTGATGATGGGTTTCAACGATAATGCCCATTTCTTCCATCGCCAGACACATGGCCGAGCGAATGTCCTGCTGTGAATCGACCGGTGGCACCGGGAAATAACCACCCTTTACGGTCGGGCGGTGACCGAGGTTGCCGCCTTCGTACACCTTCTCGGTGTTCCAGGAAGCCTCTTCGGAGTCAATTTTTACGAAGCAGCCGCTGATGTCGGCACCCCAGCGGATGTCGTCGAAAATGAAGAATTCGGCCTCGGGGCCGAAGTAGGCGGTGTCGGCAATGCCGGTGCTCGCGAGATAGGCTTCGGCGCGCCGTGCCAGCGAACGCGGGTCGCGTTCATATCCCTGCATGGTATTGGGTTCAACGATGTCGCAGCGAATGATCAGGGTCGGCTCTTCCATGAAGGGATCCATCATGGCGGTCGAGGTGTCCGGCATCAGGATCATGTCGGACTCATTGATGCCCTTCCAGCCGGCGATCGATGAACCGTCGAACATCTTGCCTTCTTCGAAGGTCGAGGCATCGACCTGATGATGGGGAACGGAGACATGCTGCTCCTTGCCCTTGGTGTCGGTAAAGCGGAAGTCGATAAACTTCACGCCCTTGTCTTTGATTATTTTAAGCACAGCGGCCGCGGACATCGGAAAGCCTCCTTTAAGAGATTGTGGTAAACGGATCGCGGATTTCCGGCCTTGCGGCCGTCATCTAAAGTCGGTCATTTTGCAGTATTTGTGCCACGGGTGGAAAGAAAATAACTGCTTGATTAGTCAGGGATCGCAGAAATGTGCAAAATCAATGATGCACCCTATTAATGCAATACGGAAAAATATTGCACTTTTTTAGTGCAAAAAAGACTTCAGATCACCACACGATTCAGTGAAAGCGCAAGTCCAGAGTTTCTATTAAAGGTTCTTTGGCGACGGCTTTCTGGAAACGCGTGGCGAGAACGAGCGCCATCAGTTGGGTGGGCCAGCACGGACAACGGTATGAGCAACTCAATGCGCAGCTTGCCGCCAACATAATGCAAGGTGATGCGTTCGATGTGCTGTGCAGCGTCAATATCCTTGAAGCAGGACTTGAGTTGCGCGTGTACGGCAGTTCGTGACGGCAGGTCGCGCGCCGGCATGAGGTGCGTATCGTCCTCCGGGTCAATGTGCACGAGTGCGTCCGCCACCACATCAACCTCGTTTACTAGCCGAGCGCGCACCATTTCGCTGATGTAATGGCCTTCCGAGACACTGATCTCTTCGTCCACGATGATGTGCACGTCCACCAGTGCGCGTCCGCCGATGCGACGCGTGCGCAGCAGATGTAGCTCGCGCACCCCGTCCACACCGAGAATGGTGCGCCGGATGTGTTGCAACTGCTCCTTCTCGAGACCGGTATCCACCAGTTCACTGATGGCTGGCCAGCCGAGTTGGATGCCGATCTTGGCGACGAACAGCGCCACGCCGAGCGCGGCCAGCGCATCTAGTCAATGAATGCCGGCAATGGTGCCGGCAATACCGAGGAAAACGATGATCGAGGAGATCGCATCGGAACGGTGATGCCAGGCACTGGCCTTGAGCATGTCCGAGTCGAAGCGACGCGCAGTGCGCATGGTGTACCGGTAGAGCCCTTCCTTGGCGAGGATGGTGAATCCTGATACCCACAGGGTGATGGTGGAGGGGGTGATGAAGCGATCCAGGGTCCATGAGACGCATGCCGGCACGAGCCGCAATACCAATGCCGACCAGCAACAACAGCACGCCCAGCACCAGGGTTACGGCGGTTTCGATGCGCGCATGCCCATAAGGATGCTCCTCGTCGGCCTCCTTGGCGCTGTGTTTGAGCGCGTAAAGCACACCACAGGTCGGAGCTGAGGTCGGCGAGTGTGTGCATGCCATCCGCGACCAGCGCCTGGGAATGGCCGATGATGCCTACGATGACCTGGCCTACGACCAGCAGGGCGTTGGTCAGCATGCCAACCAGCGCCACGCGCCGGCTCGCCTGATAGCGCACCGGATTGGTGGTGTCGAGGAAGGCCGGAATGGTGTTGTCGGTCATGGTTTGTCCGGATGGCGCGCCGATACGCAGTGTGATGCGTACTTCTTCGCGCGTCTGCTGGGTGTTCAATACTTCATGACCGTACATGCGGCACCAGGCCGGGATGTCGAACAGGCGCCGGGGTCGGTGCAGATAACTTCAAGCGTATCGCCAGACTTTAACTCTTGCGCCCGGTTCTGGGTACGGATCACCGGCAACGGGCAGAGCAGCCGGCGCGCATCCAGCTCGTAATGACTCAAAACGGAAGCCCTGCTGCGCTCGTCCTGACGCAAGAATTCAGCCCACTCATGTCTTTGTCGTAACAAAGTTCATAAGATCAGCCTTCGCTCCGTTCGTCTTGTCATTCTATAGATACCAGTGCTCTGGTATTTCGCCCGTACGCAGCGGCACAACGTCGAGACTGCGTGGCGCCGCGCCGAGCGCGTGAATCTCGACCGTGACCTTTTCGGCGTCACGTCCCTGGCCGAAACGTGCCAGCAGACGCGCTGCAAAATCGAGATCCGAGTCGTCTCGCAACGCCGTCCACCAGCGCCAGCGGGCCGGCGTGGCTGGATGCCATCAGATGGGTAAAGTCGCGACGGTAACCATTCAGAAAATTGTTCTCACCTTCTTCACGGCCGACAATTAGCTTGAAATTTGGGCGTGGTCGCAAGTGCCGGCCGATTTTAAGCAGCAGAATGTCATCCAGCTCATAGCGCTTCTCGCCGCGGTTGGACCAGAGATCATTCAGGCGTTGGGTGTAATTCGCGTCGGTAAGAAAACAGCAGCCACCTGCAGGTTGCGCAAATTCGCTGAAGCCAAGGCTGGCGGCGAGCGCAATCTGTGGTTTGCGGTTGCGGCCACTGAAATTGTAGCAACTTGTTCACGGTCCACCCAGCCCTCGCGTTCCGGCAGGGTTTCGGGCAGAAGCTTGGCGCACAGCGGCCGCAGCAGGCGGTCGAAGGCGCCGGATTCGCGCGCCACTACCGGCATGGTGTCGCGGCGTTGTGACATCGGACGTTGACCGATCACTTCACCGGTGACTATGAAATCGAAGCCGTTGTGCTCCATCCATTCGCGCGCCTTGCGCACCATGAAGCCCTTGCAATCGAGGCAAGGATTGAGGTGCGCACCATAGCCATGTTTGGGGTTAATCACGACGTCTTTGTATTCGTCGATAACATCGATGATGTGCAACTTGATGCCGATCTGTTCGGCTGACCATAGCGCGTTGTTACGTTTTGGTTTGTTCTGCTTGCTGCCGCGAATGGCGTGAGTGTGACCTTCGACACAAAAGCCGGTGAAGAAGTTGATGCCTTCGACGTGGATGCCCTGCTCGCGCATCAGGCGTGCGGCGAGCATGGAATCGAGACCGCCGGAGATGAGTGCCACGGCTTTGCGAGGTTCTGTCATACGAGGAAGTCTAACGGATTGCTGCGCGTGGCACGAAATATGTCCGAAAGATGTTGTGAATGATGGGGTTATCGAAGAATCTGTAATGCAGGCGACAGGCTCCGTCCCGGACCCGATACTATTAATTTTGCCTGTCTAACACATCTCCTCGTCTTGCACTGAACCGGCTATTCAGACAGCTCGGGTGATCCACCAGCCGGGAATGGCCCAATACCAGCTCGCCGGCTATGCTCTGGATCCGCGCATCTGTCTTCATCCGCCATTGGTCACAAAACGAGGGCCGGTGTGCAGTGAAACGGAGAAACGCTGGCCGATGACGACGCTGGATATTAGAATCGTCGCCTCGTTAAACAAGTTGATCCAGCGCGACTGGCCAGAGCTTTTTCCTTGAGATATTCCGGTTTTAAATGTTGTGAGGGTCTTGCGTGAAAAGGCGCAAGGGATTTTTTGCGCGATTTCGCCGTGCCCTGCGCTGGGTTCTGCGCATCGTTCTTATCCTGCTGATTGCGGATCTCGTCTATCTGGCAATGATCTGGCCGGACTGGAAGAAACTTTCCCAGGGCGGGGTCCCCAAGTCGAGTTTCATGCAGCTCTATACAGAACGGCAAGCTGAGCGTGGCTGGCCCAAGCCGCGCTGGCAACCGGTGCCGCAGGCGAGGATCCCACGTCATATGGTGCGCGCCGTGCTGGTGGCCGAGGATAGCCGATTTTACGAGCACAGCGGATTCGATCTGATCGCGATCCGCGAGGCACTCGGTTACAACATCGGTCGCGGAGAGTTGCTAGTTGGTGCCAGTACCATTTCGCAGCAGACCGCCAAAAACCTTTACTTGAGCCCGTCACGCAATCCCTTGCGCAAGTGGCACGAACTGGTGCTGACTTGGGGATTGGAGCACAACTTGCGCAAGAGCCGGATACTGGAGTTGTATCTCAATGTCGCTGAGTTCGGGCGCGGTATCTATGGTGTGCAGGCCGCCGCCCAGGTGTACTACAGTGTGGATGTCGACAATCTCAGCCTGGTGCAGGCCGCAGAACTCGCTGCCAGTCTGCCCAGCCCAGTGAGGAACAACCCGGCGACACGTACCGAACGTTTTCAGCGTCGTACCCAGCGGATTCTCGACCTGCTCACGCGTGAGCAATCAGCTCAAATAGCGGGAGATTCTGAGCCGGTGGCGACCGAGAGCACGGTAGCGCCCATCCCGACAGCTGAATCGGCCGCCGCCGCACAGTAATCTGATTTTTCGCGTCCGGTGTCGGAACCGGTATAATCTGTCAGACCAAAACCCTTGAAAGCATTCAATTAATTTCCGGGCCGCTTGTGACCTTTCAGCAACTTATTCTCGCCTTGCAGCAGTACTGGGCCAAACAGGGCTGCGTTATTTTGCAGCCGTATGACATGGAAATGGGCGCGGGCACCTTTCATACCGCGACATTTCTGCGTGCCCTGGGTCCCGAGCCCTGGAAGGCGGCCTATGTGCAACCGTCGCGCCGTCCGAAGGACGGTCGCTACGGTGAAAATCCGAATCGTCTGCAGCACTATTACCAGTTCCAGGTCGTGCTCAAACCCTCGCCGGCAGACATTCAGGATTTGTACCTCGGTTCGCTGCGTGCCATCGGCATTGATACTAAAAAACACGATATCCGCTTCGTCGAAGACGACTGGGAGTCACCGACCCTCGGTGCATGGGGTCTTGGCTGGGAGGTGTGGCTGGACGGCATGGAGGTAACGCAGTTCACCTACTTTCAGGAAGTAGGCAGCCTCGTATGCAAACCGGTATTGGGCGAGATTACTTATGGACTCGAACGTCTGTGTATGTACTTGCAGGGCGTGGAAGATGTCTTCGATCTGAGTTGGACGCAGGGCGTGAGCTACGGTGATGTCTATCATCAGAACGAAGTCGAACAGTCCAAGTATAACTTCGAGCTCTCAAACGTGAACTGGCTGTTCCAGCAGTTCAATGACTTTGAAGGCGAAGCAAAACGCCTGCTGGAGCACAATTTACCGTTGCCCGGTTTCGAAATGGTGATGAAGTGTTCGCACACCTTCAACCTGCTGGATGCGCGTGGCGCCATATCCACGACCGAACGCGCTGCCTATATCGGGCGGGTACGCACCCTGGCGCGCACCGTGGCGCAGAGTTATTTCGAGGCGCGCGAACGACTGGGCTTCCCGATGCTTAAAGAAGGAAGGGGGAAGTAGACGATGGCAGACAGCCTGCTGGTCGAAATTCTCACGGAAGAGCTGCCACCCAAGGCACTAGCGCGCTTCATGGAGGCGTTCAGCCACGGTCTGTTCGAAGGTCTGAAAGAAAAGAATTTCCTGCCACCTGAAGCCGAGTTCACGCCATTTGCCACGCCACGACGTCTCGCCGTGCTGATATCGAGTGTGCTCGCCAAGCAGGCCGATCGCATTGTCGAGCGCAAGGGGCCGGCGCTTGCGAGCGCGCTGGACACGAGTGGCCGGCCTTCTCCGGCACTGCTCGGTTTTGCCAAGTCATGCGGCGCCGACGTTAACAAGCTTGAACGCCAGGCCGGTGAGAAGGGCGAGTACTATGTGTATCGAGCCAAACAGAAGGGCGAACTCCTCAAATATCACCTGGCTGCGATCGTCGAGACGGCGCTGAAAAAGCTGCCGGTGCCCAAGACCATGCGTTGGGGTGCGGGCGAGGCGCAGTTCGTGCGTCCGGTGCATGGCGTGATTCTGCTGCACGGAAAAAAAATTATCCCCGGTACGGTACTGGGCCTGAAGAGTAGCAACAAGACCCGCGGCCATCGCTTCCTGAGCACCGGTATGCTCGTCATTCGCAACGCGAAGGATTACGAGCGGATTCTGAAACAACAGGGCAAGGTCATCGCCTCGTTCGAGGCGCGGCGCGAAGTGATTGCCAAGGCACTTGATGCCGCAGCGCACCAGGTTGGCAAAGGCGTGAGTTGGGAACTCGGCAAGAGCGCCGAGCTGGTGGATGAGGTCACGAGCATCGTCGAATACCCGGTGGTGCTGACCGGCTCCTTCGACAAGGCGTTTCTCACCGTACCCAAGGAATGCCTGGTCATCAGCATGCAGCAGCACCAGAAATACTTCCCGCTTTCCGGTATTCCGCGGCGAGCTGCTGCCAAATTTCCTGTTCGTGAGCAACATAAAGACCACGAACCCGAAGGACATCATTCACGGCAATGAGCGCGTGTTGCGAGCGCGCCTGTCGGACGCGCGCTTTTTCTTCGATCAGGACCGCAAGACGAAGCTTGAGGAACGCGTGCCACGCCTCGCCAATGTCGTGTACCACAACAAGCTTGGCAGCCAGCTGGGGCGCGTCGATCGCATCCAGAAACTGGCTGGCGAAATCGCACGTCTGCTGCAGGTCGACGATACAGCGGCGGAACGTGCCGCGATGCTCGCCAAGGCCGATTTGCTCACCGACATGGTCGGCGAATTTCCGGAATTACAGGGAATCATGGGCCGTTACTACGCGCGGCACGACGGCGAGTCCCCGGTGGTTGCCGCGGCCATTGAACAGCATTACTACCCCAAGACTGCTGGCGGCACATTACCGGAAGAAGCAACGGCGATCTGCGTGGCGCTCGCCGACAAACTTGACACGCTCATCGGCATTTTCGGCATCGGGCTTGCGCCGAGCGGCGACAAGGATCCATTCGGCTTGCGGCGTGCGGCGCTCGGCGTGGTGCGCATACTCGCGGAGAAATCGCTGGGACTCGATGGCCTGGAACTGCTGAAGCTCGCGCGCGGACACTTTCCGGCAGGTGTGATTGCCGACAGCGTGACACAGGATCTGCACGGTTTCATGCTCGAACGCCTGAAGCCGTACTTGCGTGACAGGCTGTTCGAAGCGGATGAAATCGATGCCATTGTGTCGCTCAACCCGACACGCTTCGACCAGGTGTTGCCGCGACTCAAGGCATTACAGGCATTCCGCGTCTTGCCGCAGGCCGAAGCACTGGCCGCCGCCAACAAGCGTATCCGCAACATCTTGAAACAGGCCGGCAATTTACCGGTGACGAAGATAGATCCGGCACTGCTGCGCGAACCGGCCGAACGGCAGCTCGCCCAGGAGGTCGAGGCACTGCATGTCCAGGTCGAGGCACTACTCGGCAAAAATAACTATGCCGAGGCGCTCCGGGCACTGGCGTCACTACGTCCTGCAGTTGACGCGTTCTTCGACCAGGTCATGGTGATGGCAGAGGACATGGCACTGCGACATAACCGGCTCGCGTTGCTGGCAAACCTGAGTAATCTGTTTCTGGGCGCGGCGGATATTTCAAAACTGCAGGCCCGGCAGGTTTGATGCACGTCACGTCTCACGTTTGACAGAGGGCTGTTGCATGAACATGGATTCTTACCAGATGATGCTCGCGGCAGTGCAGGCATTTCACGACAAGCACCGCTTCAAGGACACCGGCGGTGAGGAACTGACCTACCGCATCGCGCTAATGGCCGAGGAACTGGGCGAAATCGCCGAATGCGTCACCAAGGGCAAGAGCAAGGATCAGCTCGCGGAAGAGTGCGCCGACCTGCTTATCCTGCTCGTGGGCACGGCGATCGCTGCGGACTTCGATCTCAAACAGGCATTCTGGGACAAGATGGAAAAAATTCAGGACCGCCAGGGTCGCCTGATTAACGGCCGCATCCGTGTGTCGGAATTCAAGGATTAGTCTCTACATAATGCGATGGCACAAAATGAGGAGTGTAATAAGATGCCGTGCCTGGTTTTCTTTACGTCTTCGCAAATTTGAATCTGGTTTTCTTCAATCATGAAACTCATCATCCTCGGACGTGACGGCGTAATCAATGTGGCCCCCGCGACCTACGTGGACGCGCCTGAGAAGTGGGATCCATTGCCCGGTAGTCTGGAAGCGTTAGCACGCCTGCACCGCCATGGCTATCGTGTGGTCATTGTCACCCATCAGCCGGCGATCGCGCACGGCGCACTGCACATGGAGACTCTAAATCGCATCCACGCGCGCATGCTCGATCTCATTCGTCACAAGGGTGGAGAGGTGGAGGCAATCTTCGTGTGCCCGCACGGACCGGAGAACCGTTGCCGCTGCCGGCCACCTTTGCCCGGGTTGTTTGAAGAACTGGCTGAGCGCCTCAAGATCAACCTGTCGGGTGTGGTCATGGTCGCTACCGCGGACGAGGAGATCATGGCCGCGCGCGCAGCCGGCGCGCAGCCGGTTCGCATTGTGCCGAACGGCCAGGTTGCGAATGGTTTGCCGGCATTTGACAGCCTGCAGCAGTTCTGCGACGCGCTGCTCACTGGACGTCTTGTACCACACTGATATGCAGACGTTGCGTTCCTTGCTGTTCAATGCCGTCATGTTTGGTTCGGTAACAATCTACGCGCTGTTGTCGCTGCTGACCTGGCCGTTCCCACCGCTTGCCCGTTACCGCTTTATCAGCCAGTGGGCGCGCTTTCACATCTGGCTGTTGGGCACACTCTGCGGACTGCGCTACCGGGTCGAGGGGAACGAGCACTTGCCACGTGACAGTACCGCCGTGGTGCTCGCCAAACATCAGTCCAGCTGGGAGACACTCGCCTTCCAACAGATTTTTCCGCCACAGGTGTGGGTACTCAAACGGGAATTGCTGTGGGTGCCGTTCTTCGGCTGGGGTCTGGCGTTGCTCGATCCAATTGCGATCGATCGTGGCGCCGGGCGTCGAGCAGTACAGCAGATAATCGAGCAAGGACGGCAGCGGCTCGATAGCGGACGCTGGGTAGTCGTGTTCCCGGAGGGCACGCGCATTGCAGCCGGTCAACGGCGGCGCTTCGGCATCGGTGGTGCAGCCCTGGCTGCCGCGACCGGCCATCCGGTAGTGCCGGTTGCGCACAATGCCGGCCACTACTGGCCACGGCGCGGCTTCCTCAAGAAACCGGGCACCATCCAGGTAATCATCGGTCCGGTTATTGAGAGCCACGGAAAAACAGCAGAGCAGATTAACCATCTGGCCGAGACATGGATCAATGAGACCATGGTCAGGCTTGAGGCCGAATCAGCCGGGCAGATCTGATCAATCGCGATTGGGCGTGACCACGATTTTGACGACCTGTTCGCCGGAGAATGAAATGGTGTACAGCCCGTCGTCACCCCGGTAGGTCAACGAACTGCCTTTCCTGCCGGATTTTCCGCTTGAAACTGTTTTGTTCGGCCAGCCGCGCGAGCGCGGCTGGCCGAGTTCCTTGAGTACCTCCTGGCGCGTCATTCCAATGCGGATCAATCCGCCGCCCGGTGCGCGTATGGACGTTGTCTCCCACGACGTGGCGAAGGCCGCGCCGGTACTGACCAGACAGGTTGCAGAAATGAAGACGGCGACCCTGCGAACGAAGGAGACAGCTTGCGGCGGAAATACGCCATCGAAGAAGAACAGCTTTTTCATAGCATCAGACCTCCTTGTCTGTACTGTTCAGGTTGTATTCACAAGACCGTATAAAAGCCTGCCATGGTTCGAAATGACGTGCAAGCATGCAGGATTCATCCTGCTGGCGGCAAGGTATTTGCAAGTACGGCAAACTCGGAAAGTGTCAGGGTCTCGGCGCGCCGTTGTGGATCAATACCAAGTGATTCCAGGGTTTCAGCTGATATCAGCCCCTTGAGGTTGTTGCGCAGGGTCTTGCGGCGCTGGGCAAATGCCGCACGGACCACTTGTGTAAAAACAACGGCATGCGCACCTGGATGGGTGGTGTCGCATGCGGCACCAGCCGCACCACGGATGAATTCACCTTTGGTGGTGGCGTAAATGCGCCGGGATGCACGTCAAAGAGTTTATCGACACGCAGCTGCCACTGAAGCATTACCGACAACCGGCCGTAGTCCTTGCTGCCGGGCAAGGCAGCCATGCGGTCTACCACCTCTTTTTGCAGCATAAATAACATGTCACCGATGCAGTGTCTCTGTTCGAGCAAATGGAAGAGTAGTGGTGTCGAAATGTTGTAGGGAAGGTTGCCGATGATACGCAACGTGCCGCCCGCTGGTACGAGTGAACAGAAGTCGAAGTTCAGGGCATCGGCTTCGTGTACGACAAGCCGTTCAAGTGGGAAATCGGTGCGCAGGCGCGCTGCCAGATCACGGTCAAGCTCAACCACATGCAAGGCCGTACAACGTTCAAGCAGCGGTCGCGTGAGTGCGCCGGGTCCGGGGCCGATCTCGACCAGAGTCTCGCCTGGCTGGGGGTCAAACACATCAATGATGCGCTGCACGATATTGTGGTCATGCAGGAAATGCTGACCGAAGCGCTTCTTGGGTTGGGTATGGGACATATAGAGTATCGACCGTAGATGAGCTCTGCTCCGTTCGTCTTGATTTTTATGCTGAACGCAGATGATGCCTGATCCAGAGGATGTAGGAATCCCCAGACGACGGCAATCCCTTGATTCATCCTTGAATTTCGGTATTTTTCTGTGGCTTCACCATATTCAAGGCGGCATCAACCGCAGCGCGCAGGCTTGAGGAGTCGGCGCGGCCGCTGCCGGCAAGCTCAAGGGCGGTGCCGTGATCTACCGAGGTGCGCACGAAAGGCAGGCCGAGAGTGATATTAATCGCGTGCGCGAAGTCCTGCGCTTTAAGTACCGGTAGACCCTGGTCATGATACATGGCGAGCACTGCATCCACGCCCACGAGACTCGCAGGAATGAACGCCGTGTCGGCCGGAACCGGACCGCGCAGCTTGAAACCTTCGGCCCGTAGTATGTCCAGAACCGGTTCGATCACCTCTATCTCCTCTCGCCCCAGGTGCCCGCCCTCACCCGCATGCGGATTCAGACCGCATACCAGGATTAGCGGATCGGAAATCCCAAACTTGGCGCTCAGATCGGCATGCAGGATACGTAGTACGCCCATGAGATGCGTGCGAGTAATGGCGCGACTGACTTCGGACAGTGGCAGGTGGGTAGTGGCGAGGGCAACACGCAATCCAGGCGGCTGTTCTCGCGCATCCTTGTGCTTCGCGGTACATGGGCTCCTGCCCGGCGCGGCCAGCATCATTACGACGAGTGCGGCGCCAGATTCGGCTGCCAGGAATTCTGTGTGTCCGGTGAAGGGGATACCAGCGTCGTTGAGTACACCCTTGTGTACCGGTCCGGTTACGAGCGCATCGAACTCGTGGCGGCCACAGCCCTGTACGGCACGCCGCAGACATTCGATGACATACGGGCTGTTCACCGGGTCGAGTTTCCCAGCTTTCACCGGGCGGCTGGTTGAAATCGGCAAAACGTAGACCGCCGGGCTGATGTTGCCACGTCCGCTCCAAGGAAGCGGGCTGAAAGCCAGATCGAGTTGCGCGGCACGTTCCGAGAGCAGGACCGGATCGGCGATCAGTACCAGATCGCAGTCTGGAACCTGCTGAATGAAGGCAATGGCAACATCCGGACCAATTCCGGCTGGTTCGCCTGGTGTCAGGGCAATGATGGGGCGACGGTTCATGCCGCGATTTCAAAGCAATGAGACGAAGAGGGTAAAGAAATACCTATGTAAGGTTTTTCCGCAGGTAAACACAAAAATAGTAAATTAAACGAATCCATTCATCGTTGGCAGAATTCATTATTTTCCATTCAGACGGTACTCGACAAAGGCCTCGTCGCGCAGCTGCCGCAGCCACTGTTCATAACGTTCTTCAGCTTTGCGCACGTGCAGCTGGTTGCGTGCCGTTGACGTCTCACGCTCCTGACTAACGTCGCGCTCACGTCGTTCCTGAACCTGAATGAGATGCACACCGAACGGGCTTTTCACCGGTGCACTCAGCTCGCCGGGCTTGAGCGCGTTCATGGCCTTCTCAAACTCCGGCACGGTCGTGCCAGGATTCATCCAGCCAAGGTCACCACCGTTTGCGGCCGAGCCGACATCCTCGGAGTGGGCACGCGCAGTTTCTGCGAAATCTGCACCGTTCATGATGCGCTCGCGTAGCTTTTCAATTTTACGCTGTGCTTCAACGGGTGACACGAGTTCACCGGTTTTGATTAAAATGTGGCGCACATGCGTTTGCATGACTCGCAAGGACTTATTACCACCGCGCCGATCATTGAGGCGTAGAATGTGAAAACCGCTCGGGCTGCGCAAGACTTCGCTGACGGTGCCGGGCTTGAGGGTACGCAAGGCGTTAACGAACAAATCCGGTAATTGTCCGGTCTGTTTCCAGCCAAGGCCACCGCCTTCCAGTGCATTTTGTCCTTGCGAGTTGGCAACGGCGAGCTGACCGAAGTCGGCGCCTTTGCGGAGCTCGACGAGCAATCCCTCGGCTTTCTCTTTGGCCCGTGTAATGACCTCCGGTGAGGCTGACTCAGGCAGACCCAGCAGTATGTGCGAAATGTTGTATTCGACACCCCCCTCGAGTCCCGCCTGGGTTGCCAGGAAATTTTCCACTTCGGCCTCAGAAACGAAGACACGGTTGTTCACTTCGCGCTCGATGAGCTGCTGCACAAGCAGTTGGCCACGGAGCTCTTCGCGGAACGCGCGGTAGCCGCCCGGTTCTTTCTCACTTTCAAGTCGCAGTTCTTCCAGGCTTTTGCGGTTTTTTTCGGCGATTTGGCGGATCGCCAGGTCGAGACGCTCATCGCTGACCGTGAAGCCGAGCTGGCGGGCAGCCTGTTGCTGCAGGCGATCAGTTACCATGCGCTCCATTACCTGACGGCGCAGGATGTCACCCGGTGGCAGGTTGACCTTTTGTGAAATGAGGCGGGCGCGAACGGTAGAAACCCGAGTTTCCACCTCGCGTGCGGTAATGATCTCATCATTAACCACAATCAGGATTCGGTCGATTGGTTCAGCCGCTTCGGTGCTGGCTACATGCATCACAACAGCGAACGGCATTGTGAGCAGCACACAGAACAGGAATGCGAAAAGACGGTTTGGGAATGCGTTCAGCATGGATTGTTCAGACCATCGTGACTTGCCGGAGTTCGTGGGTTGCGGCGCGCCAGCCATTATAACGAAGGCCGGAGGGATCTGCTGTGGTGTCATTCGAAGACGAATTTTCCCTGTTTCAACGGGCTTTCCTCGGTTTCACCTAACTTGGCGAAGCCGCTGAGTTCGAGTTCGAACATTATTGAGCTGTCCACGCTGCCGTCCGGTTGTTGCCGGCGTTGGGCATAGGTGCGGAAGGCCCAGCAGCAGCTGGAATACTGCACACCGGCATAGGACTGGACGGTGCGTGATTCAGGCAGCGAGTAGTTCCAGCGTGCCACCCCAATCCAGTGCGTCAACAGAGGCCATTGCGCGGAGAAATCGAACAGTCGTTCAAGGTCGTAAGTGTAGCGGTAACCGAGATTCACGATGCGGTCGGACTTCGGCTGGTAGTGCAGGTAATAGCTGCTCCTGCGCATCTGACGTTCCTTATTGTCCCACTGCACGCCGGCGCGTGCATACCAGGGTTGCCCAAGGCGTGCAGTAGCTTCACCGATCAGGTCCGAGGTGGTTTGTGTGACCGTGCCGGGCGGGAGGTTGACCTGCTGGTCGGCAAAGAATTGCACCTGGCCAAGGCTCACGCGCGCTTGTTCGACACCGCTGCCGGGGAGGAGAAAACGGCTGGTGACGGCGGCTGTCAGCTGGTTGGCGTCCCCCACACGGTCGGCACCGGTAAAACGGTTCTCACGAAAGAAATTATAGAAGCTGAAGGCCGGGAGCGCGGAATCGAACACCGGCAGACTGTCCTGGTTCTTGTAAGGGACGTAGAGGTAGTAAACGCGCGGCTCAAGTGTCTGGGTGTAGGACTGGCCACCAAGTCGTCCCTCGCGTTCGAGGGAGAACCCGCTGTCGAGGCTGTATGTGGGAAGCCCACGATACATTGCCTCGTCAGTGTTGGTGTTATCAACGTCCGTATTCAGACCCAGCCGCCAGGACGTATAGCGATACGTGGCTTTGGGCGTGAAATAAAAGTACGACGTGTGAAGTGGCAGGCTGACGCCTGGAAGCACATCGAAGCGCTGGCCTGCGACCGGCGGTTCGATAACCCCGGGAACATCGGGTACAAAACCCGAGTGCTGGAAGTTCACCCACTCGCTCTCAAACGTGCCATGCGGGCGGTTCGGACCGCTGGGCAAGTCAGCTGTGAGCACAAGCTGCGGCAGACGTTGGTAGGGTTGCTCGGAAAGCGGAATGCTGGTGTCGAGCGTTTGATAGGTGATGGCGCGTGCCGAGAAACGCCAGATATTGCCACCATAATCCAGACGCACGCTGCGCGGCAGGACGGTGAGACCGGATTCCGTTGCCGACTTGCCGAGATCGATAAAATAGTTATTGTCCGATACGCTCTGAATATCAGCAGCTGCCGTCCACAGCGGCGTCAGAGCTTGCGCATGTTGAAAGAACAGCGCACTGCGATCGGTGCCGGTTTTATGGTCGTTGGGCAAATAATCAACGTTCAGTTTTCCTGAATAGGAATTGCCAATGTAGCGAAATTCATTTTGCAGCTGCGTTCCACGCTGCTCAAGCCACTGAAGCGTGAGTGTGTCGTCATAATTTGGCGCGAGGTTAAAGTAGTATGGGACAGCCAGATAAAAGCCGGAACTGCTTGAGTGCCCGACATGCGGGGAGAGAAATCCGGTTTTGCGCGCGTCGGTAAGTGGAAAGCTTAGGTACGGCGAGTAAAAGATTGGCACGTGCATGAACGTGATGCTGGCATTCCTGGCCGTGCCGACTTCGCTGGCCTTATCGAGCGTGAGTTCGCCGGCGCGCAGGGTCCAGTCGTCCTGACCCGGAGGACAGGTTGTGAAGCGCACCGATTCCAGTTTAAGCACGTCGCGACCTTCAAACTGGATTTGCGCGGCCGCACCGCGCGCTGCATTGCTGGCGATTGTGAACTGTGCGTCCTTCGCGGTACCGCGCTCAGCGTCAAGCTCGTAGCGCAGCAGCGGTGTGACGATGGTTTCGCCGTCGTCCTTGCTCAGAAAAATATGCCCACTGGCGTCCAGTGTGTTTTTCGTTTGGTCGTAGAATGCCTCGTCGGCGAACAGGTGCAGGTTTCTGTGCCGCAGCTCGACGTTGCCGATGAAGCGGGCGGATTCATCAAGCTTCGATTCCATACGATCGGCATACGCATGTACGCGCTCGTCATCGATTTCCTGTGCCGCCAGATGCGATTCCGGCATCGGCAACGCCGGGGTGTCCGGGCAAGAGAGCGGACGTGCTGTTTTCGGCGCGTTCAGTTTGGCCGCGACTGCAGACTGGCTGCCGATCGTCGCGAGGATGGCTGCGCAAAGCAGGCAACGCGGCAGGTTCTGGCTTGGCATGATGGGGGGGTAGGTTGTGTCAGGTGTAAAATCGCATAGAATTGCCGGAGCATCAAGCGTTTACGTCGGCATGAATAAACAAGGATCCGTTTGTCCAAGCGGGATCTCCCTTGGATCTGATTTGAGGTAGCCATGCCGCGCAAATCTACAAAGTCATGTATTGTTCGATTTTGACCAGGCAGGTCTGTATCTTCTCGACTGTTGTATCAGACGTATTCGGTCTACCCTTGTTGTAATGCAATTGGCCAAATCGACAAAAACTGAGATTGTGCAGCAGTTTCCGCGCACTGGCAGTATTGGCCGGAACATTTCCTGAGACATTCCCTTGGACAACAGACTCGAAACACTCAAGGACTGGGTTGGCCAGGTGCTCGATCTCCGCGAGTACGAATTGCGTCCAGCATCCGCGGATGCGAGTTTCCGCCGTTATTTCCGTGTCAGCGGCAATGGCGCCACCTACATCGTGATGGATGCGCCACCCGACAAGGAAGACTCGCGGCCGTTCATCGAGATCGCACGCCGCTTGCATCATCTCGGGCTCAATGTCCCGGAGGTGCTGGAGCAGGATTTGGCACGAGGCTACCTGTTGCTCACCGATCTCGGTCAACAGCTGTATCTGGCTGAGCTCAACGAAACCACGGTCGAGCGCCTGTACGGCGATGCCCTGGGAGCGCTGGTTATCCTGCAGGCCGGAATTTTCACCGATCCCGGATTTCTGCCCGAGTACGACGCGGTTCTGTTGCGGCGCGAGCTGGAGTTGTTCCGGGAGTGGTATCTCGGCAGGCATCTGGGCCTGAAGCTGAGTCGTGCGCAAACCGCCACCCTGGATGAGGTTTTCACGACGCTGGTGCGCTCGGCCCTTGCCCAGCCGCGCGTATGGGTGCACCGTGACTACCATTCACGCAACCTCATGGTCGACGTCCAGCAACAACCCCGGCATTCTCGATTTCCAGGATGCGGTGCGCGGTCCGGCAACTTACGACCTCGTGTCGCTGTTGCGCGATTGCTACATCGCCTGGCCGCTGGAGCGCATCGAGGAATGGGCGCTTGGCTACCAGACCCTGGCCCTGCAGTCCGGCCTGCCGGTGTGCGAGGACGAGACCCGGTTCCTGCGCGAATTCGACCTCATGGGTGTGCAGCGTCACCTCAAGGCCACTGGCATATTCGCGCGTCTCAACCAGCGTGACGGCAAACCCGGCTATCTCAACGATATCCCGCGCACCCTTGGCTATGTGGTGGGGGTAAGCGGCCGTCACCCCGTTTTGAGGGCCTGCACAATCTGCTGATGGACCTGCGAATCACCGGCATTACTGCATGAAGGCCATGATTCTCGCCGCCGGACGCGGTGAACGCATGCGTCCGCTTACCGACCACACGCCCAAGGCGCTGCTCAAGGCCGGTGGCAAGAGCGCTCATCGAACACCGGATTGAGTCCCTGGCGGCGGCCGGTTTCCGTGACCTGGTCATTAATCACGCGCATCTTGGCACACAAATCGAAGCGTACCTGGGCATTGGCGAGCGTTACGGGGTGCGCATCACCTGGTCGCGCGAGCCGGAAGCAGCGCTGGAGACTGGTGGCGGCATTTTTCAGGCCCTTGCATGGCTCGACAGTGATTATTTTCTGGTGGTGAATGCCGATATCTGGACGGACTATCCGTTTGCGCGCCTTGCCAGGCCGATAAACGGACTCGCGCACCTGGTGCTGGTGGATAACCCGCCTCAACACCCACAGGGAGACTTTGTGCTTCGCGGTTCACGCGTACAGGCCGAAGGCACGCCGCGCCTCACCTTCAGTGGTATCGGCGTTTATCATCGCGACTTGTTCCGCGACTGTCAGCCGGGACGCTTTCCGCTGGCACCGCTCTTGCGCAATGCCATGGAAAGTAGATCAGGTGAGCGGCGAACACTACAGCGGAACATGGCAAGATATCGGTACTCCCGAGCGTCTCGACGAGCTCGACCGTGCGCTATCCGCACGCTCCTGAGTGAACTTTCATTCAGTATTTTTGAATTCCGGGACAGTGCTGAAGTCCGATTTGCGGTCATGGCGATGGGGAGTCCTGGCGGGAAAAATAAAAAACCGGCAACGCCTGTTTTTACCTTCGGAGCGTTGCCGGTTTGACCGGAGAACGGCCGTGAAGCTGTTCTCCTGGTACATCTTGGGTTACTGGTGGTCGCCGACTAATCGCCGGGCGACCACCCGAACCAGTGCTGCCTTACTTCTTCTTCTTAGCGGTTTTCTTCTTAGCAGCTTTCTTTGCTTTTTTCTTCGTAGCCATGGTGAACTCCTTCAGGTTTTGGTTAGGGAAACAGGGCTCAGTGCCCTGGGTACTGCACGTGCCAGCAGAAAAGGCCGGCAATTAGCCGGTTTTTTGCTGACTCGCATGGACCGAAATGGTCCATGCGCATCACCGCACGGCCACGAAGACTGCTCGCGGGGCCATGCAGGGTGAAAGAAAAGGGGTGTACAAGGGGGAGAGAAGCAGAATCACCCGGCAACCGCAGGTTGCCAGACTTCGTTGTGCTGCTTGTCGGACTTCGCAATCGATCCAAGTTTCGCTTTGCCCTATCGTCGTGCTTCCGTACTTCACCTTGTCAGCGAATTACTTCGTAACATCGATCACTGACACTGCACTTATCTAGAGGTGTAGCACACCTTGAATACACGTCAAGGCTTACTCTAATCAGCGTTTCACAAAATTGCAAACACTTTTTCGCAAATAATTCTCTTCGTCATGCGCGCGATCACTATCGATCAGCATGACGGAGAGCGTCGCACACATCATCCGCACTTCGAGTCGCCGCAGTTGAGACAGGTCATGCAACCATCCATCTTGATGACGGCCTTCGTCGAACACTTCACGCACAGTTGCGCGTCATTCGGGAAGCTGCCTTGCTCGTCTTGGCTCATGGTTTTGTCCGAGTGAGCGCGTTTCATGTTGCGCGCGCTTCTCGGCGAGGTACTTCTGCTGGTGTGCATCCGGTTCTTCGGTCTTGATGAGGCCGATCATCTTGAGGTGACACTCGATGACATCGCCCAGTTCCGCCACAATCGACGGCGTATATCGGCCCTTTTTGAAGTAACCACCGCGTGGATCGAACACCGAACGCAGTTCTTCCACCAGGAACGTGACATCGCCGCCCTTGCGGAACACCGCCGAGATGACGCGCGTGAGCGCCACCACCCACTGAAAGTGGTCCATGCTCTTGGAATTGATGAAAATCTCGAACGGGCGGCGTTTTTCGTGTGCTGTGCCCTCGTTCAGGATGATGTCGTTGATGGTGACATACAGGGCATGCTCGGTGAGCGGGGTCTTGATCTTGTAGGTGCTGCCGAGCAGCATCTCCGGGCGCCCGATCTGTTCGTGCATGTGCACGACATTGCTCTCCGGAGCCTTCTGCTCCTCGTCCTTTTTCACGCACTTCGTAGGCGGTGATCTTGCTGTCAATCTTGATGGCCATGGCTGTTTCTCCTGGAGCGGCGGGCCGGCATGCGACCCGCGTCGTGATGGTCAGAACTTCCCGTAATACCCTTCCTTGAGGGCGTCATACAGGTTGGCGGCGCTGTGCAGCTCGCCGTCGTATTCGATTTCCTCGTTGCCCTTCACCTCGACTGTCTCGCCGCTCGCCAGCTGGAAGCGGTACAGGGTGTCTTCCAGGTCCTTGTCCTTCACCAGCACGCCCTGGAAGGCGCTCGGGTTGAAGCGGAACGTGGTGCAGCCCTTGAGGCCCTTTTCGAAGGCATACATGTAGATGTTCTTGAAGTCCTCGTACGGGTAGTCGGTGGGCACGTTCGCGGTCTTGGAGATCGACGAATCGATCCATTTCTGGGCGGCGGCCTGCACGTCCACGTGCTGGGTCGGGGTGATGGCGTCGGCACTCATGAAGTAGTCCGGCAGCATTGCCTCGGGCTCGGTCGCGTCCGGATCGGCCTTGGCGTTGACCAGGGTGCGGTAGGCCAGCAGTTCGAAGGAGAAAACATCCACCTTTTCCTTGGATTTCTTGCCCTCGCGGATCACGTTGCGGCTGTATTTGTGCGCAAACGACGGTTCGATGCCGTTGCTGGCGTTGTTCGCCAGCGACAGCGAGATGGTGCCGGTCGGGGCGATCGAGGTGTGATGGGTGAAGCGGCAACCGGTTTCGGCAATGCGATCGGTGAGTTCGGCCGGGAACTGCTGCATGTAGCGGCTGTACTTGGCGAGCAGTACCTTGCCCGGCACCTGGTCGCCGACCTTGTAACCGTCGCGCCGCATCTCCGGACGCTTGGCCAGCATTTCGGCGGTGACCGTGAAGCTTTCGATCAGGATCGGGGCCGGGCCCTTCTCTTCGGCGAGTTCGATGCCGGTTTCCCAGCCGGTCTCGGCCATTTCGCGCGCCACCTGTTCGGTGAATGCCAGCGACGCCGGGTCGCCGTATTTCATGCCCAGCATGGTCATGGTCGAGCCGAGGCCCAGGAAACCCATGCCGTGGCGGCGCTTGCTGGTGATCTCGTGGCGCTGCTTCTCGAGCGGCAGGCCGTTGATCTCGACCACGTTGTCGAGCATGCGGGTGAAAATCGCCACCACCTCGCGGTAGCGTTCCCAGTCGAAGCGCGCACGTTCGGTGAACGGCTTCCTCCACGAACTTGGTGAGGTTCACCGAGCCGAGCAGGCAGGAGCCGTACGCCGGCAGCGGCTGTTCGCCGCACGGGTTGGTGGCGCGGATGTTCTCGCACCACCAGTTATTGTTCATCTCGTTGATCTTGTCGATCAGGATGAAACCCGGTTCGGCATAGTCATAGGTGGATGCCATGATCAGGTCCCAGAGCCGGCGTGCCGGGATGGTCTTGTAGATCTTGCAGGCCACCTGGCCAATGTCGTTGGTGATGTAGCCCTCGGTGCGCGGCCAGTGGCGCCAGATGACCTTGGTGTCCGGATCCTCATACTCGTGGTGGTTGGTCGGGAACACCAGATCCCACGGCTGATCCTTTTTCACCGCCTGCATGAACTCGTCGGTAATCAGGCACGACAGATTGAACTGACGCAGGCGCCCGTCCTCGCGCTTGGCGCGGATGAAGTCGCCCACGTCCGGATGAGCGATGTCGAAGGTGCCCATCTGCGCGCCGCGCCGGCCGCCGGCCGAGGACACGGTGAAGCACATGGCATTGAAGATATCCATGAACGACAGCGGACCGGAGGTATAGGCGCCGGCGCCACTCACGAACGCGCCCTTCGGGCGCAGGGTGGAAAATTCATAGCCGATGCCGCAGCCCGCTTTCAGCGTGAGTCCGGCCTCGTGCACACTCTTCAGAATGCCGTCCATCGAATCCGGCACCGTACCCGAGACCGTGCAGTTGATGGTCGAGGTCTTCGGTTTGTGCTCCAGTGCGCCGGCATTCGATGTCACGCGCCCGGCCGGGATTGCACCGTTCTGCAGTGCCCACAGGAACTGGTCATACCACTCCTCGCGTTTCTCCACGCTGGTCTCGACATCAGCCAGGGCCCTGGCGATACGCGCATAGGTACCCTGGATGTCCTGGTCGAGGACTTCACCGGTTTTGGCCTTGAGGCGGTATTTTTTGTCCCAGATGTCGTACGAGGCGGGTTGCAGCGGAATTTCGGTCGTGGCGGACGGCAGGGCGTGCAGTTTGACGGCTTTCATTTCGTGTTCTTCTCCTTTTTATCTTCGGCGCCCGAGGGCGCCTGGTTCTTTATATATGTTCACTGGCGCCTTGGACAGCCAGTGAGAACTCAAAATCACAACATGTAGTGTTCGGCCGTGATAAAACCCCACCTTGTTGGGTTGTCAACCATTGCATTATCGGCCCATTACCAGTCCTATGGGCAGACCGGGAGAGTATATGTAGGTACGGTACCGAGTATCTGGTTGGAATGAGGGTTGGCCAGTAATCGGGACGGGCGTGGCAGGGATGTTGTGGCAGGCGAGTACCGGAGTCGAGTCACGCGGCGGCTTGGCGCCAATCACATGGTGCTCTTGAGCAGGCCACGCAGTGCTTTCAGCGAGCGGGTATTGAGCACATCCTTTTTCTCCAGCCAGCCGCGCCGCGCCTGGCCGACGCCGTAATACAGGTTATCGAAATCCTGAATGCTGTGGGCATCGCTGCTGATGGCAACGAGCACGCCTTCCTCTTTCGCCATCTGGCAGTGGATGTCGAGCAGGTCGAGGCGCTCGGGATGCGCATTGAGTTCGAGGAAACAGCCGCGCGCACGCGCTTTGCG
This sequence comes from uncultured Pseudomonadota bacterium, assembly GCA_963698375.1. Lineage (GTDB taxonomy): Bacteria > Pseudomonadota > Gammaproteobacteria > Acidiferrobacterales > UBA6901 > UBA6901. The sequence continues at coordinate 297,977 of CAVOQN010000001.1, forward strand.
GATGATCTTGAGCATGTCCACGTCGTACGGCTCGCGCTGATCGATGAGCCGGCCGCTCGGGTGGGCAAGAATCGTGAAGTGCGGGTGGTCCATGGCCTTGAGGATACGCGTGGTCTGTTTGGCGCGTGCCAGCTTGAACTGCGAATGCACCGCACCGACCACGAGATCGAGTTCGCCCAGCACGTCGTCCGGCAGGTCGAGCGAACCATCTTCGAGGATATCCACCTCGATGCCCTTGAGAATCGTGATGCCCTTAGAGTTGTCGTTGAGCCGGTCGATCTCTTCCATCTGCTGGCGCAGGCGCTTCACGTCCAGGCCGTGCGCCACCGTCAACCGGCGCGAGTGTTCGGTGATGGCGATGTAGTCGAGTCCATGCGCGCGCGCGGCCTCGGCCATTTCTCTCAGCGTGTTGTGCCCGTCGGTGGCCTTGGTGTGCGCGTGCAGGTCGCCGCGCAAATCCTTGAGCTCGACGAGCCTGGGCAGCTTGCCGGCGCGCGCCGCTTCGATCTCGCCGCGGTTCTCGCGCAGCTCCGGCGGAATCCACGGCAGGTCGACGGCGCGATAGACCGATTCTTCCGTTTTGCCCGCGACGCGCAGGGATGCGCTAGTGTCGCGGGAGGCAGGACGTCGGGCGCGACCGACGCGCTTGTCACCCTTGAAGACCCCATACTCGTTGATCTTGAGTTTCTTCTGCTGGCCGAGGCGGCGAATCTCGATGTTGTGCGCCTTGGAGCCGGTGAAATACTGCAGCGCCGCGCCGTAGCACTCGGGGTCGACCACGCGCAGGTCCACCTGCAGGCCGGACTTGAGAATCACGGTCGAGCGGGTGTCGCCCTTGGCCAGTACCTTGCGAACTTCATCGTAGGCGGTGAAGCGGTCCATGACCTTGCTCGCATCCTTGGCGGTCACGAGGATGTCGAGATCGCCGACCGTTTCCTTGCAGCGCCGGTAGCTGCCGGCCAGCACCACCTGTTGCGTGCCCGAAACGTTCTCCAGGTATTTCTTCAGCGGTTCCGCATACTGGGCGGCGATCGCGAGCTTGAAACGTTTCTGCGTGGTGACGTGCGCGGCCAGCGCCTCGAGGATGGTCTGTTCGGTCTTGGCGCCGAAGCCGGCGAGCTCGCGAATCCGCCCGGCCTTCGCCAGCTTGGCGAGCTGCTCGCTGGTTTTCACCTTGAGCTGGTCATACAGCGTGCGCACGCGTTTCGGCCCGAGGCCGGGGATCTTGAGCAGTTCGGTGACGCTCGGCGCCACCTGCTTGCGCAGTTTCTCCAGTGCCTGGCAGCGGCCGGTGGCGACGATCTCCTGGATCTTGGCGGCGAGGTCAGCGCCGATGCCGGGCAGCTCGGTCAGGTCTTCGTCTTTCGCGACCATGTCGGCGAGCGCCACGCCCATGCCCTCGACCTGGCGTGCGGCGTTGCGGTAGGCACGGATACGGAATGGATTTTCGTTCTGGATTTCAAGGAGGTCGGCGATCTCTTCGAAGATGGCGGCGATGTCGGCGTTATGGATCGGCATTGTGATGATTGCGCAGCCACGAGAATATCCGAGAAAGACGATTCTGTCATCGTTTCGCCTTCGGCGTTCAATCATCAGCCTTTGATGCAGATCAGCGGCTCGACGCGCGCCACCTTGCGCGCCAGCCCGGCGGCGTGCGCCGCATCCACCACCGCCGTCACATCCTTGTAGGCGCCCGGCGCCTCTTCGGCCACGCCGCGCGAGGTCGGGCTGCGGATCAGGATGCCGCGCGCGGCCAGTTCGTCGATCACCTGCCGGCCCTGCCACTGGCGGTAGGCGGCGTGCCGGCTCATGGCACGCCCGGCGCCGTGACAGGCGCTGCCGAACGACTGGCGCATGCCTTGCGCGGTGCCGACCAGAATGTACGAGGCCGTGCCCATGCTGCCGCCGATCAGCACCGGCTGGCCGACGGCGCGCAGTGCTTCGGGAATGGACGGATGTCCCGGCCCGAGCGCGCGCGTCGCGCCCTTGCGGTGCACGAACAGGTGGCGCGTCTCACCGTTGACCTCGTGTTCCTCTTCCTTGCAGGTGTTGTGCGACACGTCGTACATCAAGCGCAGGTCGGCGTGCGGCACGACCTGGGCAAACGCCTGGCGGGTGAGATGGGTGATCACCTGGCGGTTGGCGAGCGCGCAGTTGATGGCGGCGCGCATCGCGCCGAGATATTCCTGGCCGATGTCGGACTTGATCGGCGCGCAGGCCAGCTCGCGGTCCGGCAGCTCGATGCCGAACTGGCTGGCGGCGATCGCCATGCGCTTCAGATACTCGGTGCCGATCTGGTGGCCGAGCCCGCGCGAGCCGCAGTGGATGCTGACCACGATGTCGTCCAGCTTCAGCCCGAAGGCCTGCGCGGCCTGTGCGTCATACACTTCGGTGACGCGCTGCACCTCGAGATAGTGGTTGCCGCTGCCGAGCGTGCCGATCTCGTCGCGCTGGCGCTTCTTGGCGTGCTCCGAAACGTTGCCCGGCTTCGCGCCCTGCATCTGGCCATGCTCCTCGATGCGTTCCAGGTCGGCGGCCGTGCCGTAACCGCGCTCCACCGCCCAGCGCGCGCCGCCGGCCAGCATCGCGTCCATTTCCGCGGCACCGAGCCGGATCGCCCCGGTGCTGCCGAGCCCGGCCGGAATCTTGTAGTACAGCATGTCGGCCAGCGCCTTCTGATGCTCTTTCACGTCCTGCGGCGTCAGCCCGGTGTGCAGGGTGCGCACGCCGCACGAGATATCGAAGCCCACGCCGCCGGCCGAGACCACGCCGCCCTGTTCGGGATCGAAGGCCGCGACACCGCCAATCGGGAAGCCGTAGCCCCAGTGCGCGTCCGGCATGGCATACGACGCCTGCACGATACCGGGCAGGGTGGCGACGTTGGTCACCTGCTCGTAGACCTTGTGGTCCATGGCACGTATCAGTTCCTCGCTCGCATAGATCACCGCCGGCACGCGCATCTTGCCGTGTGGCGCGATTTCCCAGCGGGTTTCGTCGTGGCGGCTAAAGAGCGACAGGTCCATGATCCATCCCCGGATGATTCAGACGTCCACGATGCATTCGGCCACCCAGTGGCCGTCCGCAACCTGCGCCACACGCAGGCCGGTGTAGGTCGCGCCTTTTACTTCCACCGCCGGCTGGTGACGGGCGATATCCAGCGGTTCGCCCCAGGCCGTGGCCGCGAGCCGCGTGCCGTCGATGTGCACCGCGTAGCGACTGAACAGCATGTGGCGCGTGGCCATCTCATACACCAGTGTATTGAGCCAGTCCACGAACAGCAGTTCATCGTCCGGCGCCTCGCACTGAATCTCGATCGCATCGCGCGCCGCCACCTTGTCCAGGTCCGAGATGACGGCAGTCAGGGCGAGCGCCGCCTGCTCAAACGCCTGTTCGCGATTGGCACCGAGCCCGCGCACGCCCATGTCGGCTTCGTGCGGGAAATGCTCCCAATGTGGCTTCTTGTTTGTTGTCATGGCGCGCGCGTAGAAAAGAGAAAAGCCACTTTTCCTGAACCGGGGCGGACAAAAAAGTTTATTCGCCCACAGGCTGACTCATTGCAACACTATGCCGCAGTGCACATGCGTGCGTTGACGCATATCAAGTTATTGCCCAATCGTGGAGATTCTGTGACCGGGATTCCTGTGCCCGGATGCCGTGGCGCGTGTTCTGAACCACCTTGGCGTTATGTCGTCAGCCGCCGGTAGATATCCGAAACTTTCAGCGGCAGTTTCTTCACGTCCTCCACCAGTGCCCAGTTCACCGCGCCGTACATGTGCGGCAGGTAGTCGCGCGCTTCGGTGTCGATGGTGACGCAGAACGGGTGGATGCCCTCGCGCTTGGCTTCGATCAGCGCCTGGCGTGTGTCCTCGATGCCGTAGTCGCCGCGGTAGCCGTCGTAGTCGTCCGGTTTGCCGTCCGAGAGGGTGATCAGCAGCTTGGTGCGCGCCTCGACCTCGTGCAGCAGTTTGGTGAGGTGGCGGATGGTGACGCCCATGCGGGTGTAGTCCTTCGGCTGGATGCCGGCGATGCGCTGCTGCACCAGCTCGCTGTACGGTTCGTCGAAGCGCTTGATGCGGTACAGTTCGCAGCGCTTGCGCGTCATGCCGGAGAAGCCGTAGATCGCGTAGCGGTCGCCCAGCACTTCGAGCGCCTCGCACAGCATCACCAGCGACTCGCGTTCGGCGTCGTTGATCCAGCCCTTGGTGGAGCCGCTCATGTCCACCATGAACATCACCGCGATGTTGCGCTCCAGCTTGTGCAGCTTGGTGAACAGGCGCTCGCTCATTTCGCGCCCGGTGTGCATGTCGGCCCAGGCTTCCACCAGGGCGTCGAAGTCCACGTTGTCGCCTTCGGTCTGTTTCTTGAGCAGCTTCTCCTCGCCGCGCAGGGCCTCGAAGGTCTTGCGCAGGCCGTGGATCAGGCTGGCGTACTTGTGGCGGGTGCGCGCCACGAACGGCTCGTCCAGCGGGTGCACGTCGATCTCGCGCAGCACGCACCACTGCTTGCGGTAGTGCTGGCGGCGAAAATCCCACTCGTGGTACAGGAACGCGCCTTCTTCGTGGTAGGTGCCTTTCCACACGTCCTCGGGTTTCTTCTCTTCGTTCTCGCGCCGGTAGCCGCCGTCGCCGGCGGCGGTCAGGTAGTCATCGGGAATCTGGTCGAGATCCTGGATGATCGAATCCATCAGCGCGCGCACGTTGTCGGGCGGCGTAATCGGCTTGCCGTCGAGATTGAGGGCGAAGCTGAACTCGCCCTCGCGTTCCTCGTCCTGGGTGACGCTGAAGCGCCCGGCGAGCGGGTCCTGCTTGTCGGATTCCTTATACTCGCCGTCCTTCTCGCCCAGCATCTGCATGAGCGCGGTGCGGAACTCGTCCTTCTCGCGCGCGATGCGCGCCGCCACCGCCGCTTCGACGCGTTCCGGGTGCATCGTGCCCTGATAACAGACCGGCGCGGGCAAATCGTCGGCATACAGCTCGGCGAGCAGCGCCAGCGTGTCCTGCACGCCGGATTCGGGTGAACGCAGACGCGTCAACTTTTTCCTTCCCATGCCGCCGGGCACAGGTGTCTCGTTGAGCGCCGCGCGCAGCTCGCCCATTTCGCGATGCAGGCCGGTGAGTTCGCGCGCCAGCCGCGCATCCAGGCGAATGGTTTCGAGCGCATGGAACAAATGCAGCGCGCGTTCCGGGTCGGGATAGTGCTGCAACGCGTCGTTCAGGCCCGGCGCGAAAACTGCCGTAATAGGTCTGCGCCCACTGGTGCGCGACCATGGCCTTGTACAGGCGGAAGTTCTGCTCGCGTTCCGGCAGGCGTGCCACCCGCGCCGGCAGGAACAGGGTGTCGGTGTCGGTGTAAAGATGTCGTCACTGCTTTCCAGCTTGAGCGGCCGGCCGGACAGGCCGCGCACGAACAGTTCGAGCACGCCGGAGATATCCTCGAACGTGACGCCGCAGGCGTTGTCGCGCGCCTCGCTGGCGAACTCCGCCACCTCGCGGAACACCTTGCACGCCGGGAACAGGCCCATGCGGTCGTACACGTCCATGGCCTGCACGATCCACGCCTCGATGTCCGCCAGCGCCATGCGGCGCAGGCCTTCCGGCGCCTGGGCGGCGAACAGGTAGGCCATCTCGGTGTTGGTGCGGGCGATGATATCCGTCCAGCGCAGCACGAATTCCTGTTCGCTGCGTGGAAACGCCGCCAGCGCCTCGGCCAGGTCGCGCGGTGCGGCGCGCGGACAAGCCGGATCGAGGGACGCATCGAGGCGGATTTCCAGTTCCGCTGCGTTCAGGGGATCTTGGTTCATAGAATCGTTCACGGCGCAAAGCGCAAGACAGGTATCCCGGCGACTGGTGCCAGAATTACTAATCAGACCGGTTCCTGCGACAGCTGTGTCAGTTAGAACAGCGAGGCACCGAGCTCGTTCACCGCGGCCAGCATCTCGGCGTCGTCGGTGAGCGCCTCGGCGATGGCGCTGCGGCAGGCGGTGCGCGGATCGATGCCGGTGGCGATGAGTTTGCCGGCATGCACCAGCAGGCGGGTGCTGGCGCCTTCGTCCAGGCCGCTGCCCTTGAGGTTGCGCGTCATGCCGGCGAACTTCACCAGTTTGGCGGCGACCGCTGTCATCCACGCCGGACTCGTGGCGGACGATCTTCTTTTCGAGTTCCGGTTTCGGGTAATTGAATTCCAGCGCCACGAAACGCTGGCGCGTGGATTGCTTTAAATCCTTGAGCACGCTCTGGTAGCCGGGATTGTAGGAAATGGCGAGGCAGAATTCGGCCGGCGCCTCCAGCAGTTCGCCGGTCTTTTCCATCGGCAGCACGCGCCGGTCGTCGGCGAGCGGATGGATCACCACGGTGGTGTCCTTGCGCGCCTCGACGATCTCGTCGAGATACAGATGCGCGCCGGCGCGCACCGCGCGCGCCATCGGCCCGTCCACCCACACGGTTTCGCCGGCGGTGATGAGATAGCGACCGACCAGGTCGGAGGCGGTCAGGTCGTCGTGGCAGGAAACCGTAATGAGCGGGCGTTTCAGGCGCCACGCCATGTGTTCCATGAAGCGCGTCTTGCCGCAGCCGGTCGGGCCCTTGAGCAGCACCGGCAGGCGATTGCGAAACGCCGCCTCGAACAGCGCGATCTCGTCGCCCTGCGATGCATAATAAGGTTCTTCGGTGATTCGATATTCTTCGGTCTTGAGGGCGCGTGCGGTCACTGAATCACCTAGACGTAACTGCGGTTTACGTGAATTGTCTGACATGGACAGTATGCCAAAAAATGCGCCGTGTTACTCAAAAAAGCCGTTGACGGCTACGCGAGCCTTCCCGACAATACTGCGCTCATGCCAGTGCCGGATGGGTCCAAGGTTGTAAATACAGCCTGTCTATCCAGACATACAAAACTTGAATCATATAAGGTATGGCGCAGGCGTAGCCGGGCACGCCCGGTGAGAGTATGGTTTAACTCCTGATCTTGTCAGCCGGCAATAAGTCCGGTTCCTTGAATTTCCACGTGGTGGAGGCCTGTCCATGGCGGACGTAGTCGCAACAAACGAGACCATATCTGGTGGTCGGTGGTGGCATCAGCGGCATGACCGCGGCCATCGAAGCGGCCGAATGCGGCAAAGACGTCGTGCTGGTGGAAACCAACCCATCGCTCGGCGGACGCGTCAGCCAACTCTATAAATACTTCCCCAAGCTGTGCTATCCGACCTGTGGCATGGAGATCAATCTCAAGCGCCTGAAGGCGCAGAAGCGCCTGCGCGTGCTGACGCTCGCCGAGGTGCAGAAGATCGACGGCAAGGCCGGCGATTACAGCGTGTCGATCAAGCTCAAGCCGCGCTACGTGAACGAAAACTGCACCGCCTGCGGCGCCTGCGCCGAGGCGGTCAGCGCCGAGATTCCGAATCCGCACAACTACGGCCTGAACAACATGAAGGCCGCGTACCTGCCGCACGCCATGGCCTATCCGCAGCGCTACGTGCTCGATGCCTTCGATCATCGGCACGCCGGACGCCGACAAGGCCAAGGCCGCGTGCAAGTACGACGCCATCGACCTCGGCATGAAGGAAGAGACGCATCACGCTCAAGGTCGGCGCGATTGTCTGGGCGACCGGCTGGCGGCCGTACGATGCCGCCAAGATTCAGCCGTACGGCTATGGCCGTTTCAAGAACGTCATCACCAGCGTCGAGTTCGAGCGTATGCTCGATTCGTTCGGTCCCACCGGCGGCAAGCTGATGCGTCCGTCGGACGGTAAGGAAGCCAAGAACGTGGCCTTCATCCAGTGCGCCGGCTCGCGCGACCGCAATCACCTCAAGCACTGCTCGCGCATCTGCTGCATGGCCTCGCTCAAGCAGACCACCTATGTGCGCGAGAAGTTCGGCGACGACGCCGATGTCTCGATCTACTACATCGACATCCGCGCCATCGACCGCCTCGAGGACTTCTACAAGAAGGTGCAGGCCGACCCGAAGGTGAAGTTCATCAAGTCCAAGGTGGCCAACATCACCGAGGACAAGGCCAGCGGCAATCCGATTCTGCACGGCGTGGACACCGAAGGCTACCATCGCTACGACAATGCACACGACCTGGTGGTGCTCGCGGTCGGCATGGAACCGAGCGTGGATGCCAGCAAGATCATGCAGGGCGTGGCCGCGGACGTGAGCGGCTTTATTGATATCAACGCGACCACCGAAGCGGTGTTCGGCGCCGGTTGCGCGTCAAATGCGCTGGACGTGAACCGCGCGGTGCAGGGCGCCACGGCGGCCTCGCTGCGCGCGATTCAGGTGATCAACCGCGTTTCGAGAGCGGAGGTTAATTCCCATGGCAGACATGAAAATCGGCGCGTACATCTGCAAGGGCTGCGGAATCGGCGAACGCCTGAACACCACCCAGCTGGTGAACATCGCCACGAAAGAAGGCAAGGCCAACGTTGTGCGCGAACACGAGTTCCTGTGCAACGCCAGCGGCGTGGATATGATTAAGCAGGACATCGAGAAGGAAGGCGTGAACCACGTGGTGAAACCGCAATGTGGACCGCGCGTTCCGCCAGACCGTGATCACTCTCAAGGACGGTGAGGCACAGAACGGACTCTTCCGCCGGGAGGAGGGGGAGTTGCTCATCTTTGCCGATGCGACCGGACGGGAATTCTCGCTGAAGGCGGGCGACGTCGCCGACCGCCGGGAAAGTGATCAATCCCTGATGCCCGAGAGCTTCGGCGAAACCCTGACGCCCGCGGATTTCAACCAGCTCCTCGCCTATCTGCTCTCGAAACGGGGTGCGCGGTGAAGCCGGGGCACTCCGGGGTGGGTCTTCCAAGTGCCCTGGCACCGTGGGCCTCCCCGTCCCCGGGTGTAGCAGTCGAAGTCATGAGACTCCAATCACTCCCTGCTCCAAGGCCCGTGGCGAGGACCAGCCAGTGACCCGTCCCCGGAGCGTCCATCGTCTCGGTGGAGGGCGGTCTACCTACGGATGACGCTGTAGCTGGATGCGGCGCCGGCGCGAATGTCCCCTGCGGCCCAGGAGTCCTACCCGGAATAAGAAGGCGCCAGCGACGCAATCCATCCGCAGCAAGCGGTCCCCGATTCGATGAGGGGCGCGCGGGCATGGAACGGGCCATCAGCCCTCGTCGTGGTTTCGTCCCTGGTCCTGGGGCGGAGCCCCAGGCTGGGATGAGGCCGCGCCGTTGGCGCTGGGGATAATTGCCCGGAAGTGATCCGGGGGCACAGAGTGCCAGGTCAATGGTCGTCCTTCCAACTGGACGCCCAGTGACACGAGCGCCCGGTTGGTCGAGGAGGGAATCCGGCGGTCGGAATTCGCCTTTATCGATTTTCGCGACTCCGGTCGGGGCCGACAGGCGTGTTTGCAGGGTAGCTCCTTGGGCGTGTGGGAGGTCCTGGCCATCGCCCGCGAATACAACTCAGACAGTCTGGCAGTCGCACGGCATCTCGGATGGCCGGAGACCAAAGTCCTGGCCGCCTTCAACTACGCCAAGGCGTTCCCGGATGAAATAGCCGCCGCCCTGGCGGACAACGACGCGTTGGACTTCGATTCGCTGAGGAGGATGCTGCCGCAGGCGGCAGAGTTCGTGGCGAGCGCGAAGAGCCGGAAGACGTAACGATGCTCGCGACTTCTCCTGGATGAGCAAATCTCCACGACGTGGCGAGCGGGCTACGACGAAGAAACCGGAGTCTTTGGGTGCGCTCTCTCGCCGAGTGGGAAGAGGGCCGCTTCCTGGCCGAACCGGATTGGATGCTACTGCAGGACGCGGCGCAGCAAGGACTGACCCTGGTCACCTATGATCGGGCCACCATCCCACCGGTCCTGAAGACCTGGGGAGAAGGAGGCAGACGGCACGGTGGAGTGGATTTTGTGGATCAACGGTCATCCCGTGGTCTGATTCTTGGCAGCCTGATTCGAGCCTTGCTCAAGCTCCACGGGGAAACATCAGCGTGGGACTGGCAGGACAGGATCGTCATCCTTCGACGATAAATGGTGGATTGGTGGACTGTCCGGGCGCTGGTCCCTCTGCGACCGTTCGCCTCACTGTTGGCCGTGATTCAGGCAATCTCTGCCCCTCCTGGCAGTGCGTTCGCGGGCAAGACGGTCGACGACTGCTTCAAGTTCCAAAATCAAATCGGCATCTGGACCGCCGTGGAGGCTCTCCGGGAGGCGTGAAAGAGACGCGGAGAGGAGCATCACAAAGTGCCAGGTCAACGGTTCCCGCTCGCCCGATCCGAATTCCGCTCCGCAACACTCCCGGTGCGCCTTGATCGGCGTACAATGAGCCGCACCGCCCCGGGCATGGAAGGAGTGTCAAAGACTCGGATCTGGGTGTCCACGTTGCTTCAAATGCCTCCGTTGCTTCATGACCGGCGTTGTTTCTTTCTCGGCGATTGTTGATGGGTGGTAAATCGGAGCCTTGACAATTACGCAGCGCAGGTTTGATCTGATCTCATACTCCCAAGAGAGCCTGGTTTCCAAACCCAAAATTCCCATGCATCGTCGGTCCGAACGCCCTTCGTCCGCAGTCTCCCCAAGTCGGCTTCGACTTCGAAACCATGGAGGATGGAGTGTGCTCCCGCAGGTTGCCGGGTCGATGGTGACGACACCCTCAGGCGGTGGCACGTCCATCCCTTCAGCCGCCTGGTGGACTTCGTCGTCGGTATTTCCGAACAGTTTGGGTACTGGGTCATTCCTGCCTTCTGGAATCAGCCAGCGCGCCAGCGCGACCACGAAGAGCGTGGTCGTCGGCAATTCGGGGAATAGCGCCATCCGGATGCTGGACAACGCCACCGGATTCGCCGTGCTCAAGAACCTGGAGACCGCCAATCCGATCAGCGCCGTCTTCGGGATCAGTCCCGATGCGTCCTGGTATGTGGGGCGGAGCCGAAAATTGGGCGATGATCGCCCCGCGTACTGGTCGGGCACCGTATGGACCGATTCGCCCATGGACTTGGCCGCCGGAATCGTTTCGGGCCGCGCCGGAGCCGCCTATGCCGTGAACAATGCGGGCGTGGTCGCCGGAGAGTTCGAGATGAGCGCCCAGTCCGGGACCGGGACCAATCCGCCCCCGACGACAATTGTAATCAAACGAGGCTTCCGGATGCCGTCGGTCGCTCAGGCATTGAGCGAGGCGAATGATGTGCTGAAGGGACCTGGGGAAATTGTAGGAAGCCCACGAGTTACTTCCGCGACCGGATTGAGTTCGGATTCCCGGGCAAGTGGGTCGTGGAGCAGCTTGGTTTCTACGCTCAAGACTGGAGCATCATGGCAAAGTGGTCAGGCAGAAGGGCAGAATCTGAGTGTTTGGCAACCGGTACACAATGGTGATCCAGATATCGAGAGTGAGGCGCGAGGAGTTAACAACCTCGGCTGGGTGGTTGGCTGGTCCAAATCAGCCAACGGAAACACCAGGGCAGCATTTAGGAGGAGTTCAGTGGCGAGTAGTGATCCACCTCCTTGGATTGACTTGAATGATCCTCACGCAGTTTACGGATTAATTGGCTGGAGCCTACTGCGAGCGGACGCAATCACCGACTCCGGAGTAATCATCGGACAGGGTAGGAAGAGTGGATATGATCGAAGTTTCATTCTTATACGGCGTAGTTCCGAGAACTGACTATACACATTATGAATATGCTAAAATCTATTCTTTGTCTGATTGTTGCCGCAACGGCGGCTTACGGTCAGTTCTCCCGCAACCACAAATCTGGACTTTATTGATGTTGATTCAGACGAAGTGCCGGAGATTCAGTACAGAGCAGACGTTGCCAATCAAACTTTGCCTTGGATAGTAGATACATTATTAATTCCTACAACAACACTAGATAAGTTGAGTATTGGAAAGTCAGATCCATTTTTTGAAGAGACGATGCTGATTAATCAATCAGCACCCCGTTTTTTAAACGGAAACCTGAACAACCTTGTTCCGCTACTCGTTATATTGCCCGTCGGGACCGCGAGACCTGGGGTTTGGACTTTCTATGATGGCGGTCTAATCGATGGAGCCGGACACCGCCTCGAGGTGATCGTCGGAGTTCGGCTGACGATCGAGAGTTCAATCCATCACGGGTGGGTACGGCTGACCCGGCCGACGCGCGACCGGAGACGCTGTTCACGGTGGCCGGGCATGACTGGAATCCGGTTCCCAACGCCTCGATCCGGGCCGGGCAGCCGCCGGAGATTCCCCTCACCACGGAGGCCTTGCCGGACGGTGGCGGCCTGCGCCTCTCCTGGCCTGTGGGGATCTCCAGTTGGATCCTGGAAAGCACGCCCAGTCTGTCGCCGCCGGTGGTCTGGGAGGCGTATCCCCGCCGGAGGCAACTACGCCGATGTCCCGCCTGAGGAGGCGGACCGCTACTTTCGGTTGCGGAAGCCGGAGTGATTTTAGAAGGACGAAGGAGAAATGATGCGCCACAGACCTCCCTCCTCCCTTCATCGATCCGGCTTTACGCTGATCGAGCTCCTGGTGGTGATCGCGATCATCGCCATTCTCGCGGCGTTGCTGTTTCCGTCGTTGGACAGGCGCGGGACCGGGCCCAGCGGCCGTGGCCTGTCTCAGCAATCTACGACAGCTTCAACTGGCCTGGATGCTGTACGCCGGAGATCATAACGAATGGTTGTCGCCGTCCGAAACCGACGCCGCCCTTCCCACCGGTGCCCGCTGGGTGAGCGGGGCGATGTGGCCGGTGGATGACTACGCCATGGACCGCCACCAATCGCGCGCTGCTCCTGGCGCCCGGACCGGGCCATCTCGGCCCGTATTTGAAAGCCGCCGACGTGTTCCATTGCCCGGGGGATCGCAGCACGGTCGATGTCTTCAGCCGGCGCGGTCCCCGGCGGGTGCGGAGCTACTCCATGAACCAGTACATCGTGTTCGGCGACGGTATCGGGCACAGTGGAAACTCGAACTTTCCGGAAACAGAGGAATGGCGGTACACGCCCACCGCCTTCCTGCGAACCGGGGATTTCAACCGGACCTCACCCTCCCAGATCTTTGTCTTCATTGACGAGCACGAGGCCACCGTCAATCTGGGCCTGTTCCGGGTGCACTGGCATGGAGGACCCCGATGGATCTGGGAACAGTTTCCGGCCGCGCGCCACGGGCGTTTGGGGGCGCTCACGTTTGCCGACGGTCATGCCGAACTGCGCAAGTGGAGGGACCCCCGGACGTCTCCGCGGGCCCAGAATCTGGGCGACTGCGACCAAGGGCACCGCGGATCACCCCGAACAATCCCGACTTCCAATGGCTTTGGGAGCGCATGAACGGACCCTATCCATTTCCGGGTTGGCCGCCGTAGCGGCCTTGCTCCCCGGTTCAATCCCCTTCGCGGTTCACTGTCGTGAGATGGAGGATCGCCGCAGGGTGTAAAGGAGGTGCACAGAGGGCCCGGTCAATGGATCTCCCGATTGAGACGATTCGTCCGCCTCGCGAGCGTCCCGACGGAACGCTGGCATTTCACCGCCACCGCTGTTCCCCTCCGGCCACCACGCCATGATGATCCAGAAGAGTCCGGCATGGATTCCGGCGGTCGTTCGCACGGAGATCCAGTCCACGCCCCGGTCCCTCGCGATGACGCCGGGGTTCCTCGTCCGGTTGGGAAACGTGCCCGTCGCCGCGGGTCTGACCGGAGTCCGTGCCGCGGCACCGCTGGCCACCGCCCCGCCGTCACCCCGCTGCCTCGTGGTACGGCCCCAGGAAACAGAGGCTCTCCTGGCAAATCCCGAGGTGGCCGCGCTCCTGAAGATGATTGCCAGGGAGGTCGCGGCGCAGATTCATCCGCACGTGAAGACGGGCGTGGATGCCATTTTCCTGGCCTATGGCGTCCGCAACCTGATTGAGGACTGGAGGCAACCCGGCGCCGACCGGACGCTCTGCCGTTTCAAGAACGCTGGATCTGACCCTCAGCGCCTCCAGTCTTGCCGGATCGGTGTGTCCGGACGTCCGGTTGCCCGACCACTGGGCAAACGGGATTGATTTCGTCGCCAGCGTGGGTGGTGACCTGTATCAGGGGAAAATCCCATCGGCGATGGATCTCACCCTCGGTCGTCACCCCGGCGCCGCCCTTCCGTTTCAACTGCTCAAGGCCGTGGAATCCGCCGCCCTCAACTCACCACCGGCAGCCGGGTAAACCTCTCAAAGGGCCGCCGCAGGGCGACGCGTCCCTCGGTGTGGGCGAGGGCAAATCCGAGACAGAAATGAGCACCTCCACCGAAGGCCACGGAATCAGCGGCGTTGATGCGGCGATGATTGAAGCGGTCTGGACGCTGCGGGCCCGACCAAGTGCCGGGGCAACAGTTCCCGCGTTGCCCAGTCCGGTTACCGATCCGCAACTCCCCGAAGGTCCTTGATCGGCCAACGATGGGCCCCGTCAGCCCGGTCGGCCAAGGTGTTCAGGGACACCGATCTGATCGCCCGTGGCTTCCCCCCATGCAGCATTGCTACTTCCAAGCCACCGCAGCGCTGGACGGACCATCGAGCGGGATGATCTCGAACCGCCGGAAGCCCGCCGCCCGGCACCATTCGATGAACTCGGCAGCGGTGAAATCGAAAGCATCGCCAAACTCGATCAACATGGTCAGGGACATGAAGAGGCCGAACGTGTTCTTGCGCCTCGCGTCATCGATCAGCGCCTCGATTGCGATGAAAGCGCCCCCGGGCTTGAGCGAATCAAACACTTTTTGCACGGCGTATTTTCTTGCGCTCGAGATTCCAGTCATGAAGGACCATGCCCATCGTGATCACATCGGCAGGTGGCAGCGGATCGTTGAAAAAATCCCCAACGACGGGCTCGATCCGATCCGAAAGCCGCGCCTCGTCGATCCGGCGCCGGGCGATCTGTGTCACCGCCGGCAGATCGAAGCTGGTGCAACGCAGGTGCGGATGGGCCGCTGCGACGGTGCGCGACAAGAGTGCGTCTGCGCCACCGACGTCCGTCAGCGTACGGACCCGCTCGAATGGAAAGGCTTTTGCCAGTGCCTTGAAATTGCGTACCGAGGAACCGTGCATGGCTTGCATGAACGCTTCAAGAAGGGCGGGATCGGCCGAAAGCGTCTCGAAGAAGGGCGTGCCTGCATGCTTCGTCTCGTTCTGCGGCCTGCCCGTCTCAAGGGCTTCGGTAAGGTCTGACCAAAAGCGATAGTTGCGCCGGTCCCAGACCTCGATGATGCCGCCGATATAGCCGGGCTGCGCCTTGTCCAAAAAGGCCGCCGTTGCCGGGGTGTTGCGGTAGCGCGCATCGGTCCCGTCGCCGTCGCGCTCAAGCAGGTCGACCGAGAACCGAATAGATCGAGCCGAGTCCATGGCCGGACGCCGCACGAGTCCGAACGCGTCCGCGACCTCGTCGAGGGTCATCGAGCCTCCCGCCAGCCGGGTATAGAGCCCGATTCCGACCGCGGTAATCAGAGCCCGCGACACGCCGTAGCCACTGGCGATCGCCATGATATGGCCCGGATCCATTCCCGTAATGGCCTGACCGGCCTCTTCTGCAAGATTCTCTCCCATGAAAAAGTGGAACCGACATTCTCCACTGGATGCCCGAACCCGGGAGAGAATGGTCCTGGGAGTCTGATGAGACAAGCTGCGTCGTCACCCCTGCGGCGCCCTTCCGTTTCAACTGCTCAAGGCCGTGGAATCCACCGCCCTCAAATTGCCACCGGCAACCGGGTAAAGCCCATCAGCCGGGTGGCTCCCAGAACTTCCGCCTTTCGGTCCGGATCCGGTCGCAGCCGGGGAAACATCTCAAAAAGCCGCTGCAGGGCGACGCGTCCCTCGGTATGGGCGAGGACGAATCCCAGGCAGAAATGAGCACCTCCACCGAAGGCCACATGATCACCGGCATTGATGCGATGGATGTCGAATCGTTCCGGATCGGGGAATAGCTCCGGATCATGGTTCGCCGAACCCAGGACGCCAGAACACCTGCTGCCCCGGCTTCAGCGTCTTGCCGCGGAATTCGGCTTCCTTGACCACCCGTCGGCTGATCATCTGGATGGGGAGCTCACCCGGAGGATTTCCTCAATGGCATTTCCCCAGAGCCCGGCATCGGCGCGGAGCGGTTGAGCGAGTCCGGATGGGACATCAGCAGGTCGATCCCGTTGCCGATCAGGTTGCGGGTGGTTTCATTGCCTGCCAGCAGCAGCAGGGAAACGAACGGCATCCGCCTGCTCAATAGTTGAGCAGGAGGCATTCGTGAATGTTGTTTACCAGCGCCTCAACGCGCCGTCCACGGCGCTTCACCACCGTCGAAGCACCCACGGCAGCCGCCCGCCGGAACGGCTTCGCGGCACTGACCGTGACCCGATACATCGGGGCCTCCTCGATGGGCACGGGCAGTACGTAGGGCCGGTCCTTGGAGGGCGTGGTCTGGGGCGGGGCATTGTAGCCAAGCAGGTGGATCCGGAGGGTGCGTGTGGCGGGATCATCGGTCACGACGGACTGGACGGTGACGGGCGCGTCGATGCGCACCCGGGGGTCCGGGTTCAGGAGTCGGACGGCATTGGCGAGGAGTTTGCGCGTTTCGGTGAGGTGATGGTCGCTGGCGGTTGCCCAGTCGGGCGAACCGGCAAACGTCAGCACCGATCCCCGCCGATCTGGTTGAGCAGGATTGCGGGGCCGACGGGTGCATCCGCGCTCAGCGGCCAGTCCTTGTTGTAGAGGTTCTGCGCGTGCAGGGACGTGCGGTGGGGCAGAAGCAGCTCGCCCAGGGACCTTGCGGTGGTCGGTTGGTAGACGACCGCGGGACCCCGCACGAGGAACGGCCAGTCCGCGCGGACGGCGTCGGTCAGCGGGTGGGCGGTCTTTGAGGAATCGGCGGCGCTGAAGCGCATCCAGTTGTCCGTCGAGTCGAGTTCGCGGAGGAACTGGTCCGTCCGATCAGTTCCGACAGTGACGACTCCGCCTGCATTTCGCCGCGCCAACCACGGGTGCCGCCCAGGCCAGTGACGATCAGCCGGCCACCCTTCTCGACGTAATTCCGGAACAACGCGACTTCAACGTCCGAGAGCACGGCCACATTCGGCAGGAGCACAACGGGGAACTGCCTCGAGGGTCTCGGCGGTCGCGTTCTCGTCGAGCACCACACCCCAGGGGATGTGCCCGTACTCCATGGCTTTTTGCGCGCCCTGGAAGGCCTGGAAAACGTCCGCCGGCTTTTCTCGTCCAAGCCAGTCGCGGGTGCGGCTGCTGTAGTAGAGACCGACCTCGTAAACCGGCGCGTGACCGAAGTGTGCACGCTTGGCGTGGACCTCCTTGAAGGCAGCCTCGAACCGTTCGTAGGCCACCGGATCGAGCCATCCGTCGAAGCCAGTCTTGTCCACGATGGTCACGAAGCCACCGTGGCTGAGCAGCGTGAACAGCTCCCAGCGAAGGTCATTGAGCGGTCGCGTGGTCTGGTCGTGATACATGCGCACGCCGCGTTGCATGGCGATTTGAAAAGGCAGTCCGGGAGTGGCCGCTTTGTAGAACTCGGCGTTCAGACCGACGGTCAAGGCGCTGAAGCCCCACACTCCCGTCTCGCCGGTGATGAAGTCGCCGTTGCCCGCATGCTGCACCGGGCGTTGGCCGACCTCCAA
>CAVOQN010000002.1:0-682129 GCA_963698375.1 uncultured Pseudomonadota bacterium
GACAGACAAACCGTTTACTGCGTATGACCAACCTGGTCCGATGGATGCCTATGCCGCAAGCAAATGGGAGGCTGAAACGGTACTTCAGCAAATCAGCCGCGAAACCGGCCTCGAAGTGGTTATTGTTCGACCGCCCCTGGTTTATGGGCCCGGTGTCAAAGGCAACTACCTACGCCTGTTGCGCATGGTCAAATGCGGCATTCCCATGCCGTTTGGGTCATGCAACAACAAGCGCAGTTTCGTTTACCTGGACAACATGGTTGACCTGCTGGTTCTATGCTTGACGCACGCGCAGGCTTCCAGTCATACATTCCTGGTTTCCGATGACGAGGATCTTTCCACGGCGGAACTGGTAACACGGCTGGCCAGGACGATGGAAACAAAACCGAGGCTGATTTCCATACCTCCGGAATGGCTCGAGGCCGCCGCGAAACTTGTGGGCAAGCCCGGTATCTACGAGCGATTGTGCGGATCTCTGCAGCTGGATATTCACCACACGCGCCAAATCCTCCAATGGTCACCACCTGTTTTAGCCGATGAGGGGATTGCCAGGACGGCTCGCTGGTTTCTCGATCGGAGTGGTCTGCAATGACTGCCGTACTCGCAGCCGTGCTGGCTTTTGTCGTGGTCAGGTTTATGGTTCATTACATCAGCAAACCCGATTCGCGACTCCATCTCCTGGATCACCCGAATGAGCGTTCGCTACATGTACATGCCGTGCCTCGCACGGGCGGGATCGCCGTCCTGACGGGCATCGCCATTGCTGCGCTTGTCTATGCAATGACCATCCAGATTTCAGCTGCTGCAGTATGGATCACGGTGGCCGTGCTGTTGCTGGCGACTCTGTCCTTTCTGGATGACCGCCAGGGACTTCCGGTGCGGGTAAGGCTGATCGGTCAGATTGCCAGTGCCGGACTGGTCGCGGGCGGCGGCTTGGTGCTTCCCGGTGCGGGATTGCCGGGCATCGAATGGATGTGGCCACAAACACTGGGTATCTTGGTCACAGTGCTGTATCTGGTATGGATGGTGAATCTCTATAACTTCATGGACGGCATGGATGGATTCGCAGGGGGTATGGCCGTTGTCGGATTTGGAACCTTGGCCCTACTCGGAAGCCTGGGTGGCGACACAGTATTTGCAACGGTGAATCTGTTAATCACCGCCAGTGCCGCGGCTTTTCTCCTGGTGAACTTTCCACCTGCCAAATTATTCATGGGGGACAGCGGTTCAGCGACACTTGGGTTACTGGCCGGGAGCATGACAATTTGGGCCGAGCGTCTGCACCTTATTCCATTTTGGGTCTCGATACTGGTATTTTCACCATTTATCGTGGATGCCACCGTGACCCTTTTAAGGCGTCTGCTCCGGCGGGAACGGGTCTGGCAGGCGCACAAAACCCATTATTACCAGCGTCTGGTACAATTGGGTTGGGGTCACCGACGGACTGTCATGGCTGAATATGTCCTGATGCTGGCCTGCGCAGCAAGCGCGGTGGTTGGTGTGCAGATGGGTCCCACAGGACAGTGGTTGATCCTGATAGGATGGTGTCTCGTCTATTCTGCCCTGATGCTGCTGGTCGCGCGCCTGGAACAACAAGTAAAAAGATCCGCATGAGACAGAGACTCAGTAAATTTCAGAACCGGTTCACGGTATTTCTGCATGATCTCGCGATGATTCCAGTGGCGTGGATCGGGGCCTATTGGCTCCGCTTCAATCTCGACGCCATCCCGCCGCTCTTTTGGCAGCAAGCGCTAGCGATGTTGCCGGTGTTGATAATCGTGCAGGGCATCATGTTCTGGTACTTCGGGCTCTACCGGGGCGTGTGGCGGTTCGCATCGATTCCGGACCTGGCGCGTATCCTGAAGGCGGCAGTGGTTGGTGTTGTCGTCAGCGCAATGGTCATCTTTCTGGTGAATCGTCTGCAGGGTATGCCACGGTCAGTGTTTGTTCTGGACGCCGATTCTGCTCGTTCTGCTGCTTGGGCGCTCCACGTTTTATTTATCGCTGGATCAAGGACCGGCGCCTGTATAGCCAGGAAGTAAAGAACGTCTTGATCGTCGGTGCCGGTCAGGCGGGCGAGATGCTGGTGCGTGACCTGTTGCGTGATTCGATGCATGCCTACCGACCGGTAGCCTTTGTGGATGACGATCCGGTGAAGCTGGGCAAGGATGTGCACGGAATACGGGTTGCAGGCACATGCGATGACATTCCGGAGCTGGTCACCGAGTTCGATGTGCAACTCATTCTGATTGCCTTGCCGTCCGCCAACTCGCGACAGATGCAACGTGTGGTCGGTTTGTGCGAGGCCACCGGCCGCTCATTCCGTGTTCTGCCACACATGAAGGATCTGGTGACAGGTCAAGTAAGCCTCAAGGAATTACGCGAGGTCAAAATCGACGATTTGCTAGGGCGTGAGAGCGTATCGCTTGATTGGGCAGCAATTACACGTGGTGTGCAGGACAAGACCATCCTCGTAACCGGCGGCGGTGGTTCTATCGGCTCGGAACTGTGCCGGCAGGTGTGCACGTCTCAAGCCGGGGCACCTTGTCATCTTTGAGCAGAGCGAGTTCAACCTTTATTTGATCGAACTCGAGTTAAGAAGAACATTACCAGACCTTAAACTTACTGCACTGCTGGGGGATATTTACGACCCAGTCGCAGTCGAGCAAATGCTGCGCGCTTATCGGCCTACGGTCATTTTGCATGCCGCCGCCTACAAACATGTGCCGATGCTTGAGCACCAGCTGCGCGCGGCGGTGAAGAACAACGTGCTGGGCACACGCAACCTTGCTTCACTTGCCGAGCGCTATGGCTGCACCACCTTTGTCATGATCTCGACCGACAAGGCAGTGAATCCGGCCAACATTATGGGAATGACCAAGCGCGTAGCAGAGATCTATTGCCAAAACCTGAGTGCCCGTTCGTCCACGCATTTTATCACCGTGCGCTTTGGCAACGTGCTCGGGTCGGCCGGCAGCGTGATACCGCTATTCCAAAAACAAATCGCCGCCGGTGGACCGGTAACGGTGACCCATTCTGAGATCACGCGTTACTTCATGACCATTCCCGAAGCCGCACAACTGATACTGCAAGCTGGCACGATGGGCAAGGGCGGTGAGATATTCGTGCTCGATATGGGTGAGCCGGTGAAGATTTCCTACCTGGCCGAACAACTCATACGCCTATCCGGCAAGAAGCCAGGCGAAGATATCGAAATCGTCTATACGGGACTTCGGCCAGGCGAGAAACTCTACGAAGAGCTGTTCCATGAATCCGAAAAGCTCACTGGAACAACGCATCCGAAAATACTGCTGGCCAACAGCCGGAGCATGGATTTTATGCAGCTTGAACAGATGCTCGACAAGCTGGCGTTTGCCTGCGGAATGGCCAATGAACGGCAGATCTATGAACTGCTCTCAGAATTGGTGCCGGAGCATCAATCGAGTTGGTCTCCGACACAAGCGATGACGATAGTCAGAGTCGCGTGGTTATCCCACTCAAAACCCCGGGGCGTACATGAATATCGGGCCGCTGCCTGGGCAAACGCAGAACGCCGTATTTCTGCCAATTCAAACCACAGATGCTAACCTAACTATACAGGTATCCAGAGTCGTATCCTTTTTAATCTGAGCCAACTATGAAACTTACTGTAATCGGAACCGGATACGTCGGTCTTGTGACTGGCGCGTGTTTTGCAGAAATGGGCAACCTCGTCACCTGTGTCGATGTCGATCAAGGCAAGATCGATCGCCTCAAGCAGGGCATCCTGCCGATCTATGAACCGGGCCTGGATGCGATTGTTGTCAATAACAGCAAGGCAGATCGCCTGCGGTTCACCACCTCGCTGGTTGAAGCGATGCGAGACTCAAATGTCTTTTTCATCGCAGTCGGGACGCCCCCGGGCGAAGATGGTTCTGCCGATCTGCAATACGTGCTTGCGGTGGCACGCGAGATTGGCCGACACCTGAATGAATACGCGGTCGTGGTAGACAAGTCCACGGTACCAGTTGGCACTGGCGACAAGGTCCGCAGCGCACTGCAGGCAGAGATCGATCGGCGAAATGTACAAGTCAAATTTGATGTTGTGAGTAATCCGGAGTTTTTGAAGGAAGGCGCGGCTGTCGAGGATTTTATGCGTCCGGACCGGATTGTGGTTGGCACAGACAGCGCGACTGCCCGTGCCGTCATGCATGAGCTCTATGCCCCGTTTACTCGTAACCACGACCGCATCGTCTATATGGGTGTGCGCGAGGCGGAGATGACGAAGTATGCCGCCAACGCCATGTTGGCCACAAAAATATCGTTCATGAACGAAATAGCCGGATTGTGTGAAAGTGTCGGTGTGGATGTGGAAAGTGTGCGTGTCGGCATCGGTTCAGATACCCGCATTGGGTACTCCTTTATCTATCCCGGCTGCGGCTATGGCGGTTCGTGCTTCCCAAAAGACGTGAAGGCGCTGATCCATACTGCAGAAAAAAATGACTTTGTGCCCAAGCTGCTAATGGCGGTGGAAGAGCGTAATGAAGCACAGAAGCACGTGTTGTTCCGGAAAATCACCCGGCACTTCGGGGCGGATTTGTCAGGACGCACCATTTGCCTGTGGGGGCTGGCGTTCAAGCCGGGAACGGATGACATGCGTGAGGCACCATCCGTGGTTTTGTTGCACGAACTGATCGGCGCCGGTGCGCGTGTTCACGCGCACGATCCAGTGGCGATGCCCACGGCCCGGAATGAGCTGCCTGCGGCCTGGTTTGCCTCTGGACAGTTGCGTTTCGTGGAAAATCAGTACGATGCCCTGAAAGAGGTGGACGCGATGGCACTGGTCACGGAATGGAAGTCGTTTCGGCACCCGGACTTTCAACGTATGCGAACGCTCATGAAGAACCCGGTGATCTTCGATGGCCGCAACCAGTATGAGCCGAAGGCCATGCAGGAGGCGGGTTTCGAGTACCATGGCATCGGACGAAGTGCCTGAATTCATACTACCTTCGGAATAGTTGAAATCATGAAAGCCATTACGAAAGCTGTATTTCCGGTCGCGGGACTCGGCACACGCTTCCTGCCTGCCACCAAGGCGAGCCCGAAAGAGATGCTGCCGATCGTGGATAAGCCGATCATTCAATACGCGGTGGAAGAGGCGGTGGCTGCTGGCGTCACCGAACTCATTTTCGTTACTGGCCGCAGCAAGCGCTCCATCGAGGATCATTTCGACAAGGCCTATGAGCTGGAAACTGAACTCAAAGCGCGCGGCAAGGAACAGTTGCTGGAGTTGCTGCATAACATTCTGCCTTCCAATGTTTCCTGCGTGTATATACGCCAGAGTGAGGCCTTGGGGCTGGGTCATGCTGTACTCTGTGCCCGGCAGGTGGTGGGTAATGATCCATTTGCCGTGCTGCTTGCCGATGACCTCATTGATGCCAACCCAGCGGTGCTCACACAGATGGTTGATCTGTATGAGCATCATCGTAATTCAGTAATCGCGGTCCAACAGGTGTCGCGCGAAGAAACTCGTTACTACGGTATTGTGAAGACCCGTCCGCTGGATTCCGGTCTGCACAAACTCGAAGCCATTGTTGAGAAGCCAGAACCAGACAAAGCCCCGTCTACGCTCGCCGCTATCGGGCGCTATATTCTGACGCCACGTATCTTTAAGCACCTTGAGAATGTGCAGACCGGGGCGGGCGGCGAGATCCAGCTCACTGATGGCATCGCCAACCTGCTCGCCCGCGAACAGGTACTGGCCTACGAATTCAAGGGAAAACGCTATGACTGCGGCAGCAAGCTCGGTTATCTAGAGGCTACTGTAGAGTTCGCCTTGAAGCATCCTGAACTTAAGGGCAGCTTCAGCCAGTATCTGAGAAAGCTCAACATTACAGACTGAATCAATAGACAATCCAGGATGATGGTTGCCGCTATCAGCGATAGTATAGGATTTGAACTACCGATATAATTGCTCTGAAAAGTGAGTCAAGTGCCTGACAAACAAGTGTTACCGTCTGATGGAGTGATGTATGCCCAATAAACTAATGATTGTGATGGTCAACACCGACCCTACCAACGGAGCGGAGTTGGGCGCGCCATTTTTCCAGGCTGCAGTCGCTGCGGCCATGGAATACGACGTAGAGGTTATTCTCACGGCGCGTGCTGGCGAGCTCGCGATCAAGGGTGTAGCGGAAAAGCTGCATGTGCAGGAAGGCAGTCCGAAGAGTGTCTACGACTTTATCAAAGACGCGCATGAAGCCGGTGTAAAGTTCAAAGTCTGCACGCCAACACTTGAATTATGGGGCAGGGATCTGATCCCGGAGATCGAAGAGACCGTGGGTGGCGCCTACATCATCAGCCAGGCCATGGACGACGATACCGTCACCTTCACCTACTGATCCGGGCACATCTCTTCTTGTCGGTCGGTACTCCAGATCAGGCGTGGGAGGTTTTCCAGCAGGCAGATTGCCTGTTTGCGGAATCACAGGTCGAATCGGCACTGGACAACATGGCGGCCACTATCCAGCAGCAACTCGCCGACACCAATCCGGTCATGGTCTGTCTTATGAACGGTGGCGTCGTGCCGTTCGGAAAACTACTGACCCGTTTGCAATTTCCTCTCCAGGTCGATTACGTGCACGCCACACGCTATGGCGCGCGTCTAAAGGGCGGCGAACTTGAGTGGCTCGCCGGTCCATTTGTCCCGGCGCGTGATCGTACCGTACTTCTGGTGGACGATATTCTTGATGAAGGAACGACCTTGGCTGCCATTGAGGCACGCTACCGCAAGGATGGCGCCAAGCAAGTCTTTAAGGCTGTCCTGACACGTAAAGACAGGCCACGCAAGGTAGCCATCGATGTCGACTTTGTCGGTCTCGAAATACCAGACCGCTATGTGTTTGGCTACGGCATGGACTACAAAAGTTACCTGCGTAATGCACCCGGCATCTACGCGGTGGCAGCCGCGCACGAAAAATAGAAAAGCAGTTTTTTGTGCAGGCGTGCTTTCCATAAAATAGCTATTTTTGTGCAGGCGTGCTTTCCATAAATTCATTCTTCAGGTGTATCAGACATGCAGCTCGTGGCGATAATCGGTGGCAGCGGACTCACCAATCTCAAGAATCTTGAAATCACCCGGCGCGAGGTGATGCGCACACCATTCGGAGAACCGTCTGCGCCGCTCGTTTTCGGTCATCTCGGTGGCCAGAAAGCGGTCTTTCTGGCTCGCCATGGCCATGGGCACACCATTCCGCCGCATGATGTGAATTATCGCGCCAACATCTGGGCGCTCAAGGAAGTCGGTGCAAGCCATGTCATTGCCGTGAATGCAGTCGGTGGCATTACTCCGGCCATGACTTCAGGCAGCCTGATTTTTCCCGATCAGATTATCGACTACACCTATGGGCGCATGCATACCTATTTCGGCATCGAACAGAAATCCGTTACGCATATCGATTTCACCTTTCCCGTACTGCGAGGAGTTGCGCAAGGTGCTGGTGACAGCGGCACAAGTGCGCGGCCTGGCGGCTGTGGAGCAGGGCACCTATGCGGCCACGCAGGGTCCGCGTTTCGAGACCATTGCGGAAATCCGCAAGCTGGAGCGGGATGGCGCTGACATTGTCGGCATGACCGGCATGCCGGAGACGAGTCTCGCGCGAGAGTTGGGCTTGTGTTATGCCTGTATCGCCGTGGTTGCCAATCCGGCCGCCGGCAAGGCAGCTGGCATCATCAGCCTGAAGGAAATCGAACGCACCCTGGAGATCGGGTATGGAAAAGGTGCGTGGTTTACTGGAGCAGGCGCTGCCGGCGTTGGCTACCCGCTAGGGTCGGAGATCTCTTGTTACCCAGATGCCCGAGTCTGGAGCTTGCAATCTAAATCAATTGCACTCTGCAGCGATTGTAAATACCGGGTCTATAGTTTCTCTTTTCCTTTCTCCAATTCCAACGGCATTACGCGTACCAGCACTCCAAACCTGGGGTGATCGAAGTAGTGTGTTTCCTGACTTTTCAGTTTGCGCTGTTCGCTAAGCCGGTAGACGATGTTCCCTGATCCAGCCGTGACGTCGCGGAACAGAAGATCGACGTCCAGGTGCAGGTGCCGGCTCATAAAGAAGCGAATCGTTCCTTCCAGCTCAGCGGGATTTGTAGCCAGAACCCGCACCGGCTTGGCCACGGTTTTGGCATCGATCGTCTGTTGCCAGTGTTGATGTGCAAGCACGCGATAACGCCCATCCTGATCCAACAGGTTGCGAATGGCGGGGTACAGGTAGGGCTCGCTCACCGCCGCCGTGGGCATCACGGCGATATCCAGTTTCTTGACCCGTGCCTCTGCGTCCCTGGCCAGCATTTCATCGCCAATCAATTCCGGCAGGCGATTCTCAAATACAACAATCTTCGATTTCGTAACTGCTTTCTTTTTCCGCGGGCGGCAGCTTGTACCAGCAGGCTACTGAGCAGGCCGAATCCAACCAGCATTAATTTGGCGATTCGCATGTAAATTTCCTCGTGTCTCAGCGGCATTATAGTATGTTATTCAATATGACGGAATTCGGGTATTGGCCATGACCGTACGGCGTGTGTTGAAAATGGGAGACCCACTGCTGTTCCAGGTGGCGGATCCTGTGCAGGCATTCGACAGTCCAGAACTGCATTCCCTGATTGGCGATATGTTCGATACCATGGCTGCGCTCAATGGCGCCGGACTCGCTGCACCACAAATCGGGATTCTCCAAGCGTGTGGTTATTTTCGGCGTAGAGGCCAATCCGCGTTATCCGGAAGCCGAGCCGGTCCCACGCACAGTACTAATCAATCCAGTCATCGAGTTTCTAACGAAGGACACTGATGAGGGCTGGGAAGGCTGCTCTGAGTGTTCCCGGAATGCGCGGCCTTGTCAGCCGCTGCACACATTTGCGATATTCGGGTTTCGACCAGCACGGCGCAGCGATCACACGCGAGGCACACGGTTTCCATGCACGTGTCGTGCAGCATGAATGCGATCACCTGGATGGTATTCTCTATCCGATGCGCCTCAAGGACATGCGGCTGTTCGGCTATGAGGATGCCTTGTTTCCAGACATGTAAACATGCAGATACATGGCATGCCAACCGGATAGGTCCTGATACCAGTGTTCAGGTAAGCGCATCCACGAGTACTCGCAGTGCCTGGATGCGCGATTCTGCGTCCGGCATGTCCGCCGTAATCCGTAATTTGTTCGGACCGTCCAGCCGGTAGAGACGCGGGGCTGTTTGCAGCAGACGGATGATTCTGGCCGGATCGACGTTCGGTTTGTCCACGAACTCGAATTCGCGCGCCTTTTGGACCTGCTTCGATTTTGCGTACGCCTAATGGATTCGCGCGCAGCCGCAGCGCGCTGACATCGAACAATACCTGAGCCGCTTCGGGTAGTGGGCCGAATCGGTCAATGGTTTCAGCCATGAGGTCCTCAAGTTCCTCGCGGCTTCGAGTGCCGGCAATGCGCTTGTAGTGCACCAGGCGCATGTGTACGTCAGGGAGGTAGTCGGCTGGCAACAGTGCCGGCACGTGTAGATTGATGTCGGCGCCGCTTGAGATCGGCGTCTCGAGATCCGGCTGGCGCCCCGCCTTGAGTGATTCCACCGCGCGATTCAGCAGGTCGCTGTACATCGCAAACCCCACCTCGTCGATCTGTCCGCTCTGTGCCTCGCCCAGCAATTCACCGGCACCGCGGATCTCGAGGTCATGCGAGGCCAGCGCAAACCCGACCCCCAGGTCTTCCAGTGCGGCGATTGCCTCAAGGCGCTTGAGCGCGTCGCCGCTCAACGCACTGCGTGGCGGGATCAGCAGATAGGCGTAGGCACGGTGATGCGAACGACCGACACGCCCACGCAACTGGTGCAGTTGCGCCAGGCCAAACTTGTCGGCGCGTTCGATGACGATGGTATTGGCAGTCGGAATATCGATGCCGGTTTCGATGATGGTGCTGCACAGCAGGATATTGAAGCGCTGGTGGTAGAAATCGAGCATCACGCGCTCCAGGTCGCGTTCCGGCATCTGGCCATGGGCAATGCGGATGTCTGCCTCCGGCACGAGCTTCAGCAGCTTTTCCAGCATCCGCTCCATGGTGCGCACGTCGTTGTGCAGAAAGAACACCTGGCCACCGCGCCGGATCTCGCGCTGGCAGGCCTCGCGGATCAGCGCGTCGTTCCATTCGAGCACAAAGGTCTTGATGGCGAGACGTGACTGCGGCGGCGTGCCGATGAGCGAGACATCGCGCATGCCGGACAGCGCCAGGTTGAGCGTGCGCGGCACTGGCGTGGCGGTGAGTGTCAGGATATCCACCTCGCTGCGCAGTTTCTTGAGACGTTCCTTCTGACGCACACCGAAGCGGTGCTCTTCGTCGATGATCACGAGCCCGAGGCGTTTGAAGTGCACGTCGTCTTGCAGCAGCCGATGGGTACCGATCACGATGTCGATCTTGCCATCGGCCAGCGCCGTGATCGCCTTGTTGATCTCGGCTTGACTGCGAAAGCGTGACAGCACTTCGATTTTCACCGGCAGATCGGCAAACCGGTCGCTGAAGTTCTGGAAATGCTGCTGAGCGAGCAGGGTGGTGGGCACGAGCACCGCCACCTGTTTGCTGTTGTGCACGGCGAGAAACGCGGCACGCAGCGCCACCTCGGTCTTGCCGAAGCCGACGTCGCCGCACACCAGCCGGTCCATAGGGCGGGGTGCCTCCATGTCATTCAGCACCTCGTCGATCACGCGTGTCTGGTCGGGGGTTTCTTCGAATGGGAAGGCGGCGGCGAAGGCATCGTAGTGATCATCCGGCGTCGCAAACGCATGGCCGGCGCGGCTCTGGCGCAGTGCCTGGACCTCGAGCAGTTCCACGGCCGCATCCCAGGCCTTCTCGCGCGCGCGCCGCTTGGCCTTGTCCCAGGAATCGCCACCGAGTTTGTGCAGCGGCGCCTGGTCCGGGTGGGTGCCGGTGTAGCGCGTGACCCGCGCCAGGTCCGTAACCGGGATGTAGAGCTTGTCGCCGCCCTGATATTCGAGTGTCAGGAATTCGGTCGGGCCGTCGCCGACATCCATGGTTTGCAGGCCGCGGTAGCGGCCGACGCCATGATCTTCGTGCACCACCGGATCGCCCAGATGCAACTCGGCCAGGTCACGGATGACGGTGCCGATATCGCGATTGGATTGGGAGCGCCGTCGGCGCTGCGCGGCACGCTCACCGTACAGCTGCGGCTCGGTGATGACGGCCAGCGCCGGATCGGATAGCCACAGGCCCTTTTCCAGATCGGCGACCGTCAGCGCGAGTGGTGCCGTCATGCCGACAAATGTCGGCCAGTCCGCACAGGGTTCGGGATAGAAACCGTGGTCGTGCAGCAAGGCACGCAGCACCTCGCGTCGCCCCGGTGTTTCAGCGACCAGCAGCACGCGCCCCTGGTATTGTTTCAGCCAGTCGAATAGTGCGGCGTGCGGCACCTCCGCCTTGGCGCTAACGGGTAGCACGGGCGGCAGCCGGGTATCGAAGATGACGGTTTCGTCAGACGGCGATTGGGACGCTTCTTCGGCAAATGGCGTCAGCCGCACGTGCGCATAGTCGTCGAGGGCGGCAATGAGATCGGCAGGTTCAAGGAACAGGTCGCCGGGTGGCAACACCGGCCGTTCCGGATCGGTGCGCAGGATACGATAGCGCTCTTCGGTTTCCTGCCAGAAGACCTGCGCGGTTTCCTCGATCCCGTCTTCGATGATGCACAGTGCGTTTTCCGGTAGATAATCGAACAGGCTGGCGGTGGCCTCGAAAAACAGCGGCAGGTAGTACTCGATGCCAGCCGGGGCCGAGCCTTTACTGACCTCGCGGTATAGCGCCACCTTTTGCGGATCGCCCTCAAAGCGTGTGCGAAACGCCTGACGGAAACGCTGGATGGCCTCGGGCTGGAGCGGTACTTCGCGCGCCGGTAGCAGCCGCACGCCCGGCAGTTTCTCTCCGGAGCGCTGAGTCTCCGGGTTGAACATGCGAATGGACTCAATTTTTTCCCCAAACAAGTCGATACGGTAGGGTGCAGGAGCACCCATCGGGTAGACGTCCACGATGCCGCCGCGAACGGCATATTCTCCTGGTTCCATGACCTGTGCGACCGACTGGTAGCCGGCCTGCTGCAGGCGGGCGCGAAATGTCTCGATGTCGAGAGTGCTGCCAGCATCCAGCAAGAAGGTGTGTCCGGACACGTAGGTACGCGGTGGCAGGCGGTGCTGCAATGTGGCGGCGGTGAGCAGCACAATGCCTTGAGTGAGCTCCGGCAGCCGGTACAGGGTCAGGAGCCGCTCGGAGATGATGTCCGGGTGCGGGGCGAATGCGTCGTAGGGCAGGCTTTCCCAGTCCGGAAACGGCAGCAGCGGGACATGCTCGGTATCGCCCAGATAGAAGCGAATCTCGTCCTCGATCTGCCGGGCAGTGCGGGTATCGCGCGTGATGACCAGCAGTGGGCCGTTATGTGCCTCGGCGGCGCGGGCGATGGCCAGGCCCCGTCCCGAGCCCAGCAGATGCCTGCCAGCGCAGGCTCGCGCCCGGTTGCCGCGGCCAGTGGGGCTGGAGCGGTGAGCACGGCTTGTTCGAGTCGGATGTGGGTGGCAGGGAAGGCAAGGAGATGACGAGGGTCGGCATTTTGGGGTCGGTATTGTACCCGATCCTCGCCACGTGACGGCGGCTGACTCGTGGCGCCGGGTGGAAGCAGTTAAGAAGATATTTGACAAATAGATACTTCTATTGTTCAAATGGTTAGCGAGAGTATCTAAACTAGAAACGGAGGGGTGGCTGAATGGTACGGAAATACCGGTTATAAAGTTGGTGACGCGGTGTTCTACCCGGCGGCCGGTGTCGGTGTCATTGAAAGCCAGGAGGACGTGTTTCTCACCGGTAATTTCGAATCCTGTTTCGTCATTCGCATTCTGGAAAGTGGCGCCACGATCAAGGTGCCGATCACACGTATGGAATCGAATGGCATCCGTCAGCTGCTCGACGGCAAAAAGGTCAAGGATCTGTACAAGGTGCTGTCCGGTTCGGGAAAAAACCGCTCGACGGCTGGCAACCAATTGGAGCGTTGTCGGGAATTGGCGCGCAAAGTGAATGCCGGCTCGTGCATGGAGATTGGCGAAGTAGTGCGAGACCTGATGCGCTGGAAGAGCGAAAAAAGTTTATCCTTTGAAGAAGTGCGCTTGTTGCAGACCGGCTGCAATCACCTCGCGCGCGAAGTTTCCGTGGCAACCGGCATTTCACCGGAAGATGCAATCCATAGAATTCGCGAACAGGTCGGCGTCGCCGCCTGACAATCCACTCACGTACCCCCTTGGCCACCGCACCTGTCCCTGCACTGTGGGCGGTGGTGCCAGCCGCCGGCGGCGGTGCGCGTATGCGTGCCGCACGTCCAAAGCAGTATCTGCCTCTCCTTGGCCGTGCCATGTTGTTGCATACCCTCGATCGCCTCGGGCGTTATCCGCGTCTGCGTGGCATGGTGGTTGGTATCGCTGCTGACGATGCTTACTGGCCGACCCTGTCGATGAATATTCCAACTCTCTTGACTACCTATGTGGGTGGCGCGGAACGCGCCCAGACTGTACTGAACGGTCTGCGGACACTGGGAACCTACGCTGCACCCAATGATTGGGTTCTGGTGCATGATGCCGCACGTCCTTGCGTGCGGCATGCCGATATCGATACTTTGCTGCTGGCCATCGCCGGACATGCGGATGGCGGTCTTCTGGCTCTGCCGCTCAGCGACACGGTGAAACGTGCCGACCATAATGGATGCGCCCAGGAAACGGTGGCACGCACCGGGTTGTGGCGGGCACTCACGCCACAGGTCTTCCGGCTCGCCGCGCTGCGTGCCGCGCTCGAATCGGCCATGGCCGAGGGCGCAGAGATCACCGATGAAGCCTCGGCCATGGAGTACAGCGGTGCACGTCCACGGCTGGTGCCGGGGCACGCGGACAATATCAAAGTCACCGTGCCCGCGGATCTGGCGCTGGCCGAACTCTTTCTGCGTGAACAGGAGCGCGAAATCCGATGATGCGTATTGGCCATGGTTATGACGTGCATCAACTCGTTGCAGGACGCGACCTTATTCTCGGCGGAGTGAAAGATACCGCACGCCAAAGGCCTGCTCGGACATTCGGATGCGGATGTGCTGCTGCACGCGATCTGCGACGCCTGTCTCGGCGCCGCCGGCCTGGGCGACCTCGGCCGGCATTTTCCGGACACCGACCCGCGCTACAAGGATATCGATAGCCGCGATCTTCTGCGCCGTGTCGAGGCACTGCTCGACGAAAGTGGCTGGCGGCTGGAGAATGTGGACAGCACGCTCATCGCACAATCGCCCAGGCTTGCACCGCATATACCGGCGATGGTTGCCAACATCGCAGCCGATCTCGGCATCAGCACCGATTGTGTCAACGTCAAGGCCACCACGACGGAAAAACTTGGCTTCGCCGGGCGTGAAGAAGGCATTGCTGCGCACGCGGTGGTGTTGCTGGCATCTATTGCCGAAAGGCCAAGCGGCTACGACATCCTTCCCTGAAGACGATGCCGGTTCAGACGATTAGGGAAAGCACGTCCGCAAAAATAGCCAGCGTTAGGCCTTCTTGAGCAGCACATACACCGCACCCGTACCACCATCCTGTTGGACGCGCCGAGCAGAATGCCAGCACCTCGTCCTTCTGCCGTAGCCAGCGAATTCACCTTGATCTTCAGCACCGGCAGCCGGCCTTCGGCGCCGAGGCCCTTGCCGTGGATGATGCGCACGCAGCGCTTGCCGGCTGAGCGCGTCGCGCAGGAAAACGGCGATCACCTCGCGTGCCTCGGGCACGATGTAGCCGTGCAGGTCGAGCTCGGCCTCGATGGCGAACTGGCCACGGCGAAGTTTGCGCAGCACCCGCTCCTGAATGCCGCTGCGCACGAACAGCAGCTCTTCGCCGGTTTCGATATCCGGGCTGAAATCGTCCGACAGCAGGCTCGCCATCACTTCCTGGTCGTCGCGATGCCGTTGCAGCGGCACCGGCTTGCGGCGAGGTTTGTGCGGGCTCTTGCGATCCTGCTTGAGCGGGCGCGTGCCGCTTACCGCTTTGCGGAACAGGCCTTTGTCGTCGTTGTCGTTGTCTTGTCGCCATGACGTCATCCAGCCGGATGAGACGAGAGCAGTTTTATTGTGCTGCTTGCCCTCACTCCAACACTCACATCAACTCACCTCGGTCCTCACCCCAACCCTCTCCCGGAGGGGAGGGAGTAAAAGAGAGGGGGAAACAGAAAGTCTATTTCTTCAACTGCTCAAGATAACGCTCGGCGTCGAGCGCGGCCATGCAGCCGCTGCCGGCCGAGGTGATGGCCTGGCGGTAGATGTGGTCCTGCACGTCGCCGGCGGCGAACACGCCCGGCACGCTGGTGGCGGTGGCATTGCCCTGATTGCCGGAATGGGTCTTGATGTAACCGTGCTCAAGATCGAGCTGGCCTTCAAATATGGCGGTGTTGGGGGCATGACCGATGGCGATGAACACACCGTGCACGTCGATGTCCTTGGGCTTGCCGGCATTGTCTTTGACGCGTACGCCGGTGACGCCGCTGTTGTCGCCGAGGATCTCATCCGTGCTGCTGTTCACTTCGAGGGTGATCTTGCCGGTCGTCGACTTTTTCCATGAGCTTGTCGATCAGGATGGCCTCGGCCTTGAACTTGTCGCGCCGGTGAATGAGGGTGACATGCTCGGCGATGTTGGACAGGTACAGCGCCTCTTCCACGGCGGTGTTGCCGCCGCCCACGACCGCCACCTTCTGGTTCTTGTAGAAAAAGCCGTCGCAGGTGGCGCAGGCCGATACACCCTTGCCGCGGAATTTCTCTTCCGACGGGATGCCGAGATACTTGGCGGAGGCGCCGGTGGCGATGATGAGCGCATCGCAGGTGTATTCGCCGGAATCGCCGGTGAGCTTGAATGGCCGTGCTCTTGAGATCGACGCTGCGGATGTGATCGAAAATGATCTCGGTCTTGAAGCGTTCGGCATGTTTTTGCATGCGCTCCATGAGCCCCGGACCCTGCAGGCCTTCGACGTCGCCCGGCCAGTTGTCCACTTCGGTGGTGGTCATGAGCTGGCCGCCCTGTTCCATGCCGGTGATCAGCACCGGTTTGAGATTGGCGCGCGCGGCATACACGGCGGCGCTATAGCCGGCCGGGCCGGAGCCCAGGATCAGGAGACGGCAGTGTTTGACAGTGGCCATGAACAAGACTCCGGAAGGTTCGTGGGAATTAGGAGCGCTATTATAACGACTGTTATCCTGAGACGAAGTCTTTCCGGGCAATCGACCAAGGAGCAGGTATGCGTATCGGTATTCCACAGGAAATCAAACCTCTTGAAGGACGTGTGGCACTCGATCCCCGATGCCGCCGGGGAACTGGTGCGTGCCGGGAATGAGGTGTATTTGCAGGCCGGGGCCGGAGAAAAGAGCGGTTATCCGGACAGCGTCTACACCGCGCACGGCATCCAGATTCTGCCGGATGCGGCGGCCCTGTACGGACACGCGCAGCTCATCGTCAAGGTGAAGGAGCCGATCGCGCCGGAATACGACCTGCTCCGGTCCGAGCATGTGCTGTTCTCGTACCTGCATCTGGCCGCCGTACCGGAACTGGCGCGTACTGCTGAAACAGAAGGGTCTGACGGCGGTGGCGTTCGAGACCGTGGACGTAAAGGGCCGCCTGCCGCTGCTGGCGCCCATGAGCGAGATTGCCGGGCGCCTGGCAGTGCAGATTGGCGCGCACCTGTTGCATGCGCCTCTGGGTGGGCGCGGCATTCTGCTCGGCGGCCTGCCCGGCACGGAACGCGGCCAGGTGGTGGTGCTGGGCGCCGGCGAGGCGGGCGGGGCGGCGGTGGCGGTCGCTGCGGCGTTGGGTGCCGAGGTTACGGTGTTCGCGCGTTCGCGCGACAGCCTGACGCGCATGCGCCAGCTCGGTTCGAACGTTACGGCGCTGCATTCCTATCAGGACGCCATTGCCGCGGCAGTAGCAGCAGGCCGATCTGCTGATTGGCGCGGTGCTGATCCCCGGCAGCACGCGCCCCGCATCTCGTGACACGCGCAATGGTGCGCAGCATGCGTCCGGGCACGGTGCTCGTGGATATCTCCGTCGACCAGGGCGGTTGTATCGAAACGATTCGTCCGACCGACTACGAGAATCCGACCTATGTCGAGGAGGGAGTCGTCCACTTCGGCGTGACCAACATGCCCGGGGCGGTGCCGCGCACCGCCACCCAGGCGCTGTCCGGGGCGATCGCGCCGTATGTCGCGCGCCTTGCCCAGCCCGGCTGGGAGCAGGATGCGGCCCTGCGTGCCGGGATCAATGTCCAGGGCGGGCGGATTGTGCACCCGGCGGTGGCCGCCTCGCCTGCCGGGGGTTTGACCATGGTCTATTCGGGCCAAAAACGCCATAATACGCAGGCAGTTATCCACCCCGAGGAGTGTTGTGGCGCAGGCAACCTGGAAACGCGAACAACGGCCGCCCCTGGCCCCAAAGATGCTTCGTATGTTGCGCGAGGCCGGTCTTTATCTCCTTGTCGCGGTCGCTGTCTACCTGCTTATTTCGCTCTGGACTTATCACGCCGCCGATCCTGGCTGGTCGCACAGCGGTTCCTCCAGCCAAGTGGAGAATCTGGGTGGGCGCGCCGGTGCGTGGCTGGCCGATGTGCTCCTGCATCTGTTTGGCTATGTCGCTTTTCTGTTCCCGCTGCTTACCGGTGTGGCCGCCACGCGTATTTTTCTGAACCGCAAGAATGACAGCCCGCGCGATGCGCGCGTGACCGCACTGATTTCCGTCGGTTTCGTGCTCACGGTACTCGGTGCCGGCGGGCTCACAGGCCTGCACTTCGCCACGAATGGTGATCTGCCATTCAGCAGCGGCGGTGTGCTTGGCAACTTCGTCGGTCACGGATCTGGCAGGCCCATTCAGTTTTACCGGCGCCACCATTTTCCTGCTGGCGGTGTTCTTTGCCGGGGTTACGCTCTTTACCGGTATTTCCTGGCTCAATGTCATGGACTTTACCGGGCGTATGAGCTTCGCCATCGTGCAGCGTGCGAAGGAAGAATTCTCGGCCCTGGTTGACTACGGAATTGGCCTGCGCGCGAAGCAGCAGCGGCGCGCGACCGTGGCAGAAGACAAAAAGGTCCTGGAAAGGCACGCACCACCACGCATCGAGCCGGTGCTCAAGCCGATCGTCAAGAGTGAACGCGTGGAGCGCGAGAAGCAGGTGCCGCTGTTCGATGTGCCGGCCGGTTCCGGTGAACTGCCGCCGCTCAAGCTGCTCGATCCGGCCGAAGAAGCCAAGGTCGCGTACAACAAGGAGACACTGGAGACGCTGTCGCGGCTGCTGGAAAAGAAGCTGCTCGATTTTGACATCGAAGCGCAGGTGGTGGCAGTGCACCCCGGCCCGGTGATCACGCGTTTCGAGATCGATCCGGCACCGGGCGTGAAGGCCAGCCAGATCACCAATCTGGCGCGTGACCTGGCGCGCGCACTCTCGGTCATCAGCCTGCGTGTGGTCGAGAACATCCCCGGCAAGTCCACGGTCGGCATCGAAATCCCGAACGAGAATCGCGAGACCGTGCGCCTGAGCGACGTGCTGTCCTCGCAGGCCTACGACGAAGTGCATTCGCCGCTGTCGCTGGCGCTCGGCAAGGACATTGGCGGTGTGCCGGTGATCGTGGACCTCGCCAAAATGCCGCATCTGCTGATCGCCGGCACCACCGGTTCCGGAAAGTCTGTTTGTATCAATGCGCTGATTCTGAGCATGGTGTACAAGTCCACGCCCGGAGCAGGTGCGCTTCATCATGGTCGACCCGAAGATGCTTGAGCTTGCCATGTACGAAGGCATTCCGCATTTGCTCGCGCCGGTGGTCACAGACATGAAGCAGGCGGCGAACGCACTGCGATGGTGCATTGTGGAAATGGAGCGTCGTTACCGGTTGATGGCGGCGCTCGGGGTGCGCAACATCTCAGGCTACAACAGCAAGGTGCGCGAAGCGCGAAAAGGCCGGTAAGCCGATTCTCGATCCGATCTATCAGGTCCAGTCCGACGACGATGAGGTACCGGAACTGAAAGCCCTGCCGTACATTGTGATCCTGATCGACGAGCTTGCCGACCTGATGATGGTGGTCGGCAAGAAGGTCGAAGAGCTGATCGCACGCCTGGCGCAAAAGGCGCGCGCCGCCGGCTTGCACCTGATCGTCGCCACGCAACGCCCATCGGTGGACGTGATTACCGGCCTCATCAAGGCCAATATTCCGGCGCGCATCGCCTTCCAGGTTTCAGCGCGCGTCGACTCACGCACGATTCTGGATCAAATGGGTGCCGAACAGCTTGCTTGGACAGGGCGACATGCTGTTCCTCACCCCCGGCACCGGCCTGCCGCTGCGCGTGCACGGCGCATTTGTGTCCGACAGCGAAGTGCACAAGGTCGTGAGCTTCCTCAAGAAGAGCGGCAAGCCAAGCTACGATGACAGCATTCTTACCGGCGAGGCGGAAGTCGCAGCCGGTGGTTCCGGGCTTGCCGGCATGGGTGGCGAGAACGGCGAGGGCGAAAACGATCCGCTCTATGATGAAGCGCTCAAGATTGTCACGGAAACACGTCGTGCCTCGATCTCCGGCGTGCAGCGCCGCCTGCGCATCGGCTACAACCGCGCCGCACGACTGATCGAGGAGATGGAAAAATCCGGCGTGGTCGGCCCGATGCAGTCAAACGGCAACCGCGAAGTGCTGGCGCCGCCACCGCCGCCGCGCGATTGAGTATTATTTGGCCACAGAGAACGCAGATGAACGCGGATCACATGATAGCTTCTGTTCATTTGTGTTTATCTGAGTTAATCTGTGGCTACCTTAATTTATAAGGAAACCATGATGCGCCGTATTCTTGTTCTGCTCGTTCTCTCGTTCACCAGCCTGGCGGTGCAGGCCGCTGCAACCCAGGACTTGCAGCGTTTCTTCAACAAGGTGCAGCGTTACAGCGCACGCTTCGATCAAGTGACACTGGACGAAGCGTTGAATCCGATCCAGGAGTCTTCCGGTAACCTCTGGATCGAGCGCCCGGGCAAGTTTCGCTGGAACTACACCGCGCCCTATGAACAGCACATCGTCGGCGACGGCAAGCAGGTATGGGTGTACGACGTCGAACTCAAGCAGGCGGCAGTGCGGCGCATGCAAGGTGCGCTTGGCGCAACCCCGGCGATTCTGCTGTCCGGCAAGGGTGCACTGGAAGGTGTTTTTACGATCAAGGACCTGGGCCATCAAGGCAAGCTCGATTGGGTGCAGTTGACTCCGAAGAAGAGTGATGGTGGCTTCGAAACCATACGTATTGGTTTCGAGAAAGGCAAAATCCAGCATCCTCGAAATGATTGATGGTTTCGGCCAGACCACGCGTGTCACGCTGCGCGACGCCAAGGAAAACACACGTATCAGTGCCGACAAGTTCAGCTTCAAACCACCCGCTGGCGTGGACGTAATTCGAGAATGAGAACAGTGACTAAATCCTCACAGACCGGAGGCGACGAACTCAACGCCCAGCCACTGGCCGATCGCATGCGACCGACGCGTCTTGAGGATATTGCCGGCCAGGCCATTTGCTCGCGCCCGGAAAGCCGTTACGGCGCGCCGTCGAGGCAGGCGTGTTGCACTCCATGATTCTCTGGGGACCGCCGGGCAGTGGCAAGACCACGCTGGCGCGCATCGTCGCTGGCCATCTGGGCGCACATTTTCTGAGCCTGTCCGCCGTGTTCTCTGGCGTAAAGGAAATACGTGCGGCGGTGGATGAAGCCAGACGACGTGCGCGCCGAGCAGGGTAAACCCACGGTGCTGTTCGTGGACGAGGTGCACCGTTTCAACAAGGCCCAACAGGATGGATTTCTGCCTTTTGTCGAGGACGGCACCTTGACCTTTATCGGTGCCACCACCGAGAACCCGTCGTTTGAACTCAACAAGGCGCTGTTGTCACGTGCGCGAGTGTACGTGCTAAAGGCCTTGCAGGCCGAGGACATCCGTCATCTCATCGACCGCGCGCTTGGCGATAACGAGCACGGTCTGGGCAGTCTGCGCCTCGACATACCTGAACCATTGCGCGATTTGCTCAGCCGTGCCGCCGACGGTGACGCCCGTCGTGCCCTGAATCTGCTGGAGCTGGCAGCCGATCTTGCCGAGCCACAGAACGGACGGCTCGTTGTGACCGAGTCGATTGTGCAGGAATTGATTACCGGCGGCGTGCGCCGCTTTGACAAGCAGGGCGAGGCGTTCTACGACCAGATCTCGGCGCTGCACAAATCGGTGCGTGGTTCGTCGCCGGATGCCGCCCTGTATTGGTATGCGCGCATGCTGGATGGCGGCTGTGATCCGCTCTACATTGCCCGGCGCGTGGTGCGCATGGCAAGCGAGGACATCGGCAATGCCGACCCGCGTGCCTTGACGCTGGCGCTCGAAGCCTGGGATGTGCAGGAACGTCTCGGCAGCCCGGAGGGCGAACTCGCCATCGCGCAGGCTGTGGTGTATCTCGCAGTGGCTCCCAAGAGCAACGCCGTGTACACCGCCTTCGGCGCGGTCATGCAGGACGTGAAGCGCGAAGGCTCGTTCGAAGTACCGGTGCATCTGCGCAATGCACCGACCAAGCTCATGAAGGAACTCGGTTACGGCAAGGCATACCGTTACGCGCACGATGAGCCGGAAGGCTACGCCGCCGGCGAGACCTATTTTCCCGAGGAGACTGGCGAGCGGCACTATTACCACCCGGTTGCGCGCGGTCTGGAGATCGAAGATTGCCGAACGCCTGGCGTATTTACGCGGCCTGGACAAGAAGGTGAAGCAAGCCATGAGTCAGGTAATTGCCATTGCCGCCGGCGGCGCACTCGGCAGTGTGTTGCGCTATGGGATGTCCACCTGGGTCCATGCACTGGCCGGCCGCGGATTTCCCTACGGAACACTGGTAGTGAATGTGTTGGGCTGCCTGGCGATGGGCGTACTGTTTGTGCTGTTGGTAGAGCGCATGGGCACAAGCGCCGTGTGGCGCGCCGGGTTGCTGATCGGTGTACTCGGTGGTTTCACGACGTTTTCAACGTTTTCCATTGAAACCTTCAATCTGATCGAGCAGGGCGCCATGGCAAAGGCCGCGGGCAACATGGCCGCGAGCCTGGTTCTGTGTGTCTGCGCCACCTGGCTCGGTGTAATGCTCGCGAGGCAAATCTAATGACAGGACGAACGAGCGAATCGGAGTAGGGCTACCCTTATGAAACACAGCGACGTGACCGTGGTGCGCATCTATCTGACGGAAGGCGAAAGCTTGATGAAACACGCTGCTGGCTAAATTGCACGATGAGGAGAAGGTGCGCGGCGTCACCGTGTTCCGTGGCATCAGCGGTTTCGGGCAATCGGGCGTGGTGCATTCCGCGACGCTGCTCGATTTGTCGCTCGACCTGCCGGTGGTAATTGAATTCTTCGATGCGCCCGATAAGGTGCGTCGCATCCTGAGCCATCTCAAGGACTTGCTGCCGCCCGGACATGTTGTCTCCTGGCCGGCACAGGTAAACGAAGGCTGATCACCACCAGCCACGGGTGAACGTAATTGATTTACATCATGCGTTGACTTACGGAAACATGAATCAAGAAAGAAGCGACCATGCTTGATCCAAAACTGCTTCGCACCGATCTCGAAAATACCGCGCAACAGCTCGCGCGCCGC
Organism: uncultured Pseudomonadota bacterium; assembly: GCA_963698375.1. GTDB lineage: Bacteria > Pseudomonadota > Gammaproteobacteria > Acidiferrobacterales > UBA6901 > UBA6901. Next base: position 22,712 of record CAVOQN010000002.1, read on the forward strand.
GGCTTTGCGCTGGATGTGCGTATCATCACCAACCTGGAAGAGATGCGCAAGCAGGTCCAGGTGCTCACACAGCAATACCAGAACGAACGCAACACCAAATCCAAGGCCATCGGCCAGGCCAAGGCGCGCGGCGAGGACACGAAATCATTGATGGACGAGGTGGCCAGCATCGGTGCTGCGCTCAAGCAGGCCGAGACCGATCTCGATAAGACTACAGAATGATCTGACTGCCATTTCACTCGGCATTCCCAATATCCCGCACGCGAGCGTCCCGGACGGCAAGGACGAACGCGACAATCAGGAAGTACGCCGTTGGGGCGAACCCAGGAAACTGGATTTTGTGCCGAAGGATCACGTCGATCTCGGCGAAGGCCTCGGTCTCATGGACTTCGAGGTGGCGGCCAAGATCTCCGGTGCACGTTTTGTGGTGCTGCAGGGCGCGCTCGCACAGTTGCACCGTGCGATTGATCCAGTTCATGCTTGATCTGCACACGCGCGAACATGGCTACACCGAGACCTATGTCCCGTATCTGGTGAATGCCGACAGCCTGCGTGGCACCGGCCAGTTACCCAAGTTCGAGGCGGAATTGTTCGCGGTGCGCAGCGAGCAGGGTTTGTATCTGATTCCTACTGCCGAGGTGCCGGTCACCAATCTGGCGCGTGACACGATTACCGAGGCCGCGCGGCTGCCGCGCAAGTACGTCTGCCACACGCCGTGCTTCCGCAGCGAGGCCGGCTCGTACGGCAAGGATACACGCGGCATGATCCGCCAGCATCAGTTTGAGAAGGTTGAGCTGGTCCAGTTCGTGCGCCCGCAGGATTCGCTATCAGGCGTTGGAGGAACTTACTGGTCACGCCGAGAAGGTCCTGCAGTTGCTTGGGCTGCCATACCGTGTTATGGCACTGTGCGCCGGTGATATCGGTTTTTCCGCCGCCAAGACCTACGATCTCGAGGTGTGGCTGCCGGGCCAGCAGAAGTATCGCGAAATTTCTTCATGCAGCAACTTCGAGGACTTTCCAGGCCCGTCGTATGCAGGCGCGCTGGCGCAATCCGGAAACCGGCAAGCCTGAGCTCCTGCATACCCTGAACGGATCAGGTCTGGCGGTCGGTCGCACACTGGTGGCGATACTGGAAAACTACCAGGAAAAGGATGGCAGCGTTCGCGTTCCGGAGGTGCTGCGACCGTATCTCAGAGGTCAGGAGCACATTCTTCCGGGCAGAATCTGATCACGATCAAATCCATATCCTTGCTGGTTCAGCTATATTTGAGCGCAACACAATCAATATCAAAAGAACCGGCTCGGTGAGTAAAATTACAGGGCAGATGGGTGGTAATTAGGGGTGTAATTGTGCGATGCGGGGCGCATCTGACTTCAGCGGCGGTTATATTGCTGTGCGGGATATGTGTTGCCAGCATGTGCCGAAGTCGCGCCCGATGCGATTGAGAGTACCTATGCAGAACACACGCGCGGCGTGCAATTGGCGCGTGCCGGGCAGTATGACGATGGCTTGGCGGTACTTTTACCGTTGCTCGATCGTTTCCCGGACGACTATCCGCTCCAGCGCGACATCGTTCTCATCTACGTCTGGAAGGGCGCCTGCCCCATTGCGCTGCATCGCTTCGAGCGGATACGCAACTACCCTGACCTTGAACCGTATCTCGTGGTGGCGGTAAGCGATTGCCTGCTTGCCGCCAACCGCCCCAACGAGGCGCGCCGCCTGACACGCCTCGCGCATGAACGTCATCCGGACAATGAGCCCCTGCTCAATGCCTTTCTCAAGAGCGACCTTGTGTTGCGCATCGATCATAACATTGATGAGCAAAGCCCAGCGGTGATGGCCGCACTTCACAATGACACATCCGACCAGGGCCTGACTGAGTGGATTGGACGTGCGGAAGGCAGTGCGCGCATTGCCGAGGACACGCGACTGTATGCACGTTATCGCTTCACGCGCTCAACCGATTCACAGTATCAAGACGGTGATCTGGATCGGGTCGGCTTGGGCGTGCGCTATCGTTATGACGAGCGACTGATTCTCGACCAGGAGTTTTCGGCGGATATCAACGAATCCGGGCAGAGGCGGTTCCAGTACCCGTGTGCTGTTCGAGCCACGCGATGACTGGCGCATTCTGGCGGCCTACACCTCATTCGCCGAAGCGATCCCGCTGCGCGCCCGTGCCGCCGGCATCGATGCCCATCAATGGACTGCCGAAGCGGCTTACGAGCGCCGTGACTACCGTTGGGAAGGGCTGGCTAGCATGAATTCTTTCGACTTCTCCGACACCAACCAGCGCACTGACTTATATGCGACTGCCGGGTATGCGTATGAAATGCGTGCGCAGCGCGAGCAGCGCTTGTTCATCGAATGGTCGCATTCGCGCAACACATTCGATAGTGCCCTGTATTTCAATCCGTCTCGCGATAGCAGTCTTGGTCTCATGCACCGTACCGACTTCGTATTTGACACGCGCTTCCGGAGGCATGTGGATCACCTGTGGTTTAGCGCCAACGCCTATAGTCAGCAATCTTTCGGTACGCATGGCCGCTGGGCAGTCCGCTACGAGCAGGACTATGACCTCGACAATTCCCGCGCATTGGTGGTCGGTGCCGGCGTTGCACGTAATGTGTACGATGGAAAATACGAAACCGAGCTACGCTTCTACCTGAATTATCATCAGAGGTTCTATTAGGATGCGATATTTTCTGCTCCTGATCGGATTTTGGCTGCTGCTCGGCAACACGCTGGCGGCAGAGGTACCGGTGCTTGTTTACCACGATATCCGTGATGTACCGGACACGGATGAGTATGTTGTAAGCAGCCGGATGTTTCGCAAACACATGGCGTATCTGAAGCAACAAGGCTACCAGCCGGTAAGTCTGCGGCGATTCGCTGACGCCGCTGCCGGCAAATCCACTCTCCCGGAGAAGGCGGTAGTGCTGACTTTTGACGACGGTCTTGCCAGCTTCCGGAATATCGCGATGCCGATACTTGAAGAGTATGGCTTTCCGTCAGTCTTGAGTGTGGTAACAGGTTGGGTCGATGGACGACAGGTCCCAGCCGAGTACCGCGACCGGTTACTGAGTTGGGAACAGCTACGAGAGATAAGTCATTCGCCACTTGTCGAAATCCTCTCGCATACGGACAACCTGCATCACGGTGTCCTCGCCAATCCACAGGGTAATCTGACACCGGCCCTGATCACGCGCCGCTATGATGCCACAAGCCGGCGCTACGAAACCGAAGCAGACTTCCGGAAGCGCATCCGCGCAGACCTGGTGCATTCGAAGAAAAGACTGCACGCGGAATTGGACATGTCGCCGCCCGGAATTACCTGGCCTTATGGCTTCTACGACCAGGTCTTGGCCGAGGAGGCCACGGGTTTAGGATTACACTATCAATTGATTTTAGGTGAAGAACCGGCATACACCGAGCAGTTTCCGCGTATCCATCGCGTTGTCCTGCGATCTGCCAATACGATTGCCGCATTCGAAGATATACTGCGCTTCGCGCGCGCACGCCTGCCACTCCGTTTGATCGAAATCGAACTGGATGATATGGCGAGCCGCTCTGCCACTGAGCAGGAGAGGTGGCTGTCTGTCTTGCTATCCCGCCTGCAATTACTTCGAGTGAACGCCGTGGTTGTTAATCCTTTCACCCGTGATGGCCGCCACGCTTTCTTTCTCAATGACCGAATACCCGTACGTGCCGATGTCCTGCATCGAGTTTTACATCAGATTCGCACGCGCGCCGGAGTCGATCACTGTTCTGCTGTATATTCCAGACATTCCCGGCGTGACGCATGCGGCTACGGAGCTTGCTCGTCGACACCCTTATGACGGCGTGTTGCTTGCGGCAGGACACGTGCAGAAAAAGGTGACCGCACTGCACCGGCTGTTTGATTATTATCATCCAGGTGTTCGCTGCGGAAGCGAGCGCGGCGCAGTATGGACGCACTGCATGGACTTCATGGTCGTGATGGTGGATTCACGGGCTACGGCCGATCGTACCGCTGCGAATCCTGAGAAAAAGCTCATTGAATCAATAGCGGAATCAGGATCTGTGCCTGTCTATGTTCTTTTGCAGAATCGACCTGACGAGGACGGCGCACAAGTGGCCAAGGATCTACAGGGACTGCGAACTGCCGGCGCACGACATTACGGATTGCGTTACGGCGCCTTCCTGAACAATCCGGCAAACCTTCGGCGTGTGGCCATTGAACTGACTGGACACACTATCCGCGGTTTCGAGGAACTGAGCATGCAGGTCGTCTTCCTGTACGTCTTCTTTTATCCGTTGTTCATGGCATTCTTCTGGATGATCGGTTCCCTGTTGTTTTTCTTTCGGCATGAGCGCAATTCGAAACAGCCGCCGAAACTCGCCGAATACCCGTTCGTGTCAATTCTCGTGCCTTGCCATAACGAGGAGGAGAACATTCGTGCCACCATCGAACAACTGACAGTAAACCGCTACCAGAACTTCGAAATCATCGCCATCAACGATGGCAGTACCGACAAGACAGGTGCGATTCTTGAGCAACTCACGTTACAACACGCGCGCCTGCGCATTGTTACGCTCGAACGCAATTACGGCAAGGCCATGGCGCTGCGCGCCGGCGCACTGGCCAGTCGTGCCGAGTTCCTTATGTGCGTGGATGCGGATGCGCTGCTAGACAAGGACGCGTTGCTGTGGATGATTCCGCATTTTCTGCAAGGCGGACGCGTGGCGGCGGTTACCGGCAACCCGAGGGTGCAGAACAAATATGGACTGCTGGCGCGCATTCAGATCGGTGAATTTGCCTCGATTATTGGCATGGTCAAGCGCAGCCAGCGCGACCTTGGGCGGCTGTTCACGGTTTCCGGCGTGCACGTGTGCTATCGCCGGCGCGCCTTGCACGATATTGGCTACTGGTCACCGAGAACTGTGACCGAGGACATCGATATCAGCTGGCGGTTACAGATACATTACTGGGATATTCGTTACGAACCGCACGCCCTGTCCTGGATTGTAGTGCCGGAGACCCTGGCTGGTCTCTGGCGTCAGCGTCTGCGTTGGGCGCACGGTGGTATCGAGGCGGCACGCAAGCATGCCTATCTGCTTGGTCGCTGGTCGGAACGGCGCATGTGGCCGGTGTTCGTCGAGTACGTGATGGGTGCCGTCTGGTGCTACGCCTGGCTGCTCACGGTAATCCTCTTCCTTTGTACGTGGCTGCTTCCGGATATCTGGCCCACCCAGTTTGCGGTGCGCAGCTTGTTTCCACGTTGGACTGGTGTGGTACTGGCCATGACGTCGCTATTGCAGTTCTCTGTCGGTCTTTATCTGGACAGTCACTATGAAAAGCGCATTTTCCGCAATCTCTACTGGGCGATCTGGTATCCGATGGTCTACTGGACGTTATCCAGCATCACCACGGTGGTAGCCATCCCGCAGGTACTGTTACGGCGTGGCCAGCAACTGCATGTTCGATGGAAGAGTCCAGACCGGGGAGGGCCATGATGCACCGCCGTCGTCTGTACGAACACAAGTGGCAACGTGCGACTGAATTGACGCTGACCACATTGTTCTGGCTAGCATGGCTATATCTCATCATGCCGCTAATCAGTCTGCTGTTGTGGGCTGTGGGCGTCCGCTTGTTCGTCGAGGAAATGATTGTGCGCGGCGGTTATGAAGCACTGGTCGAGGAGTTCGTGCACTATGGCCTTGTAATACTCGCGATGCTTGCTGTGACGCTGATCTGGGTGTACTGGAACTTGCGTCGCTATGGCAGACATGAGAAGCGTACACAGCAACCTGATCCGGTAAGCCTCGCTGAGATCGCTGTCGTCTCCGGCTTAACGCCAGAGGAAATCCCATCTCGTGCGGGTCAGCAGGAAACTTGCAGGTTCGTTTTGATGACAACGATCATCCGTTAATCAAGGCTGAACGTGAACGTTGAAAATGAAAAAGGCCCCATACGGGGCCTTTTGCCTTATTGACCTGAGACCACCAGTCAATCGTCGCCGCCGAATACGCCAAGAATATGCAGCAGGCTCGTGAAGAGGTTATAGATGCTGACATACAGCGTAACGGTGGCCATGAATGTAATTGGTCTCGCCGCCGTGCACCAAGTTGCTGGTTTCGTACAGGATCAGCCCGCACATGAGCAGCATGAACATGGTCGAAACCGCAAGGGCCAGCCCAGGCATGGCGAAGAATATGTTGGCGATACCGGCGAGGAAGGCGATGAGAATGCCGGCCAACAGGAAACCGCCCATGAAACTGAAGTCCTTGCGCGTCGTTAGCGCGTAGGCCGACAGGCCGATGAAAATGACGCCAGTGCCACCGAGAGCATAGGCCACCAACTGGGTGCCATTGGCATAGTGACCGATATAGGCATTGAGCAGGGGGCCAAGCGTGTAGCCCATGAAACCGGTCAGCGCGAACACCGACAGCAATCCCCAGGCGCTATTGCGCAGCATGTTTGTGAGAAACAGCAGGCCAAAGTAACCGCCCAGAACCAGCCATACATTCAACATCGTGGCATTGGTGGCCATGGCGATGCCCGCCGTCAGCGCGCTGAACAGCAGTGTGAGCGATAGCAGGATATAGGTGTTTCGGATGACGCTGTTGGTCGCCAGCGTGGATTCAAGCGGTCTGGAGAGTACCTGGTGATTCTCGGCCATAATTATGAAGCGCTCCTCGTTAGCAGATGTGAGAAACTCGGAAGTTACTCTACTCAAGACAACTGTCAGGCGCAACGGTTCAACTGGCCTGCCCTGAGTGCCTCAGGTATCCTTACAGGCTTCCGGAGAGGTGGCCGAGCGGTTTAAGGCGGCGGTCTTGAAAACCGTTGAAGGGCAACCTTCCGGGGGTTCGAATCCCTCCCTCTCCGCCATTTTTGGCGATGCCACACAGAGAGTTTTTGTTGTTTTAAAGATAGAATATAGTTAATATTGTATCTGTAATACACTGTATTATATAGATAAATTATCCTTCGAATTTCCCGGATGAAATTTCTCCCCATTTTTCTGGATGTTCACGGCCAGCCTTGTCTCGTGGTTGGTGGTGGTGACGTGGCGGCACGCAAGGTTGAGCTACTACTCAGGGCCCAAGCAAACATCACGGTAATCGCCCCTGATCTGTGCCCGGCGCTGATTGAATTACTTAACGCCGGAAAACTCACACATATCCACACAACATTTAATGACAAGTATGTAGGTGGCCAACGTGTCGTGATTGCGGCTACCGATGACGAGGCGGTTAATCGTGTCGTCGCCGATGTGGCGCAGCGACTGAATATCCCGGTGAATGTGGTGGATCGACCGGAGCTGTGTACATTCATCATGCCGGCAATCATAGATCGTTCACCAGTGATTGTGGCCGTTTCGAGTGGCGGTGAATCGCCTGTACTGGCGCGTTTGTTGCGAGCCAGACTGGAGTCGCTCGTCCCGGCCTCGTATGGGCGGCTTGCCACGTTGGTCGGCTCATTCCGGGAAAAGGTCAAGGCGCGATTTGCCCCGGGAACGGATCGACGCGTGTTCTGGGAACGTGTGTTGCAAGGTTCGGTGGCCGAAATGGTGTACGCCGGACGTGACGATGAAGCACGTGTGGCACTCGAAAAGCAACTCGCCAGCACGCAGAGTGGTATTGCGCAGGGCGAAGTGTATCTGGTCGGTGCCGGGCCGGGTGACCCGGATCTGCTCACATTCCGCGCCTTGCGCCTGATGCAGCAGGCTGACGTTGTCGTGTACGACCGGCTGGTATCAAAGCAGGTGCTGGAACTGGTACGGCGCGATGCCGAGAAGCTCTATGCCGGCAAGGAGCGCGACAACCACGCGATTCCGCAGGAAGACATCAATCAGTTGTTGGTGCGCCTGGCAAAAGAGGGCAAGCGCGTGCTGCGCCTGAAAGGTGGCGATCCGTTCATTTTCGGGCGTGGTGGCGAGGAGATCGAGACACTGGCCGCAGAGGGTATACCGTTTCAGGTGGTGCCGGGCATTACCGCGGCTTCCGGCTGCGCGTCGTATTCCGGAATTCCACTCACCCATCGTGATTACTCGCAGGCAGTGGTGTTCGTCACTGGTCATTTGCAGGACGGTACGGTGAATCTCAACTGGAAGGCACTCGCGCAGCCAAATCAGACAGTGGTGTTCTACATGGGTCTGCATGGTGTACCGTCGATCTGTGCGGGACTCACAAGTCAAGGCATGCCGGCAACGACACCGGTGGCACTTAGTCCAGCAGGGCACCACACCGAATCAACGCGTGTTTGTGACAACCATTGAAAAGCTTCCGGAGCTGGTGCAAAGGGAAGAAATCAAGCCACCTACGCTCATTATTGTCGGCGAGGTGGTGCAGTTGCACAAAAAACTCAGCTGGTTTCAGCCATCTCCTGTTGCGTCGGAGTGATTCAGCCGCCGGCTTTCTTCCGGCCCAGGCCGTGCTCCACAGCCAGCACCGCGGCTTCGACGCGCGAACGCATGCCGAGTTTGCGCAGAATGGATTTCACATGCAGTTTGACAGTACCGTCCGTGATGTCGAGCGCGCGACCGATAGCTTTGTTGCTCTCGCCCTCGGCCACATGTCGCAGGATCTCCAGTTCTCGTGGCGTGAGATCGTCGAGCAGACCCGCGGAACTTGTCTTGGCGGCGTTACGGCCGCTCTGGCCCTTGCACGAGGCGTGTCAGTGAACCGATTAATTCCTTGGCGACAACGTTCTTGCCCAGGAGTGCATCCTGCAGCGCTGGCACCAAGTCCTCTGGATCCATGTCCTTGAGCAGGTAACCCTGCGCGCCGTTTCGCAGCGCCGCTTGCAGATCCTGTTCATCGCGGCTCATCGTCAGCATCAGGATGGGCGCCGTAATGCCAGCGGCGCGCAGTTGCTTGAGGGTTTCAGTCCCGCTCATTTCCGGCATTTTCATGTCCAGCAACACGATGTCCGGTTTGAGCGCCAGCGCCTGGGCAATACCTTCGGCGCCGCTGCTGACTGAAGCCACAATTTCCACGCCGCGACTTTGAAGAAGCTGTTCCAGCCCCTTGCGCACCAAGGTGTGATCGTCAATCAGTAGTACGCGCAATTAATGTCTCCAGGCGTCTTGTGGCAGGGCGGTTGACGAAGCCGAGAACAGCAAGCTCACGCGCGTACCTTCTCCAGCTTCGCTTTCAATCTGAAGTGTGCCAGCGAGCCGGTCAGCACGTTCGCGCATGATGGTAATGCCGACATGCTCACCACGTATCGTTGAAGAGACCGGCGTCATACCGAGGCCATCATCTTCAATCAGAAGATGGTAGGTTTCACCGCCTTCGTTGCGCAGCATGATGCGTGCAGTGTGGGCATCACTGTGCTTGCGCACATTGGCGAGCGCTTCCTGGATAATGCGAAACACCTGGATTTCCTGCGATGGAGCCAGAATAACCTCGCCACATTCATTCTGGAAGTAGGTGGCGATCCCGGTTTCTTCCTCGAAACGCATGACCATTTCCTCGATGGCCGGTACCAGGCCACGTTCATCCATGCGTGAACGGAAATTGGCGAGCAATTCGCGCAAGCTGGTGTGCGCCTCCTCAAGAGCTGTGTGCAGACGGCGTACCTCGTACTGGGCATTGTAAACATCTTTTCGGTAAAGCATTTCACCGAGCAGTTTTACGTGCAACCGCATGCTTACCAGCGATTGTGCCAGCGAGTCATGTAATTCGTTACCGATAGTGTTACGTTCCTCAATTATGGCGAGGCGGCGAGTGTCGTCATCGAGGCGCGCCTTTTCTACGGCCATGCCAAGATGCCGGCCAATACTGGTCAACAGATCGCTGAGATCGTCTCCAAAGTCTGATACCGGCTTATCCAGGACCAGGTTATACACACCGAGTGTTATATCGTGATACTGGATTGGTACGGCCACGAGCTCATGGAAATCATCCTTGAGTAGTGGCATACCCAGGACCGATGCGCAAGCCGTAGCTCCTTTCTGGATACGCACCGCACCGCCTGCAGCCGTTTTTCCACACAGGCACTGGTTAAGCGGCATGAGTTTCTCGCGATCAACGACTTCAAGATCTAAGCCTCGGCTGGCAACGAGTCGTAACTGATCGTTCTCGGTAACGAGCCGTACCATAGCGGCGCGTGCGTCAAAAAGTTGCACAAAGGTATCGAGAAAGTTCTCCAGCGTTTCCTCAAGCGTGCGTGATTTGCTCAGACTAGAGGCAACATCGTAGAGAATCTCCAGCGATCGGGTCTTGCGCGCCAAATGCTGGGTATCGCGCCGGACGCGCGCAGCCATTTCGAGATTCAGTGAACGCAACTCGTCGCCCAGATCATTCAGGTCGTGGGCAAGCTGCGAAAAACCACCTTGTATGTCTTCAGGGATGCGTGTCGTATAGCGGCCACTGTGTACGCGTGAAGCCCATTTGCGTAATTGCGAGATTGGTTTGAGCAAGTAGGCGCGCAGACGCAATAGCAGCGTGAGTAGTGCCACAATGCCGATTCCGGCAAAAAGTAAGGGAAAAAGGACATAAGCCGCCTGTTGGTTCGGGGCTATCAGCGCAATCATTATACTTGCCGCCGTCAGCACAAGCATTGCGAGGATGGATAGAGACGGCCACAGGAAAAGCTTTCTGAACGTGGGCGCCTCGTCGGCGGACATGCTCGACACACTGCCTAACTTCTCCTTTAGCTGTCGCCAGAAGGAAAGCTGGGTAGTCTGGTGGTTACGCCGGAACAGCATGAATCATAGCCCTGCTACAGAAAAACCGCGTATCAGCGTCGGGTCAGGACATCATAGCAAATATTGTGATATGAGACGTCATCAAACGCGGCGCGGGTGATCTTCGTCTGCACGTTTCTGGATATCTGTTTTCACAGGCGGAAAGACAGGAATTGAAGGTCAGGAGCCTTCCGGTTTTGGAGCCTGATGACGTGAGTCGTTTGGGTTCAAAAATATGAACTCATGCTGTCCGGCGTTTATTTCAACGTAATCGACGGTTGCTCCGCGCAGCAGTTCCTTGCAGGATTCGGAGATCAGCACATCGATTCCCTCCGAGGTGTAGATTTGATCCTGACCGCCCATATCATCAAAACCCATGGCATACTCAATGTTACCGTCATCTTCGCGCTTGGCGGCAAGACGCAGGTACATGTCTTCCGCGTCGGCTAGTTCGGAGGCCTTGCGAATCTGCGTCGCGGCCTGGGGAGTAATCGTAATCATCGCTGCGGTTCCTTTTTTGGATGTACGGTCTTGATCATATCGACAGCTGGTCTTGCTTGATGTGCGGCCCGATGACGCCGGATGAATTCGACAAATCGGGCTGTCCAGTGATTATTGCCGACGTCGCGCATATGCGTGTAACAGGCCAGCACATTGCGGTACACGATTCCATCGTGCTGGCCATCGATGCCGGTGCCGCGCGTCACGTCGTAGGCGTACTCAAGGTTACTGGGAACATTCTCCAATGTAGAATAATGGAATTCATGGGCGCGAATTTCAACCGCGGAATCCGTGGTGCGTGGCCAGGGAGACTTGCCGGTTTCGCGCAGTTTCACGTAGCCGCGTCCCTGCGGGCGCTCGTGCATCACGGTGTCGCCCGGTATGGCGCCGACCATTTCACATTGTGAAGCCTTGCCATCGGAGACTGCGGCTGAGGTACATGAGTCCGCCGCATTCCGCATACACCGGCAGCCCGGACTCGATCGCCTGACGAATTTCGTCACGCAGACTGCGGTTGGCCTCGAGCGCCTGCATGTGCACTTCGGGGAAACCACCGCCGATGAACAACGCATCCACCTCTGGCAAATGTGGATCCTTGAGAGTATCGAAGTACACCAGTTCAGCGCCATGCCGTCGCAGGGCGTCGAGGTCATCCGGATAGTAGAAGGCGAATGCCGCATCACGTGCAATGCCAAGCTTGATAGTGCTTTTCTCCGGGATCCTCTGTCCCGAGCGCAGGAGGGCAAGGAGTGGGTGCATCATCTAGAACTGCCGGAACTGACAGTGCCGGTGCCGAGGCGGCAGATCGCTATCAATCTGTCCAGATCTACCTGGTTTGCGATAGCTGATGCAATGACATCGATCTTGGCGCGAGCACCACTCGATTCGTTGCTCGGCATCAGCCCAAGGTGGCGTTCAATAATCGCGAGTCGGTCGTCATGATGGACGGCGCCAATTACAGGAACATCGGTATAGTGTTCGATGACGGCACGCAATTTGCGCTCATGGCGCGCGCCTCCCAGTTGATTCAGGATGACGCCGGCAATCCGGATATCACGGTCAAAGGCCTGATAGCCGAGGATCAATGGCGCCACCCCGCGCGTCATGCCACGTGCATCGATGACAAGGATCACGGGAACAGCGAGCAGTTTGGCGAGTGCGGCATTGCTGTTGCTGCCATCCAGATCGAGACCGTCGTACAGGCCCTTGTTGCCTTCGATGACAGCGATATCGGTGACGCGAGAATACTCAACAAAAGTCGAGAGAATCTCTTCATTCGGCATAAGGAAGAAGTCGAGGTTGTGGCAGGGCCGTCCGCTGGCGATGCTAAGCCACATCGGGTCGATGTAATCAGGGCCTTTTTTAAACGGCTGAACCTTCAGCTGGCGCTGCGCAAGCGCGGCGCACAAGCCAATGGACAGCGTGGTTTTTCCCGAAGACTTGTGGGCAGCAGAGATGAGAAGGCGATTCATGAAGCTGTCGCGCGTCGCCGGTCATGTGTTGCGGGCGGTGCGTGCCGGTTTCCCGAGTCACGACCCGGGACACATGACTCACGCGGCCTTGTGATGCGGGTCGACGTCGGCGTCCGCCAGGCTTTGCGGCAGAAACGGCAGTACCTTGATGGCGAACACGGTCATGCCGAGCGCAATGCCCAATGCCACCGATACCGAGCAGAAATTCCGGCAGGCTTGGTGTGTACGTCCCCACCACACCGTCATAGAAGCTGCTGTTGTGATTTCCTTGTCCGGGAACAGCGGCATGGGAAACGCCTGTGCGCCGACGATGGTGACATACATCTGCGCCAATCCGCCGACGATGACTAGAATTGCGGCCAGCGCGATCATGGCACGCGAGCGGCCGAGTTTCGAGTACAACAGCACCAGAGGAATCACACCTCCAATCAGGATCTGTCCGATCCAGAACAGGCGTGTGTAGATGCCGCCATCGAGCAGGATGAATCGTTCCACGTCGTGTTTGCCGGTCATGTACAGATTGGTGAGGTGGTATGCCACCACAAAGTACAGGACACTCGCCACAAATACACCGAGAAGGTTCTTAAGGCGCGCTACCATCACATCGCCGAGCGGCCGTCCGGTCCAGCGTGTTGCGGCAAAGAGCACAAGCATGAAGATTGCCAGTCCGTAGGCGAATGACATGATGATAAACATCGGCGCATACAAGGCGCTGTCATACGCATCACGTGCGACCAGAAAACCGAAGATCGAACCGGTACCGGTGGTCAGGGTCAGGCGCCACAGGAACGCCAGCATGCCAACGGACTTTGTGTAGTCATTGAAGCGCCGTTCGAACATCATCCACAGGTAGATGGCGACGATGGCAAAGAATCCGGTGTACAGGATAATGTTCCAGGCAAAAATCGACTTGAAGTTGTAATAGCTCATGGCCACGATCAAACGCTCAGGCCGGCCGAGATCGAGCACCAGCACAGCGAGACCGCCAGCCAGCAGTGTGATGGCGAGCAAACCGGAGAGGCGTGCGAGCGGCTTGTACAGCTGACGGTTGAACACTGATGCAATTGAGGCAACGTTGAGCGCACCAGACGCGGCAACTATCAGGAATACAGCGAACACATGTGGCGTGCCCCAGATCACCTGGTTGTTCATGCCCGTGACCCAGTGACCGTTGTGTTCCATGTACAAGGCAGAACCAAGGCCGGCGGCAATCACGGCACCCAACAGGGCGAGCAGGGCGAGAAACCCGATGCTGCGACCTTCGATCTTCAGGTATTGAACATGTGCCATAGCGGTTCTGTAGTTTTTTCAGATGCCCTGGTAACGGACACCGGTGTTGAGTTTAAGATCGGCGCGTAATTGAGTGGACGGCTGGCTCGCAAGACGCTTGCTGATTTCACTGGCAGGGTCCTTCAGGTCGCCGAATAGTATCGCCTGATGGCCTTCCTTTTTGCAGGCATCGGCACAGGCTGTGCTGCCGTCGCCGCGGTCAACTTTATGTACGCACAGCGTGCAGGATTCAACCGTACCCTTGCCGCGCGGCGCATGCGCCTTCTGACCAGTGGTGACCTCGTGGATGAACGAGCGTGCCTTGTACGGACAGGCCATCATGCAGTAGCGGCAGCCGATACAGATGTGCTTGTCCACCAGCACAATGCCATCGGCGCGCTTGAACGAGGCACCGGTCGGGCAGACGTCCACACACGGTGGTTCTGCACAATGCTGGCACATGAGCGGCAGAGTCTGGACGTGGCCAGACTGCTTGTCCTTGAGCGTGACCTTGCGAATCCACTGCGCGTCGGTTGCCGGACGGCCATGACTCTGAATGCCGTTTTCATCGGCACAGGCACTGACACAGGATGTGCAGCCATCCGCGCATTTGCTGGAATCAATCAGCAGTCCCCAGCGGTGCAGGGAGGTGGTCGCCTCTTCCGGTGATCGGGCCTGCGCGAGCTCAATAAGTCGCAGACCAGGCGCCAGTGCCGTGGCCGCGACGGCCGCGCCACTCAAACCTAGAAACTGCCGGCGGTTGATGCTCATGGTTTCTTGCCCTTGGGCGGAGAAAACGCTGCTGCATTTGTCCCCGTAGGGACGGCTTCGCGCTTCGCGCTGCCGCCAACCTTGGTAGTCGCCGACGCGTCAGTCTTCTTTTGCGAGACATGCAGGGCGCGTACTGCTGAAGCAGCGGGTGGTGTGGCGGCACTGGCTTCACGCAGCGCAGAATGGCACTCGAAGCAGTCGAGCTTTACCGCCGCGTAGACGTGACAGCTCTCACAAAAACCTTCCTTGCCGAGTACACTGCCGGTTTTTGCATCGGCGTGGCAATCAATACAGTTTTTGAGGCTGTGCTTCGTGGTGCGTATGCCCTGATGCATCGTCTTGTCACGCTGATGCAGGATAAATTGCATGTGGTCGCGGCGCATCACGTCAACCGGCTCCACGCACTGTTCGCCTTTTTCAATGTTATGGACCGGTAACGGCACGCTGCCGGACTTGCCCGCGGCGTGTGCTGCTTTGTCGTGGGCATACAGCGAGGTTCCTGCCAGCAACAAGCCAGCAGCCAGTACCAGGCTGGTTGCTAAGCGATGTTGTTTCACAGTGCGCATGTTGATGGTGTGGCCTCGCGAATCAATGATCACCCATGCCCATCTTGATGTAGCCGGTCGGGCAGACATCCGCGCAGATGTGGCAACCGATACACAGGTCGTAGTCAGTGTACACGTAACGGCCCATGGTGGACTCAGCCTTCGGCGTGCGCTTGACCGCTGTCTGTGGGCAGTAGATCACGCAGTTGTCGCATTCAAAGCACATGCCGCAACTCATGCAGCGCTTGGCTTCTTCAACGGTCTGTTTTTCGTCCAGGCCGATCATGCGTTCCTCGAAATGACCCAGCACTTCGGTTGCGCTCGGCACTTTTTCGGTGCGCTTGATTCGTTCGACAAACGGGAAGTGTCCAAGGAAAAGCTCGTCGGAGTGACAAATCTCGGCTTCGCCGCGGTCTTCGTAGTTGTGCACCGCAAAACCACCCACCGCCTTGCCATCGAGTGATGTACCGCGCAAACCCTGATCAATCGGACGCGGGCCTTCGGCTTCGGACGGCTTGAATGCTTTTGGCGACAGACCAGTTTCCTGCAGTTTGGCGAGCAGGCTGAAGTGATGCACGTCTACCTTGGGCCGCTTGGTCATGTCCTGTTTTTTCAGGAAATGGTCGATGCTGTCGGCAGCGATTGAGCCTTGTCCAATGACCGTGGTAAGCAGGTGCGGGCGGATGATGTCGCCGCAAACGAAAAAGCCCTGCTTTCCCGGAACCTGGTAGAACTTGTCGGCATTGATCAGGCCCTTGCCATTATCGAAGCCGTCGAGCCCCTCGAAATTACCGGCCTGGCCAATGGCGGACACGATCAGATCGGCTTCCAGGTCCATTTCGCTGCCTGGCACCTCGACAGGCTTGCCGCTCGCGTAGTCGAGCTTCACCACGCGCAGTGCCTTGGCGCGGCCTTTGTCATCGAGAATTACCTTGACCGGCGAAAGTCCGCCCTGAATGGAAATGCCTTCACGCTGCGCATCGTCGAGTTCGTGCTTGGCAGCGTTCATTTTTTCCAGCGGCTGACGCGAGATCAGTATGACCTCTGCGCCATCTTTCTTGGCTGTCAGGGCGACGTCGTGCGCGATATAGCCGAGCACCACGTTCTCGGGACGTTCTTCTTCCTTCATGTCCTTGATGTAACCGAGGCGGCGTGCAACCGACGCGACGTCGATTGAGGTGTCACCACCACCGATTACCACCACGCGGCCAGAAACTGATTTCAGGCGGCCCTGGTTGAAGGCCTCAAGGAACGCCACGCCACTGATACAGTTGGAGGCAGTGCCGCCTTCAACCGGCAACATGCGTCCGGCTTTGCAGCCGATGGCGAACAGCACGGCGTCGTACTTGGACTCGATGTCCTTTAGCGGCACATCCTTGCCGACGTGCGTCTTGAGCTTCACCTCGACGCCCATGTTGACGATTCGATCCATTTCCCCGTTCAATGACTCGCGGGGCAAACGATAGCCAGGTACGCCGTACTTGGCCATGCCGCCAAGCTCATCATGATCGTCGAACACAGTAACGCCGTGGCCCTTGCGGCGCAGTTGATACGCGGCTGCGAGGCCGGCCGGGCCACCACCGATGATCGCAACTTTTTTGCCGGTTTCCGGTCCGGCCGTGAAGGTCAGATTGTTTTTGAGGGCGTAGTCGCCAATAAACTGCTCAACGGCATTGATGCCAACATAATCTTCGACCGAATTGCGATTGCATCCGGTCTGGCAGGGTGCCGGGCACACGCGTCCCATCATGGATGGGAACGGATTGGCATCGGTGGAGCGGCGGAACGCATATTCCTGCCAGGTCACGTCCTTGGGCGCCTTCTCGATGCCGCGCACAATGTTCAACCAGCCACGAATGTCTTCGCCTGACGGGCAGCTTGCCTGGCAGGGCGGTGTCTTGTGTACGTAGGTCGGACACTTATCGGTTGCGTCGGCGGTAAAAATGAGGTCATTCATCCGGCGCCAGGTGTGGTCGCCATCTTTATAGCGGCGCCAGGTGTGGCCCTGGGTTGCAACTTTGGTCTTGTCAGCGGGAGTTGCCATCGTACGGATCTCCTGATTGTAGCGTTTAGCTGTAATTAAATGGATTCGTTATTTGTCGGCAGGCGTGAGCCGGATCGCCTTGCTGACGAGTCCATGGACACTCTGAATCATGTCCATCTCGAATTTGTAGTAGGGCAGAACCTTGGTGAACTGTGCCTTGCAGATGGCGCAAATTGCCGCCATGTGGGTCACACCATTTTCCTGAACCACTTGATTCAGCGCCTGCATGCGTGGCATGGCGCCTTTGACGCGCACTTCCATGAGGTCATCGGTGAGGATGCCACCACCGCCGCCGCAGCAGAAGGTTGCTTCCAGGGTGGTTTCGGGCGACATGTCGACGAAAGTTATTGACCACTGCCTTGATGACTTCGCGTGGAATGACGAACTGGCCACCGGGCATGTCACCCATGCGTGATGCACGCGCAACGTTACACGAGTCGTGGAAGGTGACAACCTTGTCGTCGTTCGCGGATTTGTCGAACGTCAGTGCGCCTTTCTGGATCAGGTCATAGGTGAACTCGCATATATGCTGCGGGATCGGGTAGCGTGGATCGAGGAAATCAAACGGCCCGGCGAGTGTGTTCCAGAAGCTGTAGGCGACGCGCCAGGCGTGGCCGCATTCGCCGACGACAATGCGCTTGACGCCGAGGTCCAGGGCGGCCTTGCGGATACGCAAGGCCACCTTGCGCAGGTTGTCGTGCGAACCGATAAACATGGAAAAGTTCGCGGCTTCCGAGGCATACGAAGACAATGTCCAGCTGACACCCGCCGCGTGGAATACCTTTGCGTAGCCGATCAAGCCGTCGATATGCGGTTCGGCAAAGAAGTCGGCTGACGGAGTGATCAGCAGAATGTCGGCGCCTTTGACATCGAGCGGGAATTTCACATCCACACCGGTTTCGTCCTTCACATCCTCCTCGAGGCCTTCGAGGGTGTTGGCGAGCGCTGGTTCTGGCAGCCCCAGGTTGTTGCCGATCTTGTGGAGCTTGCCGATGATTTCGTTCGAATACCGCTGGCCCACACCAACGGAGTCCATGATGTCGCGTGCGGCCATGGAAATCTCGGCGGTGTCGATCCCGTACGGGCAGTACACCGAGCAGCGCCGGCACTGCGAGCACTGATGGAAATAGTTATACCAGTCGTCGAGCACGTCCTTGGTCATGTCGCGCGCACCCACCAGCCACGGAACAACCTTGCCGGCGAAAGTGTAGTAGCGGCGATAGACGCTGCGCAGCAGATCCTGACGCGCGACCGGCATGTTTTTCGGATCCTGCGTGCCGAGGAAGTAATGGCATTTGTCGGTGCAGGCGCCGCATTTCACACACGAATCAAGAAAGACTTGCAGGGCACGTGATTTGGAAACGAGCTCACCGAGCTTGTCGACTGCCTTCTGCTCCCAGTTCTCGACCAGTTCGCCCGGGAAGCCAATCGCTGTCTGATACTCGGCCTTTGCGGCGAATGTACGGCTGTGCGCCATGCTGTCGACGCGCAGCAACGGTATGATCGGATATTCGCGCAGTGCCGGGGTTTCGAATTCAGCCATGGCTTATGCGTCCGACTTGGTGTTGTCGTATTGCGCGGACCAGCCGGCCGTCCAGCGCTTCTCGCGCGGATTGTCGACCTGGTTGCGGGTCGGGACTGAAAAATACACCTGGGGCATGCAGCAGCTTCGAGACCGGGAAGACAATCATGAGCGTGGCGACCAGGGCGAGGTGCACGAGCAGAACTGGATCACTCGGCAACGGCTGCCAGCTAAAGCGCATCAGGCCGAGGAAAAATGCCTTCAGACCGATAATATCGGTGTGTGCCAGATACTTCATCGCGATACCGCTGCCGCCAATCGCCACAAGCAACGCCAACATCAGGTGATCTGACGGGCCGCTGATGTAGCGTACCCGGTCCACGAGAAAGCGACGTCGCCCACAGTCCCAGCAGTCCGGCCACCATGCCGAATCCGGTGAAGGTTGTGAACCAGTGCAGGAACGGCACAAAGAACCAGACGGGCTCGGTAAAATAGCGCAGGTGCCAGAGCAATTCCACGAACAGGCACAGGTGGAAAATCCAGCCAAACAAGCCAAGTCCACTTGTTGGACTTGAACAAACTTTCAAAAACCGTGACTTCGCGCGCCATGCGCATCGCTACGCCCAGGCGTGTAGTGGGAGCAGGGGTGGTCGGGATCTTGAGTGGCTGTGGTGTGCGCGCATAGAGTGCAATCTTGCGCATCACGCCAATGACAAGAATCGCCGTCGCAGCGTAGAACAACAGCGCGTAGATAACAGTCACGGCCGACATCGCGTTACCTGTACCTGAATATGAACGGTGTTACGCAGTCACGCGGGGCATGTCTGTACCCCGCGTGTTGCGGCGGATACTACTTTAGACGCAGCCAGTTGGCTTCGGCAGGCCAGCGTATTTGCATGCCTGCTTGGCCGGGCCGTACGGGAACAGTTCGTACAGGTACTTGCTGGTGCCCTTGTCGGCGCCGAGCTTCTTGCCGATGGCCTTGGTCAGTACGCGCACGGCCGGAGCGATCTGATACTCATCGTAGTACTCGCGCAGGAAGTTGATCACTTCCCAGTGGCTCGGGGTCAGTTCGCAGTTGTCGATCTTGGCCATTTCCGTGCCAATTTCCTCGCTCCAGTCAGTTCGATTGACCAGGTAGCCTTCCTCGTCGACTTCTACGGTCTTGCCCGATACGGTAATCGTGCTCATGTGCTATCTCCTGTTGAGTTAAACGTGGATCTGCAGCGTTACAGCCAGGATTGGACGGTCGGATACTCGGCCGCGAGGTCCACGAATCCGCCGTAGTCCACCATCTTGACGCCATCGAGAACGCGCGTCTGCATGCCGCGCGCCTCAACATCCGGTTGCAGAACATAGACCGGAATGGTTTTCATCATCTGCTCAAGCTTCTTCGCCGGAGCTGTGCCCTTCATGGCGGCGTATACACCATCCTCGATCAACAGGATGGCGCTGCCTTTCTTGACGTGTGCCAGGCAGGTGTCGAATGTATTTCGCTCGAAGGGCGATTTGTTCACGGTATGAAGCATGCTTGTTCCCCTAAAATCAGAAGCTCATTACAACGTCTTGGCTTTCCATGAGATCAGCCATCTCCGCGGCAGAAACGATTTTCACGTCTACCAGACAGATCGGCTTGTGTCAGGCCACGGGCGTCCATCGACTCTTTCTCCACATACAGCTTCTCGATGTCGTAACCTTCGAGCGCACGATAAGTGGGAGAAAAATTCTTTACATGGATGTTCTTGGTGTGCTGACCCTTGACGATCTGGTACACACCATCATCAATGAATGCGAGACTTACGTCCTGGTCGAACGCCGCTGCAATCAGACACCACTTCGAGAGACTCAAGCGCGTAGATGGTTCCGTACGGCGCCTTGCGGTTAACGTACAGGAATTTTTTTACGACGCCGCTCGTTTCCTCGTCCATATCAATGCCACCGGTCGATTCAGTCATGTCGATTCCCCTTAATCGCCGAAGGTCACCAGGCGGTCCGCCTGGATGCCGGACTCGACGAGTTGCCCAAGGCCGGAAATACGAAATCCTTCCGCGAGGTTCTCGTCCTTGATGCCGCGGCGCAGGGCCGCCGCCACGCACACCACTAGATCAAGCTTGTGGTCAGCCGCCAGCTTTTGCCAGCGCTGAACGATGTTGCGATCGTCCTGCGGTGGCTCGGTGAGCCGGGTCGAGTTGTTCACGCCGTCATGGTAGAAGAACACGCGATGAATCTTGTGTCCCTTCTCCAAGGCGGCCTTGGTGAACTGATATGCCGTGTCCGCGGCTTGATGTGTGTACGGGCCTTCGTTCACCAGAATGCCGAACTTCATGTGTCTCGTCCCCTTCTAAATAGGCCGATAAATTGTATGCCTTTATAACGCTTGTCTATAGTGCTTGTCGATGCGCCAGATCAAGTCCTTAGAAACGGATGTGCGTCGAGGCATTCAGCGTGGCACGTGCACCACGCCAGTTGTCGATGTGGAACTTGGTGAACGGCAGCTCGGTGAGCTCGAAAAAGCGTGGCCAGCCAATACGCTCCACCCAGTCACCGACCCGTTCCCAGTCCTTTGCATCCTGCTTGTAGACGCGCAGAATTTTCTTGACGATGGTGTTCACTTCCGGCCAGCGCGGCGGGTTGTTCGGCACACCAGCAGCAACCAGCTTGTGGAACATCGGCTTGGAGCGGGCGTTGGAGTTCTTGCCGCCGACCCAGATCGCGAGCTTGGAGTGATCCGGATCGTTGATCTGCATAGGCGGGCAGGGCGGGAAGCAGGCACCGCAGCAGATGCACTTCTTCTCATCCACTTCGAGCGACGGCTTGCCGTTCACCATTGCCGGGCGAATGGCCGCGACCGGGCAGCGCGCCACAACCGACGGACGCTCGCAGACATTGGCGACGAGGTCGTGGTTGATCTTGGGCGGCTTGGTGTGCTGGATGTTGATGGCGATATCGCCTTGACCGCCGCAGTTGATCTGGCAGCAGGAGGTGGTGATGTGCACGCGGTTCGGCATGTCTTCCTTCACGAATTCGTCGTGCAGGTCGTCCATCAGCGCCTTGACCACGCCCGATGCGTCGGTGCCCGGAATGTCGCAGTGCAGCCAGCCCTGGGTGTGCGAAATCATGGTGACCGAGGGACCGGTGCCGCCGACTGGGTAACCGGCTTCTTCGAAGGCCTTGATCAGCGGGTCGACCTTCTCTTTTTTGGTGACCATGATCTCCAGATTGGAGCGGATGGTGAAACGCACGAAGCCTTCGCCGAACTTGTCGATGATGTCGCAGATCAGGTTCAGCTCGTAGGGCCCGAGCTGGCGCTGGGTGCCAACGCGAACGGTCCAGATTTCATCGCCGGAGTGGGCCACGTGGTGCAGCACACCGGGGCGCGGACGATCGTGGTATTTCCAGTTGCCGAAGTTCTTGACCATCAGCGGGTGCATGTACTGGAACGGATCCGGGCAGCCGGATTCAATCGGGGGACGCATGTCAGCCATTGTTGTCTCCAATAAACTTCAAATGTTCAGGTCGATGTCGTGATCCGAGAATCCGCCCCGCAGGGCGAGTTCTCACTCAAACAGCCTTAACCGGCCTGTTTGCGCTCATTCCACTTGGCCGCTTCCTGATCCCACTCGTCCATGCGCAGGTATGAACCGGTACGCGGATGGGTGATCATGTTCGGATCGACTTCGAGGCCGATACCTTCAAGGAAATTGACCAGGCCGATACGCTCGATCATTTCGCCGCAGCGCTCGTGCTCCAGGCCATTCTCCGCCCAGAAGTCGATGATGGTGTGGGCAAGTTCCTTGACCCACTCGTAGTCTTCATTGGTTTCGAGCTTCTTGAACGGTACAACCACGGTGCCCATGGTGTCGCCGATCTTGAGGGTACGCTTGCCGCCGATGAGGATGGTCACACCCTTGTCGTCGCCCGGGGACAGCGCCTTGGTCATGACGTTGATGCAGTGCATGCAGCGCACGCAGTTGCGGTTGTCCACGGCCAGGCTGTCGTCGTCGTTCAGCGACAGGGCCTTGGTCGGGCAGCGGTTGATGACGTTGTCGATGACGTACTTGCGGCCCTTACCCTTCACGAATGTCTTCACTTCCTTCTGGTCGACTTTCATGTCGTCGCGCCAGGTGCCGATCACGGCCATGTCGGCGCGCTGGATCGAGTTCATGCAGTCGTTCGGGCAGCCCGAAACCTTGAACTTGAACTTGTACGGCAGGGCCGGGCGGTGCATGTCGTCGAGAAAGTCGTTCACCAGCAGACGGTGAATCTTCTGCTCGTTGGCGCAGGACTGTTCGCAACGCGCCGCGCCGACGCACGACATGCCGGTGCGCACGCACGGGCCAGCGCCGCCGAGATCCCAGCCGTATTCGTTGATTTCGTCGAAGAAGTGCTGAGTCTTCTCTGAGGTGGTACCGATGAACATGATGTTGCCGGTCTGGCCGTGGAAGGCGATCAGGCCGGATCCGTACTTGTCCCAGGAGTTCGACAGCTTGCGCAGCATGTCGGTGGTGTAGTGATTGCCGGCCGGCGGCTGGACGCGCAGGGTGTGGAATTCCTTCGATTCGGGGAACATGCTCGCAACTTCCGAGAAGCGCGGGATGATGCCGCCGCCATAACCGAACACTGAGACCGTGCCGCCTTTCCAGTAGCCAAGGCGAGTCTTATAGGAATGTTCAAGCTGGCCAAGCAGGTCGACCATCATGTTGTTTTCGAGCGCCAGGCGCTTGAGGCCGGTGACGAAGCTAGGCCATGGACCCGCTTCGAGCTGATCCAGCATCGGGGTCTTGTGAAACGCCTTCGTGGACTTTTTCTTGTCCAGCGGCAAATAGGTGGAGTGCTTTTCCGGGTTCTTCGGTGTTTGAGCCATTGAAACAACCTCCTGTGCGCAACCAAGAATTGATCAGAGTGCCTTCTGCCACGAATAGCGCAAAAAACACCGTTCGAAAATCTTTATTAAATTCTAAGTAAATCAACCATTACTAAGGCGAGGGTACAATTTTATTGTCTGTTAGCCGTAATCCGGAAACAGATTCAGGTACCGGTCTTACAGACGCCTCGTTATTAAACCTTGCCAGAAATGCGGGGCAGATAGTAGTCATCCCTTATGCATCAATCAAATCTTTCATTGGGGAGGGGTGATCACACAGGATATCCCCCAAAGGAGATATGTCGCAATCCTCGTCTCCCCTAATTGAAGAAACTTTAAATGGAGATACGCATACTAATATGTATATATAACATGTAGATACAAAATATATTTAATCTTTATTATCTAGACAATAATGCCGATCAATTGAGGTTACACCTGCAATTAAAGGCTTGAATTCGTACAGTCATTTAACATGCATCACGTTTAAAATAGCCACGATTGATTCTACGAGTCACCCCACCGGTCTTGTGCTGGTCGGCGAGCGACTATGTAAACGATTTCGATTTCTCACCTGAAGCCGGCCAGACGTTGAATGTCCAGACCTCCCGCCAGTCCATTCATGCTTGATAGTGTCGAACCTTACGCCGACTGGCGGAAGGCCAAATTGAAAGGCTACCCAACGAGTCTCGACGAGGTGCGCGTGAAGGTGAATGATCCGCGTGTTTTGAATGACGCGGAGCAGCTCAAATTGCTGCAGGCGTGTCGCAAGACCAACATGGCAATCTACGTGAGTCAGCTCGGCAGCCTTGCCGACAAGCAGATTCCTAGGCGTCTCGGTGAACAGTTCGGGCTTACCCATTTCGACCGCAATCTGCTGGCCGATGAGGATGCAGTGACCACACTTGCAGCTGATGCCCGAGAAATCCGGTCGTGGGTACATTCCTTACTCGAATCGCCGACTCCAGTGGCACACAGACGGCTACTACAATCCGCCAGAAAGACAGGTGCGGGCATTTGTTTTGCACTGTGTGACGCCTGCCGCAAACGGTGGCGAGAATGCCTTGCTCGACCCGGAAATCGCTTATCTGAGGTTGCGGGATGAAAATCCGGAATTCATTCGCGCGCTGATGGCACCGGATGTTCTTACCATTCCGGCAAACACAGAGGAGGGTGGCGAGAATCGCCCAGCACAGACCGGTCCGGTATTCAGTATTGATCCTGTGACCGGCAGTCTCCATATGCGTTATACGGCTCGCACCCGCAGCATCGAATGGAAGCCGGATGCGAAGACGCAAAATGCGGTGAAGGCGCTGGAACAGCTGCTAGCCAGCGATTCGCCTGATGTCTTTCGCTATCGTTTTAGCTGCGGGCGAAGGATTGTTGTGCAACAACGTGCTGCATAACCGCACGGAGTTTGCGGATGATGTGGACAAGGGCATGACCCGGCTGATATACCGGGCGCGTTATTACGATCGCATTCGCGGTACAGAAGTAATTACGAATCATCCGGAGCTACCTGACCCATGCTTTATCTGAGCGAAGTCCTGATCCAGCACCCGCAGCTCGAGAATTTCGAACAGTTGCTGGACAACAATTACCCGACGCGCCCAGGAAACCGGCGAGCTGCATTTCAAGATCGACGTGAAGCCGCCTTATCCGGATACACCGCAGAACTGGGAAGATCGTCTCGAAGGCGCGTTTGTCGGCATTCATTCCATCACCCGCTCGCAGTATTGAGCCTTTAGCACACGCGCCGTTTCTGGCGCGGGAGTTATTCGCATCATGAAATACCTGAAAGAAGACCACATGCGTGACGCCGACAGCGGTGAAGACGTGGAAGAATCCGCCTATCTGCTGGAGGCGCGTCTCGCCGAATTGCGCCAGCACCGTGCCGAAGTTCAGGATCGAAATTCGAGCGCCTATACGGACTTGCTGTTGGAAGAAAGCCGATTGCTGATTCGTCTGGAAAAGATGGATGAGGCCTGGGACGCGGCACGATGCGGCATTCGACTCCTATCTCAGTCAGGAAAATTGGCAGGGCGCAGTCGAGGCCTGCGACGTGCTGTATGCCGCGGATCGGCCCGAATCGCTCGCTGCGCTGGGTCAGGGCATCTGGCTGGCCGTGACCTTTCCGATCGATCCAGAGCTGTCCGTTGCAATGCTCGAGCATGTGGTGGAGGAAACACCGGATGATTCAGACGGCGCGGCGGTCGCGGCCATTACTGCGCATTACGTCGCCGACCTGCGCACCGAGGGCAAGCGGCGTGATGATCTCGTGTTCTACACCAACAATCTGCTCGGCACTGTGGCGCGTCGTCACAGCCAGGTGCAAAGTCAGGAGGCCTACGACTACTGGGTCAAGAAACTGGAACTGCATGATCCGCAGTTGTTTTTGCCGCGCCTGCGCAATGTCGTGGATGTGCTGGTGCAGGATGAGTGGTGGTTCGACCGCGATGCACTGCGCGATCGGCTGCCGGTGAACTGATCATGTTCTGGCAGGAAACCCAGGAAGAGGTGCGCGCCGTCCCGGACGATGTCGTGGATATCGTCTACCAGATCGACTGTCGCGCACTTGCCGGTGGATCACGCATGGGCGCTGTCGCAGGCGGTGTGCATGGTGCTGCCATGGCTTGAAGAGGAGCCTTCAGCCGGCGTGCACCCCATCCATGTCGCGGATTCCGGTAATGGCTGGATGCGTCCGGAAAACGCCGACGACCTGTTGTGCCTGTCGCGCCGCACCAAGCTCGTGCTGCGCGTGCCGCGCGGGCGCATCGACGCCGCCCAGACGCTGGTCGGTCGGCAGCTGGATGTTGCCGGGCATGCACTGCGCGTGGATAAGGCGAGCCTGCGGCCGCTCAGCGCGCTCACCACCATTTTTTCGCGTTATGTGGTGAGCGCAGATGGTCTGGACGAGACTGCTTTTCTACAGGCCGCGCTACGCGAGATGGAGACATTCGGCGTGCGACCGAAGAAAATGCTGTGCGGCATCGAGAAGGTTATCGCCACGCCTGACCAGCCAGTGCATACCCGCAGCCTGATGCTTACCGAACTGAAGCAGCAGGAGTCTGTCACCCTGCAGCAACGCGGCCTCGGGCCGATGCGCCATTTGGGCTGTGGTCTGTTTATTCCGCATAAGGACATGAAGGACCTGGGGCAGGCCTTGGAATAGATGCCCGTGCTTTGTATCATGCGCGCTTTCGCGCGAACCGAATTGTTTCTTTCCCTGGCAACTTTTCCTGACAATTGAAGGGAGGAAACATGAGCATCGAGTTCAACGGCAAGACCATCGAGACCAACGCCACCGGCTTTCTGGTGAATCAGGAAGACTGGAGCAAGGAATTGGCCGAACACATGGCCCAGCTGGAAGGCATCACGCTCACCCAGAAACACTGGGATCTGATCGAATTCCTGCGGGATGAATTCTTCAACAACAACGGCAACCAGCCCAACACTCGCAACATCGTCAAGGCCATGTCGGACAAGTGGGGCACGAACGTCATCCAGAAAGATGTCTACGATCTGTTTCCGAAGGATCCGAGCAAGCAGGGCGGCCGCATCGCCGGCCTGCCGGAATCGCGCCGCAAGGGCGGCTACTGATTCCGAAGAGACAAAAGGCCGCAGGCAGTGTCAGTGCGGCCTTTTTTCTGCACCATGTATCACACGCTCATCGATTGCCACACGCTCGCCCTGCATATTCACGACCCGCAGTGGGTGGTGGTGGACTGCCGCTTTGCGTTGTCTGATCCCGACGCCGGACGACGCGCCTACGAGGCCGGCCATATCGATAGTGCGCGCTATGCACATCTCAATGACGATCTGTCTTCGCCGGTAACGCCGCAGAGCGGTCGCCACCCGTTGCCTGATCCGCGCAGGCTGGCGGCGAAACTGGGTGAGTGGGGCATCGACAACAGCAAGCAGGTTATCGCCTACGACGACAGCTTCGGCGCCATGGCCTCGCGTCTGTGGTGGCTGCTGCGCTGGCTCGGGCACGATTCGGTCGCATTGCTCGACGGCGGCCTGCCGCGCTGGAAACGCGAAGGGCGGCCTGTGACGCAAGGATACTTCCGGTCGTGGCACCGGCGACATTTACACCGCATGTGCGCGACAACATGTGGGTGGATGCCAATGACCGTTGCCAAGGCCGTGAAACAGGATGACTGGCTGGTGATGGATGCGCGCGCCGAGGAGCGCTTCAATGGTGAGATCGAAATGATCGATCCGGTCGCCGGCCACATCCCGGGTGCGATCAATCTTCCCTATCGAAGACAACCTGCATGTCAGCGGACCGCTTCATCGCGCGGAAGCCAGCTGCGCGAACTTTATGCACGGCTCATCGAGGACGTAAGCCCGGACCATGTGATCCAGATGTGCGGCTCCGGCGTTACCGCCTGCCACAACATTCTGGCCATGGAACACGCCGGGCTGCCGGAGCCAAGCTCTACGCCGGCAGCTGGAGCGAATGGATCCGCGATCCCGCACGTCCGGTGGCGCACGACGACTGATTTACTCGGGATTTCTGCTCTAAAATCATTATAATTTTCGAGACAGTCGACATCGTGCGTAGCCGCACGAACTCATGTGGAATTGATCGTGAGAGCCTATGCGTCCCGCCGAACTGCTCGTCATTCTTGAACGTGAATTTCTGAGCGCCCGCGACCGGCAGTCACACGCCGGTCATGCTGTGGGGGCCGCCGGGTGTCGGCAAGTCGCAGATGGTGGCGCAGGTTGCGGCCAAGCATGCGCACCGCGGTGATCGATATCCGCCTGTCGCAGATGGAACCATCCGATCTGCGCGGCATTCCGTTTCGCGTCGGTGATCATGGTGGAGTGGGCGATGCCGGCGATGCTGCCGGATGTTAAGCGTCATGGCGCGACCGGCATTCTGTTTCTGGATGAAATCACCTCGGCGGCGCCGACGGTGTCGGCCGCGGCCTATCAGCTGATTCTCGATCGGCGCCTCGGCGAGTATCGCGTGCCGGATGGCTGGGCGATCTTCGCGGCCGGCAACCGCCAGGGCGATCGCGGTGTGACTTATAGCATGCCGGCGCCACTGGCCAATCGATTCTCGCACTTACACGGTCGAGGCGCATCTCGATGACTGGGTGGCGTGGGCCTATGCCAACAGGCATGGATGAACGCCTGATCGCCTTCCTGCGCTTCCGACCGGATCTGCTGTTCGACTTCGATCCGGCGCACAACCCGGTCGCCTTTCCGAGCCCGCGCTCCTGGGAGTTTGCGCACCGTGCCTTGCAGAAGTTTGGCGACCAGCCGCCATCTGCTGCTGCCGGCCTTGCAGGCCTGCGTCGGGCCGGCCGCCGGTATCGAACTCAAGGCGTTCGTCGACAATCTCGACAACCTGCCGGACATCGATGCCATTCTGCGTGGCGAGGACGTGCCGGTGCCGAAAGACATCGATCTGCAGTACGCGGTCGCCGCGGCCCTGGTGGGGCAGTGCAATCCGTGCCAAGCGCCAATGGCAATGCCAATGAAACCTACGGCCGCATTCTCGACTATGCGCGCCGCTTTCCGCAGCGCGAGATGGGCGTGATGCTGGTGTCGGACATGCAGCGCGCGATCGGTCGCCGGGCTGTTCGAGGTGCCGCAGTTTGCGCCGTGGGCGAACTCGATCGCCGACGTGATGCTGTACGACATGTGACACAGCGGCCCGTGGCCGACGATCCAGTTGAACTCAAGCTGTCTGCGGCGCGCACGCGCCTGATTCTCGACAAGCCGTTTCTCGGCGCGCTGGTGCTGCGCCTGCCGATGATCGAGGCCGATCCCGAACTGGTGCCGCACCACGGCCACCGATGCGCGCGCGTTCTACTACAATCGCGAGTTCATCGATGCGCTGAGCCTCGATCACGTACAGTTCATGCTGGCGCACGAGGCGCTGCACTGCGCACTTTCGCATTTCGCCCGGCGACAGCATCGTGTGAGGCACCGCTGGGACGTGGCCTGCGACCATGCCATCAATCCGATGCTGGTTGAGGACGGCCTGCGCCGCCGCCCGGCACCTTGCTGCTCGACGAGTTCAAGGGCATGACCGCCGAAGAGATCTACCCGTGCGATCAAGGATGACACCGAGGAAGAAACTCTCGATCAGCATGCCTATGACGACGCCGAGGGCGGGCAGCGGGCAACGTCAACCAACCGAATCCGCCACCACCACAGAAAGAGCGCAAAGCGGAAAAATCGCAGGACAAGCCGGAGATGGGCCAGGGTGACGGTGTACAGACCGAACCCGACGAGCATCAGCAGGGTGCATGCACGGCCGCCGCCCTGTCGGCCACAGAGCGTGAACAACTCAGCGTTCAATGGCAGGAGCGCCTGGCCGGTGCCGCGCAACTGGCCTGCAGGCCGGCAAGCTCAGCGGCTCGTTGGCGCGACTCGTTGATCATCTGCTGCAACCGCAGTTGCCATGGCGGATGCTGCTGGCTCGCTACATGACAGGCATCGCGCGCGATGATTACAGCTACATGCGCCCATCGCGCCGCGAAGGCAAGGCCATCCTGCCGAGCCTGCGCAGCAGCCATATTGATATTGCAATAGCCCTGGATGTCAGTGGTTCGATTAGGGAAGACGAGCTCAATGAGTTTCTCGCCGAGGTCAACGCCATCAAGGGTCAGATCCAGGCGGGCATCACGCTACAGGTCTGCGACGATAAATTGGCGGCCGATGGTCCTTGGCGCTACGAGGCCTGGGAAGAGATATCGCTGCCGCGTTCGTTTGCGGGTGGCGGTGGCACCGATTTCCGTCCAGTGTTTGCCTGGCTGGAGAACCAGGACCGTCAGTCCGGACCTGTTGGTGTATTTCACCGACGCGCTGGGTGAATTTCCGGAACGCGAACCGGTCTATCCGGTATTGTGGCTGGTAAAGGGCAAGGGTCACCGTGCCCTGGGGCCAACGCGTGCAGCTCAATTAATCAAAGCAAGCTTGCTCAAGTACATCCATATTTAACGACAGTCATGACCGTCCTCGAACTTTCAAGTGAAGACACGTTGCGTCTGAACGTACTGATCAACAACGTCGAGGCTATACGTATCGAGGAGCGCACGTTGACGGTCTTCGGGCTGTCGTTCGCGTGGCGAAGCCAGGGTTCAACTCAATCCGACCGGACGGTCACGATCAGTATCTACGCGCGGTACGCGAGTTCCTGTCGTCCTGTGCGCTCGGTTCGCCGGGTGGTTATCCGGTGCATCTCAACCGCTGGACGCGCATGGGTCAGGCACGCGACGCGAATCTCGCCACGCTCCTGATGCTTGGCGAGCCTGAGGCGATCACTGCGGTCGTGTGCGCGCCGGGGCTTACGGAAGAACTCGCACGCCGTGCCTGGTGGGTCGATCCGAGTTCCGAAAATGCCCGACGCATGCTGGCACGCGAAGTTGTCGTGCAGAGCGAGATTGGCAGAGTGATGGCTGGCCATCTCATCGAGCATCTGCCGTTCGAAGATGAGCCACACGTTATCATCGAAACGGTGCGCCTCGTGTTGCAGCCCGGACTTGATCGGCGCGGACGTGCGCCAGCGACTGTGGGAGAAGGGTGCAGCACAAAATGCTTATCGCATCGGCTTTCTCGAGGCCGAACCGGACAGTCTGCCGCAACCGTTGTCGGCGCGCGCCGATTTTGAACCTTGGCGTCTCGCGTTGACGGATATCGCTGCCGGTAATAATACGCTTGCGGCGCTGATCCTTCGGGTACTGGATGTCCCGGGCCAGACCTTTTTGGCAACCTGTGAGCACGTTCTGCACAAACTTTCCAGCCAGGATGCGGTTGTAGCCTTGCTCAATGTTCTGAGCCGTTATTTCGCTGCCTTGCGCGTGCACGACGAGCCGTTGCAAGACGTTGTCTCGATCCTCGAGGAGGCCACGCACAAGCTGGATTCAACGTCAGCTGCCCGGGAGATACTGGCCAGCATTCCGGAACTACGCCCTGAGATTCTCGCCATGTACGCCTGGCGCGAATGGACGAAGCGGTGGTGACCCCGGTTTTTGCGCGAAGCAGTGCAACCGGCTCGCTGATGCGCCGCAAGATCGAGCCGGAGATCAGTACCGTACTTGCACAGATCGCGGCATTGCGCCGCACTACGCATGCTTAATCCAGGCACGCTCGGAATCGTACCGGTGGCGCTCACTCTCCAGGTGACGTTGGCTCCGGAGCGGCTGGAGGCTTTGCTGAGCACAGCAGAAAAGAACCTGGGCCATGCGCTCGCTGAACGTGTTGATGCAATTGTACGCGCTGAAAGACTCGGCTATTACCCGGCGCTCGACTATTTCGAAGGTCATCCGAACATGGACCCGGAGTTGATTGGCACGGTGAAGTCACTGGCAGCGCAGATTCGCAAACGCGTGAAACGCGAAGTGCAGACGCATCTTTGGCCGGTCTTTTCGAGCGTGCAGATTGAACGTGCCACAACCCTGGCGTTTACCCTGCCGCGGATGACGCCGACGCAAGCGGATGCGCTGGCCAGGCTTGCGCAGCATTACTTTCCCAACGCCGTACGTCTCGAACTTGTGCTGACCACTCTCGACAAGCAGCATCGCCTGGAGGAGGCGGAATCGTTCTCTGCCGACAAGGTCGTGCGCAATCTGCGTGATGTGTTCGAATCCGTGAACGTCACCACGATAAGGCGATTGGGCGGGTAAACTGGTAGCGAGACTCACTGCGATATCTATCTTGCAAACTTGTTGAGAAGCTTTGCTTCAAGTTCGCTGATCTTGCCAAGGACATTAGTTGGGCGACAGCGCTGATTCGCTAAAGCTGCTGATTGTGAATTGCAGACTGATTCTTAACAACCGCTTCCATAGTTGAGGTCAGCTCACCAGCCTTGGTGTTTGCCGAGCGATTGCCGAGCGGGAGGATATGCAGTTGCGCAGCAACTGCATGTGCCTGACCTGGTACATGGCCAGCAGACGCGTCTCGATCACTTTCAAGTCTTCTTCACGCGCGCCGGCGCTTGCGTTCACGCGGCGCGTCAGCTTGTCTTCGACACGTTGAAAGGCTATTTCTTGTCCAGCTTGAGTGACGCGGAGTTGATGCAGTAGCGCAGACCGGTGGGTTTCGGACCATCTGGGAATACGTGACCGAGATGCGCGCCGCACTGATTGCAGTGAACCTCGATACGACGCATGCCGTGACTTGTGTCTTCGTTCTCGCCGACGTTTTCCGGCTTCAGTGGCGATCCAGAAACTCGGCCAACCGCTGCCTGAATCGTATTTGGTTTCGGAACTGAACAGCTCCGCGCCGCAGCAGGTACAGCGATACGTTCCCTGCTTCCTTGCTGTTCCAATACTGGCCGGTGAAGGCACGCTCGGTGCCATGCTGGCGGGCAACGCGATATTCCTCCGGCGTCAGCTCGGCTTGCCACTCGGCGTCCGATTTGTCTTTGGGATTTTTCATGGCATGTCTCCTTTTACGCTGTCGTTTGGCGCAGTCGATACCAGAGCGAGAGAAGATAGGTAGGATAGATATAAGCCTATGTAAAATTCGCGCAATTCATTCGAGCCGAGCTGGTGCAAATCGACACGGCCGTGTTTTTTGGCGACCAGCGCCAACCACGAGCGAAAACAGGAATGCGACACGGCAGGAATACCAATTGCAGTCGGCCAAAACCAGCGCGACCAGCCGCGCTCGGCCCAAAAGGCACGAGGCCGGAAACGCCGAATCAGCGGAACCAGCAATCGTGCCGAAAACCATCCACAAACTCGACCAGCGCGCGCGGCTTCTGGTCGAGCCAGGTGCTGGTGTTGTGCAGGTTGGTTTCGTTTTGATCGTTGAGTCCAACAATGACTTCTGGCGTCATCCAGTGGAAATAATGTTGACCCCAGCTCGCTTCTTCGCCGGCGAAATACACACAAGCCAGCACTGCACCCAAAATCCAACCCACAATCCACTGCGGGAGCCGGTCGCGGTAATACCGAAGAATCGCAATTCCGGCAATTATTCCAGGAAGCAAAACCACGAGCATGCCGTTCTCGGCAATCCCGCCGCCATCCGGATGCTCGTCGCGGCGAATCAGCAGCGTCATCAACTCTGCCGAGAAAAAGTATGCATACAGCGTCAAGCAGCAACATTGCGCTGGAATGCCCGCCCACCACCAGGCGGGCAAATCGCGAAGCGTCTTTTAGTTCATATAATGGTTAGTCGAACAAGTTGGATATTGCTTTACACGTCGCCCCACATACGCACCAGGTTGACGTAGGTTTTGTTGATCAGTCTTGCATCTTCGGTGTCCGGTGCGTTCGCGAGCATGCGTTCGCGCACGTTATTGAGTTCGTGCAACAGCTCGCGCCGCGCCGGGTCGCGCACCAGGCTTTGCAGCCAGGTGACTGGCCACCAGACGCTCGCCGCGCGTCACCTCCGCCACGCGGTGCAGGCTGGAGGAGGGATACATCACGGCATCACCGGCCGGCAGCTTCACCTGCTGTTCGCCGAACGCGGTGTTGACCTCCAGTTCGCCGCCATCGTATTCCGCTGGATCGCTGATAAATACCGTGATGGAAACGTCGGAACGGTAGAGTGTGCCATCCGCGCCCATGACGGGATCGTCGACGTGATCGCCGTACCGCATGCCGGGCGTATAGCGTGCATAGTAGGGTGCGGCGACACGCAACGGCAGGGCAGCGCTGCGGTAGACCGGGTGTTGCACAAGCTTGCCCATGACCAGGTTATTAAGCTGTTCGAGTTCGTGCGCGTGCCGATCTACTTCCTGGTTGTGCTTGACGCGTTTGGCTAGCCTGTCCGGCGGAGAGCTTACCGTCCACGAACGGGGCACTGGCAAGCATGCGCCGCACCACGTCCAGCTCATTGCGGTCAAGTACTGAAGGAATCCGGAGCAGCACAGGGAGCCTCGCTTAGATCTCTTCGGAGAAAATGAGTGCGATGGTCATTATATCTGAAGCCCAGCTTCGTCGGTCCTTCATTTTAAAGCGTCCGGCACTCAGCGGAAGAAGAGCGATAGCCCGCCGAACAGAACCACCCAGGCGACCACGCGGCGAAACAATTTTCTCATTCACGTGAAAGTGAAGCTGATGGCTGTGCCACAGCGCCACGGCGATGAATGGGCCGGAGACCAGCATCATTTCCAGGATCGGCAGGGTGAACGTGCCGTTCAACAGATAACCGCCAACGCGGAACAGGTTCAAAGACAAAAAGAACGCAAATGCATAATTGCGAATCATCGTCTTGTCGGAGAATGTGGCCATCAAGCGGGTCATGGTGACAGGCCCGCTGATGCCGAACAGGGCGGCGGAAAAACCAGCGAGGGTATCCAGCAGACCTGGCCAGCACGGGGCGTAAGCTCGGAAACGATTGGGTGAGACGACCAGATACACGCCGAACAGGGTGATGGTGGCGGCGAGCAACATCTGGAACAGTGGCAGCGGGAATTGGTAAAAGAGATACAGACCGGCCAGCCCGCCCATTCCGGCAAAAACAAGCATGCTGGCCAGGACATCGAGACGTACCGTGCGCGGTGAACGCAGTAGACCGATGCTGGCGACAAGTATCTGCGGCATCGCCGAGTAGATAACCAGGGTCTTGGCGTCGTACAGCCAGGTCAGCGCCGTAAGCAGCAATCACCGTACCGGCCAGGCCGAACACGATTTCGAACGTATAGGTCAAGATACAGACAATAGTGAGTGCAATCAGGGCGAGCATGGTTGCCTGGCGCGACAGGTGGATCGCGGCCTTGCGTGTCGCATCAGGCGAAGCAGATCCAGGTGGTGGCAATGTACTTGACGCCTTGTTCCACCGTCACGGCGCGGTGCGGATGTGTCCAGAAGGGCGGAAAGAGTACCAATTTGCCTGCTTCCGGTTTAACCAGAATTTCCTGCAGCGGAAATTCGGTTTCCCCTCCGGGTCCGGAAACAGTCGTTCAGGTACCAGATTGCCACCAGCTGGCGTTGGCTGAATTCGCCCGGGCCGCCATCCACATGCCAATGGTAATACTCGCCCTCGCGGTAGCGCTGCATGTTGTAGCCCAGATCCTTGAAGCGATTCGCGGCGAAGAACGGAAACACCTGGGCGATGGCGCTGAAATGCTTGCTGAGCGATTGCATGAGAATGGCATCGATATCTTTCCAGTCCTGGCGACCGCTAATGCGCAGATCGGTGGTTTTCTTGATGGAGGCTTCTTCTGTACCCGCCTGGCCGATCCGTCCGGCGTACTGTTGATCCTGATTCGCTTCAAAACGGCGGATCATTTCACGGCAGATGTCATCCGGCAGAGCTGTTCGGGATTTCGTAGATAAAGCTTAACGGCTTCACTTCACGCATTGGAAAAAGCGGGGCAATGCCGGGATGGACGGTTCAGATTATCGGCATCTGTGTACTGGTGCGTCAAACGCGGTCCTGTGACGTCAGGCGTGCATGAGCTGTTCAACCAGGCGAGCACAGGCCTCGGCGCGAAGCTGCTTGGCCTGTTCCTCGGTCGGGCTGAATGGTGATTCCACCCAGCGGCCGCTGGCGCGATCATGCACTGCAAAGCGGTAGGCCTTGCCTACCTTGTACACTTGACTGACGTCGGTTTCTGCTCTGGCCCTGGCATCGGATTCATTCATGCCGGTCTGTGAACGGGCTGCGCCAACGGGGCGCGGTGCGGAGCGTGCATTGTCTTCAAACTTGAATTCGGTATTCAGCATTTCACCGCTGGTATCGATGTCCACGATCTTGACGCCCGGCAAGCGCTTGAGAATGTAACCGGCCATAAGCTCCACCAGCAGTTTGTTTTGCGTGCTTACCGATACCAACAATTTGTTGGCGGCAATCTGGCAGCGTTGCACGGTATTCGGGGATTCGACGAATTCGGGACCCATTTGCCAGCCACTGTCCATGTCGCGATCCATCTTCTGGAAGAATGTCTCGCCCTCGTCCAGCACGTCCTGGCGGAACTTCGATGCGGTGGGTCCTGTTGTCGATCATGGCATCCAGTTTCATGCGTAGCCCCAGATTGATGGTAAAAAAATATCCTGAAAATGAACCAGATTGGTTTTTAGAAAGTGACAGGCAAAGCGATCTGCAGTGATTCCTTAATGTGCCATCAGATTCCGACAGTCCGATGGATGATCAAGCAGATTTTCAATCGCTGCCACTGCATCTGCTCCTAGGCGGTGGTGCAGGGCCAGCATCTTGTGGGTTGTGTCGAGCCAGTGTTGTGCGCCACGTTGCGCCAGCTGCAGCAGCGGCTGTACGTTACCGTCCTCAACCCAGCGCAGGTAGGCGGTCATTGCCTCCGGAAACAGATGGCGGCGCATGCCGCTGAAACTGGCGAAGTAAAAATGCAGGGCTGGGTCATTCCTGCTTTCTATCAGGCGCGGTAATGTCGACAGACAATCGGCGAGGTTATCGCGCGCCGCGCGCGCCAGCAATTCTCCCTTGGTACGCGACAGATCGGTCAGCATCGCATGCCAGGCCTCGCCCAAGTGTTCGCCGGCCTGGGCCTCGCCGACCTCATGCCATACAGCCGACTCGGTTTCGACTTCAGTCATGCAGTCCAGGGATGCATCGAAGTCGCGCTCGAAATTGTAATAAGCAAGCGCACGCGTCATGGTTTCGGTGTTGTGATTCAGGCGCGACTCTTCAATGCGTTCCCACAGATAACGGCGCAACGACTCCTGGCGCAGGTAGATTTTTCCATTTTGCATCATCGCTGGTGGCGCCACCAGATCGCGCGCGTACTCACACGTCGAGACATAAACTGTATACCCGTCGCGTCGCTCCTGGCGCTGCAAGGCGCCGAGAAAAAAATGCGGTTTGTTGAAACGGCCATAGCCGGCGCTGTACACGTACCCCTGAGGCACAAGTGCCTGGTTAATAGCGTCGGTATCGAACGGATCGAGATGGTCATGACCAAGGTTCAGCGGCTCGAACTCGTTTGATTCCAGGCCTTCCCAGAGTTGCTCGCGTTCGTGCATCCATTTTCCGACTTCATTCCGCGGCAGGGTGCCCGTGTAGGGAATCTGGTTTTCCCAGCGATAAAACTCGCGCATTTTGAGAAGGAAGATGCAGAGCGAGTAATCGCCGGCGTACTGCGCATCCGAGATATGGCAGTTTTTCTGGACGGAGGTGACGATCTGGCCGAGGTTAAGCATGCAAAAACTGTATGTCTGGCGACCTGGAATGCCTATAGTATAGGAATAGAAACCTCGACAAAAATAGCCAATTTTGTAGGGATTCTGGGAAATGGAGGCACATGATATGGCGAAGCGCACTGTTTTTTGGCTGCTCCTGCTTGCCGTGTTCAGCTTTCCCGCGGTTGCCGAGCCACCTGACGGTTATCCATTTGTGCGTTACGACGAGGGACTGGCGCAGGCCAGGCAGAATGGGCGACCGTTGTTTGTGTATTTCGGGCGTTACGGTTGCGGCTGGTGCGACAAGACCAATCGCGAGGCCTTTTCAGACAAGCAGTTGCGTCGGCTGTACAGCGACCGCTACGTACTGGTGTATGTGGATGCCGAAAGCGGCAAGCGTCTGACTCTGCCCAGCGGTGAGCGCATTACTGAACATGAACTCGGCGCGCGCATGAAGGTAATGGCCACGCCTGTGTTCACCTGGCTTGAGCAAGACGGGCGTGAAATATTCCACGTCTCCGGCATTCAGTCGACCCAGGACTTTCTTCTATACGACCGGTTCGTGAGCGAAGGGCATTATCGCAAGGAAAACATCCGTGACTTTCTATCCCGCGAAACACGCTAGCCTGGTTTTTATTGCTTCGTTTTGGTGTGCCACGGCATTGGCGACACCTTGGGAGTTCGGAGAGCCGGTCACGGTTTCTGATTCGCAACCCGGCGTGTTTCACCATCTGGAGGCCGCTGGCCGCCAAAGCATCGCCGTATCGGCCGGCACGGTAGCGGTCGCCTGGGAGGACAACCACGACGGCACACCGCGCACCTATTCTGCAATGCGTGCTGCGAATAAAAACGAGTTCGTGCGACAGCGCCTGAGCGGCGAGCAGGAGGCCTATGCGCCGGTGGTAGCGGCATTGCCGCAAGGCGGTTTCGTGTTCGGTTGGGAAGAAGGCGGCCATGTCTGGGTGCGTACGGGAAAGGCTGAAGGTTTCGGCGCCGCAGTGAAACTGAGCCGTTCCGAGGCTGCGCAGATTACGCTCGGCGCCGGCGAGT
The DNA here is from genome assembly GCA_963698375.1 of uncultured Pseudomonadota bacterium. Classification (GTDB taxonomy): domain Bacteria; phylum Pseudomonadota; class Gammaproteobacteria; order Acidiferrobacterales; family UBA6901; genus UBA6901. The sequence continues at coordinate 61,499 of CAVOQN010000002.1, forward strand.
TGGGAGTGTTTGCCGCCTGGTCGGAGCGTTCCGGAAACCACATGGCGATCCGATGCGCGCGTCTCATACCCGGTTCGACGTTGGCAGCAGAACCTGCTCAGGCAGTGACCACATCGCAAAAAGGTGACCAGATCTACCCGGCACTTGTTGTGCTCAAGTCCGCGGTGGTACTCGCCTGGGAGGACCGGCGCGACGGGCGTAGTGTCATTTTTCACACGCGTTCACAGGACGGCATGAAATTCAACAGCGCTCAGATCCTGAACGAGCTACCCAAGCGACGCGTCCAGACTGGTCAGACCTTTGGCCGCGGTAGTGGTGCCACGCGTGTCGTACTTGCACGCCTCGACGCAGAGCATGTCGCTGCCGCGTGGCTCGACAAGCGCGACTTTCTGGGCGGTTATGATGTGTATGCTGCACAGAGCGAGGCGGGTGGTGGCCGATTTCGATCCAATGAACTCGTACAAGATGAATTCGGGAACAATATCGGCCAGTGGCACGCAACGATCGGGGCGCAGCCCGGGCTGCTCGCTGTCGCCTGGGACGATGACCGCGATGGCAGCTCGAGTATCTGGCTCAGCTGGCGTGAAGCCTCTGGTTGGAGTGAGAATCTTGCTGTACCCGGTGCAACCGCTCCAGGAATTCATGCCAGTCCGGCTATGGTGATGGGTGCGGGTGGCGACCTCTACATGGCCTGGATCGAACAACAACACACAAATGCTCCTACGCGTTTACGCTTAATTGAGGCCAAACGGGTGATTCGGTAATCCGGTGAACAATGGGTTCATTAGCAGATGTTGAAATGCTCCCAGCTTCGGGTAATATATGCGCGCCAATTGACTGTGTTTCCAGGCAGCAGAACAACAGAGGAGCGGTCCTTTCATGAGCAACGTGTACTACGAAACCATCGACAAGATGGAAAAAAACGGCGTTGACAAGGAATACATCAACGGTTGGGCGGGTGGTTTCCTGCACAATCCGAAGCGCGAAGAACAGCGCGTCAACGAGGCCTACGAAGCCGGTTACAACGACGGCGCCGCCAAGAAGGCAGACGGCTATAAGGCTTGGATCAAGAAGTAACGGCTGGATATGCAAAAACGGGTGCTCATCGCACCCGTTTTTTCTGAATGCGTGATTACGTCTTGGTTTCCGCCCGTTCGTACCATTTTTTCGCTTCGATTTCGCTCTTCTCCACGCCGAGACCCTGTTCGTACATCATGCCGAGGGTCATGGCCGAGCCGACTAGCCCGTGCTCGGCGGCGCGCTGAAACCACTTCGCCGCTTCTTTTTCATTCTTCTCGGTACATTCGCCATACAGATACATGAAACCAAGGCCGTGCTCGGCCATGGCATAGTCCTGTTCCGCGGCAGCGCGCATCCATTTGTAGGCCATGAGCGGATTGGGCGCCATACCGAGCCCATTCTGACACATGATCGCGACACGGTGCTGGGCCTGTGCATCGCCGGTTTCGGCAAATGGTTTGAGCAGACGCCAGGCTTGGGCGAATTCCTTGGCCTCGAACGCGGCCATGCCGCTCGCCATATCTTGAGTGGTATCGTTGAATTCGGACATACGGACTCCGTGTGATGCAGTGAATGTGATTCTTGGCCCATTCTGTCAGAGTGGGCGGGGACCAACCAGCATACCCGCTGTAACGATGTAAAAATCTTTCTCCGGTGTATTCACAACGGATGTCAGATGTGGCGCTGGTATACTATCATTCCGCGCTTCGAGCGAAACACAATGCGGAGCAGAGCATGGCGATACGCATGCACACCAAATGGAACTCTGGCAGTTCCAAGACCATTGAAGATCGGGCTGGTGTTGTCGGCTTCAATATCTGGAAGATCGCAAAAGAGACCTGGATACGCATGGAGAGGGAAGGCTTCCTTGCCGGCGAAGACAGGCAGCTTGCAGCCGTGATCACTGAAATGATTGCATTTCTGGTGCAAGTTTCAGATCGTCTGGTCTATGGCCAGATTAGCGAGGAGGAGAGGACGCGTTTCGTCAATGCACTGGGAAAGCACCTTGCGCACACCATGCAGACGAACATGCTCGACATGTTTGGCCCCGGCGATCACGCAACGCCGTTCATCCGCACACTGAATGCGCGTGCTGCGGATTACGCCGAATTCGACTTCGTCAATTATTATCCCAGCTACGGTTTTCTGCGTTACCTTGGCGAAAAAATCTCCGAGGCGATGGCCGCGACCGACAACAAATGGGTTATCGAGCAGGTCATTGAAATTGAAGCGCCTGAGGCAATGAAACCCATCAAGAAGCTGGTCGGGGAAGTCCTGGGCATCAAAGTATCTTGAATCAGGGTTACAATAATATTGTAAATTATTGTATATTAATATTTATTTAACTAATTCGTACGAAACATCAAGCAACGTATTTGCATCCATGGCCCTGGAAGAACTCAACCCCCTGAATAACCTACTCAAGGAACTGCGTGAGCGCGCACTGAACCTGAGGGGGTATCTTTGACTACGATCTCAAAGAAGAACGGCTTATCGAGGTCACACGTGAACTCGAGCAGCCCAATATCTGGGACAAGCCTGAACGTGCCCAGGAGCTGGGGCGCGAACGTGCACGCCTCGAAGCGGTAGTCGAAACCTTCCGGCGCATCGATACACGCCTTAACGATGTGGCCGAGTTCCTGGATCTTGCACGAGCTGAAGATGACGAAAGCATGATCGCGGTGATCGCCGCCGACCTCAAGACGGTGGAAGGCGAGGTCGGCGAGCTTGAGTTCCAGCGCATGTTTTCAGGCGAGATGGACGGCAACAACGCCTTTCTCGAAGTGCAGTCCGGTTCCGGTGGCACGGAGGCGCAGGATTGGGCGTCCATGCTGCTGCGCATGTATCTGCGCTGGGCGGAGCGACGCGGTTTCAAAGCAGAGCTGATTGAACAATCCGACGGTGAGATTGCCGGCATCAAGGGTGCCACAATACGCATCGAAGGACCTTATGCATTCGGTTGGATTCGAACTGAAACTGGTGTGCATCGCCTGGTGCGCAAGTCACCGTTTGACTCCGGCAACCGCCGGCACACTTCGTTTGCATCTGTATTCGTTTCACCTGAAGTGGACGAGGATTTTGATATCGACGTCAATCCGGCTGATCTGCGGATCGATACCTATCGCGCCAGTGGCGCCGGAGGACAGCACGTCAACCGGACAGAGTCGGCAATACGCATCACACACGTGCCGAGCGGCGTTGTGGTCGCCTGCCAGAGCGATCGTTCGCAACACAAGAACCGCTCAACGGCCATGAAAATGCTGAAGGCCAGACTCTATGAACTCGAGATCCAGAAACGCAATGTCGAAAAGCAGAAACTTGAAGACAGCAAGGCAGATATCGGTTGGGGCAGTCAGATACGTTCCTATGTGCTCGACCAGTCGCGCATCAAGGATTTGCGTACCAATGTCGAGGTGGCCAATACACAGGCGGTCCTGGATGGCGATCTGGACAAGTTCATCGAGGCCAGCCTGAAGAGCGGTTTATGAAGGTACAAGGAATAATCCATGTCACGTACACAATGAGCACTAGTTTACTTTCAGGTTAAACCGGCAGAGTCCAGAGCGATCAATATATATGAGCGATAACGAAAATCCTGAACAGTTGGACGAAAGCAGCATTATCGCGCTGCGCCGCACCAAGCTGGCCACCTTGCGCGAACGTGGCGTACCGTTCCCGAATGATTTTCGTCGAAATGTGATGGCTGGCGAACTGCATGCCGAATACGGCGAAAAAGACAATGCTGCCCTGGAAGCAACGCCAATGCGAGTGCGCATCGCCGGACGCATGATGGGCATGCGTGTCATGGGCAAGGCGAGCTTTGCGCATATTCAGGACATGTCCGGGCGCATCCAGCTGTATGTACAGCGCGAGAGCATCGGCGAGGCACTGTATGTCGAGTTCAAGCAATGGGATCTCGGCGACATCGTCGGGGCCGAGGGTGCGCTGTTCAAGACCAAGACCGGCGAGTTGTCGGTGAAAGTGGACAATATCCGTCTGCTTGCCAAATCGCTGCGCCCACTGCCGGATAAATGGCACGGCCTCACTGACACCGAAACACGTTACCGCCAGCGTTATGTTGATCTGATCATGAACGAAGTAGTGCGCAAGACCTTCCAGGTGCGCTCTGAAGTCGTTACTTTTATCCGCCAGTTTCTGACGGCACGTGGTTTTCTCGAAGTCGAAACGCCCATGATGCAGGCCATTCCGGGCGGCGCCACGGCGCGTCCGTTCGTGACGCACCATCACACGCTCGACATGCAATTGTTTCTGCGCATTGCACCGGAACTCTATTTGAAGCGCCTGGTCGTGGGCGGCTTCGAGAAAGTATTCGAAATCAATCGCAATTTCCGCAATGAAGGCTTGTCGACGCGTCATAATCCCGAGTTCACCATGCTTGAGTTCTACGAGGCTTACGCCGATTACCGCGACCTCATGAACTTGACTGAAGAAATGCTGCGGTCTCTGACCGAGGCGGTATTGGGCTCAACGATGGTTTCCTATCAGGGCGACAGTTACGATTTTGGCAAACCGTTCGCGCGCCTGTCTGTTAAAGAATCGATCCTGCAATTCAACCCGGACTTGAAAGACGCTGATCTGGAATCACTCGAGAGTGCACGTCGTGTTGCCGGGCATTTGAAAATTCCGCTCAAGCCAACGTATGGGCTGGGTAAAGTGCAGATTGAGATATTCGAGAAGACCGTGGAGTCGCGCCTCAAGGACCCGACTTTTATTACTGCCTACCCGACCGAGGTGTCACCACTCGCGCGACGCAACGATCAGGACCCATTCGTCACTGACCGTTTCGAGTTCTTCGTCGGTGGGCGCGAGATTGCGAACGGGTTTTCCGAGCTGAATGATGCCGAGGATCAGGCCGAACGCTTTCGCCAGCAAGTGCAGGACAAGGAGGCGGGCGATGAGGAGGCGATGCACTTCGATGCCGATTATATCCGCGCCCTGGAGCATGGCATGCCGCCCACCGCCGGGGAAGGTATCGGCATCGACCGGCTGGTCATGCTGCTGACCGACGCGCCCAGCATCCGGGACGTGATCCTGTTTCCGCATATGCGCCCAGAATCGAATGAGAGCTGATCGAGCGCGACAAGGAAAAAACGTTTTTATTGGCTGACAGAATCCGATTGTGCAGGAAACCCGGCTTCCACCCGCCATTTTTCTCATGGGCCCGACTGCGGCTGGCAAGACCGCACTGGCCATGGCATTGCATGACCGATTCCCGGTCGAGATCATCAGTGTCGATGCAGCTCAGGTATACCGTGGGCTGGATATTGGAACTGCCAAGCCATCCCTGCAGGAGCGTGACCGCACACCGCACCGTTTGATCGATATCCGGGATCCGTCCGAGATCTATTCCGCGGCAGATTTCCGTGCAGACGCCCTGAACGCCATGCAGGAAATCACGGCCGCCGGACGCATCCCGCTGCTGGTGGGTGGGACCATGTTTTATTTCCGGACGCTGGAGCGCGGATTGCCGCCATTGCCGGGTGCCGATTCAGCGTTGCGTGCACAACTTCAGAATGAAATGGACCGGCAGGGCCAGCGTGGCCTGCACGCGCGGCTTGCCATGCTCGATCCGCAGCGTGCCGCGCGCATCCACCCGAATGATCCACAACGTATTCTGCGTGCGTTGGAAATCATCATGCTCACAGGGCGCACGGCAAGTTCATTCGGCAAGCAGGGTGACACGTCACTGCCTTATCAGGTCACAAAAATCGTCCTCGCTCCGGAGAATCGAGCATGGCTGCACGAGCGTATCGCTGCGCGCTTTCACAGCATGTTGGCAGCGGGATTTCTGGATGAGGCGAGCGCACTGTTTGCGCGCACCGAACTCGCACCGAGTTTGCCATCGATGCGTACCGTAGGTTATCGGCAAGCTGGATTATACCTGAGTAAAAAGATAAACTATGATCAGATGGTTGAAATGGCAATTACCACCACACGCCAACTCGCCAGGCGCCAGCTGACCTGGTTGCGTGCTGAAACGGGTTGCCATTGGCTGGATTGCAGCGGCAGCACAGATACGCACCAAGCCGCCGCGGACTACCTGTTCGCAAGGCTTCCGGTATAAGGGTTATACTTTCAGCTGGCCCGATTTCATCGGGGAAACCGTCTGAATCGACTGGAACAGAACATAATTAAAAAGGAGAACCCCACCATGAGTCAGCAAAAAGGGCAGGCGCTACAAGACCCTTATCTCAATACACTGCGCAAGGAACGCGTCCCGGTGTCAATTTTTCTGGTCAACGGTATCAAGCTTCAGGGGCAGATCGAGTCATTTGACCAATTTGTTGTCCTGCTCAAGAATTCTGTAAGTCAGATGATATACAAGCATGCCATTTCCACAGTCGTACCCAGCCGGCCGGTAAAGTTCACGTTTGATCAGCCCGAAGATTCATCCAAAGGCCCAGGCAACGAATAATCCGGCCACATCAACGGGTGCGCGTTCACGCGAACGCGCCTTGCTGGTGCAATTGCGGTTGCCAGGTCTCGATCCGGTTGCGGAACTCGAGGAGTTCCGCCTGCTCGTGCAGTCCGCCGGCGCCGACGCGTGTGCCGTGCTCACCGGCAAGCGTGAGCGTCCGGATGTGGCGACTTACCTCGGCAAGGGCAAGGCCGAAGAGCTGCGTGAGTTGGTGGCTAGCGCACAAGTTGACGTCGTCATTGTGAATCACGACCTCTCGCCTGCGCAGGAACGTAACCTCGAGAAAATTGCGATGTTGCCGGGTACTGGACCGCAATGGGCTGATCCTGGATATATTTGCGCAACGTGCGCGCTCACACGAAGGCAAGTTGCAAGTGGAACTCGCTCAGCTTGAACACCTGTCTACGCGTCTGGTGCGTGGCTGGACCCATCTTGAACGCCAGCGTGGCGGCATTGGCCTGCGCGGACCGGGTGAAACCCAGCTGGAAACCGACCGGCGCTTGATCCGCGAGCGCGTCAAGCACCTTACCCGGCGACTGGAAAAAGTTCGTGCCCAGCGTCAGAGCCGGCGCAAGGCACGGCGCAAAATCCCGATTCCAACTGTCTCGCTGGTTGGTTATACCAATGCCGGAAAGTCGACACTTTTTAACCGGCTCACGGGTGCCGGGGTGTACGTGGCCAACCAGCTGTTCGCGACACTCGATCCCACCATGCGCCGCGTGTCGCTGGCCGGCAATGCCGAGGTGATCCTGGCCGACACGGTAGGTTTTATTCGGCACTTGCCTCACCATCTGGTCGAAGCGTTTAAATCGACACTCGAAGAGGTCGCCGAGGCCGACCTCTTGCTGCATGTGGTAGACGCTTCGAGCCCGGAACGGCGCGAGCAAATCGAGCAGGTACAGGTTGTGCTTGAAGAGATAGGCGCGCAGCACATCCCCCAAATCACCGTCTTCAACAAGATTGACCTGACCGGCGAAATACCACATGTTGAAAGTGGTGAAACTGGTGGGATCACGCGCGTGTTTCTTTCAGCACACAGTGGTGCCGGCATCGATTTGCTGTTGAAGGTTTTATCCGAGCATTCCCGGCACGGCCGCGTAATGCAACACCTGCGGCTGCCGCCGGAAGCCGGGCGTCTGCGGGCCTTGATTTACGAACATTTGAATGTGGAACGCGAGACGATAACCGACCAGGGAGAATGGCTGCTAGATGTCGAACTGAGCCCGCCCGATCTTGCCTGGCTAAGGAGTTTGCCGGATCTCCGTCCGGAATGGCTGCTCGCGTCGGAGCAGCCTATCCTTGCCCGCACCGGCTCGTAACCACTAGAATGGCCACCTTTGGCGTTCGTATAAATTCTTGTTAACAAATTATGAACTGGAGAGACTGTGGCTTGGAATGAACCTGGTGGGAATGGTGGGAAAGACCCTTGGGGCCAGCGCCGCAAAGACCAGGGTCCACCCGAACTCGACCAGATACTGAAAAATATCCGCGACCGGCTGTCTGGCCTTTTTGGAGGTTTTGGCGGTGGTGGGCGTGGCACGGATGGCGGCGGTGGCAGTGAGTTCGTCAACCGAATAGGGCTTGGGCTGATAGGTGCCGTCGCGTTAGGCCTGTGGCTGCTCTCCGGCCTCTATGTCATCAACCAGGGTGAGCGCGGCGTCGAACTCAAGTTCGGCATGAAGGACGAGGTCACCGGACCCGGTCTGCACTGGCACCTGCCATGGCCCATCGAGCGTGTCGAAAAGGTCAATGTCGATCAGGTGTCGACAATATCTATCGGCCGGCGCGGTGACAAAGGTTCCGGCGGTGGCATTGACAGCGGCTTTATGCTGACAGAGGACGAAAATATCGTCGTCGTGGAATTTACCGTACAGTACAAAATCAAGGACGCGAGCAACTATCTCTTCAATGTGCGCAATCCGAATTCGACTATTGTTCAGGCCATGGAGTCCGCCAGTCGCGAGGTGGTCGGCAAGAGTCAGCTCGACTTCATCATCACCGAAGGCCAGCTCGAGGTGTCGGAAAAAACTCAAAAGCTGCTGCAGGAAATCCTCGATCGCTACAAGAGCGGTATTCAGATCGTGAAAGTGCAGATGCAAAAAGTATCGCCGCCGGACGAAGTGAAGGCAGCCTTCGATGACGCCACCAAGGCACGCGAGGACGGTGCACGCATTATCAAGGAGGCCGAAGCCTACTCCAACGACATCCTCCCGCGCGCACGCGGCGCGGCCTCGCGCCTGATCCAGGAGGCGCAAGGCTACAAGGCGAGCGTCATGGCACGTGCCGAAGGTGATGCGCGTCGTTTTGCCGCGATTGTGAGTGAATACGTCAAGTATCCGGGCGTGACGCGCGATCGCATGTACCTCGAGACCATGGAGCAGGTGTTGTCCAGCACCACCAAGATACTGATCGACCAGAAGGGCAGCAGCAACGTGCTCTATCTGCCGCTCGACCGCATGCTGCGGAGCGGTTCAGCCACTACGGGCGCCGGCCCAGTCAACGACTTGCAGCCCTTGCCCGAACCACAGGACGCAACGCCCACCGGGTTGCGCGAACGTCAACGCGGCCGTGATGTGCTGCGCGACCGGGGGGCACGCTAATGAGCCAGAATAAACTCATTGGCTCTCGCCGGTCTGGTGTTGCTCGGCCTGCTTGTCCTGAATGGCACGCTCTACACCGTGGACGAGCGCGAGCGCGCCGTGGTGGTGCGCTTCGGCCAGGTGATCCGCTATGACGATCAGGCCGGTCTGCACTGGAAGTATCCGTTTCTCGACACGGTGCGTCTTTACTCGGCGCAGATTCTGACACTGGACGCCGAACCACAGCTCTATCCAACCATCGAGAAGAAGTACGTGGTGGTGGATTCGTTCGTGAAGTGGCGCATCATCGATGTGCTCAAGTTCCACGTTGCCGTGGGCGGCGATGAGGCCAAGGCACGTGAACGCTTGGCGCAGGTCATTAACAGCGGCCTGCGCGGCGAGTTCGGCAAACGTACGGTCAAGGATGTAATCGCAGGTGACCGCGCCAAGATTATGGCGTTGTTGAGCGTGAATGCCGACCAGGACGCGAAGGAGTACGGCATTGAAGTCGTGGACGTGCGCATTCAGCGCGTCGAGTTCCCGGCCGAGGTGCGCGACGCGGTCTACCGCAATATGGCGGCGGAACGCGCGCGTATCGCCAAGGAGCTGCGCGCCAAGGGTGCGGAAGCGGCGGAGAAGATTCGCGCCGACGCCGAACGCCAGCGCGACATCCTGCTGGCCGAGGCCTACCGCGATGCCGAGCGCACGCGTGGACAGGGCGACGCGCGCGCCACGTCGATTTCCGGCCAGGCGTTTAGCGTCAATCCTGGATTCTACTCGCTGTACCGCAGCCTGAACGCCTACAAGGAAAGCTTCAAGAACAAGGACGACATCCTGGTCGTGGACCCGAGCGCGGACTTCTTCAAATATTTCAAGAACCCGCGCAGGTAAGCGGGAATGATCAACTGGCACGATCTCGGCGTTGCGCTTTGCGCTGTTTCTGGTGCTGGAGGGCATTCTGCCGTTCCTGAATCCGCACGGCGTGCGCCGCACGCTGGAGATGATAACCGGCATGAGCGATGCCCAGTTGCGGTTTGCCGGATTGACCAGCATGTTACTTGGCCTCTGTGCTGCTCTATGCCGTGAAGGCCTGAGCCACACTCACGCGTATCTATTCTCTCGTCATGTCTGATCAAGAGCGCTGGTTGCTGCCCGAAGGAATCGAAGAGATTCTGCCGGACGAGGCACGCCGTCTGGAGCGACTGCGTCGGCGGCTGCTCGATCTGTTCGGCACCTGGGGCTATGAGCTGGTCATGCCGCCGCTCATTGAATACCTCGACGCATTACTGACCGGAACCGGCCGCGACCTCGATTTGCAAACGTTCAAGCTCACTGACCAATTGACCGGTACGGCTCATGGGTGTGCGTGCCGACATGACGCCCCAAACAGCGCGTATCGACGCGCATTATCTGAAACGTGAATGTCCATTGCGCCTGTGTTACGTCGGCAGCGTGCTACGCACCCGGCCGGATGTATTTGCCGGCTCGCGCGAACTGTTGCAGCTTGGCGCTGAGTTGTTCGGTCATCCGGGCCCGGAAAGCGACATCGAAATTGCGCGCCTGATGCTGGCCACGCTTGCAGCAGCCGGACTGCGTGATCTGCATCTCGGTCTTGGACATGTCGGTGTGTTTCGCGCGCTTGCCGCCGAGGCGCATTTGCCACAGGAACTTGAGAACGATTTATTCGAGGCCTTGCAACGCAAGGCACGTCCCCGTATCGAGGCCTTGCTTGCGGCGAGCGATGCGCCGGCCAGCATCAAGTCCACGCTCGCCGCGTTGGCCGATTTGAATGGCGGGACCGAGACACTGATTCGTGCGCGCGATGTGCTGAAGGCGGCTCCACCCGCTGTGCAGGAGGCACTCAACAATCTCGAACATGTTGCCAACGCTGCGGCACTCGCTGGTGTGCCGGTGTATATTGATCTCGCCGAGTTGCGCGGGTATCGCTACTACACGGGTGTAGTGTTCTCGGCTTATGTGTCGGGACAAGGCCAAGCGGTGGCGCAGGGTGGGCGATACGACGGCATAGGCCGCGCCTTTGGACGCGCACGCGCTGCCACCGGCTTCAGCACCGATCTGCGCCAATTGTCGCGTCTGGTTTCGACTGACGATGTGGAACCGCGGGGTATACTCGCGCCGCACACCGGCACGAAGAGTCTGGATGAAATGATTGCGGCGCTGCGCGCTGCGGGTGAGTGTGTGGTCTTGCGACTGCCAGGTGATAAATCATCTGTACGCACGCTCGGTTGTGACCGTGAACTGGTCGAGCAGGGCGGCAAATGGGTCGTGCAGCCGGTCTGATGTGGTACAAATCGGGTGCGAATCTGGCACCCACATTAGAGGAGTAGACCATTGGGCAAGAACGTCGTCGTAATCGGCTCGCAGTGGGGCGATGAAGGCAAGGGAAAAATTGTGGATTTGCTTACCGATCGCGCCCATGCGGTGGTGCGCTTTCAGGGTGGACACAATGCTGGCCACACACTGGTGATTGATGGCCAAAAAACCGTACTGCATCTGATTCCATCCGGGATCCTGCGTCAGAACGTCATGTGCCTGATTGGCAACGGCGTCGTGCTTTCACCCTCGGCTTTGTTCGAGGAAATCGACCATCTCGCGGCGAGTGGCGTTTCTGTGGGTGATCGCCTTCGCGTGAGCGATTCCTGCCCGCTCATCCTGCGTTACCACGTGGCACTCGATGCGGCGCGTGAGAAGAAGCGCGGCAAGTCGGCCATCGGCACTACCGGTCGTGGAATCGGGCCGGCATATGAGGACAAGGTGTCACGCCGTGGATTGCGCGTGGCCGACCTCATCGATGAAAAACGTTTTGCCGCGCGTCTTGCGGAAGTCATGGAATACCACAACTTTGCACTGAAAAATTACTTTCAGACCGACACGGTCGACTACCAGCAGGAGCTGGATGAAAACCTGGAAGCTGGCCGAGCGCCTGCGGCCGATGGTGGCCGACATCCCGCCCTTGCTCGACGACTACATGCGTTCCGGCAAGTCGGTGCTGTTCGAGGGCGCGCAGGGCACGCTCCTCGATATCGATCACGGCACCTATCCGTACGTGACATCGTCCAACACCAGTTCTGGTGCGGCGTCATGTGGTACCGGCGTAGGCCCCTCGAAACTGCATTATGTACTGGGCATCACCAAGGCCTACACCACGCGCGTTGGCGCCGGACCGTTTCCGACCGAACTGTTTGACGACATCGGCGAGCAACTCGGCACGCGCGGCAAGGAATTCGGCGCCACCACCGGACGCAAAAGGCGCTGCGGCTGGTTCGACGCCATCGCCCTGCGGCGCGCACATCAGATCAACGGCTTCACCGGGCTGTGCATCACCAAACTCGACGTGCTCGATGGTCTCGAGACCGTTCGCCTGTGCACGGCTTATCGCTGTGACGGAAAATTGCTGGAATCGGCACCGAGTGGTGCGGATGCGCTGGAGAAATGCGAGCCGGTGTACGAAGACATGCCGGGCTGGAAGGAATCAACGGTTGGCGTGAAGGACTACGACAAATTGCCGGCGACGGCGCGCGCCTATCTGAAACGAGTCTGGAAGAAGTGACCGGCACGCGCATCGACATTATTTCCACAGGTGCGGATCGTGCCGAGACGATTGTCCTGCGGCATCCGTTTGATTGAATCCTTGGAATGCAAAGTCTGAACAAAAGTTACTATTTTACTGCTGGAGAAGAAATGTGTACTTCAGGAAAACTCCGGATGCGAGGCTCAGTTCGAGCCGCACATCCGGAGTCTGAATCTGGTACCGAGGAGAGGACTTGAACCTCCACGGGGTTACCCCCACTAACACCTGAAGCTAGCGCGTCTACCAGTTCCGCCACCCCGGCGTAGAGCCCGTAAAAAACCTAGCGGGTTCTACAAGCCGCCGCACTCTACCGAGACAAAATGGGCATGTCAACGCAAAAACCGAATAAGCCCGACAAGACACAAACTGAAACAGGGCCGACAGCAAGGCTACCCGTGAGCCACGTATCTACGAATTTCCCGTACCCAGTCGGGAGGCGGTGCTTGCCTGCCTCAAGGAACGCGGCGAGCCGCTGACCTTCAATGCGATCACCGCTGCCCTGCATGTTGAAGGCGAGCGCGACCTGGATGCCTTCGGTCGTCGGCTGCGTGCCATGGAACGCGACGGTCAGTTGCTCAAGAACCGGCGTGGCCTGTACGCCTTGATTGACCGCATGGACATGGTCACCGGCCGAATAATCGGCCATCACGAAGGCTTTGGTTTTCTGGTGCCTGATCAGGGCGGCGGTGATCTGTTTCTCAGCCCACGTGAAATGCGCATGGTGTTGCACGGTGACCGCGCGGTGGCACGCGTTGCCGGTCTCGATCAGCGTGGCCGCAAGGAAGGCACAATCATCGAAGTGCTGGAGCGTTCCCACAAGACGGTGGTCGGCCGTTATGTCGCCGAGAACAACATGTTAGCTATTCTGGTGCCAAGCGACAAACGCATTACCCAGGATATTCTGATTCCGCACGATGCCATCGGCGACGCCAAACCAAACCAGATCGTGGTGGCGGAAATCATCGAGCACCCGACGCGCCGCAGTCAGCCGGTTGGAAAAATTATCGAAGTGCTGGGCGACCACATGGCACCGGGCATGGAAATCGAAGTCGCCATCCGTGCGCACGATTTGCCGCATGAATGGCCGGACGCGGTGTTGAACGAAGTGGCAAATCTGGCGCCACAGGTTCCGGAGGAGGCAAAGAAAAATCGCAAGGACCTGCGCACCGTGCCGCTGGTCACGATCGACGGCGAGGACGCGCGCGATTTTGACGATGCCGTGTTTTGCGAGCGCGTCGGCAAGGGTTACCGCCTGATTGTAGCCATTGCGGATGTTTCGCACTATGTGCACACCGGAACGGCGCTCGACCGCGAAGGCCAGAATCGCGGCAATTCGGTGTATTTCCCGAATAATGTGATTCCCATGTTGCCGGAGATTCTGTCGAACGGTTTGTGTTCGCTGAATCCCCAGGTAGACCGCCTGTGCATGGCGTGCGAGATGGAAATCAATGCACACGGCGAAATCCAGAAATTCCAGTTCTTCGAAGCATTGATGCGTTCGCAGGCACGCCTGACCTATACCCAGGTGGCGGCCATGCTGGTGGATCAGGACGCGGCACTGCGCAAGGAATATTCGCCATTGCTCCCGCATCTGGAAAATCTGTATACGCTCTACAAGGTATTACACCGCGCACGCCAGGTGCGCGGTGCCGTGGATTTTGAATTGCCTGAAACCAAAATTATCTACAACGCGCAGCGCAAGATTGAGCGAATCGTGCCGCTGCAACGCAATGACGCGCACAAGCTGATCGAGGAATGCATGTTGGCGGCCAACGTGTGTGCCGCCGAGTTTCTGGTAAAAAACAAGGTACCGGCGCCGTTCCGCATCCATGCCGGTCCACCGGCCGAAAAACTATCGGCACTGCGCGAGTTTTTGTTCGAGCTCGGCGTGCAGCTGGGAGGCGGTGATGAGCCAAAGGCCAAGGACTACGGGAAGCTGCTCGCGTCACTGGGTGACCGGCCCGATGTGCGGCTCATACATACCGTGCTGCTGCGCAGCCTGAGTCAGGCGATCTACAGTCCGGACAATATTGGCCATTTTGCGCTCGGTTTCGAAAACTACACGCATTTCACCTCGCCGATCCGGCGTTACCCGGACCTGCTCGTGCATCGCGCGATCAAGGGCCTCACTCAATCGTCAGCCGATCCAGGACACAATTGAAGCAGTACAGACATTGACTGACCACCTGTCCTCGACTGAGCGGCGTGCGGACGATGCGACCCGCGAGGTCGCACGCTGGCTCAAGGCCGAGTACATGATGGACAAGATCGGCGAGGAGTTCGATGGCATTATCAGCGGCGTCACCAACTTTGGCATTTTTGTCGAGCTTGGCCGAGGTTTATGTGGATGGATTGGTGCACATCACGTCGCTGGGCAACGACTATTATCATTTCGATCCGGCTAAACACCGTTTATTGGGTGAGCGCACCAATCGCAGCTACCGACTTGGTGACGCTGTCCGCATTCGAGTCGCACAGGTAAACCTGGATGAGGCCAAGCTCGATTTTGAATTGATTGGCGAAGCCAAGCGTGACGCCAGGCGCACGCCGCAACGTGAAGACAGAGGGCACGGTAAAAAAGAGGGCAAGCGCAAGCACGATGGCAAGTCACGTGATCGTAAAAGGTCGGCCAAGAAGAAGCGGCGATGAATGAAGAGGCCGTCGGCGGCTGGCATGCGGTGTTGGCACTGCTTGAACGATCGCCTGAGCGTGTGTTGTCGATTCGTCTTGATCGGGCACGCAAGGGGGAACGACGTACGCAGCTGCTGAAGGCGGCGCGCGCGGCCGGTATCGTGATTGAGGAGACAAGCGCCGACGCGCTCGACCGGCTGGCTGGCAACACGAACCATCAAGGCGTCATGGCGCGCTGCCGGGCCGCGGCGGAACGCAATGAGGCCGACCTCAAGGATTTTCTGACGAAGCTCCCGGAAAAGCCCCTCCTGCTGGTTCTGGACGGTATTCAGGATCCGCACAATCTGGGTGCCTGTCTGCGTTCGGCCGATGCCGCCGGTGCCCACGCCGTCATCCTTCCGCGTGATAACAGCGCCCCCATTACGCCCGTGGTTCGCAAGGTCGCCAGTGGCGCGGCCGAGACCTTGCCGGTGTTTCAGGTCACCAATCTGGCGCGGGTGCTGGATGAGCTCAAGGCTGCCGGCGTGTGGCTGGCTGGAGCAGCTGGTGAGGCCGAGCAGGAGCTGTATGACGTGGATTTACGCGGACCCATGGCATTGGTGTTGGGTGCCGAGGGGTCGGGTCTGCGGCGCCTGACACGCGACAAATGCGATTATCTGGTGCGTATCCCGATGTCCGGCACTGTGGAGAGCCTGAATGTCTCGGTGGCGGCCGGTGTGTGCTTGTTCGAGGCCGTCCGGCAGCGCCGAAAAAGCTAGTCTCGGCTTGCCTGAGGACTGGAAAGCCTTTAGAATTCGCGCCCTTAGCCCGGCATCCAGCGGGTTTCCTTGCCTCATCGGCCGCAGTGAATAGAGTCCTTGCGACTCCGGTTACGGGAGGCTTCACAGCCAGAAGGAGTTGTTATGCGTCACTATGAAATCGTTTTCATGGTCCATCCGGACCAAAGCGAGCAGGTACCGGCCATGATCGAGCGCTACCGCTCGATGATTGATACCGGAAACGGCAAGATCCATCGCCTCGAAGACTGGGGCCGTCGGCAGCTCGCGTACCCGATCAACAAGATCCACAAGGCGCACTACGTGCTCATGAACATTGAGTGCGGTCAGGAGACGTTGAACGAGATCGAGACCGCGTTCCGTTTCAACGATGCGGTAATCCGCTCGCTGACGCTGGCGCGCAAGAGCGCCGTTACCACGCCGTCGCCGCTGGTGAAGGAAGAACAGGAAGAGCCTCGCCCCGTGGCGCGCGCCGACAGCGAAGAGAGCACTGAGCCCTCCGAGTCAGCTGAATCGGCTGATGACACCGCGACGGCCGAGCCTGCCCCGTCGGCCTGAACGCATCGCGACAATTATTTATCTCTGACCAGATTCCGAGGAACTACACATGTCCCGCACATTCTTTCGCCGCAAAAAGTTTTGCCGCTTCACCGCCGAAGGCGTGGTGGAGATCGACTACAAGGATCTCAACACCCTGAAGGGCTACGTCACCGAAACCGGCAAGTTGATCCCGAGCCGTAACACTGGCACCAAGGCACATTATCAGCGTCAGCTGACACGCGCCGTGAAACTCGCGCGCTTCCTGGCGCTGATGCCGTATACCGACTCGCATCGCGGTTAAGCGACGCCTGCCAATCATTGCTGTACAGAGGAAACGACGATGGAAATCATTCTGCTTGAGAAGGTACGCAATCTCGGCAACCTGGGCGACCTGGTAAAGGTGCGCTCCGGTTTCGGCCGCAATTATTCTGATCCCGCAGGGCAAGGCGGCGATTGCAAACGAAAAAAACAAGGCCGCATTCGAAGTGCGGCGTGCCGAGCTGGAGAAAATCCAGGCGGAGGCGCTGACCGCGTCCAAGGCGCGTGCCGAGAAAATGGCCGGCGCCACGGTGCAGATCATGGGCAAGGCCGGAGAAGAGGGTAAGCTGTTCGGTTCGATCGGCACCGCCGACATTGCCGAGGCCATGACCCAGGCCGGCTTCCCGCTGGAGCGCGCCGAAATCCATTTGCCGAGCGGTCCGCTCAAGCATATCGGCGACTTCGAAATCCCGGTCAGCCTGCATGCCGAAGTCAATTTCAACATCATTGTTTCGGTAATCGCCGAGAAGACCGAGAAGTAAATATTAATATTCAGTCGTGTCAGTGACAGGCGGCGACAGACCGCCGGCAAGGGTGGTAGTGTTACCTCTGCATAGGGTCATTGCGGCAACCACGCCGCCTGACAATAAACGGGCAGCGGAGGATTGATGGAGGATCGCGCCGTTGCGCTGGGCGGCCAATCGGCGGCCGAGGCGCTCAAAGTTCCCCCCCAGTCGGTCGAGGCGGAGCAGTCCGTGCTCGGCGGCTTGATGCTGGAAGGGCAGGCATGGGATCGGGTCGCCGACAAGATCACCGAGGCCGACTTCTACCGCAAGGAACACCGCCTCATTTTCCGCGCCATCGGCGCGCTGGCCGAGGAAAGCAGTCCGGCGGATGTGGTGACGGTTTCCGAGTGGCTGGACAAGCACCAGGAACTCCAGAACGCCGGCGGCCTCGCGTATCTGGCCTCGCTCGCCAACAATACCCCAAGTGCCGCCAACATCGCTGCGTACGCCAACATCGTGCGCGAGCGCGCCATCCTGCGCAACCTGATCCACACCGCCACCCGCATCTCCGGCAGCGCCTACAGCCCGGAAGGGCAAAGCGCCTCGGACATCCTCGACTTCGCGGAACGCAGCATCTTCGACATCAGCGAGCAGGGCGCGCACCGGCGCGGCGGCTTTGCCCCGCTCAAGACCCTGCTCACCAGGGCAGTCGACCGCATCGATACGCTGTTCCGGGCCGAATCGGCGATCACCGGCGTGTCCACGGGTTTCAAGGACCTGGACGACATGACCTCCGGCCTGCAAGCGGGAGATCTGGTGATCGTGGCCGGACGACCGTCCATGGGCAAGACCTCGCTCGCCATGAACATCGCCGAGAGCACGGCCGTCGGCAGCAAGCTGCCGGTGGCCATCTTCAGCATGGAAATGCCGGGCGAGCAGCTGGCGATGCGCATGATGGCTTCACTTGGGCGCATCAACGCGCACAAGGTGCGCACCGGCAAACTCGACGACGACGACTGGCCGCGCCTCACCCACGCGATCGGCATGCTGGCCGAGGCGCCGATGTTCATTGACGACACACCGGCGCTCACACCGCTGGAGTTGCGCACCCGTGCGCGGCGGCTGAAACGCGAGCACGGCCTGGGGCTGATCGTGGTGGATTATTTGCAGCTCATGCAGGCACCGGAATCGAGCGAGAACCGCGCCACCGAAATCTCCGGCATCACGCGCTCCCTGAAGGGTTTGGCCAAAGAGCTGGGAGTACCGGTGTGGCGCTCTCGCAGCTGAATCGCAGCCTTGAACAGCGCCCCAACAAGCGCCCGGTGATGTCCGACCTGCGCGAGTCCGGCGCCATCGAGCAGGACGCGGACGTGATTTTCTTCATTTACCGCGACGAAGTGTACAACGAGGACAGCCAGGACAAGGGCACGGCCGAGATCATTATTGGCAAGCAACGTAACGGCCCGACCGGCAAGGTCAAGCTGACCTTTCTGGGTGAGTACACCCGCTTCGAAAACTACACCAACACGGGGTATGGTGAGACCTATTGACCCGGGTCAACGGATTTTTATTCACCATCTGGCGCTCGCCGGGCAACAGATCATAATAGAGAAAGCAAGCCTTCACGTGAATAGCCACAATCAATGAGACCGGCACGCGCACTGATCAATCCGGATGCCCTGCGGCATAATTTTTCGCGGGTACGCAGCTTTGCCTCACTCGCCAGCATCATGGCCGTGGTCAAGGCGAATGGCTACGGTCACGGCCTTGTCTGGACCGCAAAAACTCTGCGCGACGCCGATGCCTTTGGTGTCGCCAGCGCCGAGGATGGGATTTTACTGCGCGATGCCGGCATCCAGCAGCCGATCTGCCTGTTGGAAGGTTTTTTTCATCCGGAAGAACTTCCGACCCTGGTGCGCTATCAGCTGTCTTCGGTGGTGCATCATGAAAGCCAGCTCTGGGATCTGGAGCATGCCGGCAAAATTGAGCCGATCGATGTGTGGGTGAAGGTGGATACCGGCATGCACCGACTCGGGTTTCCTCCGGAATCACTGCCGGAGATCATCAAACGGCTCAAGGTGTGCATGGCGGCCGGGCGCATACGCGTGATGTCGCACTTTCCGACTGCCGACAACCGCTTCGACAGCGCCACGCCGCTTCAGATCCGGCTTTTCGATGAGCTAACCCTGAATCTCAACGTGGATCGCAGTCTCGCCAATTCGGCAGGCATTGTGAACTGGCCGTCCAGCCATTTCGAATGGGTGCGGCCGGGTATCATGCTGTATGGCGCAACACCCATGATTGGCATCAGTGCCGAGACGCTTGATCTCAAGCCGGTGATGACCCTCTCGAGCGAGTTCATTGCCATCAATCAGCGCCGCAAAGGGGAACCCATCGGCTATGGCGGCGACTGGGTGTGTCCGGAGGACATGCCGGTGGGCGTGGTGGCCATCGGTTACGGTGACGGCTATCCACGGCATGCACCGCCCGGAACACCGGTGCTGGTCAACGGCGTGCGTGTCCCACTCATCGGGCGCGTGTCCATGGACATGATCACGGTCGATTTGCGCGATTTGCCCGACGCGAAAGTGGGTGATACCGTGGTGCTCTGGGGCGCGGGCCTGCCGGTGGAGGAGATCGCCGCCTTGACTGGCACGATCTCCTACGAACTATTATGTTGCGTTACGGAACGCGTGCCGCGCATCGAGAGCACGGTATAAGAGTAAGAGCTGGTTGCCGATGCATGCAGATGCCATGCGTGCCAGTTTCAGGAATTCAATCAGTAGTTATCAGTGCTCACTTGTGGCCAGGCGCTTTTGCAGCGCACTAACGTGAACATGTCCAAGACAAAATCCATCTACAGCTGCAACGAGTGCGGCGCGCAGTCGCCCAAGTGGGTCGGCCAGTGTCCGGGCTGCAATGCCTGGAATACGCTGGTTGAAACCGCTGTCGCCTCGAAGGCCATGCCGGAACGCGGTTGGCGTTTTGGCGCGCCCAGCGATGACGGCGACCGTGCAGTCGCTGGATACGGTGTCGGCTGAAAAAATCATCCGCATCCGTACCGGTCTGTCCGAGTTCGACCGCGTGCTGGGTGGCAGCGGCCTGGTGACCGGCTCGGTGACGCTGATCGGTGGCGATCCGGGTATCGGCAAGTCCACCTTGCTGCTGCAGGCGCTGGCCGCGATCAGCGCGACCGCGCCGGTGTTGTATGTCACCGGCGAGGAATCCACGCAACAGATTGCGCTGCGCGCACAGCGCCTCGGCCTGACCGCCGACAAGGTGCGGGTGTTTACCGAGAACCGCGTCGAGACCATTATCGCCACCGCCCAGAGCGAGAAACCGGCAGTGATGGTGATCGACTCCATCCAGACGGTGTACACCGAGAACCTGCAGTCGGCGCCCGGCAGCGTCGCACAGGTGCGCGAATCGGCGGCGCAACTGGTGCGTTTCGCCAAGCAGTCGGGCATGGCGTTGTTTCTGGTCGGGCATGTCACCAAAGAGGGCACGCTCGCCGGACCGCGCGTGCTCGAACACATGGTCGACACGGTGTCTGTATTTCGAAGGCGAAAGCGCCAGTCAGTACCGCATTGTGCGCGCCATCAAGAACCGCTTCGGCGCGGTGAATGAAATCGGCGTGTTTGCCATGACCGAAACCGGCCTGCGCGAAGTCACCAATCCGTCCGCCATGTTCGTCAGCCGCCAGGGCGACGCGGTGCCGGGCAGCGTGGTGCTGGCGACCCAGGAGGGCACGCGCCCGTTGCTGGTGGAGGTGCAGGCGCTGGTGGACGAAAGCCATTCGCCGAATCCGCGCCGCGTGTGCGTCGGGCTGGACAGCAACCGCCTGGCCATGCTGCTGGCGGTGCTGCACCGGCATTCCGGCATTGTCATGTACGATCAGGACGTGTTCGTGAACGTGGTCGGTGGTGTGCGGGTGCTGGAACCGGCCGCCGACCTGGCGGTGCTGTGCGCCGCGGTCTCGAGCCTGCGCAATCGTCCGCTCGGTCGGGACCTGGTGGTGTTCGGCGAAATCGGCCTGGCCGGCGAGGTGCGTCCGGTGCAGCGCGGTCAGGAGCGCATCCGCGAGGCCGCCAAGCTGGGATTCAAAAGGGCGGTATTGCCGGTCGCAAACATGCCGAAGAAGAGTGAAGCCGGAATCGAGTTGTTTCCGGTGAGGCGGTTGGAAGAGGCGTTAGAGATTGTCTTAGAGCGCTAACGACTAAATAACCTGCAAATATTTCAGTGGGAAGTTTTTACCCGCTGAAATATTTGTCAGGTTGATTTACTTGTTAGCTGCTATTGAGCTAGGCCTTCTTAACCAAACCAATTATAAATAGCAAAATAACAGCGCCAATAGTGGCCATAACTATGGAGCCTAAAAACCCGCCTGTTGTTATACCGAGCAAACCGAATACAAAACCACCCAATACAGCGCCAACAATTCCCACAATAATATTTCCTACAACACCAAATCCTCTTCCCTTCACTATGACGCCAGCAAGCCACCCAACCAGCGCGCCAACTGCTAAAAATATTATTAAGCTAATGATATCCATGTTGCCTCCTGTTTATTTTTTAGGGAAAAGGTATATGCCAACAACAAAACTGACAGCACCAGCAATGTAGAAAGTCATTACCTTATCTGTATCTGAACCTGTGACAGCTTGTGTTATTTGTGAACCGACAGAACCAGATAATTGATACCCCCATATTGCAAGGCCAATCCCTAAAACCACCAGGGCAATACCAATAATTTTCATTGTAGTTCCTGAACCCATAGTCATGTTGAACTCCTATAGTTGAAAGAGATGAAATGTTTTAAGTATTAGAGTTTACACCTGGTTAAACACCAGTAACTGTTTGGTGGTCATCTTTAAATGCCCATTTTAATTTTCACGTCTCGTGTCCATAACGCTATGCCTTCTGCTTCCTCTGCGCATAACGCAGACTGCGCTTCCAGCGTTTCGCGCACCTCCGACAGCCGCCTTTCGAGCCGCGCGCGATCATGGCTGGATTCGATGCTGCGATCGGCCAGCTCGGCAATACACTGCAGCTGTTCGTCGAGTGCTCGTAAGTGGCTGGGCCTGATCGTCAGACTACCGATGGTATCAAGGGCGCCGAGCAGGCGCGCCAGTATGGCAACATTCTCTTCGGCGCTACCCCGAATCTGATCGAAGGCCTCGGCCAATAGTCCCTCAAAGCTCGGAACAATCGCAATCACACGCAGCGTTTCTCCCTCGTAACGGTGCACAGACGGGAATTGTCGACCGGCCAGCCGAGCCAGAATCGATGTCAGATAGTCCACGCACATCACCGCCGTTGAGGTGTCATTGACCCCGGGTGAAAGTGCTTTGATGGCCATATCCACGATCTGTCGAATACCGAAAGCCGGGTCCTGTTCCACCGTGCGATGGCGGCCAATACTGTAAGCAGCATTAAGCGCATCAATGGTCTTCTGATCTGGCGGGTAGGTCAGGGCGAGCGATACCAGGGCCGTATTTTGCACAACGAACGCGCCGATACCGTGCTCCATACGCACGATGGTCCTGTTGTCCCCCGCCAGGTGCAGCAACGCAGCGTTATTCACGCTTTGAATGTAACCGCTCACTGCTGCCGGCACTGGATACCAGGTCCTCTCATCCAGTGACTCGAGCACCTGCCGTTCCGGCCTTCGTCTTCATCGGACCCCTGATCCAGTTCTTTTGGCAGCAGCCGATCAATGGAGGCGTTAGTCTCCTTAGCGACCGAGGCGATGATGCTGGATGCCTGGATCGACAAGGCAATATGATGAATGAAATAGATAAGGATACCCACGCCACCGAGCGACATTACAAAGGCAAAGAATACCGCCAGGCTCGGCACGAACTCGTCAACACCAGCACTGCCGCGAATGGTGCGCAACACGATCAGGCAATAAGCGAAAATGCTGGCGAAAACCCCCAGCGTGAATTGCGTGATGCGGCTACGCATGAAGTTCCGCAGAATACGGGAGGTGTACTGGCTCGACGCCAGCACCAGTGCCAGCAAGGTCATGGAGAAGGTGATGCCCATCACCGTCATCATTGAACCGGCCAGCGTGGACAACATCTGGCGCGCGCCTTCCGCTCCTACCCCAAACAGGCGTGGCCACTGGCTCAGCCAGCGGTCGCTAGCGGCAGAGTCTGTCTTCGATCAACACCACCGCAAAGACAATGCTACCTGCGACCATCAGCGAAGGCAGAAACCAGAAGCTCGATCGTAGATTACCCCAGAACTGTATTAACTTATTCATGCAATAATTCCGATTTCTCTTTTCCGGAGATAAACGTGCTATCCGTTATTGATGTGTCCTTAACATGGCTAACTACATTTCGGCCCCCGAAAAGCGACGTTGCAACGGAGCTTTTCGGGGGTGATAAATATTAAATCCTGTTGATTCAACAGGTTCCCTGGAATTAGGGTGTCATGAAATTTGAGCAAGTTTTTACCCTGGTTTCAGTACACATGCTCATAACTGGGTCTGTTTATTCCTGGGTTTAAAAACAACAAGAGCCGTATTTCAGTGAAATACGGCTCTTGTCTTGTTTTCTTTAGAAACTTTATTTCAGATAAAACTGCATGCGCGAATCGGCGGCCTCGATGACGTCGCCGTTCTTGAGTTCCTCGCCGTTCGCGCCGACCTTTTTGCCGTTGAGACTCGGCGCCACGTTGTTGTCACCCGGGAGCAGGAGATAACGGCCGTTGCCGGTGCGCGAGATGATGCCAGCGCGTTTGCCGGTGCGCCCAAGGTTTGTTACCGACGAGGTGAGGTCAATGCGCTTGCCGCTGTTCGCGCCACTCAGAATGAACAGCGAGCCTTTGCGGATATCTGTCGTCGGTGCGGATTCTTTTGACGCCGCAGCGGCCGCGTTGCCTGCCTGTGCAAGCATCTCTTCCTGCTTGTGCGGATTGATAATCACGGTCTTGGCGAAGTTGGGGCTGCTCTTCGCGGCCTTTTCATTGCGGTAGGTGAGGCTGTGATTGCCGATGGTAATGACATCGCCGTCATCGAGGTGGTGTTTGGCAATGCGCTTGTTGTTGACGAAGGTTCCGTTCGTGCTGTTCAGGTCCTGGACAAAGGAATCCTCGCCGATGGTGAAAATGCTGGCGTGATTGCCGCTGACCGCCATGTTATCGAGCAGAATTTCACTGCCGGGACGACGGCCGATATTCATGTCGCCCTGTTTGAGAACGATCTGGTCGATAATGACGTCGTTGAATTTCAGGATCATCTTGGCCATGGTATTTATCTCACGACTTGTATAAAGGAAAGTGGATTTTCAGACATGACATTTATTTCGCGCCGTAAAGACATGTCATCTGCCTTTCTTGGCGCGTGAAAAACGCCCGTCCGTGTGTATCAACACAATGGAAACGTTGTCCGGGCCGCCGCGCGCGTTCACGTCGGCAATCAGCCGTTGCGCGGCGAAATCCAGGTTGTCCGCGTGCTGCGCCAGGACAGCAGCGATTTCTTCGTCCGTCAGCACGTCATTCAGTCCATCCGAGCAAAGCAGGTAAATATCGCCGTCCTCGCACTGTTGTTCACTCACATCGACCTCGACCAGCGGGTCGATTCCGAGCGCGCGCGTCACCAGATTCCGGTTCTGCGAGGTGCGCGCTTCTTCCGGCGTCATCAGCCCGCGGCGCAGCAGTTCCTGTACCATGGAATGGTCTTCGGTGATCAGGCTGAGCGTGCCGTGGCGAAAGCGGTACAGGCGCGAATCACCGACGTGGGCAACACTGAGGGTGTTGTCGTGAAAAACCGCGGCCACGATGGTTGTTCCCATGCCGGCTTGTTCCGGCCGGCTCATGGACGCCTCGTGTATCGCGGCGTTAGCCACCTTGATCGCTTCGACAAGGGTTGCCGATTCATAGGACGAACCTGGTGCACTGGCGGCCTTTGCCTTGGGCGCTTTCTTAAAGGCATCGAGCACGTAATGCGTCACCTTATCGATCGCCATGGCGCTGGCCACTTCCCCGGCGAGATGGCCGCCCATGCCGTCAGCCAGAATGGCGATGCCGCTGTCCGGCAGAACGAGAAAACAGTCCTCGTTGTGGTCGCGCACCATCCCGGAATCAGTCTTGCCCATCATCTGCAGGCTGCTCATGCTGTCCCCGTCTTTTTTTTCTGTGTTTTTGCCGTCACGCATTTGCGCAACGCCTGGCTGAATTCATCACCGGTCTGGTAACGCTGATCCGGATTCTTGGCGAGCGCCTTGTCCATGACGGCACGCATGCAGGCCGGCAAGTCGGCATGCAGGCTGCGGATTTTCGGGTGCGGTTCATTGACGATCTGGTACATCAAGGTTGTCATGGTATCGCCTTGAAATGGCAGGTGGCCGGTGAGCAGTTCGAAAGTCATCACGCCAAGTGAAAACAGATCGGAACGGCCATCGACGCGCTTTCCGGACAGTTGTTCGGGTGACATGTAGGAGGGTGTACCGAGAATCACGCCGGTGCGCGTGCGTTTGGATGCCGTAATGCGTGCGATACCGAAATCCATGACCTTGACGCTGCCAGACCGTGCATCGTACATGATGTTGGCCGGCTTGATATCGCGATGGACAACATCCTGGGCATGAGCATAAGACAGGGCTTCGGCGACTTTGCAGATAATATCCGCGACATCGTTCACCGGCAACAACTGCCCGGGCTCGGTGTAGGCCGTGAGCTCCTTGCCCTCAAGGTACTCCATGGCGATGTAGGCAAGATCATGATCCTCGCCGGCATCGTAAATCGTGACAATGTTCGGGTGATTGAGGCGGCCGGCGGTTTCGGCCTCGTGAAAAAACCGTTCCTTGGCTTGCGCCAGGTCGGTGCCTTCGAATTCGCTGGCAAGCGCCAGGGTCTTGATGGCCACCACGCGGTTGATTTTCGGATCACGCCCGTAATAAACCGTGCCCATTGCGCCCTTGCCGAGTTCCTTCTCGACCTCGTAGCGCCCGAGGACCGGTTTTTGGTCGGTCTGGTCGAGCACCAGCGTGCCAGCCGGATTGACGTGTGCGCCGCCAAGAACCAGCGCGTTGTCGGCTTTCTGGACGCGCTGGTAACGCTCGGCGACGTCACGGAACTTCGGGTTGTGCTCGATAATATAGGAATAGGCGGATCCGGCCTTGCTGAACTGGCGCTTGCGTTCGAAGTCGAGTGCCAGGTTATAGATGAGTTCGAGTACCGAATGGTCCACTGGCAGGGAAAGGAATTTGTCCAGCGCCATGTCGAGCTGCCCCTGGTTCTGGAAGGCCAGACCGAGCATGCGGTTGGTTTGACTCGAATCGGCCTCGGCGCGCCGCTTCAGGCGCGCGGTCATGAAGAAGCGCTTGGTGATCATCAGCGTGTGTCCGAGCAACAACAGCAGTGCCGGGGATACGGTTTTAATCCAGACCTGATCACGCAGCAGCAGGTAATGGCCACCGCCCAGCAACAGCAACAGCAACACAAATGACACAAATCCCGCCGTGACTGTCGGCAGGCGTGGCAAGAGCAGCATGAGGTAGAGCACGAGTGTCACATACAGCGCGGTTTCGGCGATTACGGCCCAGTCCGGGCGCGTGTAAAAGTTCTGGTTGAGAATGCTGCTCACGGCATGCGCGGTGAGCAGCGGCGTTCCCATGCGCTGGCTGATCGGCGTGACGAACTGCTCGCCGGCAACCGCTGCGGTTACGCCAACCAGCACGATCTTGTTCCTGAATTGTGCCGCCGGGATCCGGCCGGCACGCACATCACTGAACGAATACGTGGCGAACGGCGTGCCACCCTTGGCACGCCGTTCGAAGCTCGTCAGCATGCGCAGGTCGTTTTCGGTGCGAATGTTCAGGTTGCCGAGTTTCACGCCTTCACCAAGGTTGACGCGGATGTCGGCCGGTTTCAGTCTGAGGCTGCGGGCGGCGAGTAGCAGTGCCAGGGAAGGGTAGTAGTCACCGTGGTATTCCACAACCAGGGCGTCACTGCGCACGGCGCCATCGCTGTCTGAGACCTGATTCAGGTGGCCGACACCGGCTGCGTGCTGGCCGAACGCAGCGAGCGGCAGGCTCGCGGACTTGGTTTGGCGCGGTGTCGCGACTTTCGGGTTACGCGTCGCAATGCGCGGCAGTTGGTTGCGCCGCACAAAATCCGGGAGCGGCGCCTCCGCTTTGCCGGTCGGACGCCCAAACGTGAACTGCAGGGGGAGCAACACATTGCCGGCAGCCGGGATGGCCGCGGCCAGACGCCGGTCGGTGTCGAGTTCCTGCTCGGCCTGGTTGAGCAGGGCGGCAACGTCGCCTCGCCGTGATGTCTTGCCGAGCGCTGTACTCAGACGGCGTATGTACTCGAGACCGGCATCGGTCTGTGGTTCATTCAGTGGAATCTGCAGACCAATCACGTTGGCTTTCGCGGCGCTCAATTTGTCGACTATCTCGGCCAGTATGTTGCGGGGCCAGGGCCAGCGGCCGATCTGCTGAATGCTTTCGTCGTCAATGGCAACAATGGCAATGTTTTCGTTCGATCCCGGAGTGCGGTGCGCAGACTGGATTCCAACGTCATAGGCCATGAGCTCAAAACGATCGAATACAACCGCACCATTGAATACGCCGATCAGGAACAGGAGTGAAAAGACCAGCGCGAAAAACCAGTCCTTCTTGAGCAACCCCCCCTTGACCATCCCCACCCCGATTTTTTATATAAGTCCAATAATATCAACTATATAGTACATAATGCTGGAACGCGCAAAAAATGTGGCGCGCCGGGGTGGGGAGAGGGATTTCAGGTCAGCAGGCGGGTCAAAGTGCGCGTGTAGACGCGGGAAAGCTTCGCCAGGTCATCCACGCGAACGCACTCGTCAATTTGGTGAATTGTCGCGTTTAACGGCCCCAGTTCCACGACCTGGGACCCGGTTGGGGCAATAAAGCGCCCATCCGAGGTGCCGCCACTGGTCGACAGGGCCGCTTCGATGCCCAGCTCGGTGCGGACAGCGTCTTGCAGGGCAGCAACCAGTGTGCCCGGTTGGGTCAGGAACGGCCGGCCGGACAGGGCCCAGCTGATCTCGTACTGCAGCCCGTGGCGCTTCAGTACTTCCTCGACGCGTTGCTTGAGTCCGTCGTCGGTTACAGCCGTGGAATAGCGAAAATTGAACTTGATCTCCAGGTGCCCGGGAATGACATTGTCGGCGCCGGTGCCGGCATGGATATTGGAAATCTGGAAACTCGTCGGCGGAAAAAATTCGTTGCCCCGGTCCCATTCGATCGCCGCCAGTTCGGCGAGTGCCGGTGACGCCAGGTGAATCGGGTTGCGCGCCAGGTGCGGATAGGCGATATGACCCTGCTTGCCGAGCACGGTGAGACGGCCATTCAGTGAACCGCGCCGGCCGTTCTTGAGTGTGTCACCCAGCGTCGCGACGCACGATGGCTCGCCAATCAGGCAGCAATCGATCTTTTCACCGCGTGCTTCCAGCCAGTCGACCACTTTCACCGTACCATCCACTGACGGTCCTTCCTCGTCGGAAGTGATGAGCAGGCCGATCGAGCCCTTGTGCGTCGGGTGTTGTGCGACAAAATCCTCGATGGCCGTGACGAACGCGGCCAGCGAACCCTTCATGTCGGCCGCACCGCGTCCATACAAGAAACCGTCGCGCACGACCGGCGTGAACGGGTCGCTGGCCCATTTCTCCTTAGGACCGGTCGGTACCACGTCGGTATGACCGGCAAACACCACCAGCGGCTGGGCGCTGCCGCGCCGCGCCCAGAAGTTGTCTACATCGCCGAAGCGCAGGCGATGGATCTCGAAGCCAAGCGGCTTGAGGCGTTCGATCATCAGTTCCTGGCAGCCTTCATCCTTCGGTGTGAGCGAGGGGCGGGCGATCAGCTGTTTGGCCAGTTCGAGGGTTTTGTCGGTCATATTATTTTTGGCCACGGACGAACACAGATAAATTCTGTGTCTGAATTAATTATTAAATATCTCTTAGCAATTCGTTGATGCCGACCTTGGAACGGGTCTTGGCATCGACCTGTTTCACGATCACGGCACAGTACAGCGAATACTTGCCGTCTTTGGATGGCAGGTTGCCGGATACCACCACCGAACCGGCCGGGATACGTCCGTAGCTGACCTCGCCGGTCTCGCGGTTGTAGATCTTGGTGCTCTGGCCAATGTAGACGCCCATTGAGATGACCGAACCTTCTTCGACGATCACACCTTCAACCACTTCGGAGCGCGCGCCGATGAAACAATTGTCCTCGATGATGGTCGGAGCCGCCTGCACCGGTTCCAGCACGCCGCCGATACCGACGCCGCCGGACAGATGCACGTTCTTGCCGATCTGCGCGCAGGAACCAACCGTCGCCCAGGTGTCCACCATCGAGCCTTCATCCACGTAGCCGCCAATGTTTACGTAGGAGGGCATGAGCACCACGCTCGGCGCAATGTAGGCGCCCTTGCGCACGGCGGCCGGCGGCACCACGCGAAAACCGCCGTCGCGGAAATTCTTGGAGTTGTAGTCGGCGAACTTGGACGGCACCTTGTCCCAATAGTTGGTGTAGCCGCCCTTGATGAAGCTGTTGTCCTCGATGCGGAAGTAGAGCAGCACCGCCTTTTTCAGCCACTCATTCACCACCCACTGACCATCTTTCTTCTCGGCGACGCGCGACTTGCCGCTGTCGAGCAGATCGATCGCCTCGTGCACTGCTTCCTTGACATGGGTCTCGACACTGCGCGGTGTGATGCTGGCGCGGCGCTCGAAGGCTTCGGTGATGATGGACTGAATGTCACTCATGATGCTTCTCCGTTTATGAATCCGAATGGGTGGCCTTGATTGTCTGAATATAACTGCGAATGCGTTTCGCCGCCTCAACGCATTCTTCCAGGGGCGCCACCAGCGCCAGCGCACGCGCCTGTGGCCCGGGTTGGCGCCCTGGGCATCACGTGAAAGATAGCTGCCGGGCAGGACCAGGACATTCTCGCGCGCATACAGTTCACGGGTGAAGGTCTCGTCTTCCTGCGGTGTTTGCGGCCACAGGTAGAAGCTTGCCTCAGGCTTTTCGACATTCATTTCCGGTCCGAGAATCTCCAGCACGGCGTCAAACTTGGCCCGGTACTGGTCACGATTGGTGCGTACGTGTGCCTCGTCGTCCCAGGCCGTGATGCTGGCCGCCTGGGTGGGCGGCGACAGGGCGCAGCCCTGGTAAGTGCGGTACTGAAAATACTGCTCGAGGGCCGCGCCATCGCCCGCCACGAAGCCGGAGCGCAGGCCGGGCAGGTTGGAACGCTTGGAAAGCGAATGAAACACCAGGCAACGACGATAGTCGACGATGCCGAGATCGTGCGCCACTTGCAGGAGCCCGGGTGGCGGATTGTCCTCGTCGAAATAGATTTCCGAGTAACACTCGTCCGCGGCGATCAGGAAATCGTGCCGCTCGGCCAGTTCCAGAATATGTGCGAGATCGGCGTGCTGCAGCACCGTGCCGGTCGGGTTGCCGGGCGAACAGATGTACACGAGCTGCACCTGTTTCCAGACTTCTGCCGGGATTCGCGTGAAGTCCATGCGGTATTGATTGTCTGCGACCGTATTCAGAAAATACGGTCGCGCGCCGGCGAGCAGCGCGCACCTTCGTAGATCTGATAAAACGGATTCGGCATGATCACCACCGGCTGCTCGGCATGCGCGCGCCGGTCGATCACCGCCTGCGCAATGGAGAACAGCGCCTCGCGCGTGCCGGCGCAGGGCAATACGTGGCGCTCCGGATCGAGTGGTGCCTTGTTGAGCTTGAAACGCCGGTTCGCCCAACGTGCAATGGTTTGGCGCAGCGCGATGCCGCCCTTGGTGACCGGATAGTGCGACAGGCCGTTCAGGTTTGTGCGCAAGGCTTCCAATACGAACGGCGGTGCGGCATGCTGCGGCTCGCCCATGGACAGCCGGATTGCCGACTTTCCGGATGGTGGCGAGAGGCCACGGATGAGCTCGGCGAGTTTTTCGAACGGGTAAGGCTGGAGGCCAGCAAGCCTGGAGTTCATCGGTCCGGTTCTGGTCTCAGTTAATATGGCTGGTTTTGTGCAGGCTTGCATTCACTCCAAGAAATTATACGGAAACACACGCAAGCCAGCCAATCTCAGCCAGGCGAGGCCTGCACAACAATAGCCAATCGAGGTAAGCAAGCCTGCATCAAAATATCCATACGGTGATACCACGCCTGCTGCCAGTGGCCAGTATACTTCTTGGTGCAAGCCTGTGGGGCGTAATCTGGTATCCGCTGCGCCTGCTCGAATCCGGCGGTTTTGTCGGCGTATGGCTCACGCTCACGCTGTACGCCACGGCATTTGTCGCCAGCTTGCCGTTCACCTGGCGCACGTTCCCCGAATTCCTGCGACGCCCATGGTTGCTGCTCCTGCTCATGCTCGCGGCCGGCTGGACCAACATCGCCTTTGTCGAGGCAGTACTCCAGGGAAACATCCTGCGCGTGTTGCTGCTGTTCTATCTGTCGCCACTCTGGACGGTCATCCTGGGGCGGATCGTGCTGGGCGAAAGACTGTCGCGTGTCGCGCTGATCAGTCTGCTGCTCGCCATGGGCGGGGCGCTTACCATGCTTTGGGATCAGGAGGCTGGTGTGCCGTGGCCGCGCGATGTCGCCGACTGGTATGCATTGTCCGCCGGATTCGCGTTTGCAACGTCAAACGTTCTGGTGCGTAAAATGGACAACATCTCCGTGCGGCTGAAGTCAGCGAGTGTCTGGGCCGGGGTCGTGTTGGTGGCACTGATGATGATTCCGCTGCTGCAACTCGAAACGCCGCATCTCACGTTCGGAATATTTACCGGTGCGGTGGCGCTGGGACTCTGCGGTATCCTGGCCATGACAGTACTGGTGCAGTACGGCGTGACGCACCTGCCGGTGCACCGCTCGGCGGTGCTGGCCCTGATCGAGCTGGTCGCCGGCGCCCTGTCGCAACAGTTGCTGACGGATGAGGTCGTGAGCCTGCGTGAATGGGCGGGTGGCGCGCTGATTCTGGTGGGCGCCTATCTGTCGGCAAGGGCTACGGCAAGCGAGCCGACTGAACGCCGGCACCGCGCTGGCTACAAATAATCTCTTTCTCCGAATATCGCTGTTCCCAGTCTGACCATGGTGCTTCCTTCCAGGATCGCCTCGCGGAAGTCGCCGCTCATGCCCATGGAAAGCTCGGTGAAGCCGGGCAGGGTAAAGCGTTGTGCACAATCATCCCGCAATTGACGCAACGCGGCGAAACTGGCGCGTCGCTCAGACTCGTTCGCAGGATGCGGGCCGATTGCCATGAGTCCACGCAATTGAATACCGGCGAGATTCGCTTTCAACAGCTCCTCGAGCAGTGCCGCCACGTCTTCCGGGACAACCCCCTGTTTCGCCGGGTCACGGGTGATGTTCACTTCGATGAGTGTATTGATGGCAGTTTCCTGTTCCTGCGCCAGACGTGCAAGTCGCTGGGCGAGTTTTACACTGGCGAGTGAATGCACCCAATTGAAGTTGCCGGGAATGAACCTGGCCTTGTTCGATTGCAAATGTCCGATGAAATGCCACTCCAGCGCCTGACCGGTGAAGTACGGTATCTTGGTCAGTGCGTCCTGCACAGTGCTTTCGCCAAACACACGCTGCCCGGCGGCAATGGCGGCCGCCACGGCCTCCACTGGCTGTGTCTTTGAAACCGCGATCAATTTCACATCCTGCGGACTGCGTCCGGCGCGCTGTGCTGCATCCGTGATGGCGGCGCGCAGATGTTCCAGGTTGGCGGCGATGGTCTTATCGAGCAGGGCGGTGTGCATGCAACAAGTGTAGCGCTTCACCCCGGTCAGCACAGGACTTGAACCGGTTCGCATCGATACTACGCGCCGTAGTGCAGAAAAATAACCAGGTACAGGGTAAAATGTTGCCCATGAGCTTCAATGGCGCAAAAAGAATCGGCAATCTCATTACACCGCTGACCCTGCGTGAGCTTGGCATGCCGGCGGACATTGCCCGATTGCCGGAAATCGCTGCCGCCTGGAGCGAAGCAGCGGGGCCGGATCTGTCTGCGCATGTCCATCCGATCCGCTTCACCGACGGCAAGCTGGTATTGCGCGCCTCATCACCGGTATGGATCAGCAAGGTACGGCATTCACACGAAAGCCTGGTATTGGCACTGCGCGCCATACCGCTTTTCAAGGAACTGATCGGACTTGAGGTGCGCGCCGCGCCGCTCGACCTTGGACGACGCAAGCAATCCATGCGGCGAGCTCAGGCCATATCCCAGGGAACGCGCAAGCTGCTTGAATCCGTGGCTGGGGATATCAATGACCCGGAATTGAGTGCGGCGCTCGTGCGTTTGGGCCGAAAAGGGCTGCGTTAATTTCCGCGAATCCGCACTGTACTGCAGCAGGTTTCGTGTGCCTGCCTCTGCGCACACTCGTGTTGGGTGTGGAAGCAGGATATTAAGGTTTCTCGCTTGCGTGCAGCTGTGGTTATAATCATTACATTCAACATGTCTCCATTCTGATTCTCCCGCATGTCGCTTCCCTACGAACTGCTGGTCGGTTTGCGCTACACACGCGCCAAACGCCGTAATCATTTCATCTCCTTTATCTCGCTCAGTTCGATGATCGGCATCGCGCTGGGCGTCACCGTGCTCATCACCGTGCTTTCGGTCATGAACGGCTTTGGTGAGGAGTTGCGCGCGCGCATCCTCGGTGTGGTTTCGCATATCACAATCAGCGGCGAACGCGGCCAGCTTGCAAACTGGGGGGAGGTCGCCAAGACCGCCCGTGCCGTTCCCGGCTTTGTGGCGAGTGCACCGTTTGTGCAGGGGCAGGGAATGATCACGCGTGGCCGCACCGCGAGCGGCGTGATTGTGCGCGGCATCCTACCGGCCGAAGAACCGAAGGTTGCTGAAATTGGCAACAAGATGGTGGAAGGCAGCCTCGCGGAACTCAAGCCAGGCGAGTTCGGCGTGGTGCTCGGGCGCGAGCTTGCCTGGAAGCTCGGCGCCCACGTCGGTGCACCGGTCACCATCGTGACGCCTGAGGGCCAGCTTACACCCGCCGGGTTGCTGCCGCGCCTGCGACGCTTCACGGTGGTCGGCATTTTTGAAATTGGCATGTACGAATTTGACAGTGGGCTGGCGCTGCTGCATCTCGACGATGCCGCCACGCTTTATCAGATGCAGGGCAAGGTGAGCGGCCTGCGCCTCAAGATTGAAGACATCTATCGCGCGCCACTGCGCGCACTCGAGCTCAACGAGCAACTCGGCGACGATTACCGGGTGCGCGACTGGACGCGCGAGCACACCAATTTTTTCCGCGCGCTGAAAATGGAGAAGACCGTGATGTTCGTGATCATGCTGCTGATCGTCGCGGTCGCGGCCTTCAATATCGTTTCAACACTGATCATGGTAGTGACCGACAAGCGCGCCGAGATCGCCATCCTGCGCACGATTGGCGCCAGCCCGCTGAGCATCATGGGTATCTTCATGGTGCAGGGCAGCATCATCGGCGTGGTCGGCACGCTGCTCGGGGCCATCGGCGGCGTGCTGCTCGCGCACAATGTAGAAGCCATCGTGCAATTCCTCGAAGGCTTGTTCGATATCCGTTTTCTCGCCGCTGACGTGTACTACATCAGTGATCTGCCATCGCGCATTGACTTGCTGGATGTGACGGCCATTACCTTCGCGTCGTTGATGATGAGTTTTCTCGCGACCCTGTATCCCGCCTGGCGCGCCGCCCAGACCCAGCCGGCCGAGGCGCTTGCGCTACGAATGAGCACAAACGCTGAACATTCCGTGGTGCGCGCCACCGGCCTGGTGAAGGTGTTTCGCGACGCCGAACTCAACGTCGAGGTGCTGAAGGGTGTGTACCTGCGCCTCAATCGCGGCGAACGCGTCGCCATCATCGGCCCGTCCGGTTCCGGCAAGAGCACGCTGCTGCATCTGCTCGGCGGCCTGGACACACCCACCCGCGGTCGCGTTGAGCTGGATGGGCAGGATTTTTCCAAACTCAGCGAAGCGGAGCGTGGCCTGCTGCGCAATCGCGCGCTCGGTTTTATTTATCAGTTCCATCACCTGTTGCCGGAATTCACCGCCGTCGAGAATGTCGCCATGCCGCTGCTGATCCGGCGCGAAACGGATACCGCGGCGCTCGACCGTGCGCGTGCCATGCTGGTGCGCGTCGGACTTGAACACCGGCTTGAACACAAGCCCGGCGAGTTGTCCGGTGGTGAGCGCCAGCGCGTGGCGGTGGCGCGCGCCATGGTCACGAAGCCGTTGTGCGTGTTTGCCGATGAGCCAACCGGCAATCTCGACCGCTACAATGCCGAGGCGGTGTATGAACTCATGCTTGATCTCAATCGCGAACTCGGCACCTGTCTGGTGGTCGTCACCCACGACACGGGCCTGGCGGCGCGCATGGATCGCATTCTCAAGCTTGAGGATGGTCTGCTCAAGGACGCGTGAGGCGAGGGCGCCCGCGTTGTCCGGTGCGACGCGTCCAGGCGCGCTGCCACGTGCAGGCGCCAGAGTGCGTGCACGCTGCAATAGCCGAGCACGGCGGCGCACTGTCGCCACGACGAATGAACCGAGTAAAAAGCGGTTGCCAGAGCAGGCTCAGTTCGTGTGTCAGCCAGTCCCAGCTCAACTCAAAATGGAACGGCCGCTCCGGCCGGTCGAGCAGCCATGTACCGACGCGATAATTGAAATAAAACATCGGCGGCATGGTGAGCGGATTGGCGATCCAGGACAATGCCAGCGACAGCGGCAGATTGACGCGCAGGGCGATGGCCGAGGCCGCTGCCGGGAGCATCTGTGTCGGTGACGGGATGAATGCCCAGAACAGTCCGACCGCGACTGCACCCGGCACCGAGCGGCGATTCAAGTGCCAGAGATTGGCGGAATGCAACCAACGGTGGAACAGGCGCAGGTGCGGGTGGGTACGCATCTGCGAAGCATCGGGCAGGTAGCGACGGATGATTTTACGCGTCATGTGGGGTTAAGCTGCTAATCCCGGGGACGTGTCCGGGTGCCTACACAAGGAACTGATTTACCGCCAGGGAGGCCCGTCATCCGTCTTTCCGTGCTCGCCTTGCTTGCCGGCATTCTATCGGTCCAGCAAATGGCCGCACTGCCGACGCTCAACTGGGGTTGGCTGTTGCTGCCGCTTGTTCTCACGGCCTGGCGCTGGCCGCGCTTCGGATTGCCCCTGCTGTTCCTGCTGATCGGCTTCCTGTGGATTACGTTGCGCGCCGGCATCCTGCTCGCCGACAGGCTGCCAACCGAACTGGAAGGCGCAGATCTGCGTGTCGAAGGCCGCATTGCCGATCTGCCGGTGGTCACCGAGCGCGGACTGCGTTTTGCCTTTGACATCGAACGTGCCTGGCGGGGCGATCGGCCAGTCGGTGTACCAAAGAAGGTGCAACTCAGCATTTATGGCTTCGCTCCTGCCTTGCATGTGGGCGACCTCTGGGCGTTCACGGTTCGTCTCAAGCGCCCACACGGTTTTCAGAATCCAGGCGGGTTTGACTATGAAGCACATTTGTTTCAGCAACGTGTCCGTGCTACCGGTTATGTACGCGAACACGAATCGCGCAGGCGAATCGCGCCACTCGGAACAATTGCTGATGACTTGCTGCCCGGCTATCGGCTGAATCGTTTTCGACAGCTGCTGTCCGCGCGCATTCAGGCATTACTGCCGGACAACCAATTTGCACCGATGATCACTGCATTCGCCAACGGCGATGACGACGCCATACCGGACGATCAGTGGCAGGTGCTGACCCGCACCGGGACCGGCCACTTGATCGCAATCTCCGGGATGAATATCGGTCTGGTAGCAGGGCTGATGTTCTTTCTGGCGCGCTGGCTGTGGTCGCTACCGGGCACGACAGTGTTGTGGGTGCCCGCACCGCTGATTGCCGCGGCTTGCGCATTGCTGGCAGCGCTTGGCTATGCAGCACTGGCCGGCTTTGCAATTCCCACGCAGCGTGCGTTGGTGATGCTGGCCGTAGCGCTGGGAGGTGTATTCCTGCGCCGGCGCACTTCACCATCGGTGCTGCTGGCCGCAGCGCTGCTCGCCGTGCTGCTGGTCGATCCGCTGGCCGTGATGTCACCGGGCTTCTGGCTTTCGTTTGCCGCCGTGGCAGTGATTCTCTACGCACTATCGGGCGTGGATGCAAAGGGATGGAAGGAACGCCTCTTCACCTGGGGGCGCTTGCAGCTGGCGATAGCGGCCGGGCTGTTGCCGTTGCTGCTATTTCTGTTTCAGCAAGTGAGCCTGAGCGGGCCGTTTGCCAATCTGGTGGCTATCCCGGTGGTCGAGCTGGTTGTGATTCCCGCGACCTTGCTCGGTGTCGCGAGTAGTTTGTTGCTTCCGGATAGTCTCGCGGCCTGGCCGTTTCTGCTGGCCGCCAAGGCCATGTCCATTCTCTGGTCCGTGCTTGAACAGCTGGCACGTATTGAGGGGTCGCAGTGGATTCAAAACAATCCGCCGCTCTGGACACTTGTTTCCGCGTTAGTGGGTATTCTGCTACTGCTGGCACCGCGCGGCGTTCCGGTACGTTGGCTGGGGACCGTGTGGGTGCTGCCGATGTTCCTGGTGCGTCCGTCTTTGCCGGCGCCGGGCGAGGCATGGTTAACCTTGCTGGACGTCGGGCAAGGGTTATCGACGGTCGTGCAAACTGCCAGACACACGCTCGTGTACGACACCGGCGCGCGCCTGAGTGCGCGCTTCGACGCCGGCCGTGCCGTGGTCGTGCCGTTCCTGCGGCACGCGGGCGTGGCACGCGTGGACACCCTCATTGTCAGCCATGGCGACAACGACCATATCGGCGGCAGTGCATCACTGTTGGCGGCTATACCGGTGACCCGGGTGCTGTCGAGCGTGCCTGAACGCCTGGCAAATGGCGAAGCCTGTCACCACGGACAGACGTGGGAATGGGATGGTGTGCGCTTTTCGGTAGTGCACCCACAACCGGAGAACCGGCTCGCCGGAAATAACCGCAGTTGCGTTCTGCGTATTGAAAACCGTTTTGGCGCAGCGCTATTACCCGGAGACATCGCCGCGAAGGCCGAACGTGACCTCCTGTTGCACGCCGGGGAGCAGCTACGCGCGGATATCCTGGTGGTGCCTCACCACGGCAGCAAAACATCCTCGACGGAAGTTTTTCTGGACGCGGTGCGGCCGCAGGTCGCGCTCCTGCCAGTCGGGTACCGCAACCGATACCGCCACCCACATCCTGGCGTGGTAGCGCGCTACCGCGAGCGAAGCATTGCGCTCGATGACTCCGCCAGCGCAGGAGCGATCAGGGTGGAAATTGGCACTCGAGGCCTGCAACGCGATCGCTACCGTGAGACCCAACGCCGATACTGGCAGGGCGAATAGTCCCGCGCGACCGCCATGGATGGCGGAAGTGCGGAAAACGCAGGAGCAGTTTTTCCGCCAGCTTTGCCTGCCGCCGCCTGTCTGATAGATTACGCGCGGTATCGGCGACCGCCATGGATGGCGGAAGTGCAAAATACGCAGGAGCAGTTTTTTCGCAATACATAATCCATATTTATTAAGGTGCGCACACGTGTTTGAACTCATCAAAGCCGGCGGCTGGGTCATGTGGCCACTGATTCTGTCCTCGATTGCGGCACTCGCGATCATCGGTGAACGTCTCTGGACCCTGCAAAAGAAAACCGTCATCCCTCCGGCGCTGCTCGCCCAGGTACAGCAGTGGCTGGAGCGCAAGGAGGTCGACGAGTCGCGTCTCACATTGCTGCGCGACAGCTCACCGCTCGGCAAGGTGCTGGCCGCCGGGCTGGTGAATCGACTGCACGCCCATGAAGTTCTCAAGGAGGCCATCGAGGATGCTGGCCGGCATGTGGTGCCGGATCTGGAGCGCTACCTCAACACGCTCGGCACGATTGCGGCGATTGCGCCGTTCCTGGGGCTACTCGGCACGGTGCTCGGCATGATCCAGATGTTTGGCGGCATTGGTTCGCATGGATTGGGTGACCCGTCTATCGTCGCTGCTGGCATCTCCCAGGCGCTGGTGGCGACTGCTACCGGTCTGGCCGTCGCCATACCGAGCCTGATGTTCTACCGCTATTTACGCGGGCGTGTCGACGAGCTGACCGTGGAGATGGAGCAAGAAGCACTGAAGCTCATAGAGATTCTGCGCGGCAAGCGCGAAAAAGCCTGACACCTGCCCATGAACTTTCGCAACCGCACACGCGAAGAGCCGGAGATCAATCTGATCCCGCTCATCGACGTGTTGCTCATGACGCTAATATTCCTGCTGGTCACCACAAGCTTCTCGAAAGAGGCGCGCCTGCGCCTGCAACTACCAGAAGCGGCGAGTGACGCAAAAATCGAATCTGCCACGTTGCGCATTGCAATTGACGCACGCGGCCAGTATTTCATTAATGACAAGCAGCTGCTCAGTGCCACCGGAGAAGCCCTGCGAAAAGCCATGCAACAAACCGTCGGCGGTAAAAAAGATCCGGTCATTGTTGTCCAGGCGGATCGCAAGACCCCACACGAGGCAGTGATCCGTGTCATGGAAGCATCGCGTCAGCTTGGTTACACGCACCTGACCTTTGCCACCCAGGCTCCAGGGCCTGAACAATAATACGTAACTGCGCAGGCTCGCTTGCCCCGAATATGACTATTCTTGTGCAGACCCGCCTTCTCTTAAAATGACTATTTCTGTGCAGGCTTGCCTACCTTAAATGAGCGACACCGTCGTACCGCAATCCGCGCTCAGGCTGTATAAACGCCTGATGGCCTATGTTTGGCCGTACAAATGGGTGTTCCTGGCTTCAGTGCTGGGCATGGTTGTGGTCTCGGCAACAGAGGGCGGTTTTGCCTGGATCATGA
The DNA here is from genome assembly GCA_963698375.1 of uncultured Pseudomonadota bacterium. Lineage (GTDB taxonomy): Bacteria > Pseudomonadota > Gammaproteobacteria > Acidiferrobacterales > UBA6901 > UBA6901. The sequence continues at coordinate 101,672 of CAVOQN010000002.1, forward strand.
AGCCGCTGATTGACGGCGGTTTTGTGGAAAACGATGCCAACCTGGTTCGCTACATACCGCTGATTGTCGTGGCAATCTTTGTGGTGCGCGGGTTGTTTGGATTTATGGCAGGCTATGCAACCAACTGGGTTGGGCGGCAGGTTATTTTCCAGATTCGCAGCCAGATGTTTTCACGACTCGTCAATCTGCCGAGCCGTTTCTACGATGCACATTCCTCCGGGATTCTGATCTCGAAGCTGATATACGACGTCGAACAGGTCATGAACGCGGCCACGAAGGCCTTCACCTCGATGGTCAAGGACAGCCTGTCGCTCGTCTTTCTGCTTGGCTGGATGCTGTTCCTCAGCTGGCGGTTAACACTCATGTTCCTGGTGCTCGCGCCGGTTATCGCGCATTTCAGTGCGCACCATCAGCGTGCGCTTTCGCAAGACCAGCCGCCAGATCCAGCAATCGATGGGCGAGATCACACACGTGGTGCAGGAGGCGATTGAGGGTCAGCGCGTGGTCAAGATTTTCTGCGCACAGGACGTCGAAACGCGTGCCTTCAATCTGGTGAACGTACGCAATTTGAAACAGGCCATGCGCAAAGCGACTGCGGCCGCCATCAATGTGCCGGTGGTCGAGCTGCTGGCGGCGGTCGGCGTCGCCGTCGCGATCTATTTTGCGATGCAACAAAGATCCGCTGGCCAGTTTTCAGCAGGTGATTTCGTCTCCTATGTCACCGCCATGGGGCTTATGATGCCGGCCATCAAACGCCTCAGCATGGTGAACGAAGTCATCCAGACCGGAATCTCGGCTGCGCAGAGCGTGTTCGGTTTGATCGACGAAACACCAGAGGCAGACCCCGGCACACAGACCATCCAGCGCGCGAGTGGAAAAATTGAATACCGGCACGTGGGCTTTCGTTACCCGGTGTCGAGCGACCCGGTACTGGATGATGTGTCGTTTCGTATCGAGCCAGGCGAAACCCTGGCGCTGGTCGGCGCCTCAGGCAGCGGCAAGACCACGGCCGCGAACCTGTTGCCACGATTCTACATGGCCGACACAGGTGAGATTCTGCTGGACGGCATAAATATCAATACCCTCAAGCTCGGCAACCTGCGCAGCCACATTGCCTTGGTGAGTCAGGAAACGGTGCTGTTCGATGACAGCATTCGTAACAACATTGCCTACGGCAAGGAAGGGCCGATCGACGACGCACGCATCGTCGAGCGCGGCACGCGCAGCGCATGTGCTGGAGTTCGCACAACAGCAGCCGGAAGGACTCGACACCATGGTCGGTGAGCGCGGTGTGCGTCTGTCCGGTGGCCAGCGACAGCGCATCGCCATCGCACGCGCGATCTATAAAAACGCCCCAATCCTGATTCTGGATGAAGCAACCTCGGCACTCGACACCGAGTCGGAACGCCTCGTTCAAGAGGCGATGCGTGAATTGATGCGCAATCGCACCACGCTCGTTATCGCTCATCGGCTATCCACCATCGAGAATGCCAATCGTATCCTCGTGCTGTCGCAGGGCAGGGTAGTAGAGACTGGTACGCATACCGAATTGCTTGCAAAGAATGGCATGTACGCGCGTCTCTACCGACTGCAGTTCAGTGACAGCGCGGCCTGAAACAAGGCAGCATGTTTACGCTAGAACGTCACTGGTACCGAATCACACCGGTGAGTGTGCTATTGCTGCCACTGAGCCTGATTTTCTGTGCCGTGGTGCAGTCGCGATCCATGCTTTACCGTATGGGCCTGATACGGAGTACACGCCTGCCGATCCCGGTGATTGTAGTGGGCAACATTACAGTTGGTGGCACTGGCAAGACCCCGCTTGTGATCTGGCTGGCAAATATTCTACGCGAGGCCGGTTACCGACCGGGTATCGTTACCCGGGGCTACCGCGGCAAGAGCTCGACGTGGCCACTGGCAGTCACTGAGCAGACGCCCGCCGAGCTGGTTGGCGACGAAGCAGTGCTGCTGGCGCGCCATGGCGGCTGTCCGGTGATTGCCGGTCCTGATCGTGCAGACGCAGCCTGGCTGCACGTGAAGCAGGGCTGTAATGTCATCGTCAGTGACGATGGTCTGCAGCACTACCAGATGTGTCGTGACCTTGAGATTGCCGTGATTGACAGTAGTCGCCGTTTCGGAAATCGCCTGTGTCTGCCGGCCGGTCCATTGCGGGAACCGGTTTCGCGATTGAGGTCTGTTTCTGTGCGCATTGCCAACGGTACGCCGGAAGCGGGTGAGCTGGGAATGACGTTGGTGTCGAAGAATTTCTACAATCTGTCCAAGCCGGAGCAATACGCATCGGCAGACCGTTTTCGAGATGGTCCGGTGCACGCGGTCGCCGGTATCGGTAACCCGGAACGCTTCTTTTCCAGTCTACGAAACCTGGGGCTGAAAGTAATTCCACATCCATTCCCCGATCACCATGTTTTTCAGCCCGGGGAACTCGAATTTGGTGATGATCTGCAGGTCATCATGACGGAGAAAGATGCTGTAAAATGCGAACGATTCGACAATGCCCGCCGCTGCTGGGTTTTGGTGGTTGAGGCCCGGCCCGATGCGGTTCTGAGTGAACAAGTATTAAAACGCCTCAAGGAGATTATTCGTGGACAAGAAGCTGCTTGAAATTCTGGTCTGTCCCGTGTGCAAGGGGCCGCTGCGTTTTGACAAAGTCAAAGCGGAGCTCGTGTGTCACGCAGACCGGCTCGCTTATCCGATCCGTGATGATATCCCAGTGATGCTCGAAGACGAGGCGCGCCGGATGAGTGATGATGAGATTTCAAAATAATCTATTGAGCCGAGACTGCACACGGGTAAAATCACCGCCAGGTATCGCCATCTCTCTGCTTTGAGTCATGTACAACCGTGGCTGAAATAAACTATGCACATCATTATCCCCGCGCGCTACGCCTCCACCCGCCTGCCTGGAAAGCCATTGCTCGATATCGCCGGCAAGCCGATGATCGCGCGCGTTGTGGAGTGCGCACACGCCAGCGGTGCAGAACGTGTCGTGGTGGCAACTGACGACGAACGCATTCGCGACGCCGTGATGGCCATCGGTGCGCAGACCGTAATGACGAGTACCGAGCATCTCTCGGGAACCGACCGACTGGCCGAGGCGATTGCACTGCTCGACCTCGACGATGACGAGATTGTCGTAAACCTGCAAGGCGATGAGCCACTCATGCCACCCGCGCTGATCCGCGAAGTAGCTGAATTACTGACTGTGCGCCCCACCGCGGTAATGGCGACAGCCTGCCATGCCATTGGCCGACGCGAAGATTTTCTCAATCCGAACACGGTCAAGGTTGTTACCGATCGAGAGGGGCACGCCTTGTACTTCAGTCGCGCGCCGATACCCTGGCCGCGTGACGTGATGAGCGGTGCGAGCGCGGCGCATATCAAGGCTTTTCGACATATCGGCCTGTATGCCTATCGCGCCGGGTTTGTAGCGCGCTACGCTGCTTGGCCGGTCTGCCCACTCGAAGCAACCGAGTCGCTTGAGCAATTACGCGTGCTCTGGCAAGGCGAGAAAATTGCCGTGCTCGAAGCCGGCGAAGCGCCACCGGCGGGTGTGGACACGCCCGAAGATCTGGAACGCGTGCGCAAACACTTTGCCGGCCACAATTGAACACGGCACGAAACAAACTTTCATTGACAGTCATGCAGATGAATTCACGCAATGACGCTTTGGTATCGGAATAAAAATTAATGGTTCGGGTCCTGTTCGTCTGTCTTGGAAACATTTGTCGCTCACCGACGGCGGAAGCTGTATTTCGCAGCGTGGTAGAACGCGCGGGCCTGCTTGAGCATATCGAGATCGACTCCGCCGGCACGCACGCCTATCACATTGGCGCGCCGCCCGATGCGCGGTCTCAGGCGGCGGCATTGCGCCGCGGTATCGATCTCAGCAGTTTGCGTGGTCGCCGCGCGACGCGTGCCGACATTGAGCAGTTCGAGTACATCCTCGCCATGGATCGGGAGAATCTTTCCAACCTGCAAGCTATCTGCCCGCCAGGTCTCGAACAGAAACTCGGGTTGTTTCTGGAATATGCACAAGACCGTCCGGAACGAGAAGTGCCTGACCCTTACTACGGGGGCGAAAAAGGTTTCGAACGTGTGCTCGACATGATTGAAGAGGCGTCCAACGGTTTGCTCGCACATCTGCGACAACGACACGGGTTCTAACCAGTCTACAAAAGACTCCGGAACCGGTTCGCTTATCAATTCCTGAAATAAAAACGCCGCAGACAATACCTGCGGCGTTTTGTTTTACATCAGTGCTTACTGAATTACTGATTCTTCGGTTCAGTCTCAACTGGTTTTGTCTCGACCTGAACAGGTGCCGGTTCCACGGGCGCCAGCACCGGCGCCACAGGGACCACGGGTGGCACCTGAATCGGGACAGGTGCAGACTCTGGCACTGGGGCCGGAGCCATCACTGTTTGCTGATGTGTTTCGAATGCTGGTTCTGCGAATCGCTCAACAGGTAACTGTGGCTGCTCTTCAAACCGGTGCTCATTCGACGGTACGGGTGGTAACGCTTCATTGCCACGCTCAACCTCGGGTAGTGGCGCCGCATTCTGCTGTGGCGCGTTGTTCATCTGGCCTTCAGGACGCTGACTACCGCCTTCCGGATTGCGGCCGGCACCACGACCACGCCGGCCACGACGCCGGCGACGACCACTCGCTGCACCTTCTGGGCGGTCCACAGGCTCCTTGGCGACAGGGGCCTGTGGACGCTCTGCGTTCGCGTTCTGTGTCTGTGGGCGGACCTCGGAGCGTGCCGGCTGCTGTGGACGACCTTCAGGGCGACCCTCGGCGGGCGTGCCGACTGGGGTGGACGCGGTTGCTGGTTGCCACGATGCGGTGGACGCGGACCACGGTGTTCACGGTTGTCCGGACGATGCTGCGGATGCTGGCCTCGTGCCTGCTGTGAGGAGGACGCGGACCACGCCCCGGTGCAGACGGCGTCTTGGTCTCGGTTACCGTCTTTTCGGCACCGAATACAAGCTTGAGAAAGCGACTGAAAAAGCCGGCCTCTGCTTTGGCCGGCGTGGGCGGTGGCGGAGCAGTGTGCGCGATACTCTGCACCGCCGCCTTCTCCGTTTGCGGCAGCGGTGCAGGACGATTGCCGTGATGACGTGGCTCATCCTCCTCTTCCTCGACCAGTTCAACCTCGTAACTCGGAATATCGATTTCCTCGTCGTATTCCTCGCTGCGCAGGCGCCGCACATGGTAGTGCGGTGTTTCCATGGACGGATCGGGGATGATCAGTACCGGTGTGCCGAGACGTGTCTCGATCGCATTGATCTCGTAACGTTTCTCGTTGAGCAGGAAAGTCGCCGTGTCCACCGGCAGGTGCACATGCAGTGCCGCCGTGTTTTCCTTCATGGCCTCTTCCTGGACAGAGCGCAGTACATGCAGGGCCAGCGATTGCACGGTACGGATATGTCCACGGCCTACACAGCGAGGGCAGACAATGGCGCTCGATTCACCAAGCGACGGTCGCAGGCGCTGGCGCGACATTTCCAGCAGACCGAAGCGTGAGATGCGACCTACCTGCACGCGCGCGCGGTCGACCTTGAGCGCCTCGGTCAGGCGGTTTTCGACTTCGCGCTGGTTGCGCGCCGGCGTCATGTCGATAAAGTCGATGACAATCAATCCGCCCAGATCGCGCAGACGCAATTGACGGGCAACCTCGTCGGCCGCTTCGAGATTGGTGTTGAACGCGGTCTCTTCGATGTCGGCGCCCTTGGTGGCACGCGCCGAGTTCACGTCGATGGTGACCAGCGCTTCGGTCTTGTCGAATACGAGCGCGCCGCCGGACTCAAGACGCACTTCGCGCGCAAAGGCGGCTTCGATCTGGTGTTCGATCTGGTAGCGCGAAAACAGCGGGGTCTCGTCCTGGTAGAGCTTGAGCTTGCTCAGCGTCTGCGGCATGACTTGCTGCATGAAACGCTGGGCGCGCTCGAAGATTTCCGGGTTGTCGATCATGATCTCGCCGATATCCGAGCGCAGATAGTCGCGGATCGCACGGATGACCAGATTCGATTCCTGGTAGATGAGGAACGGGGCAGGGCGTTCACCGGCGGCCTTGCTGATCGCCTCCCACAAGCTGGGTGAGGTAATCCAGATCCCACTGCAGCTCTTCGGCGTTGCGGCCGATGCCGGCAGTGCGAATGATGACCGAGTAGTCTTGCGGAATATTGAGCTGCGCCATGGCTTCGCGCATCTCGGCGCGCTCTTCGCCCTCGATGCGACGCGAAATGCCGCCACCGCGCGGGTTGTTGGGCATGAGCACGAGATAACGTCCGGCCAGGCTGACGAAGGTGGTGAGCGCGGCGCCCTTGGTGCCGCGTTCTTCCTTCTCGACTTGGACAATCAGTTCCTGGCCTTCCTTGATCACGTCCTTGATCATGACCTGACCCATGGGGGTCTTCTGGTCATAATCCTTGAAGTAGATGCGGGAAATTTCCTTCAGCGGCAGAAAGCCCTGACGTTCGGAACCGTAGTCCACGAACGCCGCCTCGAGCGACGGCTCGACGCGGGTAATCCTGGCCTTGTAGATATTGCCTTTCTTCTGCTGGTAGGTGGAGGACTCGATATCGAGGTCGATGAGTTTCTGACCGTCGACAATGGCAACGCGCAACTCCTCTGAGTGAGTTGCGTTAAACAGCATTCTTTTCATTTTTACTATCTCCGACACTCAACGCGCAACCGCGCGCCATGGCCGGGACCGCCGCACCGCTAACTTCTACCTAGCCGCCGTCATAAAATCATTCAACAATCTAAATGAGACAGGCGACTGGCTCGCAGCTGTCGTCGATTCCGACACACAGGAGCATCAATTCCGGGCATCGCTCTTGAAAGGGGCGAGCAATGCAAAACCCGTTTAGTACCCGGTCGGTCACGAAGGCCACCGGTGAACAGCTGAAATCGAAAATCTTTACAGACGATTTCTGCAAATCGGCGCCGGGGAAATACCCGTCAGCGCAAAAACCTTTTCATCCTGTGCACTTGCCGCCGCTAGCTCAATCGACTGGTGCACAAATCAAATATAACAGTCAGCCTCTATACCTGCAATTCTGTTATGATTTTAAAATGAAAGCGGTTCAAGACACCCCTCCCGAAGGCGCCCGCCCGGGGGTGCAGCACGTGACCGTGGACGCCGGACATGCCGGCCAGCGCCTGGACAATTTCCTGCTCACCGCCCTCAAAGGCGTTCCCCGTACCCATGTGTACCGCCTGCTGCGCAAGGGCGAGGTACGGGTCAATAAGGGCCGTTCCAAGCCGGATTACCGCCTGAAAGAGGGCGATGTGGTGCGCCTGCCGCCAGTGCGGCGTGCCGAATCCAATGGCAAGAATCTCGCCGCCCAGGCGGCCGCCAGCGGCCGGCTGGACTGGCTGCTGGAACGAGTTCTGTACGAGGACGAGCAGCTTTTGGTCATCGACAAACCATCCGGCCTGGCGGTGCATGGCGGCAGCGGGGTGAGTGTCGGGCTGATCGAGGCACTGCGCGAACTGCGCCCGCATACCCCGTTTCTCGAGCTTGCCCACCGTCTGGATCGAGACACCTCCGGCTGCCTGCTGATCGCCAAATCCCGGCCGGCCCTGATGCATCTGCACGACCTGCTGCGCGAAGGCGGTCTGGACAAGCGTTATCTGGCGCTCGTGGCTGGCCCGTGGCGTGGCGGAACGCGCCACGTGGACGCCGCGCTGGAGGCCACCCGGCCACAATCCGGCGAACGCCGTGTGGAAGTGGACGAGGAGGGCAAGGAATCGGCCAGCGACTTCACGCCGCGCGAAAAATTTTCCGACACGGCGCTGGTCGAGGTGCGCCTGCTCACCGGACGCATGCACCAGGCGCGCGTGCACGCGGCGCACATCGGCCATCCGATTGCCGGTGACGACAAATATGGTGAGCGCGAATTCAATCAACGCATGAAGCGCCACGGCCTTACGCGTCTGTTTCTGCATGCCGCACGTCTTGAATTCCGCCACCCGCAGGATGGACGTAAAATGCGCGTCGAGGCCGCGCTGCCGGTCGAACTCGAACGCGTGCTGGAGAAGCTGCGCACTCCATCCGACATTTCCATGCCCGCATGAACCGGCAATTCGACCTGATTGTCTTTGACTGGGACGGCACCCTCATGGACTCCGAGGCCAAGATCGTGCGCTGCATGCAGGCGGCGGCCGTGGATGTCGGTATTCCCGATCCGGGCACCGAGGCCATTCGTGACATCATCGGCCTCGGACTCAACGAAGCGATGCAGGTGCTTTTTCCAGAGCAAGCGCCTCCACGCCGCGCCGACCTCGTGGAACGTTACCGCCGGCATTTTCTGGAACTCGACACCACCGGACGCCGCTTTTCCCGGGTGTCACGGCCAGGTCTCGCTCAACTCACGGAACAGGGCTATCTGCTGGCCATTGCCACCGGCAAGGCACGTCGCGGACTGAACCGGGTGCTGGACGATACCGACATGCACCATCTGTTCACAAGTTCACGCTGTGCGGACGAGGCCTTCTCCAAACCGCATCCACAGATGCTGGATGACATCCTCGACGAAACGGGTATTGATGCCAGGCGCGCACTCATGGTCGGTGACACGGTTTACGATATGCAGATGGCGCGAAGTGCAAAGGTTGCCGGTTTGGCTGTAAGCTACGGCGTGCACGCACGCGAACGTCTGCTCGACTGTGGCGCACTGTCCTGTGTTGGATTCCTTTCCCGAGGTGTGCGCATGGGTCAAATGAATCCGCAACAGCCAGCTGTTGTTCTGCAACCCGGGTGACTATATTTGTGCCAGCAATCAAGTGCAGGATGGCGGATGTGGCGTTCGTTTTCTGGTCAAATACAATGGCCATAACGGACCGGCGTTCGTCGTGCGCCACGCTGGGCGCACGGTAGCCTACCTGAATCGCTGCGCCCACAAGCTGGTCGAACTTGATTGGCAGGAAGGTGAATTTTTCGACACCGAGCAGCGCCATCTCGTGTGCGCAACGCACGGCGCATTGTATGATCCGTCCAGCGGCGTGTGCGTGAGCGGACCCTGTCGTGGCGCGGCGCTGACAGTAGTCCCGGTGCGCGAAGTGAATGGGGCGGTGTGGCTTGCCGATTCACCGGTTACGATGTAGTCGAATGATTTGTCGTTCAAAATCTGGCACACGGGAAAAGACATGGAAACCGGACAGCAGGACAAGAAAGAGGGCTGGGAACGCGAACTGCTCGAGAAGCTCGCGTTTGCTTCGCTTGATGAGAGCCGCAAGGCACGTCGCTGGGGCATATTCTTTAAAATTTTCATCGCTGTTTATCTTGTCGTGTGCTGCTGCTCATGCTTTCCGGCAGCTGGGGTGAAAAGACGCTCGCCGGCCGTTACTCCGCACTCGTCGCTCTGGACGGCGAGATCTCGGCCGACAGTAATGCCAGTGCCGACAAGGTCGCCAGAGGGCTGCGGGATGCGTTCGAGGACAAGGCCGCGGTCGGCGTCATTCTGCTCGCCAATAGTCCGGGCGGCAGCCCGGTGCAATCCGCTTACATCTACGATGAGATCCTGCGTTTGCGCGAGAAATATCCGGAGAAGCTGTTGTACGCCGTCATTGGCGACATGTGCGCGTCCGGTTGCTACTACGCCGTTGCAGCCGCCGACAAAATCTACGCAAGCCCGGCAAGCATTGTCGGCTCGATTGGCGTGCTCATGAATGGTTTTGGTTTTGTGGATGGCATGAAGAAGCTGGGCGTTGAGCGACGTTTGCTGACGGCCGGCGAAAACAAAGGCATGCTCGATCCATTTTCACCGCTCGATTCAAAGTCTCGACGCCATGCCCAAAAGATGCTGAATGAGATCCACGCGCAGTTCATCGACGCCGTGAAACAGGGGCGCGGTACCGCACTCAAAGTCGAACAAGGAAATCTTCAGCGGCCTGTTCTGGTCTGGGGCCAAGGCAAAGGAACTGGGACTCGTGGATGACTACGGCAGTGCCGGAACCGTGGCACGCGACGTGATCGGTGCAGAAGAGATCGTGGATTACACCGTGCACGAAAATCTCTTCCAGCGCCTGGCCGAGCGTATCGGCATGGCCATGGGCCGTGGCGTGGGGACCGAGCTACGAATCCCATCGACTGGATTGCGATAATCCCGCGGTTTGCAATGCTTGCGGATGGCCAGCAGGTCAGATGACCGCCACACCCTCGTTTTCCAGCATGCGGATCAGGCGAATCAGCGGCAGACCGATGACCGTAGCCGGGTCCTCGCCGTCAAAGTGTTCCAGCAGTGCCACACCCAGCCCTTCGGATTTCACACTGCCGGCACAATGATAAGGCTGTTCCTTGCGCAGATAGTTTTCAATCTGCAGTTCGGAGAGCGCCCGAAAGGTGACGCCGTATGGCACCACCTCGCTTTGCACCAATCCCGATAAACTGTTGACGAGCGCAAGCCCGGTATACAGCATGACCGTTGTTCCAGACGCGGATTTTAACTGTTCGACGGCACGTTCATGGGTAAGCGGTTTACCGACGATCTCACCATTTTGCACTGCCACCTGGTCAGAACCGATTACGAGTGCGTTGGTGTGTGTCGATGCAACGGTCTGCGCCTTGAGGATGGCAAGGCGTTCGACCAGCGCCTGCGGCGTTTCATCCGGGAGTGGTGTCTCATCCACATCCGGCACCACGACATCAAAGGGAATCATCAGACGCATCAACAATTCGCGCCGGTACGGGGAAGAAGAGGCAAGGATGAGATTCATGCTTGACGCAGAAGAAAACGTGTTATTAAATCGAAGACGCCGTTAGGTGCCGGTTAATTAAATTGCGTTTTCTGTGTTCAACTGTGGGTGTAAGAACTATTCGATCTCAAGCAGTGCCTCGTCCGGATTGACGCTGTCACCCTTGGCGACGTTCACAGCCGTGACTGTGCCAGCGGTTGGGGCATGCACTTCATTCTCCATTTTCATTGCCTCGATGACGAGTACGGTATCGCCTGCCTTGACCTTGGCGCCTACCTTGACCACCACGTCCACGATTGTGCCTGGCATGGAACTCGTGACATGACCCTCCTTGCTGGCTTTGGGACGGCGTGACGCCTTGGTGACGCGCTGACTGTCCAACTGGCTATTCTCGCTCGGCACGATTTCGCCCAAGGTCTCGACCAGGATTTCTTCCGGCACACCGTCCAGCGACACGTAGAACGGTCGGCGCTCAGCCGAGCGGTGGCCGGCACCGGTAATCTTGATGTGGTAGGTTTCACCGTGCACCGTGACGTTAAAATCGGTTGGCGCGTGCGATGCCGTGGCGGCAACCGCCTGCGTGCCCGGCAAGGGCAACAGTTCCTCAGGCCGCAGGTTTCCAGCGGCTCGTTCCTCGAGAAACTTACGACCGATTTCCGGGAACATGGCATAGGTCAATACGTCTTCCGCACTCTTGGCGACTGCACCAATCTCCTGGCGCAAGCGATCCATTTCCGGCTGTAAGCGGTCGGCAGGACGACAGGTGATCACCTCGTCATCACCGATCGCGAGCTTGCGCACTGTGTCATTTACGTTGCCCGGCGCCTGGCCGTAACGACCCTGCAGGTAGAGCTTCACTTCATTGGTAATGCTCTTGTACCGCGTGCCTGTGAGCACATTGAGCACTGCCTGCGTGCCGACAATTTGCGAGGTCGGCGTAACCAGCGGCGGGTACCCGAGATCCTCTCGTACGCGCGGGATTTCGGCCAGCACTTCGTGCATGCGAGTCAACGCACCCTGTTCCTTGAGCTGGTGCGACAGATTGGAAATCATGCCGCCCGGTACCTGGTTGACTTGTACGCGCGTGTCGATGCCATTGAACTCGCTTTCGTACTGGTGGTATTTCTTGCGCACCTCGTGGAAGTACATGCCGATCTCTTGCAACAGTGGCAGGTCGAGGCCGGTGTCGTAGGGCGTGTCGTGCAGCGCCACCACCATGCTTTCGGTGGGTGAGTGGCTGGTGCCCCAGGACATGGAGCTGATCGTCGTGTCCACGTACCGGGCGCCGTTCTCGACCGCTTTGTACATGGAGATGTTGGCGAGGCCGACAGTGGTGTGCGAATGAAAATGCAACGGCAGCTTGACGGCTTTCGACAAGGACGCGAACAGTTCTGCCGAACGCGCCGGTGTGATCAGCCCGGCCATATCCTTGATGGCGATCGAGTGGCACCCCATGTTTTCGAGCTCGATCGCCTGCTGCACGAAGTGCTCGATGGTGTGCACCGGGCTGGTGGTGTAGCAGATCGCGCCCTGTGCGTGCTTGCCAGCCTTGATCACCGCCTTGACCGATACCGTAAGATTGCGCAGATCGTTCATGGCATCGAAGATGCGGAACACATCCACGCCGTTCTCCGCCGCTTTCGTTACGAACGCTTCGACCACGTCGTCTGAATAGTGCCGATAGCCGAGCAGGTTCTGGCCACGCAACAGCATCTGGATAGGGGTATTGGGCAGGGCCTTTTTCAGCTGGCGCAGCCGTTCCCAAGGATCTTCTTTCAGGAAACGGATGCAGGCGTCGAAGGTCGCGCCACCCCAGGCCTCAAGCGACCAATAGCCGACCTTGTCGAGTTTCGGGCAGATCGGCAGCATGTCGGCGGTGCGCATGCGCGTGGCGATAAGCGACTGATGCGCATCCCGCAGGATGAGATCGGTGACATGGACCTTGTTTTTATTAGACGCCATGACGTGAGATTCCAATGCTGTTACAGGCCGTGATGCGCGGCAATTGCGGCGGCAATCGCCGCAGCCAGATGCGCAGGTGGCCGGCGTACCGAGTAATTTATCAGTTCCGGATGCTGCTCGACGAATCCGGTATCGAATTTCGCAGCGCGGAACTCCGAAGTCTTGAGAATCTCCAGGTGATAGGGGATGGTGGTTTTCACTCCTTGCACGCCCATGTCCCGTAGTGCGCGTTTTGCACGCGCGATCGCTGCGTTCCCAGGTCAGTGCCCAGATGGTGAGCTTGGCGCACATCGAGTCGTAGTAACGCGGGAACTCGTAGCCGGTATATATCGCGGCATCGGTGCGCACTCCCGGGCCGCCGGGCGCATAGTAGCGGGTGATACGTCCGAAGTTCGGCAGGAAGTCGTTCTTCGGATCCTCGGCGTTGATGCGGAACTGAATTGCATAGCCGCGTTTGGAGATGTCCGCCTGTTGGTAGGACATTGGTTCGCCGCTGGCGATGCGGATCTGCTCCTGCACGATGTCCACGCCAGTGATCTGCTCGGTCACGGTGTGCTCGACCTGCAGGCGCGTGTTCATCTCCATGAAGTAGAAGTTATCCTGATGGTCGAGCAGGAACTCGACCGTGCCGGCATTTTCGTAGCCAACCGCCTTGGCGGCCTTGACCGCGAGTTCGCACACGACCTGGCGTTGTTCTTCACTGAGTTGCGGCGAGGGCGCGATTTCAACCAGCTTCTGATGGCGGCGCTGGATCGAGCAGTCGCGTTCGAACAGGTGGATCACATTGCCGTGCCGGTCGCCGAGAATCTGCACTTCGATGTGGCGCGGATTGACCACGGCCTTTTCCACGAACACATCGGCCGAGCCGAAAGCCTTGGTGGCCTCGGAAACAACGCGATCATAGCTACGCTTCAGCTCGTCCTCGCTGTCGCAACGACGGATACCGCGGCCGCCGCCGCCACTGGTGGCCTTGAGCATCACTGGGTAACCGATTTGTTTGGCGATCTTCACTGCTTCCGCAACGTCCTTAAGACTTCCTTCGCTGCCTGGTACTACCGGAATGCTGGCGGCAATCATGGTTTTGCGCGCATGGATCTTGTCGCCCATGGCACGGATCACTCCGGCAGAGGGACCGATGAAGGCAATACCACGGCGCGCGCAAATCTCGGCGAGTTGTGGATTCTCGGACAGAAAACCATAACCGGGGTGCAGTGCATCACAACCGGCGGTGACAGCAAGGTTCACGATTCGGTGGGCATTGAGATAGCCGCCAACCGGGTCGGGACCCAAATTGTAGGACTCGTCGGCTTTTTTGACGTGCAAGGCGCTGCGGTCGGCATCGGAATAGATCGCCACCGATTTAATGCCCATTTCGGCGCAGGCGCGCACAATGCGCACCGCGATCTCACCGCGATTCGCGACCAGTATCTTGCTGAACACAGATGCTCCGTATGGCAGAAAGCCAGACCGCACTATTGAGGCCTGTGTTATACAGGGAAATAACCACCCGGGTGTGTCTTTTTACGGAATGCCCCCATGACTGTCAACAACCTACATAAGCGGGTAATTGAAGTCTGATTTCGTGCTTTTTTCTTGATTAAATGCTTATTTTGACAGGAGTTACACGCAAAGCTATCATGCGCGGCTTATGTCTGGCCAGTTGCCTGCGCAGATTGACCCACTCCGCCTGGCGGACGACGGGGTTCGACTTGTCGGCACGCTTCCGGGCAGCGAAATGGCGAGATTGCAGGATCTGGCTCTCCCGAACAGTCGACCGGAATTAGTTGCAGTGGATCTGCAATTCGAGCGCACCGGCCAAGGTGTGCGCAGGATGCACGGCACGATCCGCACACAGGTCGAGATGGCCTGTAAGCGCTGCCTGAAGCCGCTGAAGGTTGAGGTTGTCGCACAGCCGTTTTTCGTGCTGTTACAGCCCGATGAGAGTCGAGCCGGAAGAGAGTGAGATGCTGGTGGTGGAGGCACCGCTTTCTCTGGCTGAATTGGTAGAAGATGAACTGTTGCTCGCCATGCCCATGAGCCCAGGGCACGCCGAAGGGCAATGTGAAGTTGCATTCCCGGTTACCGTGGGCAAGGCGCCCGTAACCGGAAAGAGAGCGAATCCGTTTGCAGCGTTGCGCGGGTTCAAGGGCAAGAATCAGTAAAACCATTTAATCGAACGAGGAATACCCATGGCAGTCCAGAAAAGCCGCAAGTCACCGTCTACCCGCGGCATGCGCCGTTCACACGACGCACTCAAGCCGGTACACCTTTCCGTGGAGCCGACCAGCGGCGAGACACACCGCCGCCATCACATCAGCGCGACCGGTTTTTACCGTGGCCGCAAAGTGATCGACGTAAAGGCCGACTAAGCCACTACATCAAGAGGGCTAACCCTTGGCTGTCACCATCGCCCTGGATGCCATGGGTGGCGATCATGGTCCGGCCGTCACGGTCCCGGGCGCGCTCGCTGCACTGCGTTCCCAGCCCGACCTGAATCTGGTGCTCGTTGGACAGCGCGCGATCCTGGAAAAGGAACTGGTGCGTCATGCCGGCGCAGAAGGCAGCCGCCTCCGGATTCAGGAGGCCTCCCAGGTCGTGGGCATGGATGAGCCGCCGGCGCAGGCACTGCGCGGCAAGAAAGATTCTTCCATGCGTGTTGCCATCAACCTCGTAAAAAGCGGCGATGCGCAGGCAGTTGTGTCCGCCGGCAATACCGGTGCGCTCATGGCAACTGCACGCTTTGTTCTCAAGACCCTGCCAGGCATCGACCGTCCCGCAATTATCACCGCGTTTCCCACCGTCCATGGTCACGTGCACATTCTTGATCTGGGCGCCAATGTCGACTCCACACCGGATCAGCTTTTCCAGTTCGGCATCATGGGCTCGCTACTGGTTGGTGCTGTCGAACGCAAGGAAAAACCACTGGTGGCGTTGCTCAATGTCGGTGTCGAAGACATCAAGGGAAATGAAGTCGTCAAGCAGGCTGATGATCTGTTTCGCGCAAGCGATCTCAACTACCACGGTTATGTTGAGGGCGACGAGATTTTCCTGGGAAAAGTGGATGTCATCGTCTGCGATGGTTTCGTCGGCAATGTTGCGCTCAAGTCCAGTGAAGGGCTTGCACGCATGATTTCGCAGTTCATGAAGGAAGAATTCACGCGCAACGTGTTTGCCAAACTCGCTGCCCTGGTGGCACTGCCTGTTCTGAATGCACTGCGGCGGCGTCTTGACCCACGCCAATACAATGGCGCGAGTCTGGTCGGGCTGAATGGCATCGTGATCAAGAGCCACGGCGGCACAGATGCAATCGGATTCGAATATGCCATCCGCGTTGCAGCGGTTGAAGTGCAAAACCAGTTGCCGCAACTAATCGGCGAGCGCCTGACCCCGTTACAGGGTCAGAGCAAACCGTCCAGCTGAGCCAATCTAGCATGATTTATTCACGTATCCGTGGCACCGGCAGCTACCTGCCGGCGAAAGTCTTGACCAATGCCGACCTTGTTAAACATGGTCGACACCACTGAAGAGTGGATCGTCGAGCGCACCGGTATCCGGGAACGCCATATCGCAGCGGACAAGGAAACAACCTGCGATCTCGCCGAACAGGCCGCACGTCGCGCAATCGAGGCCGCAGGCATCAACCATCGCGACATTGATCTCATCATTGTCGCGACCACCACGCCGGATCGCATTTTCCCCAGCACCGCCTGTCTGTTACAGGATCGACTCGATATTCATGGCTGTGCGGCATTCGACGTGCAGGCCGTGTGCACCGGTTTTGTCTACGCACTCGGCATCGCCGACAAGTTTGTGCGCAGTGGCAGTTCGAAACACGCGCTGGTGGTCGGGGCCGAGACCCTGTCGCGCATTGTCGACTGGACCGATCGCGGCACCTGTGTACTGTTCGGCGATGGTGCCGGGGCTGTCGTGATCAGTGCCGATGCCGAGCCCGGTATTATTAATTCGCATCTGCACGCCGACGGCCAGTACAAAGAATTGCTCACGGTACCGGCTGGCATTTCCCAGGGTTATGACAAGGTGCAGAGCAACACAGGCATTCGTGCAGATGCAGGGCAACGAAGTGTTCAAGGTTGCGGTGAACACACTCGGACGCATCGTGGACGAGACGCTCGAGAAGAACGGCCTCAAGAAGAGCGACATCACCTGGCTCGTGCCGCATCAGGCCAATCACCGCATTATCGCCGCTACGGCCCGCAAGCTAGACATGTCCATGGACCACGTGGTCGTTACGGTGGACCGGCATGGCAACACTTCGGCGGCCTCGATACCGCTCGCCTTCGATGAGGCGGTGCGCGATGGTCGTATTCAGCGCGGCGATACCTGTGCTGATGGAAGCATTTGGTGGCGGCTTTACCTGGGGTTCGGTTCTGTTGAAATACTAAATACAATTTAATTTTATTTAGGCAAGCCTTCTGCCTGCGTTCCACTGTAACAAGACATCAGAACTTCAATATCATGACACTTGCATTTGTTTTCCCAGGCCAGGGTTCGCAATCGGTCGGCATGCTGAACGCGCTCGCCGAGGCCTATCCGCAGGTAAAGGAAACCTTTGCCGAAGCGTCGGCGGCGCTCGGCTACGACCTGTGGTCGATTGCAAACGACGGGCCCCGAGGAAAAACTTAACCAGACCGAGATTACCCAACCGGCGCATGCTCAGTGCCGGTGTGGCCGTGTGGCGTGTCTGGCAGGCCGAGAACGGACCGCAGCCGGTGGTCATGGCCGGACACAGCCTCGGCGAATACACGGCGCTGACTTGTGCAGGTGCTATACAATTTGCGGACGCAGTACGGCTCGTGGCCGACCGCGGTCGATTCATGCAGGAAGCGGTGCCTGCAGGTACTGGTGGCATGGCGGCAATTGTTGGGTTGGATGACGACCAGGTGCGAGCCTTGTGTGTGCAAGCAGCTCAAGGTGAGGTGTCTGTCGCCGGTAAATTTCAACTCACCTGGACAAGTCGTCATTGCCGGATACGGCTGCGGCCGTAGCGCGAGCCGTGGAGCAGGCCAAGGGCGCGGGCGCCAAGCTCGCCAAGCAGCTTGCCGGTGAGCGTACCGTCGCACTGTGCGCTCATGCATCCGGCCGCCGAGCGCATGCGCGAGCGCCTGAAACAAATGAAGATCGAGACGCCACGCATCCCGGTGCTGCACAACGCGCATGTGCAGGCCGAGAACAATGCAGATGCAATTCGTGACGCGTTGGTGCGCCAGGTGGAATCGCCTGTACGCTGGGTCGAAACCATACAGAAAATGGCCGCCGACGGCGTCGACAAGCTGGTAGAATGCGGTCCTGGCAAGGTGCTGGCGGGTCTCAATAAGCGCATCAGCAAAACGACCCAGACATTGCCGGTCTACGATTCGGAAACTTTGCGCCAGGCGCGTGCCGCGCTCGGCGCCTGAATTGGGAGAAAGCAGACATGTCTGCAAAGGAACTGGAAAACGAAATTGCGCTCGTCACCGGCGCCAGTCGTGGTATCGGGCTGGCCATAGCCATGGAGCTCGGGCGTCAGGGTGCGACCGTCATCGGTACTGCCACTTCAAACGACGGCGCCAGCAAGATCGGCGAAGCGCTGAAGGCCCAGGGCATCAAGGGCCAGGGTCTGGTGCTGAACGTCACCGACCAGAGATTCGATCGATACTGCGCTCACCGAGATCCAGAACGCCTGGGGCGCGCCCAGCATTCTCGTCAACAACGCCGGCATCTTGCGTGACAATTTGCTGATGCGCATGAAAGACGAAGAGTGGGACGAGCTCCTGGATACAAATTTCAAGTCCGTTTTCCGCATGAGCAAGGCGGTGCTGCGCGGTATGACCAAGGCACGCAAGGGCCGTATCGTCAGCATCAGCTCGCTGGTCGGCAGCAGCGGCAATGCCGGTCAGTGCAACTACGCGGCTGCCAAGGCCGGCGTCATGGGTTTCACCAAATCGCTGGCGCGCGAGGTCGGCTCGCGAAATATCACTGTGAATGCCGTGGCACCGGGTTTTATCGATACCGACATGGCCAAGACACTGAGCTGAAGCGCAGCACGCTGCCGTACTCCCTCAGATCCCGCTCGGACGCCTCGGCCTGGCCGAGGAGGTCGCGCATGCGGTGGCTTTTCTGGCCTCGCCGCGTGCCGCCTATATTACTGGCGCGACCCTGCACATTAACGGCGGGATGTACATGAATTAAGCGTGGTGCGCTGGCGTAAGCGCCATACTAAAACAGGCGTTTTGCGGGTAGACTTGCAACCCTGAATCGTGTTTACTATGCGGCCTCGTCAGGCCGAGAAATCGAAGAACTGGCTAATATTTGGAGGAAAACAAGACATGAGCGGTATTGAAGAACGCGTCGTCAAGATCGTCGCCGAGCAGCTGGGCGTAAATGAAACTGAAGTTACCAAGGCTGCTTCGTTCGTCAACGACCTGGGCGCCGACTCCCTCGACACCGTCGAACTGGTGATGGCGCTGGAAGAGGAATTCGATTGTGAGATTCCGGATGAAGAAGCCGAAAAGATCACAACGGTGCAGCAGGCTATCGATTACGTCAACGCGCACCAGAAGTAACCGGTATTCCATACCGCAAGGGCTGCCTGCCACCGCGTGCCGGCGGCCCTTGTTTTTACCAACGGCAATTATCGCCAGTCCCGCCGACGTAGACGAACGAGGCTAGCTGCTTGAGCAAACGACGTGTGGTCATCACCGGAATGGGCGTAGTCTCGCCTATCGGTCTCGATCTCGACGAAAACTGGCAGAGCATTCTGGCCGGCAAAAGCGGCGTTACCCAGATTACCCAGTTCGATGCCACCGGTTTCCCGGCGACTATCGCTGGTGAGGTTAAAGGCTTCGATCCGACAAAATACATCACCGAGAAAGAAGCGCGTCGCATGGACCGCTTCATTCACCTTGGCATGGCGGCCGGCATTCAGGCTGTTCGGGATTCCGGACTCGAAGTGAGCGAAGCGAACGCCGATCGTATCGGGGTGCACATTGGTTCCGGCATCGGTGGACTGAACACCATCGAGAGCGGCACACGTACCTTGATCGAAAAGGGTCACCGACGCCTCTCACCGTTCTATATCCCGATGAGTATCATCAACATGATATCCGGGAACCTGTCTATTCTGTACGGTATGAAGGGCCCGAACCTGGCAATGGTCACGGCCTGTGCCACTGCGACGCACGCCATTGGCGATGCCGGGCGACTGATCGAATATGGCGATGCCGACGTGATGATTGCGGGTGGAGCCGAATCTACAGTCACGCCAACCGGCATCGCTGGATTCGGTAACGCCAAGGCGCTGTCCACACGCAATAATGATCCTGCCACCGCGAGCCGACCCTGGGACAAGGATCGCGATGGCTTCGTACTCGGAGAGGGCGCTGGTGTGGTGGTGCTGGAAGAATATGAACATGCGAAGAAGCGAGGTGCACGCATATACTGCGAGCTGGCCGGCTTTGGCATGAGTGGGGACGCCTATCACATGACCAGTCCATCGGAAGGCGGGGAGGGTGCTGCCCGCTGCATGCTCAATGCGCTTCGCAATGGCGGGATCAACACCGCGGATGTGCAGTACATCAATGCGCATGGCACGTCTACTCCGCAAGGCGACAAGGCCGAAACTATGGCAGCCAAGGTGGCGTTCGGTGACCATGTGCGCAAGGTGGCGATGAGTTCCACCAAGTCCATGACCGGTCACCTGCTTGGCGCTGCCGGTGGCGTCGAGGCGATCTATACGGCGCTTGCCATCCATCATCAAATCGCACCACCCACCATCAACATGATCACCCCGGATCCGGGCTGTGATCTTGATTACGTGCCGAACACCCCGCGCCCGATGAAAATTGACGTGGCATTGTCCAACTCCTTTGGCTTCGGCGGCACCAACGGCACGCTGGTGATGCGCCGCCTGATGTGAAGCAATCCGGGCCACGGGCCCGCACGACAGCGCCGGATAGCAACTGGCGAAAGATTGCCGGCTTTCCTGACCTAGCCCGCCTGCACCGTCTGGCCCCTGCGCGATATCCACATCTGCTTGAGAGCATCGCACACGGCACCCCCCAGTCGCGTTACGACATTTTGTTTGCTTTCCCTGGTGACTCCCTAGTACTCGAAAGCAGCGGGACGCTACGGCACAACGGCACCCCCATACCAGGAGATTTTCTTACCACGCTCGATGCAGCATGGCATGCGGCTTCCATAATTGAGCAGACTGAATTGCCCATACCGTTTCACGGTGGCTGGTTCGTATTTTTGTCCTATGAACTGGCCAGGTTCATGGAACCGGCATTATCAGTGATGCCACCCGGAAACGATTGGCCGGTCGCCATGGCGACACGCTTTCCGGCGGCCGTAGTTCGCGACCATGAAACGCACACAACCATGCTTGTCTGCGAACAGTGGAATGACGACTTGCTGGACCAAATGGAACAGGACCTGCGTCGTGCCGAGAATGAGGCAGGCGAGACTCGAGACCCAGTGGAAGCGGATGAAATCGAAGAAGAAGAACCCGCACTTTATCGGCAACGCATCATACGTATTCTTGAGTACATCCGTGCTGGCGACACCTATCAGGTGAATTTGTCGCGTGCCTGGCGTCTCCGGCTAAAGCAGCGTGCCACAGCGATAGATCTCTACGAACAACTGCGCCATTCCAACCCAGCGCCTTTTGCCGGCCTCATGACCATTGATATGGATCGCGCTGTCATTAGTTCATCGCCAGAAAGACTGGTGAGCGTGCGCCACGGCAGCGTCAGCACGCGACCAATCGCCGGCACCCATCCGCGTTCGACCAATGTTGAAGAGGATCGTACTCTGGCGCAGGCCCTCGTGCGCAACCCAAAGGAGCGTGCCGAGCATGTCATGCTTGTCGATCTGGAGCGCAACGACCTGGGACGTATCAGTCGGACTGGCAGCGTGCACACGGACGAGTCGCTGGTTGTGGAAAGTTACCGACACGTGCATCACATCGTGTCTAACATCAGTGGCGAGCTGAACACCGGAGTTAGCCCGGTTCAGGTCATTCGCGCGGTTTTTCCCGGCGGTACCATTACCGGCTGCCCCAAGCTGCGCACCATGCAGATCATCGCCGAGCTGGAAGGCGCAGCGCGCGGTGCCTATACCGGTTCCATGGGCTATATCAATCGAGATGGCAGTCTTGATCTCAATATCCTGATTCGCACCATGATGATGGATAAAACATCCGTGTTTCTGCGCGCCGGTGGCGGGATCGTGGCTGACTCCGATCCGGATCGGGAACTGAATGAAACTCGTGCCAAGGCCAAAGGAATGCTGGCCGCACTGGCCAAGACGGGACCAGCATCGTGACCACCCTGATCGATGGGCATGAAGGCACTAGTCTGCCGGTCACTGATCGTGGCCTGTTGTACGGGGATGGCCTGTTCGAAACCCTGGCACTGCGGAATGGCCGACCACTCCTGTGGGATCGACATGTTCAGCGTCTTTGTGAAGGTTGTCGGCGACTGGGTTTGATGGCGCCGGAGTCAGATCTTCTGCACGAGGAAGTAACGCGGATCGCCGGGACAGAGGCGCGTGCGGTGGCCAAGATTATCCTGACTCGCGGCACGGCACATCATGGGTATCAAGCCGCTGCATCCGGCACTGCAACGCGCATTGTGCAACGCCTGCCGTGGCCTGCGTATCCAGATGTGTCCGGCAAGGAGGGTGTAACCGTACGCTGGTGCGAAACGCGACTTTCTCGCCAACCTCTGCTGGCCGGTATCAAGCACCTCAACCGGCTGGAGCAGGTGCTGGCGCGTTCAGAATGGCGGGACGACTTTGCTGAAGGCCTGATGCGCGATACAAATGGGCTGGTTATCGAAGGAACCAAGACAAACCTGTTTCTTGTGCGCACCGACGGTACCGTGGTTACTCCTGATCTGTCACAATCCGGCGTCAACGGCGTAATGCGTGCGCAGGTTCTGGACAGCGCCGCGGCTATGGCAATTCCCTGCACCGTCCAGGCCGTGACTGCTGAAATGGTGGAGTCGGCCCAGGAATTGTTTCTTACCAACAGCCTGATTGGCATCTGGCCGATTAGGCGGATCGAAGCGAGGCACTATGTGGTTGGAGAGATTACGCAGACGTTACAAGCGGCGTTACACGCGTCCGACTGCCTTGCATAAGACCTTGAAATACAGTGGCGCCGTGATTGCATTCCTGCTGCTCGGGCTCGGGACCTATGTGTACTGGTTCAGTGTCGCGCGGCTCGCACCTGAGGCTAAGATCTATGTGGTCGCGCCGGGCACGAGCCTCAAGGCATTCACGCGCCAGCTGCACAAAGAGAAGGTGTTGCCGGATGCGAACACATTGGTCTGGATTGCCTATCTCAAGGGCCAGAGCCGTGAACTCAAGACCGGTGAATACCGTTTTCGCAAGGGCATAACCGCCCTCGAAATTCTCGAACAGGTAATGGCCGGGCGGGTGGTGGAATACCCAGTCACCATTGCCGAAGGCTGGACTTTCAAGCAAACATTGGAGGCGTTGGCCGCCGCTCCCAAACTCGGCCATTCTCTGCAAGGCCTCAATCCGAAGCAGATCATGGCCAGTCTTGGTTACCCGACCATGCATCCTGAGGGTCGCTTCTATCCCGACACATACTATTACTCTGCCGGTATGTCTGACCTGATCATCCTGCAGCGTGCCTTCCAGAAGATGGAGAAGGTGCTGGAGGAAGAATGGAACGGAAAACAGGGCGATCTGCCGTTCAAAACTCGCGACGAGGCATTGACCCTGGCCTCGATTATCGAGAAGGAAACAGGCAAGGCTGAGGAACGCGGGCTCATCGCCGGCGTATTTGTGAATCGTCTGCGCATCGGCATGAAGCTGCAGACCGATCCGACTGTCATTTATGGAATCGGCGACCGATTCAACGGCAACCTGACGGTTAAACATCTGCGCACACCGAGCGCCTACAACACCTATGTCAACAAGGGTCTGCCACCGACGCCAATTGCCATGCCGGGGCGACTCGCGCTGCGTGCCGCGCTCAATCCGGACAACACCAAGGCACTGTATTTCGTCTCGCGCGGTGACGGTAGCCACGTATTTTCCGAAACTTACGAAGAGCACAACCGCTGGGTCACCAAATACCAGCTCAAAGGACGGCCAAAGCCTGAAACGCCCGCCAAACCAACAGTCACGAATGGCAAGGCGGCTCGTGCCACACCATGAACCGCGGACTGTTCATCACGCTTGAAGGCGGGGAGGGTGCCGGAAAAAGCACCAGCCTCGCATTCGTGCGTGACTATCTGGAGCAGGCCGGCTGGCGCGTCGTGGTCACGCGCGAACCAGGCGGCACGCCGCTGGGTGAAAAAATTCGTGAACTGTTACTGCATGGCCGGGAGTACATGGATGTCGACACCGAACTGCTACTGATGTTCGCCGCGCGCGCCGAGCACCTGGCACGCGTAATCCGCCCGGCGCTCGCCGACGGCGTGTGCGTGGTGTGTGATCGTTTTACCGATGCCACCTATGCCTACCAGGGTGGCGGGCGCGGCGTGCCTGAGGCACGCATACGCATCCTGGAGGACTGGGTGCAACAAGGCCTTCGACCGAACCTCACTTTGTTGCTCGACATTCCTGTAGAACAGGGGTTGGGACGTGCTGGGCAACGCAGCGCTCCTGACCGGTTCGAACGCGAGAAAATTGATTTCTTCGAACGTGTGCGCAGTCTCTTACCTGAAAGCCGCAACAAACGAACCGCAACGCATCCGTGTGATAGATGCTGCCTGCGACATTCCACTAGTGCAGGCACAATTGCGCAAAGCGCTTGAGACGATAGTGAAATGAATACATCGAACGGGACGTTATTGCATCCCTGGAACAAGTCGAAAGCAGCCTCTATTGTGCGCGACCTGCAACGATTGCCACACGCGATGTTGTTTACCGGCCCGAAAGGCCTGGGCAAAAATGCCTTTGCCATGTGGCTGGCCCAGTTTCTTGTTTTGTGCCAAACCCTCTGCTGAAGGAGTCGCTTGTGGTCACTGCCAAGGTTGCCGGCTGTTTGCAGCCGGTAGTCACCCGGACCTGCACATCGTTCAACCGGAATCAATCTACAAATCTTCCGGCACCCTGATGGCGCAGTATGCGCTGCGCTACCCGCCTGCCGAAAAGAGCAAAGAAAGCAAGGACAGTACCGCGATCCGCATTGATCAGATCCGGTCTCTGATTGATTCAGCACAGACCCGCCCACAGATCGGGGCATGCAGCGTGATGTTGCTCAGTCCGGCGGACACCATGAACGTGAATGCCGCCAACAGTCTGCTCAAGCTGCTTGAGGAACCACCTGCCAGACAGTTACCTGATACTGGTAGCAGATCGCCCGGCGCGACTTGCCGGCCACCATTCGTAGTCGTTGTGCGCACATGGAATTCCGGATTCCACCAGTGGAAGACCGCGCTTGCCTGGCTGCAGTCACGGGGACAGTCTGAGTCCGAACGCCAGATTGTTGCTTGAACTTGCAGGTGGCGCACCGCTTGCGGCACTCGCTTTGGCGGAGAGCGGTTTTCTCGACCAGCGCACGGCACTACTTGACGATTTGGAGAAGCTTGCCAGCGGGCAGGGCGACCCCATTGCCTGTGCCGCACGCTGGAAGCCATTTGGAGCCGAGCGTTGTCTGCTGTGGCTGCAGGGCTGGCTCAGCGACCTGATCGTCACCGCCATGCAAGTCGGCACGGCGCGCCTGCATAATCCGGATCTGGGTTCACGTTTGCAAGCCATCGAAAAGCGATTAGACTTGAAGCAATTGTTACTATTCTCTGAAGGTGTAGCCCGGGGCCGATCACTACTGGGTGGCCCCCTGGATGAGCAGCTTTTGCTCGAAGACATGTTAATTCGCTGGACTGAACTCTGCCACCGCTGAACGCATGAACGACAATATCAAACCCGTCCGTCCCGGCGTCCTCTCGCTGACGATCAAAGACAAAAACGCGCTTTACGCCTCTTACATGCCTTACGTAAAAGGTGGCGGTATTTTTGTTCCCAGCACAAAAACCTACAAGCTGGGTGACGAGGTGTTCATGCTGCTCACACTCATGGACAACAAGGAAAAGATTCCGGTCGCAGGTCATGTCGTGTGGGTTACGCCGCCTGGCGCTCAGGGCAACCGCGCAGCCGGTATCGGCATTCAGTTCAGCGAAAAAGATTCTGGCTCCGCACGCAACAAGATCGAGGCGCTGCTGGCCGGCCAGCTCACTTCCGACAAACCCACGCACACGATGTGATGGCAGATCTCCCTTACCGACTCCCACTGCCATCTCAACTTCGAGCATCTCCTCAACAACCTCCCCCAGGTTCTTCAGAACGCCCACAAGAACGGGGTCGGGCATATGTTGTGTGTGGGTGTGACTATAGAGAAATTCCCAGAAGTATTGACCTTGGCACACGCACACCCGAACATTTTTGCTTCAGTCGGTGTCCACCCAGACGAACAAAACGGCCATGACCCATCGGTCGAAGAACTCGTGCAACTTGCGCAATGATCCCTGCGTGAGTCGCCATAGGCGAAACCGGTCTCGACTATTACCGCATCAAGGGCGATATGACCTGGCAACAGGACCGCTTTCGGCGTCACATCCGTGCCGCACGCCTCGCCAAGAAACCACTAATTATCCATACGCGCGAGGCGGCCACGGATACAATCCGGGTTTTACAGGAAGAGGGTGCCGAATTGGCGGGTGGTGTCATGCATTGCTTTACAGAAAGCTGGGAAACAGCGCGTGCCGCTCTTGATCTGGGCTTCTATATATCAATCTCGGGTATTGTCACTTTCCGCAATGCGGAAGCACTTGCGCGCCGTTGCCGTCAGGATTCCGGCAGATCGATTGCTGATTGAAACCGACGCGCCCTATCTTGCGCCAGTTCCACATCGTGGCAAAACCAATGAGCCCGCTTATGTCCGACACGTGGCTGAGGAATTGGCTAAACTACGTGGCACAATCCTTGGACGAACTTGCACGTTTCACGACCGAAAATTTCTTTACGTTGTTTAACAGCGCGCAACCAGTCAGTGCGAACACAATATAAATTTGTAGCTTATAAATACTTCGCATAATGTATATTATGTTAAATCATACACCTGCAACATATGCTACTTGTTTGCAGGTATTGGCATATTATTGCCTTCGGTAATTATTGCATATAATTATGCGATATCATCTGAATAATTTACTATTGAATTCAATTACATGATTCACTGCATCACCGGGACAAGATTGTAACGGAGATACACATGAGCAACATATATTCAAAATTTCAGGCGTGACCAAAGACGTTGCACTTGTGGGCCTGGTAACGCTCATGAGTATCGGTGCCAACCTGCCAGAGTCTTTCGTGGCAACTATTGGCTTGAACCAAACTTATCTTTTGGTTGGTCTGGTTGCGGTCGTTGCTGTGTCGCTGGTGCGTTACCTGAAATTCACGCTTGTTCTGGTGATTGCCATCCTTGCCCTTGGCGCCAACTTGCCGCACGACCTGGCCAATGAAATTGGTGTTGATCCGCAAATCATGCTGTTTGCATTATTGGCGATGGTGGCCACATCTCTGGTCAACTTTATTCATCAAATTGCCAAAGGGCGTCAAACCCATCGCCCAGATAAACAGCTCGCATGGCTCGCGCACTCTTTGTCATGCAGCTTCCAAGGGCCATGCATCGATGGTTTATTCGCTGATCAGCGCCGGTATCAATCCGAATTTCAAGGACGAAAAGGGCCAGCTGCCCTTGGTTGTCGCAGCCGCGAACGGACAGGCCTTGGTTGTAAAGTTACTGCTGGATAACGGTGCCGATGTGACATGGCCAGGATGGCAGCGGCATAACGCCAATTGAAGCCGCGAATAAAGCAGGTTTTAGTCAAACGGCGCTTCTGCTCAAAAACGCCGAGCTGAGGATCTTCCGGCAAGTCAGTCCGCAGCAGTTCACACCGTTGCTGCCTGACATATTTTGGCTTGCGGTATTTGGTGCCCGAGGCCGGAATCGAACCGGCGTGACCTTGCGGCCGAGGGATTTTAAGTCCCTTGCGTCTACCAATTCCGCCACTCGGGCGCGTTGAGGGAGCATGAAAGTTGGAGGCTGGGGTCGGAATCGAACCGGCGTACGCGGCTTTGCAGGCCGCTGCATGACCACTCTACCACCCAGCCGTATAGTCAGACTAAAAAAGAGGGAGGACAAATGCCTCCCCGTGGATCTGGAGCGGGAAAGGAGGCTCGAACTCCCGACCTCAACCTTGGCAAGGTTGCGCTCTACCAACTGAGCTATTCCCGCGTAAGAAGGCGACATTTTAAGCCGCGTCTGAAGACTGTCAAGCCGACACTGTCAGCCCCGCCGGACCCGTGTCAGGCTTGGCCAGGCGGCGCGCAGGTAGATCACCATCGACCACAGCGTGAGTCCGGCGGCCAGGTACAGTAGCAGTTCACCGAGCCGAAATACAGGCAGGCCAAACAACGGTTCGCGATACAGCAGAAACGGAATCGCGACCATTTGACCAATGGTTTTGAACTTCCCAAGAAACGAAACCGCCACCCTCGCCCGCTCACCCAATTCCGCCATCCACTCGCGCAGGCGGAGACGGTAATTTCACGTCCAATGATGATCAGTACCACGATGGCAAACAGACGGTGATCCAGCACCATGCTGTGTACCCGCGGGTCTGCGGTAAGCAGCACCAGGGCACTCGCCACCATCAATTTGTCGGCCACCGGGTCCAGAAAGGCTCCGAACGGCGAGGCCTGGTTAAGACGGCGCGCCAGATAGCCATCCAGCCAGTCGGTGA
Organism: uncultured Pseudomonadota bacterium; assembly: GCA_963698375.1. Classification (GTDB taxonomy): domain Bacteria; phylum Pseudomonadota; class Gammaproteobacteria; order Acidiferrobacterales; family UBA6901; genus UBA6901. The sequence continues at coordinate 130,144 of CAVOQN010000002.1, forward strand.
GCGCGGCCAGCACAAACAGCATCGTGGCCAGCAGCGGTGCCCAGTGAAACGGCAGATAATAGGCGGCAATAAAGACCGGAATCAGGAATATCCGTAGCAGTGTGAGCAGATTGGGGGCATTCCACAGCACTCTTCAGGCTCTCCCCCTCGTGAAAAGTCGTGTAAATTTTGTGCGCCAGCGCCGGGCTGATGCCGGGCACGCGCGCCAAATCATCCGCCCCGGCGCGCACCACCTCCTGCAAGCCGCCGAGATGTCTGAGGAGCGCCTGACGGCGCCGGTCGCCAATTCCGGGTATCTCTTCAAGCACCGAGGCGGTGCGTGCCTTGGCGCGCCGCTGACGGTGGCCGGTGATGGCAAAACGGTGTGCTTCATCGCGGATCTGCTGGATGAGAAGCAGTGCCAGCGAGTCCGCCGGCAGTATAGTGGGGGTATCCTGCCCGGACAAGAAAAGCCGTTCCTTGCCGGGTTTGCGCTCCTCTCCTTTGGCGACGCCCACCAGACGCACATCCTCCACCCCCAGCTCGTTCAGGACCGACTCAGCGACGCCCAGCTGCCCTTTTCCGCCGTCAATGAGCAGCAGATCCGGAAAACGCCCCGCCCCGTCGCCCTGCTCGTCCCGCAGTCGCCGGTAGCGACGTGTCAGCGCCTGGGTCATGGCCGCGTAGTCGTCACCCGGCTCGATGCCATCGATATTGAAACGGCGATAATCGGATCTTCAGGGGCCCCTCGGGGGTGAAGACCACGCAGGAAGCAACAGTTGCCTCGCCCTGGGTGTGACTGATGTCGAAACATTCAATGCGCTCCGGCACGGCCTCAAGGCAGAGTGCCTCCTGCAATGCTTCGAAGCGATTGCGCAGGCTGGCGCGATCGTTGAGCTGCCGGCGCAGGGCATCGCGGACATTGAGTTCGGCGAGTTTTACCCAGCGACGCCGCAATCCGCGCGGCTGGCTGGTAATCCGAACCGCATGCTCGGCCTGCTGCGTAAACACCGCTTCGAGCCAATCCTTCTCGGGCACTGCATGGTTCAGGTAAATCTGCGGCGGGACAGGTTTTCCCAGATAATATTGGCTGAGAAAAGACAGGAGTATTTCACCAACATCTGAAATTTCACCCAAGCGCGGAAAGAACAGCTTGTTGCCAAGATTGCGGCCGTTGCGAATGAAGGTAACACCAACGCAGGCAACCCGATTTTCCATCACGATGGCAATGATGTCGGCATCGCCTTCTTCGCCACTCACCGATTGCCGTTCCTGCACCTGTCGCAACGCCGCTATCCGGTCACGATAACCCGCGGCGGTTTCGTAATCGAGCGCTGCTGCTGCGGCATCCATGCGCTTCGCCATGGCCTCGACGACCGTCTGGCTTTGGCCCTCCAAAAACAGCGCGGCATGGCGCACGTCCTCGGCATAGGCCTCGGCACTAATGTAGCCAACGCAAGGCGCCGTGCAGCGCTTGATTTGATATTGCAGGCAGGGGCGCGAGCGGCTGCGGAAAACGCTGTCTTCACACTGACGTATCGGAAACACCTTCTGTAACAGCCCCAGGCTCTCGCGAACGCTTGACGCCGATGGATAGGGTCCAAAATACCGCCCCTTGTCCTTGTGTGCGCCACGGTGAAATGCGAGACGTGGATATTCGTGTTCGGAAATATGGATATAGGGGTAACTCTTGTCATCGCGCAGCAGGATGTTGTAGCGCGGCTTGAGGCTCTTGATGAGGTTGTCTTCAAGCAGCAGCGCCTCATTCTCGGTGTGCGTAACCGTCACCTCGATAGACGCCACCCGCTGCAACATGGCATGTGTTTTCCCGCTATGCGCGCCACGGGCAAAATAGCTGCCGACCCGCTTGCGCAGGTTGCGCGCCTTACCGACGTACAACACCTCACCAGCGGTATCCAGCATGCGATAGATGCCTGGAGCCTCAGTCAGGCTCTGCACAAATGACTTGGGATCGAAACCCGTCATGACGGTCGCGTCAACAACAACTCGCGTGCACGCGCCACGACTGAATCGAACATGGCCGGGGTAAGACGCCGGGTCTGGGTGTTGTAGCGACTGCAATGATAGGAATCGAGCAGGATGAACCCATTCGGCAGGCGATGCTCGGCCGCGTGGGCAAAGCCAAATTCCGCTTGCTTGAGTTTGAACGCCTGTAACACGGACTTGTGAGCAACTCCGCCAAGCGCCAGGATCAGCGCATTCTTCGGCATGCCATCGAGCTCGGTTTGCAAATATCGATTACAGGCACGGATCTCGTCTGGTGGTCGGCTTGTTCTCGGGCGGCAGGCATTTTACGGCGTTGGTGATACGGCAGTCGCATAGCTCCAGTCCATCATCCCGGCTCACCGCCTCGGCCTGGCTGGCAAGACCATGCTTGTGAAGCGTTTGGTACAACAGGATGCCGGCATAGTCGCCGGTAAATGGCCGGCCGCTGCGATTGGCGCCGTGCATTCCCGGGGCCAGACCTACGATCAGCAGACGCGCCTGTGGATCGCCGAATGGTGCGACCGGAAGCCCATGATAGCCATTGAAGCGTTCCCGTACATGTGCGAGGTGACTGGCCAGCCGCGTGCAGTCGACGCAATGAATGTTAAATTCAGACATACAGTTTTCACGGCTCCCGGATGGGCGTAGTGACCCGAGAAACCGACTTTAACAGAAATCAGTGTCCAGAAAAGAAATGAGGAAAATATAATAACATATTGTTATATATAGATAATAAATATCATTTCCAGCGTGACTGAAATAAAAAAGCAGGCCATTGGCCTGCCTTTTTTTCAGCTAACCTGTCGTGCCGTCAAACTATTTGGGTATGTTGGTACCGTTATAGATCTCGGTAATTTCGTGCTGCAAGCGTTGTACCACTGTCTTCTTTTCCTGCTGCTGCAGATCGCCATCGGTAATGCCGAATAAATAACTGTTCAGATTGAATTCCTTGAGCATCAGTTTCGTGTGAAATACATTTTCCTGGTAGATGTTCACGTCCATCGCCTGGTAACGCGCGAGCGTGTTTTGTCCACGAAGTTCTGGATAGAATTAATTTTGTGATCGATATAGTGCTTTACGCCCTTCACGTCACGGGTAAATCCGCGCACGCGATAGTCGATGATGACAATATCCGACTCGAAGCTGTGCAGCAGGTAATTCAAGGCACGCAGCGGCGAGATCTTGCCGCAGGTCGATACTTCGATGTCGGCGCGGAACGTGCTGATGCCGTTATCCGGGTGTGACTCCGGATAGGTGTGCACGGTGATGTGGCTCTTGTCGAGATGCGCGACGACCGAGTCCTTGGTCGGCTTTTGCGATCTCCAGACCGAGCTCGGTTTGCGGGCTGTTGGGCGCACTCGCGCGCAAGGGTCCGGGGGCCTCTGGATTCTGTGGCTCCTCACTGATCGGCAGTTCGGAGATGAGCATGGTGACGCTCGCCCCCTGCGGGTCGTAGTCCTGTTCCGCGATATTGAGGATGTTGGCGCCGATGATTTGCGCGACTTCGGTCAGGATTTGTGTCAGACGTTTGGCGTTGTAGGCCTCGTCGATGTAGGCGATGTACTCCTTCTGCGCCTTCTCGCTCGGGGCGTAGCAGATATCGTAGATGTTGAAGCTCAGCGTCTTGGTGAGATTGTTAAAACTCTCGAGCTTGAGCTTCTTGAGCGGTTGGATAATATCAGCCAACTCCGGATTCCTCCTGATGAACGCGAATTAATTGAAGCTCTTCTAGCTGCCGCAGCCAGCCGTAGCGCCGAGGCGGCGAATTGTACAACCATCAGGCCAGGTTGCCCACCGCCCGAACCGCTTCACGATAACCGGAGTCGGCCAGCAGATCGATCGCGGTTTACCGGGTGACGGCCATGCATGCGCGCCAGACGCATCAGCGCGGCTGGATTATCGTGCTGTCCCAGGCCGTCCAGCAATTCGCCGGCAGCCAGCGGATCGTTGCACACCAGCACCATGTCGCAACCGGCGCCAAGTGCCGCCTGCGCCCGCTCCACTACCCCGCCGGCAGCCTTGGCGCCTTCCATGGACAGATCGTCGCTGAAAATCACGCCTTCAAAGCCAATTTCGCCGCGCAGCACCTGTTGTAGCCAGAAGCGCGAATATCCGGCCGGGTGCGGGTCGACCTTCGGGTAAATCACGTGCGCCGGCATGATGCCCTCCAGACCGTAGTGAATCATGCGCTCAAACGGCACGATGTCCTCCATGTAGATATCCTGATAGCGACGCTCGTCCACCGGCACGGCCACGTGCGAATCGGCCTCGACACCACCATGTCCGGGAAAGTGCTTGCCGGTCGCCGCCATGCCGGCACGGTGCATGCCAGTCATGTAGGCGTGGGCGAGATCGGCCACGGCCTCGGGACTGGCATGGAACGCCCGATCACCGATCACCCGGCTGATGCCGCGACCGACATCCAGCACCGGTGCAAAACTGAAATCCACGCCGACGGCGCGCAACTCCGCGGCCATGAGCCAGCCGGCGGTCTCTGCCAGGCGCCGGCCGCGCTTCGGATTCTCGTCGTACACTTCGCCGAAGCGTGCCACCGCCGGCAGGCTGGTGAAGCCTTCGCGAAATCGCTGTACCCGTCCACCCTCATGGTCCACGGCCACGAGCAGCGGTGGCTGGCGCAGCTGGTGTATTTCGCGCACCAGCGTCTCGATCTGCGCGGGTGACTGGTAATTGCGCGCGAACAGAATCACTCCACCGGTGAGAGGATGCGTGAGACGCTCACGCTCCTCGGGAGTGAGCGTGAAACCCTCCACATCCAGCATCACCGGCCCGAGCGTCATGCGTCCTCCGCAATAATGTGGACGCGCGTACCGATGGCACGCGGTCAAAGAGTTCGATCAGTTCGCGGTTGCGCATTTTCACGCAGCCGCGCGAACCCGGCGCGCCCATTACGTCATCGTCCGGGCAGCCGTGGATATAAATGAAGCGGCGCATGGTGTCGACCTTGCCGAGCCGGTTGCGGCCCGGCTCCAGGCCGGAGAGCCATAGAATGCGGGTGAGTATCCAGTCGCGGTTCGGGTAGCTTGCGCGCATCTCTGGCGCATACAGCTCGCCAGTCGGGCGGCGCGCCACAAACACGGTATTCTCCGGTTGGCCGGCGCCGATCTTGGCGCGGATCTTGTGCCAGCCACGCGGCGTTTGCTCGCTGCCATTCATCTCGCCCACGCCCTTGCGGCCGGTGGAAATGCGCGTCTCCATGAGCACGCGCCCGCTGTCGTCTTTCAGGCGCAGCGTTTGGCTGGGAACATGAACTTCAATCAGCATCGAGTGTATTTAATTGTTGAAGAAATATTTGTTGCAAAATCATGCCGTAATTATGGGGTTAATTTGACCGCTCGAACAGGGCCATGGCTTCGACGTGACTGGTCTGCGGAAACATATCCATGACACCGGCCGCGGCCAGCCGGTAGCCCTTGGCTGTGCACCAGCACCTCGCTGTCGCGCGCCAGTGTGCCGGGATTGCAGGAAACATACAGGATGCGGCGCGGTCCGCCCTTCGCTGGCAGTCGCTTCACCACCTCCACGGCACCGGTACGCGGTGGGTCGAGTAGCCACTTGTCGAAATGCTCTGACTCCCCAAGGGTCTGGTGTGTCAGGACTGTAGAGGTTGGCCAGACGAAACTCGGCATTCTGGAGCTGATTCTGCTGCGCGTTGCGCTGCGCCTTCTCGATCAGCATCGCATCGGCCTCTATGCCCAGTACCCGGCCGGCACGACGCGCCAGCGGAAGGGTGAAGTTGCCCAGACCGCAGAAGAGATCAAGCACGGACTCGTCGGGCTGCGGATCGAGCAGTTCCAGTGCGCGCGTCACCATGCGCTGATTGAGTTCGGCGTTCACCTGGATGAAATCGGTCGGCGCAAATTCCAGCTCCACGTTTGCTTGCGGTAGTCGATAGACAAGTGGCGCCGGGCTTTCCGGCCAGACTGGCACCAGCTGGTCCGGTCTGCCCGGTTGGCGGAATATCTGAATGTCATGCTGGCGTCCAAAATCGGCAAGCCGCGCATCGTCGTCCGCCGTGAGTGGCACGAGATGGCGAAAGACGAATGCCGTGGCATTGTCGCCCACGGCAACCTCAATCTGCGGCAATACGGTTGGGAGTCGACAGCGTGGCAATGAGGTTGCGCAGTGCTGGTAACAATGCACTCACGCGTGGATGCAGCACTTCACACGAAGCCAGTGGCGTGAGGTAGGCGGTGCGTTTCTCGCGGAAACCGACAATCACCCCGCCCTTCTTTTGCACCACGCGTGCGCCAAGGCGCGCCTTGCGCCGGTAGCCCCAGTGCAGCCCGGACAGCGCCGGCAACCAGGACTCCGGTTCCACCTTGCCGATACGTGTCAGGTTGTCGTGCAGAATCTTCTGCTTGGCCGGTAGCTGTGCCTCGGCGCGCAGATGTTGCAGGCTGCAACCACCGCACACGCCGAAATACTGGCAGCGCGGCGTGACTCGATCCGGAGACGTCTCGACGATTTCGATCAATCTGCCGAGATCATAGGTCTTGCCGCTTGTTCAACGTACGGTACTTCACCGTCTCGCCCGGCAACGCGCCATCAATGAAGACGGCCTTGCCGTCGACGTGCGCAACCCCGTGCCCTTCGTGGGTAATCGATTCGATCTGTGCAGTAATGGTGTCGGGATTGTTCATGCCCGATGGGGACGAAGCCGACATGGAACAGTTATTCTAGCGTGACTGAATGATCTTACTTCCATGCTTCCAGAAAGGTCTGAAAATGTGGTTTGTTCTCGGCCTTGAGGTAGTCGCGCACCCGCCTGATCTCCGAGTCGTATGCCTTCTGATCGAGGGTGCCGCGAATCAATTCGAAGCGCAGGTAGACCAGGTAGGTATTGAGCACATCGGTCTCGCAGTAGTCGCGGATTTCCGTCAGCTTCCCGTCTTGATAGGCGTCCCATACTTTCGAGCCGTCCATGCCCAGCTTTCCCGGGAAAACCGAGTATCTGTGCGATGTCGTCAAGTCGCGCCGTTGCACGTCCCTGGTAGCCCGAGAGCACGTCCATCAGATCGGTATGCCGGGCATGGAAACGATTCAGATAGTTGTTCCATTTGAAATCACGATCGAGTTCGCCCGTGTCCCAGTATCGCGGCGCGCTCACACCGTGCAGCAAAGACCGGTAGTGCAACACCGGGAGGTCGAAACCGCTGCCGTTCCAGGTCACCAGCATCGGCGTGTATTTCTCGATGCCTTCAAAGAAGCGTCGGATGATTTCCGCCTCGTCCGCGCTCGCATCGCCGATCGACCAGACGCGCAACTGGTCGGCGTGGCGCAGCACCACCGAGATCGCGACCACCCGATGCAGATGGTGACGCAGAAACTCGGAATCACCGGTTTCTTCGCGGCGTTTATGAAACATGACCTTCGCCACGTCGGCGTCGCTCAATCCTTCAAGATCGTACAAGCGACGGCCGGAGGCAACGTCAGGAATGGTTTCAATATCAAATATAAGGACGTTCATCTTAGTGGTTCAGTCCGGAAAAACACCAGTAGAAAGATATCGGTCACCGCGATCGCAGATAATGGTGACGATTACAGCATTGCTGAAGTTGCTGCGAAAGCTGCAGCGCCAGCCACGGTCGCGCCGCCGGACGAGATGCCGCAGAAAATGCCTTCTTCACGCGCCAGCCGGCGGGTCATGTCTTCGGCTTCGGCCTGTGATACTTCCATGCACCCGATCGACACGCGTTGCGTCGTAGATCTTCGGCAGGTATTCCTTCGGCCAGGCGCGGATACCGGGAATCTGCGAACCTTCGCTCGGCTGCACACCGATGATCTGAATTGCTGAATTCTGCTCTTTCAGAAAACGCGACGTGCCCATGATGGTGCCGGTTGTGCCCATGGAGCTGACAAAGTGCGTGATCTTGCCTTCGGTATCGCGCCAGATCTCCGGGCCAGTGCCTTCGTAGTGGGCGAGCGGGTTATCCGGATTGGCGAACTGGTTGAGCACCCTGCCCTTGCCTTCTCGTCCCATCTGGTCGGCCAGATCGCGCGCGCCTTCCATGCTGGCTTCTTTCGACACCAGCACCAGCTCGGCCCCAAAGGCCTTCATGGCAGCGCGCCGCTCCAGGCTCTGGTTTTCAGGCATCACCAGAATCATGCGATAGCCTTTCATGGCCGCGGCCATGGCGAGCGCGATGCCGGTGTTGCCGCTGGTGGCCTCGATCAGCGTATCGCCCGGCTTGATCTCACCACGCGCCTCGGCGTGCTTGATCATGCTCAGCGCCGGCCGGTCCTTGACCGAGCCGGCCGGATTGTTGCCTTCGAGTTTGGCGAGGATGATATTGCTGGTCTTGCCCGGAAGCCGCTGCAGGCGCACGAGCGGCGTGTTGCCGACAAAGTCTTCGAGCGCGCGGGTCTTCATGCCACCATCATAAATGACAAGGCGAACGAAGCGAAGCGCGATAAGGCTTCCTTATATTGACAAGGTGAACCTGGCGGGATGGCTGCGTTGTAGAGGAAATGTAATCGGGCACACGGCACGCACCCTGTTAAGTACAGAATACTAACACCAGCAATAGCGGTCGCAGCCCAGCGCCGTTATCTGATCGCGGCTGAACCGGACAATCTCGCTGGAACCATGTTCGATGAGGCATAGTGAACTGGATAACTCGGGATGCACTATGCCGCTGATCGAGACGCCTTCGATCATACCGATCTCAACCCAGTAGGAGGATTCGCCCATTCCAACCTGCACGAAGCATCCCGGTGCAAGATGGCCGAGGTCTTCTTCGGTTACGGTGGCAAACCCCATGCTGCTTTCGTTGGTCGCTGTGACCTTCTTATTCTGATTGTTTCCCAGTAAGTTGCTGGTCGGTTCCAGGTAATTGAAGTCTGCATCTCTGACAGCGGCAAGCCGTGCCGCGAAACTCGCAGTAGGATCTATGCTGCCTTCACCCGTCTTCTTATTATTGACGCCCATCGTGCCCCCCTTCGCGCCATCCACAATGTCGGAATGATACGCTTGTGGTTGGCCGCGACAAGCCAAAATATGGCTATGCAAGCCCAAACCCAATTATGCTTGCTCCACACACACAGTCATAGGAAAGTCGCCACTCAAGATGATCGTATTCTTGTGGTACGTCATTCAAAGAGCTTACGGCTAGCGAGTGGCGAGCAATTCAACTTCAAATATGAGCGTGGCCTTGGGCGGAATCACCCCGCCGGCACCACGGTCACCATAGCCGAGTTGCGGCGGAATGGTCAGGCGCCGTACCCCGCCGACCTTCATGCCGGCCACGCCCTCGTCCCAGCCGCGAATCACCTGCCCGGCGCCGAGCTTGAATTCGAAACGGTTCGTTCCGGTCCTTGCTGGAATCGAACTTGGTGCCGTTCTCCAGCCAGCCGGTGTAGTGCACGGAAACGGTCTGGCCCTTGCAGGCAACGTCGCCCTCGCCCACAGTGGTGTCCTCGAATTTCAGTCCGGAATCGGTCATCTGTGTCATGCATATCACCTGTGTAATGTTGAATATTCAGCAACTGCCATGATACGCGAGACTGCCGCGTCTGACAGCCTTTCGGAATCACAAATTCACCGCGCAATACCCCTTTTCTCTGAGTACGACAAGAGGAACTTCACTTTCACTCCCGCAGTGCTTTCAGTAAGGTAGCAGCCTTATGGCCAATTCCCCGTACGTGTTCGATGCCAGTGCGGACAACTTTGCGCTTCTGGTGCTGGAAAATTCTGCCAAGGGACCGGTGCTGGTCAATTATTGGTCGCCGAAAGCCGGGCCCTGCATGATGCTCATGCCGCGTCTGGTCCGGCTCGCCGGTGAATTTGGCGGGCGCTTCCTGCTGGTCATGCTTAACACCGATGAATTCAGCCAATTGGCGCGCTCGCAGGGCGTGGTCAGTCTGCCGACAGTCAAAGTCTACCGTAACGGCAAGGTGGTGGACACACTACACGGCGCGGAATCCGAAGACGCCGTTCGGCATTTTATTAAAAAGCAACTTGCCGGCACGGCTGATTCTTTGCTGTTGAATGCCCTTGGCACGCATGCACAGGGCGACACGGCCAGTGCCGTGCGTCTGGCTGCTGAAGCGGCGCTCGCTGATCCACAGAACACACAAATCCCGTTGGAGCTGGCCAAGCTACTGGTATTGCAGGGCCGTTATGCTCAGGCCGATGATCTCTTGCAGGCGCTACCGGTTGAAGTTCGTGACAAACTGCCGGAACTGCGCCAGCTTACTGCGCATGTTTCCATCCTGCGCACGGCCCGCGATGCGCCTTCGGCCGCGGATTTGGAAAAAACCATCACCACTGAACCTGACAATCTGGAGGCACGTTACCAATTGAGCGCCGTTCAATTGATGGTCAGCGAGTACGAAGCCGCGATGCAGCAGTTACTGGAGATTTCAAGACGCAACCGCAGTTTCCGCCAAGCAGCCGGCCCGACCGGACTACAGGCCCTATTCGAGCTACTGGGTGATGAGGACGAGCGCGTCATACGATACCGCGCGTTTTTGCAGGAGACCATGCATTGAGGCAATGGAAGGAACCGTGATGACCAAACGTATCCTTCCCGCAATAAGAGATTTTGTGCAGATACTCGTGGACGGCTGGGGCAAACCCGATGTCCGCGAAGAAGATGGCACCCGCAGCCTGCATTTCAGCGGTGGGGCCACACAAAGTTCGATGCGCCTGTCCGAGCCATTTGAGCTGGACCTGAGTTATACCCGGGCTATGATGGGCTTCCTGCTGTTTAAAGACGAACCGCAGCACATTCTGCTGGTCGGCCTCGGCGGTGGTTCCCTGTCGAAGTATTGCTACCAACAGTTCCCGCAGGCACGTATAACGACTCTCGAAATCAACCCGGACGTGATCGCGTTACGCGACCAATTTCTGATACCGCCTGACAGCGAACGATTCCAGGTTGAACAGGCCGATGCTGCCGACTACTTGGCACGCAGCGACCTGCACACCGACGTAATTCTGTTGGATGGTTACGATTCCGAAGGCCTGCCAAAGAATCTGTGCTCGGAGTCGTTCTACTCCAATTGCTGGAATGCTCTTAACGAACAGGGCGTGCTGGTGGTCAACATATGGGGTGGCGAGTCGAACCGCGGTATCTACCTTAACCGCCTGCGCGGCATCTTCGATGGCCGCGTGTGGTGGAGCAAACCGCGCAACAGCAGCAACCTGATTGTGTTCGCCGTCAAGAATCAGCACTTTTACCCGCACTGGGCACGCCTGATTGCGAAGGCGCAAACACTGAGCACACGTTATCGGCTGGATCTGACGTGGCTGGTAAAAAACATGCGGCGGCGTGAGGAGCCGGACGGTTAAAAGAGTTTCAATTACTCCGTCCTGTCTGTCCCTCAACTCGATATGACCAAAGGTGATTAACTGTGATTACACAGAGTAATTATGGAGTCATTTTGCTTCACACTTGAACAATGTGCTCTATGATGAGCTGCAATGTCTTGCTGCCTTGGTAACTGTTGATATCCAATCGGTAAGCGGCTTCTACGCGGCTGCCCGAAGAAGGTTGCTGCGTAGCGCGATTGAAGGCGATGGCTTCTATGCTGCGCCCTTTTGGCTGGCGCAAGGTGAGGCGTAAATGTTTTTCGCCAACGATGCGACTGCCGAGCACCTCGAACTGGCCGTCGAACAACGGCTCGGGAAAGCCCTGACCCCAAGGACCACCGGCGCGCAGCGACTGTGCGAGTTCCATAGTCATGTCTGCAGCAGCGAGTTCGCCGTCGGTCAACACCTTGCCAGTGAGATCATCCGCGCTCAAATGACGGGCCACTTCATCAGCAAATGCGGTGCTGAACGTTTCGAAATGCGCGCGCGGCAATGAAAGGCCGGCGGCCATGGCGTGGCCGCCGAATTTGTTGAGCAGGCCGGGATGATGTGCGGCAACGGCATCGAGCGCGTCGCGTATGTGCAGTCCTGGAACCGAGCGCGCTGAGCCTTTGATTTCGGTTTCGCTGGCTTTTGCGAACGCGATCACCGGCCGGTGCACGCGGTCTTTGATGCGTGAAGCGAGTATACCGATCACACCCTGATGCCAAGTCTCGTCAAACAGACACAGGCCATGCGGCAGGTTTCCATCGAGATGCAACTTGTCGAGCGCTGCGAGCGCCTGTTCCTGCATGCCTGCCTCGATGTTGCGGCGTTCGCGATTGAGTGTGTCGAGTTGTTTTGCCATCTCGAATGCGGCGGTTTCATTATCTGTCAGAAGGCATTCGATGCCGAGCGACATGTCGGTGAGCCGGCCGGCGGCGTTGAGACGTGGTGCGACCACGAAGCCGAGGTCGCTGGATGCGAGCCTGCCTGTCTCACGACCGGCAATTTCAAGCAGAGCACGGATACCGGGAATGGTTTGGCGCCGATTAATTCGCTTCAAGCCCTGCGCGACCAAGATGCGGTTGTTGTGGTCGAGCGGCACCACGTCCGCGACCGTGCCGAGTGCGACCAGATCGAGCAGTTGCGCAAGATTTGGTTCGGGGATATTTTTCTCCGTGAACCAGCCGCTGACACGCAACTGCGCGCGCAGCGCCAGCATCACATAGAAGATCACACCGACACCGGCAAGGTTTTTACTCAGAAAGGTGTCGCCGGGTTGATTGGGATTGACGATGGCATCGGCAGCCGGCAGTTCGGCGCCGGGGAGATGGTGGTCGGTGATCAGCACGCGCATGCCGAGGGCCTTGGCGGCGCGCACGCCTTCGACGCTGGAGATACCATTGTCTACGGTGATCAGCAGGTCCGGCTGTTGCTGTGCGGCGACCGCGACAATCTCGGGCGTGAGGCCGTAACCGTATTCGAATCGGTTGGGCACCACATAACGCACGTCGTGCGCGCCCATGGCACGCAGCGCACGTATCGCCAGTGCACAACTGGTGGCGCCGTCGGCGTCGAAGTCGGCCACGATCAGAATGCGCTGGCCGGCACGCACGCTCTCCTCCAGCAGCGCCACGGCCGTATCCATGTGTTTGAGCGCGCCTGGCGGCAGCAGCCGTTCCAGTGAAAGATCGAGTTCATCGCCGTGCTGCACGGCGCGGGCGGCATACAGGCGCGCCAGCACCGGGTGCAAGCTGGCAGGCAGGTCCGCCGTTACGGAGGGACGCCGAACGATACGCCGCGAGCTGTCCATCAGGCCGCCCGGAAAGCGGCCAGCGAACGCGGTCGCCGCCAGAAGCGCCAGCGATGTGCGCGGCAATACCGGAATAGCGGGCCGACGTCGGAGACCAGGGTGAGCGCATTGAGCTCGCCAGTATGCACGGCGGCGAGCAGGCTTGCGAGCTGTCCCTCGACCAGGGTCTGCGCAGCGGCCAGCCATGCTTCAGCGTCGTCTTGCGACAGAATTGGCGCGGGCAGCCGCAGTACAAGCAGCTGTGCACCGCTGACAGACTGCAGCTTCATTGCTGATGCTTCGTCCGGCACGGGACTACAAGGTACACTAGTGAGACGCGCCAAACCGAGGCTGAGTGGATCGCCAGACACAACCTGAACCCATTCCACCGGTCCAGGCTGCGGCAGCTGGCCGCCTCCCCAGAACCAGACGCTGTTCGCCGGCACCAGGCCGCGTGAGGCGCGCGCGACATTCACCGGCGAGGTATGCAGCAGGATTTGCAGTTCGTTAAGACGCGTGTGCCAGGTCTTGTGGTCTGGCCCGAGCGGCAGCAATGGATGCACGTTGCGGCCGTTTGCGGCGGCCAGCGACGTGGTGGTAATGGAGGCGGCAGACGGCGGCTTCAGGTACCAGCGATCCGGGTGTGGCGCCTTGAGTAGCCAGCCGTCCTGAACCAATGATTCGTTCAGCTCCTGTGACCAACTGCCTGGCTTCTTCCGGCGACAACCCGAGACCGGCATGCATGACGAGACTGTCGCGACCCGCTTCAAGGTAAACCGGATCGGCCCGGATCCACCATTCACGGTCAATGACACCCATGTCGGCCACGCGAGTGACGGCAGCAACCGGGAGGTCCCTTCCGGCAGCCGAGGTGATGCCGAAAAAAGCAAACAGCCGTTCCGTACTCGCCTTCTTCCCCACCTGGCGATTGATCGGCGCGTGCCAGCAAACGTCTCAGCATGACTGGGGCATCTGTGCCGGCGAATAGACCCGGAATATAAAGTGTGACCTGTCTGGCAGAGGGTTGGCGGATGGTTTGCTGGGGCGGGATTATACTGGCGATGCGCACACGCGGATTATACAGGATTCGAGTACCGGCCCGCCGATTACTTGCCCCGGTTGCCACCGCCAGGGCGACTGCGAACATTTTCAGCTGTCTTCCTGGAACGCTACTTCGCGGGTTTTGCGGATGGACGGAAGCAGCACGATCACCAAGGCAATCAATGCCATGGCCAGCATGGTGGCGCTTATGGGACGTGTGAGAAACGTGGTGGCATCACCCCGCGAAACCGTGAGTGCCCGTCTCAGGTATTCCTCCATCATGGGCCCGAGCAGAAACCCGAGCAGCATGGGCGCCGGCTCGCACTCCAGCTTGTGAAACACATAACCGAGCAAGCCAAACAACGCCATGAGATAGACGTCAAACGTGGAGCTGTTCAGGCTGTACACGCCGATCGCGCAGAACATCAAAATTGCCGGAAACAGAAAATGGTAAGGTGCCGTGATCATGCGTACCCACAGGCCAATGAGTGGCAGGTTGAGTATCAACAGAAACACGTTGCCGATCCACATTGAAACAATAATGCCCCAGAACAACGCCGGCTGATTGGCGACGACTGTGGGGCCGGGTTGTATGCCATGTATGATCAGCGCGCCGATCATGAGCGCCATCACCGGACTGGAGGGGATACCGAGCGTCAACATCGGAATGAATGAGGTCTGGGCACCAGCATTGTTGGCAGATTCCGGTGCAGCCACGCCTTCGATCATGCCCGTGCCGTATTTTTCCGGTGTTTTGGAAATTTTCTTTTCCAGTGAGTACGACGTGAATGACGCCAGCAGGGCGCCGTTGCCCGGCAGGATGCCTAGCGCTGATCCGAGAAAGGTGCCGCGCAGAATTGGCGCCAACATGCGCCTGAAATCGTCGCGCGTGGGCAAGAGACTGGTGATCTTGCTGACCAGCCGGGTACGCGTCGCCTCATGCTCGAGGTTGCGAATAATTTCTCCGAGACCGAATATCCCCATAGCCGCGACCACGAAGCCAATTCCATCGGCCAGCTCCGGCAGCCCGAACGTAAAGCGTTGTGCACCGGAATTCACGTCTGCACCAA
This sequence comes from uncultured Pseudomonadota bacterium, assembly GCA_963698375.1. Taxonomy (GTDB): domain Bacteria; phylum Pseudomonadota; class Gammaproteobacteria; order Acidiferrobacterales; family UBA6901; genus UBA6901. The sequence goes on from CAVOQN010000002.1 coordinate 145,349, forward strand.
CCAGTCCGAACAGCAGTCCCAGCAGTATCATGCCAATAGCACGCAGCAACGAGCCCTGCGCCAGCACAACCGATGCCACCAGACCGAGGGTCATCAGCGCAAAATATTCGTGCGGTCCGAACTTGAGCGCCAGTTCCGCCAACGGCGGCGCGAACGCAGCGAGCAGGAAGGTGGCGATGGTACCGGCTACAAAGGAGCCGATGGCAGCGGTCGCCAGGGCAACACCGGCGCGCCCCTTTTTGGCCATGGCATGACCATCGAGTGTAGTGACTACAGCGGTAGCTTCTCCCGGGAGGTTGATCAGAATTGCGGTGGTCGATCCGCCGTACTGAGCGCCGTAATAGATGCCGGCGAGCATGATTAATGCAGAGACTGGCTCCAGCGTGAATGTAATCGGCAAGAGCATGGCAATCGTTGCCACCGGCCCAAGCCCCGGCAACACTCCGACGAGCGTACCGAGCAGCACACCACCGAAGCAATAAAGCAGGTTCTGCAGCGTAAAGGCGGTGTCGAAGCCGAGTGTGAGGTTGGCAAGCAGCTCCATTTTGGCTTAGCCTCCAAACCACGGTCCGATTAATGGCATTGGCAAACCCAGAGCCTTTACGAAGATGACCACACTGAAAATCACCAGGCCCACAGTCAATGCCATGGCGGCTCGCCATCGGAAATACACACTGGCCGATGCTCCCATCAGAACCAACACGGCCACCGCTGCGATCAAACCAGCGTTGCGTACCAAAACTCCAAACAGCAGTGTGGCGCCAAGTACAATCAATAATGGCTTCCAGTGAAACGGATCAATTGGAGTGCCCGGCCGCAGGAATGAACGGACAATGGCTATCAGTCCAACAAGAGCCAATAGTCCACCAAGCGCCGTTGGAAAATAGCCTGGCCCCATTTTTAACGCAGAGCCCAATTGATAGTTCCGGGCCAGCAAAACCACTGCGCCGCCGAACCCCAGAAAAAGCAGTCCTGACCAGAAATCCTTCCGATTACGAATCGGCACAGGGTCCCCTTGAACTGGATTGGTTCATCCCGGGTGTTGACCCACGCTACCAGATGCCGCCGTCAGCGTGGGTAACAGCGTCAGTCTGCATAGACACCGGCCTTTTTTATGATTGGAGCCCATTTGTTTACCTCGGCCTTAAGGTGAGCATAATGTGCCGCCGGCGTCGCCTTGTCGGCTGATTCCGGTTGGGTACCGAGTTCAGCAAACCGCTTCATGACCATTGGGTCTTTGAGGGCCACACGCAAGGCATCTGAGACCTTGTCGACTATTGGCTTCGGTGTGCCCTTGGGCGCATACAGGCCATGCCACACGGACACCTCAAAATCCTTGAGACCGGATCCCTGAAGTGTGGGTAAGTCTTGGAGCGATGGCACACGTTCCTTGCTGGTCACGGCATAACCCTTGACCTTGCCGCCTTGAATCTGGCCAGTAGTATTGGTGGTCTGGTCGCACATGAAATCAAACACGCCACCGAGCAGATCATTCATGGCCGGGCCGGTGCCTTTGTACGACACCGTAGTGAACTGGGTATCGATGGCCGACATGAACAGCATGCCGCACAGGTGTGAAGCCGCACCGATACCGGCGTTGCCGTAGGTGATCTTGTCCTTATTGGCTTTCACATAGGTAAGAAATTCTTTGATGTCCTTGGCCGGAAAATCCTTTTTGGCAATAATCGTCATCGGTACCGGTGTAACCAGTCCGATTGTCTCAAAATCACTGAGCACGTTATAAGTCAGGTTTTTGTAAAGCGTGGCGCTGGTGGCCATTCCAATGTGATGCAGAAATATGGTATAGCCATCCGGATTGGCACGCGCCACGCGCGCCGCGGCGATCGTGCCGCCGGCACCGCCAACATTTTCAATAATGACGGTCTGGCCAAGCGTCTTGCTCATTGGCTGCGCGATCATTCGCGCCACGGTGTCGGTCGGTCCACCGGCCGAGAATGGCACAACCAGAGTAATGACCTTCGATGGGTAGTTGTCGGCCCAGACCGGACCGGCGAATGCAAAAACCAGGGAACCAATCACGGCTGTCAGCTTGGCACGCATTTCGACACTCCTTAAATGTTTGTTAGGGCGGTAGAACAGTAAGCCTGTGGTAAATGGCCGCAATCCGAGGGTGGCGCCACGTGAGCTACGATAGCACTAGTTGCGCTTGGCGAACATAAAACCCGCCAGACGTCGCCAGGCGGGTTTTATGGGGTTAACGAGTGACACCGCACGTAATCTGCTCGCCGCTGAACTTCGTGCGTTTCATGATCCTCGTCTCCTTATTGGATTGAGAGCTTCGAATCAGCAGTTTAGTCCAGTTCTATGCCGTCTTGGAAAGTGGGGGATCGTCAGCTGTGCTTGGGCATATCTGAACCATGCGGTTAGCATGATGTGCCTCACATACGGGAAAATGGATACGGCCGCTGGCGAAGACGGCACACTTGCACAGGCGCTCACGGACCGCTCCGACCTGCTACTGCTTGGCAAACCCGCTAACCATCGCAATCACAATGCCGTACTCTGGATCGAGACGTACCGCGGGTGACTGTGTTAAATCAGGATGCGAGATTGTCGAGAATCGCTTTCTTCACATCACCGAGTTCGGCTTTGACCTTGATCAGTGGGCCGCTGCTCTGCTTGATGGCAGTGTCCGGGTCCTTGAGGCCGTGGCCGGTCAGCGTGCAGACCACGCGGCTGCCTTCTGCGATCCTGCCTTTGCGGATGTCGTGCAGCGCACCGGATAGCGAAATGGCCGAGGCCGGCTCACAGAAAATGCCTTCATTCATCGCCAGCAGTTTTTGTGCGGCCAGCAACTCCTCGTCGGTCTGTGAACCGAACCAACCATTCGAATCCTTCTGCACCACCCAGGCCTTGTCCCAGGACTGCGGATGACCGATGCGGATGGCGGTGGCAACGGTTTCGGGATTATCGATCATCGTTGCCGGCAATGAATGGCGCAGACCCGGCAGCCTGATAACCAACCATGATCGGACGGTTGTTGACGATGCCGTGCTCGGCGTATTCGCAGTAGCCCATCCAGTGGGCGGTGATGTTGCCGGCATTGCCGACCGGCAGATAGTGATAATCCGGCGCCGCGCCCAGTTCTTCGATGATCTCGAAGGCGGCGGTTTTCTGGCCTTGCAGGCGATAGGGATTGATTGAATTCACGATGGTCACCGGCGCCTCGTTCGCGACCTGCTTCACCAGCTCCATGCCGGCATCGAAGTTGCCCTGAATCTGAATCACCACCGCACCGTGGATCATGGCCTGTGCCAGCTTGCCGAGCGCAATCTTGCCTTCCGGGATCAGCACGAAGCAGGTGATGCCGGCGCGCGCCGCATAGGCAGCGGCAGCGGCCGAGGTGTTGCCGGTCGAGGCGCAGATGATGGCGCGCTGCCCTCTTCCACGGCTTTGGTCACGGCCATGGTCATGCCACGGTCCTTGAACGAACCGGTCGGATTGAGTCCTTCGTACTTTACGTAGATATCGACGTGCGACTTGAGTTCGCGCGGAATATTGTTCAGCCGAATGAGCGGCGTGTTGCCTTCGCCGAGCGAAATAATGCGCGTGTCATCCGAAACCGGCAGGCGGTCGCGGTACTTGTCGATGAGGCCGGTGTAGCGTTGTCCGAGGTTCATGAGTCTATAATCGCCACAATACTTATTGTGCAGAGCGTTCACTTTGGCTAGATTAAATCACTTCCAGTCACGATTCAGGTGTTCGAGCCGGATGCGCATGATCTTGGTATTGATCGATGGCAGGGCTTCAATCTTGGCAATCGCCTGGTTCATGTACTTCTCCAGCACGCGTTGCGTAAGAATGATCACTGGCACAGTATTCTCGCCTTCGCGTGGTTCCTTCTGCAGAATCGCCTCGATGCTGATACCGAGGTCGGCGAGAATGCGTGTCACATCAGCCAGCACGCCAGGCTTGTCCTGTGCCTGCAGACGCAGATAGTAGGCAGTTTCGACTTCCTCCATCGGCAGGACCGGCAGGTCGGAAAGCTGATCCGACTGGAAGGCCAGATGCGGTACGCGATTGTTCGGATCAGATGTCAGGGTGCGCACCACGTCGACGATGTCCGCCACTACCGCCGAGGCAGTGGGATCTGCGCCGGCGCCGGCGCCGTAGGACAGGATCGGACCGACCGCGTCGCCCTTCACCAGTACGGCGTTCATCACACCATCCACGTTGGCGATCAGGCGCCGCTCCGGAATCAGCGTCGGGTGCACGCGCAGTTCCACACCTTTGTCGGTGCGGCGCGCCACACCGAGGCTCTTGATGCGGTAGCCAAGCTGTTCGGCATACTCGACATCGAGGCGTGTGATTTTGGTGATGCCTTCGGTATAGGTCTTCTTGAATTGCAGCGGAATGCCGAAGGCAATCGCCGCCAGGATGGTCAACTTGTGCGCGGCATCGATGCCTTCGACATCGAAGGTCGGATCGGCTTCGGCGTAACCCAGGCGCTGTGCCTCGGCGAGCACGTCGGCGAAGTCCGCGCCGCGGTCGCGCATTTCGGTGAGAATGAAATTGCTGGTACCGTTGATGATGCCGGCCAGCCACTCAATGCGGTTACCGGCCAGACCTTCACGGATGGTCTTGATAATCGGAATGCCGCCAGCCACGGCAGCTTCGAATGCCACCATCACGCCCTTCTTTTGTGCGGCGGCAAAAATCTCGTTGCCGTGCGCCGCAATCATCGCCTTGTTGGCGGTCACCACATGTTTGCCATTCTCAATGGCCTGGAGCACCAGCGTGCGCGCCGGTTCGTAGCCACCCATGAGTTCGACCACTACTTCAACCTCGGGGTCGTTCACCACTTCCTGCGGATCGGCAGTGAGGCGAATTCCATCGATCGGACAGTTGCGTTTGCGTTTCAAGGTCGCGGGCCGCGGCATGCACCACACGGATGCCGCGCCCGGCGCGGCGCTGGATTTCGTCGGCATTGCGCGTCAGCACGTTTACCGTGCCGCTGCCGACCGTGCCCAGGCCGAGAATACCAATTTTGACGGGTTCCACGTTTGTTCCTGTAATTGGTTATTTGATGTTCGTTACTTTGCTGGCGGCCTGATCACGACGGATCATGTCCTTGATCGATCGCACCGCCTGACGGGTGCGATGTTCATTCTCAATCAGTGAGAAGCGCACGTACTCATCGCCGTATTCACCGAAGCCGATGCCCGGTGATACCGCCACCTGCGCCTCGGTCAGCAGTTTCTTGCAGAATTCGAGCGAGCCCATCTCGCGATACTGCAGCGGGATCTTCGCCCACACGAACATGGTGGCTTTGGGCACATCAACCATCCAGCCGGCGGCGTGCAGACCGTGGCACAGCACATCGCGGCGCTTCTGGTACATCAGACGAATTTCCTCCACGCAGTCCTGTGGACCTTCCAGCGCCAGGATCGAGGCGACCTGAATAGGCGTGAACGTGCCGTAGTCAAAGTACGATTTGAGGCGTGCCAGCGCACCGACCAAGAGTCGCGTTGCCGACCATGAAACCAACGCGCCAGCCTGGCATGTTGTAGCTTTTCGAAAGCGTGAAGAACTCGACAGCAATATCCTTGGCGCCCGGCACCTGCAGAATGGATGGCGCCTTGTAACCGTCGAACACGATATCGGCGTACGCGAGATCGTGCACTACCCAGATGCCGTGTTCCTTGGCGATGGCAATCACCTTCTCGAAGAAATCCAGCTCGACACATTGTGCCGTCGGATTACCCGGAAAGTTAAGCACCAGCATTTTCGGCTTTGGCCAGGCATTCTTGATGGCCTTTTCGAGTTCGGCAAAAAAATCCCGCCCGGCATCAGCGGCACATGGCGGATATCGGCCCCGGCGATGACAAAACCATAGGTGTGAATCGGGTAGCACGGATTGGGCACCAGCACCGCGTCACCCTTGTCCACGGTGGCGAGCGCGAGATGCGACAGGCCTTCTTTGGAACCAATGGTTACAATTGCTTCCTTTTCAGAATTCAGCGTGACGTCGTAGCGACGCTTGTACCAGGCGCAGATCGCCTTGCGCAGGCGCGGAATGCCCTTCGATACTGAATAACGATGGGTGTCCTCACGCCGTGCGGCCTCGATCATCTTGTCGACGATATGCGCGGGCGTGGGCTGATCGGGATTGCCCATGCCGAAATCAATAATATCTTCTCCACGCTTGCGCGCCTGCGCCTTCAATTCATTGACAATATTGAAGACGTAAGGAGGAAGCCGCTGGATGCGGGGGAATTGGTCTGTCGGGTTCATCGGTTCGTTCCGCCGACGGGCTGTCCCGACGGGTCCTGGAAATACAAGGGGCTTGTAATATAGGGTGTTACGCAATATGTGAAACATACTGGCGGAAGGCAGGACTGTCAATGCAAGCAGCGTTCTTAAAACAGGGAAAGGAGCCATGCACATTCAGCTTGAAACCGGTGGCCAGGCCAATCTGATCCGCACTTATACACCAGGCCTGATCAGCGTCAACCAGGACAGCTATACACGCAGTCTGATCGTGCTGCCTGGACAGATTATCTCGGATTGGCCACCACAGAACTTTGAGGAATTGACAGTGGCACATATCGGGATTCTCGTGTCACTGAGACCGGAACTGTTGCATACTCGGCACCGGGCGACGTCAGCAGTTTCCGCCTGCAGCGATACTGGCGCCACTGGCAACCGCCGGGATCGGCTGGGAAGTCATGGATACTGGTGCTGCCTGCCGGACTTATAACGTTCTTATGAGCGAGGGACGAAATGTGGCAGCGGCATTGTTAATGATTGAGAACTAGATCACTACGTAATGGCACAGTTGCGCTTGTAAATTGCCTTGATTGGTGGCAGCGCTTCTTGGCGTTCGATCTTCAGAACAACGAATCAATGGAGTAGTCATTTTTTTCGAGCAGCACACGCAAGCGCTTCAGGGCCTCGACTTGGATTTGACGTACGCGTTCACGCGTCACACCCAGATCGGCGCCTACTTCCTCCAGCGTCGAAATCTCACGGTTGTTCAGATCCAAACCGCCTTTCCACCACTTCGCGCTGCTTGTCGTTGAGTTCGCTGAGCCAGTGTTGCACCAGTCCATGCAGGTCTTCGTCCTGCATGATCCGTTCCGGATCGGGAGTACGCTCGTCGGCAATGGCATCGAGCAGCGAGCGATCCGGGTCGTTGTCGAGCGGTGCATCCACCGAGGCGATGCGTTCGTTCAGTCCAAACATCTCCTTCACGTCCTCGATCGGCTTGTCGAGCAGGGTTCGCCACTTCTTCTGGTGTTGGCTCGTGATCGAGCTTCTGTGAAAGATAGCGCGCGGCACGCAGGTAGACGTTGATTTCCTTGAGCACGTGCACCGGCAGTCGAATGGTGCGCGTCTGGTTCATGATCGCACGTTCGATGGTTTGACGAATCCACCAGGTGGCATAGGTCGAAAAACGGAAGCCGCGCTCCGGGTCGAATTTTTCAACTGCACGAATCAGGCCGAGATTTCCTTCTTCGATGAGATCGAGCAGCGCCAGGCCGCGGTTCATGTAACGGCGCGAGATCTTTACCACAAGCCGCAGGTTGCTCTCGATCATGCGCTTGCGTGAGGCTTCGTCGCCTTTGCGCGCACGGCGTGAGAAGTACACTTCTTCTTCGGCACTCAGCAGTGGCGAGAAACCGATTTCCTTCAGATACAGACGGGTCGCATCGGCTTGCAGTGCAGGTTCAACGGGAGTTTCGCGGGCTATCCTCGGCTGCTTCTTCGGCCGGCTCGACATCCGCAGGTGTCTCGCTCGCCGCATCGTCTTCTTCAGACTCGACGTCATCCGCAGCGAGCTCCGTCTCGCCATCCTCGACATCCGTCAGAACCGGAAACAGTTTTTCCTGATCGACTTCTTCCGTCGGTATGGTTTTACTGCGCGCCGACCGTTTGCCCTGCTTTTTTTTGGTTGTGGCGACCCGAGTGGTTTTTTTCCGTGTGGCCATGGGTTAGCGCTTGGGTAGATACTTCAGTGGGTCTGTGGGAACACCCTGACGACGGATCTCAAAGTGCAGCTTCACCCGATCTGTACCGGTTTTGCCCATGTCCGCTATTTTTTGACCACGCTTCACCACGTCTCCTTCCTTAACGTAAATCTTGTCGTTGTGCGCGTAAGCACTGAGAAATTCATCACTATGCTTGATGATAATAAGCTGACCGTATCCGCGAAGTCCACTGCCCTGATAGACGATACGACCGCCTGCGGTGGCGCGTATCGGTTGGCCGCGCTTGCCACCGATGTCGAGCCCCTTGCCAGAACCGCTATCACTGTAGCGCTTCAGAAGCTGTCCATCGGCTGGCCATGCCCATGAGCCGGCGGGTGTCTTGCTGCTGGCGGTAAGCTGGCACAGTGCCCGAGCTTGTTTTTGTCTTGGGCCTGACTGGCACTCGACGATCGGTCGTGCCTGACTTGCTGGAGGAATTTGAGGATTTCGTATTGATCTTGTTTGCGATCCTTGCTGGTTGCAATCTGCTTGGCCGGCGCCTGTCGTCTTTTCCGTCGGCGGCAAGACATGCAACGTCTGGCCCGGCTTGATGGTGTACGGGTGGATGAAATCCGGTTCCATTTGGCCAGCTCACGATAATCCTGGCCCGTTTCCCAGGCGATGCTGTAGAGCGTATCGCCATGAACCACCGTACGAATTGGCTGACTCGGGTTGGCGCAGTGGCAAACGATTGTTCGTCAATCAGTGGTTTGGTGTCCGGCGTATTGTTTCGACACGATTGTCGGCAGGGACGATACGCTGCCTCGAGCAGGCTGTCAGAACACCCGCCAGGGCCGGCAGCAGAATGCAAGCTATACGGAAACGCCACATCAGCAACTCGACGGGCCCCGGCTCATTCAGGAGATATCCTGAATAAGCGGAACAAAATTGACCAATTCAATCATGCTCACGCACGACACCTTCGGCTGTCTGTCGAATGCTGAGCAACTCCTGATCGGCGGTGTCACCAACCGGAATCAGCAGTCGCCCACCGGGTGCAAGTTGTGCCAGCAACGCCGCGGCACATCGGCGGCGGCGGCCGTTACCAGAATTGCGTCGTAGGGAGCGTACTCCGGCCAACCATCGCTGCCGTCGCTGAGTTTCAGGCGGAAATTCCGGTAACCCAGCTCCTGAAGACAGCGGCGCGCACTTTTGTGCAGGGGTTCGATGCGTTCTACGGAAAATACCTCTTGCGTCAGCGCGCACAGGACGGCGGTTTGATAGCCGGAGCCGGTACCGATTTCGAGCACACGACGCGCGCCATCGGCAAGCAACAGCTCGGTCATGCGCGCCACGATGTATGGTTGTGAGATAGTCTGGCCGTGACCAATAGGCAATGCGGTGTCTTCGTAAGCACGGCTTGCAAGCGCCTCGTCCATAAACAGGTGGCGCGGTACCTTGCCGATGGTTTCGAGCACGGCGGCATCGCTTATGCCGGCCTCACGCAGGCGCTGGATCAGGCGCTCGCGTGTACGTGCCGATGTCATGCCAATGCCGGTCAGACGCGTGGTCATGTGCTCCCGAGCCAGGAAGTCATTTGGGCGAGCGTTACATGACGGGTGAGATCTACGTGCAAAGGCGTGACCGACACATGATTCTGACGCACCGCGTGAAAATCCGTGCCTGGCCCGGCATCCGCTTCCGCACCTGACGGACCCACCCAGTAGATCGCATTGCCGTGCGGATCGGCGGACTTGATCACCGGCTCGGCCTTGTGGCGATGACCGAGACGCGTTGCCTCAAAAACGCCCAATTTTTCGTAGGGAATGTCTGGAACATTTACATTCAGGATTGTATCCGTCGGGAGCGGGTGGCTCTTGAGTTTTTCGAGCAACCGCAGCGCGACTCGTGCAGCGGTATCAAAATACCTGCCCTCACGTCCAACCAGAGATACTGCAATGGCCGGTAGTCCAAGAAAGCGTCCTTCCATGGCGGCGGCGACCGTACCTGAGTAGATCACGTCGTCGCCGAGGTTGGCGCCATGGTTGATGCCTGCGATGACCATGTCTGGTTCCTGGGCCAGCAGGCCGGTAATGGCCAAGTGCACGCAATCTGTAGGCGTGCCATCCACGTAGTAGAACCCACTCGCGGCACGCTGCATGCGCAGTGGCCGGGACAACGTCAGAGAATTGCTGGCGCCGCTGCGATCGCGCTCGGGGGCGACAACATCAATGTGTGCAATCTGCCGGACTGCTTCCGCGAGGGCGGCGAGCCCGGGAGCGAAATAGCCGTCATCATTACTGAGAAGAATGCGCATGACCGTCGCACCTTATATAAAAGATCATGCCCAATTCAAGACGGGCAATGTGGAGCGGCGGCAGACACACTCATCGACGTGCGCCCAAGCCGAATGCACAGGATTGAGTGAATCAAAACCATTGAGAATGTTTAGCCAAGGACGATACGCATGACATGAAAAAAGATTGGTCGGGACGAGAGGATTTGAACCTCCGACCACCTCCACCCCAAGGAGGTGCGCTACCAGGCTGCGCTACGCCCCGCTGAAACTTCTACCGGCACCGAGGGATAAACGAGCGCCAAGGGCGCATATCATACCCGAGAATACTTGCGGGAGAAACGCGATCAGGATTTGCGGGGACCGAGAAGTGCCAGCACATCCTCAAGCTCCTGGATGAGCTGGTGAATAACGGCGGAACGCTGATTCGGGTCGCTCAGGTCATTTTCGACCACGAGCTTGTTGCGCGCACCGCTGATGGTGAAGCCATCGACGTACAGGAGGCTGCGAATTTGGCGAATCAACATCACGTCATGTCGCTGGTAATAGCGACGATTGCCCCGTCGCTTGACCGGCTTGAGCTGGGGAAACTCCTGTTCCCAATAACGCAGCACATGTGGCTTGACCCCGCACAGCTCGCTGACTTCACCAATGGTAAAGTAACGTTTGCTGGGAATGGGTGGCAACTCAAGATTGTCTTCGGGATCCAGCATTCTGGTCGACTCGTTCTTTTAACTTGTGGCTGGCCCGGAAAGTGACTACCCGGCGCGCGGAAATCGGAATTTCTTCACCAGTCTTGGGATTGCGGCCCGGGCGCGGATTCTTCTTGCGTAGCCCAAAATTGCCGAAACCCGAAAGTTTCACAGACTCGCCGTTTTCCAAGGCCTCACGGATCTTCTCGAAGAAGAATTCGACGAATTCCTTGGCTTCCCTTTTGTTTAATCCCAGCTCGTTGAACAGAGCCTCGGCCAGATCAGCCTTGGTTAACGCCATCAGAATGAGCCCTTATTGCTTGAAGTCTTATTGTCTGAGCTTTGCATCGAAGTCGGCCTTTAGACCGGCAACCACTCTCCCTACCACTGTTTCAATTTCCACTTCATTAAGAGTGCGCGATGTATGCTGGAAGGTCAAGCCCAGAGCCAGACTTTTTCTTCCGGAATCAATGCCTTCGCCGCGATACTCGTCAAACAGCTCAAGGTTGACCAAGAGCTCCCCTGCTGAATTCCGGACGTTCTCCAGTACATCCTGAGCCGTGATCGCCTCAGCCAGTACCAGGGCTAGATCACGACGAATGGCTGGAAAACGCGAAATTACCTGAAATTCTGGACTAATTGCCTCCTGCAGGGCGGGTAAACGCAGCTCAAACAGAATAACCGACTTTTCCAATCGGAATTGTTCCTGTATTTGTGGGTGCAGCACTCCAATCAAACCAATGGGGTGGCTTGCGTTCCCGGAAAGCACGATTTCTGCGGCTTGTCCGGGATGCAGGGCTGGGTGACTTGCCGACCGGAACAAGAACCGGCGCGGACCACCCAGAGCCAGCAAGGCCTCGATATCGCCTTTGACATCGAAAAAATCGACTGGCCGGGCCTTAACCCCCCATTGTTCCGGCAACGCTGCACCCGTGACAATGCCGGCGATGACTGGCTGCTCGTCCACAGTGCCGTCAGGTTTGGCTAGAAAACGGCTGCCGATCTCAAATAACCGTACACGATCCTGTTGGCGGTTCTGATTGTAGAGCACCGCTTTGATCAGGCCGGGCCAGAGCGTCAGGCGCATTTGCGCCATATCCGAGGCTATCGGGTTGGCCAGTACACGCGGGGAATCACCAGGTGAAAGTAAAGCCTGTGCAGCTGGATCCACAAAGCTGTAGGTGATCGCCTCCTGATACCCCCGGTCAACGAGTGCGTCGCATATACGCCGGGTGGATATTTTCGACTCGGAAACGGCTGGCACATGTAGCGGTGCCAGCGGAACGCGTACAGGCACTTTGTCGTATCCATTCACACGCGCCAGCTCTTCGATAAGATCAACTTCGCGGGCAATGTCTGAGCGCCAACTGGGCGGAGTAACTTTCCAGCTGCGCCCGGCTTTGCCGGATGTCGGCTTGGTCAGGCGCATCCCAAGGCGTTTAAGTATGTTCTCGATCGTGGCCGACGGGATCGGCATTCCCAGAATGCGCTCGATGCGTGCAGCGCGCAGTTGAATTGCCGTATGTCTGGGGATGTGTGCAGCGGAAATTTTTTCCGTGATCGGGCCAGGTTTGCCGCCACAGATGCTGAGTACAAGTCCGGTTGCGCGCTCCAGTGCCTGACGCTGAATCGCCGGGTCCACACCACGCTCGAAGCGATGCGATGAATCGCTGTGTAAACTGTAGAAACGTGCACGGGTGCCAATGGCCTCCGGTCTGAACCAGGCACTCTCGAGGAACAGATTTTGCGTGGCACTACCGACCGCCGAATCCTGACCGCCCATGACGCCGGCGAGCGCGACTGGCGAGCGCGCATCGGCAATCACCAGGTCAGCCGTATCGAGCGTAAGCGCCTTGCCATCGAGCAGTTGAAGTACTTCGTCTTTGCGCGCATGGCGCACCGAGATGTTGCCTGACAGCTTGTCAAGATCGAAAGCATGCATCGGCTGGCCAAATTCGAGCATCACATAATTGGTGATGTCGACCACCGGATGAATGCTGCGTATGCCGCAGCGACGCAGGCGCTCTTTCATCCAGAACGGTGTCGCGGCCTGTGACTGAATGCCCTCGATGATTCGTCCGGTATAACGGGCACAAGCGTTCTTTGCACTGAGCGTGACGCTTAACTTGCGCCGCGATGTGGTCTTAACCGGCTTCACAGCCAGTGGCGTGTAGCGCGCGTCGGTCAGTACCGCCAGTTCACGCGCCAGCCCCATGATACTCAGACAGTCGCCGCGATTCGGTGTCAGTTCAACTTCAAGCTGCTGATCATCCAGCTGCAGATATTTGGTGACCGGTGTACCTGGTTTCGCTTTCTTCTCAAAGACCAGCAGACCCTGGGAGGATTCTTCAAGGCCTAATTCGGCGGCGGCACATAACATCCCGGAGGATTCCACTCCACGAATCGTGGTACGGGAAATTTTCGTTCCATTCGGCAGCGATGCGCCCTCCAGAGCTACCGGCACCTTTTGCCCGGCCGCAGCATTGGCGGCGCCACAGACGATGGTCAGCGGCGGCTTCTGTCCGACGTATACCTGACAAATTCGCAGTCGGTCTGCCTGCGGATGTGGCTCAATCGATTGAATTTCTCCTACAACAATGTGTTCGAGGGGTGCGGCCACCGGGTTCACAGAACCGACCTCGATCCCGGCGAGCGTCAACCGTTCGGCCAGCGCCTTGGTACTTAGACGCACCGCAACCCATTCACGCAGCCATTGTTCGCTGATTTTCATAAAATCGAAATATATAAACCACAAATGATCACTGATCAACGGCCTTTCGGATAGATTCAACAGTCTGCGTTCATCTGTGACTGGAATCGTTATCTAAACTGCTGCAGAAACCTCAAGTCGTTCTCATAGAACAGGCGCAGGTCGTTCACGCCGTAGCGCAGCATCGCCAAACGTTCAACACCAAGCCCGAAGGCGAATCCAGTAAACCGTTCACTGTCGATGCTGACGTGCCGGAATACCTCCGGATGCACCATGCCGCAGCCCAGAACCTCTATCCAGCCAGTATCCTTGCAAACACGACAACCGCCGCCGCCGCAAATTACACATTCAATGTCGGCTTCGGCAGACGGTTCGGTGAAAGGGAAAAACGACGGCCGAAAACGTACTCTGAGCGGCTTCTCGAAAAACTGTTTAAGAAATTCGGCGAGCAGGCCTTTCAAGTCAGCAAAGTTCACGGATTCGTCCACCATCAGGCCTTCAATCTGGTGAAACATGGGCGTGTGGGTCACATCCGAATCACAACGATATACGCGCCCCGGGGCGATGACGCGAAGTGGCGGCTTATTCGCCTGCATGTAGCGTACTTGCACTGGCGACGTATGGGTACGAAGCAGACGACCGTCGCTAAAATAGAAGGTGTCATGCATGGCTCGCGCCGGATGTGTGGCCGGAATATTGAGAGCCTCGAAATTGTGAAAATCGTCCTCAATCTCAGGACCATCTGCAATTTCGAAACCGAGACGCAGGAACAAGTTTTCGAGACGTTCAAGCGTGCGTGAGACCGGATGTCGCCCGCCGAGATGCGTACCGCGGCCAGGCAAGGTCACATCGAGCGTTTCGTGTGCCAACCTGGCATTTTGCACAGCACTCTCAAGCTGCTGCTTGCGTGACTGAAGCAGGTCCTGTAGCTGCTCCTTGGCTTCATTCACCCATTGACCGACGCGCGGGCGCTCATCCGCTGGCAGCCCACCAAGCAGCTTGAGTTGCTCGGTAACGACGCCCTTCTTGCCGAGATAGTGCACTCGCAACTGTTCGACATCGGGTGCACCTGGCGCGCGTCCAATGGCAGAACGCGCTTCAGCGACCAACGTTTCCAATTGCAACTTGAGCGACTCGCTCGCTGTGGTCATTCGGTTTCCAGAAGAAATAAAAAAGGGAAAGGCCGTGGCCTTTCCCTTGGTTTTTACAAATTAACCGCTCACCGGCGCGGCAATCAGACAAGACTGGCCTTGGCCTTCTCCGCCAGGGCAGCGAAGGCCTTCTTGTCGTGCACGGCGATATCAGCCAGCATTTTGCGATCGACCTCGATCGTGGCTTTCTGCAGACCGCTGATGAAGCGGCTGTAGGACAGGCCGCATTCACGCGCGGCCGCATTGATACGCACGATCCAGAGCGAACGAAAATCACGTTTACGTGCGCGCCGGTCGCGATAGGCATACTGTTCGGCCTTCATGACCGCCTGTTTGGCGACCCGATAGACCTTGCGGCGTGCGTTGTAGTAACCCTTGGCCTTCGCCAGGACCTTCTTGTGGCGGGCGCGTGCGACAACTCCGCGTTTTACACGTGGCATGGTTTGTCTCCTTTACGCGTTCGGCAGCATACGCCGCACAGAGGCGACATCGGATTCATGCACCATAGTGTTGCCGCGCAGATGGCGCTTGGTCTTGGTCGATTTTTTGGTCAGGATATGACGCACGAAGGCGTGACCGGATTTGAATCCGCCGCCTCCGGTTTTCCGAAAGCGCTTCGCGGCGCCCCGGTTGGTTTTAAGCTTAGGCATGTGACTTGACTCCGCATTCTCACGCCGTCGGTGCGAACCGGTGAGGCGCTACAGGTTTATAAATGTCGCGATACGACCGCGACCTATTTTTTGGGGCCGATGACCATGACCATCTGACGACCTTCAAGACGCGGAAACTGTTCGACATTTCCGTATTCCTTCAAGTCCTCTTCAATGCGTTTCAGCAGTTGCGTGCCCAATTCCTGATGGGCCATTTCGCGACCGCGGAAGCGCAAGGTAATCTTGGCCTTGTCCCCTTCTTCCAGGAAACGAATCAGGTTGCGTAGTTTGACCTGATAGTCTCCAACGTCCGTCCCCGGACGAAACTTCACTTCCTTGATCTGGATCTGTTTCTGCTTCTTTTTCGCCGCGTGCTTGCGTTTGCTCTCTTCGTACTGGAATTTTCCGAAGTTCATGATCCGGCAGACGGGCGGCGAAACATTCGGTGAAATCTCGACAAGATCCATCCCGGCTTCTTCCGCCATGCGTTTTGCATCAGACGTAGGCACCACTCCGACCTGCTTGCCATCAGCGCCGATCAGCCGGACCGACGGAAT
The DNA here is from genome assembly GCA_963698375.1 of uncultured Pseudomonadota bacterium. Lineage (GTDB taxonomy): Bacteria > Pseudomonadota > Gammaproteobacteria > Acidiferrobacterales > UBA6901 > UBA6901. Next base: position 161,336 of record CAVOQN010000002.1, read on the forward strand.
CCGGATTTCGTCGTTGATGCGTGTAGCTTTTTCCGCAGCGATAGTTCTAATCCTCCGAAACAGAAATGCCGTGACTCGCGACCTCGGTGGTGAGCCGTTCCAGAAACGCACTTGGCGTCATGGAACCCAGATCATCCCCGCTGCGCGTGCGCACGGCCAATCTACCTTCCTGCGCTTCCCGCTCGCCGATGACCAGCAGATAGGGTGCGCGCTGCAAGGTATGTTCGCGGATTTTAAAGCCTATTTTTTCGTTTCTCAAGTCCGCTTCGGCTTTAAAGCCGGCTTTTAGGAGGAATTTCTCAATTTCCCGGGCATATTCGGCCTGTTTGTCAGTGATGGTGAGCACCACGGCCTGTACCGGGGCAAGCCAGACCGGGAAAGCCCCGGCATACTCTTCAATCAAGATTCCGATAAACCGTTCCAGCGAGCCAAATACCGCCCGATGCAGCATGACAGGCACCTGTTTGCTGCCATCGGCGGCAATATAGTGGGCACCGAGCCGGCCCGGCATGGAGAAATCCACCTGAATGGTGCCACACTGCCAGATCCGGCCGATTGAATCCTTGAGCGAGAACTCGATCTTCGGCCCGTAGAACGCCCCCTCCCCCGGCTGCAGATCCCAAGGCAGGTTTTTGCTGTTCAGGGCCTGCTCCAGGGCATGCTCGGCCTTGTCCCAGGCCTCGTCCGAACCGATACGGTTCACTGGCCGGGTCGAAAGCTTGTACTGGACCTCCTTGAAGCCGAAGTCGGCATAGACCTTGTGCAGCAGGTCAATGAACGTCGCCACCTCGGACTGAATCTGGTCCTCGCTGCAGAAGATGTGTGCATCATCCTGGGTAAAACCACGCACGCGCATCAGACCATGCAGGGCACCGGACTGCTCGTTGCGGTGACACGAACCGAACTCGGCCAGTCGTAATGGCAGCTCGCGGTAACTCTTCAGGCCCTGGTTGTAGATTTGGATGTGGCACGGACAGTTCATCGGCTTGACGGCGAACGTGCGTTTCTCCGACTCAGTCGTGAACATGTCGTCGTGGAATTTTTCCCAGTGACCGGACTTCTCCCACAGGCTGCGGTCCACGAGCTGCGGCGTGCGGATCTCCTGGTAGCCGCTGGCACGCCACAGATCGCTCATGTAACGCTGGATGGTCTGGTAGATGCGCCAGCCACGCTCGTGCCAGAACACCATGCCCGGCGCCTCTTCCTGCATATGGAACAGGGCAAGGGCCTTGCCGATCTTGCGGTGATCGCGCTTCTCGGCCTCCTCCAGGCGGTGCAAATAGGCATCAAGCGACTTCTTGTCGCCCCAGGCGGTGCCGTAGATTCGTTGCAGCATCTCGTTGCGAGAATCGCCTCGCCAGTAGGCACCGGCGACCTTCATAAGCCGGAAGGCCTTGAGCTTGCCGGTAGAAGGGACATGCGGACCACGGCACAAATCCTCGAATTCGCCCTGACGGTAGAGCGAGATCTGCTCACCCTGCGGGATGTCCTCGATGATCTTGGCCTTGTACTCCTCACCCAAGCTGCGGAAATAAGCGACCGCCTCGTCGCGCGGCAACACACGCCGGCTCACCGGAAGATCGCTCTTGGCAAGTTCCAGCATTTTTGTCTCGATCGCACGCAGGTCTTCTTCGGCGAAACCGCGCTTGTAGGCGAAGTCGTAGTAGAAACCATCCTCGATCACCGGACCAATGGTGACCTGAGCATCCGGATAGAGCGCCTTCACTGCCTGCGCCAGCAGATGCGCCGTCGAGTGGCGAATAATCTCGAGGCCGTCCGGATCGCGTTCGGTGATGATTGCAACTTGGGCGTCGCTTTCAATGCGGAATGACAAATCCACGAGCCGGCCATTGACCTTGCCGGCCAGAGCAGCCTTGGCGAGGCCGGGACCGATAGCGAGGGCAAGTTCGGCAACCGTACTACAGGCTGGGAGAATTCACGGTGACTGCCGTCCGGCAACGTAATGACTGGCATGGAAAATACCCTTTTTTTCAGTGGCGACCGATACGAAGGGCCGCGTAAAACCGGGGCCAAACCTTGAATAAAGGCACGCCTACACTAAAGTCCATCGTGCCAAGAACAGCGCCTGGAAAATAGCCATTTAACAAAGCGCCCCGGGCTTTAAACCGGAGCGCAGTAATCTGGTAGGCGCGAGTGGGATCGAACCACCGACCACACCCATGTCAAGGGTGTGCTCTACCACTGAGCTACGCGCCTAGGAAAGGCGCGCAAAATACCATAACTCAGCGGCCGGTCACAAGAACGTGACCGGCGGCGGCTGGAATCAATTCTTAACAGTTTTGCGTTTGGACTTGCTGTCAGCCGGTTCGGCAACATGGAAACGGTTGTTTATCGCCTTGTTCTGCTGGTCAAGATAGGTGAGCCACAGCCCGACGGCATCTTCATACGGAACCGTACCGGCTTTGCGCATGATCGCCTTACCCTCTTCGCTCGAGACGAAATGCACAAATTTTGCGACCTCAGGATTCTTCTCCTGAAGGTTGGTCACGATGTACAGTGGTCGATAGAGCACATACTGTCCGGTACTGATGTTCTCGTAATTCGATTCCTTGCCATCAAGCTTCAGTATCTTGGCGGTTTTGTTTTTCTACCAGCTTGCGTGCGCTGCTGACGCCGGTAGTGCCGATACCGTTCGGTTCGTTGCCATTGCTTTCTCAAGTGGTCCGGTAGAAGGGACAACATGGGTGGCAACAAACTCTTCCTCATAGTTGTAAAATAACAGCTCGCGTAACGTGCGCCCCACTCCGGAAATCTTGCCTTTGCGCGCATAAAGCTCGATCGGCGCATCATTGCCACCAAGTTCCTTCCAGTTGGTGATCTGACCCTTGTACAGTTTACGCAACTGCTCGCTCGAGATTGTGTCTACCGGATTATCTTTATGGGTAATCACCACCAACGCATCCCAAGCCACCGGAGTGAGCTGGACGCGTCGCTCATCCGGGTGCGTCATCGGCGAGCCTTCCTTCTCGATCACATGCCGACATGTGCCGCCAATGTCGGTTGTTGTGATGAAACCTGGCGAATGCCTTTGGTCGCGCCACCACCAATCAGATCAATTTTTATACCGGTCTTTTTTTCATAGGCAGCGGCCATTTCACCCATGAAGGCGCTCTTCGAGATGCCGCATCCCGCCCAGCTCAATTTCTTGTTGTCCTGTGGTGTTGCCGCCAGCAGCGACGACATGTTTACAAGTAACAACAGCGTGCTGACAGCAGTGGCCAGCAGGGTCTTCGGGACAGCATTCATGAGTTGAACCTCTTCGGTTATGAATGACCGTCCCTGGCCGATACTCCCATCGTGTGATATTTTTATAAGCATAGTCTATGCCTGCATCTGCCAGTAATTTAGCATACGATAAAATTCCAATATTCCAGTGCTGGCGCGGGATATCGAAAGCGATATGAAAAAATTAAGCGAAACACCTCCTGCTACGACACGCTCAAAGCACTGTCTACCCACCCCTGACCTCGGCGGCGTCAGGTATCCCGCTTGTTGGCATGACTGCAGTTCAGTCAGGCTTCGATCTGGGCGTACTGATCACCGAACGTTGCCACTTCCTTTTTTGGTAAATGGTGCGCAGTAAACCTGGATGCATTGATTGCTTCTGACTGTGCATTGGCAACGATGGCAGGGTTGCAAATCCCTGCCTTTTGGAACTCAACCGTGAATACGATGCGCAAGTGCAGCGTGACTTGCGGGCACTGATCCTGCAGGGTAAATCTGATTTATCTGTTTACGGCGCCCTTAATCAAGCCGAAGTTGCCCGCCTTAATCGCCGAAATTTTGTTCCGCAACGCTGCAGCCTGCTCGAATTCAAGATTACGTGCATGTGCGTACATTTGTTTTTCCAGCTTGTTGAGCGTACGCGCCAGCGCATCTGGCGAAAGCAATTCATATTCTGCCGCTTCCTCGGCTGCCAGCAGCACAGTGGGCTCTTTTTGTCCGGGTCGTGCATAGGCCACACCATCGATAATATCCTTTACGCCCTTGATAATGCCTACTGGAGTAATACCATGCGTCAGGTTATAGGCAACCTGTTTCGAACGCCGGCGTTCAGTTTCGTCGATCGCCGCACGCATGGAATCGGTGATTCGATCAGCATACATGATCGCTCGACCGCTCAGGTGTCGCGCGGCACGGCCAATGGTCTGAATGAGTGAGCGCTTCGAACGCAGGAAACCTTCCTTGTCGGCATCCAGAATCGCGACCAGCGACACCTCTGGCAGGTCCAGTCCTTCGCGCAACAGGTTGATGCCGACCAGCACATCGAACAACCCAGTGCGCAGGTCGCGGAGAATTTCAACGCGCTCCACGGTGTCGATGTCTGAATGCAGATAGCGCACCTTCACCTCGTGCTCAGCATAGTACTCCGTCAGGTCTTCGGCCATACGTTTGGTCAGCGTTGTGACCAGCACGCGTTCGTTCAACGCGACACGTTTACGAATCTCGGACAACAGATCATCCACCTGCGTAGTGACTGGCCGCACTTCCACTTCCGGATCGACCAGCCCTGTCGGGCGAACCACAAGATCGATGGTGCCGCTGGAGTGTTCAAGTTCATACGGGCCAGGCGTCGCAGACGTGAATATGGCCTGAGGAATCAGCGCTTCGAATTCATTGAACATGAGCGGCCGATTATCCAGTGCCGAGGGCAAGCGGAAACCATACTCGACCAGCGTCGTTTTCCGGGAACGGTCGCCTTTGTACATGGCACCGAGTTGCGGCACGGTAACATGGCTTTCGTCGATCACCAGCAGCGCATCCTTCGGCAGGTAATCAATCAGTGTCGGCGGCGGCGAGCCAGGCGCGCGCCCGGACAGGTAGCGCGAGTAGTTTTCTATCCCCGGACAATAACCGACTTCCTGAAGCATCTCGATATCGAGGCGCGTACGACTCTCCAGGCGTTGTGCCTCAACCAGCTTATTGACGGAGTTCAGATCGGCCAGGCGTTGGCGCAACTCGTCCTTGATCGATTCCATGGCACCAAGGATGGTTTCACGCGCCGTCACATAATGTGACGAAGGATAGATGGTCGCGCGCGTAAGCTTGTTCACCACCTCTCCGGTTAGTGGATCAAATTCGCTTAAACCATCTATCTCCTCGCCGAACAAACTGATACGAATTGCAAACCGTTCGGATTCGGCCGGGAAGACATCAATCACGTCACCGCGAACCCGGAACGTGGCGCGGTGCAGCTCGACATCGTTGCGCGTGTACTGCAGCTCGGTGAGCCGCTTGAGGACGGCGCGTTGGTCCATGATACCGCCAACCCGCAAGTGCAAAATCATGCCGTGGTAGGCCTCGGGATCGCCAAGGCCATAGATTGCCGAAACCGTCGCGACGATCACCGTGTCGTGGCGCTCGAGCAGCGCCTTGGTGGCGGACAGGCGCATCTGTTCGATATGTTCATTGATCGAGGCATCCTTCTCGATGTAGGTGTCGGAGGACGGGACATAGGCCTCCGGCTGGTAGTAGTCGTAATAAGAGACGAAATATTCGACCGCGTTGTGCGGAAAGAAATCACGCATTTCCGAATAGAGCTGAGCCGCGAGTGTCTTGTTCGGTGCCAGAATCAGCGTTGGCCGCTGCAGTTGTGCAATCACATTCGCAATGGTGAAGGTCTTGCCCGAACCTGTAACGCCAAGCAGGGTCTGGAAGGCTTCGCCTGAGCGCAGGCCGTCAACCAGCGCACGAATGGCCGTCGGCTGGTCGCCGGCGGGCTGGAACGGGCTCTCGAGTCGGAAATCGTTCATGGACTTTGGTTGGGACGTGCTTGCAGGTATATTACCGCGGCTATAGAAAGCAGGCCTGAAAAAAATCCATATTTTTACAGCATCCAGGAACAAACGTTGAACACAATCCGCCTTGCCGCCCGTGTCGGCCGCATCAAGCCCTCCCCCACTCTCGCCGTCGAGGCCCGTGCCAAGGAACTCAAGGCGCAGGGCAAGGACGTCATCTCGCTTGGCGCCGGCGAGCCCGATTTCGACACCCCGGAACATATAAAAGAAGCCGCGATTCGCGCAATACGCGAGGGTTTCACGAAATACACCGCCGTGGACGGTACGCCGTCGCTCAAGCAGGCCGTGATCGACAAATTCAAACGCGACAACGGCCTCGACTATACCCCCGACCAGATTCTGGTGTCGGTCGGCGGCAAGCAGAGTTTCTTCAACCTCGCCCAGGCGTTGCTCGAAAAGGGTGACGAAGTAGTGATCCCGGCACCTTACTGGGTCTCCTATCCGGACATGGTGCTGCTCGCCGATGGTACACCGGTGATCATTTCGACCGGCATCCAGCGGGGCTACAAAATCACGCCTGAACAGCTCGATGCCGTGATCGGCTTCCAGACCAAGCTCGTGGTCATCAACAGTCCCTCCAATCCGACCGGCGCGGTGTACGCGCGCAAGGAACTGGAGGCACTGGGCGAGGTGCTGCGCAAATACCCGGATGTGCTGATCGCCACCGACGACATGTATGAGCATATCCTCTGGACCGACGATGCGTTCTGCAACATCGTGAATGCCTGCCCGGACCTGAAGGGCCGAACCATCGTTCTGAACGGCGTCTCCAAGGCCTACGCGATGACCGGCTGGCGCATAGGCTACTGCGCTGGCCCGAAAACGCTGATCGCAGCCATGAAGAAAGTGCAATCGCAAAGCACCTCGAATCCGGCCTCCATCGCCCAGGTCGCTGCCGAAGCGGCACTCAACGGTGATCAGACCTGCATGACGCCGATGGTACGCGCCTTCCGTGAACGCCACGACCACGTGGTTATGCGCCTCAACCAGTTGCGCGGCGTACGTTGCCTGCCAGGGAGTGGCACGTTCTACGCCTTCGCGCTATTCAAAGACGCTATCGCCAATTTCGATGGCATTGCCAACGATGTGGACATGGCCGAGCTGATACTGAATGAAGCAGGGGTTGCGTTAGTGCCCGGTTCGGCGTTCGGTACAGAGGGCTATATGCGTCTGTCGTTCGCTACCAGCATGGAGAAACTGGATCTGGCGCTTGACCGTCTCGAGAAACTTCTCGGCCGCGCCGACACCTGAACTCTGACGAGAGTTACAGTACCTGAAAGCAAATACCGGGAGTATTTGCTTATTGGCTGTGCGACATAATAGTATTTCGAAGATCAGAGGCTGATGCGCACTTTGCCAACGGCTTCGACCTGAAGGATCAGGGACACTACTCCAGGATTAACTGGGGGTGGTTTTTTTCAAGGGAGTGAGCCAACGTGAAGAATTCATGTCAGCCATCTGTTTTTCGCTTACAAAAATATCAGCTTCCGAAATATGAGCGCGCTTTCAGCCTGTACGATGCACTCGTAGCCCTGACAGTCATCAGCACAATCGCGACTGTTGCAGTTCCATCATTTCGGCACCTTCTCATCAGCCAACGCATGACGGGCGCAATCAATTCGCTGGTCACGGGGCTACACCTGGCACGCAGCGAAGCCATCAAACGCCGTAAACATGCCGTTCTCTGCCCAAGTGTTGATGGTCGCACGTGCCACAATGGTGGCAGCAGTCGTACAGTCTGGGAAAAAGGTTACCTGCTCTATATCGACCAAAACGGCAACCGTACATTTGATGCTGACGAATTAGCGGTCCGATTGTTTGACGCCACGGCGGATTTACACATCCGCTCCAGCGCTGGCCGTGATCATGTTACTTATCGGCCAAACGGCATGGCCTCAGGCACCAATCTCACCATCACGTTCTGTGACAAGCATGGTCGTGGCATCCCGCGAGCAGTGATCGTTTCCAACAGTGGCCGACCGCGCGTATCGACCCGCAACGCAAGCGGTAGCGCCATTTACTGTCCATCGGCATCCTGAAAGAACCTTCAAAACCGTCTTGACCCTCCCGGGAGCGGCCAGTACCATACGCGCCTCCCGCATTTAGGGAATGCACGCTTGCACAACAGTAGCCATTTTCTTCCCCGGTAGCTCAGTCGGTAGAGCAAGTGACTGTTAATCACTGGGTCGGCGGTTCGAGTCCGTCCCGGGGAGCCAATACAGAAGTAATCCAGGAAAGTAATGAGGGGCGAAAGTCCCTCATTACTGTTCATTCCGAAATTTGGCAGAAACATAAAAACTTGAGCTAGCAACGCTCAACTGGCTCGATGCCGTGATGGGTATCAGCAAACTGTAGCGTCAACTTCCCTGCAACCTGCAATTCAAGTACCGGCAATAGACTCGGCTTCTGATGTGAGCTGATTCACACTTTTGGAAAGAAATTTGTGAGCGGAGTCACATTTCGACGGAAATATTGTGGGGCGAGAGATTTTCATCATCTTCGTGCACTTGCGCGGCCATTGACGCGCGCGAGTCAACACTTGCTGGCGAAGCGCTTACTGTGGGTCTTGTACACTGAATCTGACGAAGGCGCCGAGCGACCCGAGATTAAAATCGCCGTACTCCGGATCGCCGTTCATGTCTCGACTGTGTACTCGCCAGAGATAGGCACCGCCCGCTTTAATCAGGCCGTCTGGCAGGTTCACGCGCGGCTTCGAGAGAAGCGTTGACTGATATATCTGTTTATCGTTATCCCATGCATCATGAACGAATACCTGGTAATACGTCGCATCGGGTACTGGCGCCCACACCAGTTCACGTGGCGGTACCGGGAGCGTGGCGTCAGCCGCCGGCATCATGCCGGCACTGGCCATGTGAAGTTTCCCTATTTTGATAAGGTCGCGCGCCTGATAAGTCTGCCCCCCTTTTGTTCGGATCGTCGCGTAATACCAGCCGTCTGTAGCATTCGCAGAAACCGGTGTGTCGATAAGATAGATGCGCTTGTCCGGCTTGCCCGATCGTTTCACCAGTCGATACTGGTCAAGATTGATTTTTCCAAGCAGATCGCCACCTGGTGAAAAGATTTCAATTTTGCCGAGCTGTTCATACTGCGTGCTCGAAAACAACCACTTGAAGAACAGCGGACGATCCGGCCACAGGCAGACATGCCCATCGAAAAAACCAACCGGGGTGTAATGTGGGTCCGGTAGAGGCGTGAACATATCCGGCTCTTTCGGCTGTGACGCGGCGCAGCCTGCCAGCATCGTGAGGCACAGGAGAATTCGGAACGGTATGTGGCCTGTCATACCTTAGACGCTTACGTGGAAGATCGTCCTTTGACTTCGGCCTCGGTGCTACTGAGGCGGCTGCTTGTGGTTCGCAACAGCAGGCTCAGACCGCGCAACAGGCCAAGTCCCAGCTCGGGATAGCTCAGCAGCAGGCCACGCAATTTGCCCTTCTCCAGGCTCAGAATGCGTGAGTCCTGCAAGACGTGTGCGGTGGCTGAACGGGGGAGATTGTCGAGGAGACTCATTTCCCCGAACAGCTCACCGGGACCCAGTGTGCGCAAGAATTCCTGCACCCGCGGATCGGCATGCAGAGAAATGCCGATGTTTCCGCTTTCCAGGATATAGGCATGATCGCCATGCTCACCGATGTCGAAGATGCGCTCACCCGTAAGATACACCTCCTCTACCAACTCTTCGGCGACCACGCGCAAGTACTCCGTGTTGGTCTCGGCAAACAAAGCCGAGCGTTTTAGCAGCAGTACGCGTGCAAACAGATCTGCCATATCAGGACACCGCCGTTGCCGCGTGCAACCGTGCGCGATCGACACAGGCACAAAGCCAGGGATCGCCGACGCTCGCCAGCTCCGCAAGATCGGCATCGGTGACGCTGGTTGCTTGGTGACGGGTGGTATACAGCTCAGTTGGTTCTATTTCCTCCAGCACCTCGGCAAGCAACCCGGCCAGCCGGCGATTTTCAAGATGACGTATCGCCTCGCCGGCACTGGCGATATCGCGACGATCTCCGGAATGCAGTCCCGCGCGGATCAGGCCAACCACTCCCGGACCCTCGACACGCGAGATCGCAGTCAGCGCGAGATCGATCCCCAGTCGCGCGCGTTCGGTCAGCACGATCTGCAACAGTTCGTGCCCGACCGGATCCGCGCTCGCACCAACAGCCTGTTCAAGACAGCGACGGTTGCGCACACTGTCACGCGCCTGCTGCACCTTGCACAGGGCAATCCGCTCGAGCAGTGTGCGTGGCGGATCGTGACGCAACAGTACATCCAGCACCGATACCTGCGCGCGCGGGGATCCCTGGCGTCCCTGCAACCAAGCGGTGAGCTCATCGACAACCGCAGCACCGCACGACATCAAGGCGCTGGCCGCGCGGTCGCGAATGACCGGGTCCAGATCCTCAATAGCGAGAAAACAAAACTGCCGGCGATCCGGCTGAGACAGTTGCCTGTAACAGGTTGCCGTGGCGCGACGCACGTCGAGATCCTCGTCCCGGCTGCTCCGAGTCAATATCGCGGTGAGTCCCGGGATCTCGTGGTTCGGCCAGCCGGCAATGGTTGTGAGCGCCTTGGCGCGCACACGCGCATCGGTATGCGAGGCCAGGTGCAGCAGATCTGCCTCGTGCTGCGGCGCAGGGTGGCGCGCAATCTGTTCTAGCGCAGCGATGAGCGCACCCGGAACCTCAGCCCGGAATAAAGACGCCAACGTGGCATCGGCGCGCGCCTGCAACCGAGCCAGTCCGTACTGCTGTACGCCGTAAATACCAAGCGCTGCCAGCCGCGGATTTTCCGAGCCCAGCAAGGTTTCGACGTCTGCCTGGGAACGCGGGTCGCGTGTTGTAAAAAACCGTTCGTATAGCGTGCCGCGCAGATGGTCGTCGGCGTGTTCCAGAACGCGCCGCTGACAGTCGTGAGCCCGTGCTGAATCAAGCCGTAGCACCAGCTTGAGCAATCGGTCCTGTGTGCGCAGGCTCGCCGTGGCCATCCTGGCCAGGATCAGTTCGATGGCGCTTGCCGGGTCCTGCTCAGCCAGCTTTGCTGCGCTCGCGATCGCCAACTCATCATCCTCATGCGCTACATAGTGATGTACCGCTCCCTGTGTCTCGAGAGTCGAGCGGTTTGACACACCACTTTCCTCATCAGGGACATACAGGCGATTCCGCAGCAGTTGCAGGATGCCTGCTGCATAGGCACGGTTGGCCCGCACGTTACAAAACAGGTACAGCGCCGCGGCGCCAAAACCGGCCAGGAGAAAGTACAGCGGACTCGACAGCGACTGTGTGAGCAACAACACGCCCGCTGTCAGCGCCAGCGCCACCGGCATCACAAAACCGGAAGCGAACGCGCGCGCGCGTCCTTGCATGCTCCCGGGTAGCGCATTGAACAGCAGGTTACGTGCCGGGTTGCGAAACGCCTTCATGAGCGAATCTTTGTTCACGCTGCCAAACACAGCCGCTGGCAGCGAGTAGGACAGGAGTAACCACAGAATACTGAGCAGCGTGCTGATCGGAAAAATGAGGTTCACGCCGCGCACTCCCAGGCGCTGCAAGAGCCGGTTGGTCAGTAGTAGCTGCAGGATGATCGCCATGCTGCCCGTAGCCACCGTCAGCCAGCCGAAGAAGGAGGTGAGTGCCTCTTCGGTGGTAAAAGTCTCGGCATAGATCCGACTCACACTGAAAGTCGTAATATAGAACGCGAAAACCGTAAAGAACAAAGCTGCCGAAGACCAGCGCAGCAGCGGCGAACGGCGCGCAAAGGCCAGTCCCTGCGCAATTTGTGTCACTGCCTGGGTGACGCCCCCCTGCCCCTTGCGACCGGGCCGGAAATGCGGCGACACCCCTTTCGACCTGTGTTGCAACTCCAACAGGCCGAGGGCAATCAGTGTCAACGCTCCCCAAAGCAACAACAACTGCGGCACACCCAGTGCACGCGTGCCAAGCACCAGCACCATGCCGCCGCTGATAATGCCGATCTGGGCACCGGCGAAGATGAGTGAGGTGAGGCGTTTGGCCTGCTGGGCGTCAAAGTTCTGCGCAAGGTAGACGCCGACATGCAACATCAATAAATCCGAAGCCACCTCATAGAGCAGATAATACAGTGGATAGGCGATGGTGGCCTCGAGGACAGCGATGGCTATCCAGTGGACTACCAGTAGCGCCGTCAGCGCACCCAGCATGATACGGAGAAGGCGCTCCGCCGGCAGTCGATCGACGAATGCCGCATAGGCCGTTGTGGTCACGGCCAGCGACGCGGCGTGAATCAAATAAATGACCGGCAGGTACTCGATGCCGTAGCGTTTGAAGAACAGCGCATCTGATGTGCCGCGACCCAGCGCGAGCCCCATCCCCAGAATGAGGCAAAGTGCGAAAAAATAGACGGCACGCGGCAACTCGGCCTCGTGCACGAGGAAAAACCGGCCGACTCGTTTCGCAAGGGTGTTGTTCATCGTCCTGTCGCCGTGCCGGCGCATCGGTGATTCGTGTGCATGTGTATTATTCTGACTTCTGCTGCTCGAAGAATTCAATCTCCCGCCACATCGGCTCTATCGAGCCGCCCCAGCTCGTGTTATAGCACTGCAGCAGCCGTTCGCCGAAAGTTACACCCTCATCGATCAGCTCGTGCAACGGCTTCAGGTAACGCCGCTCATCCTCGCCGTCGTCATTGCGGCAATCCTGACGCGCAAGTCCAGCGTCGGCAATCTCGATCAACTCACGCGCCAGTTCAAGAACCGGCCTGCCTCGATAATGTGCTGCGAAACCGTTGTGGGCCACCGCACGCAGTAATGCCGCAAGCTCGGCCGAAGTTGGCGACTCCATGAGTGCCATCGCCGCATCGCGCGCCACATGGTCGTACAGCACACCCTTCCAGAGGGCCGGCAATGCACACATGCGGCTCCACGGACCACAATCCGCGCCGCGCACTTCAAGATAACCTTTGAGTCGAACTTCGGTGTAGACGGTCGTCAAATGGTCGGTAAAATCGCGCAGTGTGGCTCGGAACTTGCCGAGACCCTGACGCAGAAACTGCCGGAATGTGGCCCCAGCCGCATGGTGGTACATGCCATCACGTCGCACAAACAGCATTGGCACGTCGAGCACATGCTCGACCCAGCGCTCATACCCGAAGCCGTCCTCGAACACCACTGTCGGGTAACCACAGCGCGCCGGATCGGTGTCGAACCAGGTCAGCAGCCGCTCGCTGGCGACGCCTGACGGCGCGCCCTCCTTAAAGGCACCATTGGCGAAGAGCGCGGAAACCAGCGGCGACACCGCAAGCGCCGCGCGGAATGAGGCCACCATATCGGCCTCGTCGGCATAATCGAGATTCGCCTGTATGGTGCAAGTGCGTTTCATCATGTCGAGGCCGCGCTGCCCGGTACGCTTCAAGTGCTGTTCGAGCAGCTTGTAGCGGGCGCGCGGGACCACGGGCATGTCCGCCCAGCGTGCCGTAGGGTGATAGCCCATGCCGATAAAGCCGACGCCGAGCGGAATACAGACCCGCCGCAACATTTCGAGATGGTGATCGACCTCACGCCGGGTCTCGTGGATGGTGCGAACTGGAGCACCGGACAACTCGATCTGGCCGCCGGGCTCAAGCGTGATCGCCGAACCGTCCTTGCAATACAAACCGACAGTCCGCCCGTTCTCACTCAATGGCGACCAGTCCGGTTCACCGGGTCTCGTGGCCGAGACGATGGCGTTGAGTATCGCCTCAATGCCGTGTGGGCCTTCATAAGGCAAGGGCGCATGCGTAGCACGCTGGATACCGAACTTCTCGTGTTCAGTACCGACGCGAAACTCGGATCTCTGCTTGGCACATTGGGAAAAATAACTGACAAGCGCATTGACACTGGCCAGGGGTTCGCCGGGATCATCATGCTGTCCTGCACCTGGCTCAAGCGGCAGACTCATACGAATGCTCCTTTTCGGTCGCCGCGTTCAGATATCTTCAGATGCCCGTGAAATCGGTAACGAAGTATGGCACAACAGCTGCGATACATCGCGTGGCAAAGAAACGGCCTGAACCTCACCCACGGCTGTGTTGGTCACAGCCACCGGGGAGTTATCCATTAACACCAGTAACCGAACATTTCCCGACTAGCATACTGTGAAACAGTGATTAGAATTCGTCTACACCCCATTCTCGGATATACCCGGATCTAGCGATGACGTCGAGAACAAGCGTGCAAGACAAAAGCTGAGAACCCGATTACAGATCAGTAAACTTTATACTCGCAACCAACCTGGTAAAGCGGTGTCAGTGCCAAATAATGATCACGAGGCAGGTGGTTCGCGTACGTTTGGGGGCTAACTTTACGTTGTCCGCGTTTCCGACAATTGCAATCAATGATCTTGGTTATTCAACCCACGCTTTGGGTTCGGTTATCAAGATGATTAGGGAGGTATTCCGGTCAGGACACAGCGGCATGCTCCACACTGCTTTTCCATAGCGGCGCCACCACAACGCGCAGACACGCATGTGCCGCGCGCAGTGCTGCCTCGGCCTCGGCTGGTGATGGCGCGCGCGCAAATATAAAACCAAGATAGCTCGATCCTTCCGGCAACGGTACGAGTTCATAACCCTCGCGCACGTCGATTACGACTTCCTCGATGTACTGGACACGTTGCGCAGCCAGTACGCCTTCCACGCGCCGCAGGATGCCGGCCCGTGGAATTGGGATCATCAATACACCTGCCCCGCCGGTCTCGCGCCGTGTGTCTGGATTCTGCTTCAGGGTATGCATCAGCACCAGTTCTTCGAGTCCGTAACCGGTGCCAAAGCGCAACAAGCGGCCACACAAGCCGCCAATGGTGCGCGCCGCAACTTCCAGAATCCAGACACCTTCGGCGTTGATGCGGCATTCCGCATGGATAGGCCCTTCGCGCAAGCCATAGGCCGCACAGGCCTCGGCAACCCGCGCTGCGACCCGCGCCTGGATGTCCGGCGTGTGCCGCGAGGGCGTGGTGTAGTAGGTCTCCTCGAAATACGGCCCATCGAGCGCGTCTGGTTTGTCGAAGATAGCGAGAATTTCCAGGTTCCCATCACTTAGCAGTCCTTCCACGGCAACTTCGGAACCGTCGATGAACTCTTCGATCAGCAACGTCTCGCGTTCTTCACGTTCAGGAACATCGGCAAGCATACCGGCAACTCGCGCGATTGCTTTTTCGAGTTGCGCGTAATCCTCGACACGAATCACGCCACGGCTCGCGGACAAGGCAACCGGCTTGACGACACAAGGGTAGCGTATATCCGCGAGCTGCGGTGCGAGTGGACCTGTCAGGTCAATTTTCCAGTGGCGGGGCACCGAGATACCCGGCACACGCCAAGTGGCTCGCGTGCCAGATCTTTGCGACGTGCGAGACGTACTGAGAGGAGTGAATTGTGAGGAAGTTGCAGAACCATGCTGGCGTGCACGGCAAGCTCGCTGCTGACGTCGTCCGTGCCAATAACACCCTGAAACGGCTGCGCACGCACTGCGGAGAGCAACGTCTGCAGGGAGCCCGGCACATCCTGCAGATTCACCTGCACGCCGGGGACTTCCAGACCAGAGAGGGTATGCGTGCCCTCGGAAGCAATCAGAAGATCAATGCCTTGCTCACGCGCCGCTGCGATATACGGTGCCGTGCGATAACTGTCGCGCGGCGCGACCAGCAGGATACGTGGTTTAGCGACCGCAGCCCCCGCCGCCGCATCCACCGCTGCCGCATCCACCGCCACCCGTTCTCGGAGCCTGATAGGCATTCCGGAAAACAAATGCCGGATTGGGACCATCGACAGTGAAATCGATTTCGGCGCCATGCAGGAAATTGAGAGCCACTGCATCCACCACAACCTTCAGTTCCGGCGTCTCGATGACATGGTCATAGTCGGTTGATTGGTCGGCATAGGTCATGCCATAAGCCATGCCGCCGCAACCGCCGCCGGAAACAAACACGCGAATGGCAGATGCTTCATCACCGGCTTCAGCCAGCAGTTCGGCCAGCTTGGTACGGGCAGTGGCGGTGATCTGTAGCATGGACTTAGCACTCACATCCATGTTTTCGGCCTGGGCTTGGACTGTCATGTGGCGACTCCGAATGGGTTAACTGTTGTGAGTATTGTAGCAATCTGCGCCCATGTGCGCCAACAGGACTCCAGAACAGACTCTTTGTATTCAGTGCCTATCCGGTACAATGCGCGGATAGACCACAGGATGCCCCTATGTCACGTACTGTCTTTTGCCATGTTCTGCAACGCGAGGCCGAAGGTCTCGACTACCCGCCCCATCCGGGCCAGCTCGGACAGCGTATCTACGAAAATATCTCGCGCGAAGCCTGGCAGCGCTGGTTAACGCATCTCACGGTTCTGATCAATGACCACGGTTTGAGTACCGCCGATCCGGCGAGCATTGCTGTCATTGAACAGCATATGGTCGGTTTTTTGTTCAGCGAGGGCGATTACGGCAATTTGCCGGCCGGCTACAGCCCGCCGAGGCGCAAGAAATAGGCTAAGCCGAACACTGCTTTGCGCTCACCCTATCTCCTGGATTTCTGGTCTATCCGGTCGCAAGCGTTACAAACGCGACCGCATGGTCTTCCTCGTCCGCCAGGCTCACGTGCACACCGATTATCCGATTGGCCTGTATGAAGTCGGCTGCCTGGTCAGTAAATGCAAGCTGCGGTTTGCCGGCGGCGTCGTGCGTGACGCCAATGTGGTGCAGCATGAGACCGTCACGAAAGCCGGTGCCCATGGCCTTGGCGGCGGCCTCCTTGGCGGCGAAACGCTTGGCAAGAAAATGTGCCTGGCGTGATTCCTTCCGGAACTCGGAAAGCTCGGCGGGCGTGAGAATTCGTTCCGCGAATTTTTCCCCGTAGCGTTCGATATTCTTCTGCATGCGCGCCACGCGCACGATGTCCGTGCCAATGCCGAAGATCACCGCGCGCGCGCCTCACGCATCAACCGCTTCATTTCACGCACTGCCTCCTGCAAACCGCTGAACACGTGCACGCGCCACAATTGCGTGTCCGATATTGAGCTCGGCGATGCCATGAATAGCTGCAATCGCCTGTACATTGTGATAGTTGAGGCCGTGCCCGGCATTCACCTGCAGCCCCAAATCCAGACCCTGCTGCACGCCAAGCTCAATACGTGCCAGTTCCTCACCGCGCTCATCGGCACTCGCAGCATCCGCATAACGTCCGGTATGTATTTCAATCACCGGTGCGCCACAACGCAGGGCGGCGTCGATCTGTTCGGGTTCGGCGTCTACGAACAGCGAAACGCGCACTCCTGCTTCCGCCAATTGTTCGCAAGCGGCGCTGATTTTCTTCTCGTGCGTGACCACGTCCAGGCCGCCCTCGGTGGTGAGCTCCTGGCGACGCTCCGGTACCAGACAGCATTCCGCCGGTCGCAGGTGAACCGCATACGCCAGCATTTCTTCGGTCACAGCCATTTCCAGATTCATGCGCGTTTGCAATATCGAACTCAAATGCTCGACATCGCGTTCCTGAATGTGGCGGCGATCTTCACGCAGGTGCAAAGTGATGGCATCCGCGCCAGCCTGCTCGGCCTCGATGGCTGCCTGCACCGGGTCCGGAAAGCGCGTACCACGCGCCTGACGCAAGGTCGCCACATGGTCGATGTTCACGCCCAGCTTGATCACGTCTTGCTCCTTTCTGTCATCTGTCGTGGTCTGCGGGTATTCTAGCGCGTTCCGCGCAGATCGCGGGCGAAACAGTCCACGGCTGGTCAACGGCCGATCACCCAGGTGGCGCGCCAGCAAGGCGCGCATCAAATGCTTCACATCACGCCGTATTGCCTCATCGACAAGTTTCTCACCCGCCAGTGCCAACAGGCTGGCGCCGTGCACGGCAACGCCTTCGCCATCCGCTGCATGTGCTGGCACTGGACCGCGTTCTGGAATGTAGCGATAGAGATGTTCAGGTTTTATCGGCGCGCCGTCATGGACATCGTGATCGAGCACCAGACCAAAACCGATGTCTTCAAGCAGGCGTTTCTCGAACACACGCAATGCTGCCTCCGTATCACGACCCTCCCCTAGCCGGCCGAGCGCATCGCTGTAGCTCTCGAACAGGCGCTCATGCGGGTCGTGCCGATGCAATAAACGCAGCAGCAGCTCATTGAGATAGAGCCCGCAGAAAAGCGACTCACCAGCAATGGCTGGCGCCGGTCCGGCGGTTTCCGCGCCGGTCAATGTCGGGAGTTCGCCGCGTCCGCTGAACCCCATCACCAGCGGCTGAAAGGGGATGAGCGCGGCGCGCAGTGGTGAACGCGCACGGCGCGCGCCTTTGGCAATGAGCCCAAGGCGTCCGTGCCGGCGGGTAAACATTTCCAGCAGGAGACTGGTTTCACCGTAATCGTGATGATGCAGGACATAGGCCGGCTCCTGATTGACGCGCATTAATCCTCCTCGCTGTAGCCGAGACTCTTCAGGGCGCGCGCGTCATTCGACCAGCCTTCGCGCACCTTGACCCAGAGCCCGAGATACACCTTGCGTCCGAAAGCCTTTTGCATTTCAAGTCGTGCGCGCCTGCCAATTTCCTTCAGACTTGCGCCGCCCTTGCCAATCAGGATTGCCTTCTGGCCTTCTTTCTCGACCCAGATCACAGCCTCGATGTGCTGATGTTTTGGCTCATCCCGGAATTCGGTGATTTCAACCGCCACCGCATAAGGGACTTCTTCGCCAATGCTGCGAAACACCTGTTCGCGCACAAACTCCGCCGCCTGAAACCGGTCGCTGCGGTCGGTAACCTGCTCGGCATCGAAATATGCGGGATGTTCGGGCAACAGACGCAGCAGAATTTTCTCCAGCACCGGCACGTTATCGCCGTCTTGCGCTGACAGGGGCACAATTTCTGCAAACGTGTAGCGTAGTTGCATCGCTTCAATCAAAGGCAGCAGGCGCTCGCGGACCTTCAGGCGATCAACCTTGTTGATTGCCAGAATTACCGGGCAGTTGGCCTGGCGTGCCACTTCAAGTGCGGGTTCGTCGCGTTCACTCCAGCCATCGGCTGTCATGACCAGCACCACGGCGTCGACACCCTCCAGGCTCGTGCGCGCTTCGCGGTTCATGTTACGGCTGAGTTGCTTGTCGTTTTCGCCGTGGTGCAAACCGGGCGTATCGACATAGATTATTTGAGCTTGCGGCGTGTTGTGAATACCGAGAATACGGTGACGTGTGGTTTGGGCGCGCTGCGAGGTGATGCTGACCTTTTGCCCGACGAGGCGATTGAGCAAGGTAGATTTACCGGCATTCGGCCTGCCGATAATCGCCACGAACCCGCTATGGAAAATGCCGCCAGGCTGCGTAATCACTGACGCGGCCTTAGTCATCGATTTCGCAATTCAAAAGTATGCAGGCGCGTGTGGCTGCTGCCTGCTCGGCATGTCGACGGCTGCTGCCTTCGCCATGCACGGCTTCCGACAGGCCTGACACACGACATTCAACGACGAAGCGCTGCTTGTGTGGTTCACCACTTATTTCCAGCACAGTATAGGTCGGCGTGGCCAGGGACTTCCGCTGAAGATACTCCTGTAAACGTGTCTTGGGGTCTTTAAGGATGCTGTTCGGGTCGATGTTTTCCAGAATCGGCTGATAGCGTCGCAACACGACATCCCGGACAGACTCGATGCCACCGTCCTTGTAAACTGCGCCGAACACAGCCTCCAGCGCATCGGCAAGAATCGAATCGCGGTCAAAGCCGCCACTTTTCAGCTCCCCACTTCCAAGGTCGAGGCAGTCGCCCAGATCCAGCGCGCGCGCCAGTGTCGCCAGAGTTTCACGCCGCACCAGCGTCGCGCGTAAACGTGTCAGCTCGCCTTCGCTGAGTTGCGGGAACCGGTCATACAGGATGTCAGCGATGATGAAACTCAGAATGCTGTCGCCGAGAAACTCAAGGCGCTCGTAATTTTTGCTGCTATGACTGCGATGGGTTAAGGCACGCGCGAGCAGCGCCCCATCACGAAAAGCGTAACCTAACTGCTTAGTGAGTTCTTCCTGTGCACTACTCAACGGACATTGGCCTGCGCAGTGACCTGCGCGGTGTCATCAAACTCGATCAGGGCGGTCACATTGTACGCAATTGGCACGCGTCTTTCGTAGGTGAGGCGGATGGACATGCTGCCAGGTTTCTTTTCCACGATAAGGGCCTTGTTCAAATCGATATTGTCGACACTGTCGATGTTGAAGCGCCGGTCGAACGCCGCCTTGATTTGGGACTTTTCCATATCGGCGGTACCCGGCTGCTTGGCAATGCCATCCAGCGCAGCCTTGACCTTGGCGTATTCCATGTAAGGCGGCAACAATTTGAAGAACAACATAACAAAGAAAATGAATACTGCCGCAACTACCAGCAGTCCCCAGAAGGTCATGCCGTTTTGTTTGTTTCCTGTCAGCATCCTGCGCCTCCAAAAATATGTTTCATTCATTGAATGGAACTGCCAATCCGGGTCCAGGACACACCACCTTTACCAAGACCCAATATGGACATTAGCCCATCTTTTCCATAATCCCAGCTGAACCAAATCAGGAATGCCCGGCCGACAACATTTTCTTCCGGCACCGTGCCCCAGTAACGGCTGTCGTTGCTGCGGTCACGGTTATCGCCCATCATGAAATAATGCCCCTCAGGCACGTTAAACTCCAGCACGCCAGGATTCTGGCCTTCGCCGTGCAGAATATTGTGCTCGATGCCATCGATCTGCTCTTTCAGGATTCGGGCAAAGATCATGTGGTCACCGGATTCCGTATAAGAGTAGTCGCCCACTGGCGTCAGCGACATCGGTTGATTGTTGATAAAAAGTTTCTTGTCGCGGTACACAATGTGATCGCCAGGCAGACCAATGACACGCTTGATGTAATTGACTGAAAGGTCGCGTGGATAACGAAACACCATGATATCCCCGCGTTTGGGAGAGCTGATCTCCAACACTTTCTTGTTAATTACCGGCAGGCGCACCCCATACGTGTATTTGTTTACCAGGATGAAGTCTCCAGCCACCAGGCCCGGCATCATTGATCCTGACGGGATGCGGAATGGCTCAACCAGAAATGAGCGCAGCAGGAACACGAAAAGAATTACCGGAAAGAACGCGCGCGCATACTCGACAATCAGTGGCTCGCGCCGCACTCTGTTTACAGCCTCTTCCGGCTTGCCGGCCTTCTGCAGCGCCAAGGCGGTGCGCTCACGCACCGGTGCCCAAATGAAGTGGTCAGCGACCCAAATGATGCCGGTGGCCAGCAGCGCAATAAACATGATGAGCGCGAAGTCCATGGCCTATTTCTCGTCCACGCGCAGCACCGCCAGGAATGCCTCCTGCGGAATTTCCACCGAACCAACCTGTTTCATGCGTTTCTTTCCTTCTTTCTGTTTCTCAAGGAGTTTGCGTTTGCGCGAAATGTCGCCACCGTAGCACTTGGCGATGACGTTCTTGCGCAAGGCTTTCACTGTTTCGCGCGCAATAATATGCGAACCAATGGCTGCCTGAATAGCAACGTCGAACATCTGGCGCGGAATCAAACCGCGCAACCGGGTGACGAGGTCGCGTCCACGGTACTGCGCCTGGGCGCGGTGCACCATGCTGGACAAGGCATCCACCCGATCGCCATTGATAAGCACTTCGAGCTTGATGACATCGGTCGGCCGAAACTCAAGAAATTCGTAGTCCAGTGATGCATAACCGCGTGACACTGATTTCAGCCGGTCGAAGAAATCCAGCACCACTTCACCCAGCGGCATTTCGTAGGTAAGCATCACCTGCCGGCCGACGTATAACATGTTCTTCTGGATGCCACGTTTCTCCACGCACAATGCGATGACCGGTCCGATGTACTCGGACGGCAGCAGGATATTCGCGCGGATAATAGGCTCACGAATTTCTTCAATAAGCGTTGGATCCGGTAATTTGGCCGGGTTTTCGACTTGCAGGACTTCACCCTTCACAGTCAAGACTTCATAAACAACGGTCGGCGCCGTAGTAATGAGATTCAGGTTGTACTCGCGCTCGAGACGCTCCTGAACGATCTCCATGTGCAGCATGCCAAGAAAACCACAACGGTAACCGAAACCAAGCGCCTGCGAGGTCTCGGGCTCGTAGTGCAGCGACGCATCGTTGAGCGTGAGCTTCTGCAGTGCATCGCGGAATGCTTCGTAATCGCTCGCCTCTACCGGATAGAGGCCGGCGAATACACGCGGCTTGATCTCCTTGAAACCTGGCAGTGGCTTGGCAGCCGGTTTGTCGGCGCGTGTCACCGTGTCACCGACACGCGCGCTGCGCACGTCCTTGATGCCGGCGATTATGAAACCTACTTCGCCCACGCCCAGCGATTCGGTCGGCGTACGCTTTGGTGAGAACACACCGACATGATCGACCGGGAACTCGTCACCCGTTGCCATGAGTCGGATTTTCTGCTTTGGCACCAGCGTGCCCTGCATTACACGCACCAGCACCACGGTACCGAGGTAGTTGTCGAACCAGGAATCGATGATCAGCGCCTGCAGCGGCGCCTCGGCGTCGCCCTTCGGTGCCGGCATGAGGTCGATGACGGCTTCGAGTATCTCCGGGATGCCAACACCGGTTTTGGCGCTGCACGTCAGTGCGTGGGTGGCGTCGATGCCGATTATATCCTCGATCTCCTTGATCACCCGCTCAGGGTCGGCCTGCGGCAGATCAATCTTGTTCAGCACTGGCAGGATCACCAGGTTCAGTTCAGACGCGGTGTAGCAATTGGCCACAGTCTGGGCCTGTACGCCCTGCGATGCATCCACCACCAGCAGCGCACCCTCGCAGGCCGTAAGAGAACGCGAGACCTCATACGAGAAGTCGACGTGCCCCGGCGTATCAATCAGGTTCAGGCGATAGACTTGGCCGTTCTTCGCCTTGTAGTTAAGTGCCACGGTCTGGGCCTTAATCGTGATGCCGCGCTCACGTTCGATGTCCATCGAATCGAGCACCTGCGCCTGCATCTCGCGCGCAGCGAGACCTCCGCAATACTGAATGAAGCGGTCAGCGAGCGTCGACTTGCCGTGATCGATGTGCGCAATAATGGAAAAATTGCGAATGTATTGCGGATCCCAGCCACTCATACCGCTACCCCGGATGGATCGGGACAGGAAAAGAGCGCCGCGGGCGCCCTTCCTGCACCATTCAAATGAATTAAAACCATGTGATCTAGCGAAAACTGCAGATTGACTAGGCTGATGATACCCGGTTTCAGGGGTGCTTGTACCGGCTTATTCCGGCCTAGTCAGGGATACGCAGCGCCAGAAACAGGGCTGCTGTTCCGCGCCGCACAAGCACTGGTACTGGCTTGCTGCGCGTCAATTGCGGCGCCAGCCCTTGCAGTTCCGCGGCGGAGCGAATCGGCCGGCCTTGCACCTGCAGGATCACGTCTCCCGGCCGTACCCCGGCCTTGTACGCCGGTCCCTCTGCGACCCGTTCCACCAGTACACCCTGACTCACCCCAAGCTGTTTACGCTGCATGGACGTAAGGTCTTTGAGTTGCATACCCAGCACACCAGGTCGCTCCGCGCCTGACGTCGGTGCGGACCGAATCTCGGCGGTTTCTTCCGGAAGCTCGGCGATCGTGACCGAGACGGTCTGGGGCTGGCCACTGCGAATAATACCGAGTTTGGTGCGCGTTCCGGGCTCTGTCTGACCTACAAGCGGTGGCAGATCGGCGGACAGCTTGATGCGATGGCCGTCGTATTCGACCACAATATCACCCACGCGCAGGGCCGACTTGGCCGCCGGACCCTCCGGCAGGACGTCCGCAATGAGGGCGCCGTAGGGACGCTGCATGCCAAACGATTCGGCCAACTCGCGTGTCACGTCTTGAATGGTAACACCTATCCAGCCGCGCTTTACATGCCCGCTGGACTTGAGTTGCTTCGACACCTGCATGGCGATGTCAATCGGCACTGCGAATGACAGCCCCATGAAGCCACCGGTGCGGCTGTAGATTTGCGAATTGATGCCTATCACTTCGCCCTTCATATTGAACAAAGGGCCGCCGGAATTGCCTGGATTGATGGCAACGTCAGTCTGGATGAATGGCACGTAGTTCTCGCGTGGCAGACTGCGGCCTTTGGCAGAAACAATGCCGACAGTGGCAGAACTTTCAAATCCGAACGGTGAACCGATCGCAAGCACCCATTCACCGACCCGCACTTTCTCGGGGTCGCCGATCCGCACTTGTGGCAGCGCCGTGGCGTCTATTTTTAGCAGTGCCACATCGCTACGCCGGTCGGCGCCAATTACCTTGGCAGTGAATTCGCGCCGATCGGTGAGGCGCACCAGAATCTCGGTGGCATTTTCGACCACGTGCGCGCAGGTGAGGATGAAGCCATCGGACGAAATGAGGAAACCCGAACCGAGAGACCTGTTGTCGAAAAACTCGGGGGGCAATTCTTCCTCACCAAAATATCGGCGCAGGAAATCATTGAATGGGGCATTGCCTTCCGGGGCCTGCGGCATTTTCGTGTCCGGCCCGGCGGCCGGATGTCTCACCACCTGGGTGGTGCTGATGTTCACTACCGCCGGTGAATTGCCCTCCACGAGCGGCGTGAAATCCGGCAGTACACGCAGCGGCGGCGCGGCTTGCGCAGCGATGACCAGCACCAGTACCCACAGACCAAAAAGTATGGCAACCGGGCCAGTATGGCGCTTCATGCAGTTAGAAACATGGATGCACAGCGTACAAAACCCCTATGAACGGGACATACAGCTTGAATTCACGGACCGATCCTCACCGACCCGCCAATCATGTCCACTGTTAGCGCGGGCGCCTCGCCAACGACAGTGACCTGATGTCCATCGACGACTGTACCGAAGGCATGTACCGCACCCATATGGGTCAGGCCCGATAGTACATTCGATGTGTCACTATTCTCTGTCTGCTCGATAAACACCGAGACCACGGCAAGACCATCGGAGTACACAAGGTGCTCAACCGGCTGTTTGTGCGCTGGCAACATGCGCATCATGCGCGCGCTAAGAGTGAAACCGGCTGGCAGGCTCTCTGCCGCCCATTTCCCGGCGGATGGTGCCGGCGTCGCGTCGTTGGGTCGCTGCCAGACAACTCCCGTGGTCGGGTATTGGGGTTTGAGGTCCGATTCGGCAATAGGTTTGCCGATGTTCACCTGTGTAAACATGTACTGCTCGACCACTCCACCGCGTTCATCCAGCAAGCTGGCCTTGAGCAACAGGCCACTGGCATCATCGGCCCACAACAGGTAACCATAACGGTACGCATCGCGCGGCTTTATTTGAACCGAGACAGTCTTGCGTCCGGCTACGCGTCCATGTCTGCCGATACGAATCTTGTAATTGGCATTTAGCAGCGCGAGTGAATCCGGCAGTAGTGCCGGAAAGCTGCGGTTGTCGGCACGGCGGTGCTCGATGAGGGCTGCGTTCTCGTCCGGAAGATAGCAACGCACTTCGCTGTCGGTACGGATGATTTCGCGTGGTGCGCCATTCAGTGATACCAGCCGCTCGCGCACTCCGCGCGCGCCGGTCTTGTGAATAATGCGCAGGCTTTCCATTCGGTCACCGCGCTGATAAACAAACGTGCCTTCATAGTCGATACTGCGTCCGGCCTGGTACATGCGCGCAAGCAAGGCCTGCGCATCGGCGGCTTGCACCAACGGGGTGGCCAGACCCAGCGACAGCGCCAAGGTGATGCGGCGAAGGGGTAATCCGGTCATTCTGCGTTCGCGTTTTCCGTGGCCGCGCTATCGCGGCCAACCACGCGCACGTACGACAGCATGCCGTTCATGCCTGCGGCTGGCGTGAACTCGCCATGCTGCACCAGGTACGGGTTAAGCGCGCTTCGCTGTTCGGGTGGCGTTTGACGCGCGTCCGCCACGGTGCTCTTGCCGGTGACCAGACGGGCGATGGGGACAGAGGAAGTGGGGACTAGCGGTGGGAGATTAAGAAGGGCGACGGTAGCAACCGAGGCGGCGATGGCCAAGCCTGCGCTGAATTTCAGCAGACGTGGCGTGAAGAGACGGCGTGTCGACTCGTCTTGGGTTTCATGTTGCAAAACTTCTTGAATGCGACCGGCCAGTCCAGGGGTAACCAAGAGATCGAGTTCGCGGCGTATGGCCGCGCTAGCCAGGTGGTAGCGCTCCCAGGTTGCGCGTAGCGACGGATCGGAATCTAGCGCACGCAGCGCACGCTCACGCTCCAGATCATTAACCTCACCATCCAGTAAAGCTGAAATATTTTCTTTCATGCTCGTCCAGTCCTGACTGAAAATCGTTAGTGGTGTCCCTAGTCTACAAGAAGCGGTTGCAGTTCCTTGTCGATCGCTTCGCGCGCCCGGAAGATACGCGAGCGCACCGTGCCGATCGGGCAATCCATCACTTCTGCGATCTCCTCGTAGCTCAATCCATCAATTTCACGCAGTGTCACGGCGGTACGCAAATCCTCAGGTAGTGTCGCCAACACCCGCTCCACGGTGTGGCCAATCTCGTCGGCTAGCATCTGTCGCTCCGGCGTGGTGGCGTCGCGCAAATTGGTACCAGAGCCAATATCACTCGACTCGGCATCCTCCGTTTCGACATCTGCGATCGACGGTCGACGACCCTGCGCCACCAGGTAATTCTTGGCCGTGTTGATCGCGATGCGATAAAGCCATGTATAAAATGCGCTCTCGCCGCGAAAACCCTTGATGGCGCGGTAAGCCTTGATGAAGGCCTCTTGCGTGACATCTTCGACCTCCGACCGGTCGTACACATAACGTGACACAAGCTTTGCGATGCGGTGCTGGTATTTGCGTACCAGCAGGTCGAAGGCCGACTTGTCGCCCTTCTGGACCCGCACCACCAATTGCTGATCGATACTGCGCTCGCCGACCATCCGGGCCTGTCCCCTTCCCCTTGCCCGGCAACAGTGTGCTTCCGGGTATTAAAGACCACGGCGGGTAAATAAAGTTCGCTCTACCGCATTGACCATGGTTATAGTTGTCGTTAATTGTTCTCATCGTGAACAACGTCACAACCGGCGGGATCATACCCTAAAATTCACCTCCTCGACCCGCTTCTCCACCACCCATGCCCAAAAGCAAGCCATATCACACCACGGACGTTCTGATTGTGGGTAGCGGGGTGGCCGGCCTGAGCCTGGCCCTGCGCCTGGCGGAGAACACGAAAGTTACCGTTCTGGCCAAAGCTGATGTCACGCAGGGATCAAGTTTGTATGCCCAAGGGGGAGTCGCCGCAGTCATGAATAATGCCGATTCGTTCAGTGCGCATATTCAGGACACACTTCACGCCGGGGGCGGGCTCTGTCACCCCGATAGCGTGGAATTCGCCGTGCAGCGCGGCCCGGCGGCAATACGCTGGCTTATTGACCAGGGCGTAGGCTTTACCCGCGAACTCGGCCCGGACGGGAAGCTACACCATCATCTGACTCGTGAAGGCGGGCACAGCCACCGGCGTGTGATTCACACCGCTGATGCCACCGGCAAGGCAATGGAAACAACCCTCGCCGACCGGGCACACGCACATCCTAATATCACCCTGCTGAAAAACCACATCGCCGTGGACCTAGTTACACGTCGCAAACTTGGCCGCGATGGCAGTAACCGTGTGCTCGGTCTGTATGCCTTGAACAAAGCGGCTGGTGATGTCGAAGTATTCAGTTCACGCTTCGTGGTGCTGGCCACTGGCGGCGCCTCAAAGGTGTATCTGTATACCAGCAACCCGGATACCTCGACCGGCGACGGCATGGCCATGGCCTGGCGCGCCGGGTGCCGGGTGGCAAATATGGAATTCGTACAATTCCATCCAACCTGCCTGTACCACCCGCTCGCGCGCACTTTTCTGATCAGCGAGGTAGTCCGCGGTGAGGGCGGACGATTGCTGCTACCGGATGGAAAACCTTTCATGCAGGCTCACGATCCACGCGCTGAACTGGCCTCACGTGACGTGGTGGCACGTGCAATAGATTTCGAGATGAAACGCCGCGGTCTCGACTGCGTTTATCTCGATATCAGCCACAAACCGGCAGATTTTGTGCGCGCGCACTTCCCGACCATCTATGCGCGACTTAAAGAATACGGCATCGACATGACCCGGCAAAAAATCCCGGTGGTCCCTGCCGCACATTATACATGCGGCGGCGTCATGACCGACTTGCAGGCACGTACCGATCTGCCCGGGCTGTACGCCGCTGGCGAATGCGCCTTCACTGGCTTGCATGGTGCGAATCGCCTCGCCAGCAACTCGCTGCTCGAGTGTCTGGTATTTGCGGAAGCCGCTGCCGAAGACATACGCGCACAACTCCCACAGGCACCGGCTGCTGCCACTGACCTGCCACCGTGGGACGAAAGCCGTGTGTCGGATGCCGACGAGCTGGTGGTGGTCTCGCACAACTGGGAAGAACTGCGCCGCTTCATGTGGGACTATGTCGGAATCGTGCGCACCAACAAGCGTCTGGAACGTGCCCAGCATCGCGTGAATCTGCTGCGCGAAGAGATCCGCGAGTACTACAGCAACTTTCGTATCAACAGCGACCTGATCGAGCTGCGCAACCTGGCATTGGTCGCTGAGCTAATCATCCGTTCGGCCCAGGAACGCCGCGAATCACGCGGCTTGCACTATTCGCGCGACTACCCACAGCTTGCACCTGAGGTACGCGACACCGTGCTTACTCCGGAATTTACAGCCAACACCTAAGCCGGCGTCTGATCCGGAACCGGCAGGACATGCTGCACAATTTTGGCGCGCAATGTTCTATATATCTCAGGCTCGACGGCGTCGTACATCACGATTTGTACGAATGTTCGCTCGCCAGAACGAGTCAACACAAGACGCACGAAACCGGCATGGGTGGTAGCACGCACAATTCGATAGCGGCGCTGCTCGCCGTTGAACGTGCGGAGACAGGAACCGTCTTCCTCTAGCCGTATCTCACACACGCTCACCCTTACGCCATACTCGGCCTTGCCACCAGAGACTCGCACCAATTAACCCGGTGAGCCCGATCTTGAACGCCAATCCGATCGGCATTAGAACAATCAATGGCAGTGCGCCGGCATGCACACCGAACGTGATTAAAGTCAGGAAATAATGATTTTTTTATGTTTATAATCATAGTTATTGTATTATGTAATTAATAATATGCTTTAAATCAGACGGTGGTTCGAGTTGTCCTTGGATCCAGCCAAGGAGCATCTGGTCCGGCTGTTCGAGGAGACACTGGAAAGCACGCTGTTCTTCTGCGTTCAACGTGCTGTAGCGTTGCTCCAGAAAATGCACAAACAGAAGGTCAAGTTCCAAGAGACCACGTCGACATTGCCAGCGCAGGCGACGCATGGTTTCGTCCTGACCTCTACTCACAGCACGCGCTTGAGTAGCAGTTGGCGGATATGGCCGATCGCCTTGTGAAGGGTTAAGACCCTTCGGGACAGACGTCGGTGCAGTTCATGATGGTATGGCAACGAAACAGCCGATAGGGATCGTCGAGGTCGTCGAGACGTTCGCCCATAGCCTGATCGCGGCTGTCGTTCAGATAAGCGGCTGGCCTGCAACAGCGCCGCTGGCCCGAGGAATCGATCCGGATTCCACCAGAACGACGGACAGGCCGTCGAGCAACAGGCGCACAACACGCACTCATACAGCCCGTCGAGACGCGCACGCTCCTCTGGGCTCTGCAAGCGTTCGATCTCGGGTTCGGGATCATTATTGATGAGCCAGGGTTTCACCGTTCGGTACTGGTTGTAGAACTGGGTTAAATCCACTATCAGGTCACGAATCACCGGAAGACCCGGCAACGGCCTGAGCGTGATGGGCTGCTTCAGCGTATCAAGCTGCAGTATGCAGGCGAGTCCATTGCGGCCATTGATGTTCATGCCGTCAGATCCACATACACCCTCGCGACAGGAACGACGGAAACTCAGGGAGTCATCCTGCTGCTTGAGCAGCAGCAGTGCATCCAGCAGCATGATCGCGCCGTGGTCTTCCGACAGCTCGTAGTCCTGCATGCGCGGCTTGCGGTCGGTCTCCGGGTTGTAGCGGTAGATGGAAAATTTCATGCGCCTCCTCAGTACGTGCGCTTTTTCGGCGGAAACGAATCGACTGTGAGCGGTTTCATGCGCACCGGTTTGTAGTCGAGTCGCTGGGCATCACGGCTATAGAGCGAATGTTTGAGCCACTGCAAATCGTCGCGTTCCGGATAGTCCATGCGCGAGTGCGCGCCGCGGCTTTCGTGGCGCGCTGCGGCCGAGACCACCGTGGCGAGCGCCACTTCCATCAGATTCTCGGTTTCAAATGCTTCGATACGCGCGGTATTGAACACCTTGCTGTGATCCTGGAGGCGTGCGTTCTGCAGGCGCTCGCGCAGTTTCATCACCTTGACCACGCCCTGGTCGAGAACCTCCTGGGTACGAAACACACCGCAATGCTGCTCCATGGTGCGGCGCAATTCGTCGCCCAGCTTGCCTGCCGACTCGCCATCGCCCTTCACGTCCCAGCGAGCCAAGTGCTGCAGGGCCGGCTCCGAGGCTCGATTCTGTCAGCAAACGGTGATAGCGGTTCTCCTTTAGAATATTCGAGAATGTGGTCACCTGCGGCTCGCCCAAACACCACGATATCGAGCAGTGAATTGCCGCCCAGACGATTCGCGCCGTGGATGGACACGCAGGCGCACTCGCCTACCGAGTACAGTCCGGGTACCGGCTCTTCAGGACCAGTTTGCACCGGTGCCACCACCTGTCCATCGCGGTTGGTCGGAATTCCACCCATGGTGTAGTGGGCAGTCGGGTAAACCGGAATGGGCGCCGAGATGGGATCCACGTGCGCAAAACGCATGGACAGCTCGCGGATACCCGGGAGCTTGCTCTTGATCGGTTCCGCACCAAGGTGGTCAATCTTGAGGTAAACGAAATCCTTGTTCGGGCCACATCCACGCCCTTCGCGAACCTCAATCTCGATGGCACGCGCCACCACGTCGCGGCTGGCAAGATCCTTGGCATGCGGTGCGTAGCGTTCCATGAAGCGTTCACCTTGGCTGTTCACGAGATAGCCGCCTTCGCCACGCGCACCTTCGCTGATCAGCACACCGAGACCGGCAATCCCGGTGGGATGGAACTGCATGAATTCCATGTCCTGCAGCGGTATACCGGCACGCAGCGCCATGGCCATGCCATCGCCGGTGTTGATCATGGCATTGGTGCTGGTGCGGTAGATGCGCGCTGCGCCACCGGTGGCAATGAGCGTAGTCCTGGCCTCAATAATCAGTGGCTCGCCGGTTTCGATTTCCAGCACCAGCGCGCCGAGCACGTAACCGTCGGCATCACGCAGCAGGTCTATGGCAAAGAACTCGTCGAAGAAATGGGTGCGCGCCTTGATGTTTTGCTGATAGAGGGTGTGCAGGATGGCATGCCCGGTGCGGTCGGCCGCCGGGCAGGTGCGCGCCGCCTGGACGCCACCGAAGTTCTGGCTCTGACCACCAAACGGACGCTGGTAAATACGGCCATTGTCGAGGCGCGTGAATGGCACGCCGTAGTGTTCAAGCTCGATCACCTCGCGCGCCGCCGCATGACACATGTACTCGACCGCATCCTGGTCGGCAAGGTAGTCGCCGCCCTTGATGGTGTCGTACATGTGCCAGTGCCAGTTGTCCGGCAACACATTGCCAAGCGCGGCGTTCATGCCGCCCTGTGCAGCCACGGTGTGCGAGCGGGTTGGAAAGACTTTGGAAACGACGGCGACATGCGCTTCACCTACGGCGAGTTGCAGTGCTGCGCGCAGCCCGCCGCCACCCGCGCCAATCACCAGGCAATCGAATTTCCGCCGTGCGAGGCTCATGAGCGCGCCTCCACCAGCAGAATCTGTGCGGCCCAGAACGCGAGCACGAGTAACCCAAAAGCCAAGAGCAGCTGCACCATAAACCGCACCCACAACGGTTTGAGATAATCGAGGATGACACTGCGCATACCGACCCAGGCATGCACCAGTACGCTCAGAAAAAACAGCGCAAACGCAAGCCTTACCCCACCATTCGCCATCCACGCTTTCCAGGCAAGGTAGTCCGTGGGCGTCAGCAACCATGAGCTGTATCACAATCCACACCGCGAAACCGGCAAGATAGAGCGAGCTCAGCCTCTGCAGAAGCCATTCACCGAGGCCACGGTGTGCGCTACCACTGCTTCGGATTTTCATCGTCATTATAGGAATAGGGATTTTGCGGCGATCAATACAACACTCGTGACGCTGGCCAGCACAAGCCAGGCGCCCAGACTGCTGCCACGGCGGCTGATACCGACATCGAGATCGAGCAACAAATGGCGCACACCGGCCAGAAAATGATGCGCCAGCAGAGCCGTGGCCAATAGCAGGAACACACGCGCCGGCAAGGAACGCAGTAGCGCGACAATTCGCGCGAAGCTCTCGGGGCTATGTAGCGACTCTTGAAGAAGCAAGAATGCCAGCGGCAATGCCAGAACCAGCAGGACTCCGGTAACTCGGTGCAGGATGGAAACAACGCCGCCGATCGGCAGGCGAATGCGCAACAGGTTGAGGTATTTCGGACGCTTTTTGTTCTTGACTGGCATGCTGATTCCCGAACTATCCAACTTGTTACAGTCTAACTCGCATCTCCGTGACTTGCAGATTTACCTAATCGTATCGTCACTACGCCATCCTCGCCGAGAATGTCCTACAACTCAAACCCTTGTTTAACACAAGGTTTAGGCTGAGGGCCGCGAACAACGGCGGTATACTCATCATCCGAATACAGGATTTCCGCCCATGCAACCAGCCACAACAAACCTCCCGCCAACAAGCGCCGAGTGGCGCGCTTACCTCGCCCACGCGGGCGCTGTATTCGAGGATGACCGTGTGCTGCATTACGGTAATTCTGATGAAGAGCGGCGCAACGCAGCGAACGGTGACATTCTTGCAGATCTCTCACACCTCGCCGTGTTGCGGGCTGAAGGCACGGATGCAAAAAGTTTCCTGCAGGGCCAACTCAGCAACGACATCAATCAAGTCAACGGGACGCGCGCGCAGCTAAGTTCCTACTGCAATGCCAAGGGACGCATGTTTGCGATTTTTTTAATCTTTTGCCGCCCGGATAACGATTATTACCTGCAGCTGCCCGCCGCTCTGGCCGAACCGGTACTCAAGCGTTTACGCATGTTCATCTTGCGCGCCAAGGTCAAGATCGAATTTGCGGATGCCGGACTCGGGCGCATTGGCCTGTCCGGACCGAACACCGAAACGCTGCTGAAGGATGCGCTGGGCACTGCACCGGCGAATAACTACGACAGCATCACAAGCGATGACGTCACGGTCATCCGTCTGCCCGGCCCACACGCGCGCTTTGAGCTGCTCGCACCGGAGGCGCGTCTCATGTCACTGTGGCAATTGCTCTCCGCGAAGGCGGCGCCAGTCGGCGCCGGACCCTGGTCCTGGCTCGACATCATGGCAGGCATACCCGTGATCCTGCCTAGTACGGCCGAAGAGTTTGTGCCCCAAATGGCGAATCTGGAACTGGTCGGTGGCGTGAGCTTCACCAAGGGTTGCTATCCGGGGCAGGAGATCGTCGCACGCATGCATTACCTTGGACGTCTCAAGCAACGCATGTTTCGTGCGCATGTGGAGAGTGCGTTGCCACCGCTGCCCGGAACCCCGGTGTTCGCGCCAGACCTGCCCGGCCAGAGCACCGGCCACGTGCTGGAAGCCCAAGCTTCGCCGCAGGGTGGCTACGATTTGCTGACGGTCGTTCACTTGAGCAGCAAGGAAGCCGGAGAATTGCATCTTGCAACCAGCGACGGCCCGCATCTGGTTCTCGAAAAACTTCCCTATTCTTTTTCCGCAACTGAATGAATTTCGTGACACACGACGCATTAGTCCCATTATTTCAGGCGCGCGCGATTCCCCAAGACTGGTTGTATTTCCCCATGAAAAAAAGAGCCCTTGTCAGAGCAAGGAACGCTGTGCTTCAATGCCCGCGTGGTGAAGTAGTAGTATAAGTATATAAGAAACAAATGATGCACCGTTGTCCGGGAGGAAGTCTCTCCAGATACAAACTGTGCAGCACTGCCAACCAACCTGGAGGATTCACATCGATGATTTATACAAAGAAAACGCCATGGACGTTGATCATGGGCGTCATCATGGCCGGCTACGCCTACATGGTGAAGACCGGCGCCATGGAGCCGCTGATCAAACTGCTCCACACCAGCAAGCACACTGGCGAAATGGTCACGTTCGGGTTTCGCCTTCGGCGGAATTGCAATCGTGGTCGGCCTGTGGCAGCTGCTCGCCTCACCGAAACAAGGCCAGGGTGATTATTACCTGTCCACCATCGGCGGTCTCACCTTCATCATGTTGCTCGCCTTTGTGGTGAAATGGGGTCTTGATCCGATGATGGGACTGTGGGGCAAGGCCGCTGAGCCAGCCCTTGGTTTTAACTTCGCCAAGATGCTGAACCTGAACTACGTGGTGATGGGTATCATCGCCGGCATTATCGTGGTGAATGTGTTCAAGATTCCGGACTGGGCCCAGAATGGCGTGCGCCTGTCGCGCCTCGGTCTCAAGACCGGCGTCATCCTGCTCGGTACCTTGTACAGCCTCGCGGAACTGGCACAGCTCGGCAAACTGTCGGTCGTGCTGATCGGCTTCTTCGTGCTGGGTTCGGTGGGCATGGTGCTGTGGATGGGCGGGCGCCGCAAGATCCCGAACTCCATGAGTGGTGTGCTGTCGGCCGGTCTCGGCGTGTGCGGCGTGTCCGCCACGGTCGCCTCCGCACCGGTGGTGCAGGCCAAGTCAACAGAAATCGCCTACACCATCGGCACCATCCTGCTGTGGGGCATCGCGATGATGTTCATTTTCCCGATCGTCGGCAAGCAACTGAACATGGGCCCGATCCAGTTCGGCGCCTGGGCCGGTACCGGCATTCTGAACTCCGCGCAGGTGGCGGGTGCCGCGCTGGCCTTCCAGCCGAACGGGTATCGAGACCCTCAAGGTCGCCGAGATCTTCAACATCACGCGCGTGCTGTTCCTGCCGATCATCGTGCTGTGGCTGGCGGTCTGGTACGTGAAGCGTGAGCAGACCGGTCTGAAGGTAAACATCGGCGAAGTGATCATCGGCAAGTTCCCGCTGTTCGTGGTGGGCTTCATCCTGATGTTCGCACTGTCCTCCACGGGTGTGTTCGCGCCAGCCCAGCACTACAAGGGCAAGTACTTCGACAACAGTGAAGCCAAACTGGTCAAGACCGACAAGGAAGGCAAGGTCACCAGCAAACTGTTGAAGGACGAGGAGATCGCTCTCCTGCAGGCAGAAGCCGACAAAGTGCCGCGTGAAGACCAGAAGGCCGCACTGGCACGCCTGATCGAAAACAAGAAGTTGATGTCGATCGACGACGATACCGTGCTGCGTGGTCTCGCCAATTCCAAGGCCCTGTCGAAGGACGCGACCAAGGTGCTGAAAAGCACACAGAGCCGTCTATCACACTGCTAAAAAGATCAAGATGTTCCGTAATCTTATCGCCTGGTTCTTCACCTTCGGTCTGGTCGGACTCGGCATGCAGATCACCATGGCATCGATCAAGCAGGCCGGTGGCCAGCCGCTGATCATCGGCACGGCCGTGGGCGCGACCAAGGCAATCGGTGCGCTGGTCGTGGTCATGATGTTCGTGTCTGAAACCATCTAACGCTTACGAGAGGACGAAATCATGAAAGAAAAATTCGACCGCGGTACAGCGCTGACCATTTTCAAAAGTGATCGCGCTGAAGACCTGACAGCGTTGGTTATTTCGCTGGTAATCGCCTTTCTGGTATACGTGTTCATCAAGTAACACGCGCTATATCAGTTAGTCAGAGTTTTACAACTACACCCGGTGGTGCGCGCTGCGCGCCACCGGGTTTTCTTTGAAGGTTGCAGAATGCTCAAAACCCGCCATATCCTGCTCGCCAGCCACGGCACCGACGGTGCGCGCGCGGCTGAGAACAACTGCGCTGGCCCTGTGCCCGCCAGGCGGCACCCTGCATCACCTGATCGTGGTGCCGGACTTCTGGAAAGGCATGATGGGCGACGACTGGCTGAACAACGCCATGACCCAAGATACGTACGGACGCTACGTCGAAAATCAGCTGGAGGAAGAAATCCGCGTCCATGTGACGACGCCTGCAGAAGCTTGCGACAAAACGCCGTATCCGCTACCGGCCCGACATGGTGCTGGGCAAACCCACGGACTGCCTGATCGAGCGCGCCAAACGCGCTGGCTTGAACCTGGTGGTGATTGGTTCACCCCGGCCACGCGGCAAGATCCGGCCTGCGCTCGCGCATGGATACCGATAAACTGGTGCGCGCCCTGCGCGTGCCCCTGCTGATCGTCCCACATCCGAAATGACCACTGAATCGCCATCCAGCCCGGCTGAAGACAAGGCCTGGGCCACGATCCAGACTACATTGAATCCTCGCGAAACTGCGCGCAGTTCTGTCGCGACCTGGAGCGCCTGTATCGAATCAATCCCTATCTCGAGTTTCGAGTCTGGAAGGAGACAAAGCCGGGACTGATACACACCGAATACCGCAACCTGAGCAATGACCAGGACTACATCCTTGATCTCACGCTCACGCAGGAGTCGGAAAACGCCTTCACGTGCATTACTCCCAAGGCGTGAAATCCTCCACACGCTTCGAGATCCAGGCAACCGAGTCCGGATCGAGCCTGACCATTACCGACGATTACAGTCGGTTATCGGCCGAGGAACGTGCTCAGCGCCTGGATGAGGTCGACAAGAGCCTGCCTGCCTGGTGCCAGGCAATTTTCGATTATCTGCGCCGCCACAAACGCTGGGGATGGATAACCCCATGGCGCTGGTACATGCGTTGGGTGTGGATACCGATGAAGCCGTCGGCACGGCGCATCGTCTGGCTGCTGTACCTGATTACCGCTGCGGAATTTTTCTTCTTTTTGTTTGTAGCGCTGATCTGGTGGCTCGAACACCGCGCCTGAGGATCAACGCGCACCGTCCGTGCGCTCGATTATCTGATACAGCGTTTCGCCACGCCGCACCATGCCGAGCTCGGCGCGCGCCCGCTCTTCCAGCGCCTCGTAGCCTTCCTTGAGGTCGCGCACCTCGGCCTCTAGTGCCAGGTTGCGCTCCTTGAGACCTGAGTTCTCCAGTTTCTGCACGGAAATTTCCTGCTTGAGCTTCCAGAGTGCCAGCACCCCGCCATCCCCGAGCCACAACGGGTACTGCAGGCCAAGCAGGATACCGACGAGAATATAGAGAATGATCTTCACGCCGGGAACATAGTCCTTTTGGAAGCCTGCAGGGGCCGGACATGACGAGAATGGCGAAATGCGACCTTAGATCAAATACAAAAAAAACTGACAGAGTGTTGATGCAGACGTTGTACTCTTCAGCGTGCGTGTCTCTGCCTTCATCCGCGGCTAAACGATTTACAGCCTTTTAAAGGCCTTGTGACCCGGATAAACCGCCGCGGCTCGACCCAGTTCTTCCTCGATGCGCAGCAACTGATTGTATTTGGCGACACGGTCGGAACGCGACAACGAACCGGTCTTGATCTGGCCGGTTCCGGTGGCCACGACCAGGTCGGCGATAAAGGTGTCTTCGGTCTCGCCGGAACGGTGCGAAATGACCGCCGTGTAACCGGCCTTGCGTGCCATGCTGATGGCGGCCAGCGTCTCGGACAGGGTGCCAATCTGGTTGACCTTGATGAGAATCGAGTTGGCGATGCCGTTCTTGATGCCCTCGGCCAGAATCGCCGTGTTGGTCACGAACAGGTCGTCGCCCACCAGCTGGATCTTCTTGCCGAGCTTGTCGGTGAGCATCGCCCAGCCGGACCAGTCGTTCTCGCCACAGCCATCCTCAATGGTGAGGATGGGATATTTGTCGACCCAGGCGGCAAGCAGGTCGGTGAACTGATCGGCCGTCAGGCTCGACCCGTCCGAAACCAGCTCGTACTTACCGTTCTTGCAGAACTCGGAACTCGCCAGGTCCATGCCAAGCGCAATATCGGCGCCAGCCTTGTAGCCGGCCTTTTCAATACCCTGCAGTATGACGTGCAGCGCCTCTTCATTCGACTTCAGGTCGGGTGCAAATCCGCCTTCATCGCCGACCGCTGTACTGAGCTTCATGCCTTGCAATACCTTTTTGAGGGCATGAAACACTTCAGTACCGGCGCGCAGCGCCTCACTGAAGGTCGGCGCACCCACCGGCAAGATCATGAATTCCTGAAAATCGATATTGTTGTCGGCATGCACGCCGCCATTGATGATGTTCATCATCGGCACCGGCATCTGCATGGGTACAGCACCCGCCAGACCGTTGAGATACCGGTACAGCGGCAGGTTTGCACTCGCGGCCGCCGCGCGCGCTGTGGCCAGTGACACCGCCAGCAGCGCGTTCGCACCCAGACGGCTCTTGGTGGGCGTACCATCGAGCTCGATCATGACCTCGTCGATAGCATGCTTTGCTCACGCGCGTCCTTGCCCAACAGCGCCTTCCTGAGCTCGCCATTCACGTTCGCGCAGGCCTGGCGCACACCCTTGCCCAGATAGCGCTTTGGGTCGTTGTCGCGCAGCTCAAGCGCCTCGCGCTCGCCGGTCGAGGCACCGGATGGCACTGCAGCGCGCCCGCGCGCGCCGCTCTTCAGGATTACATCGGCTTCAACGGTGGGATTGCCGCGCGAATCGAGGATTTCGCGCGCATAGCATATCAGCAATGGTTGTCATAGAACGAACGTCATGGTTACTTAATTGATGAGGGGTGTGTTTTTACTACAGAAAACAGTGTGTCCATCCGTTTTCATCTGCGGTTTATTTTAGTTATTTCGACATCAGCTGCCATTTCGGCAAATCCTTGGCGCTTGACCGCGGCATCCAGCTCCTTGAGCGTGGTCAGCAGTGCCTCCATGCGATCGAGCGGCCAGGCGTTTGGGCCGTCCGACAGTGCCTTCTCCGGGTCCGGGTGAGTCTCCATGAAAATACCGGAGATGCCCGTAGCGATCGCCGCGCGCGCCAGTACCGGCACAAATTCGCGCTGTCCACCGCTCTTCGTGCCCTGCCCGCCCGGCAACTGCACCGAGTGCGTGGCGTCAAACACCACCGGGCAACCGGTGTCACGCATGATCGCGAGTGAGCGCATGTCCGACACCAGATTGTTATAACCGAACGACACGCCGCGTTCGCACACCATGATGCGGCCCTTGCCACCGGCCTCATTCGCCTTGTCGACGACATTCTTCATGTCGCCGGGCGCGAGAAACTGGCCCTTTTTGATGTTCACCGGCTTGCCGCAGGCGGCGACTGCCTGGATAAAATCCGTCTGGCGACACAGAAACGCCGGGGTCTGCAGCACGTCCACCACCGCCGCGACTGGCGCGATTTCCGGGATGTCGTGCACGTCGGTGAGCACCGGCACGCCGATGGTCTGACGCACGCTCTCCAGAATCTTGAGGCCGTTGTCCATGCCAAGGCCGCGGAACGACTTGCCCGAGCTGCGATTGGCCTTGTCGAACGAAGACTTGTAGATGAACGGAATACCGAGACTTTGCGGTGATCTCCTTCAGCCGCCCGGCCGTGTCGTGCGCCATCTCCTTCGATTCAATCACACATGGCCCGGCGATCAGGAAAAACGGTTTATCGAGGCCGACTTCAAATCCACAGAGTTTCATCGTGTTGCTGCCTGTTTGGTGGAAAGTGCGGCGCGATTGTCGCGCGCCGCCTGAATGTATCCGGTGAAGAGCGGATGCCCATCGCGCGGCGTGGAGGTGAATTCGGGGTGAAACTGCACGCCCACGAACCACGGATGATCGGGCAACTCCACCACTTCGACAAGACTGCCGTCTTCAGAAGTGCCAGCGATCACCAGGCCGTGCTGTTGCAGCACTTCGCGATAATTGTTGTTGAACTCGTAACGGTGACGATGACGCTCGATGATTTTGTCCTTGGCGTACAGGGTATGCGAGCGCGAACCCGGCTGCAGGTGGCAGGTATAGCCGCCGAGACGCATGGTGCCGCCCAGATCGCCGTGGGCATTACGCACCTCGATCTTGCCTTCGGCGGTCTTCCACTCGGTAATGAGCGCAATCACCGGGTGCGGAGTGCGCGGATCGAACTCGGTGCTGTGCGCGCCCTTGAGACCGGCGATGTTACGCGCAAATTCGATCACCGCCACCTGCATGCCGAGACAGATGCCGAGATACGGAATCTTGTGGGTGCGCGCATATTGCACGGTCTGAATCTTGCCTTCAATACCGCGCTCACCGAAGCCGCCCGGTACCAGGATCGCATCCACACCGTCGAGCAAGTGCGTGCCCTCGGTGGTGATGCGTTCCGAATCCACGTAACGAATGTTGACGCGCGTGCGCGTCTGCACACCGGCATGCAGGAGCGCCTCGGACAGCGACTTGTAGGACTCGGTGAGATGCACGTACTTGCCGACCAGCGCGATCTCGACTTCGGCCTCGGGGTGTTCCATGGCCTGCACCACCCGCTGCCAGTCGCCGAGCTTCGCCTTGGGGGCGTTGAAGTGCAGCTTCTCGACCACGATCTCGTCCAGACCCTGTTCGTGCAGCAGTCCGGGAATCTTGTAGATGTTGTCGACGTTGACGGCCGAGATGACTGCGCGCACCGGCACGTTGGTGAACAGTGCGATCTTGCGGCGCTCGTCTTCGGGCAACATGCGGTCGGCGCGGCACAGCAGGACATCCGGCTGGATGCCGATGGAGCGCAACTCCTTCACCGAGTGCTGGGTCGGCTTGGTCTTCATTTCGCCGGCAGCACCCATGTACGGGACGAGCGTGAGATGCATAAACACGACGTTGTGCGTACCCATCTCCACGCCCATCTGGCGGATGGCCTCCAGGAACGGCTGTGACTCGATGTCGCCGACCGTGCCACCAATCTCGACCATCGCCACATCGGCACCGGCCGCGCCCTCCTGGATGCAGCGCTTGATCTCGTCGGTGATGTGCGGAATCACCTGCACGGTGGCGCCCAGGTAGTCGCCGCGCCGTTCTTTCTGGATGACGTTCTGGTAGATGCGCCCGGTGGTGAAGTTGTTGCGCTTCGACATGGTCGTGCGCACAAAACGCTCGTAATGCCCCAGATCGAGATCGGTTTCAGCGCCGTCTTCGGTGACATACACCTCGCCGTGCTGGAACGGGCTCATGGTGCCCGGATCGACGTTGATGTAGGGGTCGAGCTTGAGCAACGTGACCTTGATGCCACGCGCCTCGAGAATCGCAGCCAGCGAGGCGGAGGCGATGCCCTTGCCCAGCGAGGACACCACGCCACCGGTCACGAAAATGTATTTGGTCATGAATTCCGTTCGCCAGAGGGCGCTTCATGGGTCCGGAACGGGGTTTCCGGGAAGAGCACCGAACGGAGATGCAGGCTACCAGAATCAGGCGATTTTCACAATGAAAAGCCGCATGTTAGCGGGCTTTTTCGGGTGCACCGACAGCGCCCACGAACGGCTCCCAGACGATTTTCAGCCCTTCTTCACCGTCTCCTGCCAGGTATGCGCGCACACACCCAGCGATCCGCGACCGCCGCCAGCTCATGGTCGACGTAGAACAGTGGCAGGCGCAAGCGCAGCCAGGGCGGCACGCCCTCGGCCTGCAGAAGCTTCTTGAGTGCATGATGATGTCCACGCCCTGGAAGCATCAGCGTCTCGCCACCAGAACGCAGGCGGATATGCAGCGATTTCGTCATCCAGACGCGCTCAGGACAGGCCTTGGCCGCGCGACCGGTACAACGTGCAAGCGGCCAATACCGGGCAGATCCAGTGGCGCACGCAGATCCCAGGCGAGGTCCAGAGCCGGATCGGGCGACTGCTGAGCCGGCAGCGCCACCAGCAGGTCGCGGTAGCGCCAGACTTCAGCGCCGGACCAGCACACACGCGCCTGCTGTGAACGTGGCGTGGTGTGCACCTGCGCAAGCACTTCTTCCAGCTGAGATGTTGCCGGAGCCAGAAATCCCTGACGCCGCAGCCAGAATCGCAACAGATTGCGCTGTCGCGCAGCGGATAGTCGCGACAATGCTTTGACTGACAACGCCTGCGGAGAATGTGTCACGGCATCCCGACAGACGGCAAGGTCTGACTTCTGCCACCTCTTCGAGCAGTTCCATGGCGTCGGCGGCATGGCGAGCCGTACGCGCCAGCATGCTGGCATGCTCGCCGGCCAGTGACGGGTGAGGCGTGGCATGATTTCGGTGCGCAGAAAGTTGCGCCGCAGATGCGATTCCTGATTGGAGGGGTCTTCAATCCACGAAAGCTGATGTTCCTGCGCATAGACATGCAGCGCAGCACGCGAAAAACCGAGCAAGGGGCCGCACGATCTGGCCTGCACCGAAAGCGTGTCTGCATCGGTATGGCGGCAAGTCCCGCGACGCCCGCGCCGCGCAGCAGTTGCAGAAGCACCGTTTCGGCCTGGTCGTCGCCATGGTGGGCAGTGAGCAGAATGTCCTCAGGCCCAAGCGCCGCGACGAGCGCCGCATAGCGCGCGCGCCGCGCCGCAGCCTCCAGGCCTTCATCCGCGATACCTGCTACCCGTATACGCTTAATTGCAAATTGAACTTCGAGCTCCGCGCAGATTCGTGCGCAATGGTCTGCCCCACTCGGCTGACGCAGGCTGCAAATCGTGATCGACATGGATTGCACTGAGAGAAAAGTGATGATCGGCGCGCAAGACGGAGAGCGCATGCAACAGGACATGCGAATCAAGGCCGCCACTATAGGCAACCTTCAGGTGCACCCCAGACGGAAGGCGCAGTTCGTCAAACAACACCGCCGACAGCGCGGCGGGAGAAAATCCGGCGTCAGGCTTCCTCAAACTTGCCGTACTGCATCAGACGGGCATAACGCACCTTGAGCAGCTCTTCTGACGGTGTCTTGTCGAGCTCGACCAGTGCAGCGAGCAACGTCTGCTTGAGGTTGGCGGCCATGGTTTCCACGTCGCGGTGTGCGCCGCCGAGAGGCTCTGGCACAATCACATCAACCAGCCCGAGTTCACGCAGGCGCGGTGCGGTAATGCCCATGGCCTCGGCGGCTTCAGAAGCCTTGCTGGCGCTCTTCCATAGAATCGAGGCGCAACCTTCAGGTGAAATTACCGAATAAGTCGAGTACTGCAACATCAGCATGCGGTCGCACACACCGATGGCGAGCGCCCCGCCGGAACCACCCTCGCCGATCACCGTGCTCAGGATCGGTGTTTTCAATCCGGCCATGACATACAGGTTGCGCGCAATGGCCTCGCTCTGGCCACGCTCCTCCGCACCCACGCCCGGATAGGCGCCGGGTGTGTCGATAAAGGTCAGCACCGGGATTCGAAAACGCTCGGCAGTCTTCATGAGGCGCATGGCCTTGCGGTAGCCCTCGGGCCGCGGCATGCCGAAATTGCGCTTGAGTTTCTCGCGCGTGTCGCGGCCCTTCTGGTGGCCGATCACCATCACCGGCCGGCCTTCGAGGCGCGCGAGACCGGCAACAATCGCCGGGTCGTCTGCAAAGGCACGATCGCCGTGCAATTCCTCGAAGTCCGTGAACACACGCCCCAGATAATCGAGTGTGTACGGCCGCAGTGGGTGGCGCGCGAGTTGCGAGATCTGCCAGGGCGTCAGATTTGTGAAAATCGATTCAGTCAG
The DNA here is from genome assembly GCA_963698375.1 of uncultured Pseudomonadota bacterium. GTDB lineage: Bacteria > Pseudomonadota > Gammaproteobacteria > Acidiferrobacterales > UBA6901 > UBA6901. Next base: position 204,806 of record CAVOQN010000002.1, read on the forward strand.
TTTGAGGCTTTTGGCGCGCAAACGATTGATCTCATCGCCCAGATTGAGGTCGCGATCGCTGCCAGCCGCGCGCAACGCCTCGATCTTGGCTTCAAGATCGGCGATGGATTGTTCGAAATCGAGATAATTCTGATTCATGCAAAAGAAACGGCTGCTCCACTGCGCTGATGGTCAGGCCGGCCGCGCCTGCTGGCCGGACCTGTCGGGGTCAGGACTCGCCTGGTTTCGGGGTAGGTTAAACGCACCCGCCCCTCACCGGCAAGCCCGATCAGCCTGTCGAGCAGCGCGCCACCGGGAGTTACCTTCCATTCCGGTCCGAGCAGTATCTCGGCGCTGGCCGGTCCGGCATCATAGCGGATGCAGACGCGAACAGCTCCCTGGTGTAGACGGCTTGAGGGCCTGTTTCAGTTCCTGCATGAAGTCGGTCGTGGCAAGTGTCGCATCCATGTCGATCTCCAGACGACTGGCAAAGGTGCCGCGCGCCTGGTCGATGTTGTAAATACGCTCGGCGCTCATTTTGAATCCACCCGAGTACTCGTCCATGCTCACCTGCCCTTCCACTACCAGCAGTGTATCCTTGGCGAGCAGATCGCGGTGCCGTTCGAACAACTCGGAAAATACGGCAAGTTCCAGGCGTCCGGTCCGGTCATCGAGCGTCACGAAGGCCATGCGGTCGCCGCGGCGTGTTTGCATCGCACGCATGCCGACCACCAGCCCGGCCACGACAATGTTCTTGTCCTCGGTGGGCTTGAGTTCGGCGATGGTGCTGTCGATGAAGCGCGCCAGTTCCTGCTCATAACGCGCAATCGGATGGCCGGTGAGGTACAGGCCAAGCGTTTCTTTCTCACCCTCCAGCCGTTGCTCTTCGCTCCATGGCGGAACCTGCACAAAAACCGTTGCCGGGGGGGCGCTCGCGGCGCTCTCGCCACCACCCAGACCGAACATGTCATCCTGGCGCGCCTCTTGCGCACGCCCGACCTGTTCGGCCGCGGCCAGCGCCAAACTGAGGGATGCCATCAACGTCGATCTCGACATTCTGTCCTCATTGGAGGCTCGCCTGCTGCGACGCGCGAGGCCGTCTAACGCCCCCGCCTTGATGAGGGACTCAAGCACACGTCGATTGACGCGCCGCAGGTCAATGCGCCGGCAGAAGTCGAACAGGTCACGAAATGGCCCATCTACGCGGCGCACTTCCAGAATCGCGTCGATGGCCGATTGTCCGAGACCTTTGATGGCACCGAGACCATACAATATGGACTGGGTCGTCCCCGTAGCTTCGGCCTGTTCAGGCGTCGCGCCTGCGCATTCTGCGCTCCTCGGCATCCCGCCTTCCGCGACACTCGCACATTCCTGTGCATCGTCGTCCAACACCACGAACGCATACTCACAGCGATTGATATCCGGCGGTAGCACACTGATCTTCATGTCGCGGCATTCGGCAATCATGGTCACGACCTTGTCGGTCTTGTCCATATCTGCTGACAGCACCGCGGCCATGAACGCCGCCGGGTAGTGCGTCTTGAGCCAGGCAGTCTGGTAGGCGATGAGCGCATAGGCCGCCGAGTGCGAGCGGTTAAAGCCGTAGCCGGCGAATTTTTCAATCAAATCGAAAATATCGGCAGCGAGTTTACCGTTCACGCCACGCCCCTCGGCACCCTGCACGAACACACTACGCTGCTGCGCCATCTCTTCCGGTTTCTTTTTACCCATGGCGCGCCGCAGCAGGTCGGCCCCGCCGAGCGTATAACCGGACAACACCTGCGCGATCTGCATGACCTGTTCCTGGTACAGGATCACGCCATAGGTCGGCTTCAGTATCGGCTCGAGACTCGGGTGCGGATACTTGATTCGTGCGCGGCCGTGTTTGCGATTAATAAAATCGTCCACCATGCCCGACTGCAACGGTCCCGGCCGGAACAGGGCGACCAGCGCAACGATTTCCTCGAAATTGTCTGGTTGCAGGCGCTGGATCAGTTCCTTCATGCCGCGCGACTCAAGCTGGAAAAGTGCCGTGGTGCGGCATGACTTTAGCAATTGGAAGTTGGAACATCATCGAGCGGAAGCTCATCAATAAGTATCGGCGCCAGTCCCATCTTGATGCGCTGCGGGTCCACCATTTTCACTGCACGGTCGATAATCGTGAGGTTGCGTAACCCAAGGAAGTCAAACTTGACCAAACCGATGTTCTCGACATCTTTCATGTCGTATTGCGTCACGAACTGATGGCTGCCCTGTTCGCAATAAAGCGGCATGAAATCAGTAAGCGCGCTCGGGGCAATCACCACACCAGCGGCGTGTTTACCGGCATTGCGCGCCAGGCCCTCGAGGGTCTTGGCAGTATCGATCAGTGCGCGCACATCTTCCTCATTCTCGTATCGGTCCTTGAGCATTGGCTCTTGTTCGAGCGCCTTGTCGAGGGTCATTTCAAGTTCATGCGGAACCAGCTTGGCAATTTTGTCGACGTAACCGTATGGGTGATTGAGCACGCGCCCGACGTCGCGCACCACCGCCTTCGCTGCCATGGTGCCATGGGTAATGATTTGCGACACCTTCTCCTGTCCGTATTTGCGCGTCACATATTCAATCACCCGGTCGCGGCCTTCGATACAAAAATCCACGTCGAAGTCCGGCAGCGAAACACGTTCGGGGTTGAGAAATCGCTCGAACAGCAGGTCGTAATGTATGGGATCGAGCGCGGTGATGCCGAGCGAAAATGCCACAAGTGAACCGGCACCGGAGCCACGGCCCGGGCCAACCGGCACATCGTTGGCGCGTGCCCACTGAATAAAATCCGCGACGATCAGGAAGTAGCCGGAGAAACCCATCTGGATAATGACACCCAGCTCAAGCGCCAGGCGATCCTCGTACTGCTTGCGGCGCACCGGGTCATTCTCCGGGTCGATGCGCCGCATGCGCTCGGCAAGTCCGGCACTCGCGTTGGCGCGCAACACCTGTTCGACATCCTGTCCGGGCGGCAATGGAAAGTCCGGCAGAAAGTTGCGCCCGAGATCGAGGCTAAAATTACAGCGGCGTGCAATCTCGACGGTGTTCGCCAGCGCCTCGGGAATATCCTGGAAGAGTTCCGCCATCTCTTCCGCCGAACGAAAATACTGCTCGGGTGTAAAGAGACGCGGGCGACGGACGTCGGTCAGAACACGGCTGTCCTGGATGCAGACACGCACCTCGTGCGCTTCAAATTCATCGGCCTTCAGAAATTGCACTGCATTGGTTGCAACCACGGGCAATCCTAGACGTGCGGCCAATTCCACGGATGCATGCACGCACTCTTCCTGCAATGGTTGTACCGGTACGCTGCAGTTCGATGTAGAAACGTTGCGGAAACCACTGCTGATACTCGTGTCCCAGCCGTTCCGCGACATCCATGTGGCCACCGACCAGTGCCTGGCCAATATCGCCATCGAGCGCGCCGGACAAGGCAATGAGTCCGTCACTGTGCCCGTTGAGCCACGCTCGCTGGATGCAGGGCCGTCCGGCATGCTGACCCTCGGTATAGGCGCGGGTCAGCAGACTGATTCAGATTGAGGTAGCCCTGACGGTCCTGACAGAGCAGCACCAGCCGGTAAGGTTTATTGCGCTCTGTCGGAATTCTCCAGCCACACATCACTGCCCAATATCGGCTTCACACCAGCCTTGACTGCCTTTTGGAAGAACTTGACGGCGCCGAACACATTCGCCAGATCGGTCAACGCGACCGCAGGCATGTGCGCCGCGGCGGTTGCCGCCACCAGTTCTTCGATGCGCACAATGCCGTCCGACAATGAATATTCGGAATGCAGGTGCAGATGGACGAATGGCGTGCTCACAGGGCTATTTCACCCGAAATAGCCAGCTGTGGGAAGAAATAAACTGGCTGAAAAATACACTCGAATTAGCTACTAGATATATATTGTATATTATTGTTTATAATAACTATTATTTATCAGTACAACAGACGTTTGACCGGTGCAAAACTGCGTCGGTGAACTGGCGAAGGTCCGAGCTCTCGTAATGCCCGCCGGTGTGCAACAGTTGGATAACCCTTGTGGATCGCAAAACCATAGCCTGGATACTCAACATCAAGTTCCTGCAAGATGGCGTCGCGGGCTACCTTGGCCAAAATAGAAGCTGCAGAAATGGATTTAATCGTCGCATCACCGCGCACCACCGTGCGTACCGGACAGGACAGTCTGGGGGCACGGTTCCCGTCCACGAGCACCAGATCCGGTGTCATCGCCAAGTCCCGTGTACGGCGCGTTGCATCGCCAGCAGCGTTGCTTGCAGAATATTGAGTTGGTCAATTTCCTCCACTGATGCCATGCCCAGCGCCCAGGCAGCGGCGTGCAGACGGATTTCATCGGCGAGGGTCTCGCGACGCAGCGCGCTCAGTGTCTTGGAGTCTGCCAGACCGTCAATCGGATAGGAAGCGCTGAGAATCGACCGCAGCTGCCACGACGGGTCCGGCCAATGGACCGCGTCCGGCTTCATCCACGCCTGCCAAGATTATGCTCCGTATCAGATTCTGAGCAAATCGTTATCAATTTCTCCTGTCATGACGAAGTCACGTGAGGAACAGTACGCCTCTGTAATACATCAAGCACGGCCTGCGCTGCCTGTTCGCTGGCATTGCCTCGCAGGCGTTCTGCCAGTGTCTCGAACGCTTTGAGCACTTCGCGTGCATACAGAGGACGACTGAGGTAACGCTCCACGGCGGCCCCGAGGTTCTCTGGCGTGGCATCATTCTGGAGAAGCTCCGGCACCAGGTGCCGGCCGGCAAGATTGTTGGGCATGGCGTAAAGTGAAATATGCGAAAAGGCACGCATCAGCCAGTAACTAAGACGCGAGACCCGGTAGGTCACCACCATCAGACGCCGCACCAGCATCGCCTCAAGGGTGGCAGTGCCGGAGGCGAGCAGCACCACGTCCGCGGCAGCCATCACTTCACGCGAGTGGCCGTGGAAGCGCGTGATCGGCAGATCCCAGGCCTGGTGGCGACGAATGGCTTCTTCAAACAACACCTGCGTACGGCGATTCACGAAAGGAATAATAAACTGCAACTGCGGATGTACGCGCGATCAGCCACTGGCAGGTCTCAACAAACAGATCGGCGAGCGCTTTGAGTTCGCTCACCCGGCTACCCGGAAGAAGCGCAACCGTTGGCCGCTTGAGATCGAGTTTCAACCGGTCACGGTGCGGTAGCGGATCGTCGTCGCCATGAATCTCATCTGCGAGTGGATGGCCCACAAAGGTCGCCTGCACGCCGTGTTTGGCATAAAAATCCTGCTCAAACGGGAACAGCACCAGAATTCGGTCGACCGCACGTTTGATCTTTTGCACGCGCCAGGTGCGCCAGGCCCAGACCTGCGGACTCACATAGTGAACGGTCGCGATACCCGCACGCCGCAACTGTTCTTCCACGCCGAGATTGAATCCCGGCGAATCCACGCCGATGAAAATATCCGGAGGGTTGGCAAGAAAGTGTGCGATCAGGTGTTTGCGCAGACGGCGCAGCTCAAAATAATGGCCTAAGAATTTCAGTGAGCCCAAGAACCGACAACCTCTCCATGGGAAACAGGCTGTTGCAGCCCTCGGCCTGCATTTCTGATCCGCCGATGCCCTCGAAACGAACATCCGGAAGGTGTCGTCTGATGGCCTTCATCAGGCGTGCACCGAGAAGATCACCGGAGGCTTCACCGGCAATGATACCGATACGCACCGGCCGCCCTTCCCCGGCCCGGGCGGACGACTGTGCCATCGGGGGAATACGCGAAATCCATGGCGGATCGGGTCAACGGATAATGCCGCGCCCGGCGTTCCGGATGAAATCGGTAAAAATGGCAACCTCCGGATATTGAGCGCTGAGTGGCATGAGATTCTGTAGCGCCTGATCGGTCGTCAGGCCGGAACGGTAGACCGTCTTGTACGCATCCTTCAATCCCTGAATCGCGTCATCCGAGAAACCCCGGCGCTTTAGACCGCGCACATTGAGACCGTATGGTTTGGCGGTGTTCCCATGCACCATCAAAAATGGGGGAATGTCCTTGAACGAGACCGTGGCGACTCCCAGCATGACATGCGCGCCGACCTTGCAGAATTGGTGAATGCCGACAAAGCCACCGAGAATTGAGTGCGCGCCGATTTCAACATGTCCGGCGAGCGTGGCATTATTGGCGAAGACTACGCGATCTCCGACTTGGCAGTCATGAGCAATGTGCACATATGCCATAAACAAGCTGTCGCTACCGACACGGGTGACGCCGCCGCCGCCGACCGTGCCGCGACTGAAGGTGCAGCACTCGCGAATGACATTGCGATCCCCAATCTCAAGACGAGTAGGCTCGCCTGCGTACTTCAGGTCCTGTGGTGCTTCGCCAATGGAACAGAACTGGAATATCTTGTTGCCGCTTCCAATGTTTGTGGGGCCATTCACCACCACGTGCGGACCTATCCAGGTTCCATCACCAATAGTTCACGTCCGGTCCAATAATGGAAAATGCGCCAACTTGTACGTCCTTCCCGAGCTTGGCACGCGGGTCGATGATGGCTTGCGGGTGAATCACTTAATCGAATTCCTTATACGTGCACATGAGTTCAGCTGAACAGGCCAATTCTTCACCAACAAAAGCGTTGCCTTCGTACATCCAGATTCCGCGCATTTTACGCGTTATCCTGACCTCGAAACGTAACTGGTCGCCCGGTTCCACTTGTCGCTTGAAACGCGCCTTGTCGATTCCGACAAACAGAAAGACCCCTTTGTCGCTGGTCTGGGTTTCGTCTGACAAATTGGTCAAAACTCCACACGCCTGTGCCATGGCTTCAACCACAAGCACACCCGGCATTACCGGACGAGACGGGAAATGGCCAGGAAAAAACGGCTCATTGATACGTCACGTTCTTGATGGCCGTCAGCGACTCGCCTTTGGTGTAATCCAGCACCCGGTCAATGAGCAGAAATGGATAGCGATGCGGCAACAGCCGCAGAACTTGATGGATATCGAGACTATTCTTCAATATTTCCTCCCTCGGAGATTTCAGTTATAGTTTTTGCTCCAACTTATTTAAACGCCGCGCCATATCGTCAAGCTGACGCATGCGCGCCGCGTTCTTGAGCCAGCTCGAATAGGCTTCAAGCGGGGTTCCTGATGAGTAGGTTCCGGCCTCCCGTATGGTGTGTGAAACAACCGTCGGCGCCCGTGATATGGACATCATCCGCGATTTCAATATGCCCGACAACGCCAACTTGACCGGCAAGCGTACAACGCTTGCCGACGTGGGTACTGCCGGCGATACCGACGCAGGCGGCCATTGCGGTATCCTCACCAATGTGCACGTTGTGCGCAATATGGATCAGATTGTCTAGCTTTACGCCGCGCTCGATCACCGTGTCGCCCAGCGCACCGCGATCAATCGTCGTATTTGCGCCGATCTCGACTTCATCGCCGATGATCACCCGTCCCAGCTGCGGGGTCTTTTCCCAACGCACACCATCATGTGCATAAACAAATCCGTCACTGCCAATTACCGCGCCAGAGTGAACAATGCAGTGTTGTCCCAAAACACAGTCTGCACCAATTGACACGTTGGCATGTAACCACGTCCCGTCACCAATCACAGCATCCCTTCCGATGTAACAACCGGGTCCAATAACCACGCCTCTTCCGACACGAGCGCCCGATTCTACCACTACGTTCGGACCGATTGCTGCATCGGTAGCAACTTCGGCAGAGTCGTTTATCACTGCTTTCTCATGAATACCAATCTGTGGCCGAATGGGTGGATGCAGTACTGTGGCAACACGCGTGAAGCAGAGGCGTGGATTGTCGCTGATCAACATGTTGCCGGAGTAAACGCGCGAATCGACGTCTCCAAGAACGACGGCGCCAGCATGGGTCACTGCAAGCTGGGAGCGATACTTCTCGCCAGCGACAAAGGCAATGTCATGCGGTCCGGCAGTCTCCAGGGTCGCAATCCGGTTTATTCGATAATCGGGATCGCCGCGCAGTTCGCCGTGACAGCGGTGCGCCAGTTCAGCCAGATGTCGCTCCCATGTGCCATCCGTTTATTGCTTACCGAGTTTCTTCAGCACCTTTTCGGTGATATCGATGCTTTCGCTCGCGTACACCGTCCCTTCGTGCAGGACGAGATCGTATTTTTCCTGTTTGGCAATATCCAGAATTGCCTTACGTACAACCTGTTGCAATACTGCCAGCTCTTCATTGCGTCGCTGATTGTAATCCTCGCGGAATTCAGCGGTCGCTCGCTTGAGTTCACGTTTGAGCGTGAGCGCCTCGCGTTCTCGCGCACGACGATCTGCTGCTTTCTGTGCCGGCACATTCATTCTGCAATTCTTCATTCAGCAGACGGATTTTGTTTTGCAGTGCAACGAGTTCCTTGTCACGTCGGTGAGAATTCGGTTTCCAGTTTTTTTAGTGCAGCCACACCTTGTGGCGCTTCCTCGATGACGCGAACGGCGTTTACGTAGCCGATTTTGAGTTCTGCCAGTGCCTGGCCGGAAAGCGCCGCAAGTAATAAACCGACAAGAATCGTTCGCGCTCGAGATTGCAGTGAACGAAAAGGATAATTTCTACTCATGGAGTATGAGTTCGCCATCAGATAAATTTACCGGAAAGCCTGACCAAGCGTGAACTGTACGGATTCAGTACTGTCTTCGGGCCGATCATTCAGCGGTAACGCATAGCTGATGCTGAGTGGTCCGATCGGCGAAAACCAGTTGAATGCCACGCCAGCCGCATAGCGCAACTCGAGCAAATCTACTATGGAAGTCGTTCCGTACACCATACCGGCATCGACAAACACACTCAAGCGCATCGCTTTATTGTCCGCCTGCACCAGGGAATGGGAAAAGCAGTTCGGTATTGCCCAATATTCTTTTGCTGCCGCCAACTGGTAGTGTCGGGTCAGGCCCGCCAATAGTCTGTCGGGCCAAGCGAACGTGAGCGGAAACCGCGGACACTGTTACTGCCACCAGCATAGAAGTTTTTATAAAACGGGAAGACTTCAGTCTTGCCGAACCCGGCTCCATAATCCAGGCTGGCCTTGACGTTGAAGGTGATAGCCTTGCTCAGCGGGACATAGGCACTGGCCAGTGTAGCTGAGCCTGTAGTATTCCAAATCGCCGCCCGGCACAGTGGTTTCTATAGAGACACGGTGCTGCGTACCGCTGTGCGGAAAGAGCGGATCGTCCAGAGTATCGCGCGCCCATCCGAGAGTTGCCTTGAAAACACTGTTCGTATCGCCGTTTGCGTCGACAAAATCCTTGCGCTACCTTTGCACCAGTAATGGCATTAAGCTTGCAGTTCAATTCGCTCGTAGGCAATTCCCAGGCTCAGCGAGCGATCCTCACTGATCGGTATGCCATAGCCGAGACCGATTCCATCGGTATTCGACGTATAGGAGCTGTATTGGCGGCGGCGGCATCGGTACGTGTTGAATAGAGATTGATACTTCGACTTATGCCATCCTCGGTGTAATACGGGTTGATGTAGCTGAGATTGATGTGCCGGTTTACCTTGCTGTTGTCGCGCATTCAGCGCGACTTCCTTGCCAGTACCGAGAAAGTTCTTGAAATTCATGCTGGCATTCACCAGCACGCCATCGGCATCGGAATACCCGACGCCGAACATGAAATTGTTCACCAGGCGTTCCTTGACGCTCACATTGATGTCCACCTGGTCTGGCGATCCCGGCACGGGTGGTGTTTCGATGTTTACATCTTCAAAGAAACCGAGGCGTTGTAGACGCACGCGCGAACGTTGCACCTTTGCGGTTGAAAACCAGGCGCCTTCCATCTGGCGGAGTCTCACGACGCAACACTTCGTCATTGGTCGCCAGGTTTCCGCTGAAATTGACGCGACGCACATATACCCGTTGACCGGGATCGATGAAGAATGTGAAGGCGACTGTGCCGCGATCACGATCGATATCCGGGACGGCATTGACATTGGCAAAGGCATAGCCGTCATTTCCGAATCGATCACTGATCCGTTTGCTACTTTCCGTAATCTCCAGACGTGAAAACACATCTCCTGTCTTGACACTAATCAGCTTGCGCAACTCTGCTTCCGGGACAATTAGCTTTCCACCCAACTTAACATCCGTCACGGTGTACTTTTTGCCTTCCGTGAGATTCACAGTGACATAGATATGCTGCTTGTCTGGCGTGATTGACACCTGCGTGGAGTCGATGTGAAAGTCGAGATAACCCTGATTTTGGTAGAAATTACGCAGACTCTCGAGGTCAGCGGCGAGTTGCTGCTTGGAATACTGATCGTTCTTTGTGAATGAAACTGAATAACGTCGGTGTACTCAGGGAGAAGGTCTTGAGCAATTCACTATCCTTGAAGATGCTTGTTGCCAACAATCGTGATGCCGTGTGATTTTTGTCACCTCACCTTCGGCGACGTCGACGCGAATGTCAACGCGGTTTCGCTCAAGCGGGGTCACGGTGGTCTTTACATTAACCGCATAACGTCCAAGGCTGAAATACTGTCGCTTTAGTTCCTGCTCTGTCTTGTCGAGCAGCGAGTTATTGAATACTCGACCTTCTGCAAGACCGAGATCCTTGAGACTTTTCAGGAGCGTTTTCTCGTCCATTTCTTTCGTGCCGCTGATCTTGATGCTATCAATCGAGGGGCGCTCGGCGACGTGCACAATCAGTACATCGCCACTGCGCTCAAGCCGCACGTCATGGAAAAAGCCGGTCTTGAATAGTGCGGCGATCGCATCACGCGCATTCGCCTCGGTAAGGCTGTCGCCTACCTTGATCGGAAGGTAGTTGAAGACCGTGCCTGGCGCGATTCGTTGCAATCCCTCGACTCGGATATCCTTGACGAAGAAATTTTCAATGGCTTGCGCCAGTGGCACTGGCAAAAGACAGGCTAACAACAGTGTTATTGTTTTTTTCATTCTCTGGAGTCAATTAATACAGAATACGCATAATGTCGTTATAAAAAGCCAACACCATGAGTGAAATCAGCAATGCAATTCCGATTTGCTGGCCCCAATGCAGAGCAGCCTCCGATAGCGGCTTCCCTTGAATACCTTCTATGAGGTAAATCAGTAAATGGCCACCGTCCAGAACCGGGATCGGCAGCAGATTGAGCACTCCGAGGCTAATACTCACTACCGCCAGAAACATCACAAACTGGTCAAGACCTACCTGTGCCGAAGCACCGGCATATTGAGCAATGGTCAGTGGCCCGCTGATGGTTTTGGTAGATACTTCTAGTTTGAGCATCTTCACTAACATCTTGAGGGTAAGCGCAGACATGCGCCATGTCGTTTCGAATCCCTCTGCGAGTGCAGACAGTGGAGCATGCCGCACCATGACGCGCATTCCTGCCGGAAGTTCCGGTATACGCACGCCGATGCCGATGCGGCCAATACGCTGACCGGCACTCTCTGTCGCTTGTGGTTTAACGCTGAACTCCCGAATAATGCCATTACGCTCGACACGCAGACGCAACGATTCATCCGGGTTGGCACTGACTGCCTTTACCACTTCTTGCCAGGTCTTCACCGGACGGCCGTCAGTGGCGATAATACGATCACCGACTTGTAGGCCCGCTTGTGCCGCAACACCGCGCTCATCTATTGTTCCAATGACGGGAACAAGTTCAGGCAAGGAAGGATACAAGCCGATCTGCCTCTCAAGAAGCCCGGCCCCCACGTCAGCTGCAGACAACGAAGACAGATCTAGTTCACGTTCGTGCACCAATCCATCCGGATCTCGCACAGTAAACGAAACGATGGATTGGTCGAGCGCCTTCTCGTAGAGGTATAAACGACGCTGATCCCAGCTCTGCACCTTGTGGCCATCGATAGCAATGAATTCATCGCCTGGACGGAAACCGGCCTGCTGCGCCAGTGAATTTTCTGCGACCTTTCCCACTACCGGCCGTATCCCCTCCGTTCCAGCCATGAATAAGATACTGTAGGCAAGAATCGCAAATAAAAAATTGAACAGTGGGCCAGCGACCACAATGGCCACACGCTTTGACGTGGGCTGGCGATTAAAGGCACGTTGCAAATCTTTCTTGTCGACCTTGCCTTCGTGCTCGTCCAACATCTTCACGTAACCACCAAGCGGGATGGCGGCAAGTCACCCACTCCGTCTGGTCGGCTCCGAAACGTCTTGCACCAGAGCGGTTTACCGAACCCGATGGAGAAGCGCAACACCTTCACACCCATCCGCCGTGCTACCCAGTAATGCCCGAACTCATGCACAACAACCAGTACGCCGATCGCAACCACAAAGGCAATAAGGGTGTAGAGGAAGCCGATCATACTTGTTGGTTTTCTGGTTGTGACAGGATTGTTGCAATGTACCGGACAGCCACTTCGCGTGCACACTTATCGGACGCAAGTATAGATGTCCAGGGTCGCATTATCGATTTTCTGAACATTCGCGAGAGTGTGTTCAATCAACTCGGCGATCTGCATATACCGAATACGTCCTTCAAGAAATGCGTTCACTGCGATCTCGTTGGCAGCATTCAGGATTGCCGGTGCGGTGCCGCCGGCCTGTGCTGCGTCTTGTGCAAGACGCAGGCATGGAAAACGCTTGAGATCTGGCGGCGCGAAATCCAGACGAGCTATGTCGAACAGGTCAAGCTGTCGTACACCGGACTCGATACGCTCCGGCCAGGCGAGCGCGTGTGCGATCGGCGTGCGCATATCGGGGTTACCAAGCTGCGCGAGCACTGAGCCGTCTGTGTACTCGACCATCGAGTGAATCACGCTCTGTGGATGAATCACGATCTGCACCTGGTCTGGCGTTACATCGAACAAGCCGGCAAGCTTCGATCAGCTCAAGACCCTTGTTCATGAGGGTTGCGGAATCCACCGAGATCTTGCGTCCCATCGCCCAACGCGGGTGTGCGCACGCCTCATCCGGTGTCATCGCTGGAGCAAGCCTCGACCGGCGTGTCAAGGAACGGACCACCGGAACAAGTTAGCAGAATACGGCGCACACCGACTGGCTTGTTGCCAGTCCGATAGCCCGCTGGCATGCATTGGAATATCGCATTGTGCTCGCTGTCAATTGGTAGAATCTCGGCACCACTGTGGCGTGCCTCTTGCATCAGAACCGGACCGGACATGACAAGCGGTTCCTTGTTTGCAAGCAAAACACGCTTGCCGGCACGCACAGCCTCCAATACCGGCAGCAATCCGGCCGCGCCAACAATTGCCGCCATGACAATATCACTGCCAGGATCGCGCGCTACCCTTTCGATTGATTCCACACCAGCCTGCACTGCGATACGCAGGCCGGCTTGCTGGATCATTTTTTCCAGTTGCATGGCGGCGGCCGGATCTCGTAACACAGCGACTTCGGGAAGAAAACGCTGGCACAGTTCGAACAACCGCTCTGCCTGTGTATTCGCGGTAAGCGCCACGACCCGATAACGTTGCGGGTGTCTGGCCAAAACATCCAGTGTACTAATGCCGATTGAACCGGTTGCGCCGAGTATCGTGACACCCTTCAATCGGGTATCGGGGAGAATACCTGCAGTATCAAGTCTCGCGGACGCGCGCATCACAACCCCCCGGACGGTGTACGCCACAACAACCAGGTCATTGCAAACATCGGCGCCGCTGCGGTAAAGGCATCAATACGATCTAGCACACCGCCATGTCCTGGAAATATGGTGCCACTATCCTTGACTCCAGCTGCGCGCTTTGCGCGACTTTCAAACAAATCGCCAAATACAGACACGAACGCCGTGACCAATGACAGTGCAATCCATATCACGAGTTCATGGCCAGAGAACTTCCAGCTGAACGCACCTACCGCTGATGCGAGCACCAATACGGCCGCCAGTCCGCCTGCAACACCTTCCCAGGTCTTTCCCGGGCTCACATGCGGCGCCAGTTTTGTTTTTCCCCAACGATGCCCGGCAAAGTAGGCTCCGGAATCGGCTGTCCAAACGATAACCAGCAAATACAGCGTCAGCCACTTGCCGTCCGGCAGTGTGCCGTGAGGTAGGTCGCGTAACATTAATGGCACAAACCATGCTGGCAGTAGTATGAAAAAACCACTCAACAACTTGCCAGGCAAGGAGGCAAGAAAGCCCTGACGAGCATCCTGGTAGACGAGAACTTCGATAAACGCCCACAACCACCAGAGCACAACCACAGCCAACAGTGGCCACATCGCAGCAGCCTTGGCCAACAGCGACGGTGACATGGCCAGAATCCCGCCACTGAGACCGATCAGCGCGACATACAACAGGCGCTTCGGCAGTTTTTGCATTCCACACAGTGCAGTCCATTCCCAGGCACCGATCAGGATGAACACACCGAGAAATGCGGCAAACGCAGGTTGCGGCCAGAAAAATAACGCCCAGACTGTGAACGGAATCAGAACCAACGCGGTAAGTATTCGTTTCTTAAGCATGCGAATTACTGCCTGCGCTTGCTGCTTGTTCTGCTGCCTGATCCTCAACCTGATCGCCAGTTTGACCGAAGCGCCGCTGACGACTCGCAAAGGATGCCAGTGCCAGGTCGAATTGCGTACGATCAAACTCCGGCCATAGTGCCGATGTGAAAGTAGAGTTCGGTATAGGCGAGTTGCCAAAGCAGGAAGTTACTGATGCGTTGTTCGCCGCCGGTGCGGATGAACAGATCCGGTTCTGGTACGCCGGCCATACTCAGATGTGGCTCAAGGCTGTCCGGCGATATGGAATCAGGATCGAGCTAGCCCAGCAGCGACTGCGCGTGCCAGTTTTTTGCAGGCCTGGGTAATATCCCAGCGGCCACCATAGTTTGCAGCAATAGTTAGCGTCAGACCCTGATTGTCGCGCGTGAGTGCCTCGGCCTCCTGTATGCGCGCACCGAGCTTTGGACCGAAACGCTCAATGTCGCCTATAACGCGAAACCGTACCTTGTTGGTGTGGAGTCTTTTTATTTCCTTGTCGAGCGCCATGAGAAACAGTTCGAGCAGTAGGCGCACCTCGGTTTCCGGTCGCCGCCAGTTTTCGCTCGAAAAGGCAAACAGCGTGAGGTAAGGAATACCCAGTTCGCCGCAAGCCGTTACGAGCTCACGCACAGTCTCGACACCTTTACGATGTCCTGCGACGCGCGGGAGACCGTGGCCCTTCGCCCAACGGCCATTTCCGTCCATGATCACTGCCACATGCCGCGGCAGCAAACTCGACGCCGGCACGGTGCTCATGGTACTCACGATACGAGGGGGGTTACTCATACGGAGGTCTGTGTGATTGAGGGCGAGTGGCCGTTTTCACACCGCCAGAAGTTCCTGCTCTTTACCTGCCACCAGTTTGTCGATTTCGGCAACGTGGCGGTCGGTCAGTTTCTGCATCGCGTCTTCGGCGCGTTTTTCCTCGTCTTCGGCAATTTCCTTCTTCTTTAGTGCGTCTTTCAAGTGTTGCAAGGCATCGCGTCGCACATTGCGCACTGCGATTTTGGCTTCTTCGCCTTCTTTGCGTACCAGCTTGCCGAATTCCTTGCGCCGCTCTTCCGTCAGCGCCGGCAACGGCACACGGATTACCAGTCCGGAGGTATTCGGATTCAGCCCAAGCCCGGATTCCATGATCGCCTTCTCGATCGGCTGCACCATCGTCTTGTCCCAGGGCGTCACGCTCAGCGTGCGGGCATCCGCCACTGAAACACTGGCCACTTGGCTGAGCGGTGTGCGCGAACCGTAGTATTCGACATTGATGTTTTCGAGCAAAGCGGGATTGGCGCGCCCGGTGCGAATTTTTTCAATGCCGTGCCGGAGTGCTTCAAGCGACTTGAGCATGCGCCCCTCGGCATCCTTGTTGATCTTGTTGATGACCTCAGACATGGCTTAGTCTCCGCGTTGGACCAGTGTTCCTTCATTCTCCCCAAGCACGATACGCAGCAGGCTGCCCGGTTTGTTGATACTGAAGACCCGCAGGGGAAGGTTTTGTTCCCGACACAGGGCCAAGGCGGTCGCGTCCATTACCCCAAGACGCCTGGCCAGTGCTTCGTCATAGGTGACGCGCTCGTAGCGCACTGCATCTTTGTTTTTCATCGGATCACGATCGTACACACCATCCACTTTGGTGGCCTTGAGCACGACATCGGCGCCGATCTCGAGACCACGCAGACTGGCCGCCGTGTCGGTGGTGAAAAACGGATTGCCGGTACCGCCGGCAAAAATGAGCACTCGCCCGGCTGCCAAGATGTGCAAGCGCAGCACGGCGCGAATAACCTTCAACGACACCGGTGACAGCGAGTCCAGAGAGAACAGCGGTCGGCATGCCGCCCTTTTCGAAGGCGTCCTGCAGGGCCAGTGCATTCATGACGGTCGCCAGCATGCCCATGTAGTCGGCCTGGGCTCGATCCATGCCCTGTGCACCGACCGACACGCCGCGAAAGAAATTGCCGCCGCCCACCACCAGCGCGAGCTGCACGCCGGTCGCCATGACATCGCGAATTTCACCAATGACACGTGCCAGCACCTCGCGATTGATGCCGAAGGCTTCTTCGCCCATCAACGCCTCACCACTCAACTTGAGCAGTATGCGTCGGTAGGCGGCGAGTTTGTTCTTTTGCGGCGACTCGCCAGGCAAGGGATCAGCCTCCCTTGACCTGGGCCATGACCTCGGCGGCAAAATCACCGGATTTTTTCTCGATGCCCTCGCCGACTTCATAACGCGTGAAACGGGCAACTGTGGCGTTCGCCTTCTTGAGCAACTTCTCCACCGTGGTCTCCGGGTCTTTCACGAACGGCTGGCCGAGCAGGGTAATTTCGCCGAGATACTTGTTAATGCGGCCGGTCACCATCTTCTCGATGATTTCAGGCGGTTTGCCGCTCTCCGCCGCCTGGGCGATGAAGATTTCCTTTTCTTTGGCATATGAGTTCGGCCGATACCTGCTCGCGCGACACACATTCCGGGCGGCTCGCGGCGATGTGCATGGCGATATCGCGGCCGAGGGTTTCGTCACCGCCATTCATTTCCACCAACACGCCGATCTTGCGGCCATGTACGTAGCTCGCCACCTGACCGGTGGCCGCAGCAATACGCACAAAGCGTCGTACGCTGATGTTCTCACCGAGCTTGGCAACCAGGCCCTCGCGGGTCTTGGCGACCGTCTCGCCGCTCTCGAGCTTGATGTCGGCGACTGCATTCACATCCGCCGGTTTGTGCTTGGCAATGGCAGTCGCCACGGCATTGGCAAATGCCTGGAAGTCATCGCCCTTGGCGACGAAATCGGTTTCGGAATTGACCTCAACCATGACGGCTTGCTTACGGTCCGGGCTGACATAGACACCGATTGCGCCCTCGGAAGCGGTGCGCCCGGCCTTCTTCTCCACTTTCGATCCGGCCTTCTTGCGCAGCAGATCGATGGCAGCGTTCATGTCGCCCTGGGTTTCCGTCAAAGCGTCTTTGCATTCCATCATGCCGAGCCCGGTGCGCTCCCGAAGCTCCTTCACCTGTGTTGCTGTAATAGTCATGGGTACTCCAAAAAATATTTCTGATAACGGGAAATGCGGAAACGGCGCAGCACCGAAAAAAGGGGGCAAAGCCCCCTTTTCTAGCTTACTCGGCCGTGTCGGCCTTGACCTTTGCTTTGGCCTTTGGCTTGGCGGCAACCGGCGTTTCGCCGTCGCCGACAGTCTCGCCACCGGCTGTCGCGTCCACCTTGGCGGCGGGCTTCTTTTTGGCCGCAACCTTGACCTTAGGCTCTTCCCGTACCTCGATGAAGTCCTCGGAATCGCCCGGTGGCAGCGTGATGCCAGTCTTACGTCCATCGAGGATCGCATCCGCCGCACCACCGGCGTACAGGCGAATGGCACGTATCGCGTCGTCGTTGCCCGGAATCACGTAGTCCACTCCGTCCGGCTTGCAGTTGGTGTCCACCACGCCGACAACCGGGATACCGAGCTTGTTGGCTTCGGACACGGCAATGTATTCATGGCCGACGTCGATGACGAACAGTGCGTCCGGCAGACCGACCATGTCCTTGATGCCACCGAGCGAGCGGTTGAGCTTGTCCAGTTCGCGCGTCATCATCAGCGCCTCTTTCTTGCTGACCTTTTCGAAGCTGCCGTCCTGCTGCATGGCTTCGAGGGACTTCAGGCGCTCGATAGATTTCTTGACAGTACGATAGTTGGTCAGCATGCCGCCGAGCCAGCGATGGTCAACATAGGGCATGCCGCAACGTGCTGCCTCGACGCTGAGAATCTCACCAGTCTGGCGCTTGGTGCCGACGAACAGAATCGTGCCCTTATTGGCCGCCAGTTTACCAAGGAAAGTCATTGCCTCGTTAAACAGCGGCAGGGTCTTTTCCAGATTGATGATGTAGATCTTGTTGCGCTCACCGAATATGTAGGGGCGCATCTTGGGGTGCCAGTACCGCGACTGGTGCCCGAAATGCACACCGGCCTCCAGCATCTGACGCATGGTCACATTGCTCATTTACATTTCTCCGTTTCGGGTTTGTCCGCCACGAGTCCCATGCACCAATCCGCCACCAATTAATTCTGGTAGACAGACACCCTGATGCACGTGTCGACCCGTGTGTGGGGTTGAGGTCAAAAGCCTTAAAAAGCGCGCCTTTATACCATATTCTCGCCAGCAGCGGCAACGCATGAATCAGTCTGGCCATGGCCGAATTACAAAGCCCCGTACGCGCAACCGACCGTCAAATCAGGTAAAGTGCAGGCCAGCAAAACCCTCGGGTATTTCCCCTACTGCCTGCACGTCATGTCCATTACCCTGAAAACACCGGAAGAAATCGAGAAAATGCGCGTCGCCGGCCGGCTTGCCGCCGAGGTCCTGAAGATGATCGCGCCGCATGTGCAGCCCGGCATCACCACCGGCGAACTCGACCGCATCTGCCATGACTATATCGTGAACGAACAGCAGGCCGTCCCTGCCCCGCTCAATTACAAGGGCTTCCCCAAGTCGATCTGCACCTCGGTGAACCATGTGGTCTGCCATGGCATCCCGGGCGACAAGAAACTCAAGAAGGGCGATGTCATCAATATCGACATCACCGTCATCAAGGACGGTTTCCACGGTGACACCAGCAAGATGTTTTTCGTCGGTGAGCCGTCGATCCAGGCGAAACGTCTGGCCCAGGTCAGCCGTGAATGCATGCTCAAGGGCATCGCGCTGGTGCGCCCGGGCGCACATCTCGGTGACATCGGCCATGTCATCCAGGACCACGCCGAGGCCAACGGCTGCTCGGTGGTGCGCGAGTACTGCGGGCACGGCATCGGTCGCACCTTTCACGAAGACCCGCAGGTGTTGCACTACGGCCGCCCGGGCACCGGCATGCAGCTCGTGGCGGGCATGACCTTCACCATCGAACCCATGATCAACGCCGGCCGCAAGGAAGTGAAGCTCCTGCCGGACAACTGGACGGTGGTGACGCACGACCATTCGCTTTCCGCCCAGTGGGAACACACAGTGCTCGTGACCGAAACCGGCCACGAGGTGCTGACCGTGGCATCGGGCGATGAACCATGATCCAGCGCCATCCGGCCGCACCGCATGGCGACTGTTGATCCAAGGATCTTCGACGGCACTTCGTTCGACACCGCATTGCACAACAGCGACCACGCGTCGCCGTCCAACCCCTCGCTCTGTTTCGCGCGAGCATTGCGCAATGGACGCGCGGCCCTGCGTGAGCAGTACCAAACCGGCGCAAACGTCGATACCCTGCTGCACCGGCATGCCGGGCTGGTCGACGAACTGCTCACCCGCGTCTGGGCATTGCACCAGCCGCTGATCGATCCAAGAATCAATATCGCGCTGGCGGCCGTCGGTGGTTATGGGCGCGGCGAACTCTACCCTCATTCGGATGTGGATCTGCTCCTGCTTCTGGAGCGCGACACACACGATTCAGGTACGCCCATTCGTTGAAACATTCCTGCAGGTTTCTCTGGGACATGGGCCTTGAGGTCGGTCACAGCACTCGCTCGCTCAAGGATTGTGTAGCGGAATCCAGGAAAGACATCACGGTCGCTACCAATCTCATGGAGGCGCGTCTGTTGCTCGGTCGACCCGGCATTGTTCGCCAGCATGCAGGCAAAGACCGGTCCGGAAAAACTCTGGCCGAGTCCCAAGTTCTTTGTCTGCCAAGTTCGCCGAGCAGCGTGCACGCCATGCACGCTTCGACGACACGGCCTACAATCTCGAACCCAACATCAAGGAAGGCCCAGGCGGTCTGCGCGATATCCAGATGATCGCCTGGGTCACGCAGCGCCAGTTTGGTTCCGCACAGCTGCACGATTTGGTTGAATTCGACTTCCTGACCGAAAAGGAATATCGCGCGCTCGAGCGCGGCCGCCGCCTGCTCGCACAACTGCGTTGTGGCCTGCATTACCTGGCCGAACGCCGTGAGGATCGGCTCCTGTTCGATCACCAGCGCGCACTGGCTGCGCACATGGGCTTCCGCGACAAATCCGGCATCCGCGCCGTGGAGTTGTTCATGAAGCGTTACTATCGCAGCGTGAAGGAATTGGCACTGCTCAACGAAATCCTGTTGCAGCACTTCCAGGAAGCCATTCTGCAACGACGGCAAAGCCAAGATTAGACCGCTCAACCGGCGCTTCCAGGCGCACGGTGATTTTCTGGAAGTGACACGCCGCAACGTATTCGAGCGCGCGCCGTTTGCATTGCTCGAATTGTTTCTGGTCCTGCAGCAGCATCCGGAACTCAAAGGTGTGCGTGCCGCCACCATCCGGCTGGTGCGCGAAAATCTGTAGCGCATCAACACCGAAGTTCCGCAATGATCTTGCCTGTCGCAGCCTGTTCATGGAAATCCTGCGCCAGCCGCGTGGCATTACCCATGAGCTGCGACGCATGAACGCCTACGGTGTGCTCGGTGCCTACCTGCCGGTGTTCGGTCGCATTGTCGGCCAGATGCAACATGATCTGTTCCACGTCTACACCGTGGATGCGCATACCTTGTTCGTGGTGCGCAACCTGCGGCGTTTTACCGTGCCCGATTACCGTCACGAGTTCCCGCTTGCCAGTGAACTGATTCAGCAACGTCGTCAAACCAGAGCGCCTGCTATCTGGCCGGCCTGTTTCACGACGTCGCCAAAGGCCGGGGCGGCGACCACTCCGAACTTGGCGAGCACGAGGTCATCACCTTCAGCCGGCGACATGGCCTGAGCGAGTACGACATGCGCCTCATCGCCTGGCTGGTACGTCGCCACCTGCTCATGTCGCACGTTGCGCAACGTGAAGATATTGACGATCCGGAGGTCGTGCTGCGCTTCGCACAACAGGTAGGCGACACCGAGCGCCTCGATCATCTCTATCTGCTCACCGTCGCGGACATGCGCGCCACCAGCCCCAGTGTGTGGAACATGTGGAAGGACCGTTTGCTCACTCAGCTGCATACCGCCACGACGCGCGCGCTGTCACGAGGCCTGGCCGCGCCCATGGATGTCGAGGCACGTATCGCCGACCTCCGTGCGCAGGCGCTGCCGCTGCTTGTGAAAAATGGAATTGCGAAGGAACGCGCCGAACAACATTGGTCACGTCTGGAACCGGAATACTTCCTGCGCCACGATGCGAATGCAATTGCCTGGCATACCGAACTGATCGTCGGCACAGCTGATTCCGAGCTGCCACTCGTCGCGACTCGCTACCGGCCAGAAGCCGGTGGTACCGAGTTTATGGTGTACACGCCGGATCGCGATGATCTGTTTGCCGTACTGACCGGGGGATTTGATCGCTTGAACCTGACCATTATGGGCGCACGCATTCACACCACGCGCTTTGGATTTGCACTTGATACATTCGTGGTGCTGGATCATGTCATGCAGCCGGTGAGCAATGCGCGTGCATTGAAGCAATTAGCGCAGGCGATGCGCGAGCAACTCCTTGTTCCGCAACCGGGACGTGACTTCCTGAAATCTGTCATGCCACGTGCCCTCAAGCATTTTCCGATCGCAACACGCGTCGGCCTCAGCGACTCGCGCAATCGCACACAGACCATCATGGAAGTCACGGCTCAGGACCGTCCCGGATTGCTTCACCAGGTTGCCCTGGCACTGCAGCACTGCGGGGCACAACTGGTTACGGCGAAGATTGCAACCTACGGCGAACGTGCCGAAGACATCTTCTTTCTGACCGGACGCGACAGTCGGGCACTCACCGATACTGCGCAGGTGGACTGCCTGAAGCGCGAGATTCTTGCACGACTCGGAGACAATTCCAGCCCGTCCCAACAGCTGGAGTTTTAGTACGCGCTCAGCGATTCAACGTGCTGTGCGATCGCGAGTAGGCGAAGTAGATCACTACACCCAACGCCAACCAGGCACCGAAACGTATCCAGGTCATCAGCGGCAGGGAAAACATCAGGTACACACAGAAAACGATGCCGAGCAGCGGGGTCACAGAGCCGAAAGGCGTCCGAAACGGACGCTTCAGTTCCGGTCTGGTGTAGCGCAGGTGAATCACCCCGGCACACACCAGTACAAATGCCGCGAGCGTGCCGATGTTGACGAGTTCAGCAACATCGCTTATGGGCGTAAAGCCGGCAATGGCGGCAATCAGCACACCACTCGCCATGATCACGCGAATTGGCGTGTGCGTACTTTTATTGATCGCCGAGAACACCGGCGGCAACATGCCATCGCGTGACATAGCCAGAAAAACGCGCGTTAATCCGTAATACAACACCAGCATTACCGTGGTGAGGCCGGCAATGGCGCCAGCGGCGATGAATCCCGCTGCCCAGGGGAATCCGATACGCAGCATCGAGTCCGCGACTGGTGATGCGACATTGAGCGTGTGGTAAGGCACGATAGCGGTCAGCAAACCCGCGACGACCATATAAATCACGGTACACACGATGAGCGAAACCAGAATGCCAATCGGCAAATCGCGCTGCGGATTCACCGCCTCCTCCGCCGCCGTCGACACGGCATCGAAGCCAATATAGGCAAAGAAGATCAATGCGGCACCGCCCATCACCCCTTCCCAGCCGAATGGCATGAACGGTTGCCAATTGGACGGCTGCACATGAAAGGTGGCAACCGCGACAAATATCGTAATGGCCAGAAGTTTCACCAGCACCATTACTGCATTGAAGCGCGCGCTCTGGCGCACGCCGATGGACAGCAACACGGCCAGCGTCAGCACAATCAGCAGTGCGGGAAGATTCACAAGGCCACCTTCGGCTGGTGACTTGAGCAACGTCGTCGGCAATGGCATGCCTATGGCGGTGAGTGCATTATTCACGTAACCGGCCCAGCCGATTGCGACTGCCGCGGTGGCGACTCCATATTCCAGTATCAGGTCCCAGCCGATAATCCAGGCAACGAGTTCGCCCAAGCCTGCATAGGCGTAGCCATAGGCGCTACCGCATCCGCCCACGCTCGCGGCCAACTCGGCGTAGGCAAGTGCAGCAAACGCACAGGCAAAGCCGGATACCACGTATGACAACACAATCGCCGGCCCGGCGGATTTGGCCGCGGCGATGCCGGTCAGCACAAATATCCCCGCGCCGATGATCGCACCAATGCCGAGCAACGTCAGATCCATGGCAGTGAGACAACGTTTGAGACCGGTGTCACAGTAGGCATCGGCATTAATCGGTTTGGTACGAAGCAGACTCATGCAAACTCCCCTTGGTTAATCGTTGTTATCGATATGCGGATCATGTCGTCATGCGAGCTCAGCTGTCGCCACTGCGCGCCGGTATACGCAGCTTGAGGCCGATTGGCAAGTTATTGTCGTGTATGTCGTTAAGAAAACGCAGGGCATCGACGTGAATGTCGTAGAGCCGCGCTATGGCTGACAAGGTCTCGCCACGCTTCACGACATGTTCGTGTGCCTGATTCAGCGGTGCGGCCTGAACGGCCTGTGTCGATGGAGCCGGCGCAGACGACGCGGGGGCCGTTGCCCGCAGCACCTCGTTACCCACACCACGGCGTGCCAGAAGACGTGGCGCCGCCCGCTTCAACCCGTAAAAGATACTTTTGGCCATGCGATGCTGGAAGGCGCGGTCGCGCAACTTGCGCTCTTCTTCCGGATTGGATATGAAGGCTGTCTCAATGAGCACGGATGGAATGGGAGATTTGAGCACCATAAAACCCGCCTGGCCAACGCGTGCGCTATGAAGCGGGCCGACACTTCGCATCGATCCCAGCATGTCGCCACCCAACACCATACTGTCCCCGATGGTCGCGTCCTTGGTCAGGTCACCGAGCAAGCCTCTGACGTCGTTATCCAGATCATCGCGACTTACTCCTCCGGTCCAGTCGGATGAGTTTTCATCATCAGCCAGCGATTTTGCCAGTGCACTGCTCGCACCCCGGTCTGACAGTGCGTAGACCGATGAACCGCGTGCTTGTCTGCCACGCACGGCATCCGCGTGAATGGAAATAAAAACATCAGCGCCGTGACGGCTTGCCTTGTTGGTGCGTTTTTTCAGCGGAATAAAGTAGTCGCCATCACGAATCATTACCGGTTTCATGCCAGGTTCGGCCGCAACCAGCTTGTAAAGTTCGCGCGCGATTGCCAGCACCACATCCTTTTCACGCGTGCGATAACGTCGGCCAATGGCGCCCGGGTCCTCACCGCCGTGCCCGGCATCAATGGCGACCACCAGATCGCGTGGCGCCATAAACTCCCGCGCCGGGGGCGCCGCGCGCGGCTCCGGATCCGGCAAGGCCTTGGCCACGGCTTCATCGTTGAGATCGATTACCAGACGGTGACCATACTGGCCATAGGGCTTCAGCACGAAACTTTGCTCACGCACCGGCCGCTTGAGTTCGAGCGTGATGCGCAGCTTGCCGTCTGCCGGCTCGGCGGCGCGCACCGTCGCAATATATGACTGACTGACATCGAGCGGCGCAAGCCCGTCCTGCAGACGCGCGTTATCCATTTCGATCACAATACGCTCGGGATTGCTGTGTCTGCTGAGACGATGCTCAAGCGGCCCGCTCAGGTCGAAGACCAGGCGTGTGCTGTCCGGCGCCTGCCAGAGACGCAGATTGTGCACCGACACCGGGGTGGCGGCACACAGCACTGGAATCGACAGAAAAACAGAAAGCAACAGCCGGCTTGTGCGCATCATGGCGGCAAAACAGCTCCTGCGTTTCCCGCACTCCCGCCATGCATGGCGGTTGCCAGACCGCGCAACAGCGCCGCGCCATTTTCCGTGCGGCTTGAGAATCGCACTACGCGTCCCTCCTCCTGTTTCTCAATCGCGATGTCCACATCCGGCACTGGTAACAAACCATCGCCGCGCTCGGCCCATTCCACCAAGCAGACACCCTTGCCTTCAAGATAATCGCGTACGCCGAGAAATTCCAGCTCTTCCGGATCATTCAATCGGTAGAGGTCGAAGTGATTAATGGTGAGGCCGGCCAGCTGATACGGCTCTACCAAGGTATAGGTCGGGCTTTTCACCGCACCGGTGAATCCGAGTCCACGCAGTATACCGCGAACAAATGTCGTCTTGCCGGCACCAAGTTCGCCATGCAGGAACAGCAGGTGCCCGGCGCGCAACAGCGGCGCCAGCGTCGCTGCCAAACGCTCCGTGTCGGCTTCCGTGGCTACAGTATGCTCAAGGAGCATGCACGACCAACTCATTGATAATGTCACGCAGCGGTGCGAACAGGTCACTCGCCATGATCCCGCGCTCGCCGCAGGCCGCCAACCGATCACCGGCGCTGGCGTGCGCCCACACGCCCAGGCGTGCGGCATCAACCGGAGCAAGCCCCTGGGCGAGCAGCGCCGCGATCGCACCGGTGAGCACATCGCCAGTTCCGCCGATCGCCATGCCCGGATTGCCGCAATCGCAGAGCCACATCGATGGTTCACTGAGTGATGGCGTAATGTCGCGTGTAGGGCTGCGACCCGTGGCGTCCACTGTCCACGGCTGGCGATACGAGCGTGCCGCTCCCCTTCAGCACGCACACGCCACCATAGCGTTGTGCGATGGCGCGCGCCGCCGCGAACCGGTCGGCCTGGATTTCGAGCGACACTCACGCCCAACAGACGCGCAGCCTCGCCTGGATGCGGAGTCAGAATCCAATCCGCACGCGCCATGGGCTGTGCAGCCAGCAGATTGAGTGCGTCGGCGTCGACAACCAGCGGTTTGTTCACGGCCAGCACGGCCTGCCACAAACCGCGGCCCCATTCACCTTGCCCAATGCCCGGTCCGACAGCCAGCGCGTGCGCGTCTGCAAGCAGTGGCGTGATGGCCTGCGCGTCATGCACGCCATAAGTAATCAGCTCCGGGCACGCCGCGCCAATCGACGCTGCGTGCGCGGTATGGGTCGCGAGCACCACCAAGCCTGCACCGGCGCGGTAGGCGGCCTCACCCGTCAGCCGCACCGCTCCCGGCATGCCCGGCTGACCACCCACCACCAGCACGCGCCCGGCGTCGCCCTTGTGGGCATGGCGCAGGCGCGGTGCCAGCAAGTCGCGCAGATTCCGTTGCGTGATGCGCCGCGCCAATGGCGTAACGCCAGTGAATACCGCGTCTGGAACACCAAGATCATCGAACAGGATCAGGCCACTGTGTTCCCGACCCTGCCCCGTAAAAAGTCCGGCTTTGAGTCCGATGAAGCTCAAGGTCAGCGCCGCACGCACGGCGGCGCCCAGCACCCGGCCGGTGTCGGCATGCAGGCCGGAGGGAATGTCGAGGGCAAATATCGGCGTGCCGCTGGCGTTCATGGCTTCAATGGCGACAAGCCACGCGCCTTCCAGCGGGCGCTCCAGGCCGGTGCCGAACAGCGCATCGATGATTACATCGCACGCCTGCAGATGCTCGACGTGAAATGTCAGCACCGTGCCACCTGCCTTGCTCCAGGCGTCATGTGCCGCAGCGGCATCACCCTTGAGTCCGGTATTACCCGCAGGACACAGAACGACTGCGGTGAGGCCTGCCTCCTTGGCCAGACGCGCCAAGACATAACCATCGCCGCCGTTGTTTCCGGGACCGCACACCACCGCGATACGGCGGGCACGCGGAAACCGCTCTCGCAGCAAGGCAAATGCCGCCCTGCCGGCGCGTTCCATTAATACGCCGCCAGCCAGGCCATGCTCGCTGGCAGCGCGCTGATCGGCGGCACGAGTGTCGGCCGCTCGGTACAGGGCTTCGGGCAGATGATCCATGCGGCTATCATAGTGGCAGATGCGCACCACTCAAACCGTTCCGGTCGACTACGCCGCCCTGGCCCGCGACATCAAGTCCTGGGGGCACGCGCTTGGCTTCCAGCAGGTCGGCATCGCCGACACCGAATTGGGCGAGCCCGAAACCCATCTGCTCAACTGGCTGGCCGCCGGCCGCCATGGCGAAATGGACTACATGGCAGAAGCACGGCACACGTCGCAGCCGCCCGGCCGAACTCGTGCCCGGCACCCTGCGCGTGATTTCCGTGCGCATGGATTACCTGCCCGGTACCGCAACGACCGGCCGATGAGGTGCTGAACAGATCCGGAATTAGGGATGATTTCGCGCTACGCACTCGGGCGCGATTACCACAAGGTCGTGCGCACCCGATTACAGAAACTCGCCGACCAGATCAGCGCGCGCATCGGTCCGTTCGGCTACCGCGCCTTTACCGATAGCGCACCGGTACTGGAAAAGGCACTCGCCGAAAAGGCCGGACTCGGCTGGATTGGCAAACATACCAACCTGCATCAGACGCGATGCTGGTTCGTGGTTCTTCCTCGGCGAGCTGTATACCGATCTGCCGTTACCCGTAGACGCGCCCGCCTCCAACCATTGCGGCACCTGCCAGGCCTGCATCGACATCTGCCCGACCCGGGCCATCGTCGCGCCCTACCAGCTCGACGCACGACGCTGCATCTCCTATCTCACCATCGAACTGCGCGGCTCGATACCGGTCGAGCTGCGACCGCTCCTCGGCAATCGCATCTACGGCTGTGACGACTGCCAGCTGGTTTGCCCATGGAACAAGTTTGCCCAGCCGACACCGGAACCGGACTTTGCGCCGCGCCACGGCCTCGATACACCGAAGCTTGTGGAATTGTTTGCGTGGAGCGAAGAGGAGTTTCTCAAGAAGACCGAAGGTTCGGCGATTCGGCGGATCGGCTATGAGTGCTGGCTGCGCAACATCGCCGTGGCGCTGGGCAATGCACCGCGTAGTGATGCGGTGATGGCATCACTCGGCGCGCGAGCCGATCATTCTTCAGCGCTGGTGCGCGAGCATGTGGCGTGGGCACTGGGGCAAATGCAGGGTGCGCGAGCGCACCCTACTTAAAGAAATGCTCCCGGTAATACTGCAACTCGGCAATTGACTCCAGTATGTCATCCAGCGCCTTATGGGTGTTCTTCTTGTCGAAACCACTGGCAATCTCCGGCTTCCAGCGGCGCACCAGCTCCTTGATCGAACTCACGTCCAGATTGCGATAGTGCACATAGGATTCGAGCAGCGGCATGCCACGCGCGAGAAAGCGTCGGTCCTGGCAGATACTGTTGCCGCACAGCGGTGACTTGCTCTTCGGTACATACTGCTGGAGAAACTCAATGGTCTCGCGCTCGGCATCGGCCTCGCTCAGGGTGGATTCACGCACGCGCTGGGTGAGACCGCTGCCGCCGTGGATGCGGGTATTCCACTCGTCCATTCCGCTTAATACTTCATCCGACTGATGTACGGCCAGCACCGGTCCCTGGGCAAGTGATGTTGAGTTGGCTATCGGTGACAACGGTCGCGATCTCGATGATCTTGTCGGTTTCAGTGTTTAACCCTGACATTTCCAGGTCTATCCAGATCAGGGCATTCGGGTCTTGCGGCATGGGTCTTCCCTTACAGGTTGGGCGCGCGGCCGGTTGCGATTAGAATGGTTATTAATCCATGATAACACGCCGTCACAACCTCTGACCCGGAGAACCATGTCTTCAGCGCTCTTCACCCAGATATTCCTGGTCCTACTCACCGGCACGCTTCTGACACGTGTGTGGCTGGCGCGCCGCCACATCCGCCATGTGCTCGACCATCGCCGCCAGGTTCCTGCACCATTCCGCGGAAAAATTTTGCCCAAGGCGCACCGCAAGGCTGCGGACTATACAGTGGCCAAGACGCGTTTTTCGATGGTGGCAGGAGGATTCGACGTGCTGCTGTTGCTTGGCTGGACGCTGGGCGGCGGGCTTGAATTTCTCGACCAATCGCTGGCGGGCGGCCGGATTCAGCGAGTTGGTCACCGGTACACTGTTCCTGTTGATCTGTGTTTTTGATCATCGGCCTGCTCGATCTGCCGGCAACACTCTACCAGACCTTTGTCATCGAGACAGCGCTTCGGATTCAATCGCTCCACGCCCGCGCTGTTCGTCGCCGATCTCCTGAAGCAGGTTCTGCTCCTGCTTGCACTTGGCACTCCGCTCGCTCTCGCGGCGCTCTGGCTGATGCAGGGCGCGGGTACGTTGTGGTGGTTCTACCTCTGGCTACTGTGGTCTGGCTTTACGCTGCTGATGCTCTGGGCGTACCCGGCGGTGATCGCGCCACTGTTTAACAAGTTCACGCCGCTCAAGAACTCGAGGGTGCAGAAGCGTATTCAGTCGCTGTTGAAACGCACAGGCTTCCGCAGCCGCGGCATTTACGTCATGGACGGCTCACGCCGCTCAGCGCACGGCAATGCCTACTTCACCGGCTTCGGTCGCAACAAGCGCGTGGTGTTCTTCGATACGCTGCTCAAGACCTTGCGTGGACCGGAAATCGAGGCGGTGCTGGCACATGAGCTCGGCCACTTTCACCACCGCCACATCATCAAGCGGATAGTGATGCTGTTCGGCATGAGCCTTACCGGCCTCGCGCTGCTCGGCTGGTTGATTCAGCAACACTGGTTCTATCAGGGTCTCGGGGTCTCCACCGCCTCGGCGCACGCAGCGCTTATCCTGTTCCTCATGGCCGGGCCGGTGTTCACCTTCTTCCTCCAGCCGATCATGGCCTGGGGCTCACGTCGCCACGAATACCAGGCGGATGCCTATGCCGCCGACCAGGCCGAGCATCAAGCCGATGATCAGCGCGCTGGTCAAACTATACCGCGAGAATGCCAGCACCCTGACACCGGACCCGGTGTATTCGGCGTTCTACGATTCGCATCCACCGGCATCGTTGCGCATCGCGCATTTGCAGTCACTGGCATAACGACAACCGCATCACCTGGAGAAATTGAAATGAACAAGTCGACACTTCTGTTGGCAGTTCTCACACTTGGCACCAGCAGTAGCGCAGTTGCCACACTGCTGCCTGGCGATGCCGCGAAGGGCAAGGCGGTGCATGACAAGCAGTGCGTCGCCTGTCATGACAGCAGTGTCTACACGCGTGCCAACCGGCGGGTGAAAAGTCCGGAAGCACTTAATCGGACAGGTGAATGGTTGTGTGCGCCAGACTGGCGCGAAGCTGGATCGAGACCAGATCAATGACCTCGTGAACTATCTCGACGAATGCGTTCTACAAATTCAAATAAGTAACGATGCACTAGTCGCATGACCACCCTCCTCGATATGTCGTGCAGGCCACAGAATGGTACGGCCTTGAGTCGCGCTGAAGCCGAAAAACTGCTGCAGGAAATTCCCGGCTGGATTCTGAATGACGCAGCCAATGAAATAAGCCGCGCCTACAAGTTCGGAAATTATTATGAAACCCTGGCATTCGTGAACGCACTGGCCTGGGTTGTACACCGCGAGGATCATCATCCCGGTCTCGAGGTCAGCTACAACCGCTGTACAGTTCACTTCCAGCACCCATTCCGTACACGGCCTTTCGGAAAACGATTTTATCTGTGCTGCCAAGATCGATGCCCTGCACGGCGTTGAATGACGAAATCAATCAGTAACCGGAATGAAAAAAGGGCGCTACCAGCGCCCTTTTGTTGCACGAAGCATCGGATCAATGCGTCATGTCTTCCTCGGGATTTGCACTGATCTTATGGATGCTGAGATCTGCACCTTGAAACTCCTCTTCATCGCTCAAACGGATACCAACCCAGTGCTTGAGCGTGCCATACACTGCCAGTCCGCCAATCAAGGCGATGGCCACACCACCCAGCGTTCCCAGAATCTGCGCCGACAACGATACTCCACCCATACCGCCAAGTGCCTGCGTGCCGAATATGCCGCAGGCTATACCTCCCCAGGTACCGGCCAAGCCGTGTAACGGCCAGACACCGAGAACATCGTCGATTTTCCAGCGATGCTGGGTAAGGGTGAAGACCACAACGAACATCACCCCGGCGACACCACCAACGATGAGTGCGCCGATCGGATGCATCACGTCCGAGCCAGCACAAACCGCAACCAGACCGGCGAGCGCACCATTGTGTACAAAGCCGGGATCGTTACGCCCGGCAATAAGGCCACCGATCACACCACCGGCCATGGCCATAAGCGAATTGATCGCCACCAGTCCACTCACCTTGTCGAGACCCTGTGCACTCATGACATTGAAACCGAACCAGCCGACCACCAGGATCCACGAACCCAGCGCTAAAAACGGAATATTGGACGGGGGAATGGCAATCACCTTGCCGTCCTTTGTGTAGCGGCCCTTGCGTGCACCCAGCAACAGCACTGCCCCGAGTGCGATCCAGCCACCCATGGCATGTACCACCACCGAGCCGGCGAAATCGTGAAACTTGACGCCAAAGGCGGATTCGATCAGCGCCTGCACATGGAAGCGTTCACCCCACACAATGCCTTCATAAAACGGATAGACGACGCCAACAATCACTGCGGTTGCAACAGCTTGTGGCCAGAAACGCGCCCGTTCGGCAATTCCGCCGGAGACAATCGCCGGCACGGCCGCCGCGAAGGTCAGCAGAAAGAAAAACTTTGTGAGCTCGAGGCCGCTCTTTGCCGATAGTGCCGGTGCACCAGCGAGAAAATTGATGCCGTAGGCCACAGCATAACCAACAAAGAAATACGCCATGGTAGAAATGCTGAAATCCACCAGGATTTTCATGAGTGCGTTCACCTGGTTTTTCTTGCGCACTGTTCCCACTTCCAGAAAAGCAAAGCCGGCGTGCATGGCGAGCACCAGGATCGCGCCAATGAGTATAAAGAATACGTCGGAACCGACTACCGATTGCATACTGTTTTCCTCAATGAAAGAGTTCGCTGCATTTTTCGGATCTTCAAACGTCTCGCCTTCCAGTTAGCGCACGTGCCAGCGTGCCGCGGTCAGTGTACTCAAGTTCTCCCCCCACTGGCACCCCATAGGCGATGCGCGTGGCACGAATACCGCGGGACCGCGCCAGCTCGCTGATGTAGTGCGCAGTTGCCTCGCCCTCGACCGTCAGGTTAGTGGCAAGAATGACTTCTTTCACTTGGCCCTCATCAAGCAGTGCCTCGAGCCGATGGATACCAATCTCGTCTGGTCCGATTCCATCGAGCGGTGACAACCGTCCCATGAGCACGAAGTAGTGGCCATGGAATGCGCTGGACTGTTCGATAGATGATAGATCGGCAGGTGATTCCACCACGCACAGCAGCTGAATGATCACGTCGTGGCGAGGCACACAGCGGGCAGATTTCATCTTCGCTGAAGTCGTTGCAGCGTTTGCAATGTCCGACGCGTTCAAGCGCCGTACGCAGTGCCTCGGCAATCTGGCGGGCACCTTCTCGGTCACGCGCCAATAAGTGAAAAGCCATGCGCTGCGCAGATTTCGGGCCGACACCGGGCAGACGTCGCAGCGCCTGCTTCAGGCTTTCGATGGCGGGTGAATCGGACACGCTTTCAGAATGGCAAGCTGAGGCCAGGAATACCGAGGCCGGAAGTCAGGCCCGCCATTTTCTGCTGGGTCGTCTCCTCGACCTTGCGTACGGCATCGTTCATGGCGGCAGCCACCAGATCTTCGATAACTTCCTTGTCGTCTTTGAGCAATTCGGGATCGATGTTGACGCGCTTCACGTCATGCCGACATGTCATGACAACCTTGACCAGTCCGCCTGCCGGCGCTGCCGTTTACCTCGATGTGCGCCAACTCCTCCTGGGCCTTGCGCAGATTCTCCTGCATGGCCTGCGCCTGCTTCATGATATTTCCCAATCCACCTTTCATCATTGTTCACCTGTTGTCGTGTTGTCGGGTCAGGACTTCGGCCGGATGGATCCGGGTTCGATCTTGGCGCTGAAGTTTTCCTGCAAAGCCTGAACAGCCGGATCGTTCATGATGACATCCACCGCCGCTTGTTGACGTTCGGTTTGGGTACGCAAGCGCTCATGTGCCGGCGTCTCTACCTGTCGGGTTGCCTGGCACGATGTGCAAATCCACCTGACGACCGTGGTATTTGGCGAGCGCCTGCTTGAACACCGCCTCGCGTTCCTTGTTTAGCAGGTGCGCAGAGGTCTGATCCAGGGTAAGCCGCAGCACGCCGCCTTCGTCTGCATCGAGCGTGCAATGATTCGCGAGTTCGCGCGTAAGTCCGGTCAGACCTAGCTTGGTCACCGTCTCACTCCATGTGTCTCCGCTCGTCGCGGAAGTCGGTACCGATCCGATGGCAGCCGACTGACGTATTGGCGTTCCCCCTGTCGGCGCTGGGCGGCTTGCAGCACTTGCACTTGCTGTTTGCGGTGCCGTCGTTCGTACTGCGGACAGTGTTGCCGGTGTCGCGCGGCCCGTTCGGCTGATCCGTCGGACGGAAGGCCAGCATGCGCAACAGCGTCATCTCCAGCCCGCTGCGTGTATCCGGAGCCAACGCGATGTCGCGTCGACCATGCAGGCCAATCTGATAAAACAACTGCACGTCTTCCGGCGTCAAACGGCTGGCATAGCTGCGCAACACATCGGCATGATCGGCATCGATCTCCGCCGCGGGTGCCGCCTGAAGCAATGCCAAACGATGCAAGGCAAGGAGCAATTCGCTCAACACGCTCTCGGGATCAGTATTATGGTCGCTGGCATCGGCTCACGGCAGACAGCAGTCCCGATGCATCCGCCTGCGTCAATCCTTCGAGGATGGCTTCAATCACGCTGTTGTCGATACTGCCGAGCATTTCCCGAACTTCCGCTTCGCTCACCTTGCCGCCACCAAATGCGATGGCCTGATCGAGCAGACTCAGGGCATCGCGCATACTGCCATCCGCAGAGCGCGCCAGCAGTTTCAATGAGGCTGCATCGAAGGCGATTCCCTCCGCACCGAGGATTTTTTCAAGCTGGGCAGCAATCTGTTCCGGCGACAGGCGCTTCAAATGGAATTGCAGACAACGAGACAACACGGTCACGGGCAATTTCTGCGGATCGGTCGTGGCAAGCAGGAACTTCACATGCGGGGGCGGCTCTTCAAGTGTCTTGAGCAAGGCGTTGAAACTGTGCCCGGATAGCATGTGCACTTCGTCAATCAGGTACACTTTGTAGCGGCCACGAGTCGGTGCGTACTGTACGTTGTCGAGCAGTTCTCGTGTGTCATCCACCTTGGTGCGCGAAGCCGCGTCAACTTCGATGAGATCGATAAATCGTCCTTCGTCCACTTCGCGGCACGACTGGCATTCACCGCAAGGTTGCGAACTGACACCAACTTCGCAATTCAGGGATTTTGCCAGGATACGGGCAATCGTTGTTTTTCCGACGCCGCGTGTTCCGGTGAACAAAAATGCGTGATGCAGGCGGTCATGATCGAGTCCGTTGATGAGTGCACGTGACACATGCATCTGGCCGACCAGGTCCGCAAACCGGCGCGGACGCCACTTGCGTGCCAGCACCTGGTAACTCATGGACGTTCACTCAGCATGGCTGACCTGCAATCTAGTTATACGGGTGGCGGCTCGGGCCGATCGCTCCTCGCACCCGGAATGGCTGCTGCGGCTGCTTCCTTCCGGACCTGACCGGGTTCACAACCTTCCGTCACAAAGGAAACCGGCCTTCGCCGCCATAATTTAGCTTCGTAGGGAGTTCCGTAAGTAAAAAAGCCTTTCACGGCGAGTCGCAATTAACTGCTTTCCGCCTCACACGAGTTTACCTGCCGACGGCTGGCAGGTAAACGTGCGTGGGTGAATTTGGATACAATGAAATGGCGGAGAGGGAGGGATTCGAACCCTCGGTACGGTTTCCCGTACACACACTTTCCAGGCGTGCTCCTTAAACCGCTCGGACACCTCTCCGGAAAACAGCTGCCTGCGCAGAATGCCGGCGCGCAAGGGTAAACCAAGCCGCATGGCTGGTGCAATCGAAACCGCCACCACTTTATATGACAACCCTGACTTGTTGGCGTAGAAACAGAATGCAGGAAAAATGAATGGCGGAGAGGGTGGGAGTCGAACCCACGTGGCGTTTCCGCCCATCCGATTTCGAGTCGGCGCCGTTATGGCCTCTTCGGTACCTCTCCAGACTGCCTAGCATACCGTGCCTGAGAACACAGGCACAACCGCCATAGGCTATACTTGGCCGAATGCCGCTCAAGCGAAGGAGTCGGAGACAGCGCTTTCCGGGACTGCTGATCGCGGCAGTCTGCCTGCTGAGCTGCGGCTGCCAGCCCACTGACAAGACCAAGCTCGCTGCCGTCAGGCATGGCGGTGAACTGGTAGTGCTGACCCGCAATAGCCCGACGACCTATTATGAGGGACCGGACGGGCCGACTGGTTTCGAGTATGACCTCGCGCATGCGTTTGCAGAACGCCTGGGCGTCAGGCTAACCATCAAGATCGCAGATCGCTTTGCTGATATTCTGCCTATGGTCGCACGTCGAGAAGTTGATTTTGCCGCCGCCGGGCTGACTGTCACAGCGCAACGTGCCGAAGAAGTTCGCTTTACTCCACACTACCAGGTTATCCGTCAGCAGGTCATTCATCATGCCAAAACCATCCCTCCAACAAATGTAAAAGATCTGATCGGCCGGAACATCGAGGTAATAGCCGGCAGCAGTTATCTTGAGCGCCTGGAACTGCTCAAGAAGCAACACCCGCAGCTGACCTGGATTACTGTCGGTAACATGGAGACCGAGGAATTGCTAATACAGGTTCAGGAGGGGCTGACGGAGATCACGATTTCAGACTCGAATATTGCCGCCATCAGTCGTCAGTTCAATCCGGACTTGCGCATCGCTTTCGATCTAGGCGAACCTGAAAAACTCGCTTGGGCATTTCCATCCGACGGTGACAACAGTCTCATACAGGAGGCGGCAGAGCTTCATAGAAGCCATGCGCGCCTCGGGAGAACTGTCTCATCTGATCGAACGTCACTACGGCGCTGCGACCCGCTTTAATCCCATCAATATCGCCGCATTCCTGCAGAAAATTGAAACCGACTTGCCGAGCCTCAAGCCAATTTTTGAAGAGGCAGCCCAGCGCTACCTGCTCGACTGGCGCCTGCTCGCTGCAATGAGTTACCAGGAATCCTATTGGAATCCGAATGCCGTCTCCCCCACCGGCGTGCGCGGTATCATGATGCTCACGGAGGCAACGGCTCAGCAACTTGGTGTTTCTGACCGTTTGGATGTGCGCCAGAGCGTGCGCGGCGGCGGCGCCTACCTGCGCAAACTAATCGATCGTCTACCGGCAGATATCCCCGAACCGGACCGAACCTGGATGGCGCTCGCCTCCTACAACGTCGGCTACAACCATCTGGAAGACGCGCGCCTCATCACCCAGAAACAGGGCGCCGACCCGAACAAGTGGAGCGACCTGAAAGAGCGCTTGCCGTTACTCGCCAAGGCTGCCTGGTACACAAAAACAAAGCATGGTTATGCGCGCGGTTACGAGCCGGTACAGCTTGTGAATCGCATCCGCACCTATTATGAAGTCCTGAAGAAACATGATGACGATTCGCGCGCACGTCAGAATAATGATGCGCTGCGTCTGAAAGTACCGGCGCTCTAGCAGTACCGGATAAACCGTATTAATTACAACCCGGCGCGGCCGCGCCGGGCTTGAAAGAATGCCTTGAGACGCTGGCTGCATTCACCGGCCAGTACACCGCCGAGCACATCTGCGCGGTGATTCAGCACGGCGGCGTTGAGCAGGTCGAACACCGTGCCGGCCGAGCCAGCAAGCGGATCGGATGCGCCGTACACCACGCGCGCCACGCGCGCCTGCACCATCGCGCCGGCACACATCGGACAGGGCTCCAACGTGACGTACAGGGTGGCGCCCATCAGGCGGTAGTTTCCAAGCTTCGCGGCGGCGGCTCGCAGGGCGACAATTTCGGCATGTGCGGTCGGGTCATGACGTCCAATCGGCTGGTTCCAGCCCTCACCGATGATCTTGTCGTTCAAGACCACAAGCGCACCGACCGGTACTTCACCCTCACTCTCGGCGCGCGTGGCGAGCCCGAGGGCATGCTGCATATATGCGATGTCCTGCGCGTTAACGTCGGTCATTCCCACTCGATAGTAGCGGGTGGTTTGCCGGAAATGTCGTACACCACTCGCGAGATGCCGCGTACCTCATTGATGAGGCGATTGGAAATCGTGCCCAGCACTTCGTACGGCAGGTGTGCCCAGCGTGCTGTCATGAAGTCAATGGTCTCAACCGCACGCAGCGCTACTACGTAATCGTAGGCACGCGCATCCCCCAGCACCGCTACCGACTTTACCGGCAGAAACACGGCAAATGCCTGGCTGACTTTGGCGTACAGATCATTGCGATAGAGCTCTTCAAGATAAATGGCATCGGCTTTGCGCAGGATTTCGGCATATTCCTTTTTTACCTCGCCAAGGATTCGCACACCAAGACCCGGGCCCGGGAATGGATGACGATAGACCATGGAGTGTGGTAATCCGAGTTCGGTACCAATAGCGCGCACTTCGTCCTTGAACAGCTCGCGCAGTGGCTCCAGCAATTTGAGATGCATGTGTTCCGGCAAGCCGCCGACATTATGATGCGACTTGATGACGTGCGCCTTGCGGGTGCGCGCTGCAGCCGATTCGATCACATCCGGGTAAATCGTACCCTGCGCCAACCACTTCGCGCCCTTGACCTTGGCAGCCTCTTCCTCAAACACCTCGATAAAGACACGGCCGATAATTTTACGTTTCTTTTCCGGATCGGCTTCGCCTTTCAGCGCAGACAGGAAACGCTGCTCGGCGTCCACACGAATTACCTTTACACCCATGTGCTCGGCGAAGGTCGCCATGACCTGCTCGCCTTCGTTGAGTCTCAGCAAACCATTGTCCACAAATATACAGGTGAGCTGCCTGCCAATGGACCGATGCAGCAACGCGGCGACTACGGACGAATCCACGCCGCCAGACAAACCGAGCATCACCTCGTCCTTGCCAACCTGCTGGCGCACTGACTCGATCATGCTCTCGACGATATTGCCCGGTGTCCAGAGTGACTGGCAGCCACAGATGTCGTGCACAAAGCGTTGCAGGATGGCCGTACCCTGGGTGGTGTGCGTGACCTCTGGGTGAAACTGCACGCCATAGAAATTACGCACTTCGTCCGCGATGCCGGCAAGCGGGGCATGTTCGGTATCGGCGATCACTTTGAATCCGGGCGGCAAGACGGTCACGCGGTCACCGTGACTCATCCACACATGCAGAAATTCCTGGCCGTTCTCGGCCGTTTCATCACGTAGACTCTTGAACAGCTTCGAGTGGCCACGCATGCGTACTTTCGCATAACCAAACTCACGTTTGTCAGAACCCAGTACTTCGCCACCCAATTGGGCGGCCATGGTCTGCTGGCCGTAGCAGATACCAAGCACCGGTACACCAAGCTCAAATACCAGCTGCGGCGCCCTCGGTGCCTCGGACTCTGTAACCGACTCGGGTCCACCCGAGAGAATAATACCGCGTGGAGCAAACGCGCGGAGCTCATCCTCAGAAATATCGAATGGATAGATCTCACAATACACGCCGGCCTCGCGTACACGCCGTGCTATCAGCTGTACATACTGCGCACCGAAGTCGAGTATGAGAATTTTCTGGGAATGCGGGTCGGTCATGTTATTCAATTGAGATTCATGATTGCGGCTCGCATCAGCAAACCATGCATATCGGGCTTCCGATGCATGAGGTTCGACTCAAGACTGGTTAATCACGCTGGTAGTTCGGCGCTTCTTTTGTGACCGTGACATCGTGTACATGAGATTCATGGATGCCGGCGCCGGTGATACGCACAAACTCACCACCGGTGCGCAATGCTTCGAGGCTGGCGCTACCGGTGTAGCCCATTCCGGATCGCAGACCGCCCATGAGCTGATGAATAATGTTTGTCATCGGACCCTTATAGGGGACACGCCCTTCTACGCCTTCCGGTACGAGTTTCTCTGCACTCGCGCCTTCCTGAAAATAGCGGTCGCTCGAACCTTCGCCCATCGCACCGAGCGAACCCATGCCGCGATAGGACTTGTAGGAACGCCCTTGGTAAATTTCAATCTGTCCGGGCGACTCGTCGGTTCCGGCCAACAGTGAACCAACCATGATGCAATGTGCACCGGCAGCAATTGCCTTGACAACATCTCCAGAGTAACGAATGCCGCCATCGGCGATAAGCGTGACATCACTGTCGTGCAGGGCCTCGGCGACATTGGCGATAGCAGTTATCTGCGGCACACCCACACCCGCCACCATGCGCGTGGTACAGATCGAACCCGGGCCGATCCCGACCTTGACGGCATCGGCGCCGGCATCGCGCAACGCCTTGGCGGCGTTGGCAGTGGCAATGTTGCCGCCAATGACCTGCACCTTGGGAAAATGTTTCTTGACCCAGGCGACACGTTCGAGCACTCCCTGCGAATGGCCGTGCGCAGTGTCCACCACAATTACATCCACATCTGCGGCAACCAGTTTCTCGACACGCTCCTCAGTACCCTTGCCGACGCCCACGGCGGCGGCAACTAACAAGCGGCCGGAGGAATCCTTGGCAGAATTCGGATATTCGCTCGACTTCTGAATGTCCTTGACGGTAACCAGACCTTTGAGGCCGAATTTTTCGTCCACGACCAGCAGTTTCTCAATACGGTGCTGATGCAGGAGTTTCAGGATATCCTCGCGGGTCGCGCCTTCCTTTACGGTCACAAGCCGATCTTTCGGCGTCATGATGCGCGAGACCGGCTCGTCGAATCGCGTCTCGAATCGCATGTCACGTCCGGTCACGATGCCGACCAATTGGCCATCCTTCGTAACTGGCACACCGGAAATTCGCTTCTCACGTGTGAGCTTCAGGACTTCGCGAATAGTGGTGTCCGGGGTAACGGTGAACGGTTCGCTGATCACACCGCTCTCGAACTTCTTGACGCGCCGTACTTCGTCGGCCTGGCGGTCGGGGGTGAGGTTTTTATGGATAACGCCGAGCCCGCCCTCCTGTGCCAGGCAGATTGCCGCACGCGCCTCGGTGACCGTGTCCATGGCGGCCGACAGTAGCGGTATATTCAGACGCAGACTGTGCGTAACTTGAGTCTTGAGGCTTACATCCCGTGGTAGAACCGCAGAATGCGCGGGAACCAGCAGAACGTCATCGAAAGTAAGGGCTTCTTGGAGTATGCGCATGCCGCATTATACAGATGCTGAGCCGGGCAGTAAAAGGGGTAGAAAATTATGAAATGCTGTTACAGCTATCGGAAGTGGTTGACCGAGGAGGCATAATCATTAATCATTACCCTTCGGCATCTGATTCAATCTAATGACAAGACCCACTGGAGGAGCAGCCCCATGAAAAAAACCATCTTGCTGACAGCCTGCCTCGTACTCGCCTTGAGCGGCTGCGCGGAAATGGAAACCAAATCGGCCGCCAACCCGGAACTCGACAAGGCAATCGCCGACGCCGAACAAGCGATCGCTTCTGCCAAAAAGGGAGGCATCTGGCGCGACACCGAGAAGACCCTGAAAGCCGCCAAGGACGCCAAGGCCGCAGGCAAGACTGATGAAGCCATGAAGAATGCCAAGAAGGCACTGAAGGAAGCGCAACTCGCTGAGAAGCAGGCAAAGGCTGAAGCTGATGCCAAACCGAGCTATCCTAAGTAAGTCTTTCAATTTATTAAACAAAAAAGCCGGGGTTTCCCCGGCTTTTTTGTGCCATACGGTGATGGCTGAATACCAGTCACGCTCACCATTCGAAATTCTTGCGGCGCACACAGTGGGCAGGCACCCGAACATCGTAGAGACCAGAAATAGCCCATCACGGCCACTCCTTGTGCAGCGCGGAGCACAAAGAAGCCGGTAGCGGCTTACCGGGCTTTTCTCCTGCACCGAGCAGCGCTATGTTCATGACATGACGCAACTGCCGCTACCCCAGAACCCTGACCGGGATGTCTTTTCGGTTTCGCGACTCAACCGCGAGGTCAAAGCATTGCTGGAGGGCGCATTCCCGTTGTTATGGGTGGAAGGCGAACTCTCCAATCTGTCGCGCCCGGCCTCCGGGCATCTCTACTTCACCCTGAAAGACACCCAAGCGCAGGTACGTTGTGCGCTGTTTCGCGGCAGTCAGCGAAATGTCAGAGCAGCCCCAAAAGATGGGATGCAGGTACTGGTGCGGGCCCGCGTCAGCCTGTATGAGGGACGCGGTGATTACCAACTGATTGTCGAATCTCTGGAAGAGTCCGGTGAAGGAGCGTTACGACGCGCCTACGAACAGCTCAGGAACCGTCTTTCTCAGGAAGGCCTGTTCGACGGCGCGCGCAAGAAGCCGCTGCCGCGGTTGCCGCGATGCATTGGCATTCTCACGTCGCCATCGGGTGCAGTGCTGCATGACATCCTCACCACGCTCAAACGCCGGTTTCCTGCCATTCCCGTACTGTTACACCCGGTACCAGTACAGGGAGAAGGTGCGGCGGAAAAAATCGCTGCCATGATTCACCTTGCTGGCCAGCGACACGACTGCGATGTGCTGATTCTAGCGCGCGGTGGCGGCTCACTCGAGGACCTGAGGGCGTTCAACGAAGAAATTGTGGCGCGCGCCATTTATGCATGCCCGATTCCAATCGTGTGCGGAGTCGGGCATGAAACCGATGTTACTATCGCCGACTTTGTCGCCGACGCGCGCGCGCCCACGCCAACAGCCGCCGCCGAGATGCTCAGTCCGAATCAATCCGATTGGCGGTTGGCAGTAGAACAGAAGGAACAGCGCCTGATACGCCTGCTGCGCGACCGTCTACGAACCGTTCAACAACAGCTGGATTATCTCAGCACACGCCTAATTCATCCACGCGAGCGTTTAGCGCGTCTTGAAGAGCGCCTGCGGAGTCTCGGCACGCGTCTACGCCTGGCACAATTCCATTCTCGCGCACATGTTGCCCATGCCTTGTTCTCCCTGCACACACGTCTGTTACGACACAATCCGCAGGTGCAGCTGCGTGAGCAACAACTTCGCAGCCGCCATCTGTTGACACAGCTTGCGCATGCCATGCGCCGGGTACTGGAACGTACCCAGGAACAGGTGTCTCGCACAGTACTGACACTCGAGACGTTAAGCCCGCTTGGCACTCTTGCTCGCGGCTATGCCATTCTCGAAAATCCCTTAACAGGTGCAGTAGTGCGCAAGGCCGGCGACGTACAACCGGGCGATCCCGTGCGCGCACGGCTGGCGCGCGGCCTGCTGGATTGCCGGGTGGAAAAGGTGCACAAGGATGCGTAATGCGCTGTTGCTGGCCGTGTTATCCCTGCCAATCACGGCCACCGCCGAACTGCTGCTTCCAAGTCCTGTTCCGGGCGGAATTGCTATCGTTGCCGTTGCGCCGGACAGTGCGCCGCCCCCACTTGTCCAGTTCCAGAAACAGCGCGTCCTACTCGTCCGCGCCGAGGGTATGTGGCAAGCCGTGGTGGGATTGCCGCTGAGCCTGGATGTGGGCAATCAGCAATTGTACATTTCGGAACGCGGCGCCACGCGCACCCTCGCCTTCCAGGTACTGCCAAAGCAGTATGAAACGCAATACCTGACCCTTGCTAACAAGCGCCAGGTCAATCCCACAGCGGAAGACATGAAACGCATTACGCGTGAACAGGCACTGAGTCGTCGTGCCTTCACCACCTGGAGCGAAGAGCTGTTCGATGACTTGCGCTTCGACCTGCCTACGCACGGGCGTTTCTCGAGCAGCTTCGGCCTGCGGCGTTTTTTCAACAACCAGCCCCGCCAACCGCATTCCGGTCTCGACATCGCCGCGCCGGAAGGCGCGCCCGTCCGGGCACCGGCAGCCGGCACCGTCATCGATACCGGAAATTACTTTTTTAACGGGAATACGGTGTTCATCGACCACGGTCAGGGATTGGTCAGCATGTACAACCACCTGAAACGTATTAGCGTACAGAAGGGCATGCGTGTGGCACGGGGCCAGCAGATTGGTTCCGTAGGCAAAACCGGGCGCGTGACTGGCGCACACCTGCACTGGTCGGTGAGCCTGAACAACGCACGAGTGGACCCAACGTTATTCCTGTCACCCACGACCCGGGCTGCTGCGCCACAACCACCCGCCGTGCCGCTCAGGTAACCCCGGCTGAAATGATGCCGAATGGCAGCTAAATGTCCGGCCCGGAATCATCCTCGTTCTCGCTGCTTTTTCTTTTTCTTGATGCGCTCGTCTCGGCGTGCCAATGCGTGCAGGCGCGGTGATTGCTTGCGCTTGGGTTTCTTGCTGGCGAATGGGTTCTCGCCCTGCTCGAAATCGATGCGCACCGGTGTACCTTCGAGATGGAAGGCGTCACGAAAACAATTGGCCAAATACCGCCGATAGGAATCCGGCACCGCGGCCACCTGGTTGCCGAAGATCACGACACGTGGCGGATTGTGCCCGCCCTGATGCGCGAACTTGAGCTTGATGCGGCGGCGCTGCGCGATCGGCGGTGGCGTGGCCTGTACCGCCTTCTCCAGCACGCGGTTGAGGCGCGCGGTTGGCAGGTCGGCGTTGGCCGAGGCAAAGGCACGATCAATCGCCGGAAACAACGCTGCAATGCCACTGCTTTCGAGTGCTGAAATAAAATGCGGCGGTGCGAACACCACAAACGACAACTTGCGCTCTATCTCACGCTGGATCCAGGCGCGTTGCGCCTCGTCGAGACCATCCCACTTGTTCACCGCCAACACGAGTGAGCGGCCTTGTTCAAGGATGTAGCCGGCAAGGCTCACATCCTGATCGCTGATTTCACGACGTGCATCGAGCACCAGGATCACGACGTTCGCTTCGCTGATCGCCTGCAATGTCTTGATGACCGAGTAGGACTCCACGCCCTCATCTACATGGGTGCGGCGTCGTACCCCGGCGGTGTCGATGAGAATGTAGTCATGCTTGTCGTGCCGCAAGGGAATGCGGATGCTGTCGCGCGTGGTGCCAGGCTGGTCTGCGA
This sequence comes from uncultured Pseudomonadota bacterium, assembly GCA_963698375.1. Taxonomy (GTDB): domain Bacteria; phylum Pseudomonadota; class Gammaproteobacteria; order Acidiferrobacterales; family UBA6901; genus UBA6901. The sequence goes on from CAVOQN010000002.1 coordinate 248,972, forward strand.
CCACCACACGCTGTTCACCAAGCAGCGCGTTGACGAGCGTGGATTTGCCAACGTTTGGGCGGCCGGCTACGGCAATACGCGGGACATCGTCAAGCACCTCGGCTTCACTGACCGTCTCTAACGGCGCGAGCACGCGGCCCATCAGCACATCCAGACCTTCGCCATGCGCGGCGGAAATGGCACACGGATCACCCAGACCAAGCGCAAAGAACTCCGCGGCTGCGCTACCCGGCTCCTGGCCTTCGGTTTTGTTCACTGCCAGTGTTACCCGTTTCCCAAGGCGTCGCAGGATCTGCGCTATTTCGCGATCATCCGCACTTGGACCAGTACGCCCGTCCACCACAAACACAATAGCGTCGGCCTCATCCATCGCCTGGCGGGACTGTGCGGTCATCAAGGCCGCAATGCCCTGTGCCTGCGTGGCAAGTCCTCCGGTATCAACGATGAGATAAGGCCGGTCACCGACCCGGCCCTCACCATATTGCCGGTCACGCGTCACGCCGGGCTGATCGGCCACAATGGCGTCACGCCGGCGTGTCAGTGCATTGAACAGTGTAGATTTGCCGACATTAGGACGGCCGACCAGAACAACGACGGGTTTCATTTGCGGATAGGCATAAAGGAAACGTCAGACGCTTCCTGTTTATGGTAAGCACGTTTGCACAAAAATGACCATTGCCTCAGGGCGTGCGTGCGCCAAGACGCAACGCAGCCAGGTAACCGTTCTGCGTGGTCACATAGAGCGTAGCGCCATCGGCGATTGGTGCCGCCAGAACTGCCGAGCTCGCCGCGTGTGCGCGCGCCAGAAGCCGACCGTCTTCACGCGCCAACCAATGCACGTAGCCTTCAAAGTCGCCAACCGCCAAGGCGTTTCCGGTGACAACAGGCGCACTTAAGCGACGTAGCGTCAGCTTCTCCTGTTTCCAGACTGTGGAGCCGCTGCTCAAATCGAGCGCAACCACATTCCCGCGCACATCGCTGACATACACATTATTGGCATCCGCGGCGAGCGCGGAATAGGTCGATATATCACGAGTCCAGAGCAGGCGACCATTCTCCAGGTTCATTGCCACAACCTTGCCCTGGTAAGCGGCGGCCAGAAGGATACGGCCGGCAATCAGTACCGGAATATCCACGTCAATGAGACGTTCGATCTCGCTGCGTCCCTGTGGTTCAGCAACCGGGATATCCCAGATGCGGCCGTCCGTTCCTGAGATTGACGGCCACGATCTTGCCGTTGGCAAATCCGGTCAGCACAGCATCGGACAAAATTACCGGGGTCGCGGTGCCGCGCAGGCTCAGTGCCGGCTCAGTACGATCGAGGATCCAGAGCCGTTTTCCGGACGCACTCTCCAATCCGGTAAGCTTGCCATCGACCGATTGCACTACCACCACACCGGCCCCGACCGCGGGCGGCGCCAGCACTTCACTCGTCACCTGGGCGCGCCAGAGTTCCCGGCCCTTGCTTCCGTCGAGTGCAACGACTACGCCCTTGCGCGAGGCGACCAGCACGAGGTCATCTCCGAATCCGACGCCTCCTGTAATCTCCAGATCAAGATCAGTGCGCCAGCGCTCCTTGCCATTCTTCCTGCGCCAACGCGCGCACGCGGCCCTTGACATCCACGACGTAGAGCGTATCGCCATGCCGCACGGGTCGCCAGTCGCAGAAACCGACGGTCGGGCCCTTTGCCAATATCCGCCGACCAGACTTCCTTGATCGCCGCCGATGGCTCGAAATCGACCAATACGGCGGGCGGCTCAACATCCGGTCCACCAAACCAGCTGCAGCCACCGAGCGCCAGAACCAGTGCGAGTGGTCCTGCATTTGCGGTTCATGGCGCCTTCTCCGGGCCAAGGTTATCGCGCTTCATGGTCAAGTACCTGCAGGTATGACGAGGAACGCGTGGTAATTTCTCGATGGCTTCCTGATAGGCACGACGCGCACCTTCACGGTCGCCTTGGGCAAGCAACACATCGCCCCGGATCTCTTCGTATTCGGAAATAAATCCATTTGTGTCTTTGATGTTTACCAGCGCCAGTGCTGACGCTGGTCTCGCCCTGATCGAGAAGCAGGTCGCGCCAGCCGCAAACGCGCGCTGTGCTGAACCGCAGTTTCGACTGGCATTCTTCATGGCCCACTCGAGCTGCGTGCGCGCACCAGCGATATCCTTGGCATCAAAACGCTGACGCGCCATGCAGCAACGCCGATTTTCCGGCATACGGTGTCGCATCATAGTCCTGCATGAGCTTCGTGGCCGCCGCACTCACCGCATCGGCTTGCCCTGCTGCAGGTCAGCAAGCAGGTTTTCATAGATCTGCGAGGCGGCTTCTCGGCACGCTTGATCTTGTACTGCTTCCAGTAATTGCCGCCAGCCAGCAGCACCAAGCCGATGAATGACACCGTGCAATCAGCGCATTGCCGTATTGTTTCCACCAGTTCTTGAGGTTGGCGAGCTGGTCATCCGGAGTTGTACTCTTCCAAGGTCGTTCTCCGTAAATCAGTTATAAATTTTCAAAAGCCATGTCGTCGAGCAGTCGCGCCTTCAGAAAGACCGGCACCTCGGTCATCTTGACCAGCTGTTGCGCCTCGTCGGCACGCAGGTTTTTCACGCTCACCTGTGCAGCCGCCAGTTCGCTCTCGCCAAGAAGCAGGGCATAGCGCGCTCCGCTGCGATCGGCACGCTTGAGTTGCGACTTGAGCGAACCGCCGCCGCAATGCAGCTCGACGCGCAGACCGGCATCGCGCAGCTGTTCGGCCAGCACCAGCCCTTGTTCCGTGACTTTTCCCTCGCCCAACGGCGCAACATACACCTGCGGCGGCCTGTCCGCACCCGCCACCTTTTGCAGAAGCCGCAAGTTCCGCCAGACGCTCAAGACCGAGTGCGAAACCGGCTGCCGGTGTCGTCTGGCCACCGAGCAGCTCGACCAGCCCGTCGTAGCGGCCGCCGGCACACACCGTGCCTTGCGCGCCAAGATCGGTCGTGACCCATTCGAATACCGTGCGCGTGTAGTAATCCAGACCACGCACCAGGCGCGGGTTCACACGGTATGCAATGTTCGCAGCCTGGAGATGAGTGCACAGCTGTTCAAAATGCCTGCAGCGATTCCTCGTCCAGGTGTTCGTGCAGACTCGGTGCCGTTTCGATCAGACGACTGCATGGCCGGATTCTTGCTGTCCAACACGCGCAACGGATTGCTATCGAGGCGTCGGCGGCTGTCTTCATCCAGTTGCGCAAAATGCCCACGCAGGTATTCAACCAACACTTGCCGGTAGCGGGTGCGCGCCGCTGGTGTGCCGAGCGAATTGATTTGCAGCTCAAGGCCACGAATTCCGAGCAAACGCCACAGACGTGCCGTCACAAGGATGAGTTCGGCATCGATGTCCGGCGTGCCGATGCCAAACGCTTCGACACCGATCTGGTGAAACTGACGGTAGCGGCCCTTCTGCGGGCGCTCGTGGCGGAACATCGGTCCGGCATACCAGAGCCGCTGCACCTGGTTGTGCAACAGGCCATTCTCGACACCGGCACGTACACAGCCGGCGGTGCCCTCTGGACGCAACGTCAGGCTGTCGCCGTTGCGGTCCTCGAAGGTATACATCTCCTTCTCGACAATGTCCGTCACCTCACCGATCGAGCGTTTGTAGAGCTCGGTTTTCTCAATAATCGGGAAGCGGATCTCGCGATAGCCATAGGCCGTCGAGCACCGATTCGCGACGTCTGTTCGATACGTTGCCAGAGCGACAGCGACCTCCGGCAGCAAGTCGTTCATGCCACGGATGGCCTGTATGGCCTTGCTCACGGAAGATTACCTCGGTTCCGGGTTCGGGCTCGAATGCGACGGCGTGGCGAGATCAACACGTCAGCGCGCAGGCGCCGACGCGGCATCGCTCTTCGCCGAGCGTAAAGCGCGCGATCATGCCGCGCTTGTGCGGACCGACGTCCACGGATTGTCCGTTGTATTCCAGACGCACGCCCGCGGCATTGCCGAGAAAAACACTCACCGGCGCCACACCTTCCAGCGTTACCGTGCGTCCAGCCGGCACTGTCTCGTAAAGAAGTTTGGTCTGACGCGCATCCCGGATATCCGCCCACGAATCCTGATCGGTAGTCAGCACAAGTTTCATACGTGGACCGGTTGGCAACACGACAGGCGCGGGAGTTGCCGCCGGTGGCTGCGGAACCAGTACCGGGGTACTGCCCGGCGTGGTAGAAACCGATGGCGCTTGCGTCACGGTTGGCTGGTCGCCGACAACGGCGACCCCTGCCGGCATCCGGGCTGTCGGCGTTTCAATGGATAGTTTCTCGGATTCGACATGCAATCCTGCTCCCGGCGCGGTATCCGTAACCGGCATAACGGACTCGCCATTGCTTGCGGTGAGAGAGGGATTGGGTGAACGGGTATCGCGTCCCTGCCACCAGGCAATCGCCAAACCGATCACGATCGCAATCATGAAATAAGTGACGAAACGCACTTGATGATGCCGACTGGTAATTTCCCGTTGTGGGGCGATGGCGCTGAAATCTACCGCGACGGTTGCGCCGGTCAGGCGCGAGTGCGCTTCCAGTATCGGCTCAGGTGAAAGACCCAGCAACAAAGCATAACTTTTCAGAGTAGCCGCGCACATAGGTGGCGCCCGGAAGGCTGGAGTAATCATCCTGCTCGAGCGCCTTGATCTGGCGCGGTGCAAGATGCAGTTTGGCTGCCACATCTTCATGCGCGAGATGCAAATCTGCGCGCACCTGGGCAAGCTGTGCACCAGGACCGTGGATCGGTGGCGCGATCGGCGGTTTCGGATGGGTGCTCGTCGTCATAGTCGTTACTTTCCTGTCAGGGTACGCAATTGCCTGGCTTCTGCTGACTGCGGGAATTTTCCGCGCAACCGCAGTGCATAGGTGGCCTGCGCGTTCTTGTCGCCCAGGCATGCTCGATGCGAAATGCGAGCAACAGCGCCTCTGGCGTGTCCGTGGCGACTTCGAAATAACGCTGCATGAATCCACGCGCCGAGCAGTGCCTCGCCGGTCTCGAAGCTGTAGCGCGCCATGTGAAACAGCGCCAGCGGTTGACGCGGATTGTGCTCGCAGCACTATACGGAAGTAGACAGCGGCGGCAGCTGTTGTCAGGCTTCTTGAGCTGACAAATTCCGGCATTGAGGCTGGCCTGTTCCGGCGATTTGTAAAGCGGGTTGTTGATGGCGGCACGGAACTGCTCATCGGCCTCATCCAGACGACCGCGTTCACACAGAAATACACCATAACTGTTTCGTGCATCGGGATTTTCAGGCTGTTCACTGACGGCACGTCGGAAATGTTGTTCGGCCTCTGTCGTCCTTCTTCAACCGGATCTGCAGCAGGCCCATGATGTGATTCGCCTGCGAATCATCCGAATTGATCTCCAGTGCACGCTCCAGTTCCTGCTGCGCGATGTCCAGCTGATTGCGGGAAAGGTAGGTCGCGCCGAGCTGGGTATGAATCTCGACGCGCTTGTCTGAGTTTCGCTTCCTTTTCATCACGTTCTGCCTGGGAGGCGCAGCCACCGATCATCAGGCACGCAAGAACCAGCAACACCACATGTCGCATCATGCTGGCGGGGTTCTCCGGCTTAATCGCTGCGAGCGTGGCGTAAGATCCTGAATGCGGCCCGCGAGCTGGCCGCAGGCTGCATCAATGTCGTCGCCACGGGTCTTGCGCGTTACGGTCGTGAGGTTGGCGTTCAATCAACACGTCACGGAAACGGTTGATCGTGGCCAGTGTCGGAACGTTCGAAACGTCCCTGCGGGAACGGGTTATACGGAATCAGATTCACCTTGGCAGGCACCCCATCCAGAATTTTTACCAGCTCATGCGCGTGAGTCACGCTGTCGTTGATTCCGGCGAGCATGACGTATTCGATGGTCACACGCCGGCGTGCATCGCCTTCAACATAGCGCCTGCAGGCCGCTAGCAGTTCGGCAATCGGATACTTCCGGTTAAGCGGCACGAGTTCGTTGCGCAGCGCATCGTTCGGAGCGTGCAGTGACACCGCCAGGCTCACCGGGCATTCTTCGCGCAGGCGTTCGAGCATCGGTACCATGCCAGCGGTGCTGAGGGTCACACGCCGCTTGGACAGGCCATAGGCCATGATCATCCAGCATGATATTCATGGCCATGACCACATTGTCGAAATTAAGCAATGGTTCGCCCATGCCCATCATCACCACATTGGTAATAATGCGATCGCCCTTCGGGTCGCGCCCGAGTGCGCGGTTGGCGGCCCACACCTGACCGATAATCTCGTGCGCGTCGAGGTTGCGATTGAATCCCTGATGGCCGGTGGCGCAGAATGCACAGTTGAGTGTGCAGCCCACCTGCGAAGAAACGCACAACGTGCCGCGTTCGGCTTCAGGGATGAATACAGTCTCGATGCAGTTGCCGTCGGCCAGCCGCAGTAACCACTTGCGCGTACCATCCGCGGCCAGCTGGTCGAGAGCAACCTCCGGCGGACGGATCTCGGCGGCTTGCTGAAGGTGGGCGCGCAGCGGCTTGCTGAGGTTGGACATGGTATCGAAGTCTGTGGCGCCGAAATGATGGATCCACTGCATCACCTGACCGGCACGGAACGGCTTTTCGCCCAGCTCCGCAAAAAAAGTCTGCAAAGCTGCAAGGTTGAGGCCCAGAAGATTGATTTTGCCTGCGCTGAGTTTGCATGAATTCGACTATAGCGGTTGCACGAGTCTGTCTGCCAGCACCCGAAATTCGGGTTCTGGCCTTTTGAAACAAGGGGATAGTTTAGCGGCTAGACATCAGGGAAACAAACTCGGATCAATCGCCAACCTGCCTGTGATTAGCTGTCTGCCTCGTCGATCCAGGCCATCTGGATGGCCTCCAGTATCTTTTCGCCGCTATGCGCCGGATCGTCATCGAATCCGTCGAGCTGCTGTACCCATTGGTACAAATCGGTAAAGCGGACGGTTTTCGGGTCGACATCCGGATGTGCATCGTTCAGGGCAATGGCAATTTCAAGACTTTCAGTCCATTTCAGGCCCATGGTGCCTCCAAATTTACAGGTAAACGTACTAGGTTTTATGCATCAACGCTGTTCGGACACCATATTGATGGTGTATTTCGGGATCTCAATGACCAGTTCCTGCTGCCCGACGCGCGCCTGGCAACTCAGGCGTGATGTCGGTTCAAGGCCCCAGGCCTTGTCCAGAAGGTCTTCTTCTTTCTCCTCGGCCGACGCCAGACGCCTCAAAGCCTTTGCGAATGATCACATGGCAGGTGGTACAGGCACAGGCCTTCTCGCAGGCGTGCTCGATACCGATACCGGCATCGAGTAGCACATCACAGATACTTTTTCCCGGTTCGGCCTCGAGAGTTGCGCCCTGTGGACAGAGCTCTTGATGTGGCAATACACGCAACAGTGTCATGTTCTCTCAGCTCTTGAATTCATCCAGACGGTGGCCAGCGAGCGCAGCGCGCACGCTGGCATCCATGCGGCGCGTGGCAAACGCCTGGGTAACCTGGTCGACCGCGGCAACCGCCTGCTTGATGGCTGTCGCGTCCGTTCCGGCGCGGGCATTTTGAAGTGCCGCCAGCGCGTTATCAATCTCTGCACGCTCTTCCCGGTTCAGATACTTTTCACCATCCGCACGCAGCGCGGACAGCACCGCCTCCAGGACGCGGTCTGCATCAACCTGTTGCTCGCGTAAATTGCGCGCCGCATTGTCTTCGCCGGCGTGTGCGATCGAGTCGCGCAGCATGTGTTCAATTTCGATATCGGTCAGGCCATAGGACGGTTTCACCACGATGGTTGCCTCGACCCCGGTTCCCTGTTCGCGTGCCGCCACACTCAGCAAACCATCGGCATCCACCTGAAAGGTGACACGGATGCGCGCCGCGCCCGCAACCATCGGGGGAATACCGCGCAGCTCGAAGCGTGCGAGCGAGCGGCAGTCGTTGACCAGCTCGCGCTCACCCTGCAGCACGTGAATTAGCAGTGCCGTCTGACCATCTTTGTAGGTAGTGAACTCCTGGGCGCGCACCGTGGGAATCGCCGAATTGCGCGGGATGATCTTTTCCACCATACCGCCCATGATTTCCAGCCCCAGCGACAGCGGCGTGACATCCAGCAGACAGCATCTCATTGTCCGGCTTGTTGCCGGCGAGTATATCGGCCTGGATGGCGGCGCCAATCGCCACCACCTTGTCCGGGTCGATGCCAGTGAGCGGTTTGCGGCCGAAAAACATCTCGACCTTCTCTTGCACTCGCGGCATGCGTGTCGAGCCGCCGACCATTACCACTTCCTGAATGTCCTGCGGCTTGAGGCCGGCATCCTTGAGTGCACGGCGCGTGGGTGCCAGCGTGCGCTCGATCAGCGGATCGACCAGCTGGACAAGCATCGTGCGCTCGAGCGTTCCCTGCCAGACCGTGCCATCGGGTCGCAGGACCTGTACCGGAACAGTCGGTGTATCGGTCAGTGCCTGTTTGGCGGCACGTGCATCACGCAACAAACGGCGCTGCAGCTTGCGGTCGGCGTGTTCGCTCAGGCCAGCTTCCTGCCACATCCAGTCGGCAATGGCATGATCCATGTCGTCGCCACCCAGCGCCGAATCGCCAGCCGTGGCCAGCACTTCGAATACACCGCGATTCAGACGCAGTATCGAGATATCGAAGGTTCCACCACCCAGATCGTAGATCGCAAACACGCCTTCGGCATTATGGTCAAGGCCGTAGGCTACGGCGGCCGCCGTTGGCTCGTTGAGCAAGCGCAGCACATTCAGGCCGGCGAGGCGCGCAGCATCCTTGGTGGCCTGGCGCTGGGCGTCGTCAAAATAGGCGGGCACAGTGATTACCGCGCCACTGAGTTCCCCGCCAAGCGTCGCTCTCGGCGCGCTGCTTGAGGACTCTGAGGATATCGGCCGAGACCTCTACTGGACTGCGTTCACCAGCCGCCGTGTTGATACGCGGCATGGCGGATGTGCCCGGGCTAAACTCATACGGCAGAAGATTGCCGAGTCGTTTCACGTCCTCGACCCCGCGTCCCATGAGTCGCTTCACGGAGGAAATCGTATTCAATGGGTCATCTGTCGCCGCATCAAGCGCTGATCGCCGACTTCGGGATCGAGATCGTGCCGGTAGTGCACAACCGACGGCAACAGGTGCCGGCCCTGCTCATCAGGCAGGGTGTCGGCAATACCGCTACGCACCGTGGCAACGAGCGAGTTGGTCGTGCCGAGGTCAATACCGACGGCGAGCCGGTGTTCATGCGGCGCGGTGGACTGGCCGGGTTCGCTGATCTGCAACAGTGCCATGGATTAAATCAGTTTCGTGGATTGAAATGCGGTACGACTCTACTCCAGTTCTTCGATCTCGTGCGCAAGCTTCTGAAGAAACTGCATCTCGCGCACCAGATTGCGTGCCTGCTGGCGTGCCGGTTCTGCAGTTCTCGGCAAGACAAGTGTGCAGTAGGTCAGATCGCTGCTTCGAACTCTTTATCCACTCGCTGACGCAAGGTTTCGAGGCGCACATGCCGATCGGTCGCCTCACGAGCTTCAGCCAGGCTTTCGCGTAACTCCATCTGCTCCATGAGAAAATTAGTGTCCATGGCCGTGTCTGTGTCTTCACTGGTTTCAACACCCTGCATTCCGAGCAGATAGCGCGCGCGTGCAACTGGATCCTTGAGGGTCTGAAAAGCGGCATTGACCTGTGCCGTCAGTTGCACTGAAAGGCGCCGTTCCGGCGCGGAGGCTGAAGCAAAGCGGTCGGGATGGAAACGGCGCTGTAACTCACGATATCGAACGGCAAGGTCGGCAACATCGAGATCGAACGTCGCAGGCAGACCGAACAGGTCGAAATAATTCTTTCTCCAAGTCGTTCTGCATGCCAGCAGATGCCTGGCCGATCAAACGGTGAAGCTTTCGCCGCAGCCGCACTCACCCTTGACATTCGGGTTGTCAAATTTGAAACCTTCATTCAAGCCTTCACGTGTGTAATCCAGAACCATGCCGTCCAGAAACAACAGGCTCTTCGGGTCCACAATCACTTTGATCCCGTGACTTTCGAATACGACTTCGTCCGGCTGAATGGTATCTACAAACTCAAGAACGTAGGCCTTGCCCGAGCAACCGGAAGTGCGCACACCAAGACGCAGGCCTTCTCCCTTGCCGCGCTTTTCGAGTGACTTCCGCACATGTGCGGCAGCGGATTCGGTGAGGCTGATCCCCATAGGCTTACCTTCTGTTTTCAGCATCTCGCTCGTGGGCGCTCTCAGGCGGCATCTGCCTTACCACCCTTGGTATGCTTCTCATGGTAATCGTGGATCGCGGCCTTGATCGCGTCCTCGGCCAGCACAGAGCAGTGAATTTTAACCGGCGGCAAGCGCCAGCTCTTCGGCGATCTGGGTGTTCTTGATCTGACCGGCCTGTTCCAGGGTCTTGCCCTTCACCCACTCTGTAAGCAGCGAGCTCGAAGCGATCGCCGAACCGCAGCCGTAGGTTTTGAACTTGGCATCTTCGATTACACCCTGCTCGTTCACACGGATCTGCAACTTCATCACGTCTCCGCACGCCGGCGCACCGACCATGCCGGTACCGACCGACTGGTCATTTTTGTCAAAGGCCCCGACATTGCGCGGATTCTCGTAGTGGTCCAGTACCTTGTCGCTGTATGCCATGATTGCTACTCCTCAGTTCAATACGTGTCTGTAGTGTGTACGTTCTGCGATCGCCGCCTGTTTAATGCGCTGCCCACTGCACCGTGTTTAGGTCGATGCCTTCCTTGTACATGTCCCAGAGCGGTGAAAGCTCGCGCAGCTTGCCGATCTTTTCTTTCACCAGCTTGATGGTGTAGTCCACGTCTTCTTCGGTCGTGAAACGGCCAAGCGTGAAACGGATCGAGCTATGTGCCAATTCGTCGTTACGTCCGAGTGCGCGCAGCACGTATGACGGTTCGAGACTCGCCGAAGTGCAAGCCGATCCGGAAGATACCGCGATGTCCTTGAGCGCCATGATCAGCGATTCGCCTTCGACATAGTTGAAACTGATGTTGAGGTTACCGGCGATGCGCCTGTCCATATCGCCGTTTACGTATACCTCTTCAATATCCTTGAGGCCATTATAGAGGCGATCGCGCAGCATGCGGATGCGTTCGCTCTCCTGCGCCATTTCGGCCTTGGCGATGCGGAAGGCCTCGCCCATGCCCACACACTGGTGCACAGGCAACGTGCCGGAACGCATGCCGCGCTCGTGCCCACCTCCGTGCATCTGCGCTTCGAGACGTACGCGCGGTTTGCGGCGCACGTACAACGCGCCGATCCCCTTCGGGCCATAGACTTTGTGCGCCGAGAGTGAAAGCAGGTCGATATTCATTGCATTCACGTCAATCGGAACTTTGCCGGCGCTCTGTGCGGCGTCGGTGTGAAACAGAATGCCCTTGCTGCGCGTGAGCTTTCCGATTGCCCCCAAGTCCTGGACAACACCGATCTCGTTGTTGACGTGCATTAGTGACACAAGAACGGTATCAGGACGCAGCGCCGCTCCAAGCTTATCGATATCGACAAGGCCATTCTGTTCAGGGTCAAGATACGTTACTTCGAAGCCTTCTCGTTCCAGATGGCGACATGTATCGAGCACGGCCTTGTGTTCGGTTTTGCAGGTGACGATGTGTTTGCCCTTGCCCTTGTAGAATTGTGCTGCACCCTTGATGGCGAGATTATTGGATTCGGTCGCACCGGACGTCCACACTATCTCTTTCGGATCGGCACTGAGTAGTGCGGCGACTTGCGCACGCGCCTCCTCCACGGCCTCGTCCGCATGCCAGCCGAACACATGGGAGCGCGACGCCGGATTGCCGAAATCACCATCCAGCGTCAGGTAGCTACACAGTTTTTCGGCTACGCGTGGGTCGACCGGCGTGGTTGCTGAATAATCTAGATAAATCGGTTTTCTCATGGCGATCTCTAATAACTATAACTCAGGCAGATGCTAGGCCAAACCAGGTACGTGATATCCGTACGCCTTTAGCGTGTCGCCACAAACGACTACGCGCTTTTCGCGATCGCGTTGACGCTCGGCCACTTCACGCACATTCGGCTCAGCCACGAGGTCGCCCAGCGTGATGCCATCGAGGAAATCGTGGATACGCTCGCTCAGCGAGTGCCAGAGGTCATGCGTCAGGCAGCGTTCGTCACCCTGGCAATTCTTGTCGCCACCACAGCGCGTGGCATCAATATTCTCGTTAATCGTAATGACGATCTGCGCGACGGTAATCTTGTCCGGTGCCAGCGCGAGCGTGTAGCCACCGCCCGGACCACGCACGCTGTCCACAAGGCCGTTCCGGCGCAGGCGTGCAAACAACTGCTCGAGATAAGACAGTGAGATACCCTGGCGTTTGGCTATTTCAGACAGGGTTACGGCGCCCTGCTGATAATGGAGCGCCAAATCCAGCATGGCGGTTACCGCATAGCGTCCTTTAGTTGTCAGTTTCATGGCACGTGCCCAAGAGTGAGTTAGTGAATCTCTTCCCGATTACTCTGACATACCCGACGTAAACAGTCAAGTATAGAATCCCTTACCCCTTGCGGCCCGGTGTCTGGCAATTCATTGGCCAAAATTGGCGTCAAAACAGAAATGTGTCAGCTTTCAAGATCTTTTTTGAGGGGCTTCGACTGCGCGTTGTTGGGTTTCGTGTCGGCAGTTGCAGATTTTACAGCTTCTTGCGATTTCAATCGATCCAGCAGTTCAAGTCGATCGTCAACTGCATGCAGATGGTCAAGGATGCGATCAAGCGCCTGACTGACTGGGTCCGGCAACTGACCATGGTGTTGACCGTAGGCGTCGAAGCCGATCTTCTTCGCCATGGCACGACGCTTTTCTGAGCCGGCGTCATCCTTGGCAATCACCGTGCGCGCCGGGATGCCCACAACAGTGGCGTCAGCAGGTACATCTTTCACTACCACCGAATTTGAACCGACACGCGCGTTATCGCCGATGCGTGATCGGCCCGAGTATCTTTGCGCCTGCACCCACAACAACATTATTGCCGAGAGTCGGGTGTCTCTTGGCCTTTTCCCAGCTGGTCCCGCCCAGGGTGACGCCATGATAAAGCGTGCAATCATTGCCAATCTCAGCTGTCTCCCCGATCACGACACCCATTCCGTGATCGATAAAAAAACGGTTGCCAATGTTGGCGCCCGGGTGAATCTCAATTCCTGTAATCCAGCGCGTGAATTGCGCCAACACGCGGGCAACCAGCTTCAACCGCCAGCGCCAGAGACGATGCGAAATCCGATGCGCCCAGACCGCGTGCAAGCCGGGATAGGTGAGCAACACTTCAAGGGTTGATCGCGCCGCAGGATCGCGTTCAAACACAATGCGAATATCGTCGCGAATACGCTGGAACATGTGTAACCTCTGCGCCGATTTAAACGTTTCCGACTATTTTAATCAAGATTTTGCTTTTGGCGCTTGCTGCATGGCGGCTGACAGTATGCCACGAAGAATGTTGACCTCGTTACTGGTCAATTCCACGCGATTAAACAAGCGCATGATTCGGCGTCGCAGCAGGCGCGGATTTTTTGGATCCAGAAATCCGGTCTCAATCATAACTTGATCGAGATGTTGATAAAAAAGTTGTATCTCCGCACTGGTCGCAAGCGGCTCGCCAAGCATGTCTTCGGTGCTGGCAGGCACCGCAACAGCACCTGCGCCAGCAGCACGCCGGATCTCATAAGCAATGAGTTGTACGGCACACGCCAGATTCAAGGAAGAGAATTGTGGATTGGCCGGAATGTTAACCAGAATCTGGCAACGATCGAGTTCATCATTGGACAAACCGGTGCGTTCACGTCCAAACAGCACCGCTACTTCTTGTCCGGTATTGGCTGTAATCAGCCTGCGCGCCGCCGCATCCGGTGTGAGCATGGGCCAGGCTATGCGCCGTTCGCGTGCACTGGCACCGATCACCAGATGACAATCGGCAATTGCTTCATCGAGTGTGGCGTACAGCTGCGCCTGCGCCAGCACGTCATCCGCACCAGCCGCACGCGCACTGGCTTCTTCACTCGGAAAGTCCTCCGGCGCCACCAGCACCAGGCGCGTGAGACCCATGTTCTTCATGGCGCGCGCACAGCCACCGATGTTGCCGCCATGGGATGGCTGCACAAGTACGATACGGATGTGATTCAGGGTCATGCTGGGCAACGAGTCTCGTGGTAATTTTCCAAACAGGTTGGCGACGGTTACAATGCGCCGCTTTACCGCACTTTAACAATCTGGGGAATTACATGCATCCGATGCTGAACACGGCCGTGAAGGCTGCGCGCCGCGCCGGCAAGGTGATTACACGCTATGCCGGCCAGCTCGATCGGCTGACCGTTGAAAACAAGGGGCGCAATGATTTTGTCAGCCAAGTAGACCGTGAGGCCGAGGCCGAAATAATTGACGTACTGAAGCGCGCTTATCCGGACCACGCCTTTCTTGCGGAGGAAACCGGGCGACGCGGAAAAAGTGAATTCCTCTGGATTATCGATCCGCTCGACGGTACCACCAATTACCTGCACGGGTATCCGCAGTTTGCCGTATCAATCGGTCTACACCACCATGGCCGCGCCACGCAGGCAGTGGTGTTCGATCCCCTAAAAAACGAGCTGTTCACCGCCTCGCGCGGCGGCGGCGCGCAACTGAACGATCGACGCATGCGCGTGAGTGGTGTCAGTCACATGGATGCGGCATTGCTTGCAACCGGCTTTCCCTACAAGTCGATGGAGCATCTCGAAGTCTGGATCAATACTTTTCGCACCCTCCTGCCACGCGTGAGCGGCGTACGTCGTGCCGGATCAGCGGCACTCGATCTCGCGCATGTCGCCTGCGGACGATTGGAGGGATTCTGGGAGTTCGGGCTGAACCCATGGGACATGGCGGCAGGCTGTCTGTTGATCGAGGAGGCCGGTGGCCTGGTCGGCGATTTCTGCGGTGGACAAAACTTTATCGACTCCGGCCACGTGATCGGCGGCACACCAAAGATATACAATGAACTCCTTGATCTGATACAGCCACACGTTCCGCCAGATTGGTGTCGCTGAGATATTGTTCCTAATGCTGGGCAACGTCTGCAAACACCACTTGCGCAAACGCGCTGCTGCGCTCTGCCACTTTCAATACGCGTACACGACGCGGTGGCGACTCGCTGTCAGCGATTTCGATGTCCTCTCCAGGCTGACAGGTGCCACGTGCCACCAGCAACGTGGCCGGCTGGTGTAACACTTCGATCGGCGGAAGCAGTAACGCCTGACTGTAGGGCACGACATCCGTACCGGCAGGTCGCACCGCAAACGGATACGCGTGCGGAGCGAGCATCTCAACACCCATTTCGACATGCTGTGTATTCGCACTTTTTACCCAACGAACAGCGCCAACACGCCATTGATTGAGCAATGGATTCTGGATTCCGATAATGTCCCCCACCCGCACCGGAATCCCGGCATCACCGCTGCGTGCAAGCGACAGACCACCTGCGCTCTCGTCTCGCACTTGCCAGCGGCTGTCGACACGGAACAACTCTGGCAGCGGTGCCGTCACCGGCCGTTCATCTTGAGACTCCGCTTCCAGGGCAAAGCGGTCGGGCGGCTCAAGGGCATGCTCTGGAATAGCAGCGACCGCCTGTGGCGGTGTAAACGGCCGCTGCCCGTCGCAGAAAAAATGCACGGCATTGAGGCCCACGCACAGTGACAACGATTGCGGAGACTGCCGTCTGGAGTACTGGCGTCGACCGGCAAATCCCCAGAAACGCAGCATGCGTTTCAGGATATCCACGCACGCTGATCCGACACATTCAAAGCCAAGCCCGAGTGTAGACGGAGGCTCACCCTTTTGCAGGCGTTTACTGAAGTCATGCACGACTCGCGCCAGCTCGATCGCGTTCAGCGCACGTAATGCCGGCTCGGGATGCAATGGCACATCGCGCGGAAAGGGTACGGCCGGGTGATCCGCATTCAAATCGATCAAAAAACATCCGGCTGGATCAATCAACTGAATCGCAGCACTGATTTCTGCCTTCTTGCTCCAGCGTGCCAGGAACGTGTTTACCTGATGGCATTCATTCTGCGGCAATTGATAGGGTCCGCACAGACCGAGCAACAACGTCTGCAGATAAGCATGGGTCACCGATGTGCCCTCTTCGAGACCATCAATGGTGAGTGGGCGATTCGCTTGATCGTGCAGCTCGGCGTAGCGGTAAAAGCCGTGAATCTCCTTCCATACGCCTGGCGGGGCAGGCATATACATCTGATAGGAGCGGAGCAATACTTCACCGAGGTAGCGGATTGAACGCTCTACAGCAAGTATAAATGCTTCGCTTTCCCACGGTTCATGTTCATCAAGCCCGTCCTTCAATACATGCTTGTAGCCGTGCGCCATTTCCATGTGCAATTGGCAGAGAAAGTCGGCCAGCTGTTTGAGACGCGGTTTCAGCGGCAGCGACAGCCGCACAAAATGCGATTGCAGTCCAGAGGCAACCGCCGCCACAGGCTTGCGGTACAGCTCCATGAGCACCAGCCGGACATCCGCCTCCAGGGACATGCGATTCAGAGTAAACAACGCCTGATAAATCTGCTGGGCCGTTTGAACGCTGTCCGCCAGCGGCAATGAAGCCAGCCAGGACGCAGTTTCGGTTGGATCGGTTTCCACGACCCAGGCCGTAACCTGGTTGCGCGGCAAGGCGAAGGCCGGAAGTGCCGGATTGGTGGAACTTTTCGATGAGTCGATTTGGTTCATGACTCAATTGAGTATAGCGGCTGCATAAACACATGCTGGTTGAGACCTGACGCGACGTCAAGTGGATTTCGCTTTATGCACAACATGTTATCGCAGCATGCCGGGCCACCTACGATAGCGTGCCGGGGCACTCCCCGGTGCCTGAGATCCGGACGTTGGCCTGGTGTCAATTTTATTCATCCGGTCCAGCGTGTATTATCGCGCCTCGCCATTTCTGTCGCCGGAGAGAAGCAATGACCTATGTGGTCACCGAAAACTGTATCAAGTGCAAATATACCGACTGCGTGGAAGTTTGCCCCGTAGACTGTTTCCATGCGGGTCCGAACATGCTGGTTATCGACCCGGACGAATGTATCGACTGCACACTTTGTGTGCCGGAATGTCCGGCGAATGCCATCTATGCAGAAGACGACGTACCGGTTGGGCAGGAGCAATTCATCGGACTAAACGCCGAGCTTGCCAAGAAGTGGCCGGTGCTTACCGAGCACCAGGAGCAGCCTGCGGATGCAGCCGATTGGGACGGCAAACCGGACAAACTGAAACTCCTGGAGCGTTAACAATACGGCACCGGCACCCTTGCAGCAGAACCGGTGCCTGCTCCCTAACAGTTGTTGCTATTTCAAAGATGGAGCCGTGGCTTTAACGTTCGAGTCTCCCACGGCCACCACACGATTGCGGCCGCGCTCCTTCGCAGCGTACAAGGCATGGTCCGCCTGACGAAGCAGCCATAAGCCAGGCTCGTCCAGCGTGACTCGCTGTTCCGCCGTCAAGACTCGCCAATCCGAAGGATGCTGTCGCCTGTAAGCGCACACCCGGCGCAGGCGAGATTACGCGGCCAGCGACTGCCGCGCGCAGACGCTCGGCAATTTCGGCAGCGCGCTTGCTTCCTGTCGCCGGCAGGAGCAGAACAAACTCCTCACCGCCATAGCGCGCCAACACATCACTCTCGCGCAGCCCCTTGCTTAGGGTACGCGCCACTTCTTGCAGAACCAGGTCGCCGGCCTGATGCCCATGTTGATCATTGATCAGCTTGAAACGATCGAGATCGACCAAAAGACAGGACAGATCCTCTCCGCGACGTTGCCACTGACTAATTTCCTCGCGTAACCGCCGGTCGAAAAACCGGCGGTTCGCAACCTGCGTCAGCATGTCCGTGAGTCCGTCGCGCTGGAGGCGCGCGCGATTCACGGCATTATCGATACAGATTGCTGTTACTGCGGCAAGGTGTTCGAGAAAATCGGTTGCGGTATCTGGCGTAAAGTGCAGCGGGTCCGCACTGCCTTGATTAAGGCTGCCGACCCGTTCCCCGCGCAACACGAGAGGCACCATCGCGATCGACCGCAGTGGCTGGCTAGCGTGCGGAAACAGTCTCTGCTGGCTGGCGACATCGAACGCTCCTAGCAGCGGATCTTGCGGAGAAACTACTCCAGACAACGGCGGGTGAAGTGCGACAAAAGCGCCGTTGTCTGTTGCCCGTCTTCCTGCTCCAGCAGGCGTGTGAGCTCATAGTCCGGATCAAGCCAGGCAACGGATACGGCATGCACACCGGGGAAAAATTTCGGTACATCGCGCGACAACACCGCAATCACCGCGTGCAGCGTTTCGGCGGCAAGCATGCGAATCTCGATTTCCCGGAATCCCGCCCAGATGCGCTCGTTTCCACGCAGTCGCTGCTCAATTCCTGAGTCTGATTGCCGAACGTTGCGAGTCAGAATCTCCCGCCGGCGGGTTTCGCTCTCCACATCAACAGGAAGTGGCGCAGCACCCTTAAGAAACCACCTGCCTCAACGTACCTGCTCGTTCTTTTTTCCATCCAGGAGCCCAAGGGCGGTCAGCAGCTCCGCGGCCGGTGCGTAACCGGGCAATACACGACCGTCATCCATCACGATGGTTGGTGTTCCTTCCACACCAACCTCCTTGCCGAGGCGCAGATGCTCGTCCACCGGATTAGTGCAATTCTTCATCTCCAGCTTTCCTCCGCTCTTGGCGATGCCTATCGCCTTCACCCTGTCCTTGGCACACCACACAGCGACCGATCGCATGTAGGTTTCCGTGCCCTTGCCGGCACGTGGAAACAGAAGATAGCGCACCTTTACGCCGGCCTGCGTGAGCTTGGGCACCTCCTGATGCAAGCGCGCGCAATACGGACAATCCACATCCGTAAACACTGTCAGTGTGCGTTTCGGTTTGGCCGGACCCAGCACAATCATGTTGGCTTCCCCCAACGCATCTATTGACTTCAATACGAGACCGCCACGGCGCATTGCTGTCAGATTGCGTTTATTGTCGAGATCAATCAGGTCGCCCATCAATATGTATTGTCCATCCGCCGACACATAGGCCACACGAGTGCCGAATACAATTTCATACAAACCCGGAATTGGCGCTGGCTTGAATTCTGTGATGCTGATTTCTGGCAGGCGTTGTTGAATTTTCTGTTTTATTTTTTCAATATCCTCGCCGGCCTGGACAGAGTGGCTCAGAAACAGAACAAACAGGTTGATCAATGTTGCACGTAAATAAATGGTCACGGATGGTTTCTCAAAAGGTTGAATCGTCAAACGCCTATCGGCGTCATGCTCGAATGATAGCGCCGTACCGAACCAGCACCAAGGGAAGTGCGCACATGTGTATCCGGATTAATGTCCGCATTCGTGTTGCTCTGGTACCGCCTGGTCATAAAAAGCGTACCCTGTGGATTGCACCGGTCAGGAAAAGCTTGCGTGTCACTAGACCGGCGCATCCTATCGGTTCTGGCCCGGGATCGACTTGTAACTTATTATTCTTCAATCGGTTATAGATAATCGATATCCTGTATTTACCCACATATCTGCCCCGCCAGCTGCTATATTAATATACACGTACGTAATCGTAGATCGCGTTGAGCGTGAACACTCCTGATCCAAATACACTAGGAAACCAGGAACAGGGACGATTCCACCTCGGCACATGGCTGACACTCCACCTCGGATTCGGCAGTATCCGAGGCCGTTATCTGTGGGTGACCGGATTTTTTGTATGCTTCGTGCTGGCCGCCGGTTGGGCGGCCCAAGAAGTCGTCGACCAGACTGCTCGTCAAAGCTCCATAAATGTTTCTGAGCGCGAAGAGATCAGCTCGTCTGCTCAACGATCTGAGCGACGACATCTGGCTGACTGAAACGGCGCTGCAAGGTTTCCTGTTGTCTCCTTATAAACAGCAGCGCGAAACGACGTTCGCCAGCATCGATCACCTCATCGTCGACGCCAAAAACCTATCCATCACCGATTGGGCACAGCGCTCATCCTCTCGACAAGACAAGTTACGGCGACTGTTCGGCGAATATTCAGGAACTGCGCCGGCAAAGTGCTCGCCTGATGGATATCCGCGCAGACGCAGAAAAGCTGTTCCCCGCCATGCGCCACATGCTAGACAAGATGTTGCCGAACAACATCGAATTCCTGTCCCTGGCAACGCTCGCCATGGATGAAGCGGATCGAGCGTCGCGGCTCGCCATCCAGGATGGAAATTCGTGAGTCTGTTTGCGGAGGCCCGCTACGCCTGGGCGATCATGATTGGCAACTTCCGCGTGTTTGTTGCGAACCGTTTCGGTAGTCTTTCCCGGCGACCCGGAAACCGGCATGAAGAACCAGCACCAGCAGATCGAGTTCTATCACGAGACTGGTCGGATCGCCACCTCGCAGCACTTGCTCGATTCGAGGCAAAGAACACGCTTGAGTTCCAGCAAGGCGAGTCGCTGACGAACATGCGCAAAATCAGCCGGGAATGGCACGATGCCTATCTGGCGGCCGCGGCTATCTACAGTTCGGAACGCTGGCGCGCGGATGTGCCGTTGCTGCGCGACTACATCCAACCGCTGTTTTTCCCGTCTGTGGGTGGATATGAACGTACTGCGCGGCGAACTCGAAAGCGCTTCGGTCACCGACATGACTTCGAGTCACGGGTATCGCCGACCGGCTGTCCAGGGCCCTGTGGCTTATTTCATTCATCACAATCGCCTTGACCGCCGTTGGCTACCTGTTCTTTGAGTACACCGTGCGCCGTCCGATTGCCAACGTCGCTCTGCCCTCAAATCCGAAGCGCTGGGGATGAAAGCGCCGCACATGCAGCGCACCACGACCGCGGAAACCCGCGAACTCATCGAGGCCTTCGAGCACATGCACAGTCAGGTGCGCTCGCGTCAGGAGCGTCTGCAAACCATCCTCGACAATACCGCCGAAGGCATTATTACCTTCGACGCGCATGGCTACATCGAGGGATACAACCAGGCCGCAAGTCGACCTGTTCGGCTGGGCGGAGCGTGAGGTTGTTGGCCAGAACATCACTGTCCTGATCCAGCGCGAGATCCAAGCCGAGACAAACTCCTTTCTCAACCGTCTGCTGAACAATGAACTGGATGGTCTGGTTGGGCAAGAGGGTGAGGTTAGCGGGACAACGCAAGGGCGGAGCCACTTTTCCCATGGCCATCAAGATCAGCGGCATGTGGCTGGAGGGCAAGCGGCTTATACGTCGCACTGGTGGCCGACAATAGCGAGCGCAAAGCAATGCTCGAACACTTGCGCGCGAAGACCGAACACGACGACCTGACAGGCATTCACAATCGCAGCTACTTTCTGGGTGAGCTTGCCCGTGTCGTGGAACGCGCACATCGTCAAGTCGCTGATCAGGTCAGCACCCTGCTCTACATTGATCTCGACAATTTCAAGTACGTCAACGACACGCTTGGCCATCTCGCCGGTGACCGTCTGCTGATCGAGGTCAGCGAGCTGCTCCGCAAACGCGCGCGCCGCAGCGACCTGATTGCCCGCCTGGGTGGCGACGAGTTCACCATGTTGCTCTATGACACGCGCGCCGAGGAAGCGCAGTCTATCGCTGAGTCTTTTCGCAGGGCGCTGGCAGCCTACCGCTTTCGACAGGCCAGCGAGCAGGTAGACGTAGGTTGCTCGATCGGCGTGGCAATGATCAACGCCGAGTCGCGCTCTGCCGAAGAAGTGTTGTCACGCGCCGATTTTGCCTGTCTCCTGGCCAAGCGTGATGGACGCAACCGTGTGCACATTTTTGACGTGAAGGATGAGATGAACGTCGCGGCACTGTCCCTGGACATGGGCTGGTCACGGCGCATCAAAGACGCCATCGAGCATAACCGTTTCGTGCTGGCCGGACAGCCGATCGTGGACACCCGCACCCTGCAGACATCCGCTCACGAAGTTCTGATACGTATGCGTGACGAACATGGCGCTCTCATCATGCCGAGCGGCTTCCTGCCGGCCGCCGAACGCTTTGGCCTGAGCACAGACATCGATCGCTGGGTGATCGTCAATGCGATCCGCATGCTGGCCGAGCAACGCCGTGAATTACCCGACCTGCGTTACAGCATCAATCTTTCCGGTCAGACCCTATCGGAACCCGCGGTCTGCGATCTGGTAATCCACGCACTCCGGCGCTCCGGTCTGGATCCTTCCGCGTTGACTTTTGAAGTTACGGAAACTGTGGCTATCGCCAACATGACGCTGGCAGAAACCTTTCTTTCCAAGCTTCGGGAGATCGGCTGCAGCACCGCGCTCGACGACTTTGGTGCCGGCATGTCGTCGTTCGGCTATCTGCGCGAGCTGCCTGTCGACTATGTAAAAATCGACGGCCGGTTCGTGCGCAATCTGGCGGCCAGCGCAACTGACCAGGCGATGGTGCGCGCCATGAATGACATTGCCCATGCCCTGGGAAAAAAGACCGTTGCCGAATTCGTGGAAGACGAGAATTGTTTTCAGCTCCTGCGCGAGTACGGCGTGGATTTTGCGCAAGGTTATCATCTCGGCCGGCCAGAAGTCATTTCGGCAGTTGACAACAGCCAGCTCTGGCACGGACACAGCGCAACGGGTTGTTTACCTGAAACCGCGTTGAACCCGGTATCGATTGTATCCGCTCGACTTCTCAGTTTCCGTCTCCATTCACTCCCCCTGTCGGCTGGGCCGGGATCCTGCCGGAATATGGCATAATATCGATCATGAAACTCCGTGACACCTTACAACGATTTGTATTTGAACATGCCGCGATTCGCGGCGAGATTGTGCACCTGGATAGCGCCTGGCGCGCCGTCCTCGAACGTCACGAGTACCCGCCCGCCGTGCGCAATCTGCTCGGCGAACTCATGGCGGCAGCTGTTCTGCTCTCCGCGATGCTCAAGTTCAATGGATCCATGATCCTGCAAATCCAGGGCAATGGACCGGTCAATCTGCTGGTCGTGGAATCCACCAGCGAACGCACCCTGCGCGGCATGGCGCAATGGAGCGGCGAGCTGGCCTCTATGCCATTCGCACAACTTGTCGGTCAAGGAAAATTTGTCATTACCATCGATCCAAGGGAAGAAGGACAACGCTACCAGGGCATCGTCAGCATCGAAGGCGAGACCGTGTCCGAGGCGCTGGAAAACTATCTGGCACGCTCCGAGCAATTGGACAGCCGCCTGTGGCTGGCGGCCGATACCGAGCAGGCTGCTGGCATGCTTCTGCAAAAAATGCCGGCTGGCCACGATGAGGATGCCGACCTGTGGCAGCGCACCGCGCACCTCGGCGCCACCATCACCCGTGACGAGCTTCTGGAATTACCGGCGCGCGACATCCTCCACCGGCTTTATCACGAGGAAGATTTGCGCTTGTTCGAGGGTGAAGACGTGCGCTTCCACTGCAGTTGCTCGCGCGAGCGCGTCGTGAATGTTCTGCGCATGCTGGGTTACGATGAAGTCCACTCCATCATCGCCGAACGCGACGCCGTGGATGTCGACTGCGAATTTTGCAATCAGCACTACCGCTTCGACAGCGTCGACGTGGAGCAGGTCTTTGCCGCCAGCGCGCCCGCGACGATTTCGCCAACCCGACACTGATGCGGTTTTCCAGTCTGAAATCACACATCACAGCCAACACCGCCATGCCCTACTTCGTTTACAGAATTTCACCAGACACGGAAACTGACGCTGCTCGAGACCTTCGCCAAATTCAAAGAGGCCAAAGACCACGCGCGTTCTCTGCGCGCCCAGCAGGCAACGGATGACCGGAACATTATCCGGATGATTTTCGCTGAGGACCCAAAAAAGGCACAGCTGCTACTCACGGACCTGCGTACCGCCAAGGTCGATGGCGACGATTGATCTCCCCGTGTACTGAGAAATGGCTGCAATAAATATTTTTTGAAAAGCAAAAGGGCCCCATGTAGGGGCCCTTTTGCTTGATTGGTGCGCCCGGAGAGATTCGAACTCCCGACCGCTCGGTTCGTAGCCGAGTACTCTATCCAGCTGAGCTACGGGCGCGTGCCTTGAAATGGCAAGGCCGCGCATTATGCGAAGCCGCGCGGCGCTCTGTCAAGAACAACTCATGGGAAAGTGGCGGAGAGAGAGGGATTCGAACCCTCGATGGAGGTTTAAGCCCCCATACTCCCTTAGCAGGGGAGCGCCTTCGACCAGCTCGGCCATCTCTCCATGTGTGCGGTTGCAAGCATACATGGGAGGCCGGATGGCGTAAAGAAAGGATCAGCCTTCGGCAACGTTCCGATGTGCAGCGTTACCGTTGGCACCGACGATGCCGGCTTCTTTTTCTTTCTGGATACGCTGATAAATTTCTTCGCGGTGTACCGGAACGTCCTTTGGCGCATTTACACCTATGCGCACCTGGTTGCCTTTCACCCCGAGCACCGTTACCTGTACATTCGTCCCCAATATTCAGCGTCTCGCCGATACGGCGCGTTAAAATTAGCATTGCACTCTCCTGTTCTAGCATCTCTCGCAATCCCTGACCCCTGCGCACCAGCGCGTCACAATCGGCCATCCCGGTCGATCCAGCACCCATTTGTTTATTGTGTGAAATCTGACCTGGCATCCGGTGAAGCCGCCGGATGACAGATTTGGAAAAGTGGCTCAGTGTCCGGCAATCTGTCGCCGTGAAGAAGCTGCACCACCAATCCCTTTGCTCCAGGATCTATGCAGCTTCCGTGCCAGTAGACGACAGATCAGCGAGCCTGCGTGGGCAGGTTTATCCAGACCGAAGGAACTGTGCAGTGCACGAACCGCCAATTCGAGGTACTTTTCCTCTACAACTACCGATATTTTGATCTCTGAGGTCGAAATCATCTGAATATTGATGGCCTCGTCCGCCAGGGTCTTGAACATCTGGCTGGCGATGCCGGCATGCGAGCGCATCCCCACCCCGACGACCGAAATTTTGGCAATCTTGTCGTCCCCCGTCACTTCACGTGCCGCTAATTGTCCGGCGGTATTCCGGAGCGTTTCGAGCGCTTTTGTGTAGTCGGCACGATGAACAGTGAAGGTGAAATCGGTGCTGCCATCGGCGCCAACGTTCTGGACGATCATGTCCACGTTGACGTTGGCATTGGCGATATCACCGAGAATACGATAGGCAATACCTGGCTTGTCCGGCACACCACGCACCGTGAGTTTTGCCTCGTCGCGATTGAACGCAATGCCGGAGATGTGCGGCGCTTCCATTTCGTTTTCCTCGTAGGTTATGAGCGTGCCCGGACCTTCCGCAAAGGAGGACAGCACGCGCAGCGGGACCTTGTATTTGCCGGCAAACTCGACCGAACGGATCTGCAGCACCTTCGAGCCGAGACTGGCCATCTCCAGCATCTCCTCAAAGGTGACTGCGATCCAGTCGGCGTGCCTGCGGCACTACCCGCGGATCAGTGGTGTACACACCGTCCACGTCTGTATAAATCTGGCATTCGTCAGCCTTGAGCGCGGCGGCCAATGCCACGCCCGTGGTATCCGATCCACCGCGCCCGAGCGTGGTGATGTTGCCTTCGGCATCCACGCCTTGAAAACCGGCCACCACCACGACACGACCCTGCTTCAAGTCAGTGCGCACGCGCGTCTCGTCGATCTCGAGAATGCGCGCTTTGCCGTATACATTGTCGGTGCGAATGTGCACCTGGTAACCGGTGTAGGAGCGTGCTGGACAGCCAAGCTTCTCGAGCGTCATGGCCAGCAATGCGATCGTGATCTGTTCACCCGTGGCCAACAGCACATCAAGTTCTCGCGCCGGCGGTTCCGAATTGACACCCTTGGCAAGTTTCACCAAGCGGTCAGTTTCGCCACTCATGGCCGAAACGACAACTACGACATTGTCTCCACGGGCGCGGAACTTAATCACGCGCTCAGCTACTGCCTGGATGCGCTCCGGGCTACCGACTGAGGTACCACCATACTTCTGGACTATCAGTGCCATAGGTTGGGCTTCAAAAAAACGCGAATTGAATCCGCTTTTTTAGCGGGAGTAAACAACAAAAACAGCTAATGTTGCACCAGCATGCTTTCCGGTTCTCGAACGGTTCTGGTTATAGGTGCATCAGAAATTCTTTTACGAATGCCGTATTACAGCTTGCCCTCCACCCAATCCGGCACATCCGCCAATGCCGCATCAAGATGAGTAGGGTCGGTGCCACCGGCCTGGGCCATGTCGGGTCGACCGCCGCCTTTGCCACCGACACGTAATGCCACCTGGTTCACCAGTTCACCTGCAGGCACCTTGGCAGTCAGATCCTTGGTAACACCGGCGATGAGCAGCACCTTGCCATCCTGCACGGATGCCAGCACGATCGCAGCGTTGCCGAGCTTATCCTTGAGTTTGTCGAGCGTGTCGCGCAATGTCTTGCTGTCGGCGCCATCGAGGCGCGAGGCCAGCACCTTCACGCCCTTGATGTCTTTCGCCTGTGCGCTGAGATCGCCGCCCTGACCGCTTGCGAGGCGTGCCCGGGTCTGTTCCAGTTCCTTCTCCAGGCTCTTCACGCGCGCCTGCAGCTGCTCGACCTTGCGCGCCACATCGTCACGGCTGCCGCGCACCAGTTCCGCCACGAGTTGCAGCCGATCCTCGGTCTGGCGTACGTAGGACAGCGCACCGTCACCGGTCACGGCCTCGATGCGTCGCACCCCGGCGGCCACGCCACCTTCGGCGATAATCTTGAACAGACCGATGTCGCCGGTGCGCTGCACGTGTGTGCCGCCGCACAGTTCAGTGGAGAAGTCGCCCATGCCGACCACGCGCACTTCGTCGCCGTATTTCTCGCCGAACAGCGCCATGGCACCCGAAGCCATGGCGGCCTGTATTGGCATGATGCGCGTGTCGACCGGATCGTTAGCGCGGATCACGCCATTCACCAGACGTTCAATCTCGTCGAGCTGCGCACGTGTAATGGGCTCGAAGTGCGCGAAGTCGAAGCGCAAGCGATCGGCGTCAACCAACGAACCTTTTTGCTGCACATGCGATCCCAGTAGTTTTTTGAGCGCGGCGTGCAGCAGGTGCGTGGCCGAGTGATTGCCGGCGGTACTGCGGCGCCGGGTCGCATCGACCTCACAAGTCACGCGCTCGCCGACCTTGAGTGTTCCGGATTCAAGCTTGCCAATGTGGGCATGGCCCTTCTGCGTATCGTGCACCGTAAATCGCGCGCCCGCCGTCGTGAGCAACCCCTGATCGCCCGCCTGGCCACCACTCTCTGCATAGAACGGCGTGCGTTCGAGATAGACTATACCTTCCTGCCCGGCCTTGATTTCTTTTGCCTCAGCCTCACCCAAACGGATCGCCGTGATGCGCGCATCGCCGCACGTTGTTTCGTAGCCAGTGAATTCAGCCGGCTGGATGCGCATTTCGTCGAGGCTCACAATGCTGGCCGTCTTGAATCCGGAAGCGGCGCGCGCCTGATCGCGTTGCCCTTCCATGGCACGATCGAAGCCGTCCATGTCGAGACTCAGCCCGCGCTCACGCGCGATGTCGTTGGTCAGATCCGCCGGGAAGCCATAGGTGTCGTACAACTTGAACACCGTTTCGCCCGGAATGACTTTGCCCTGCATCTGCGCGATATCGTCTTCCAGAATCTTCATGCCCTTGGTCAGGGTTTCAGCGAAGCGTTCTTCTTCCTGGCGCAACACACGCTCGACCTGGGTCCTGGCCTTGGCGAGCTCCGGGTAGGCATCGCCCATTTCCTTCACCAGCGGTGCCACCAGCCGCCAGAAGAATGGCTCCTGCGCACCCAGCAGATGGCCATGGCGCGCGGCGCGCCGGATGATGCGCCGCAGCACATAACCACGGCCTTCGTTCGACGGCAGCACGCCATCGACAATCAGAAAGGCGCAGGAACGGATGTGGTCGGCAATCACGTTGAGTGACTTGTCCTGGTGATCCTTTGTTCCGAGGATGTCGGCAACCGCCGCAATGAGATTACGAAAGATGTCGATCTCGTAGTTGCTGTGCACACCCTGCTGCACGGCCGCAATGCGTTCCAATCCCATACCGGTATCGACCGACGGTTTGGGCAACGGATGCAGCGTGCCCTCGGCATCGCGGTTATACTGCATGAACACCAGGTTCCAGATTTCGATATACCGATCACCGTCTTCATCCGGCGAGCCTGGCGGGCCTCCCGCTACGTCCTGGACCGTGATCATAGAAAATTTCCGAGCACGGTCCACACGGACCGGTGTCACCCATCTGCCAGAAGTTGGAGTTCTCACCAAGGCGCGTAAAGCGCTTGCGATCAACTTTCATTTCCTTGAGCCAGATGTCGGCCGCCTCCTCGTCATCCTTGTAAATGGTGACCCACAGACGCTCGGGCGGCAGTTTCATTTCCTGGGTAAGAAAATCCCAGGCAAAGCGTATCGCCTCGCGCTTGAAGTAGTCGCCGAAACTGAAGTTGCCGAGCATCTCGAAAAACGTGTGGTGACGCGCGGTGTAACCGACGTTCTCCAGGTCGTTGTGCTTGCCGCCGGCGCGCACGCAGCGCTGGCTGCTCACGGCGCGCGTGTACGGACGCTTTTCCTGCCCGAGGAACACTTCCTTGAATTGCACCATGCCGGCGTTGGTGAACAGCAGTGTCGGATCATTGCTCGGCACGAGCGAGCTCGACGGCACAACGTTGTGGCCGTGACGTTCGAAGAACCTGAGGAAATGCTCGCGAATTTCGGTGGTTTTCATAACTCTAGGGAAAGCAGGCCTGTGCAAATAATTCCATTCTAAACCAGTTAATCATCGACGCCGTCACTGCCCAGGG
This sequence comes from uncultured Pseudomonadota bacterium, assembly GCA_963698375.1. Classification (GTDB taxonomy): domain Bacteria; phylum Pseudomonadota; class Gammaproteobacteria; order Acidiferrobacterales; family UBA6901; genus UBA6901. Next base: position 277,766 of record CAVOQN010000002.1, read on the forward strand.
CTCGTCGAATCTGCTCGTGAGTAAAACCGCGATATTGCAGAAAACGCGTCTGCTTGGCGCGTTCCGCAAGACTCGCCGGCTGTTTCCCCCCAAATTTCTTTTTATACACCCGCCTCACGTCTTCTGCCCAGTCGTGGCTGCTTACGTCCAGCCAGCGCTCAATCGTGCTGCGGTCGATGCCTTTTTCTTCCAGTTCGCGACGGATGTAGAGCGGCCCGTAACCGCGCATCCGGCGTACATGCAACAGCGCTTCGATGATAACGTTCGTCCGACACCAGTCCTTCGCTGACCAGTGCCGCCACGATGAGGCCGGCAATTTCTTCATCACAACCACGCTGTACCAGCTTGCCGAATCAACTCCCGACGTCCGTACTCACGGCGCGCCAGCCATGCCAGCGCCCGGTTACGCGCCTCTTTGGCGTCGAGACCGGGCCTGTCTAGGGAAGGCATGCCTGCACAAATTGATCCCTTCTAAAACTCAGGCCTCAGCCTCTTCCGGCAAAGCTTCATCTTCACCATCACCGGCAACCGGCGACCAGCGTTGCCATGGTGGCACGAATCTTTTTCTCAATGTCGGCGGCGATAGCCGGATTCTCTCTCAGGAACTGGCGGGCATTGTCCTTGCCTTGACCGATGCGCTCCTTGTTGTAGCTGTACCAGGCGCCGGACTTTTCGACGATGTTACGCTCCACGCCCATATCGATGAGTTCACCTTCCTTGGAGATACCTTCGTTGTACAGGATATCAAACTCGCACTGACGAAATGGCGGCGCCAGCTTGTTCTTCACCACCTTTGACGCGCGTCTGGTTGCCAATCACCTCGTCGCCCTTCTTGATGGCGCCGATGCGGCGGATATCCATGCGCACTGAAGCGTAGAACTTGAGGGCGTTGCCGCCAGTTGTGGTCTCGGGGTTGCCGAACATCACGCCGATCTTCATGCGAATCTGGTTGATGAAGATGACCAGCGTATTGGAGCGCTTGATGTTGGCGGTGAGCTTGCGCAATGCCTGGCTCATGAGTCGCGCCTGCAGGCCCATGTGCGAATCGCCCATCTCACCCTCGATTTCGGCCTTCGGGGTCAGCGCCGCTACCGAGTCCACCACCACCACGTCGACCGCACTGGAGCGCACCAGCATGTCGCAGATTTCCAGCGCCTGTTCGCCGGAGTCAGGCTGCGAGACCAGCAGATCGTCAATGTTCACGCCGAGTTTCTTGGCATAGGCCGGGTCGAGTGCATGCTCGGCATCGATGAACGCCGCTGTGCCACCCATCTTCTGGCATTCGGCGATCACCTGCAGGGTGAGGGTGGTCTTGCCGGACGATTCCGGGCCGTAAATCTCGACCACACGTCCGCGCGGTACTCCGCCGATGCCCAGCGCCAGGTCGAGGCCGAGCGAACCGGTCGGGATGACCTGGATATTCGGCACCGTGCCGCCGTCGCCGAGACGCATCACCGACCCCTTGCCGAACTGTTTTTCGATCTGGCTCAGTGCTGCACTAAGTGCCTTGGTTTTGTTGGTTTCCATTGTCTGCTCCTGCGGTTCAATCGCGTGGTAGTGGTGGCCATCCTGGCCGGGATTCAATTATTAGTAACATTTATGCGCGGGCCTGCTTTGCCAGTATCGAGAATTATTCCACACCCGGCCGGGCGCGTCCTAGCCTTTCTGTGGAAGACTGCTTAGAAGCGTGCTCAGGCCCTCAAGGGCGACCTTGATCGCCTGTCGTCGCACCGCCTCGCGATCACCGGCAAAGCGCTGGGTGCGGGTCTGGGTCGGCTGTTTGCGCGCCGCCCAGGCAAAACACACCGTGCCAACCGGCTTTTCCGGGGTGCCGCCGGCGGGCCCGGCGATACCGGTGATGGCGACCGTCAGGTCGGCATGGCTGTGGGCAAGTGCACCCTCGGCCATGGCGCGCGCCGTCGGCTCGCTCACCGCGCCGTGGCGCGTCAGGGTTTCGGTTTTGACACCGAGCATCTCGCGCTTGGCCATGTTGCTGTAACTGACGAACCCGCGCTCGTACCACAGCGAGCTGCCCGGAATGGACGTCAGCACCGCACCCAGCCAGCCGCCGGTGCAGGATTCGGCCGTCGCCACAGACCGTCCGGCCTGCTTCAGGTCGTGCCCAAGATGATCGGCGAGTGTTACAAGTTCAGTGTCCATAGAGCCACACAGAGTAACTGGAGACAACCGGCCGCGATCATGCCGGCGGCCAGATCATCCAGCATGATACCCCAGCCGCCCTTGACGTGGTCGTTCAGCCAACTGATCGGGTACGGCTTCCAGATATCGAACAGCCGGAACAGCACCGAAGCCAATGAGCAGCCACGCCCAGCCAGCCGGCGCGAGAAACAACGTGACCAACATGCCGACGATTTCGTCCCAGACGATGCCCGGATGGTCGTGCACGCCGAGATCGCGCTCGGTGCGCGCACAGGCCCACACTCCCAGCAAAAACAGCGCGACTACGAGTACGGCATAGGCAAGCGGCGCGAGTGGCAAAAGCAGCAAATAAAGCGGCAGGGCCACAATGCTGCCGACTGTTCCCGGTGCCTTCGGCGCCAAACCTGCGCCGCCGCCGAAGGCCAGCAGGTAGGCCGGATGGCGCAGCAGTGTCGTGAAGCTGGGTTTCAGCATGTACAGGGTAGGTGGGCCAGCATTAACACAATCATTAGTTCGCGCGAAAATGATCAAAACCAGCCTGCCCGGGCTGATAGAGCGCGCCCTGCTCATCCATAATGCGCAAACCCGCTTCAGCCTCGATGTCACCTATATAGCTGCACGCCACACCAAACTGTGCGGAGGCGTTACGGAATGCCGTTTCCTGCGCGGGCGGAATGGTGAAACACAATTCGTAATCATCACCACCGGCAAGTGCCGCCTGCCAGCCGACCTGCTCGAATGCCGCATCGTAGGCGGGCGACAGCGGCAGACGCTTGAGATGGATGCGCGCGCCGACCGCGCTCGCCGCAAGTATGTGGCCAAGATCAGCCACAAGCCCGTCGGAAATGTCGATGCACGCCGAGGCCAGTCCGCGCAGCCGGAGCCCGGCCGGCACACGCGGCAGCGGGCGATTGAAACGGGTGAGCACGTTGGCAAGGTATTCGTCCGGCAGCTTGAGCTGACCCTGCGTCACGCGCAGCCCGAGCGCCGCTTCACCCAGAAGACCCGTGACATAGATGCGATCTCCGGGCCGGGCACCGGCGCGTTTCAAGGCCTGACCGTGCGGCACGAGACCCATGATCTGGATACCGATGGTGAGCGGACCGCGCGTCGTGTCGCCGCCCACCAGCGCGACATCGTGGCGGCGCGCCAGGTCGAACATCCCTTGGCAGAAACCTTCAAGCCATTCCGGCTCGGCCTGCGGCAGGCTCAGGTTCAACGTGTACCACGCCGGTGTCGCGCCCATGGCCGCGAGGTCGCTCAGGTTCACGGCCAGTGATTTGTGGCCGATGGAAACAGCGTCGGTATTTTCCGGAAAGTGCACACCGGCGACCAGCATGTCGGTGGACACCACCAATTGCTGACCGGGCGGCACATCGAGTACGGCGGCATCATCACCGATACCGAGCGCGACATCCGGACGGGCGACCGGCTGGCGCGCGAAGTATGCGGGAAATGAGTTCGAATTCGTTCAATCCCTCATGACGCCTTGCGGCCGATTTCGGCGGCACGCAGCTTGCCGGCCACCTTGTCGAGGATGGCGTTGACGTACTTGTGGCCGTGCTCGGCGCCGAAGGTCTTGGCGAGTTCCACGGCCTCGTTGATCACTGCTTTGTAGGGAATCTCCAGCTGGAACTCGAGTTCGAAGGCGCCGATGCGCAGGATCGCCCGCTCTACCGGGTCCACTTCGTCGATGGTGCGGCCGAGATACGGCGTCAGATGATCATCGAGCTCATGCTGATGCAACGGCACTTCGCGCACCAGCTGATGGAAGTACTCAATATCGACACCTTTGAGCTCATGGTCGCTGATGAAGTGTGTCTCGATATCTGCCGGTGCCTGCTCCGTCAGTTGCCACTGATACAGTGCCTGTACCGCGGCCAGACGTGCCATGTGGCGAGAGGGCTTGGCCATGACTCAGGGCTTGAGCTTCTTGAGGAGATTGACCATCTCGATGACGGTGAGCGCGGCGTCCACGCCCTTGTTGCCGGCCTTGGTGCCGGCACGCTCGATGGCCTGCTCGATGCTGTCGACGGTTAGCACGCCGAACGCGACCGGAATGTCATGCTGCATCATCACCTGCGCGATGCCCTTGGCGCATTCACCGGCCACGTACTCGAAATGCGGCGTCGCGCCACGGATCACCGCGCCGAGCGCAATGAGTGCGTCGTATTTCTTCGTGGCGGCAAGCATCTTCAGTGTCAGCGGAACCTCGAACGCGCCAGGCACACGAACTACTTCAATCTGACCGGCCTCGACACCATGGCGCACGAGGGTATCGAGCGCGCCGTCCAGCAGACGCTCGCCGATGAAACCGTTGAAGCGCGCCAGCACTATGCCAAAGCGTGCACCGCGCGCAATGAGCTCCCCATCGATAGACTTCACGTTCTGCATGTTCACGTTTTCCAAAAATGATTGTATAGAAAGCAGGCCTGCATAAATATGACCGTATTATTATTCATGTCCGGGAGGGTTGATGTATTCGACAATTTCAAGCCCGAATCCGGAAAGCCCCGGCGCCTTCACTGGATGGCTCAACACCCGCATTTTACCCACGCCCAGGTCGGCGAGAATCTGGCTGCCGAGGCCATAGGTACGCAGCTCCTGCTGCGGACGCTTGGCCGGCAATTCTATGCCCTGTTCCTGCCGATGGAAATGCTGAATGTGCCGGATCAGTTCTTCGGCCGGTTCATCCTGTTGCAGGATCACCACAGCACCGCCGTCCTGCGCCACGCGCGCCATGGCACCGCGCAGACTCCACGATCCGCCTCGATGTGCGACCCCAAGCAGGTCCAGCAGGCTGCCCTGCACATGCACGCGCACCAGCGTCGGCTGGTCGCGCTGGATATCGCCTTTCACCAGCGCGAGATGAGCGGTGTCCTCAATGTCATCGTGGTAGGCGATCACCAGAAATTCGCCGAACTCGGTAGGCAGGTGGCATTCGGCGACACGCTGCACCGTTGACTCATTCTGCATGCGATAGTGAATCAGGTCGGCAATGGTGCCGATTTTGAGGCCATGTTGCTGCGCGAACTTCTCGAGCTGTGGTTGGCGCGCCATACTGCCGTCTTCGCTCAGAATTTCGCAAATCACGCTCGCCGGCATGAGTCCTGCGACGCGCGCCAAATCCACACCGGCCTCGGTGTGGCCGGCGCGCGCCAATACCCCGCCCTTGCGCGCCATCAGCGGAAAGATATGCCCCGGCATAATGATGTCCGTGGGTTTGGCGTCCGGTCGGATGGCAGCCTGCACGGTCGTAGCGCGATCGGCAGCCGAGATTCCGGTGGTCACACCCTCGGCAGCCTCAATGGAAACGGTAAAATTAGTGGTGAACGGCGTCATGTTGTCGTTCACCATGAGCGGCAGATTGAGCTGGCGACAGCGCTCCTGACTTAGCGTCAAACAGATGAGCCCGCGGCCATGCATGGCCATGAAGTTGATGTCTTCCGGACGCACTTTCTCGGCCGCCATGAGCAGATCGCCTTCATTCTCGCGGTCCTCATCATCCATGATCACGACCATGCGACGCGTTTCGCAGCTCCTCGAGAATTTCGCTGGTGGGACTGATTGCCATGTTTGCTGCCTGAAAAAACGCCAATTATGACGGAATTCTACTGAAGATGCCGTAAAAGTATTATTGCTGGCAAGGAATTTGCAAAACGTTAAAGGGCTGATATATGGCAGTGACTTGTCTACCGCCTGACCGGCGTTCCCATGTGCCAACTCGATCGTGAATACCGTGGTCTATAGTTAGTAAATCGATAGGGCGCACGGAAAACGGGCCCTCGCCTCATTTCGAAAGGGCCGTCACCGGAAGCGACGGCATGCCGTTCGCTGTAAAGGCACGACCGTGGAACCGAATAAAGCCGAACATCACCAACCCAAGACCATACGTCTGGACGAACGGCTCCAACAACGCCGAACCGACAGCATGGTGTCAGCAGCCCCCACCCAGTCCACGCTCGGGCCGGGCAGCATGCTGGGCAACTACCTCATTATCAGCCAGATCGGGGAAGGCGGCATGGGGGTGGTCTACAGGGCGATGGACACGGTCCTCGATCGCACTGTGGCGCTCAAGATCCTGCCGCCTCATCTCCTGCAGAGCACGGACTTCATGCACCGCTTTCGTACCGAGGCCTATGCCCAGGCGCGGCTGCATCACGCAAACATTGTCACGCTATATTCGATGCTGGAGATTCCGGCCGGATTTGTGCTGGTCATGGAATTCGTAGAGGGGCAGACACTTCAGCAGCGCATCCACAGTGAAGGGCCACTGGCGCCGGACAAGCGTTCTGGATCTTCGAACAGGCACTGCAAGGCGTGACCTATGCCCATCACATGGGCATCGTGCATCGCGACCTGAAGCCGGATAACGTCTTCATCACTCACAAGAACGAAGTAAAGATCATGGATTTCGGCGTGGCCAAAATCCTCGACAACAAGGAGCCGACACGCTCGCGCTCCATGGTCGGCACCCTGCTCTACATCTCACCGGAACAGATCAATGGCCGGGACGCGGACGTTCGTTCGGACATCTACACCATCGGCATCAGTCTGTTCGAAGCGGTCACCGGTCGTCTGCCGTTCGAACGCAGGACAGACTATGGCCTGATGCACGCACATATTCTGGAAGAGCCGCCACGGCCGCGTCAGCTAAAACGCGACCTGCCCAAGGAATTGGAGCGTGTGATACTCACGGCCATCGAAAAAGAGCCGGACAAGCGTTACCAGAGTGCTTCTGAATTTCACGCCGCATTGCTACAGCAAAGCCGGCGCTACGGGCTCAAGCCAGCCGATGGCGGAAGACGAGAATGCCGCAGCGCTGCCACGGCAGCTTGGCGAACGCCTGGCGTCACGCAACCGCGTGCTGGGCGGCATCGGTTTCGATGTCTTTCTGGTTGCCGCCGTCATATTGCTGGCACTGACCCTTGGTCTCTATCCCGACTCAGCAACGTCCCCTTGGACGAGGTGGAGCCCGTAACCCGTCTGGTGAAAAAGAAAATCAATGTGCCGCTACCCGCCGCGCCTGCCGCCAGACCGTCACGCGAAACACCGAAGCAGGACAACACAGCCCCAGCAGACCGACCGCTATGACTCACTGCGCAAGGCTTGGGGCAGCTGACACGCCAGAATTGTCGCGTTAAAGTAGCTATCCGGTTTCGTAACGATCAACTGAAAGCAAAGGAAGAGTGAATACCATGAAGGAGATTGCAACAGTTCGGCACACCGTCCTGTTTGTCCTGTTGTTCACAACTTTGCTCGGCGGCTGTGCAAGTATTAGCAACTTCAGCTGCGATATGCATGAGTCCCAAACACGAGGCACCAAGCCGGTCACCACATACACACTGACCACGCACCAAGGCAGCACCGCGCCCCGGACACTCCCGGCCGGCAGCGTCGCCCAAGCACCCATTTACAAAATCACATTCAAGCCGGGTTTCACGAAACCGTGCACGACTCTCACCCTGCACAAGGACGTCACAATAGAACGCAGTAACGAGGCCAATGTAATTCTGAATGAGATTCGCGAATTCTACGCCGAGAACGGCACACTCATCACCACTGCTACCCAGGACATCAGTGACCAGGTGAGAAAGAGCGGTACTTACGTTGCCACCACGCCACTGCCAATCCCGAAATCCGCCCCACCGGGAAAATATAAAATCATCAGCAAGCTCATGTTCGAACGGCACGGCAACCGCCGACCACCGATTCTGATTTCCCGGGCGGAAGGCGCCTTTTACATAATTCCTCTGGAGTAATTGAGTGACGCATGATGAAAACACCAAGTCGGCAGGCCGTCTGTCTGGTCAACCACCCCATTTGTCTCACCATCTTCCTTGGCGCAGCTCAATTCGCAATAAAGTCGCATAGTATGAAGAACATACAGATGTTTCGGGAGTGCATGACGTGTCCGATCTTCGACTGATTTACGAGAAAGCCGAACCCGTTTCAATGTCCGGAAAAGCGGAGGGCATGCATCGCACTCGCGTTATCAAAGACCCCGCCAAAACTTCTGTCAGCGTGGACACCCCGACTTTTGAATCGGGCAGCACCATCGGCAATTACTTGGTTGTCAGCAAGCTGGGTGAAGGCGGCATGGGCATGGTGTACAAGGCGCACGACACCACACTCGATCGCACGGTGGCACTCAAGGTGCTGTCGCCTCACTTATTCCGCAACCTGGAATTCCTTCAGCGCTTTCGCGTCGAGGCGCAGGCGCAGGCGCGTCTCAATGGTCCGAATATCGTCACCCTGCACTCAATGTTTGAAATTCCCGGCAGTCTGGTGCTGGTTATGGAACATGTGGAGGGCCATACACTCGAACAACGCCTACACAACGAAGGGCGTCTGTCGGTAGCAACCACTGTCTGGGTATTCGAACAGGCACTGCTCGGAGTGGAGCGGGCACACCGAATGGGCATCGTGCACCGCGACCTCAAGCCGTCCAACATCTTCATTACCAATACCCATGAGATCAAACTCATGGATTTCGGCGTGGCCAAGATTCTGGACAGCAAGGAAAATACCCAGGCGGGCTCGATGATCGGCACGCTCATGTACATCTCACCAGAGCAGATCACCGGGCATGACGCCGATTTTCGCTCCGACATTTACACGCTTGGAATCACGCTTTATCAAGCCGTGACCGGTGTACTGCCGTTCGAAAAGAAAACCGACTACGAATACATGAATGCGCACTTGCACGAACAGCCGCTACCGCCAACGGCACTGCAACCAGCCATCCCGAAGGAACTGGAAGACATCATTCTCAAGGCCATGGACAAGGACCCGGACAAACGCTTTCAAGGCGCTCACGAGTTCCGCAAGGCCCTGCTCAAGGTCGGCATGGTGCATGTACGCGCATACCGTCGTCTGAAGGCGATCCGGCGCGAGAAAGACAAGGCTGCACTATCGGCTTCGCCGACCTGGCGCCGTGAGGAAGTGGAAGCACCTTCCGTTGCAGAGCAGATTCACTCACGCCTTGAATATTTCTTCAATAAAAAGAACGCCCTTGTTGCTGTGGTAGCGGGAATTGCCTTGCTCGGCCTCGTTACTACATTGCTGCTGCGTTCCGCAAAAGAAACACTCACGCCCATCGCGCAAACCACCACTCAGCAGGAGCATGATTCCGCAGAAGTGGTTATTGCCACAAATCCGGTGACAGAGCCTGCAACCACCGCCACGACAATAAAGACAGAAAATCTCGTCAAGGCCACCAAACCCCCCGCGAATACAGAAGCTTCCCCTGCCAAGAGAATCTCGGCCAAAAAGCAAACAGCCAACCAACCGCGCCAAAAAACGACCAGTACTGAACAACAGAAACCGGCCGATGACCACAAATACGATGCCTTGAAGAAAGCCTGGGGTGGCTGATCTTTTCACGTCAACGGCCAAACGCGTCGCTTGAATCCGTGAGTTTTATTTGTTGAGAAAGCCGTGCTCCGCAAGAAAGGCATGCGAAATGGTCGCCTTGGCGTCGGCCGTGTGCTCACCGAGCAACAGACGCTCCAAATAACGGGCAATGACATCCACTTCCAGATTCACCCGGCTGCCCGGGCGCACGTCGCCGAGCGTCGTGGCCTGCAGGGTGTGCGGTATGATGTTAAGGTTGAACAGTGCGCCCTGGATAGCGTTCACAGTAAGACTCACGCCATCCACGCAGATCGATCCCTTCATGGCAATGTAACGGGCTAGTGCTGCCGGAGCCTGGATGCGGAAACACTCGCTACGTGCCTCGCTGCGGCGTTCGATGACCTCGCCTACACCATCCACGTGTCCACTAACCAAATGCCCGCCCAGGCGATTTGACAGTGAAAGTGCTTTTTCCAGGTTTACACGCCTCCCGTTGTCCATTCCACCCAAAGTGGTGTGCCGCAAGGTTTCTGCCGAGACATCCACGCTGAATCCATGTGAATCGTACTCGATCACGGTAAGGCAAACGCCATTCACGGCGATGCTGTCACCAAGCCGCACATCGCTCATTTCGAGTGGCGCGGCATGGATGTGCAGGCGCGCATCAATACCCTGCTTCTCGATGGACGCTATTTTACCGACTGCTTGAATGATGCCGGTGAACATTATGCTCTTCGTGATTTGCCTTGGTTGTTTAGTGTAGTGGCGCCGGCTGGAAACAAGAATCCGTGGTTCAGCGGATCAAACGCGCGGTGATGCGCCAATCATGCCCGACGGCGCGCACGTCTTGAATGTCGAGTTCGACGCGCGATTGCATGGTTTCGAGTACAGGAATATTAAACAAGCCGCGCGCTGCGTTGCCGAGCAGATGCGGCGCAAGATAGATTACCAGTTCATCCACCAAGCCGGCCTGCAGGAGGCTGCCGCAGAGTGTCGCACCCGCCTCCACCAGCAGTTCGTTAACCTCGCGTTCGGCAAGGATCCGCATCAGTTCTGGCAAGTCGACACGGTCATCGCCGGTGCGCAACACGAGCACTTCGGCTCCGGCATCGCCAAGTGCTGCAGCCTGCCCGGGATCGGCCGAGGCGGTCACCACCAGTGTTTTACCGGCGAGGCTCAACATCCGCGCATTCGGACGCAGCTTGAGATGCGAATCCACCACCACGCGTAGTGGCTGGCGCCCAATATCGAGGTCACGCACGGTAAGCGACGGATCGTCCGCAAGTACAGTGCCAATGCCGGTGAGAATCGCAGAGCTCTGCGCACGCAGGCGCTGTACATCTGCACGCGCATCCTCGCCCGTGATCCACTTGCTCTCGCCGTGAGCAAGCGCGGTACGTCCATCCAGGCTCGCAGCCAACTTCACACGCAGGTACGGCCGGCCCCGCGTCATGCGCGAGACGAATCCGGGATTCAGGCGCACGGATTCGGCCTCTTGTAAGCCGATGTCCACGCGGACACCGGCGCGTTCCAGCTCAGCAAGTCCCCGGCTGGCGACGCGCGGATTGGGGTCGGGCATCGCGGCCACGACGCGTGCAATACCGGCCTTGATTAGCGCCTCGCTGCACGGCGGAGTACGGCCGTGATGACAGCATGGCTCCAGTGATACGTAGGCTGTTGCGCCGCGCGCCTGTTGGCCTGCTGCAGCCAGTGCAAGTACTTCGGCATGCGGTTCACCGGCACGTTTGTGCCAACCCTCACCCACAACCTGATTGTCCCGCACTATCACGCAGCCGACTCGCGGGTTGGGGTCAGCGGTATAGAGACCTTGTTTCGCCAGTTGCAGGGCGCGCGCCATGTGTCGCACGTCCTCGGTAGACGGGTTGTTCATGGCTTGCCGTTATTGCTATCCGGAATTAACTTGAGCTGCTTGTCACGCACATCCGCCGCCGGTTCTTCCTGCAAGCGCTGCACCTCATCCCGAAATGCTTCCAAATCCTGGAAGCTTCGATATACCGAGGCGTAGCGCACATACGCCACTGGATCGAGAACCTTGAGTTCCTCCATTACCCAATCGCCGATGGCGCGCGAATTTACTTCGCGCTCGCCGCTCGTGAGCAGTTTCTGACGAATTTGGCCAACGGCTTTCTCAACCGCGGCTGCATCCACAGGCCGCTTCTCGAGTGCGCGGGTCATGCCGGCACGCAGCTTGTCCTCGTTGAAGGGTTCGCGCCGGCCATCTGATTTGACGACTTGCGGGAGACGCAGTTCGGCACGTTCGAATGTGGTGAATCGCTCACTGCACACCTCGCATTCACGGCGGCGACGCACTGAGCTGCCATCCTCGCTTAATCGTGAATCGATAACACGAGTTTCATCAGCGGAGCAGAACGGGCAGCGCATAGGATTATGGCAAGGCGAACTCAGCCAGACTTCGCTGGATCAGAATCAAATGGGGTGATGCAAGACACAGGAAGAATCAGCTCCCTGTATCTTGTATCCTCTAGCTAATATCACTTTATTGCTCATAAACCGGAAACCTGCGACACAATTCTTCCACCTTGGCACGAACTGTGGCTCGTACTGCGAGATCACTCAGATTGTCTAAAATGTCGCAGATCCAACCGCTCAATGCTTCGACTTCCGGTTCCTTGAAACCGCGCGTGGTGCTGGCCGGGGTGCCGATGCGGATGCCGCTGGTGACGAATGGCGACTGTGGATCGTTCGGCACGGCATTCTTGTTTACGGTAATGTGCGCTTCGCCAAGCGCCGCCTCTGCATCCTTGCCGGTGATCTTCTTGTCGATCAAATCGACCAGAAACAGGTGATCATCGGTACCACCGGAGACAATCCGGTAGCCACGCTTCATCATCACGGCCGCCATGGCGCGCGCATTCTGCACCACCTGCTGTTGATAGGTCTTGAACTCCGGCTGCAGTGCCTCAAGGAATGCTACTGCCTTGGCGGCGATCACGTGCATCAGCGGGCCGCCCTGGGTGCCGGGAAATATCATCGAGTTGAGTTTCTTTTCAATGTCCGGGTTGGCGCGCGCGAGAATGATGCCACCACGCGGTCCACGCAGGGTCTTGTGCGTGGTGGACGTCACGATATCAGCCACGGGCACCGGATTGGGATAGAGCCCGGCCGCCACAAGTCCGGCGACATGCGCCATGTCGACAAACAGGTATGCACCGACGCTGTCGGCGATCTGGCGAAAGCGTGCCCAGTCGACAATGCGTGAGTAGGCCGAGAAGCCGGCCACGACCATCTTCGGCTTGTGCTCCAGTGCCAGGCGCGCAACCTGATCGTAGTCGATCTCGCCGGTCTTCTCGTTCAGACCGTACTGCACGGCATTGAACAGTTTGCCGGAAAAATTGACCTTGGCGCCGTGGGTGAGATGACCACCATGTGCCAGACTCATGCCGAGGATGGTATCGCCGGGACTGAGCAGCGCGAGATACACGGCAGCATTCGCCTGTGAGCCGGAGTGCGGCTGGACATTGGCGTAGGCCGCGCCAAACAGCTGCTTGGCGCGCTCAATGGCCAGAGTCTCTGCCACATCCACATACTCGCAGCCGCCGTAATAGCGCTTGCCCGGATAGCCTTCGGCATACTTGTTGGTCAATACCGAACCTTGGGCGGCCAGCACCCGCGGCGAGGCGTAGTTTTCTGAGGCAATCAGCTCGATATGGTGTTCCTGGCGGCGGACCTCATTCTGCATGGCTTGCCAAAGCACCTCGTCAAAGCCGGAAATGGTCATATTCCTGCTAAACATCCCGAATTTTCGCCTCCTGTGCCGTTGAACGTCATATTACGCCGGGTGGCGTGATTTCAGGTCATTACCCTCCTGAAAGTGGCATAGGATAGCCAATCCCCACTACAAATGCATGATATTCATTGAATTTGTCCGCATACATCCAGCATCGAGGCCCCGACTGCGGTTCCAAGCCATAGCCAGAACACCATAAACCCTGATGGCATAGATATTGCTGACAAATCATTCAAATAGTTACAGAAATTGACCCACTGAGAGGCCTTGGACCTGAATGGAATCAAACGGGCAATCTCAAAGCGTAGTAACCGGGAATCTTCGGAGTGGCGGCGTCCAGCATATGAGCAATACTGCAACTTCTCCGAAGCAACGTGGGCGTTTCCGCTTCGGTGTCCGCGAAAAGGTCGCATTGATCCTGCTTGCGGCTCTGCTGGTTACGCTCAGTGTCAGCAGCCTGCTCGCCTTGCGCGCGCACAAAAAGGACATGTTCGAAGAAACCAACCTGCGCGGCCATGAAACGGCACATTTCATCGCCCAACATCTCGCTTACAGCGTGGTGAGCTATGACTACCACACCCTTGAGCTCCTGTTGCAGAATGTCATCAAGAACGAAGACATCGTGTTCGCGCGCGTTGACAATACGCGCGGAAATGTCATGGCCGTAGCCGGTACGCCGCCGTATGCACAACAGGATGCGCACCTTTTCCACGCGGACATTACCCTTAATGGCGATACCCTTGGACAGTTGCTTCTTGGCATGTCCACTGAGCGTATATCTCAGACCCTCGCGGCGCGGCAACGCGAAGCACTGCTTGGCCAGCTCCTGGCAGTTGTGGTTGTCACGTTGGTGGGGTTCATTGCCCTGTCGGCCATCATCATCCGCCCGCTAACCATTAGCGCGCGGATCATCGGCAACAATTTGGAGTCAGGTGACGGCGAATTGACGCGCATACCACTGGATACCGCGGATGAGTTCGGTGATCTGGCACGGGGATTTAATGCCTTGCAGGAACACCTCGACGACGCGCACCAGATACTCAAATCGCGCGTCAATCATGCCAACCAGGAATTACAGAATGCATACCAACAACTCAAGCTCCAGGCAGGCGAGCTCCGTAGCTTAAACCAGGAACTGGAAGTACTGATCGTGACCGATCCGCTTACTGGTCTCTATAACCGCCGACACTTCGAGAGACTGATGGAACGTGAAGTGGCGCTGTCCATACGTAATGATGAAACGATCAGCATCGTCCTGCTCGATATCGATAATTTCAAGAAAATCAATGAGCGGCATGGACACGTGGGTGGAGACGCCGTGATTCGAAACGTCGGACGAATTATCGCTGAACAATTACGCGACAGTGATGTTGCTTGTCGCTTCGGTGGTGATGAATTCTTCATACTCTGTCGTCAAGCCACAATTTCAAACGTTATCGGATTTGCGGATGATCTTTTGCACGCGCTGGCCGTGGACCCATACCGTCCAAATGGCCAGGAAGTGGGTGTCACAGTCAGTATCGGGGTTGCGACCATTCCAGGCGTGCACGAGATTTCCACAGCTGTAGAATTCTTTCAATGCGCGGATATGGCCTTGCGTGCCTGCAAGCAGCGGGGGCGTAACAGCGTACTGCATTATTCGATGCTGGATCACGACCAGAAGGCACAGATGCGCCGATCTTTTTGACTCAGGGTTTGTACTGATCCACTATTGGCGCCATCGCGTACATTTAATGTCTCGCACTGAAGATCCGTTCTGGGTGCTCTAGATCGTTAACCATACGCCAATCCTCCGCGCCCGCGGTACGCACACGTTTTTCCCACCATTCCATGCGATTCAGATAACGGCGTGGATCGATATTGTCGGTGGTCAGCTTGGTAACGTTGAGCGCAACAATCCTGATTCCTTTAAGGTTGATTGGAAAATCACGCGCCGTTTGATAATCCAGTTCTTCCTGCATATCGGAGAAAATCAGGATGGTCTTGTGTCCAGCGCCGGTTTCATTCAGAAATTCAGCCGCCTGAATCAGGCCACCAGTGATATCCGTGTAGGCACTGCCCTTTTTGGCACCCGTGGCAAATTCCGTAATCTTGTCGCGAAAAGCACGTTTTTGGGCATTGGCCTGAATCGGATCCTTCTCGAAGGTGACTTTGGCGAGGATGTCCTTTTCACTGAACGAGCGACTTTTCACGCGCGCTACCGCGAAAGAATCACCTGGATTCAATGTACCGAGAATATACCCGGTCAGCGCCTTTGCCCGTCCCAGTTCCTGGGTGTAAGTGCCGGAGGTGTCAACGAGCATGTAGACCGCCCGAGAGTGGCTCTTTTTGTCAGTACAGGCTCCACTGGCCAGTACGACGGCCAAGATGGCGACTACATTCAGAATAGTGCGCATCATCCCTGCTCCCCGGTTGCGCGACGCTCGACATCGCTTAAACGCTTGGTAAACGGAACGGCTTCAACAGCCGGTGGCAATGCTGCCGTCCTGTGACCGGTGACTTCGCCCCGCACCATCCTTTCGATCAGCAGCGGTGCAAAAATCAGCGCGTCATACAGCATGCATAGCGCATTGCCGATCTGTTTTACGATGACGCCAGCAATTCGCAACAGCAATGCTGATCCGCGTAACGCGAAAACCGCACTGTTGCCAACCACGGTGCGCGAAGACTGGATGAAGTATTCAAGTGGAATCGCTACGAACGCCAGTGCGAACGGCAAGGTAAAGCCCAGAATCATTTGCCCGGCAGTCGGAATTTTCATCATCCAGGTGACATCCACCGGTGCAACTGCCCCGGCATTGCCAAGCGATTGCTTAAGTGCGACGTCGGCCGACACGATCAGATCGCGCATAACCGCCAACGCCACTTCCACCCCCGCTAGCACCAGCAGAATAGTGAGCGAGATCCACATCATGGTGCGGCGCATTTTTTCGTTAACATTTGACAGCGGAAACAAATGCGTGAAACGCAACGACTCCATCAGGAACAGGCCCATCAGGGTCTCGAACAGGATGATCACCAGCGCCGCCACTTCCGAGGCCTGCAAGTTGTCGGTGATGTAATCGCCGCCGCCAACCATCGCGGACATCGGCAAGGAGATGAGCTTGTAATTGACGAATGCTCCGCCGATGGCGATCAACATCACCAGACCGGAGATCGTGAATTGAATGGAGGCCGAAGCGCCGAGTGAGTGCTCGGCTTTATCAAGGTTGGCATTGATTTGCTGTACCTTCTCAACCTGGGCGTCAATCTTGGCTGCACTACCCTGCAAACCGGTAATGTTCTTGTCGACCTTGCTCAACGTCTGTTGAAGTGATCGCCAGAATGGCTGGAAGCCCTTGAGGATTTTGTGCCGTTCCTGATAGGAACGACGGTATTCGGCAACAACCTTGTCATAGACCTCGTCGATCGACTGACTGATATCAGCCAGTATCCGCTCAACAAGCCCGTCGCCAGATGGCTTGATTTTGGCTATCGCACTGACGGCTTTGGTCCACTCCGGGGGCGGCGGCGGAACTTCGCCGCACTTCTGGTAATCCTCTTCAATACGGGTAATTTCGTCCATGAGCTTGCGCTGCAACGCCGGATAGCCCTGCAAGTCGCGCTGCACAACGGCGGATACACGTTCGAACTCACGCTCAATCGACTTCATCACCTCTTCGCGGCCGTGTGCAAGCAGTACCAGGCGGTTGCGCTGACGCAACAACACGGCACTGCCTGACAGCCAGCGCGCGCCCAGACGGAGTGGATTACTGATTGCGCGTGTCAGCGACCGGAACAGGCCCTGCATGGGCCGACGCGCAGCGTACAGAAATGGCATGGCAATCAGAAACAGTGCCACCGCCGACAGTGCCGGATTTTCCGGCCAGATCATCCACACGGTTCCGCTAAGCATAAATTCTCTCCCTATTCAGAAGATCAGAACGAATATCGAGAAGGCTCCATCCATTATGGGGCCTATCCGCACCCATAAGCGGGTAGCGACTGCACAAGCAGATCAAGACAGGGTTTTACAGGATTACCGGTACGTATGGACAGACATGCGGTACTTCTAAGGAAAAATACCGAAACTGGACTGTGAATGCTTGAACTACGGCCTTGTGTCGGCCTCGCCCGCCTCACTCTTGACCGGCAACATGTCCTCGCGCGAGATTCCGAGCCACATGACGATCGGACTCGCCACCAGCACCGAGGAATAAATACCGAACAGGATGCCGATAGTCAGTGCCAGCGCAAAATAGTGCAAAGTTTCACCACCGAAGATCAGCATGGAAAGCACCGCAAGCTGGGTCGAGCCGTGTGTGATAATGGTGCGCGAGATGGTGCGGGTAATCGCATTATCGATGATTTGCGGTATTGCGGCCGTGCGCATCTTGCGGAAGTTCTCCCGGATACGATCGAACACCACCACCGATTCATTCACAGAGTATCCAAGGATAGCGAGCACAGCCGCCAGCACGGTCAGCGAGAAGTCCCACTGGAAGAAGGCGAAGAAACCCAAAATTATGACCACATCGTGCATATTGGCAATGATCGCTGCCACGCCAAACTTCCATTCAAACCGGAACCAGAGATATATCACGATGCCGATTGCCACGAACAGTAATGCCAGCCCGCCATTCTCATAAAGTTCGCGGCCAACTTGTGGTCCGACAAATTCAGCGCGCCGCATCTGCGCCCCTGGATCATCACGGCGCAACACTTCCATTACCGTATTGGAAAGCGCGGCGCTGGCCATATCGGCCTTCCCCGGCAGCCGGATCAACAAATCGTGCGAACCGCCAAAATTCTGCACAGTGACATCGGTATAACCGCTGCGCTCCAGCAAGGTGCGAACCTTCGGCAGATCAGCCGTTTGCGGGTAACTGACTTCCATCACCGTGCCGCCGGTGAAATCCACACCAAAATTAAGTCCCCGGGTCGCCAGAAAAAACACCGCAAGCAGAAACGTGATTACGGAGATCACGTTGAACACCAGCGCGTGGCGCATGAACGGAATGTCTTTGCGAATCTTGAAAAATTCCATGGCGTGCTGTTATCGCTGTCGAGTATCGAGTTTCAGGCGCTGTGCAGGATTATTTCCACTGCGTATTGCCGATGGCCAGCCGCTCAACTTTGCGCCGACCGCCATAAATAAGGTTTACCAGTGCGCGTGACGCCATCACTCCGCTGAACATGGAGGTAATGATGCCCAAACACAGCACCACCGCAAAACCGCGCACCGCACCACTGCCAAACATGAACAGCGTGGTGCCAGCAATCAGTGTGGTGATATTCGAATCGAAAATGGTGCCAAAGGCACGCTCGTAGCCGGCGTGAATGCTGGCCTGCGGCGTGTTGCCATTGCGCAGCTCCTCGCGGATGCGTTCATTGATCAGCACATTGGCATCAATTGCCATGCCCACGGTGAGCGCGATGGCGGCCACGCCAGGCAGCGTCAGGGTGGCTTGTAGAATCGACAGCAAAGCAACCAGTAATACCACGTTGATACCCAGCGCGAGTACCGCGGTCACGCCAAAGACCAGATAGTAGATGATCATGAAAACGGCAATGGCAGCAAAACCGATCCAGGTGGACTGAAATCCGCGCTGAATGTTTTCCGCGCCAAGACTCGGACCGATCGTGCGTTCTTCGATGATTTCAACCGGTGCGGCGAGCGCACCAGCCCTGAGCAACAGTGCCAGGTCGCGTGCCTCTTCGATACTGTCGAGTCCGCTGATCTGAAAACGCTTACCGAGCTGCTCGCGAATCACCGGGGCGGTTATCACTTCTTCGAGACGCACACGGGTCCGCACCTGCCGGCCTTCTGCGTCAAGAACCGGTTTGCCCATGGTATCCAGCTGGGTCTCCGATTTGATCTCGATATACACCACGGCCATGCGTTTGCCGACATTCTCGCCTGTGACGCGCTGATTGATGGCCGCACCGCGTGCATCCAGTGTGATGTGGGCCACCGCTCCACCCGCCTGACTGTCGAATCCGGCAGCGGCATCCACAATATTGTCGCCTGAGTAAATTACCTGCTTTTTGAGCATTATCGGACGGCCGCGACGATCCTTGTAGAGTTTGGAGCCTGCCGGCACACGTCCGCTGAGCGCAGCGCTCAGATCGTGTTCTTCATCTACCAGCATGATTTCGAGAGTCGCTGTGCGACCCAGGATTTCCTTGGCCTTGGCGGTGTCCTGCACGCCCGGAAGCTGAACAACGATGCGATCGGCGCCTTGCTGTTGGATAACCGGCTCGGCCACGCCCAGTTCATTGACACGATTGCGAAGTGCGATGATGTTCTGATCGAGAGCAAACTTGCGCTTTTCGGTCATGGATTGTTCAGTCAGGCGCGCGAGCAGGAAATACTCGTTCCCTTTTTCGCTATCAATGAGGCCCAGTTCCGGCATCTGGCGACGCACTACTTCGCGAGCCTTGTCGCGCTCCGCAGCGTCGCGGAAGCGCACTTCGAGCCCACCGTGATCGAGACGTGTCACCGTCAGGTAGCGCACCTTTTTTTCACGCATCGCGCTGCGCAGATCATCCACGTAGCGTTCCTCGGCCTTCTTGAGCGCCGAAACCATATCGACCTGCATGAGAAAATGCACGCCGCCACGCAAGTCGAGTCCAAGGTACATCGGATTGGCGTTTATCCAGCCGAACCAGGCAGGCGTTGCCGGCAACAGGTTGAGGGCAACGGTATAATTGTCGCCAAGTGCGCGTTGCACAGTATCGCGTGCCTTGATCTGGGTATCGGTATCGCGGAACCGTATCTTCAGGCCCATCTCATCGCGCTGCGCGGCGACAATATCGATACTGGCGTGTTTCAGAACCTGCTCCACCTGGGAAAGGGTCGTGGCGTCCACTTTCGTAGTACGCGTGCCCGAGACCTGAATGGCCGGATCCTCGCCGTACAGATTCGGCAAAAAGTAAAGGAATCCCGGCACAACAATGGCCAGGATCAGCAGGTATTTCCAGAGTGGATAACGATTCATGGGTTCCGGGAGATATCGATCATTCGCAAGGGCAGCGTATTACGCAAACACCGCACCAACGAAAGAAAGTAGTCACGCGCCCTTGACTGTTCCCTTGGGCAGAACCTGCGTCACTGCATGGCGTTGCACCTTGATAGCGACGCCGTCGGCAATTTCCACGGTGATGTAGACATCGCTGACATCGGTTACTCGCCCGAGAATACCACCGCCAGCCACCACTTCGTCGCCCTTGGCAAGCTTGGCCACCATCTCGCGGTGTTCTTTGGCACGCTTGCTCTGCGGGCGTATCAATAGAAAGTAGAAAATGACAAAAATGATGATGAGCGGCAGGAACGACATGAGTCCACCGGCCGCACCGCCGGCCGGGGCCGGGTCGGCAGCATGGGCATCGGAAACGATCAGGCTGAGGAGATTTGCTTGCACGGTCATGGCTGTTCCTGTAATCAATCAGACTCGAAATTGGCGGCATCCGCCGGGTTATCGCCGTCCTCCGGTTCATCCGGGGCGGTCTTGCTCTGGCGGCGCATACAATAAAACTTCTCGACGAATTCATCCAGCCTTTTTTGCTCGATCGCCTGGCGCAGACCGCGCATTAGGGACTGGTAATAATAAAGGTTGTGGATGGTGGCCAGGCGCGCGCCGAGTATCTCGTTACACTGCTGCAGGTGGCGCAAGTAGGCACGGCTAAAGTTGCGGCAAGTGTAGCAGTCGCACTGGGAGTCAACCGGACCGGTGTCGGCAGCATGGCGACTATTGCGAATCTTCACTGCCCCATCCTGGGTAAATAACCAGCCATTCCGTGCATTGCGTGTCGGCAGCACGCAATCGAACATGTCCATGCCACGGCGTACGGATTCGACAAGGTCCTCGGGCGTGCCGACACCCATCAAGTAGCGTGGCCGGTCAGCCGGTAATTGCGGGGCAATACTGTCCAGAATCCGCAACATCTCCGCTTTCGGTTCGCCAACCGAAAGTCCGCCCAATGCATAGCCATCGAAGCCGATATTCTTGAGCCCGGTGAGTGATTCAAGGCGCAACTGCTCATACATGCCGCCCTGGACAATGCCGAATAGTGCACCAGGGTGACCTTCGTGGGCACGCTTGCTGCGTTCCGCCCAGCGCAGGGAGAGCTCCATGGAGTTGCGCGCCTGTTCTTCCGTTGCCGGGTATGGCGTACATTCATCAAAGACCATAATGATGTCCGCACCCAGCGCCTGCTGCATGGCCATGGATTCCTCCGGCCCCATGAAAATCCGATCGCCGTTTACCGGCGACTGAAAAGTCACGCCCTGCTCGCTGATCTTTCGAAGTTTCCCCAGACTCCACACCTGAAATCCGCCAGAGTCAGTGAGGATCGGTCCGTCCCAATGCATGAAACGGTGAAGACCGCCGTGCACACGCATCACCTCCATGCCAGGACGCAACATGAGGTGAAAGGTGTTGCCGAGAATGATCTGCGCGCCCAATTCGCGCAACTCCTCCGGGGTCATGGCCTTGACTGTGCCGTAGGTGCCGACCGGCATGAATGCCGGCGTCTCAACCGAACCACGCTCGAAGTTCAGACGGCCGCGGCGCGCGGCGCCATCATTGGTAAATAGCTTGAATTGCATGGTTCTCGTCTCGCTCCGACACGGAGTGTAACACCGAGCAGCCAACTACAAGCGCCTGTCAAACGCAATCGAGGTGCCGCGTTATAGATCTCGAGTCCACTGCATCGGCAGAAAAATCCAATCCATGAAGAGTAATCAATATTTAGCGGGCACTTGACGGACATTCCCTAGCTTCACAGGCTGCGTCAGCGATTTACAGCGGGTCTGGCGATTACCGGTTGCGGTGGAGGTGGAGGCGGCAGCGCTGCCGGCACCGGAAACGGAGGCACCGTTTTCTTTGGTAGTGATCAGGCTGCGTGTGGTCGTGCCGGCGTTACGAACATGGCATCACCGTAACTGAAAAAGCGATAGTGTTCCGCAACTGCATGCCGGTAGGCAGCCAGCACGTGGTCCGTGCCGGCGAACGCGCACACCAACATCAGCAATGTCGATTCCGGCAGATGAAAGTTGGTGATCAGTGCATCCACGACCTGGAAGTGGTAGCCGGGGTATATAAAGATACGGGTCTCGCCTGCAAACGGCTGAACACCGCCATGCCGGGCAGCCGTTTCAAGCGCACGTACAACGGTCGTGCCCACGGCGATGATTCTGCGGCCCTGCGCTTTCGCGGAATTGATGCGCGCCGCCGTACTCCGCGCTCACGGTGAGCCACTCGGCATGCATGTGATGCTGCGAGATGTCATCCACGCGCAGTGGCTGAAAAGTGCCGGCACCGACGTGCAGTGTGATAAAAGCACGCTCCACGCCCATCTGATCGAGTTGCACGAGCATAGCGCTATCGAAATGCAGGCCGGCCGTGGGCGCCGCCACTGCACCGGGGATTTGCGCGAATACGGTTTGATAACGCTCGCGATCTTCGCGTGCATCCGGGCGGGTGATGTACGGGGGCAGCGGGATATGCCCGACACGTTCAAGCACTTGCACGAGCGGCTCGGTGATTTCGAAATCAATTTCGTAAAAATCGTCACGCCGCATCACCACACGCGCCTGCACGCCGCCATCCAGCTGCAACCGCTGCCCCGGCTTCGGCGACTTGCTGGCGCGGCATTGTGCGAGTGCGCGGCGATCGTCCAGCACGCGCTCGATGAGCAGTTCGACGCGGCCACCCGTGTCCTTCTCGCCGAACAGCCGCGCCGGAATGACACGGGTGTCGTTGAAGACCAGCAAATCACCACGTCGCAGCAAATTCGGTAAATCAGAAAATTGTCTGTCCTCGATGTTTCCGCTATTCCCGTCCAGGCACAACAGACGGCTGGCCGCGCGTTCGGTGAGCGGCGCCTGGGCAATTCGCGCCGGAGGTAACTGATAATTAAAATCGGACTTGTGCAAGGTACCATCCTGCCGGATAAAGGCGTGTGCGTATCGGGGTACGCCAGAGGCGGATCGATGCGGCTGACAGAAAGCAAATACTATATAATACAAAAAACCTGAATATGGCGCAGGCGGAGTCAGGATGATCAAATCCCTCTCCCGCTGCATCACCGCTGCCTGAAGAGATCTCATGACTGGCACACGCTATACGCTCGAAGTACAGCCCGAAATACCCGCGCGCCTGGCGCGACTCAACGAGCTCGCCAACGACCTGTTATTACACCTGGGACCGGCAAGTGCGCGGGTTGTTTTTCCGTCTCGACAGCGAACTGTGGGAGGCCTGCCGCCACAATCCCCGGGTGTTCCTGCGACGAGTCTCGCAGCAGCGCCTCGAGGAGGCCGCCGAAGACCGGGTTTACATGCAAGATTTCAACCGTGCCTTGTCTTCCTACGACACCTATCACCAAACCTCGACACAGTCTGGCTACGAGCACCTGCTTGACCCAAAGGAAGATCTGGTTGCCTATTTCTGCACGGAATTCGGCTTTCACGAGAGCGTCAAACTCTACTCCGGCGGCCTTGGTATCCTGGCCGGTGACCACTGCAAGGCGGCGAGCGATCTTCGGCATCCCGTTCGTGGCGGTAGGCATGCTCTATCGCCAGGGTTACTTTTCCCAAACCATCGACGGCCACGGCAACCAGATCGCACATTACGCACCCATGCACTTCCGGGACCTGCCGATTGAAGCGGCCAAGGCCAGCAATGGGCAGAAGATCCGCGTGCAGGTGAAGATTCTCGAGCGGCAGGTGACGCTCAAGGTGTGGAAGGCCAAGGCCGGTCACATTACCCTCTATTTGCTGGACAGCGATTTGCCGGAAAACAGCGACGCCGACCGGGCGATCACTTACCAGCTGTATGGCGGCGACGCCAACACCCGCATGCAGCAGGAGATCGTTCTCGGCTCGGCGGCGTGCGCGCGTTGCGTGCCATCGGACTCGAGCCCACGGTCTGGCACATCAACGAAGGCCATGCCGCGTTCATGGTGCTGGAACGCTGCCGCGAGCTCGTGGCCGAAGGACTGGACTTCGACAGCGCCCTCGAGGCCACGGCCGCCAACACCGTGTTCACCACGCACACACCGGTGCCGGCCGGGCACGACATCTTCGATCACCAGCTGATGAGCGCCTATTTCTCCGACAAGGTCAAAGGGCTCGGCATCCGCCTCGAAGAGCTGCTCGGACTGGGCTCAAGCCCCACGAATCAGGGCGGATTCAACATGACTGCGCTCGCGCTGCGCGGTTCGCGTTTCCGCAACGGCGTGTCGCGCATCCACGGCGGGGTCGCGTCGCGCATGGCCGCGTACATCTGGCCGCAGATCGAACCGGATGAAAACCCGGTCGGCTACATCACCAACGGCGTGCATGTGCCCACCTTCCTGGCACGCGAGTGGACCAACCTGTTCGACATGCGCTTTGGCGGCGGCTGGCGCAACGAACTGCTGAACGAAAACTATTGGCAGCAGATCGACGACATCCCCGACCACAGCTACTGGAGCCTGCGTCAGTCGCTCAAGACCGAGATGCTCGCCGAGGTGCGGCGGCGCGCGATCCTGCAACACCGGCGCAACGGCTGCAGCGATTCGCTCATCGAGCGACTCACCCAGCACCTTACACCACGCGAAACCGACATTCTGACCATCGGTTTCGCGCGGCGCTTTGCAACATACAAGCGCGCCACGCTGCTGTTCGCCGACCCGGCGCGCCTGGCGCGCTTGCTGAATGACCCGAAACGACCCTGTCTGCTGATCTTCGCCGGCAAGGCGCACCCGCACGATCTGCCGGCACAACAGCTCATCAAGATGATTTACGAGTACTCGCGCCGCCCGGAATTTGAGGGACGCATTATCCTGCTTGAAGGGTACGACCAGGCGTTGGCACGCATGCTCGTCACCAGCGTAGACGTGTGGCTCAACACACCCGAGTACCCGCTCGAGGCATGCGGTACGTCCGGTGAAAAGGCCGGCATCAACGGCGTGATTAATTTAAGTGTACTGGACGGCTGGTGGGGCGAGGGCTACAACGGCGAGAATGGCTGGGCAATCACACCGCACGGTCCGTCGGTCGATCCGCAATTTCGTGATCGCGAGGAAGGTCAGGAGCTGCTCGATATTTTCGAAAAGCAGGTGCTGCCGCTCTATTATGCGCGTAACGGCCACGGGTACTCTGAGGCGTGGGTGCGCAAATCCAAGAGTTCGATGAAGTCACTCATTCCGCATTTCAACGCCCAGCGCATGGTGATGGATTATGTGCGCAACTATTACACCCTGGCGCGCAAACAGCGCCTGGTCATGGCCGGCAACCAGCACGCGCGTGCAAAAGAAGTCGCGGTCTGGCGGCGCAAGCTCGTGCGCGCCTGGCCAAAGGTGCGGATGCGCCGGCTTGATAACCCACTGAGTGAAATTCGCGCCGGCGACGCCCTGTCGATCCACGTGGCTGTCCATCTCGGCGACCTCACTCCGGAAGATGTTCTGGTGGAATGTCTGGTCGGTACGGAAAGCGAGAGCGGTGAGTTTATTCGGCACGATGCGCATGTGTTCACGCATGCCGGCCCAGGTGAACACGGTGAGACGGTGTTTCGCCTCGATCACACGCCGCGATTGTCTGGCCTGCAGTATTACAAAATACGCCTGTTCCCCTTCCACCCGTGCCTCAGTCACCGCTTCGAAGCAGGACACATGATCTGGCTGTAGCGCTGCAGGCGGCACTGCATTATCCGTTGCCGCGCTCGTGATCCAACCGCCCGTAACGCTGTGTCAGGGCATGCAGTCGCTCACCCAGTCCGGGTGGAACCTGGTCCCAAGTGAACCGCCATTGCCAGTTGCCGCTGTTACTGCCGGGCATGTTCATGCGCTGCCCCTGGCCCGCTTGCAGGACATCCTGCATTGGCAGGATGGCCAACCGCGCCACCGAGGCCAATGCCGCGCGGATCAATGGCCAGGGCATGGGCTCGCCCGGATGACCTAAATATTCCAGAACCGTGTGTTGCTGATCTGTCGACAGATTCTCGTACCAGGCAAGGGTTGTGTCGTTGTCATGCGTGCCGGTATAGACAACACTGTTCACAGCGTGATTGAACGGCAGATAAGGATTGTCTGCCCCGCCGTCGAAAGCGAACTGCAGGATCAGCATGCCCGGCAGCCCAAACTGTTCGCGCAAGCGGTGCACGGCCGGCGTAATCAGACCCAAATCCTCCGCCACCACAGGTAGTGTCCCGAATTCATCTTTCAATGCCTTGAACAGCGCCTTGCCCGGCACCGGCACCCAGCGACCATTGATTGCGGTTTCCTCATCCGCCGGAATCTGCCAGCACGCCTCAAAGCCGCGAAAGTGGTCAATGCGCACAAGATCGAACAGGTCGAACTGCGTGCGCAGGCGTTCGATCCACCAACGGAACCCATTGGCCCGAAGTCGCGTCCAGTTATACAACGGATTGCCCCAGCGTTGTCCGGTCGGAGAAAAATAGTCCGGTGGTACGCCAGCGACTACACGCGGCTGTCCAGCCGCATTGAGCTCGAAATATTCGCGTTGCGCCCAGACGTCGGCGCTGTCGTGTGCGACAAAGATCGGCAGATCACCGAACAGCAGCACGCCACGCGCCTGCGCCGCCTGCCGGAGTTCATGCCATTGACGGAAGAAGATGTATTGCTCGAAACGCACCAGTGCCAATTCCTCTGCATACTGCACGCGCGCGGCTTCCAGCGCGGCCGGGTCGCGGTCGCGCAGCGGTTCCGGCCAGTGCCACCAGGCGTTGTGGTCGTGCGCCTGGCGCAGTGCTGCATACAGGGCATAATCGTCAAGCCAGAAGGCGTGCGCAGCATCAAATGCTTCGATCTCACGCACCCCGCCCTGGGCGAGGCATGCCTGGCGCGCTTGCGCAAGCAATGTCCGGCGTACTTCACCACTCGCCGCCGACAAACCGGACGCGTGCGGCAGCCAACCCCACGACTCAACTTGTTCGAAGCTGATCAAACGCGGGTTGCCGGCATGCACCGACAGGCACTGATACGGCGAACGGTCAGCGTGCGTCGGGCCGAGCGGCAACATCTGCCAGACACTGAATCCGCTGGCCGCGAGAAAATCCACGAAGCGCAAGGCCTGCGCCCCGAGCGTGCCGTTCTCACCCTCGCCGGGCAGCGAGCTGGGATGGAGCAGGATGCCGGCGCGGCGCCGGTCCAGAACAGGTCTTGAGTCGGGTGTTTTCTTCACAGCGACACGTTCTCCGGGATTAACTCAATAAATCCGGCGCGCCATATTAATACGAAAGGACAAACGTAGCAGGGCTTCATTAATTCTTTTTCATTGTCCCGCCGTGCGCCGGTGCGCCGCTACCGTGCGTAAACGTCTGCGTCAGATATTCTGGTGGTTCGACACCGAGCAACTGGTAAAGCGAACCGAGGTGCAGGCGGTACAGATGCTCGAAATCGCTGACCGTCGAGGCCGGATTGTCGTCTCCGAACCACCAGAACCAGTCCGAACCCTCGCACACGGCGAGCTGGCGTTCGGCCAGTGCCCGCTGCTCTGCTGACAACTGCGTCGCCTTGGCATCGAATGCACGCTTCGCATCCACCAACATCTCCCAGCCACGATTCTTGTCGTGGCTGCCGATCCAGGTTGAGAAGGTACCGTACACCCAGGAACCGGCCGCGAACGCGTGCAGCGGCGCGGCGGATACTGACTTGAGGCATTCCGAAAAAGTAGTGAGTTCAATCTGCGCATGCTGCGCCAGTCGCGTGTACAGCTCGCTGAGAAAATTGTAGCCGTTCTCCGGATAGTGCTCCCAGGCATTTTCGCCATCCAGCGCCAACGTCACGACACGATCGCTATGGCCGCGACTGGCGGCGGCAATGTTTTCCAGATGGCCTACCAGGTTGGCGACGGCGTCATAATCGTGCCAGCTGGCGTAAGTGAAGCCGATCAAATCAGACAGGCCGTCGTCACGAAAAAAACAGTTCATACCGCTGTCCAGGATGGAATAGGGCCGGTATAGCCAGGCCGCTTTCATGCTGTGCGACGCGTGACCGGCGCGCATCAGGCTGTTGTGTAACACACCCTCCCCGCCCGCTGCCCAGCTGAATCCGGCCTCGTGCAACAGGTGCAATGCCGCGGTACTCAATCCACCCTCCGCCGGCCAGCAACCGGCCGGTACGAAACCGAAGTGTTGGCGAAACACCTCAATACCCTCGCGGATGTGCCAACGGGCGCGTTCCTCGCCACCAGGGTAATGTGATTCGTGCGGCAACGGTGCCTGCGGCTGCGTGTCGTGCGCACTGTGCATGTCAATCAGTAGCGGCAGAATTGGATGGGCATAGGGTGTAACCGACAGTTCCACCTGCCCGCTTTCGGCAAGTCGCGCATAACGCGGTACCAGCGCTTCGAGCAGGCCGCGCATAACCGCCAGCAACTCGCGCCGGTCATGCAGGGTATAACCCTTGCCTTTATCGGTCAGATACGCGACGCGCGCATCGCTGCGCCGCACGGATTCACCCAACCAGGCGATGTGGTACCAGACCAGCAGATCGGCAATGTACTGATCCGAGACATAGACGAGCACATCGGGATGCGCGCTGATCAGCGGTGCCATGTCCGCCAGCCGCTGATAGGGCGCAAAACGGCGGATTACCTGCGTCTCGTTCGCGCGCAGACAGGCCTTGATCAATGCCAGGCGCGCTTCGGCGTCAGTCGGCAACGCTGGCATGACCAGCGCGGCAAGCAACGGATCGCGAATCGCTACACTATCATCCAGAAACCCGCGCATTTGCGCCGCGTAGTCGGCGATCTGTTCCAGCAGAATGGGAGCAAAGTTCACTACCGCGCGTGCGCCCGGCACGGCCTCCAGGTGCGCGGCCATGTCGGTGTAGTCCTTGGTGGCATGCAGGTAGGTCCAGGGCAGTTGATAGAGGCCGCTGATGCAATCCTGGTATTGCGGTTGATGCATATGCCACAGCAGTACCAGCTTGAGGCGCGCCTCACCGGACATAGTGTATCTCTTGGCTGAGCATTTCCGGGGTGACCAGCACTACGCCACCGGGTGTTACGATGGTAGCGCTCGGCGTCCTGCCCCGGATTCTCCCCGATCACTGTGCCATCCGGAATGCGGCAACCCTTTTCCACCACGACGCGCGTCAGGCGGCAGTGTTGACCGATGTTGACATCCGCCAGCACGACCGAGTCCGTAACCTGCGAGTACGAATCGACGACCACGTTCGAGAACAGCAGCGAGCGACGCACCAGCGCACCGGAGATGATATCGCCACCCGACACCATGGAATTCACCGCCATGCCACGCCGGAGCTCGTCATCGAATACAAACTTGGCCGGCGGCAGCTGTTCCTGGTAAGTCCAGATCGGCCAGTCCTTGTCATACAGATTAAGCTCGGGCGTGACACCGATGAGCTCCATGTTCGCCGACCAATACGCATCCACGGTTCCGACGTCTCGCCAGTAGCCCTGGCCCTGGTTCAGGGGGTCCCGGAATGGATAGGCGATCACCCGGTATTTGTCGAGAATTGACGGGATAATATCTTTGCCGAAATCATGCGCGGAGCCCGCCGTGTCGGCATCGCGGATCAGCTGCTCGTAAAGAAAGGCTGTGTTGAACACGTAGATACCCATGCTGGCGAGCGTCACATCGGTGCGCCCCGGCATCGGGTGCGGCTGCGGCTGGTTTCTCGAGGAACCGGGTAACACGCAGCTCGTTGTCGATATCGATCACGCCGAATGCGACCGCTTCGGCAAGCGCCACTTCGACGCAACCGACCGTGACGTCGGCGCCCTGCGCAACATGCTCGGCCAGCATCGGGCCATAGTCCATCTTGTAGACATGGTCGCCGGCCAATATCAGCACGTAGGATGGATTGTGATTACGGATGATGTCGAGATTCTGGTACACAGCATCGGCTGTGCCGGCATACCAAGCGGCTTCGATGCGCTGTTGCGCCGGCAGCAGTTCCACGAATTCGCCGAATTCGCCACGCAGGAAGCCCCAGCCTTTCTGGATGTGCTGAATCAGCGAATGTGACTTGTACTGGGTCAGCACGCCGATCCGGCGGATGCCGGAATTCATGCAATTCGACAGCGGAAAATCGATGATCCGGAACTTGCCGCCAAATGGCATCGCCGGTTTGGCACGCCAGCGTGTCATTTGCTTGAAACGCGAACCCTGCCCGCCGGCCAGAATCAGCGCCAGGGTGTCGTGCGTCAGGCGACTGACAAAACGCTCGGTCTGTGGTCCTTGCATGTAGCCTTCCTCTTTAGTCCACTCTGTTACCCTGCCCCATCTTCGAGGCAGGCGAGCGTCTCGTTAATTGGATAAAACATGTTTACTATGCACTCTACACGTCAATGTCGACCTTGATACACATCAATAGTGTGCGGCAAAGATATGATAGTCTTGTTAACTTGATAAAAACGATTGTTGCTCTTCGATGACCATCCCCTCCGAGCTTGTTCTCGACGTATCCACGCTGCTCGATGAGCAGCATTGCACGCGCACCGCCATCCGCGCATTGTCGCCACGACTCGACGATCTGCGCCGACAGCTGCGGGACTGGCGACGCGGCGAGCCTTTTTCGTTTTACCACCTTCCGTATGTCGATGAAACCCGCGCCATCCGCGAGCGCGCGACACGTATCACACAACAGTTTGCGCGTACTATCGTGTTCGGAATCGGCGGCTCGTCGCTCGGCGGTGAAATGCTGGTGCGCAGCCTGGGCAATTCAACGCATCCGATACGCTTTTTCGACAACATCGATCCCTCGACCCTGGCCGAGCTTGATCAGATCGACTGGCGCAGCAGCGCACTGCTGGTCATTTCCAAGTCCGGCAACACAGCCGAGACGCTGGCTCAGTTTCTGAGTCTGTTGCCCAGGCTGGAGGCCGAGCTCGGCACGCGTCTGCGCGAACATGTGCAGGTGATCACCGAAAACCGTGACGGTGACTTGGCGCATATTGCAGCGGAACTCGGACTCGATATTGTCGACCATCCACCGGTGGGCGGGCGCTACTCGGTGCTGTCAGTCGTCGGCCTGCTGCCTGCCGCGATAGCCGGCGTGGATATCGCGGCGCTGTTGGCCGGCGCGCGCGCCATGGCCGAAGAATGCGGCCAGGACGACATGCTTGAGAATCCGGCCTTCTTCTACGGAGCCGCCCAGTATCTGCACGCCGAACGTGGGCGCAGCAACTGCATCTTCATGCCCTATGCCGACAGGCTACAACCGCTCGGTCTGTGGTATCGGCAACTGTGGGCAGAGTCGCTCGGCAAGCATGATCGAAATGGAAAGGCCCGTGGTCTCACCCCCGCCTTGGCCATGGGCGCGACAGATCAGCATTCGCAATTGCAGCTCTATCTCGATGGCCCGGACGACAAGCAATTTACCCTGCTGGCTGATCCGAAACTCGGCGCCGCCGGGTTGCACGTACCGGAGCGCTTCGCAAAATTGCCAGCGACTGCGCCACTTGCCGGCCACTCGACCGGCGAACTGCTGCTGGCGGAATTCCGGGCCACGCGCGAGACGCTCACGCGCCATGCACGGCCAAACCGCACTATCCTGTTCGATACCCGTAACCCGGCGGCGATCGGTGCCCTGATCCTGTTGCTCGAATTGGAAACTGTAGTCGTGGCGCATCTGCTCGAGATTGATCCATTCGATCAGCCCGCAGTGGAAGAAAGCAAGGTACTGGCGCGCGAGTATCTCAAGCATCGATAATGTCAGAAATTCCGGTGCCCGCACCGGCCGCAATACCGTAACTTACCAAACCCGCGAGCACGGCGCCGCTCATGCGCAAGATTCTATTCGTCACAAGCGAGGCTCACCCGCTCATGAAGACCGGTGGGCTGGGCGATGTGTGCGCGGGCCTGCCGCAGGCACTGCATGCCCTGGGCGAAGACGTGCGCCTGTTGCTGCCCGGCTACCATGACACACTGCAAAATGCCGGGCGGCTGAAGCCTGTAACGCAACTCATTCTGCCACCGTTGGCGTCGCCGGTGACCTTGCTGGAGGGCCTGCTGCCGGGCACACGCGTGAAAGTCTGGCTCATCGACTTCCCACCCGCCTACGACCGCCCCGGGAATCCCTATCTCAATGTCCACGGCCATCCCTGGCACGACAATGCTGCACGCTTCGCGCTGCTGGCGCGTGTCGCGGTGGAAATCGCATGTGGCACGGACTGGACTTGCCTGGCAACCGGATATCGTGCATGCGCACGACTGGCAGGCCGGCCTGGTGCCGGCGCTGCTTGCGAAAGAAACTACACGCCCGGCAACAATATTCACTATTCACAATCTCGCCTATCAGGGCCTGTTCTCCTACGATACTTTTCTGTCCTTGAATCTGCCGGCGTCGCTATGGTCGCTGCACGCGCTTGAATTCCACGGACAGATGTCATTCATCAAGGGCGGTATCACGTTTGCCGATCGCATTACCACAGTCAGTCCAACCTACGCACGCGAAATTCAGACGCCAGAACATGGCTGCGGCCTGGACGGACTCTTGCGTCACCACACTGCACGCCTGTCCGGTATCCTGAACGGAATTGATACACGTGAGTGGAATCCTGCACGCGACCCGCAGCTTGCCAGCCGCTACTCAATTCACCGCTTGACGCACAAACTACCCAACAAGACGGCACTACAGCAGGAGTTCAACCTGCCAGTGGACACCGATGTCGCTGTCTTCGGCATGGTCAGTCGTCTTGTGGAGCAAAAGGGAGTTGATCTGCTGCTCGAAGCCTTGCCGTCACTCATGGCGTTGCCTTTACAGATCATTGCACTTGGCAGCGGCGAGGCACAGTACGAGCAGGAATTACGCGCGCAGGCAAAGCGTTACCCGGAACAACTGGCAGTGCTCGCCGGTTATGATGAGGCGGTTGCTCATCGTATTCAGGCCGGTGCCGATTGTTTTCTCATGCCGTCACGCTTTGAGCCGTGCGGACTCAGCCAGCTTTATAGCCTGCGCTACGGTACCGTGCCCATTGTACGGCGCGCAGGCGGACTCGCCGACACCGTGACCGACGCCACACCGGATGCGCTGGCCGCCAACACCGCCACCGGGATTGTATTCGATGCACCGGCATCGGCAGCGCTCGTGCACGCTGTCAAACGTGCCCTCGCGTTACGACAGAACGCGCGCCTCTGGAAGCAGATGCAGCTGGCCGGTATGCGTCAGGACTTCTCCTGGCGACACAGCGCGGCGGAATACGTGCAACTGTACGATCAGGCACTCAGCGACATCGCGCATTAGTGGCTTCTGGGCGCTCGACGCGCAAACAGCTTCTTCAGAATGAAATGCGTGGGCAGGTAAACACACAGCGGCACCACTGTCATCCACAGGGCCAAGTACCACGTGCCGGGCACCCACGCCTGGGGTTCGCGGCTCCAGCCAAATACCCAGTTGATGTTGTCGGCCGGATCGGTGAACAGGTAAGAAACCGGCAACACCACCCAGCAGAGCGCGGTGGTCGCCATGACGGCGTGCCGGGCATAGCCGAGCCGGTGGATCATCCACAGCAGCAGCACCGGCAGGAACACATGGAACAGGGACAACCCCCGCAGCCACAAGGGCAGCGTGGCATCGAACATATAACCAGTGGCATCGAGACCGATGAGGTCGCGCCCGGCGAACAGGCGGGAAAAAAAATCCAGGTTCCACAGGAACTCCGGTGCCAGCACCGCGACTGCCATCATGCTGGCGAGCAGCCGGCTCTCGCGCCACAGGGCGATCAGCGTCACGAACAGCGCGATGTCACACGCCCACAAGAAATTCGCCGGACCATAGTGCACCCAGTACACCGGTGCTAGCACGACGACAAACAGGCTGTACGATAGCTTGAGCCAGAACGGAATTGTTCCACGAGCTGACAGCATCATCTCGCCAGAAAATCCGAAACCGCCTGGAAGCGACTCTGGCGATAGTCTGCGCTGGCCTCCAGAAAAGGATGCTCCAGATCCGGATGCCGCAGACCAGAACCGTCGCCAGCCCCAGGAGAACCAGCGCGCACCGGTTAACCGGCGCGCAGCCGGGGCGCGGCATCTTTCCGTGCGGCGGTGGCTAGGGAGGGCTTGCTGTTTCGTGCATGCAGGAGCGTCCAGTAGCCGAGAAGATTCACGGATTCACACTCGGACACCTCCAGTCCTGTTTCCCGAAGAAAATTTTCCAGCGGAAAATCAGGGTGAAATCCCAGCAGCCGGGAAAGCGGCGCAATCAACCGTTCGATTCCGGCCACGAGCGGATTGGCATGCTGAAAGTGATTCACGATGTACAGCTCTCCGCCCGGCCTGCATACCCGGCGCATCTCCGCCACCAACTGCGTGGGCGATGGCACAACCGAAACGACATACATCGCCACCACCTTGTCGAAGCTGTCGTCGGGAAAGTGCATGTGCTCGGCATCCATGCGTAGCAGCGCGGCAACGTGCTCGAGTCCGTCGCGCGCCGTACGTGCCCGCGCGCGCGCCAGCATCTCGTCGGAGATGTCGATGCCCGTGATCTGCACACCGGATGGATAGAGCGGCAGCGACAAACCGGTGCCGACGCCAACCTCCAGAATGCGCTCGCCTGGTTGGCAGTGCATCCGGTCGATGGCCGCCTTGCGGCCGGGCTGGAACAGGGCGCCAAAATAGAAATCATAACGTTTTGCGTAGCGCCGGTAGACTTTCTCGATGACACGTAATTCCATGCGCGTCCATTCTCCTTGCGGCTGAACCGGCTGGCTCAGCGTAGCAGACAGCCCCGGTATCCGGCATGGCGAGCTTCAATCCGAACTTGTGCCTTGCATTGGGCAAATTCGCGCTCGCGCGCTCTTCACTCACTGCGGCACATGGTGCTTCCCCAGACTCACCGTGCGCGCCTGCGGACCTTCGTTTCCGGCTTCTTCAACGAACTCAACCTCGGCACCGACTTCCAGCTGGTCAAAACCGGATTGCGCGACGCTATTGCGGTGGAAATAGATCTGGCGCCGGTCTGGCGTCTCAATGAAACCGTAGCCCTGCGCCGGGAACTTCTGGATCACACGACCGACGTGCGGTACGTCGTGCGACTTGACGTCGCCGCGCTGGCGCCGCACATGGTCCTCCAACTGGCGCACCACGGCATTGAAGGCGTCGCGGATAGCGACGTAAATATCCTCGTCCTGCACGCGATTGACTACCAGTTCGCCACCGCCTGGCACCTTCATGTCGATGTGTACGCTGTAAAGCTTTCCCTGATGCTTGCGATGCTGGGGCGATTCGACTGTTACACGACAACTCATGATGCGATTCGTGGAAGTTGTCGAGTTTCTCGATCTTTTCGCGAATGCGGGTTTCCACCGCGTCGGAATGCGGAATGTCTCGCAGGGTAATCTCGACCGGGATTTGCATGCTTCACTCCTTCTCTGACTGGTGTTATCTGATTGTCATCACGCTACTGTCACACCCTTTTCCAGATACACATCCTGAATGGCATTCAACAGCGCCACGCCATCCTTCACCGGCTTTTGAAATGCCTTGCGGCCGGAGATCAGGCCCATGCCACCGGCACGTTTGTTGATGACGGCCGTGCGCACCGCCTGCGCCAGATCGTTGCTGCCTGACGCGCCGCCCGAGTTGATCATGCCGACCCGCCCCTGGTAGCAGTTCGCAACCTGGTAACGGGTAAGATCAATCGGGTGATCCGAGGTCAGTTCGCTGTAAACCTTCTTGTGCGTCTTGCCGAAATTGAGCGCCGTATAACCGCCGTTGTTCTCGGCCTGTTTCTGCTTGATGATGTCGGCGCCGAGGGTCGCGCCCAGATGATTTGCCTGGCCGGTAAGATCTGCGGATACGTGATAATCCACACCGTCCTTCTTGAAGGCGCTGTTGCGCAAATAGCACCACAGCACGCACGCCAGGCCGAGCGCATGCGCCTCCTCGAAGGCGTCACGTACTTCTTCCAGCTGGCGCGAGGACTCCTCGGAACCGAAATAGATTGTCGCGCCGACCGCCACCGCACCCAGCTCCCAGGCTTGTTGCACCGTGGCAAACATTACCTGGTCATACTTGTTCGGGTAGGTCAGCAGCTCATTGTGGTTGAGCTTGACGATGAATGGAATGCGATGCGCGTACTTGTGTGAAACCGAGGCAAGTACGCCGTAAGTCGAAGCAACAGCATTGCAGCCACCCTCCATGGCGAGCTTGATGATATTTCCGGGATCGAAGAAATCCGGATTCGGCGCAAACGACGCTCCGGCGGAATGTTCCACGCCCTGGTCGACCGGCAGTAGCGAGAGATAACCGGTTCCGGCGAGGCGCCCATGGTTGAAAATCGACGTCAATGAGCGTTTCACACGTGCATTCCGGTTGCTGTCGGCATGCACACGCTCCAGAAAGTCCGGACCGGGCAAGTGCAAACGCTCCTTCGGGATCGTCTTGCATTCGTGCCGCAGCAATGTCTCGGCTTCGCCGCCAAGCAGAGAAACGATATGTTCCAGCATGCTAGCCTCCTGCGCTAGGTGATTTGGCTTTATTTCCCCAAACTGGCCCGGTGCGCGCCAGGTTTGTGCAGTCATCTACACAACTCAGAGCCGATCACAAAGCCTGATTATCATCCGTCAATATCATGGCACGCCGCGCCGAATCAGACTCTGATCAAGATCAAATCTCCGAGACTGCCTGGCAGGCTTTACATTTTCCGACAGCGGTGGAAGGATGGACTCATTGCCCCAAACAGCGACACGCGGCTCGCGCCCGACTGTCTGCGGACAACAAGAGAAGCGTCATGAAAGCAGAAACCATCGAAACATTGCGAGCACAGGCCAAAAAGCTGGGCCTGACCGGTTATTCAAAATTACGCAAGGATGAGCTGCTCAAACTCATCGCCAGCCAGAAACGCAAGGCGGCACAAAGATCCGTAGCAAAGATCACGAAAAACAGCATCGCGCAAGCGTTACGACTGCAGAAAAAGTCGCGCCGCACGCCGGGCAAAACTGCCAGCGCGACACCGGCCAAGCCGTCTCCGGTTTCAGTCGTGACACCCGCGCCGCAGACCGCTGCCGAGGCGGAGCAACAGGTTGAATCCGCCAAGTATGCCTTTGCGCTACCGGGCACGCAGGAACCAGTCTATGCCGCGGACCTCGGCGAGGACATCGATCGTTTGCCGGAGATCCGCGAGCCGCTGCTGTGCCTGTTACCGCAAAAACCCGGCGTACTGCACGGCTACTGGGTCCTGCCGGCCGCTTCGCACAATACACAGCGTATCCGCCCGGTTGCGCCTCGCGACTTACACCGGCGACAAGCTGACCATTCTCGAAGAATACCCCCTGCCCTCCGAACGCGGCCACTTCTACTTCAATATCGAGGAAGGCATCGAGCTCGGTACGGTCTATCTGCAGCTTGGCCGCTACCAGCCCAACGGTGAGTTTGTCAGCATCATCGAGCGCGGCGTCGCGCGCATCCCGAGTCTGTATGCGTCCACGCAAACCGATCGTCGCTGGTGGGTCAGCGATGCACAATTCCGCGAAATGTACCGGCGCGCCGGCGGTCTTGAAAGCGACAGGCAACTTGGCTGGGCCGGCTCCGCGAGCAGCCCCGGCGGAGCGCTCGCCTGGCCGGGCAACACCAGCAGTCGCTAGCGCGTGCCGAATCCAAAGGGTTATCTCGCGCTGGTGCTGCACGCGCACCTGCCGTTCGTGCGCCATCCGGAATATGCACGCTTCCTGGAAGAGGACTGGTTCTTCGAGGCACTGACCGAAACCTATCTGCCACTGCTCGACGTCTTCGAAGGCCTGGTGCGCGATGGCGTGCATTTCCGCGTCACCCTGTCGCTCACGCCGCCGCTGTTGTCGATGATGACCGACCCGCTGCTGCAACAGCGCTACCTGAAGTATCTCGATGAGCGGCTTGAGGCACTGGCGGGTGAACGCCGGCGCACGGCAGGCGATGCCAATTTCCATCCGGTCGTGCTGTTCTACACCGAGATGTTCACGCACCTGCGACAACGCTTCGTCGAGCAGGACCGGTTGGACGTGAGCCAGTCGTTCCGGCGCCTGATGGAGACCGGCCATCTCGAGATCATCACCTGCGGCGCGACACACGGGTACTTTCCGCTGCTCGCGGTGAACGAGGAAAGCATCTATGCCCAGCTCTCCATGGCGGTGCGCACCCACGAGCGCATCCTGGGCCGACGACCGCGCGGCATCTGGCTGCCGGAGTGCGGCTACAAACCGGGCCTGGACCGCATCCTGAACGAGTTCGGCATCGAGTTCTTCATTCTCGACTCACACGGTCTGCTCAACGCCGAGCCGCGCCCGCGCTATGGCGTGCACCGACCGATCCGCACGCCCGGCGGGCCGGCGGCGTTCGCGCGCGATTTCGAGTCGAGCAAGCAGGTGTGGTCGGCGGAAGAAGGTTATCCGGGCGATGTCCTGTACCGCGAGTTCTACCGCGACGCCGGTTTCGACGTGCACGAGCCGCACATCGAAAAGCTGCGGCACGCCGGCATTGCGACCTTCACCGGCCTCAAGTATCACCGTATTACCGGCAAGACCGCCTGGAAAGAGCCGTACCATCCCGGCTGGGCGCGCGAGCGCGCCGCCGAACACGCCGGCAACTTTCTGTTCAACCGCCAGCAGCAGGTGCACTGGCTCACCTCGTTTCTCGACCGCCCGCCGGTGATCCTCGCACCCTATGACGCCGAGCTGTTCGGCCACTGGTGGTTCGAAGGCCCGCAATGGATCGACTTCCTGCTGCGTAAAATGGCCTATGACCAGCACGACGTGCAGGCCATCACCCCGGCGGAATACATCGACCGCTTCGACGATCTGCAACCGGCCGCCCCGCCCGAGTGCAGCTGGGGCGCCGGCGGCTATCACGAAGTCTGGCTGAACGGCAGCAATGACTGGATCTATCCGTACCTGCATGCCGCGGCCGAGCGCCTGAGCGCACTCGTACAGCGCTTCCCGGAAGCGCAAGGCCGGCAGCGCTGGGCGCTCGATCAGGCGGCGCGCGAACTGCTGCTCGCGCAGTCGAGCGACTGGGCGTTCATCCTGAAAACCGGCACCAGCGTGGAGTATGCGTTGCGACGCCAGAAGACCCACATTCATCGCTTTGACCGCCTGGCCACAATGGCGGAGTCCGGCGACTACGACGAGGGCTAT
Organism: uncultured Pseudomonadota bacterium; assembly: GCA_963698375.1. Classification (GTDB taxonomy): domain Bacteria; phylum Pseudomonadota; class Gammaproteobacteria; order Acidiferrobacterales; family UBA6901; genus UBA6901. The sequence goes on from CAVOQN010000002.1 coordinate 317,119, forward strand.
CTGCGCGAGGTGGCCATACGCGACAGCCTGTTCCCGGACATGGACTACCGGATATTCCAGACACGCCCGCTGGTGTAACGCGTGCGCGGACTCGCGACTCAGGCCGGCACGGCTCCCGGCATGCCGGCTGGCGACCAGCATCGCACCATACAGGCCGACCTCGGTATTCATGACCACCCGCACCGGAATTGCGCTCACATAGTTCGTCATGTTGCCCTTGTTGCGAAAGGCACTCAGAAAATTTTCACCGAGGACTGGAAACGATCTTGGGTGCAATGCCGCCGGCAATATCGATGCCACCGGTCGCGCCGGCGGTCAGCGCCAGATTACCGGCCTGTGCACCGTAGATTCGCACGAACAGGTCGAGGGCCTGCTGTGCGAGCGGGTCACCCTGGTGCAGGGCCGCATGTGTAATGGCTGCCGCGGCATCCCCGGCCTGCATGGCCTGCGCCACGGATGCCGATTCGGCAGTGGCGCCACGCGCACGCAGGAATGTATAGAGACGCACGAGCCCCGGTCCGGAAAGAATCAGCTCGTATGAGGCGTGGCCGTGCTGGCGATGTAAATAACGCCACAACTCGAGCTGCAGTTCGTCCACCGGCCCGAATTCCGCATGCCCGCCCTCGGTCGCGATCACCGCGTAGTGATCACCCTGCCAGACTAAGAATCGCCTGCCCCAGACCGGTACCGGCGCCGATCAGCGCGCGCGGACCGCGTGGCACGGGGTCGCCCTTTTGCAGCACAACAAAATCGCCAGCCCCCAGCATCGGAAACCCGTAACCGATCGCCTCGAAGTCATTGATCAGGTGGAGACGTGGAAAACTGAAGATCTGCGCGAGCGCACCGCCGTCGATTTCCCACGGCAGGTTCGTGACTTTGGCAGACTGTCCCGTCGCGGTGGAACGCACCGGTCCGGCAATGGCCAGACACACGGCATCAAGGCTGGGCCCAGGCTCCTGCTGCAGAAACTCGCTCAGGATCTGCTGCCAGACCAGTGTAATTGGCGCTGGCGAAGTGCTGCTCGCGCTGCGGGCGACAGACGCCCGTGGTGCAGTCAGCGATGCACAGACGTGTTGAAGTACCTCCGATGTCGCCCGCGAGTACACGGGTCATTCTGCTTGTTCCATGACTTTGCAAAGTTTGGTGTGTTACTCAATCACCTAACTGGGTTGTATTCGACCACGTATCTGAATGCTGGCACATTTCTGGGATCTTGTGCCAGCGAGCAACCCGCCACTTTCATCAGGACACGGATTCTGGATACACCGAATCGGGATAAAAATCCTCGTCCACGTGGGAAATTGACCAGTCGAGCGCCAAAAGCGTAAACTTGGCGCCGCTTTTCGGGCGATTAGCTCAGCGGTAGAGCACTGCCTTCACACGGCAGGTGTCGCAGGTTCGATCCCTGCATCGCCCACCACTCCCCTCCATATCTGAATCTGACTCCAACATTGGCCTTGCGCTTATAGCAATGCCAACACCATGTGTTCTGGACGCGTATTCCTTAAAATTATTTATTTTCCATGACCGGGGGCAAATTACCGCGGTCAGCGATGGCGTAATATTTGGTTTTATTCAGAGAGAAGAATCAATGCTGCACTTTTTAAGTGGCGACATCCTGTTGTCGCAAGCCCGCGCCTTGGCCCATGGCGTGGCACCGGACGATCATTTCGGCACCAGCCTGGCGCTGCAGTTGCGCGAACAGTGGCCGGCCATGGCCAAGGACTTTCGCCATTACTGCCATAATCATCATCCCAGTCCGGGCGAGCTGTGGGTGTGGCCAGCGGCCAACGGGGTTCGCATCATCAGCCTGCTCACCCAGGAACCGGCGCCCAGCCACAGCCAGAAGCCGGGCAAGGCGACGCTCTCGCATGTCGGTCACGCCCTGCACGCCTTGCGGCGTCTGATCGAGAAGGAAAAAATCGAATCGGTGGCATTGCCGAGACTGGCCACCGGCGTCGGCGGTCTTGATTGGAAGGACGTCAAGGCGCTGATCGAGAAACACCTCGGTGATCTCGGCATACCGGTGTACGTCTACGAAACCTACCAGGCAGGACACAAGGCCAGCGAACCCGCGAACGGGTAATTGAAGCGACTGCGCCACGATCCACATCCTTTCGGGAAATGAATGGATCGTGGCGCAGGATTGGCGACGATCCGACTATTTACTGCTGTTCTGCGCAATCAGCCAGCGCTCGGCATCGAGCGCCGCCATGCAGCCGGTGCGAATAAAAGGGGACGGAGGGATTAAACTTTAAGCAGTTCATCGTTTTCTTTTTTTGGTTTGAACCACTCCATTCAATTTGAAGTGGCACTTTCATCAATTTCCCGCCACACACACTTGCCGTCACTTTTCTTGTCGATTTCTTCCAGCATCTTGGCGTGTTCGGCCAACTCCTCGTCGCTGGCGCGGATCACCACGAGCGCCGGTCGATTGGGGTCGAGCCGGCGGATGGCGTGCGCCGATACGTGTTTGTTTGGCCGCCGACGCCGCCTCGCCCGGATCCTGAAAGAGCGTCGCCTGACCGCCGGTCATGGCCAGATACACATCCGCCAGAATTTCGGCATCCAGCAACGCACCGTGCAGGCTGCGCTGCGAGTTGTCGATGCTGTAGTGCCGGCACAGCGAGTCGAGATCGTTCTTCTGGCCGGGGCGCAGCTTGCGCGCCAGCTTGAGCGTATCGAGCACCGTGCAGACGGACTCGATATTCACGGCCGGCGCCGCTTCGCCGAGCAGACGGAACTCGCTGTTGATGAAGCCGGTGTCGAACGGCGCGTTATGAATGATGAGCTCGGCACCGTGCACAAACGCCAAGAAAGTCCGCGGCGATATCGGCAAACTTCGGCTTGTCGGCGAGCATCTCGTTGGTGATGCCGTGCACCTCAATCGCCCCGGCGTCAATCTCGCGCTCCGGATTGAGATACTGGTGAAAACGGTTGCCGGTGAGCCGCCGGTTCAGCATTTCCACCGCGCCGATTTCGATAATGCGATGACCCTGCGCAGGCTCGAGACCGGTCGTTTCCGTATCGAGAATTATCTGGCGTGTCATGGAACCGGCACTCATTACTTGCGCGGTCATGAACGTCAGAGTAGGCGCCGATCGCCGTCACGATGGCACCACCCAGATACAACAGCGTGGCCTTGTCGGTCATCGAGCCGGTAAAGGCCTGCTTGAACTGCGAGCCAACCGACTGGCCTGCGTTGTATCCCATCACCAGCAGCACGATACCCACGCCCAGCAGCACCAATCCAATCAATTTTGTTACTCGACATGTTTTTCTCCTTTGATGAACTGTGTAATGGAACATGGCATTCGTTCAGGAACCGTACAGCATTTTAGCCGGTACATTCTAGGTTACCACAGGCTACTTTCCAACATCTCATCGATCGCCCGATTGGCCAGTTGATCGGCACGCTCGTTCTCGGCGTGCCCGCTGTGTCCCTTGATCCATTTCCAGTGAATCTTGTGCAGGTGGGTCGCGGCCTCCAGACGCTGCCATAAATCCTGATTCTTTACCGGTTTCTTGTCGGCGGTTTTCCAGCCGCGCCGCTTCCAGTTCACGATCCACTCGGTGATGCCCTTGCGCACATATTGCGAATCGGTGGTAAGCGTGACATCGCACGCGCGCTTGAGGGACTCGAGTGCGATAATCGCGGCCATGAGTTCCATGCGGTTGTTGGTGGTCTCACGCTCACTGCCGTACAGCTCCTTTTCACGCGCTGCATGGCGCAGCAATGCGCCCCAGCCACCGGGGCCAGGATTCCCGCGACAGGCGCCGTCGGTGAAAATATCGACCTTATCCGCCACGTATCACCCGTAACGCGGGGCGGGCCACCGCCCGGCCAAAGGCACTGCGTCGTGCGCCACTCGGGGCGCAGTGGTGTCATGCCGACGACGCGCTTCTTTGCCACCAGCAGATACACGGCGCCGGCCATGGGCCACCAGCGATCGCCGGCCTTATCGAGGAAATGCAGCCGGTCCATGGTGGTTTCACTCGCGAGCGGCGGACGATAGTAGAGCATCTTGCCGCGGTCAATTTCGAAATCGAGCAGTTTCAGCCAGTCCTTGATGCGCGCGAGATGCAGGAAGTGGCCATTCCACGGTGCGTTGCCGCGCCGGCGCCGCAGCAAGCGCCACAGGCCCCACAGGCTGATTGGATTAAAGCCGAGTATCACCACATGTCCCTCAGGCGTCAGTACGCGGCTCACTTCACGCAGCACCTGATGCGGGTCATCGGCAAATTCGAGAGTGTGCGGCAAGAGCATGATCTCAACGCTGCGGCCATCGAACGGCAATTGCTCAGGCAGGCCGTGCACGCGTGCCAGCGGCGTGCCGTTGACATCCGGCAAGTCGAGCACGGCGCGCACCTGTGCGTTACACGCCTCGAGCAGATCGACCGGCCCGGTGCAGCCAAGCTGCACCGCGACCTTGCTGAACAGGCTCGGCCAAACCGCGCGCAGCGCGTGCGACTCGACCGCGAGCAACGAACGTCCGGGCGACTGCATAAACCATTGACACAACTCGGCACGGCGGGATTGAACGGGCTCGATTGCAGACATTGACTCGCTCCCCTGCCTCATGAAAACTGGTGCCGCTCCACCACCGGGACAAAACCATGCAGCCTGTTTTACACGTCCGCGCGTTCGAGGACAACTACATCTGGGTGATCCGTGGCAACTCGCGGACGTATGCTGCATTGGTCGACCCGGGTGACGCCGCGCCGGTGCTCGCGGCGCTGCCTCGCCTCGGGATCACCCCGGTCGCCATTCTCTGCACCCATCATCACGCCGACCATGTGGGGGGGATTCCCGAGTTGCTGGAACACTTTCCCGGGCTGCCGGTTTATGGTCCGGCACACGAGAACATTGACACACTGACACAGCACCTGCATGACAACGATGAAGTGCGTCTGCCAGAGCTCGGCTTGAATTTCCGCGTGCTCGAAGTCCCGGGACACACGCGTGGTCACATCGCCTATTTCGGGCACGGCTGGTTGTTCTGCGGTGACACGCTGTTCTCAGCCGGTTGCGGACGGCTGTTCGAAGGCACGGCAGCACAGATGCACACCTCGCTCAGCCGTCTCGCTGGCCTGCCGGGCGACACCCGTGTGTACTGCGCGCACGAATACACGCAAGCCAACCTGCGCTTTGCCCAGACTGTCGAGCCGGAAAATGCAGACATCGCCGCCTACCGGCGCGAAGCTAGAAGCACTGCGGGCACGCGACGAACCGACGATACCCTCTGTCCTGGAGCGCGAAATGCGCATCAATCCATTCCTGCGCAGCGCCGTACCGGCGGTGCATGCGATGGCCGAGAAACATGCCGGTATTTCGCTTCCCGACAATGTGTCCGTGTTTGCTGCCGTGCGGCAGTGGAAGGATAACTTTCGTGGGTAAGATACAGAAAAATATGGAAAAAGGTTGACGCCCAGCAACCCTCACCCTACCATTACTTAAATATGGCGTCGATAACAAGCAAGAATAACCAGATGTTCAAATACAGCCTGCTAGCCATATTCCTGGGCAGCGCGGGGTGCGCCGCTTTTCCCCAATCCGTACCCCCGGAACAGGCAAAGGACGCTGCCATCGGCAAGTCCACGGCCAAGTCCACGGCACGTACAGAGATCAGCTCCGGTGAAACAGCGACCGGGCTGATCACGACTGAAGTTCAGGGTGACCAATTGCTGGATACCCACCTGCATGCTGACCTCTGGGGACGCATTCGTGCCGGCTATGCCATGCCGGTGCTGAACGACCCGCTGGTGGCACGACACGAACAGTGGTTTATCAACAACCCGGAATACCTCGACAGCATGATGGGCCGGGCGCGCCTTTACCTCTATTACATCGTGGATGAGGTGGAGAAACGCGGCATGCCGATGGAAATCGCCCTGCTCCCGGCAATTGAAAGCGCGTACAAGCCCCAGGCCTATTCGCGCGCACGTGCCTCCGGGCCTCTGGCAATTCATTCCTTCCACCGGCCGTATTTATGGCCTGGAGATGAACTGGTGGTACGACGGGCGCAACGACGTGATGGCCTCCACTGGTGCCGCACTCGACTATCTCGAAAAGCTCTATGGGCAGTTCGGCGACTGGCAGCTGGCGCTGGCGGCGTACAACTGTGGTGAGAGCAAGGTCGAACGCCTGGTGGCCGATAACAAGCGCCGGGGCCTGCCCGGTGACTACAGCTCGCTCAAGCGCTTGCCGCGAGAAACCAGGAACTACGTGCCGAAGCTGATGGCCATGGCCAATATCATTGCTGACCCGGCCAAGTACAACCTGCAGATTGCAGCCATTCCGAACATTCCCTACTTCACCCGCATTGTGACCGACAACCAGATCGACCTGGGCGTGGTGGCGCGGCTGACTGATATGCCAGTGCATGAGTTGTTTATGATCAACCCCGGCTACCAGCGCTGGGTCACCGATCCGAACGGGCCGCATGCCCTGCTCGTACCGGCTGATAAAAAAGAAGCGCTGATCGAGGGGCTGACCAAACTGACCGATGACGAGCGCGTCCAGTGGGCGCGTCACCAGGTCCGGCGCGGCGATACCATCAGCCGTGTCGCCGGTCAGTTACAAAGTCACGGCGGCGTCGATCCGCACTGCCAACAACATGCCGAACAATCACCTGATCGCCGGTCAGGACCTGCTGATTCCGGTGTCGGTGAACAAAGTGAATGCCTCTCCGCCGTTATCCATCATCAAAACGGCGAACGCCAATGTGCGCCACGAAGGCACCCGCGAGCGGGTAAAAATCCTGCATCGTGTTCGCTCCGGCGAGACACTCTGGAGTATCGCCAGGAAATACAAAGTCTACATACACCAGTTGCGCGAGTGGAACATGCTCGATAATGGCGACGTCCTGCGCCTTGGCCAGCGGCTGTTTATCTGGACGACCCACAGCAGTGGCGCCTCAGCCGCCTACAACAGCAGCAACCCGGGCTAAGCCTCAATCCTTCCTGAGCAGTGACGCGCGCAGCAGCTGCTGCGTGTAGACTTCGCGCGGCGCACTAAACAACGCCTCGGTTTCCCCTGCCTCCACGATGCGTCCCTGGCGCATGACCACAATGCGATGCGCCATGGCACGAATCACTGCCAAATCGTGGCTGATGAAGATGTAGCTCATGCCATGCCGGCGCTGCAGTTCACTCAGCAGCTCCAGCACCTGGCGCTGTACCGAAACATCCAGTGCGCTGGTCGGCTCGTCCAGCAGGATCAGCTTCGGTTCCAGCACCACTACGCGGGCGATTGCAATGCGCTGACGCTGGCCGCCGGAGAACTCGTGCGGGTAGCGCCACATCATGTCGGCGCTTAAACCAACTTCTTCCAGCCCCTGCACCACGCGAGCCCGGCGCTCTGCCCGGTCGAACTGCGGAAAGTGAATGCCCAGGCCTTCGCCTACGATCTGTTCCACCGTCAGGCGCGGCGACAGGGATGAATACGGGTCCTGGAACACGACCTGCATATCGCGCCGCAGCGGGCGCAGGACGCGCTGAGACAAACCATCCAGACGCTTGCCATTGAATGAAATCGTCCCCTGGCATTCCTGCAGGCGCAACAGACAGAAACCAAGCGTGGACTTGCCGGAGCCGGACTCACCCACGATACCAAGCGTCTCGCCGGTGTGCAGGTGCAGGCTTGCGTCATCCACCGCTTTCACTTCGCCCACCCGCTTGCGCAGGAATCCTGCACGCACCGGGAAGGTGCAGCGGATCCGTTCCATTGCCACCAGCCGAGGTGCCTGATTGAGACGTGCGGTTTCAGCCGGATCGACGCGACGTTCCGGCCGACTCGCCAGGAGAGTGCGCGTGTAGCTTTCACTGGGCGCAGAAAAAATCATTTCCGTGTCGCCCTGCTCCACAATACTCCCGCCCTGCATTACGCCTACTCGATTGGCGAAGCGCCGCACCAGATTGAGATCGTGCGTAATGAGTAACACCGCCATGCTGAATTCCTTTTGCAGGTCCTCCAGCAGTTCGAGAATCTGTGCCTGAATGGTGACATCCAGTGCGGTGGTTGGTTCGTCGGCGATCAGCAGTTTCGGGGAACAGGCGAGCGCCATGGCAATCATGACGCGCTGGCGCTGGCCACCGGACAACATGTGCGGGAAGGCATCGAAACGCTTGTGCGGTTCGACAATGCCGGTGCGGTCCAGAAGTTCGATCATGCGTTGGCGGGCACGCACTTCATCCATGCCCTGATGCACAAGCAGCGGCTCCATGAGCTGCGTGCCAATCGGGTATACCGGATTGAGCGAGGTCATCGGCTCCTGAAAGATCATGGCGATTTCACGGCCACGAACCTTGCGTGTCTCCTCCTCATCCTGGTTCAACAAGTCACGTCCGCTGAAAAGCACCCGGCCGCTGGGGTAAGTAACCTGGGTAGGGTCGTGCAACCTCAGAATGGAAAGTGCGGTCACGGTCTTGCCGGAGCCAGATTCCCCGACCAGCGCATATTTCTCACCTGGCGCGACGCTGAAGCTGACCTCGTGCAACACATTTGTGGCATCCGCACCGCGACCAAAACGCAGCGACAGGCGGTCTACCGTTAGTAGCGGCTGCATCTTGTTCATACCTCCCCCCGCCGCGTGTCCATGGCTTCGCGCACAGCTTCGCCAATGAATATGAGAAGCACCAGCGTACCGACCAGCACTCCAAAAGTGGTCAGCGACAGCCACCATGCCTCGATGCTCTCTTTGCCCTGCGCCAGCAACTCACCAAGACTCGGCGTGGTTGGCGGCACACCCAGGCCAAGAAAATCGAGGCTGGTGAGCGCGAGAATTGCGCCGCTGATACGAAATGGCAGGAAGGTGATAACCGGCGTGAGGCCATTCGGCAGCAGGTGCCGCCACATGATCGCGCGATTCGATACGCCGAGCGCGCGCGCCGCGCGCACATAGTCCATGTTGCGGCCGCGCAGGAACTCGGCGCGCACGTAGTCCGCCAGACCCATCCAGCCAAACAGCGACAAGAGTACGATGAGCAGGAATACGCTTGGCTGAAACAGTGAAGCAAAAATGATCAGCAGATACAGCTCTGGCATGGAGTTCCAGATTTCCACGAAACGCTGAAACAGGAGGTCGAATTTGCCGCCGAAGTAACCCTGCAATGCGCCTAGCAGTACGCCGATGAAAGTTCCGACCACCGTCAGCGCGAAGGCAAACAATACCGACAACCGGAAGCCGTACAGCAGACGTGCCAACACATCCCGTCCGCGGTCATCGGTTCCGAGCAGATTGGTGCTATTGGGCGGCGCCGGATTGGGCTGGTTGGCAAAGTAGTTGATTGAGCTGAACGAATGACGGTTGAGTGCATACAGCACCCAGTTACCGTCGCGCGACAGCAGCTCTTGAACATATGGATCGTTATAATCCGCTTCGGTGCCGAAATCACCACCGAAGGTGGTCTCTGGATACGCCTTCAGAAACGGGAAATAATGTCTGCCGTGATAGTGAACCAGCAGCGGCCGGTCATTGCTCAGCACTTCGGCAAACAGGCTCAGCACAAGCAGGTGCCGAAAATCCACAGGCTCACATAACCACGCCGGTTTCGGCAGAAACGCTGCCACGCACGGCGACCGGGTGACAGGTTTTTGCGTACTTGGCCGGGCAGGAGAGTGGTGGTCATTACCGATGCACTCATTGCTCCACTGATTCAAACTGGATGCGCGGATCGATCAGTACATAGGCCAGATCGGAAAGCAGTTTTGCAACCAGTCCGAGGAGCGTAAACAGATAGAGCGTGCCGAGTACTACCGGATAGTCACGCTTCATGACCGACTCATAGGACAGCAATCCCAGGCCATCGAGCGAGAAAATAGTTTCAATCAGTAGACTGCCGGTAAAGAAAGCACCAATGAATGCCCCCGGGAAGCCGGTGACGAGCGGGATCACGGCATTGCGGAACACATGTCTGTAGAGCACGGTATTCTGACTCAGTCCTTTGGCGCGCGCGGTCAATACGTACTGTTTGCGGATCTCCTCCAGGAAACTGTTCTTGGTAAGCATGGTCATTACTGCAAAACTGCCGACTACTGAGGCAATGATCGGCAGAACCATATGCCAAAGATAATCGGTGACCTTCCCGTACCACGTTAACTCCGCCCAATTGTCAGAAGTCAGGCCACGCAGAGGAAAGATGTCCCAGAAGCTACCGCCACCAAACAGCACCAGCAGGGTGATGCCAAGCACAAAACCGGGAATCGCGTAACCGACAAGTATGATCGTGCTGGTCGCCACATCGAAAGTCGTTCCATCCCGAACAGCTTTGGATATACCAAGTGGGATGCAGGTCAGGTAAACGATAAAGAATGTCCACAGCCCGATGCTGATAGAAACAGGCAGCTTGGAAATTACCAGATCCAGAACAGACTTGTGCTGGTAATGACTGTAACCAAGATCAAAGCTGAAATAGTTCTTCATCATTACAAAGAAGCGCTCAGTGGCCGGTTTGTCGAAACCATAGAGCGCTTTCAGTTCCTTGAGACGCTCGGCATCGATACCGCTGGCACCGCGGTATAACAGCCCTTCCATGCCACTACTGGCTTCGCCGCTGCGGCTACTCTTCTGCAATTCATGAACCAGCGACTCGACTGGTCCGCCGGGAACAAACTGGGTTACCACAAAGGTAATTAGCATGACACCGAGCAGGGTCGGGATCATGAGCAGAAGTCGTTTCAGGATATAGACAGCCATACCGGGACCTCAGGGGCTCTTCCACCAGCTTCGTAACATCCAGCTTTCTGCCGCATAGTACAGCGGCAAACGCTCCGGTAATCCAAAACGATTCCAATAGGCGATCCGATGAGTAGCAATATACCAGTTGGGCACGACATACTCTCCATGCAACAGCACGCGGTCGAGTGCGTGCGCGGCTGTGATCAGACGTTTTCGGTCCGGGGCATAGATCACCTTTTGGATTAGTGCGTCCACCACCGGGTTTTTGAGGCCCATGACATTATTTGTACCTTCTTGGTCTGCAGTCGACGAGTGCCACAAGCTGACGAGTTCATTGCCGGGCGACTGCGACTGTCCGAACGATTCCACGATCATGTCAAAATCAAATGTATCGGTGCGCCGCTGATAGAGCGCAGAATCCACGGTACGATATTGCAGAAGGATTCCGAGCTTCGCGAGGTTGCGTGCAAACGGCGCGATAATGCGCTCAAAACCCTTCTGTACCGAGACCAGCATGATCTCGAACTCGAGACGTTCGCCTTTGTTGTTCTGCAACACCCCATCTCTAAGGACCCATCCGGCTTCGGCCAACAGGTCGCGCGCGCGCCGCAGGTTCGCGCGCAAACTGTTCGGCGACAGTGTACTCGGAGGTTTCCAGGTTTCGGTAAATACCGCGCGCGGCAGCTGTTTGCGGAACGGTGCCAGCAGTTTGAGTTCATCCGGGCCGGGTAGTCCGGTGGCTGCCAGTTCGCTGTTGCTGAAATAACTGTAGCAGCGGGTGTACTGATTGTAGAACAAGTTACGATTGGACCATTCGAAGTCTAGTGCCAGGCCGATGGCCTGGCGTACGCGAATGTCCTGGAACAGCGGCCGGCGCAGGTTGAACACAAATCCTTGCATGCCGGCATTGTTGCTGTGTTTGAGTTCCGTACGCCGGATCTGTCCTGTGTCGAATTGTGGTCCGGTAAAATCGCGCGCCCATTTCTTCGAATTGTTCTCAAACAGGAATTCAAACTCACCGGCTTTGAAGGCTTCATGCCGAACGGTTTCATCCTTGTAATACTTAAACACAATGCGCTCGAAGTTGAACATGCCACGCCGTGTGTTGTGCTCACTTGCCCAGTAGCGCTGATTGCGCACATAGCTCACACGCTTGCCGAAATCATAACTCTCCACCACGTACGGACCACTGCCAATAGGCTGGGTCGTGGTCAGTTTGTCGAATGGCGTATCGCCCACCCAGGCACGAGCAAACACCGGCATCTGTGCGGCGATGAGATGCAATTCAGGATTGACCTTGGCAAACTCGAAACGCACGCGACGCGCATCCAGTGCGATCGCGCGCCGGATGTCTGCCCAGTAAAAGCGGTAGCGTGGGTGTGCCTGTTTGCCGGTGAGCGTTTCGAAGCTGAACTGCACATCCTGGGCAGTCACCGGCATACCGTTCGAGAAGCGCGCCTTGGGATTGAGGCGGAAGGTAACCGACAGGCGATCGGTTGCAATCTCGATATCCTCGGCGAGATGCGCATACAGGCTATACGGTTCGTCCAGGCTTTGCTCCATCAGCGACTCGAACACAAGTTCGGAAAGCCCCGCCGCCGGGATTCCCTTGAGCTGAAACGGATTGAAACTGTCGAAGTTACCGAACGCGGACAAAATAAGATCGCCCCCACGCGGCGCGTCCGGATTTACGTAATCGAAGTGCTGGAAGCCGGGTGGATACTTTGGCTGATAGCCTAGCGCTACCGAGGGCGCGGCAAGCACCGTGGGCAGGTTCGCGGTAACGCCAAGCAGCGCAGCGAGAAGCAACATTCCATGGCGTGTACTACCCCGCCCCGTGCTCACCCTCCGCATACCTGGTCCCGTTACTTTGTTTATCATTGCCTATAGATACGTTATCATAGCCTTACATCGGGCGCCCGCCTGCGCAGAAAGAATCAACATTCTCCGAAAAATCGAAAAATCAGGAGTTCAATATGGGTTTTCTTACCGGTAAGCGCGCCCTGATCGTGGGTGTCGCCAGCGAACGTTCCATCGCCTGGGGAATCGCCGAGGCCATGCATCGCGAAGGCGCGGAAATCGCCTACACCTACCAGAACGAACGATTGCTGTCGCGGGTCGAGAAATGTGCACAGCAGACCAATTCCAAGATTGTGCTGCCGTGCGATGTCGCCAACGACAGCGAGATCGATGCAGTCTTCGATGGTATTGCCAAACACTGGGATGGTCTCGATATCATCGTCCACGCCGTGGGCTATGCACCACGCGAAGTCCTGGCCGGCAATTATCTCGACACCGTAACGCGCGACGGTTTCCGTATCGCGCACGATATCAGCTCGTTCAGCTTCGCCGCACTGGCCAAGGCGGGTCGCCCGCTCATGAAGGGACGCAAGGGCGCCTTGCTCACGCTGACCTACATCGGCGCCGAGCGCTGCGTTCCGAATTACAACGTGATGGGTCTGGCCAAGGCGAGTCTAGAGGCGAATGTGCGTTACCTCGCACAGTCTCTCGGCCATGAGGGTATACGCGTGAACGGCATCTCGGCCGGCCCGATCCGCACGCTTGCGGCATCCGGTATCAACGACTTCAAGAAACTGCTGGATTACAACGATCTGATGGCGCCGCTCGGACGCGGAGTGACTATCGAGGAAGTCGGCAACGTCGGGGCATTCCTCTGTTCGGACCTCGCCTCCGGTATCACCGGCGAGATTACCTATGTGGATTGCGGCTTCAGCACCGTGGCCATCGGCCTCAATTACCAGCAGCTCCTCACCAAGGGGCCTTAAATCGCCCCCGTTCTAAAGCTGGTCCTTGTAGATCTTGATCTTGGCCTGCTGGCGCAGCCCGCTTCGGTAACTGTCGAGATATTCACGACCGCGGCGCGCCACTAACAACTTCCGCAATGCGTCGGCCTCTGCGCCTTTCACAGCAGGCCTTTCCGGTTCCGTCACGCGCATGAGAGCAAACACTGCCACTGCGCCATCCACCAGCACGGTACTGCCATAGGCGAATTTGCCGCCCTCAGGATGCGCCGTCTTGAAGAGCGCACTGAGCAGTTGCCCGTCGGTAGAGGCCGCATTGCGCGTGTACTGGCGAGGCGCCTGAACGTCCATTCCATACTGCCGGGCGATACTCTCGAATGATTCTCCCGCGCGCATCTTTCCGAGCGCAGCCTGGGCAAGCCGGTCGGCCTCAGCCCGTAACGCGCTGGCCAAGAGTGTCTTTTCGATTTCGCTGCGTACTTCTACGAGCGCCCGAAGGCTGCGTGGTTCATGCGCCGCGATACGCAAAGCCACTAATGTATTCCGGCCCACCTCGATAGCGCTGCTGTTGCGCCCCTGACCCAGTACTTCCGGGTCGAATGCCGCCTCGATAATCTTGGGCTCTGCGGCGACACCGCTGCCACCGCCGGTGCGTGTGAACCAGCCGCTGGTTTCGATCTTGAGACCAAGCAGATCGGCTGCCGGTTTTAGGCTGTCCGATTGCTCGTAAACAAGATTTTGAAATTTTTCCGACAGCTCGAAGAATCGCTCCTCTGCCTTACGCGTCCTGAGCTCGGCTTCCACCTTGCTACGCGTCATGACCGGCGCAGAAGGCGCTGCCTTTACCCCGGTTAGCTTGATGATGTGCAGGCCATAACTGGTACGTACCGGCGCGCTCAGCTCGCCTGGCTTCTTCAGTGCAAACAGCGATTGCTCGAATTCTTTCGCCAGCGCGCCGCGTCCAACGAAGCCAAGATCACCGCCTTGTGCGGCAGAGCCGGGATCCTCGGAGTTTTTCCTGGCGAGCGTGGCGAAATCCGCACCAGCCAGGAGTTTGGCGCGCACATCCTGCGCCTTGGCCATGGCCGCCTTCTCTGCCTGAGCATCCGCACCCTGCGGCAACTTGATGAGGATGTGGCTGGCGCGCCGCTCTTCCTTGCCGGCTGTGCTCGCCACTGTTTCAGCCATGGCCTTGCGCACATCGTCCTCGCTCACCCTCACGTCCTTCGCGAGATCCGTGGCAGCGAGACGGATATATTTGATGCGCACACGCTCCGGCGCCTGGTAGCGCTCGGCATTGGCAGTATATTCCTGCTCAATTTGCTGGCCGCTGATTTTGATCCGATCGCGCAAGCGCGCAGGTTTAAGCACAGCAACCTTTGCCTCGCGCTGCTGCGCCTGCAGTTTGAGCAGCACCTGAATATCCGAAGGCAATATGATTGCACTCTGAACGAACCCGCTTTCAGCTTGGCGAATCAGTACATCACGTCGCAATCTGGCTTCAAACCCGGCGACATCCATGCCTTCATTTCGCAACAGTGTCTCGTACAACTTCGGATCGAACTGGCCATTACGCTGAAACTGGGGCGCGAGTCGGATCTGCCGGCTGAGTTCGGCGTTGCTCACACGATAGCCGCTTGCTTCAACATCGGCGACAAAAAGCAATTCATCTATGAGGCCGTCCAACACACGTTGCCGGAATTCAGGTGTATCAAACAGACGTGGGTCGACTGAGCGTCCCAGCATCTGCTGAAGTGAGCGGCGTTGATTTTCAAGCGCACGCTTGTAGGACTCGACACTGATATCAACGCCATTCACTTCGGCGACATTGAGCCGGCCGCTACTTTCGAAATAGGTATTGATACCCCAGAGTGCAAACGGGATCGTGACCAAACCAAGAATGATCGCTGCGATCCAGCCCTGGGTTTTTTCTCTGATGGTTGTGAGCATGTGCGTGTGTCGAAGCTGTTTCGAATCATCATTCCTTGCCGGCAGCAGCAGGTCGAACCTCCGGCCTGCCGACAAGGAAAAGGGCGAGACCAGGCTCGCCCTCGGAATGCATGGCGGAGCGGACGGGACTCGAACCCGCGACCCCCGGCGTGACAGGCCGGTATTCTAACCGACTGAACTACCGCTCCAAGTCTTTATGGTGGGTGCTGAGGGGATCGAACCCCCGACCAGCGCCGTGTAAAGGCGACGCTCTACCGCTGAGCTAAGCACCCGGAGAGAGACACCTAGAGAGATGCTCCCCCATAAAGCCGCGCTAGTTTACGGTATCCTTCAGGCCTTTGCCAGCCTTGAATTTCGGGTTTTTTGACGCCGGGATGGCGATGGATTCACCAGTGCGGGGATTGCGGCCGGTACGAGCAGCACGAGTCGTCACAGAAAAATTTCCGAAGCCGGAGAGCGTCACTTGTTCACCGTTCTTGAGCGTCGCGGCGATACTCTCCAGCACTGCTTCCACGGCACGTGTCGCGGATGCCTTGTTCAGTTCAGCGGCAACTGCCACTTTCTCGATGAGTTCTGCCTTGTTCATGTCGTTGTCCCCAGTGGTGTGTTGGTGATGTCCGCGAGCCGAAAATGGATTCCTGGTCACGGCTGTTATTTTTAATAAATCCAGCAGCGTGAGGAGTACACGGAACACGCATGCCTTGGCTATCTAGCCAGTGCGTGAAGGGCTTGTCAAGAAATGAGCAACTACTGACCCACTGGCCTCCAGACGGCACGGACGGCCGTCTGGAGGCAGTGACGGGTGCCTCAGTGGGTTGTGATCAGACCGGCATCTGGAGATTCTTCCGCCGGCTTGGCGGCATCGGCTGGCACCGCCGACTTCTCGTCCAGGGGTTTTGGCTTGCGTTCCAGTGCCATCTCGAGCACCTGATCGATCCACTTGAGCGGACGGATGTCGAGATCTTCCAGAATATTTTTTGGAATCTCGGCGAGATCCTTGCGGTTCTCCTCCGGAATCAGCACGATCTTGATACCGCCGCGGTGTGCCGCAAGCAACTTCTCCTTGAGGCCACCGATCGGCAGCACTTCACCGCGCAAGGTGATCTCACCGGTCATCGCAACATCCGCACGCACCGGTATCTTGGTGAGTGCCGACACCATGGCAGTGCACATTCCGACACCCGCACTCGGGCCGTCCTTCGGCGTGGCGCCTTCCGGCACGTGTACATGGAAGTCGTGCTTCTGATAGAAGTCCGCCGGGATGCCGAGCTGGCTGGCGCGTGCGCGCACCACGCTCATGGCGGCCTGAATGGACTCCTGCATGACGTCGCCAAGCTTTCCGGTGATGGTGAGCTTGCCCTTACCGGACACGATTACCGCCTCAATAGTCAGCAGTTCGCCGCCCACTTCGGTCCATGCCAAACCGGTCACCTGGCCAACCTGGTTGGCCTCTTCGACCACACCGTAGCGGTGACGCTGCACGCCGAGGTACTTACCCAGATTTTCCGGTGTGACTTCCACAGTCTTCAGCTTCTTGTCGAGTAACAACTCCTTTGCAACCTTGCGGAACACTTTGGAAATTTCACGTTCCAGGCTGCGCACACCGGCCTCGCGCGTGTAAAAGCGTACAATATCGCGCACCACTGCCTCGGCCATCGTGACCTCGCCCTCCTGCAAACCATTGTTCTTGCGCTGCTTCGGCAGGAGGTAACGCAAAGCGATGTTGACCTTTTCGTCCTCGGTGTAGCCGGCCAGGCGAATCACTTCCATGCGATCGAGCAGCGGTGCTGGAATATTGAGACTGTTGGAAGTTGCGACGAACATCACGTCGGACAGGTCGTAGTCCACTTCCAGGTAATGATCACTGAATGCATGATTCTGCTCCGGATCGAGCACCTCGAGCAACGCCGAAGACGGATCACCACGGAAATCCATGGCCATCTTGTCTACTTCGTCCAGCATGAAAAGTGGATTACGAACCTTCACTTTCGACATGTTCTGGATGATCTTGCCGGGAAGCGAACCGATGTAGGTGCGACGGTGTCCGCGAATCTCGGCTTCGTCACGCACGCCACCGAGCGACATACGCACGAACTTGCGGTTCGTGGCGCGCGCTATCGACTGACCGAGCGAAGTCTTACCCACACCAGGCGGACCTACGAGACACAGTATCGGACCTTTGAGTTTATTCACGCGCTGCTGCACGGCAAGGTACTCAAGGATTCGTTCTTTGACTTTTTCCAGGCCATAGTGATCGGCCTCAAGGATTTTTTCGGCCTCGGTCAAGATCCTTACGAATCTTGGAGCGCTTTTTCCATGGCACATTCACCAGCCAGTCGATGTAGTTGCGCACCACCGTGGCTTCAGCCGACATCGGTGACATCATCTTGAGTTTCTTGAGCTCGGCATCGGCCTTCTCGCGCGCCTCCTTGGACATGCCGGCCTTTTCAATTTTCTTGCTCAGTTCATCGGCTTCGTTCGGGCCGTCCTCGATCTCACCCAATTCCTTCTGGATGGCCTTCATCTGCTCATTCAAATAGTACTCGCGCTGGCTCTTCTCCATCTGGCGTTTCACACGCCCGCGGATGCGCTTCTCGACCTGAAGCAGATCAATTTCAGACTCCATCACACCGAGGATATGCTCGAGGCGCTCGCGCGTATTGCGCATCTCGAGAATTTTCTGCTTGTCCTCGATCTTGAGCGACAGGTGCGCAGCAATCGCATCTGCCAATCGGCCCGGCTCGTCGATGCCGGCAAGCGAGGTCAGGATCTCCGGCGGGATTTTCATGTTGAGCTTCACGTACTGGTCGAATTCGGCCAGCACCGAGCGCATCAACGCCTCGCCCTCGCGGTCTTCGACCGGAACGGATTCGACCATGTTCACGAGTGCGCTAAAACTTTCCTCGGTTTCAGTGAACTGCTGAACCTCGGCACGCTGCTCGCCCTCCACCAGAACCTTCACAGTTCCGTCAGGGAGTTTGAGCAATTGCAGGATGCTCGCAACCGTGCCGATACGATGTATTTGTTCGGGCGTCGGCTCATCATCCGAGGCGCTCATCTGCGCTACCAGCATGATCTGTTTGCCCGACTCCATGGCGTGTTCCAGCGCAGTAATCGATTTCTTGCGGCCGACAAACAGCGGAATGACCATGTGCGGGAATACCACCACGTCCCGCAGTGGCAGCACCGGCAATGTCAACGACGCTGCAGGTGTCAGGGATTTATCTTCATTGGCCATCGGATTCAGTCCTCAGTTTATCGGTTCGCCAGCGATTCAGCTCGCATGCAGGCGTCGGTCTGGAATTCAGTGACTCATTCATCCGTTGAATGAAATGCCTGAATAAAATATGGCTCAACGCTTGCGAGAATAGCTGTGATCTGAGTATGGAGGCGGGTTAAGTTGATTTCAATAGTCAGGTATTTCTCGCGTGAGAAATAACTGCCACGAAGGCGGCAAAACAGATCTGCAGTCAGGTGCTGCTGGCGGCACGTTTAGCGGTTTCGCCATCTTCGCCGTAAATCAATAGTGGCTTGGCGCCCTCGAGGATCACCGCCTCCTCTACCACCACTTTCTTCACACCCTCGAGAGAAGGCAGATCGAACATGGTATCGAGCAGGGCTTGTTCCAGGATCGAACGCAAACCACGCGCGCCAGTCTTGCGTTCCATGGCTCGCTTGGCAACAGCCGCAAGCGCATCCGGGCGAATCTCGAGTTCGACGCCTTCCAGCTTGAGCAATTTCTGGTATTGACGGTTCAGCGCGTTCTTGGGCTCGGTGAGGATGCGCACCAGCGCCGTTTCATCCAATTCATCCAGCACGGCAATCACCGGCAGGCGTCCGACAAACTCGGGGATCAGCCCAAACTTGATGAGATCCTCGGGTTCAACCGAACGCAGCATCTCGCTGACCTTCTTGCTGGCACTCTTGCTTTTGATGTCCGCACCGAAGCCAATGCCGCCCTTTTCGGAACGCTGCTGAATGACTTTTTCCAGCCCGGAAAATGCGCCACCACAGACGAACAGGATATTGCGCGTGTCGACCTGCAGAAATTCCTGCTGTGGGTGCTTGCGACCGCCCTGGGGCGGCACCGAGGCGACTGTGCCCTCGATGAGTTTCAGCAGCGCCTGCTGCACACCTTCGCCGGACACGTCGCGAGTGATAGACGGGTTATCGGACTTGCGCGAGATCTTGTCGATCTCGTCGATGTAGACGATGCCGCGCTGCGCCTTGTCGACGTCGTAGTCGCATTTTTGCAGCAGCTTCTGAATAATGTTCTCCACATCCTCGCCGACATAGCCAGCCTCGGTGAGGGTGGTGGCGTCGGCAATCGTGAATGGCACATTCAACAGGCGCGCCAAGGTCTCGGCCAGCAGGGTCTTACCTGAACCGGTTGGCCCAATCAGCAGGATATTGCTTTTCGAAATCTCGACTTCGCCGACCTTGCCTTCGTTCTCAATACGCTTGTAGTGGTTGTAAACGGCGACCGACAGAATTTTCTTGGCCCGCGACTGACCGATCACGTACTCGTCGAGGATTTTGCAGATTTCCTGTGGCACGGGAAACTTGCTGCGCGTTGCTGTGGAATTCTGTTCCTCCTGCACTTCCTCGCGAATGATGTCATTGCACAACTCGACACATTCGTCGCACACGAACACCGACGGACCGGCGATGAGCTTGCGCACCTCGTGCTGGCTCTTGCCGCAGAATGAGCAATAGAGAAGCTTTTCGCCCTTTCCGGTGCCGCGATCGTTGTGATTGTCGTCTGCCATCTGGTCCTCGTTCGTCTGGCTCTCTAGGACAAAATGCCCTGTCCGCGCCCGCTTTTCAAGTCTTCCTTTGTACTATTTATAGCATAGTAAGGGAAGCAATCCTGCACAAGAATTACCATGATCCAGGTCAGGTACGCTTCTCGATAACCGTGTCAATCAGGCCGAAATTCACCGCTTCGGTCCCGTCCAGGAAGTAGTCGCGGTCGGTATCCTGCTCGATCTGCTCCATGGTCCGGCCGGTGTGCTTGACCATGATGGTATTGAGGCGTTCGCGCACCCGCAGGATTTCACGGGCATGGATTTCGATATCCGTGGCCTGACCCTGAAAACCACCCAGCGGCTGATGGACCATCATGCGTGCATGCGGCAGGCAGAAGCGCTTGCCCTTGGCGCCGCCGGTGAGCAACAACGCGCCCATGCTGGCCGCTTGGCCGATACAGACTGTGCTCACATCCGGCTTGATGTACTGCATGGTGTCGTAAATCGCGAGCCCGGCGGTGACCGCCCCGCCCGGGGAATTAATATACAGATGTATGTCCTTGTCCGGATTCTCCGATTCCAGGAACAACAGTTGCGCGACGATCAGGTTGGACATGTGATCCTCAACCGGGCCGACCAAGAAATACCACACGCTCCTTGAGCATGCGCGAGTAGATGTCGTACGCACGCTCCCCTCGACCGGTGGTTTCGATCACCATCGGAACAAGTCCGAGATTGCGCGTGTCGAGCGCGCCGCCAGTCTGCATCTGATCATTCATTTCGGTAATCCTTTGTTAGGCATCACTATGTTTCAGGCGGCCTGCCGTCCCGGCCGCATTAGTTCCTGGAAGGACATGGGCTTATCCACCGTCTCGGCGGTAGCGAGCAACAACTCCACGGCCTGATCTTCCATCACCTTGGACTCGATCTCCGCGAATCGTTCGCGATTGGCATAATGCCAGTCAATAAATTCCTGCGGATTGTCATAACCGGCCGCAAGTTCCTCGATGCGCGCGCGCACAAGCTGGGCTGTCAATGGTCAGGTTCTTCACTTTCACCATCTCGGCAAGAATCAGGCCGAGCGTGACGCGCTTGCGCGCCTGCTCGACATACAGCTGCGGATCACCAGGCAAGCTGATTTCCAGGCATCCCCTGGGCCTCCAGGTTTGCGCGGCTTGTCTGGATGAGGTGCTCAATTTCAGACTGCTCCAGTGCCTTGGGAACATCGAGCGGATTGGCCTCGATCACGGCCTTGAACACCTGCTCGCGCAGCTCACGGCGCACACGCTCGGCAAGTTCACGCTCGAGATTCGCTCGTACTTCGCGACGCAGTGTTTCGATTTTTCCGTCCGCCACGCCCAGCGCAAGCGCGAACTCGTCATTTACTTCCGGCAACACCGGTTCATTGACCTGCTTCACCGTCACGGCAAACTGCACCTTCTTGCCGGCGAGGTTCGTATTACGGTAATCCGCCGGGAAGGTGACGTCGAGCGTGCGGTTCTCGCCAGCGTGCGCGCCGATCAAGCCCGACTCGAAGCCATCAATCAACGTGTTGTTACCCAGCACGAGTGGAAAATCCTTGGCCTCTCCGCCCTCGAACGGTACACCGTCCAACATGCCCTGGAAATCGATCAGCACGCGGTCTTCCATCGCGGCGGCGCGCTCCACCGGGTTCCAGCCGACACGCTGGCGACGCAATTTATCGATCGTGCGATTCACGTCTTCCTCGCTGACCGTCACGACCGGACGCTCAATGCGCGACCCCTTTGATGTCGAGACGCTTGATCTCCGGATAAATCTCGAATGTAGCGGTGTACTCGAAGTCTTTACCACGATCCACATTCTTGGGCTGAATATCCGGCCCGCCGGCTGGCTTCAGTCCCTTCTCTTTCACTGCCTCGTAAAAAGTCGCACGAATCAGGTCACCCGCCACTTCCTCCATCACCTTACCGGCGTATTGGGCCTCAACCATTTTCATCGGCGCCTTGCCGGGACGGAATCCGGGGAAACGTGCAGTTTGCGACAGGTGCTTCAGGCGCGTTGTGATTTCCTGCTCCATGCGCGCGGCCGGGCACCGCCACAGTCATGCGACGGCCAAGGTTGCCAGTAGTTTCAACAGTGACCTGCATCGTAAAACCTCATCTCGAAAAACATATTAAAAACGAGTGGTTACAAAACCCTCGATATGTACCGCATCATACCGGTTCTATTCGGGCAGGCCAAGAATTAAGGGGAATTGAATACACACGAGAAAATTTGGTGCGAATGGGGAGACTCGAACTCCCAAGGGTTACCCCACTGGAACCTAAATCCAGCGCGTCTACCAGTTTCGCCACATTCGCAATGCCAAGGTTGAAGCCCGGAACGGTAGAATTATCCGTGAATCAGGCCGCGAGGAACAGATGCGCTGCTTTACGCATCCGGCGCTCGCGCGCCGCAGGCTGCATCCCGGGAGGTACAAATAGCAAAAAAAGGCCCGGTACAATGACCGGGCCGTGGATTGGTGGGCCGTCCCCGGCTCGAACGGGGGACCTACTGATTAAGAGTCAGCTGCTCTACCAACTGAGCTAACGGCCCTAAAAAATCAGGAACGAAACACGAGGTCAAATGACGAGGAAAGAACTTCTGATTCCTCGTCCTTTTTTCCTCATATCTCGTCCCTTGTGTTTGGGGTGAGCGATGGGATTCGAACCCACGACAACCGGAATCACAATCCGGGACTCTAACCAGCTGAGCTACGCTCACCATAAATCATTAAACACGCCGGTCAGAACACCCTGGCCGCACCGGCCTTCCAGATCACACTGGCGCGCCCGACAGGAATCGAACCTGTAACCCCCAGCTTAGAAGGCTGGTGCTCTATCCGCTTGAGCTACGGGCGCCTGTTCATCCAGTCCAAACTCCCTGGATACTCGTCCAGTTCTGAATCCTGGACACACGTCACACCCATACCGCTCACGGAATACAGCTTCATTGTCCGCCCGAGCAGTTGGAGATGGTCGGGGTAGAGGGATTCGAACCCCCGACACCCTGCTCCCAAAGCAGGTGCGCTACCAGGCTGCGCTATACCCCGAGACTTCGCAAATATAGCTGAATACCGCCGGGAAATCAGCGCCCCGAGACAAACAGACCTCGGTGCGCGAGGGCGGCAAATATACGCGGCACCTATCACAGGGTCAATGGGCCCTATCGGCCTTGGTGCCACACACGCTTGCATGCGATCATACGTGCTGTGAATCTTGCTGATATTTCCCAACTGTGAGCGCGCGTCTTCTTGATGGTAAGGCAATCGCCACGAGTCTGCTGGCGCAGGTGCGCGAGCGCGTGCAGCACAAACTTGCCGCAGGCATCGGAGCCCCGGGACTGGCTGTAATCATGGTCGGCACCAACCCCGCTTCTCAAGTTTATGTGCGCAACAAGCGCCAAGCATGTGAGAAAGCTGGCATCATTTCGTTCTCGCACGACTTGCCGGAAAAAATAACGCAGGCCGAACTGTTGGCGCTGATTGACAAACTCAACACCGACAGTCATGTCGACGGCATTCTGGTACAACTACCCCTGCCGGCACACATCGACACCGAGACGGTGATTGAACGTGTTCACCCGACCAAGGACGTGGACGGTTTTCATCCCTACAACATTGGGCGACTAGCAGTACGTTCGCCCGTACTGCACTCCTGCACACCTCACGGCATCATGAAACTGCTGGAGAGCACCGATAAACCTATTCTTGGCAGTCATGCCGTGGTTGTCGGCGCCTCAAACCATGTTGGCCGACCCATGGCACTGGAATTGTTAATTGCCGGCTGTACCGTGACCATTTGCCACCGTTTCACTCAAGATTTACCAGACCATGTTGCGCGGGCGGATATTCTGATCGTGGCAGTTGGAAAACCCGGCTTAGTGAAGGGGGACTGGATAAAACCCGGCGCGGTCGTTATAGACGTTGGCATCAACCGTCTGGCGGATGGCCGCCTGGTGGGGGATGTGGAATTCGATATCGCAAAGGAACGGGCAAGCTGGATCACGCCGGTTCCGGGAGGAGTAGGCCCCATGACTGTGGCCACTCTGCTACTTAACACGCTTGAAGCGTCGGACGAACGTCTGCATACATAAATGATGAAACGGGGCCGACATGCCCCCCACATTTCGGGGGGCATGTACGGTACCGGGTACTGCGATTACTTCTTCTTCTCAGCCGGGGCTGGAGCAGCGGCCGGGGCGTCAGCAGCCGCCGGGGCAGCGGCCGGGGCTTCAGCAGCCGCCGGGGCCGGAGCAGTTGCCTTCGGGGCTTCTTTCTTCTGGCAACCAATAAGGGCGGCAAGCAAGGCGGACAGAATTACGATCTTCTTCATGTCTAAATCTCCCAGAGTGTGTGGATGCGGGCCCATTGCCCGGCGCGGTATTATACATAGTCAAAACCCTCTGCCTAGCGACTATCCGGAGAAAAAAACGTGATTTGATTCACTTGGGATTGAGCGCTGCAATACGTTTTTCTGTGTTCAACCAAGTCATGGACCCAGGAACGATCGGTACATCCGTGGTGCAAACCCGAAACTGCATGCCTCGTCAGCCAGCGGTGGAGTAATAATCTCGGATCAACTTCATGGCACGTCGCTACCCGCGAACGAAACCCGATGTATGTAAAATATGCGGACATTGCGAAACCTGTGGCGACTATTCAGTTCGCGTCCCGCCATCCCGGATAGCCTCTGGCAGGCAGCACTCGAGCGCCTGCCCTATTGCCAAGCACTGGATTCTGACACACAGGCAAGGCTGCGCGATTCGGTGCTGCAATTTCTGCGCACCAAGACCTTCGAAGGTGCCGCCGGACTAGACGTTTCCGATGCCATGCGGATTCACGTTGCGTTGCAGGCTTGCTTGTTGATTCTGAATCTCGATATCGACTATTACGCGGGTTGGCAGGCTGTAATTCTTTATCCGGGTGATTTCCGAGTACCCAAAGAGCATGTGGATGAAGCCGGTGTCGTGCACCACTGGCATGAAGAGCTCTCCGGCGAATCCTGGGTGCAGGGTCCGGTTATTCTCTCTTGGGATGCCGCCGCGACGCCGTTGGATGCACACACTAATATTGTGTTGCATGAGTTCGCCCACAAACTCGACATGCGCGATGGCGTCGCCGATGGCTGTCCACCGCTGCCGCCGGAACTGTCGAGTGCGAACTGGACGCGTGACTTTCTGGCTGCCTACGAGAAACTGTGTGCCGCGCTCGATCGCGATGAACTGGTTCTCATCGATGACTATGCCAGTGAAAGTCCGGCGGAGTTTTTCGCTGTGTTGAGTGAAGCATTCTTTCTCTCACCGAAGGTTGTACAAACTGATTTTCCGGCAGTCTACCGGCAGCTCGCCGCCTTCTACCGCCAGGACCCACTCATAATTCTGAACCCGACATGATTCCGCTGCGCGATGACAACCCCACTACCCTTAAACCGGTAATAACCGTTGGCCTGATTGCGCTCTGCACGCTGGCGTTTTTCTGGCAATTGAGTCTCGGCGCACATGCCGAAGCGGTGATACAGGCGCTCGGCGTCATGCCAGCGACACTATTTGGCAGTCAGCGCCCGTCACCGGAGCTCATGCAGGTGCCGGCCGCGCTGACCATCGTCACATCAATGTTCCTGCACGGCGGCTGGATGCATCTGATCGGCAACATGCTGTACCTGTGGATTTTTGGTAACAACGTCGAAGATGCCATGGGCCATGGGCGCTTCATTCTGTTTTATCTGTTGTGCGGTGCAGCGGCGGTGCTGGCACAGGCTTTACCGGCACCGGATTCGACCATCCCGATGATCGGCGCCAGCGGCGCCATTTCCGGCGTGCTCGGCGCCTACCTGTTGCTCTACCCGCACGCACGCGTGCTGGTTTTGATCCCGCTCGGATACTTTTCGCGTATGCTCTATCTGCCGGCGATGCTGGTACTGGGTTTCTGGTTTCTATTACAACTTTTAAGCACCTTTCTGGCCGACCCGAATCAACCGGGTGTCGCCTTCGGTGCGCATGCAGGCGGCTTTATAGCCGGGATGCTCCTTGTTCCACTGTTCAAGCGCCGTAATGTACGCCTGTTTCGCCCACGTACGTTGCGTTAGGGAAAATATTTTTCACTCAAGTATGGAAGCAGCCAGTCTCGCAACCGCTCACGGATGTCAGGTTCGAGATAACGGAACGACCGGACCACGCCGCGGCAAGTTGCGGCACCACAGAAACAGGCAAATCCCGGAAAGTCTTCCTCGTCTATCGCCGTGCTGTAATCCCAGGTAATTTCCTCCTCTGCCCCGATATCACGCCGCGCAACAAGCACGAGTCCGTCGCGAAAACCTGCATTCGGTTCGCAGGAGTGATTCACGTAATCATCTGCTTCGCCGGACGCACCCAGATACAGATCCGCGCCCACCTGCAGATGATAATCCTCCTCGCGGATTTCGGCACGCTTCAGCAGCGGGCCAGAAAAAATGAGTATCGGTTGGCCAGCAAGAATATTCGTACGTGCGAATACACCCTTGCCATGCTGCAAACTTGATTTTATATATATCTTCACCTTCAGAATGCCCCTCTATATAATCTGTATCAGAGTGTAAAATGCAAAGTATGTAAAAATCCTTTACTTGTCTCCAGGTTCTCAAACCTCATTAAGATGATCCGTTTTCTGACCTTGCTGGCTCTGTTGTGCCTTGGTGCAACCACCGCCATAGCCGCTGATTCTCGCGCCAAGCCTGACGGGGCGCGACTGTACGCGCAGCGCTGCTCTGCCTGCCACGGCACAGACGGCAGCGGCGGCGTCGGTGTACCGCTGGCCCTGCCCGCTTTTCTTTCAAGTGTCGACGACGCATACCTGCGCAACACTGTGCGCCTCGGACGACCTGGGCGGGTCATGCCGGCCTTCACCAAACTCTCGGACGCCGAGGTGGATGCCATCGTTGCACATATTCGCAGCTGGCCGGGACAGAAACGACCGGAAACGCCCTCGCAGGAACGGGTTGCAGGGAACGTGACACGCGGCAAAACACTCTACAAAGACCATTGCGCCTCCTGTCATGGCGCCAACGGCGAAGGCGGACACGGCACCGGTGTTACCCTGTCACGGCCGCGCAATGCGCCGATCCTGGCTCCAGCCCTCAATAACCCCGGTTTCCTGGCAGCCGCTTCCGACGCTCTGATTAAAACGACACTCCTGCAAGGTCGCGAAGGCACACCGATGCGCTCATTCCTGAAACAGGGTCTGAAAGAACGCGACATCAACGATATCGTGGCCTACGTGCGCTCCTTTGAACAGTTGCCGTCACCGCCCAGTGCACGCGTGCTGGAAAGTGAATCACCAGTCCTGGTGCGCGAGTCACCTTACACGATGGAAAGAACCGTTGAGAAGGTTAGGGCCGCGGTTGGCGCGGCCAACATGCGGTTAATCCGCGTACAGACACTTGATCAGGGATTTGTGGAGGAAAGCAAAGAAAATCATCGACAGATGATCGTCTATTCCTGTGACTTCAACTTCCTCAATGAGGCGCTCAAAGTGGACCCGCGGGTCGGCCTCTTCCTGCCCTGTCGAATCACGGTCGTGCAACAGGCCGGCAAAGTACTTGTGATGAGCATCAACCCCAAACGCCTGAGCCGCATCTTTAATAATGCCGAACTCAACGAGATGTGTGAGCAGATGCACCAGATCTATCTCGACATCCTTGAGGAGGTTGTCCTGTGAGTGGAATCCGTCTGCTTGTTCTGCTTCTATTGCTCGGCCTGAATCACGTAGCTGCGTCCGAGGAACTGCTGATGTCTCGCATCGCAAGGCCATTTCCGGAAGCTATGAACAGCTTGCAGGAAACGATTCGCGCAAAGGGCTATGTGGTATCACGCGTGCAGCGCGTGGATGTTGGGCTGACGGCGAGCGGATTCAAGACTGCGGAATACCGCATTGTGTTCTTCGGAAAGCCGTTGGAGATCCGCGACCTGTCTGTGGCCCACCCGGAGCTCATCCCTTACATTCCGCTCACGATTGTTGTGTTTGCGGAGGGTGATGACACACTGATACTGACTACCGACCCGCTTAAACTTGGCGAGTTTTTCAACAAGCCGGATTTGCTCAAGCGTTTCGATGTCTGGGAGAAAGACGTGCGCGCGATATTCGACGAAGTGTCGCGCACACCTTAGGTATCCACACCGAAGTGCTCATCGTGGAAGCCGGTCAGGGACCGGTGCCGGAACGCAGCCGCACACTTGGCTCGCTGGATAAAGTTGGTTCACTGGGCACGCTTGCGCTCTGCTTGGATGCCGCCTGCATCCGCTTGGCAGCCTCGGTGATCAGGTTCAGACCCTCGGCGGCCAGATAGCTGACGACAATCACAAGAATCGCGCTCAACACGCCACCGACCATGAACTCGATACCGCCCATAAAGGTGGTGTCGCCGTACAACGGCAGGAATTTCGGTGGCGGGTTGAGTATGGTGCCGATGCCCTTGCCGGTGAACCAAACATAGATCCCTCCACCCACGGCTACCAGGCTGATGAACGCTGCCATCGCTTCACCCGCTGTACGGAACAGGATCGCGACCAGAGGAAACATGTTGTATTCCCCGCCCGTCAGATCTTCGATACTTCGAGCCCGGATGATCAGGCCATGCACGACCGCATAGACCGCAAGGACGAAAAAGATCTGGAAGACAACGCCGCCAAGAACGCCACTGGGCGGAAGAGCGAAAATTACCTTGCCTGCCTTGAAAAAGGTCACGAGACTGAATGGAACAATAAGTGCGGCGAGAACGCGTAACGTGAGGGCCAGCAAGCGATTGAGCCGTCGTGGCTCGGCCAACCAGTTGAGCACGGTCTGCATAATAAAATATTTTTCCATCCAGTGGATCCTCAAAGCCTTGGCGCTATTCAGCCGAAGCGTCCGATTCTACTTCCAGAATCATCGCAAGAGCGATGCCGAGATGCGCAGCCAGTACTGTTTTTCCGACGGACGGCCGTATTGTGCCGACACCGGCGCTAAATCAAGTCAAAGAAACATACCTTAACATCCGACAACAGATCGGGGAGAATGCCGGCATGCGCCAATATCTCGATCTTATGCAGCACGTTCTGGAGCACGGCGCCGTCAAAGGCGACCGCACCGGTACTGGTACCCGCAGCGTATTCGGCTATCAGATGCGCTTCGACCTGAGCCAGGGCTTCCCGCTGCTCACAACAAAAAAGGTGCACCTGCGATCGATCATCCATGAACTCCTGTGGTTCCTTCGTGGTGACACCAACATTCGCTACCTGCGCGAAAATGGCGTGACGATCTGGGATGAGTGGGCAGATGAAAACGGTGAACTCGGACCAGTGTATGGTTCGCAATGGCGCAGCTGGCCGTGCGCTGATGGCAGACATATCGACCAGATTAGCGCCGTGGTGCGCGAAATACGCGAAAATCCGAACTCGCGTCGCCTTATCGTGAGCGCCTGGAATGTGGGAGAGATAGACCGCATGGCACTGCCGCCATGCCATGCGTTCTTCCAGTTCTATGTGGCTGATGGTCGGCTCTCCTGCCAACTCTACCAGCGAAGCGCCGATATTTTCCTCGGCGTGCCGTTTAATATTGCTTCTTATGCCCTGCTCACCCTGATGGTGGCACAGATGACGGGGCTCAAACCCGGTGATTTCGTACATACTCTCGGCGACGCGCACCTCTACAGTAACCACTTCGATCAGGCGCGCATACAACTGGCGCGTGCGCCGCGGTCATTGCCTAGCATGCGCCTCAATCCTGCAGTGCATTCGATCTTCGATTTTAGCTTCGATGATTTTGAATTGCTGAACTACGATCCGCACCCCGCAATCAAGGCTCCGGTCGCAGTGTGATCGCCATGGCAGGCGAAGATGCTGGAAACATACAGGCAATTACCTCTGCGGCGGTTGCACGGCCACGTATCGCACTCATCTGGGCCATGGCACGAAATCGCGTCATCGGCCGCGACAATTCACTTCCCTGGCGTTTGCCTGTGGACATGCGCCATTTTCGCGAGTTAACGACTGGTCACCCGGTACTCATGGGCCGCAATACTTATGAATCGCTCGGCCGGCCGCTGCCGGGCCGCACCAATATCGTAATTACTTCGAATCGTCACTACGCAGCGCAAGGTTGCCTTGTGGCCAATTCGTTGAATGAAGCGCTGAATCTGGCCGCGTCACACGCACGGCCAGACGATCCCGAAATATTTGTGATCGGCGGGGAGAAACTCTACGCCCAGATGCTACCCCATGCCGACCGCCTGTATGTGACACTGGTAGAAACAGAGATCGAGGGCGACGCACGGTTTCCGGACTTTGACCTGACTGAATGGCGGGAGACGTCAACGGTTACACATCAAGCCGACGAAAAGAACCCGTATGCTTGCGTATTCCAGACGCTGGAAAGAAAAACGCCCCGGGAGTGATGGCCGGGGCGTTGATTTGAATTAAGTAACTGGTTTAAAGATGAAGGCCTCAGGCGGCAATCTGTGCCGCGAGGCTCTTAGCCTGTTGCTTCTGGGATTCATTGCCTTCGGCGATGACTTCATCGAGAATGCTGCGCGCACCCTCGGAATCGCCCATGTCGATATAGGCCTTGGCAAGGTCAAGCTTGGTTGCCGTCTCGTCCCAGCCGGGCATTCCTTCTTCCGTAGCGGCACCAGCCGATGGCGCAGCCTCCGCTTCAGCAACGGCATCACTCATCCCACCGAGTGAAAATTCCTGTGCGTCCTCACCTGCCGATGGACTAGCGTCGGAAGTCGTGAAGTCCAATCCACCCGAGAAATCCTGCGTACCAGATGTATTGAAATCTATCATCGTGGATGAGCTTTCATCCGTCCCGGGTGCGCCGAGATTGAAGTCCATGTCAAAACTGGAAGCGCTACTGTCGGCAGGAGGTGTGACTTCGGAATCCATATCGAGCGACATTTCTAAAGACGATTCTGCCGGTACATCGCTGGCTCCGGTGTGCTGAGCATCGAAATCCATATTGAAATCGAGCCCAGAGGCAGTCGGTGCCGCCGCCGGCTCCAAGCCTTGCGTTGAAAGCATGGATTCAATTTCGCTGTCGCTGCCTGCGGCGCCTGGAGACGGCTCTTCAGCCAGCATGGTTGTAGGTCCTGCTGTTGAGCGTGCCTCAGGTTTCCCACCGCGGAACATGGGATTGCTGGGGCTGAGCTTCCGGCCCATCTCTTCGGCCTTGTCCCAGACCTTCCCGCCCTTGCCTTCGAGCGCGGCATACAGCTCCTCGGCCAAGGTCTCAAACGCGGCCGCATCGTTACGCTGGAAATATATTTCGAGCAGCTTGCCCTTAAGTTCTTGGCGGGCAGGATCTTTGACAATGGCGTCTTTGAGTATTTCCTCAGCCTGTTCGTCACGTCCATAGGCGAGATACACCTCAGCCTCGGCAATCGGATCGACCTCATCTGTATGGACATTGCCCATGCCGCCCTGACTGAAATCACTCAGGAACGAGGTATCGCTGGCCGCCACTTGGCCGCTGGTGTCGCTAATGCTGGCCTCGCTGGACAAACTGCTGCTGCTCAATATGCTCTCAGAGAATTCGCGTGAGGCGCGTTGCCGCCGGTAGGCGTACATCCCGCCAACGCCAATAGCCAAGACACCCAGAGCGGCAAGCAGGGTTAAAATCAGCGGATTATCACTGACGCTTGCAATGACTCCGTCCAGGAAGCCTTCTTCAGGCACAGTCGGCTTGGGCACCGGTTTCGCTGCAACGGCGGGTTTTTTGGCGGGAGCTGCATCGACAACTGGCTTGGAGGGCTCCACAGGCTTCGCTGCCGCCACTTGAGCAGCCTTGGAAGCCTCCGCCGCGGCCTTGGCCTCTGCAGCCTGCTTCTCTGCAGCCTGCTTCTCTGCAGCCTGCTTCTCTGCAGCCTCTGCGCGCTTCTCTGCAGCCTGCTTCTCTGCAGCCTGCTTCTCTGCAGCCTGCTTCTCTGCAGCCTGTTTCTCTGCAGCCTGTTTCTGGGCAAGCGCGAGATCTTTATTCTCCAGTTCAACCAGACGCTCGGTATTTTTGACTTGCTCCTGGAGTTTGCCGACGCGATCGCGCATTTCCTTATTCTGCATCTGCTTGGATTCGATGGCCTCTTCCAAAGTGGCCACACGCTCCGTCAGAACGCGCTGTTCCTTAGCGGCATCCTTTTTAGTCTCTACACCCGGCGTTTTCGTGCTCTCCTCAGCCATTTCCTGTTCTAGGTTGGCGCGCACGATCTTGAGCAAATCCACCGGCTCGGCCTTACCGGAAACAATTGCTTTTTCCTTGCCTGCCTTTCCGGGCTTGGCAGCCTTCTCTGATTTTTTGGTTTCAGGCTTCTTCGGCGCGGTCGTCTCGGGCACTTCTGCCTCGGCAACTGCAACGGCCCGGCTCGCGCCGGCAAGTTTCAATTTGTATTCCTGCCAGGCATCGTATTGGGCGCGGTATTCGGTCGCGGCCTGGGATTTGGGAATAGCAGCGATAGTCTCATGCTCCGGCACGGTGAGAATCTTGCCAGTCTTGAGATTATTTACGTTATTCCCGAAGAATGCCGACGGATTGGCGCGCAGTAGCGCGAGCATCACCTGCTGATGGGTCAGGCTTTTGTCGACATTCAGTTTTTTTACCACCTGAGACAGCGTATCGCCTTGTATGATTGGTCCATATTCGCGCGCTGCTTCTGCACCGGTAGCTGCTGGTACTTCGGCAAACGGGGCTGGAGCAAGCTCGCTCACCACGGCTGGTTCTGGTTCACTGACCGTTGTAGCAGTTGAAGGCAAAACAGGTTCGATTGTGGCGGAACTTTCAGCCAATGCAGGAGCAGCTTCTTGCTGGGGAACAGCCGCGACCTCGACCGGTGTGCTGGGCGGTACATCAGCCGGAACTTGAGCCGGCGCAGCGGGTTCGCTGACGGCCAGCGAGGCTTTTTCTTCTGCTGCACTCTCCGGCTTCAGCTCCGTGGTGCCTATTGGAGGTAACTCTTCGATCGGCGCTGCTTTCGCAATTGGCGCGATTTCGGGAACCGGCTCAACCTCGACAATGGGAACAGCTTCGGGAGCACTTACTGCCGGAACAGTTATCTCGGCGGGAGCACCACTGATCCATTGCGGTGGATCGAGCAAGGCACTGTATTCACGAATCAGGTGTCCACCATTCCAATCGACCTGAATTAGAAAATGCAGAAACGGCTCACGTACCGGTCTATGAGTAGCCAGTTTGAGGTAATACTGCCCATTGGGGTGCTGTCTGACTGTGTAGGTGATATCGAATAAAATTGCATTGCGTTCGACGCCGGCAATGTCGAAGTCCGCGCGCGATGCGAGCGTGGTCTTGAGAGTCTTGATCTCCTGCGCGGTCGGGGAAATGATATCGATCTGACCATTGAACGGTTCGTCCAGACCGGAGTTCACTGTCAGACGCCCCAGGCCCAGCGCCTGAACCACTATCGGCGTCGCGATTAATGCAGCCGCAAACAGAAGACGCAGTGTCAAGCGGGCACCACCATGCGCTTGATGCATTGGTCTCTTTCCCCCATTTTCATCCAGTACCACGTTAATATAGGCTTTAGTTACTTGGAGTTATGAAACTATAGTAGTAATAATCTTTATGAAGTACAAGTAACTATAGCTTACAGATAAGCTTTCACAAATACCTCTGCAATTTGTACGGCATTTTTGGCGGATCCCTTGCGGGCGTTATCCGCCACTACCCACATATTTAGACCTTTGGCAGGAGAAATATCCTCGCGGATGCAGCCCACATAGACCGAATCCGTGCCGACGGCACCAATGGGTGAAGGATAATCACCTGGCTTACGCCCATCCATGACCACGACTCCGGGGGCCTTTTCCAGCAGACGGCGCGCCCCGGCAGCGTCGAGTGCGCGGGAAGTTTCGACATGCAGCACGGTGCAATACCCGAAGAACACCGGCATCAAATAGGCCGTCGGATTTACCTGGATAACCTCATCCTCCAGAATCCGGCGCGTTGCCCAAACTACGTCCATCTCATTTTCTGTATAGCCGTTGTCCAGCAGGACATCAATGCGCGGCAGGCAGTTAAACGCGATCTGGCGCGGGAAAATTTGCGGTTCAATGGGCTGGCCATTCAGGAGCGTGGCGGTTTGGCCGGCCAGCTCCTCTATCGCCGCCTTTCCGTACCCGGATACCGCCTCGCCTATACACACATGGATACGCTCGATACCGACTGCATCGTAGAGGGGTTTGAGGGCTACCAGCATCTGGATAGTGGCGGGGTCGGGGCTGGCGATGATCCGCCGTTCCGAATAAGCAGCGATGGCTTGTGGATTCACTTCCGGGATAACCAATGGGACATCAGGCTCATAACGGAACGCCGAACTGCAATCAATGGCGACACAGCCTGCGGCAACAGCTCGCGGCACATGCTCCCTGGACACGGCGCTGGGAACAGCAAAAAAGGCGACCTGCGCTCGGGAAAAATCGAATCCGCCGAGCTCTTCGATGCGATAATGCCGACCCTTGTACTCCTGGCTGCCGCCCGCTGAACGCGCGCTCGACAATAGATACAGTTCACCCATCGGGAATCCACGTTCTTCGAGGATCGCAAGCAGGGCTTCGCCAACGATCCCGGTTGCACCGACTATGGCCACATCACAGCTTGTGCTCATGGGAATACCTCGAGAGTGAACACCAGAATAACAATACACGGCCGCGGGTGTTTTGCCGGCGGCCGTGTATTCGGAACGAAGAGAATGACGATCAGGCCTCGATCAGGATGCGCAGCATACGACGCAGTGGCTCCGCTGCACCCCACAATAACTGATCACCACAGGTGAACGCGGTCAGGTACTCTGGCCCCATGGTGAGTTTTCGCAGTCGGCCCACGGGCACGGTCAGCGTGCCGGTAACGGCCGCCGGTGTTAGTTCGCGCATCGAGATGTCCCGGTCATTCGCTACGACCTTGGCCCATTTGTTGGCCGTTGCCAGCATGTCGTAAATTTCATCCAGCGGCACATTCTTGTTGAGCTTGATGGTGAGCGCCTGACTGTGGCAACGCATGGCGCCGATTCGCACACACAGACCGTCAATCGGAATGGGCCTGGCCTCTCGGCCGAGGATCTTGTTGGTCTCGACCTGTCCCTTCCACTCCTCTTTCGATTGCCCGTTGTCGAGTTGCTTATCGATCCACGGAATCAGTGAGCCCGCCAGCGGCACGCCGAAATTCTGTTTCGGAAAATTGTCCGAGCGGATGGTCTCGGCCACAGTTTTGTCGATTTCGAGTATCGCCGAGGCCGGGTCGTCCAGCTTCGTTTTGACCGAGGCGTGAATGGCGCCCATCTGGCTGATCAGCTCGCGCATGTTTTGTGCGCCGGCGCCCGAAGCAGCCTGATAAGTCATCGAGGTCATCCACTCGATGAGCCCCTTCTGGAACAGCCCGCTGAGGCCGATGAGCATGAGGCTAACCGTGCAATTGCCGCCAATGTAGTTTTTTACTCCACCCTTGATGCCATTCTTGATGACATCCATATTCACCGGGTCGAGGATAATGATGGCCTCTTTGTCCATGCGCAGGGTCGAGGCGGCATCGACCCAGTAACCCTTCCAGCCGGCGGCACGCAACTTCGGGAAAATCTCGGACGTGTAGTCGCCGCCCTGACAGGTGATGATGATATCCATCGCCTTCAGTTCGTCGATGCTCATGGCGTCCTTGAGCAGCGGCACGTCCTTGCCAACGGCCGGGCCCTTGCCGCCGACGTTCGATGTGGAGAAGAACACCGGATCGATATGCTCGAAATCACGTTCTTCCAGCATGCGGCCCATCAGCACCGAGCCCACCATGCCACGCCAACCCACCAAGCCAACCCGCTTCATTTCCCTTACCTCAACGATTCTGAATTTGTTAGGTTACAGTACCGCCACCACGGCGTCGCCCATCTCTACCGTGCCGACTTTGCGCATGCCCTCAGTGTAGATGTCCCCGGTACGCAGTCCCTGATCGAGCACCTTGGACACCGCCTTTTCGACACGCTCTGCCAAGGCCGACTCGTTCAGCGTGTAACGCAGCAACATCGCCACCGACAGAATTGTAGCCAGTGGATTGGCGATGCCCTTGCCGGCAATGTCCGGTGCCGAGCCGTGAATCGGCTCATACATGCCCTTGTTGGCAACATCCAGCGAGGCCGACGGCAACATGCCGATGGAGCCGGTGAGCATGGCCGCCTCGTCAGACAGGATATCTCCAAATATATTGCCAGTCACAAGCACGTCGAACTGTTTGGGCGCACGCACCAGTTGCATGGCGGCGTTGTCCACATACATATGGCTGAGCGTCACATCCGGATAATCCTTCGCCACCCGGATCACCACCTCGCGCCACAGTCCCGAGGTCTCGAGTACATTGGCTTTCTCGACCGAACAAAGTTTTTTTCCGCGCTTGCGCGCCGCCGCAAAACCAACGCGTGCCACCCGTTCCACTTCATGCTCGGCATACTTCATGGTGTTGTAGCCTTCGCGTTCGCCATTCGCCAGGGTACGCACGCCGCGCGGCTCGCCGAAATAGATGTCGCCGGTCAATTCACGCACGATCAGCAGATCGAGCCCGGCAACAATCTCAGGCTTCAACGTTGAAGCCGAGGCCAGCTGTGGGTAAAGGATGGCTGGACGCAGATTGGCAAACAGTTGCAGCTCGGCACGTAACCCGAGCAACGCCTTCTCCGGTCGCAGTTCACGTGGCAGGTCGTCGTACTGTGTTCCTCCCACTGCACCGAGCAGCACCGCATCCGCCTGCTTGGCAAGTTTCAGCGTCGCATCAGGCAGCGGGTGCTTGTTCAGGTCATAGGCCGCACCACCAACAGGCGCCGTTTCCATTTCGACGTTCAAACCGAAATCCTGGCGCAGTCGCTCCAGAATTTTCACGGCGGCGGCAGTCACTTCCGGGCCGATACCGTCACCCGGCAATATGGCGATTTTGCTTGTCATATCAGATTCTCAGTTGGAAAATAGCCACGGTGCTTCCTTCCGGCGCCGTTCTTCATAACGCTTGATCTCCGCGACATGCTGGAGCGTCAAGCCGATGTCATCGAGTCCGTTCAGCAGGCAGTGCCGGCGAAAGGCATCAATCTCGAATCTAAACACCGTGCCCGCCGGCGTTGTCACCGTCTGGGCCGCGAGATCTACGGTAAGCGCGTAGCCCGGTGCCGCCTTGCACTCGCTGAACAGGCGGTCCACCACGGCGTGTTCCAGCACAATCGGCAGCAGCCCGTTCTTGAAACAGTTGTTATAAAAAATGTCGGCGTAACTTGGCGCAATAATCACCCGAAAGCCGTAATCCACCAGAGCCCACGGCGCGTGCTCACGTGATGAGCCACAGCCGAAGTTGTCGCGTGTCAGCAGGATCTGTGCGCCCTGATAGCGTGTCTGGTTGAGCACGAAGTCCGGATTGATCCGGCGCTTGCTGTGATCCACGCCCGGTTCGCCCGGATCAAGATAGCGCCAGTCATCAAACAAAGCGGGGCCGAAGCCGGTACGCTTGATGGACTTCAGGTACTGCTTCGGGATGATGGCGTCGGTGTCGACATTGGCGCGATCAAGCGGCGCCACCAGTCCCGTCAAAGTTTCGAACTTTTCCATCAGCGTATCTCCCGCACATCGACGAAATGCCCGGCGATTGCTGCGGCCGCGGCCATCGCCGGGCTGACCAGATGGGTGCGCCCGCCGGCGCCCTGACGACCCTCAAAGTTACGGTTCGAGGTCGATGCGCAACGCTCACCCGGCTCCAGCCGGTCAGCGTTCATGGCAAGACACATCGAGCAGCCAGGATCGCGCCACTCGAAACCCGCTTCTTTGAAAATCTTGTCCAGATCTTCCTTCTCAGCCTGGGCCTTCACCAGACCAGAGCCCGGTACGACCATGGCGAGCTTGATATTGTTTGCCACTTTCTTTCCTTTCACCACCTCAGCCGCTGCGCGCAGATCTTCAATGCGCGAGTTGGTACAGGAGCCGATGAACACCTTGTCGAGAGCGATTTCGCGGATCGGCGTACCCGGCTTGAGGCCCATATATAGAAGTGCTTGCCGGTAGCCTGTGCGTTTGACCACATCTGATTCCTGTTCGGGATCCGGCACCACGCCATCCACGGCCACCACCATCTCGGGGGAAGTGCCCCAGCTGACCTGTGGTTTTATCTCGGCCGCGTTTATCAACACTTCCTTGTCGAAGCTCGCCCCTGCATCGCTCTGGAGCGCACGCCATGCCTGTGCTGCCTTGTCCCACAACTCGCCTTTCGGCGAATAGGGACGGCCGCGGAAATAATCAATGGTCTTGTCGTCCACCGCGATCATGCCGGCGCGCGCGCCGGCCTCGATGGCCATGTTGCAAACGGTCATGCGGCCTTCAACCGAGAGTTGCTCGATGGCCGTGCCGTCGAATTCGATGGCCGATCCATTGCCGCCGGCCGTGCCAATCTTGCCGATGATCGCAAGCACGATATCCTTGGCCGTCACACCCGGCGGGATGTCACCCTGCACACGCACGCGCATGTTGGCGGCTTTTTTGAGAATCAGGCATTGGGTGGCGAGCACATGCTCCACTTCGGAGGTACCGATTCCGAAGGCAAGCGCACCGAACGCGCCGTGCGTCGAAGTGTGCGAATCACCACACACCACCGTTGTGCCCGGCAAGGTCGCGCCCTGCTCCGGACCGATGACATGCACGATCCCCTGGCGCGGGTCATTCATACCGTATTCGGTAATCCCGTAGTCGCGGCAGTTTTGATCGAGCGTTTCGACCTGCAGGCGTGACACGGGATCGGCAATACCCTGCGCCCGGTTGGCGGTCGGTACGTTGTGGTCGGCCGTGGCGAGATTCGCGTCCACGCGCCACGGCTTGCGACCGGCGAGTCGCAGGCCCTCGAAGGCCTGCGGGCTGGTCACCTCATGCACCAGGTGGCGGTCTATATAAAGAAGACAGGTGCCATCCTCGTTCTGGCGCACCACGTGCGCGTCCCAGAGCTTGTCGTAGAGTGTTTTCCCGGCCATGGCGGTTCAAAAATCCAGAGGAGTTGCGCAAATCCTAGGCAAGGTTTATAAATAACACAAATTCATCTTTTACATGTAATAGATTCCATATTGTTATGGATATAGCCGCCCTCCAGGCGTTTCTCGCCGTAGCCGAATCCAACTCGTTTTCGCGTGCTGCCGAGCGCATTTTTCTCACCCAGCCTGCAATCAGCAAACGCATCGCTGCACTCGAAGCGAGTCTCGGCACGCGTTTGTTTGACCGCATCGGACGAACCATTCAGCTCACGCCCGCCGGCCAGGTGCTGCTGTCCCGCTCGCGCGCGATCCTGCGCGAGCTCGATGACGTCAAACGCTCAATCACCGATCTCGCCGGCGAGATCACGGGAGAATTGTCGCTCGCGACCAGTCACCATATTGGCTTGCATCGGCTTCCCGAGCCGCTCAAGCAGTTCCACGACAGCCATCCCGGCGTCCGTCTCGACCTGCGCTTCATGGATTCGGAAAAGGCATGCCGTGCGGTGGCACAAGGGGAGATTGAGCTGGCCATCGTCACCCTTCCCCCCGTGGTAAACGCGCCGCTGCGATCCCTGAAGATCTGGGACGACCCGCTCGACATTGTGGTCAGTCGAACGCATCCGCTCGCCGGCAGTACACCGGCCTCGTCCAAGGTTCTGCTCGATTATCCGGCAATCCTGCCCGGTCCCGGTACCTACACACGCGAAATCATCCTGAAGGCACTCGGCCCCTGGCGCGAGAAGATAAACGTGGGTATGGCAACGAATTATCTGGAGGTACTGAAGATGCTCGCCGCCATCGGTCTCGGCTGGAGCGCGCTGCCGCGCACCATGATTGACGAATCGTTGAGTCTGGTTCAGATTAGAAAAATGAAACTCGAACGCAGCCTCGGTATTGTCACACACGCCGCGCGCACACTATCAAATGCCGCACAAGCGATGCTGCACACTGTTCAGAAATCCGCATGACCTTCCGCGAGCTCATAGAACAATTGGCGAAACGCATTGGGCATCATCAGGTGCCGGTGAATACATCGGCTCGCGAACTGCGCGGCTTCATTGACTCCGGCGCCGTGCACTACGAGCTGGTCACCCAGGTCGTCACGGCGATTTA
Source organism: uncultured Pseudomonadota bacterium (assembly GCA_963698375.1). GTDB lineage: Bacteria > Pseudomonadota > Gammaproteobacteria > Acidiferrobacterales > UBA6901 > UBA6901. The sequence goes on from CAVOQN010000002.1 coordinate 357,378, forward strand.
TACCGGCAACCATTGCCGGCGCCTCGGCGATCCGGTAACCCGCGACGCAACTTTTGGGGCGATCGAGCCGATACGGCTCGCGGTGCTGCGCTCCGCAAAGACCGATGTGAACGTCTTTGATCTCATGGAGAACGTATGTGCCGAAGTGGCATTCATCTTCAACACGGCCCAGCCCGTTGCCTTGACCGCCGGCAATTCGTCTGCAGCGGGCGGACAACTCTACGCCTTCCGCCGACGTCTCAAGTATTCTTGAGACGCAGCGCGACGATGAACGCGAGCGCGGCCGAAATCGCTGCAATCGTAAAAGTCGTCCCCGGTCCAAGGATTTCCCAGGTGTGGCCGCTGTAATAACTCCCGACCGCGCCGCCGACCCCGAATGCCACCGTGCTGTAAACCGCCTGGCCGCGGTGCTGATGTTTTCCGATAAAGAACTTGTAAACCATCTGCATGCCGGCAGCGTGAAAAGTGCCAAAGCTCGCCGCGTGCAGGGTTTGCGCCAGAATCAACCAGGCGAGGCTGTCCGGGAAAGAGCCGATCATGAGCCAGCGTGCGGTCGCCAGCGCAAAGCTCGCCATGAGTACCGTGCGCACCGACACCCGTGTGAGCAGGCGTGGCATGACCAGAAACACGCCGATCTCGCACACCACGGCATACGCCCACAACAAGCCAATGACGGTCTTGGTGTAGCCATGGCCTTCGAGGTAAATAGAATAAAAGGTGTAGTACGGCCCGTGGCTAACCTGCATCAACATGCAAGCCAGCAGAAATGCCATGATTTCCGGGCGCAACACCACCTTCATGAATGGCCCGGCGTGCTGCATGTGACCGGCCATTTCCGATTCCGGCAGCGCCAGGCTGTAGAACCAGATGCCGGCCATGAGCGCAATCAGCGCCGGCAGTATCCACCACGGCCCGGCGGCATCCAGCACCGGCCCGAGTGCTGCCACGCTGGCGATAAAACCGAGCGAGCCCCACAGGCGGACTCGCCCGTAGGCGCCGGGCTTGTGGCGGGTGTGGTGCATCACCTGCACCTCAATCAACGGCAGCGAGGCGTGCCAGAAGAAGCTGAATAGCAGCATTACCAGTGCCAGCCACCAGAAACTGCTACCGGCAAACACCCCGGCGAACAGCACCACCGTCAGAAACGATGCCACGCGCACCACGCGCATGCGATCCTCGCGGTGGTCGGCGATGTAGGCCCAGACATTTGGCGCGACGATGCGCGAGAGCATCAGCACCGCCATGAGCGCGCCGATATCAACCGGTGTAAAGCCGATGGATTTGAGGTACAGCCCCCAATACGGAACCAGTGCGCCGAGCACCGAGAAATAGAAGAAATAAAAACCGGCAAGGCGCCAGTACGGCATGACGGCAGGAGATGTTTTCTTTATTCGGTGTTCCCCGGAATGACCGGGGTCGTGCGCTTCACGTCTGCATTCTGTGCGCGGTTACGCAGGGCGTGATCCATTAGAACAATGGCAAGCATCGCTTCGGCGATGGGCGTGGCGCGGATGCCAACGCAAGGGTCGTGTCGACCGGTCGTGGTCACCTCAACCGGTTCACCATTGATATTAACCGTGCGCCCGGGCTGCGGCAGGCTTGAGGTCGGTTTGAGCGCGATGCTGGCAGTGATGTCCTGGCCGGTGGAGATGCCGCCGAGAATGCCACCGGCATTATTGCTGAGGAATCCCTGCGGGGTGATTTCATCACGGTGCTCAGTGCCTTTCTGGGCTACGGCGGCGAAACCGGCGCCGATTTCGACACCCTTCACGGCGTTGATGCTCATGAGCGCATGCGCGATGTCGGCATCCAGCCGGTCGAATACCGGTTCGCCGAGTCCAACCGGCACATTCGCAGCCACGACGTTCACGCGCGCGCCGATCGAATTCCGATCGGCGCGTATCTCATCCATGTATTTTTCCAGCTCCGGAATCCTTGCCGGGTCAGGTGAAAAGAAGTCATTCTGATTGACCGCGTTCCAGTCTCTGAGCTCGAGCACGATCGGCCCGAGCTGCGCGAGGTAACCACGGATCAGCGTGCCATATTTTTCCTTGAGCCACTTCTTGGCAATAGCGCCGGCCGCTACGCGCAGTGCAGTCTCGCGCGCCGAGGAACGTCCACCGCCACGGTAATCGCGCAGACCGAACTTTTGCTGGTAAGTATAATCAGCATGACCAGGACGGAACCGGTCCATGATCTTGGAGTAATCCTGCGAACGTTGATCAGTATTCTGGATGAGCAGCGCGATGGGTGCACCGGTGGTCTTGCCCTCGAACACTCCGGACAGAATCTTCACCTCGTCGGATTCTTTGCGTTGCGTGGTATGCCGTGACTGGCCGGGCTTGCGCCGGTCGAGGTCAGGCTGGAGATCGGACTCGGACAGACCCATCCCGGGTGGACAACCATCTACAATCGCGACCAGCGCCGCACCGTGCGATTCGCCCGCGGTAGTGACACTGAACAACTTGCCGATGGTGTTTCCAGACATGGAGTGATGTTAATCGCCTGCGCGCGCCGGTACAAATCCGCGTTCAATCACGATCGAGGCCCTTCTTGTGCGTGTTGTTGATGGCGTCGATCAGTACCACGATAGGCAGGCGCTTGCGTATCTTCTGTACTACGGGCATGAATGGCAGGTCCTCACCTCTGCCGATGACGTAGTCTCCGCTCAGGAGCTCGGCCTGCAAGGCCTTCAGACCGCCCTCAATCAACCGCAGGTCAGGCGTCATGAGTGTGAATTCATTGTCGTCTTCGCCTTCATCTTCGGCACACAGAATCAGATCCTCGATCTCAAACAAGGCCTGATTGATCAGTTCAACATAGTCATCCACGCTTTTCGGTTTATACATCATTGTGATCCTCTTGAGATCGAGTTGCGTGCTCGGCGCTACTTGTTTGACCCTGCCGCCTCAGTCCTTCGCATCCACGAGCCGATTGGATTCGGCGAATACCCAGGCAACACTGAGCCCGGCCATGAAAAAGTGGTCGCTGCGCACCAAGGGGCTGTCCTCGAACTTCGCATCATGCAGGCTATCATAGCGTGCAAAGGCACCGACCCAAATGCGCTGAAAACGTTTGCTTAACGCCAAGGTTACCCGGCTGCCGCTGTATCCGCCGCGTGCATCGTATGCCGGACGTGTGCTGGTTGCATAGAGCGGCGCGACCTCATAATAGTAATCGTGGTAGCGCTCTGTGGCGAAGAGCGGCCCGGCGGCAATGCCGAAATTCCAGCCGGCTCCCGGACCTATATTTTTAATGTCGTAATTGAGGTTCGGATGGGCGCTGCCACCGCGGCTCTCGATCGATCCGAAATCGGTGCTGAATACCGCGCGCACTGGTAGTCGGAATTGCAGCTTGCGGTCTGCAGTGCAGTTCCGCCACAAACAAATCTCCAGGGCCGGGCCGATTTCAAAGGTTGCGTCCAGATCGGGCATTCCTTGGCGCGCGGCATTCTTCGTACTGTCCGTGGGCACACTGGCATCGCCGCTCAGGTCGAAATTCACGCGACCCGTCTCTAACAACCGGCTGTATATGCCGGAACGACTGATCTTGATGATATCGCCGCGATAGACGATATAGGGAAACGGCAACAAGTAAGTGCGCGATTCATCTGAACCACGATAGTCCGGTGACGTCAGTGTAAAAAACCCGAAGCCGAGCTCCCAAAGCGGTTTCTCCTCGGCACTACTGACACCTGTTAGACAAGCCAGAAGTGCGGCGGTGAACCAGCGCCAAAGACGCATGCGTGTACCTTGCGATCCTTCTAAGATTAAGAACAAAATGAGACGCCAAAGTCACGGACTGCATGGAATTGATGCAGGGTATTTATTGTGAACCGCCGGCATTTAATCACAGAACAGTTGGTTGGCGCGAGGGAATACACTGCACATTTACTCGGGAACAGATTGAATTATAGTTCCTTAACGAAGGCAACTACTACGAGCCTGCACATCATGATTTGGCATCTGTCACGACCGCTGCCCGCACACGCACCGCATCGTCTGTCGGTGGCGTGCGCATTCTGGATTATCCTGCTGCTTGTCGTTCCGCTCACTGGCCATAGCGCCGCATGCAGGCCAGTTGTGGCTGAAAAGCCCGCTGACACCAAGAAACATGAATTCAATCGCGGATTGTTGTGGAAAATCGAGTCACCCGGGGTCGCCCCGAGCTATCTGTTCGGCACCTATCACACGAGTGATCCGCGCATCACTACCCTGCCGTGCCCGGTGCATGAGGTCTTCAATCGCACATCCAGCTACACCATGGAAGTCATTTTCAACGGGGCGGGCATCGTGTCCATGGCCGAGGCCATGTTCTTCAACGACGGCAAGACCCTGAAAGACGTGCTCGGCGAACCGCTGTACCAGGAAACCCTGCGCGTACGTCGGCACCAGCGAAACGGATGGAAGCAGCCGCATCAATAATATGAAACCGTGGGCAGTGATGATGACATTGCTCAATCCACAAGAAGGTGGCGGGCTGTTTCTGGACATGGCGCTGCAACTCGCTGCCACGCGAGACGGCAAGCCCACCTATGGACTCGAAACCATGCAGGAGCAGATTGCCGTGTTCAACGGCATGAGTCTTGACGATCAGGTCGTGCTGTTGCGCGACACGGTACAAAACCATCAGCTCACACAAAACGCCATGGAGGAACTCACCCAGGCCTATCTCAAACGCGACCTGGGCGCGCTGCTTGCGATCAGTGAGAAGTTCAGGCCGCAGGATGCGCACGTTCACGATGCCATGATGGAGCGGCTGCTGTTCACAGCGTAATATCAGCATGGCCGAACGCATGCGCGTGCGCCTTAAAGAAGGCAATGCCTTCGTTGCGGTCGGCGCACTGCACCTGCCGGGCGATAACGGGCTGCTCAGCCTGTTGAGTCGCGCCGGCTATCATGTCAGCCCGATCTACTGAATTGTCGACCGTTGTGCGCTAACATCACCGCCATGGGAGCGAAGAAAAAGAGAAAAAAGAAGAAATCCAGCAGGCGCCGGTCACCGCCGCGCGGTTGGACGAAGTGGCCGAAGGAGAAGTTGCTGGATGCGCGCATCTGCGATCTCGGCCTGCGCATCAACGGCAGCGAACTCAAGCCGCGTATTCGCCAGCTTTACAAGGAAATCGAGCAACGCGGCTTCACCTACTTCCGTCCGCACTTCTGGCTGTCTGACGAATGGTTCGCCCCTGACGGCATCCCGGGAGTCGCCATTCCCTTTTACCTTGCCCACCCGCGCCTCAAGAAGCTTGAACACGAAATCATGCTGGATGTCGAAGGCGGCAGCCGCGAATCCTGCATGCGACTGCTACGCCACGAAGTCGGGCACGCACTGCTCAACGCCTACCATCTCAACCGTCGGCGCGACTGGCAGCAGCACTTTGGGAAATCCAGCACCAAGTATCCGGATACCTACCTGCCCAAACCGTACAGCAAACGTTTCGTGATGCACTTGCCCAACTGGTATGCCCAGGCCCATCCGCACGAGGATTGGGCGGAGACCTTCGCTGTCTGGCTCAAGCCCGGTTCCGACTGGCGACGCCGCTACAAGGGCTGGCCGGCGCTCAAGAAACTGGAGTACGTCGATACGTTGATGCGCGAGATCCGCAGCCAATGGCCACGCCTGCGCAACCGGCGCGAGGAATTGCCGACTCGCAGCATGCGTATGACATTGCGCGAGTATTACGACGACAAGCAGGAGCGTTACGGCACAGACAGCCCGGAATTTTTTGACCGCGACCTGCGGCGGTTATTTTCCGACGCACCGGAACACCACAAGAACGAAAAGGCCTCGCGCTACATCCGGCGCGTGCGCATGGAAATTATTGCGATCGTCGCGCGCTGGACGTCGGAGTATGATTACCGCATTAGTGAGGTACTCAGGGAAATGACCGATCGCTGCGAAGAGCTTGACCTGCGCGTCGCCCACAGCGATGCGGAGCTCAAACCGGAAATCACGGCCTGCCTGACCATGCTGGTCATGAGCAAACTCCACAGCGGCGGATTCCACGTTTCGCTATGAAAAAACTTCGCGTGATGATGCTGGTGCACTACTCGCTCGTGCCGCCCGAGGGCATCGACCCGGAAGATCCGCGCATCGAAAGCATGCAGACCGAGTACGACGTGAAGATGGCCCTGCTGAAGCTGGGTCACGAGGTGCGCGTGATTGGCGTGTACGACGACCTGGCGCCGATCCGCAAAACCATCGAGGAGTGGAAGCCGGATATCGCCTTCAACCTGCTCGAGGATTTCGCCGGCAACAGTGCCTTCGATTATTACGTCGTGAGCTACCTGGAGATGCTCCAGACTCCCTACACCGGCTGTAATCCGCGCGGCTTGCTGCTGGCGCGCGACAAGGCGCTGTCCAAGAAAATCCTGAAATACCACCATATCGGCGTGCCGGACTTCATGGTCTTTCCGTACGGGAAAAAAGTTGGCCGGCTGCGCACGCTGCCGTACCCGATGATCGTCAAGTCACTGATCGAGGAGGGCTCGGTCGGCATCGCCCAGGCCTCGCACGTGCAGAACGACGAGGAACTGCGCGACCGGGTAACGCGGCTGCATGAAATTACCAAAGGCGATGCCATCGCCGAACAGTACATTGGCGGGCGCGAGCTGTACGTCACCGTGATTGGCAATTCACGCCTGCAGGTGCTGCCGATTCGCGAACTGGTGTTTGACAAGGTCGATGAGGACGCACCGCGCATGGCCACGTTCAAGGTCAAATGGGACCCGGACTACCGCGAGCGCTGGGGGATCGACTACCAGTTTGTACGCAATCTGCCGGCCGGCATGCACGAACGGATCGAACGTCTCTGCAAGCGCATTTACCGCATCCTCGGTCTCAGCGGCTATGCGCGCATCGATTTGCGGCTGACACGTGAAGGCAAGCTCTACGTGCTCGAGGCCAATCCCAATCCGGCCATTGCCAGCAATGATGAAAGTGCGTTCTCGGCGGAGAAAGCCGGCATGCGCTACGAAGAGATGATCCAGCGGATTCTCAGCTTCGGACTACAGGCCCACCGCGGCTGAACCCGCTACGGATACAAACATGCCAAACGACACGCTGCCGCCGAATCGTCACGCCACCCTGTGTGTGGTACCCATGCCCGCCGACACCAATGCCGCCGGCAACATCTTCGGCGGCTGGCTGATGTCTCAGGTCGATATCGCCGGCTCCATCGTCGCCCTGCGCCGCGCACAAGGCCCGGTAACCACCGTGGCCGTCAACGCTTTCCACTTTCAAAAACCGGTATACGTAGGTGACGTCGTGAGCCTGTATGCCGAGGTGTCGCGCGTCGGCACGACATCCGTCACCGTTGACGTCAACGTGTACGCAGAACGTGGACTACGTCAAAGCAACGCCGCAGGCGCTATCGACAAAGTGGCCGAGGCAACCCTCACCTACGTCGCGATCGATGCCGACTACCGCAAGCGACCGGTACCACCGGAAGCAAACTGATACCGTGTGCGTCTAGGGAAAGCAGGCCTGCACAAAATTATCCATTTTAGGGAAAGCAGACCTGCACAATAATTTCTATAAATTAGTTGGCGCAGGCGCCCAGGCGCTGGCCTTGCATGGTGTATTTGTAACTGACTGCCGGGCCCGAGTTGTCGTTCGTAATTAGTTTGGCATCCATCACACCATCGTAACGATCACCTTGATAGGTGATCTTGCCAGAACCCTCGATCGTCCTTTCCTGTGCGCGACAGCGCATGGTCCAGGTCACGGTGTTACCGTTCACCTTCTGGTCACTGATTTTGCATTCCTGGCCCTGTTGGGAATTGTCCGGGACATAATTATTCTTGTTGAGACACATGGTTTTCCTGGCCGTGATCGGCGGCATCGGGAACGGCATCCCCACCACTTCCATCCGATAGCTGACGCTCCACTCTCCTTCCTTGAAATCCGGCCCCGCCGCGAACACCGCACCAGCACTGCCAACGAGCAACAACGCCATGAATATCATCGTGCGTATCAACATGCTTTCTCCCAATTGTGTTAGTCAAATCGAATATGGTCTGGCCTGGTGCCCAGAGCACGGAAAACTATCCTGTTTGCCTGCTGTGTTTGCAAGTTCCTGCCCTTGCATCCCGTCAGGCGCCCCCCCATTTATAGCCGATAGAAGCAGGAAGGTACATTCATATGCAAGTCACTGCAGAGACTCGCGCAGCGGCAGTCGCTGGACTATTTTATCCCGGTGATGCCGATGCGCTGGCGCGCGAAATTCAGATGCTGCTGGCAGCCGCAGTGCAATCGAAAATACCGGCCGGCACACCCAAGGCGCTGATCGTCCCGCACGCCGGATACGTTTACTCCGGGCCGGTGGCCGCAACCGCCTACGCGCGGCTGCAGCCGCTGCGCGGCATAATCAAGCGAGTCGTGCTCCTTGGTCCCGTGCATCGGGTTCCGGTGCGCGGGCTGGCCCTGCCTGGCAGCCAGGCGTTCGAGACACCCCTTGGCCGGATACCGGTAGACCACGAGGCTGTCAATCGTATTCTTCCGTTACGTCAGGTGACGACCAGCACGGCCGCACATGCACTTGAACACTCCGTTGAAGTTCAACTGCCGTTCCTGCAGCAAGTACTTGGAGATTTTCAGCTGATCCCGCTGGCTGTCGGCGATACCACGCCTGAAGCAGTCGCCGAAGTAATCGAAAGCTTGTGGGGCGGACCCGAAACACTGTTCGTGGTGAGTTCCGACCTTTCCCATTACCTTCCGTATCAGGCCGCGCAACAAATCGACAACTCAACCTGCGCGGCAATTAGCCAGCTGCGTGCACTCGACAGCCACGAACAGGCTTGTGGCGCGACGCCGGTGAATGGCCTGCTGCTCGCGGCGCGCCATCATCATCTGACTCCGCATTTGCTCGACCTGCGCAATTCCGGCGATACCGCCGGTGATCGCAAACCGCGTGGTGGGTTATGCGGCCTTTGCGTTCACCGAGGATTCTGGACATGAGCAATGACCGCGGGCAAACGCTGCTCGCCATCGCGCGCGGCGCAATTGCTGCACAACTTGGCGAACTGTCACCACCCTTCGAAGAGACCGAGTGGCTGAATGAACCCGGTGCAACCTTTGTTACGCTGACCATCTGCCGGATGCACTGCGCGGTTGCATCGGCAGTCTCGAAGCAGAACGCCCGTTGCGCGCGGACGTGGAAAGCAATGCACTCGCCGCGGCCTTCAGCGATCCACGCTTTCCGCCGGTTTCGGTGCGCGAATATCACGAGATTGAAGTGGAAGTATCGCTGCTTTCCCCGATGCAGCCGGTTGCAGTAGAAAGCGAAACCCATGCCCTGACGCTGTTGCGTCCCGGTGTTGACGGCGTGCTGCTTGAATACGGCCGCGGCGCGGCACCTTTCTGCCGCAGGTTTGGGAACAGCTGCCGGAACCACACGCCTTCCTCGCGCATCTGAAACAAAAGGCTGGACTGCCGGCCGATTTCTGGGCGGACGAGATCCGGCTCTCCCGCTACACCGTGACTAAATGGAAAGAATCGGAAGTACAGAGTAAATTGACATGAAAGAAAGTAATTATCCCGGACGCTGGTGGCACCGTCTCGACGACGGTCGCATCCAGTGCGACCTGTGCCCGCGCGACTGCAAGTTGCACGACGGCCAGCGCGGCGCCTGCTTCGTGCGCCAGAATATCGGCGACGAGATGATTCTCACCACCTATGGGCGTTCGTCCGGTTTCTGCATCGACCCGATCGAGAAGAAACCGCTGAACCACTTCTATCCCGGCATCGAGCGTGCTGTCGTTCGGCACCGCCGGCTGCAACCTGGCGTGCAAGTTCTGCCAGAACTGGGACATCAGCAAGTCGAAGGACATGGACCGGCTGATGGATCAGGCCGCGCCCGACGAGATCGCGCGCGCCGCCGAGGAATCCGGCTGCAAGAGTGTCGCCTTCACCTACAACGACCCGGTGATCTTCGCCGAGTACGCCCTGGACACGGCCGACGCCTGCCATGCGCGCGGCATCCAGACCGTGGCCGTGACCGCCGGTTATATCCACGCCGAGCCACGCCGCGATTTCTACGCCAAGATCGATGCCGCCAACGTCGATCTCAAGGCATTCACCGACGAGTTCTACTTCAAGCTCACCGGCGCGCATCTGGCACCGGTACTCGACACGCTGCGCTACATCAGGCACGAGACCAGACACCTGGCTTGAGATCACGACGCTGCTGATCCCCGGCAAGAACGACTCGGATCAAGAACTGGAGGCCATGACACAGTGGATCGCGAAGGAACTGGGCCCGGACGTGCCGCTGCACTTCAGCGCGTTTCATCCGGACTACAAGATGACCGACATTCCGGCAACCCCGGCACAGACGCTCAGCCGCGCGCGCGCCATCGCCCTGCGAGCCGGGCTGCACTACGTCTATACCGGTAACGTGCACGACACCGACGGCGGCACCACCTATTGCCCGTCCTGCCGCGCGCCGCTCATCGTGCGCGACTGGTACCGGATTGACGATTATCGCCTGACACCGGATGGCCACTGCCCGGACTGCCAGACGCCGATTGCCGGTCACTTTGAAAAGTTCACCCGCCAGTTCGGCAACCGCCGGATTCCGATCGCCATTCCGCATCACGCTTGAGGCGTGGCCTGCACCAGGAGGAAACCGATGCCGACCGATGCCGACAAGGAAATTCTGGTTCACATACCGGTCGACGGCGTCACCCTGGAAGGCGCGCTGGCCGTTCCCGCGAATGCACACGGGTCTGGTGCTGTTTGTGCATGGCAGCGGCTCGAGCCGCTTCAGCCCGCGCAACAACTTCGTGGCACGCGAACTGCGCAACGCCGGCCTCGGCACATTGCTGATCGATCTGCTGACGCGCATTGAAGATCAGGACTACGAACGGCGCTTCGACATCCCCCTGCTCACGCAGCGCGTGCTGCGCGTCACCGGCTGGCTGCAGGCGCAAGCGCAGACTAAGACGACTCACGCTCGGTTACTTTGGTGCCAGCACCGGCGCGGCGGCGGCACTGCAGGCCGCGGCAGCAGCCGGGAAACAAGGTGAACGCCGTGGTGTCGCGCGGCGGCCGTCCGGATCTGGCCGGCGCGCAAGCGCTCGGACAGGTGCGCTGCCCGGTGTTGCTGATTGTTGGCGGGCACGATGACGTCGTGATCGAACTCAATCAGCAGGCCGATGCCCTGCTCGAGCTGCCCGAAAGAACTTGTGATCGTGCCGGGCGCCACGCACCTGTTCGAAGAACCGGGCACGCTGGAACAGGTCGCGACACTCGCCGCCACCTGGTTCGCGCGCCATCAGGCAACGTCGTCACCACCTTCGGACAGCGGAAAGCGGGTACGCAACAGCTCGCCGAAATGATGGCAGGCATCGGTCATGGTAAAAATGCCGGCCAGCCGGTCTTCCTTCATCACCAGCGCTGAACCAATGTGCGTCTCGGACATGTGCAGCAGCACGCTGTCCAGACGCTCGCCGATATCAATCACATACACCTCCAGCGCACAGATATCGCCGACCCGCAGGGTTTCCGCATCCGGACTGCCGGTGCCCAGCAGGGCACGGCGGATATCGCGATCGGAAATCACACCGATCAGCTGACCCTGTTCTATGACCGGCAAGTGACGGATTGCGTGCTCGGCCATCATGCGACTGGCAACCGCTGCCGAATCATCGGCGTTGACAGTGAAGGGAAAGGGAGTCATGACCGTCAGCACGGCCGGGATATGTTTGAGATTGTTCCAGTGCATGGTCATGTTGCTCTTGTCGTGGTGGCCGGAAAACAAGTTACTCCCCTGAGTGGCGCCGGCTTTCGCCAGTATAGCAATCACTTCTTCATCATCCACCTGCGGGAAATCGGTGTAGAACTGGCCGACTGCCATGAAAAATTCCGGCGCTTCAAGACAGATCGTCTCGTCGGCGAGCTTCTCCACCTTGCGCAGGGTATCGGGCGGCGACACCGGCACGGCAGCAATCAGCTTTGCAGGTTTTTTTGCGCGCAATGCATGCAGCGCCGAGATCATGGTGGCGCCGGTGGCGAGGCCGTCGTCCACCACGATCACGATGCGTCCCGCCGGGTCGATGGGCGGACGTGCCGCCGTGTACTGCGCGCGCCGCTGGCGCATCACCTCGAGTTGGCGCTGCTTCGCTTCCTCGATATACGCGGCGTCGGCGCCGGTGCTCGCGGCGAAATCGGCGACATAGGCCCAGCCACTCTCGTCAACAGAGCCAACCGCCAGTTCCGGGTTCATGGGCGCGCCCAGCTTGCGCACCAGCACCACGTCAAGTTCACCGTCGAGAGCGTCGGCGAGGACTCGCGCCATGGGCACGGCGCCGCGCGGAATGGCGAGCACCAGTGGATTCTTTCCCTTGTAGGCCATCAAACGTTCAGCCAGACGCTGCGCGGCTTCAACTCGATTTTTAAAAGGCATGGCCCCTCCCGGCGAACTTGTAGTTCTGAGCATGGGGATGAAGTGTCCTTGAGGCAAGCCGTGCACGAGCATTTTGCTCGGGATTTCGCTAGACTTGCGCGCCAAAATCGAATTGACGCAGGACTTTGCCCGTGACCAGCCCGACCGCGGCCCGCACCCAGCGCCTCGCCCGCCTCCCCGATCTGCTCAAGCAGCGCATCCTGATCCTGGATGGCGCGATGGGCACCATGATCCAGCGCTACAAGCTGGAGGAACAGGACTATCGCGGCGAGCGTTTTGCCGACTGGCAAAGTGATCTCAAGGGCAACAACGACCTGTTGCTGCTCACCCAGCCGAAAATCATCCGCGACATTCACGCCGCTTATCTCGATGCCGGCGCGGATATTCTCGAGACCAACACCTTCAACGCGCAGTCAATCTCGCTCGCCGATTACCGCATGGAGGAGCTGGCGTACGAACTGAACAAGGAAGGTGCGCGCCTGGCGCGCAGCGTTGCCGATGAATTCGAGAAGAAGGATCCGCATCGGCCACGTTTCGTGGCCGGCGTGCTCGGGCCTACCAACCGTACTGCGTCGCTGTCGCCGGACGTCAACAATCCCGGCTTTCGCAATGTCAGTTTCGATCAGCTGGTCGAGGCCTACACCGACTCGTTGCGCGGACTGATCGATGGCGGTTCCGACATCATCATGGTCGAGACCATCTTCGATACGCTTAACGCCAAGGCGGCGCTGTACGCCGTCGATCAGTACTTCGAAAAAAACGGCCTGCGCCTGCCGATCATGATTTCCGGCACCATTACGGACGCCAGCGGCCGCACGCTCTCGGGCCAGACCACCGAGGCGTTCTGGAATTCACTGGCGCACGCCAACCCGCTCAGCATTGGCCTCAACTGCGCGCTCGGCGTCACCCAGCTGCGCCAGTACGTCGAGGAACTGGCACGGGTCGCGAACGTGCAGGTCAGCAGCCACCCGAATGCCGGCCTGCCGAACGAGTTCGGCGGCTACGACGAATCGCCTGAGTTCATGGCCAAGGCTATTCACGAATGGGCGGACTCCGGTTTCCTCAACATCGTCGGCGGTTGCTGCGGCACCAGCCCGGCGCACATTCAGGCCATTGCCAAGGCCGTAGGCGAGATTCGCCCGCGCACGGTTCCGAAGATCGAACCGCAGTGCCGTCTGTCCGGTCTGGAGCCGTTCAATATCGGCCCGGACACGATGTTCGTGAACGTCGGCGAACGCACCAATGTCACCGGCTCGGCGGCCTTCAAGAAACTCATCCTCAACAACGAGTATGACAAGGCACTCGAGGTGGCACGCAGCCAGGTCGAGAACGGCGCGCAGATCATCGACATCAACATGGACGAGGCGATGCTCGACGGCGAGGCCGCCATGGGCACGTTCCTGAACCTGATCGCCTCGGAACCGGCGATCTCGCGCGTGCCGGTGATGATCGATTCGTCAAAATGGAACGTGATCGAGGCCGGCCTCAAGCGCACCCAGGGCAAGCCGGTGGTGAACTCCATCAGCCTCAAGGAAGGTGAAGCGAAGTTCATCGAGCAGGCGCGCGCCTGTCGCCGCTATGGCGCGGCCGTGGTGGTGATGGCCTTCGATGAAACCGGTCAGGCGGATACGCAGGCGCGCAAGATCAGAAATCTGTGCGCGTTCCTACAAGATTCTCACCGAGCAGGTCGGCTTTCCGCCGCAGGACATTATTTTCGATCCGAATATTTTTGCGGTCGCGACCGGCATCGAGGAACACAACCACTACGCCATGGACTTTATCGAGGCGACCCGCGCCATCAAGCAGCAGCTGCCGTACGCGCTGATCTCCGGTGGCGTGTCGAATGTGTCGTTCTCGTTCCGCGGCAACAACCCGGTGCGCGAGGCGATCCACTCGGTGTTCCTGTACCACGCCATTCAGGCCGGCATGGACATGGGCATCGTCAACGCCGGCGCCCTGGCGGTGTATGAAGACATCCCGGCGGAATTGCGCGAACGTGTCGAGGACGTGGTGCTCGACCGCCGCCCGGATGCCACCGAACGCCTGATCGAGATTGCACCGAAGTACGCCGGTAAGGGCGAACAGGCCAAGGGTCCGGACTTGAGCTGGCGCACGCTGCCGGTGACCGAGCGCATCACGCATGCGCTGGTGCATGGCAACGACGAATACGTCACGCAGGACACGGAAGAAGCGCGCCAGCAATTCGCCCGCCCGATCCAGGTGATCGAAGGTCCGCTCATGGACGGCATGAACGTGGTCGGCGATCTGTTCGGCGCCGGCAAAATGTTTCTGCCGCAGGTGGTGAAAAGCGCGCGCGTGATGAAAAAGGCGGTCGCGCATCTGGTGCCGTTCATCGAGGCCGAAAAGATCCGCCGGCGCCAAGCCGAAGGGCAAGATCCTGATGGCCACGGTCAAGGGCGACGTGCACGACATCGGCAAGAACATCGTCGGCGTGGTGCTGGCCTGCAACAACTACGAGGTCATCGATCTCGGCGTCATGGTGTCGGCCGCAAAGATTCTGGAAGAGGCTCAGAAACACCAGGTCGACATCATCGGCCTGTCGGGACTGATCACGCCGTCGCTCGACGAGATGGCGCATGTCGCCAAAGAGATGCAGCGCGCAGGGATTCAGCATACCGCTGCTGATCGGCGGCGCCACCACCTCGCGCGTGCACACCGCGGTGAAAATCGCGCCGCACTACGCGCAGCCGGTGATCTGGGTGAAGGACGCCTCGCGCGGCGTCGGCGTGGCCTCGAACCTGCTGTCCACCGACCTGCGCGCCGATTTCGTCGCCAAGATCAAAACCGAATACGACGAGGTGCGCGCCCGTCATGCCGGCAAGCAGGCCAACGTGCGCATGTTGTCACTCGCCGAGGCGCGCGCCAACAAGGCGAAAATCGATTGGTCCGCGTACTCCCCGCCGGCACCCGGCAAGCTCGGCGTCAGTACGCTGCGCAACTATCCGCTCGAGGAAATCGCGCGTTACATCGACTGGACGCCGTTCTTTATCACCTGGGAACTGCATGGCCGCTTCCCGGCGATCCTGCAGGACGAAAAGGTCGGTGCTGAAGCCACCAAGCTGTACAACGATGCGCAGGCACTGCTGAAGCGCGTGCTCGCCGATCAGTCGCTCAAGGCCAACGGTGTCGTCGGCCTGTTTGCCGCCAATAGTGTGCACGACGATGATATCGAACTGTACGTGGACGACACATCGCCGCGAGCTGCGCATGATGCTGCATACCCTGCGCCAGCAGGACGAAAAACCACCCGGCCGCCCGAACCGTGCACTCGCCGATTTTATTGCGCCGAAAGATACCGGCCGCAAGGATTACATCGGCGCCTTCGCGGTCACCATCACCGGCGCCAATGAGCTGGCAAAACAGTTCGAGGCCAAACACGACGACTACAACGCGATCATGGTGAAGGCGCTGGCCGACCGGCTGGCCGAGGCCTTCGCCGAACGCCTGCACGAACGCGTGCGCAAGGAATACTGGGGCTATGCGGCGGACGAAGCGCTCGACAGCGAACATCTTGTTCGGGAAGAGTACCGGGGCATCCGCCCTGCTCCCGGTTACCCGGCATGCCCGGACCACACCGAGAAGGAATTGCTCTTCAAGCTGATCGATGCCCCAAAGAATGCCGGGGTCGAACTGACCGAGAGCTTCGCTATGTGGCCAGCATCGAGCGTGAGCGGTTTCTATTTTTCACATCCCGAGTCGCAGTACTTCGCGGTCGGCAAGCTCGCCAAGGATCAGGTTGAAGACTACGCGCGCCGCAAAGACATGGATCTCGCCACGATCGAGCGCTGGCTCTCACCGAATCTCGGCTACGAACCTGAGCTCTAGATACCGTACCGCCTTGCCAGCAAGCTGCCTAGCGGCACTCACCTACCGAGCCGGCAGCGCACACCCGGCCATCGGTCCAGATTGCCCGGCCGAGTTTTGCGCCATTCAGATTGGCATCCTGCAGGTTGGCCTGCCTGAAATCGGCTTCGCGCAGATCGCTCAGAGCGAGATTCGCACCGCGCAGCAGAGCACCCATAAAATTGGCGGCGCGTAAATCGGCGCCGCTCAGATCGGCCTCTTCGAGGCTGGCATCGCGCAGATTACTTGCACGCAAGTGCGCGGCGCGTAAATCGGCGCCTGTCAGTGTGGTGCCGGAAAGATTCGCCTGGCTCAGGTCCACGCCGCCGAGTGTTCGACCCGGCATGCTGCAACCACTCCAGTTGACCGCCGGAGCAGGTGTCGCCTGACAATTGCGCTCCGCTCCCGGCATCGTCGGACGGAACCAGAAGAAGTACATGGCAATCAGGAACAGGGCGATCATGATTACGGCCGCCGGCAGCAGCCGATTGCGCTCATCCTGAGCCCCTTGCGCTTCAGCTGCCAAACGATTGTTGCGTTCGCTCGCCACGGTCACGTCGAAAGGATTCGACATTACGCCGGTCACCATGACGCCGGTCGCTCCCGACCGGTGCGTAACCCGATCCACGCCGCTCGTAGCGGCGATCGTCTACGCGCAGACGCGCGAGTAGCAGGCGTTGTCGAGCCCTCCTCCGTATCGGTTCGTCTGCATGACTTCCGGCACAAGCTGCGGCAGGGTACGCAGTGGGCGCCAGTTTTCGCCGTCAGTGCTGAGCTCGTCGTTTTGCCGGATACGCCCGAGCAGAATTTCTCGCGAAATCTGTTCGGCTGGCGACGGGCCACGGCCTGTCCGTCCTTTCGTACGTACCAGAGACCCATCCTGATGTACCCCCTTGAAAATTACTTTATCACAATCGTCCAGACCATCCATGACATGTATCTGGGCTGACGCGTGGCACACTGATAGACTGCGCCGCCATGCTGCGCTTCACTGACATTTCCCTGCACCGCGGCGGCCGCGCATTGTTTGCCGACCTGACGTTTACGCTGCACGCCGGCTGGAAATGCGGCGTGACCGGCGCGAACGGTTCCGGAAAATCCACGCTGTTCGCGCTGGTGCGCGGCACCCTGCATGCGGACGGCGGAAGCATCGGCCTGCCGCCCGGTTGGGTGATCGCGCACGTGGCGCAGGAAACGCCCGCCACCGAGCGCGTCGCGATCGACTATGTGCTGGATGGCGATGCAGAACTACGCAGCCGTCGAAGAGGCGCTGGCGCGCGCTCAGGCGGCCGGCGACGGGCTGGAAGAAGCCACGTTGCATGCGCAGCTCGACACCATTGATGCGTGGACGGCGCGCACACGCGCCGCACGCCTGCTCAATGGCCTCGGTTTTTCACCCACCGACGAAACACGGCCGGTCAGCGCCTTCTCCGGCGGCTGGCGCATGCGCCTCAACCTGGCGCAGGCGCTCATGTGCCGCTCCGACTTGCTGCTGCTCGACGAGCCCACCAACCATCTCGATCTCGACGCCGTGCTCTGGCTCGAGGACTGGCTGCGTGCCTACCCGGGCACACTGCTGCTCATTTCGCACGACCGCGATTTTCTCGATTGCGTGACAGACCATATATTGCACCTCGAAGCGCACACTGAGGCGGCACGCGCCACGCTCTACACCGGCAACTATTCGGCCTTCGAGAAGGCACGCGCCGCCGAGCTGGCGCGCGAGCAGGCGGCATCCGACAAGCAGCGACGCGAGGCCGCGCACATGCGCGACTTCGTCGAGCGCTTCCGCGCCAAAGCCAGCAAGGCACGCCAGGCACAGAGCCGTCTCAAGATGCTCGAGCGCTTGCCGGAAATTGCCACGGCGCATGTCGACTCGCCATTTCATTTCGAATTCCGTACGCCTGACAAGCTGCCGTCGCCGCTGCTCGTGCTTGCTGATGGCGCAGCAGGTTACGGCAATTCGACCATTTTGAGTGACCTGAACCTGAGCCTGTCGCCCGGCGATCGCATCGGCCTGCTCGGGCCGAATGGTGCCGGCAAGTCCACACTGATACGCCTCTTGGCGGGAGAGCTGGCATTGCGCAGCGGCGAACGCATTGGCGCGCGCGATCTTTCAAATCGGCTACTTCGCCCAGCACCAGCTGGAACAGCTGCACCTTGACGACAATGCCCTGATGCACCTCACGCGCCTTGATTCACGCGCGCGTGAACAAGACTTGCGTGATTTTCTCGGTGGCTTCGGCTTCGTTGGTGACCGGGTTCTGGAACCGGTGGCGCCATTCTCCGGCGGTGAGAAGGCGCGCCTGGTGCTGGCGCTGACTCGTCTACCAGCGCCCGAACCTGCTGTTGCTCGATGAGCCGACCAATCATCTTGATCTTGAAATGCGCCATGCACTCGCGCTCGCCTTGCAGGAGTACGAAGGAGCGATGGTGGTAGTCTCGCACGACCGCTATCTGCTGCGCAGCGTGACCGACCGCCTGGTGCTGGTCGCGGACGGCGGCGCCGAACCGTTCGACGGCGACCTCGATGAGGATTACCCAAGGTGGCTGGCCGCGCGGCGCACACGCCAGACCGAACCGGGCACTGAAGCGGCGCGCATCGCCCCCAACCGCAAGGAACAACGTCGCCAGGACGCCGACAAGCGTCGCCAGTTGCAGCCGCTGCGAAACCGACTCAAGAGTCTGGAACGGGACCTTGAGCACCTGGGCGTTGAAAAGACGCGTATTGGCGCGGCATTGGCAGACAATGCACTTTACAACAGCGCGGAAAAGGAGAAACTCAAGGCATTGCTTCAGGAACAGGGGCGCGTGCAGCAGGCCCTGGCGCAGACCGAAGCCGCCTGGCTCGAAGTCTGCGAGGCGCTCGAAACAGCAAACCGCAGCGAAATACACTGATTAATAGACTGCCGTAGAGGCCCACCATGGAAAATCGTCTGGTCGAACTCGAAACCCGCCTGGCCTTCCAGGACAACACCCTGCAGGACCTGAATACCGTGGTCGTGCGCCAGCAGCGGGAAATCGACGCCCTCACCCGCGAAATCGAAACCCTCAAGGCCCAAATCAGAACCCTGGCGCCGGAGCTGGTGGCCAGCCGCGCTGAGGAAGTCCCCCCGCCTCATTATTGAGGCCCTGGTTCAGCTCAGTGGCATAGCGGAACCGGTCGCCGCCGGTTTCTGGCTGGATTCCTTCGTGGTCCCCGGAATGCGGGCTGCGTTTGAAAGGTATTCGCCCACACAGCCAGGATATTTGCTATGTTTAGAGAGATAGGTCTGTGGCCCCATCGATAATTCCAGGGGCTGTACCCGAAGTAACCCAAAAAAACCAGTGCGAGGCGAATAGCGGACATTCATGGCCGAGAACAAATCAGTCAGCAAAATCCTCCGGGTATTAATACTCGATGAGTCCCCGGACGACGCCGAGCAGGCCAGCACGACCCTGCGTCAGGCTGGTTTCATGCTCAAAACCCAGCGCCTCGAGACCGGCGTGGCGGTTGAGCAAAACCTCGACAACAGCAAATGGGATCTGATTCTGTGCGCGCACGGCATGCCCAATCTGCCGGCGCGTCAGGTGATCGAACTCGTCTCCCATAAGCAGCCCTTTGTCCCGGTTGTCGTGCTCGCGCGTCGTGTCGCCGACGACGAACTGCGCCAGCTCATGCAAGCCGGCGCGCGCGACGTCATTATCAAAGGACAGTGGGGACGTTTGCTGCCGGCCGTCGAGCGGGAGCTCGCTGTCGCCAACGAGCGTCGCGCGTGGATCGAGACACGCGACGCCATGAACCAGCTTGAGGCACGCTACCGCAGCATGATCGAGGCCTCGCTGGAAGCCATCAGTTATGTACAGGACGGCATGCACATGGACGCTAACCCGTCCTACTTGAAGTTATTTGGCTACGAAAATATTGATCTTCTCAAGGAAACGCCACTGCTCAACCTGATCGACAAGCAGGACCAGGCGCGTTTCAAAGCAGCACTGCGCAAACCGGAAGGCGCCGAGAAGACCCAGGAGTTCCTTGCTGTCTCGGCCACTGGCTCGCGCATCCCTATCGAAGTGGCGTTGAATCCGCTCGTCATTCACGGCGAACCGTGCGTACAAGTCGTGGCCACGGACATCTCCAAGCGCAAGGCGCTGGAAGTCAAACTGCAATCGATGCACCAGCGCGATCCGCTTACCGGTCTTTCCAACCGCACCCATTTTGTCAGCGCCCTCGGCGACACGCTCAAGACACCCGGTGGCGTGCTCTTCGGATTAACCGTAAACCAGCTGGCCGCACTCAACCAGTCGCTTGGCCACACCGCCTGCGACCGATTGTTGGTTCAGATTGCACGCCAGTTACGCGAACTGGTTGGCAACCAGACGCCTGTAGCGCGCATCACTGGTGGCCAATTTGCCGTATTGCTCGATGCCAACGCGGCGGCCGGGGCTGAGTCGCTGGCGCAGAAATTCAACGACATGGCCGCTTCACTTTCCGCTGGTGAATCTGACCACATCGTGAAACCTGACGTGACCATCCAGCAATTGCAGCTTGGCTCCCAGCACAAAGACCGGCAATCAGTCATGGATCAGGTGTTCAAGGCCGACGCCCAGGCGGCGCCAGCGGCATTGGCACCAAAAACTGCTAAAGCGTCCGTCACGCCGGTTGCACCCGCCACACCAATATCCATTTCCAAATCTCAGGCGTCACAGCCTTCTGCTTCAGTCCAGCACGCCGCATCACCGGCAACCGGTAACTGGGGTGAGGCTGTGCAGAACGCGCTGGCGCATAACCAGATGCAACTCCTGTTTCAACCCATCATCAACCTGCACGGCGAGCCACGCTGTCTATACGAGGCGCAACTTACACTGCGCACGCTGGACGGCAAGGTCGTTCCGCCAGCAGAGTATCTGCCGTCAGCCGAAGCCATCGGCCTGGGCGCGAAAATCGACCGCACCCTGATGCTCAACGTGATCGACACGCTCGCGAAATATCGCCTGGATGGCAGACCGGGCATCGTTTTTGTAGGCCTGACATCTGCCGCGGTACAGGACAGTGCCTTGCTCGCCGCCATTCAGATGCACCTCAAGTCTACCGGTCTTGACCCATCCGACCTCATTCTGCAGCTCGACGAAGCGGTACTGGCGCAGCATCCCGATGCGGCGGGCCGCTTTATCGAGAACGCGCGGACCATGGGCATGAGCATTGCCGTGGACAACTTTACAGGTCAGGCGGTCAGTCGTGAGGCACTGGCCGCTCTGAATGTGGATTTCATTGAAGTGAATTGCGGGTATGACGGCCTGAAAGAGAGTGCGCTGAGCGACGCAATCGATGTCGCGCTCGAACTTGAGCGTGTGATTGTGGCGAAGCGGATCGAAGACGACCACGTCTTCACTGGTCTCTTCGCCCGCGGCGTGCACTACGTTCAGGGGGATTACCTGCAACCGGCCAGCCCTGGCCTCGACTACAGCTTCGAGAGCGAACAGACGCTCGCTTCGGACGAACCACTCGCGCCCACCTGGCGCGTAGCAGGTTGACCGGCTAGCTGGCGGCGAACAGCTTCAGAAAGTACGGCAGCCACCAGAGCACAAGCGCGGCGCTGAAAACCAGATTCACGGTGATGATACGCCGATAGCGTACGCGCTCCGCGCCTTTGGCGCTGCTCATCAAAATCCTTCCCATCAACGCGTCCAGGAGCAGCACCTGGAGCAGAATCGGCGCGAGCACCGGCAGAATCAGCGTTGTCACCAGTTCCCAGCCGCTGTATACCGCCGGCGCTCCCGGGCGTGGCGCGGCCAGCATGTCGAATATCACCAGCGAGACCAGCGCAATCCGCAAGACACCCATCTGTCGCAACAGGTTTTCCGGCTGGGCGCGTGGACGGGAGGCGGACCGGGCTGATTTTTTTTTCGGAGTTGGGCGAGACTTGGTCGACATGTAAGGTTCTTCGAAAGAAATGGCGCGGGCAGAGTAACTGTTCTCCTGCGCAAAGAGAAGAGAGAAGTGTCGTTTGCCCTTCTCCTCCGTTGATAACCGGCCCTGGTCGGTTATCATTCACCGGATAAATTCGGCAATGTCCCGCGCCAGAAAACGCGGCAATCATTTCCAACTTTGGCTTTCGTGTCCAGCCTGTGATAATCAGCCAGGCGAATTGCGCCTGATGATTATCTTCCATGGACACCCTGCACACCCTGATCACTGCGGATGGCGTCACGCTCACCTACCGGCGCTGGCACGCACCGGAAGCCGCGCAGGCACTGCCGCCGCTGGTGCTGATTCATGGAGCAGCCAGCAACCTGACGCGCTGGTCGGAATTCACGGAGCAAACCCGCCTGCGCGAAACTCGCGACATCCTGCGCATGGATCTTCGCGGTCACGGACGTTCTCTCTATCGCGGTCGTGTCAGGCTTGAGAAATGGTGTGACGATATCGCCGCGATGCTCAAGCAGGAGGGTTACGCGCGCGCGATATTGATCGGGCACTGCCTGGGTGCGAACATCGCCGCCGCCTTCGCCGCACGCTACCCGGGCATGACCGCCGGCATCGTGCTGGTCGAACCGATACTGCAGGAGGCGCTCACCGGACAGTTGCGCACGCTTCACCCATACTTACCTTTGCTCAAATTTGCCTCATTCCTGATACGCATTGCCAATCGCCTCGGCCTCTATCGCCGTCATCTAGAGGTTCTCGACTTGCGTGAACTGGACCGCGAATTCCGCAAACGTCTCGCTGAACCGGGCGGTGGTGAGGCACTGGTGAAACGCTACGCTTCGCCCTTGCACGATCTCAGAATTATGCCAAGTGCCAGCTTTCTGCAGGATCTGGTCGAGGTCGAGCGGCCGTTACCGCTGGAGAAAATCCGCGCACCGTTCCTGGCCCTGCTCTCCACCGGCCGCACCTTCGCCGATCCGGACATCACCCGCGCCCTGTTGTCACGCCTGCCGCACGGCGAGATCCACACGCTGGAATCGAAACACTGGATACCGACCGAACAACCGCAGGCGATGCGTGAACAAATCGAGGCCTGGTGCGCTAACATCAGCTAACCGACAACGTGATGCCTGCATGCGCCTGAACAAATACCTGAGCGAAACCGGCATGTGCTCCCGCCGCGAGGCCGATGCCTGGATCGCCAGTGGCCGAGTATCCATCAACGGAAAACGCGCTGAACTCGGCACGCAAGTAACGGAAGCCGACGAAGTGCGCGTCGACAACCGTGTGGTCGGCGGCGCGCGCAAGAAGAAAAAGAAAATCTACATCTGCCTCAACAAACCGGTCGGTATCACTTGCACCACCGAGCACGGCGTCAGGGACAACATTGTCGACTTCATCGGCCACGAAGAACGCATCTTCCCCATTGGCCGGCTGGACAAGGAATCGGAAGGCCTGATCCTGCTCACCAACAACGGTGACATCGTCAACGACATACTGCGCTCGGAAAATAACCATGAGAAGGAGTATGTCGTCACGGTCGACAAGCCGGTCACCGACGCGTTTCTGGCAGGCATGCGCAGCGGCGTGCGCATCCTCGACACCAAAACCAAACCGTGCAAGGTAAGCCGCCTCGGCAAGTACGATTTCCGTATCATCCTTACCCAGGGCCTGAACCGTCAGATCCGCCGTATGTGCGAGGTATTCGGCTACGACGTCAAACGCCTGCAGCGAATACGAATAGTGAATATCAAACTCGGTGGGCTCAAGGTCGGTCGCTGGCGCAATCTGACGGAGTCCGAGCTGCGCGGATTGTTGCCGGGTCGCAAGGATTGGTGACTGGAGTTTGTCCGGGCAGTTCCTATCTCTGAACCATCAAGTACTGCCTCACCTGCTTCTGCCAATGCTCAGGTGAAGTACTCACGACTCTTAAGGCGCTTCCCGGTCGGGAGACAGCGGGATTTCATTGGCGAGCTTCACGAAAGCAATCAAAGGTTGGAGGCCCATGCGCACCACAGCACGCAGGTTGTCGTGCCGGCGCAATGTCTCGGCAAGCGGTGGGCTGTAGCGGTAATAAAGCTCGACGAACCAGTGCCCGAGTGGATGCGGCGTTAAAAAACGGTCACGAAAGGCGCGCAACGGCTGCAGTTGCGGCGCAAGCGGCGAGCCATAGGCGACGGTGGCGATAAAGCACTCTTTCCCGCAATTGATCCGTGTCTTCACTTCGGCGTTGTTGTTGCTGGTATCCGGATCCAACTCGGCAGCCCGGACACTGGCGAAGTTCTTGAGTGCGGCTACCTTTTCAGCCGTAGTATTGATGGTAATGGTGGTGGAACTGCCGGCACTGAGTGTACCCACATCACAGGTCAGCGTTGTACCGTTTTGAGCACAGGCAGGGATGGTCGAAACCAGGGTTACGCCATCCGGTAAAGTATCGGTGACGGTCACAGCGCTGGCGTTACCGGGACCGTTGTTGGTGACGCTGATCGTGTAAATCAACGGATCGTGCAAATCCACGCAGTCGGCCTGGTGGTTTTTGGTGATGCTGAGGTCGGCCGGCACCGTGGCCTCAAATGCGCCAATGTCACAGACCGCAACCGTGTCGCCGTTGCCGTCCACCGGCCGCACCACACCGCGCTGGTCCGTCGCGGGACAACCGGTGTTGTCGGCCGCGTCAATTGCCGGACTGCCAGCAGACAGAGCGTGTGTCGCTGTCGGACCTCCATTGTCAGCCAGCGCGCCAAGCAGCGGATTGATGTTACTCAGGTCACCTGCCGCACCAAAGGCGCAGCTCGTGCCACTATCGAGATTGTTGCCGTTCGAACCAATGGTGCCACTGCAGTTGCCACCGGTGTTGGCGTCAAACAGAGTGCTTTTGAGCGTGGCACTGCCAGCGTTGTACAGGCCGCCGCCGGACGTGGCGCTGTTGAGCGCGAAGGTGGCATGCAGCGCGGTGGCAGTCGTGGCGTTGTACAGGCCGCCGCCGAGCGACGTAGCGCTGTTACCGCTCAACGTGGTGTTGTTGAGCGCCAAGGTTGCGGCGTTGTACAGGCCGCCGCCGCCGCCGCTCGCGGTATTCGCACTGAGCGTGCAGCGATTCAGGGTCAGGTTCCCGGCATTATTGATGGCGCCACCGTTGGCATCGGAGTCGTTGCTGTTCAGCCTGCAGTCATTCAGGACGACGGTTCCAAGATTGACACGGATTGCACCTCCGGGCGCACCGCTCGCTGTACCGTTTTGTATGGCAAGGCTGTTGATTGTGACACTAACCGGCGCACCGTTGGGCGCGATGTCGAGCGCACGGTCAATGCCGCCACCGTCAATGATAGTCGACGTCGCGCCCGCGCCAGTGATGGTTAGATCGGAGTTGATATCGAGGTCGCCGGTTGCGGCTGCCTCCTCTCCCGGGCCGGTAAGCGTAAGCTGGAACAGCCCGGCTGGCAGCGTGATGGTATCGGCGCCCGCCAGCAGATTGGCCTCCTGTATTGCCGCACGCAGCGTGCAATTGCCCGAGGTGTCGGCACAGATGCCGTTACCCGGCGTGACATCGACCGCATCGCTTGTACTGTTGACAGTGAAATTCTGGGCCTGTGCCGTGGCCATGAACAGCATGACCATGGTGGACAACCCCCACGGCATGCGTGCGCAACGGCGGCGATAATTCTCGAACATGGCTGGCTTCACTGTTTTTTTATATACCGCGGTCATAGGCAAATTATTCTTCCAGCGACTATAAGGTGCCGGCTATCCCCGGTAAAGGACGCGCCGTTGTGTTACGGACGCCGGTACCAGAAGCCGCAAAAGCGCTTGTAGCGCACCAGAAACGGAAACAGCAACAACGCCAGCAACAACAGCAGTTGCGCACCGTGGCCGTACCAGTGCAGCTTGCGCCCGGACGACAGCGCGCCGGGTGTGCCGATCACCCGGAAACCTCGCCCGTCTTTCCTGCCGACACGCTTTAGGCAACGCGACAGCCAGATTTCCTCGCTGGCGTAGACCTGCTCACTGAATCCGCCGCAGCGATCGAAGTCGTCGCGCCGACAGTAAAAAAAGCAGCCGGCCGCCAGACCCAGTCGCACCGATATCCAGTTCCAGAATCTCAATACCAGGCGCGCGCCGTAGTGCATCCCGGCATCCAGCACCACCACTGCCCCGCCGCCACAGCAACGGCCGGAATCGAGGTTGTCCAATGCCTGACCGAGCAGTTCCGGCGCAATTTTGGTATCGGCATCCACAAACACCAGATAGCGCCCCTGCGCCACGCGTGCCCCGGCATTGCGCGCCCGCGAGATCTGGTTGATGGGTTCAAACACCACCCGGGCGCCAAGTCCGCGTGCGATCTCGCCGGTTAGGTCGGTTGAATTGTTGTCGGCCACGATTAGCTCGCCCTTCAATGCATGGGCGGCCATGGCGGCTTTCAGCAGGCCGAGGGTTTCGGCCAGCAGTGTCTCTTCGTTATAGGCCGGGACGATGATGGAGTAATCAACAGGCATGGCGTAAATCGAGGGGGTCAGGCTGGACTTCGGTGAAGGGGCTTGCTCACGTGTGCTTTTTATTCACTCCGACCCCGTTTCTTTCTGCACGCTGATTACTCCCGGATTTCAGGCTCAACGAGTTTTGCGAGCAGAACGAGCGACTCCTGCCAACCGAGGTAACACATCTCGACGGGTATGACGTCAGGGATGCCTTCCTGTACCACATTCAATTCGGTTCCACAGGACACCGGCTTCAGCTCCACCGTCACCTGTATGACGCCAGGAAGGTTCGGGTCATCGAACTTATCCGTATAGCGGAGCAATTCGTTTGGCACCAGTTCAAGGTAATCACCACCAAAGGAATGGCTCTTCCCGGTGGTGAAATTGGTAAACGACATTCTGAATGTCCCGCCAACTCTGGCTTCCAGATGATGCACCGTCGCGGTGAAACCGTTCGGAGGAATCCACTTTGCCAATGCATCGGCATTGAGGAATGCGCGATAAACGCGTTCCGGTGGCGCACGCAAAACGCGGTGGAGACGAACGGTGTTGGTTGCCATGATTCTTCGCTCCTGTTCCGGTTGGTTTTAGGAATCTGTTGCTTCTACGTATTTTCCGGATATTGCCAGATGTCTTAGGGCACCTGCCGCGCCCGCCGCGGATGCATCAGGAAACGTGGCGCGTCGTCCCGGGCGTCGGCAGGAGCAAAGAGTAAGAAAGCTTTATTCGTTCTTCTCCACAAACTTTGCTGTACCGGACTGCATTCCGCTTCTGAATAGTTCATGTTCTTTAAAGCTGGTATTTGCCCAGATAGTCTTAAAGATTTCTTCGACCTTCTCGCGGGCCTTTTCCGCATTTTTCTGGGTGGCATACTCTTGCCATGGGGCGCGTAGGATTTCGCCCATTTTCTCGTCGTAAGTGTCCACAGTAAGCATTCTTTCGTCTTGAAGCAGTTCGTTCTTGCCGTGTGCAATTTTATTTCGAACGCCAATTATCTCTGGGATGATTTGCCATGGCATTAGACCGTAATTAACCGCCATACCAAGCTTTTCGGTTATCACGGAAATTTTCCCTTTAGGAGTGAGCTTTTCTAGTTCCGGCCACGATTTGAAAAGAGACTCACCCACATGATTCAGGAACGCTTCTAGCGCAAACACTGTAAAGACTATGCTCCCCAGAAACTGATGATACGAGCCTGTAGGATTTTCGATACCAAGCTTCAAGAAAGTCCGTGAAGAGTGCCAGTGTTCTGAGTACGTAATTAGAAGACGCTCACGGGAGGTTCGGACTTTTCCTGTGCTCATAATGCTTTCTAACGACAATTAGACGTCCCAAATGATCTGTAGAAATACATCAGAAATACATCATTTGGGGCGTTATAAAACCTGATGTGAATAAAATCACAATGTGAATTGTTCTTTATCACATCATCCTTCGCCAAGGCTTCAGCGAACCGATCCATACTAGCGGGGGATTGCGCACTCGCAAAGCTTTGCTTGTTGAAGGAATGTCTTATAGACCTAAGCCGCGTTGCACCACCTGCTCAGTCACCCTGTTTGTCTCGCTTCGACACCCTCGTTGAGCCCCGCTAGCGCCTGCGCTTTGCGCGCGCGGTCGGCACGGCGTTCCACGGATCGTCCGGCCACGGGTGCTTGGGGTAACGGCCTTTCAGTTCCTTCTTCACCTCCGGATAGGTGCGCTCCCAGAAACCCTTGCAGGTCCTGGGTCACCTGGATCGGCCGGCGGGCCGGTGACAACAGATGCAGCGTCACCGGCACGCGCCCTCGGCGATGCGCGGGGTGTCGGCGAGGCCGAACATTTCCTGCAGCTTCACCGCCAGCACCGGCGATTCACCGGGTATGTAGTCGAGCTTGAGCTGCGAGCCGCTCGGCACGGCGAGGTGGGTCGGTGCATCGCTGTCGAGTTGCTGTCCCTGCTTCCAGTCGAGACGCGCCTTGAGAATGGCGGGCAGGTCGAGGCGCGCGAGATGATCGCGGCGCGTGATGCCATCGAGATAAGGCGCGAGCCAGTCATCGAGCGTGGCGGCGAGCGCAGCTGTCCGACACATCCGGCCAGTTTTCTTCCGGGAACCACTGGCGCAGGCTGAGCACGCGCGCCTGCAACTGGCGCGCTTCGTCGGTCCACGGCAGCGCGTCCAGCCCAAGGCGCCGCACACCGTCGAGCATGGCGGCGCGCAGTTTCCCGGGATCGGCTTTCTTCAATGGCGCGCTGTCCAGCACCAGCGCGCCGAGGCGCTCGACACGACGCGCGACCACGATCTGCTGCTCCGTGTCCCAGCGCACTTCTTCCTCGCTTTTTACATGGCCGGGCATGAGCGTGGGCAGAGTCGATGCGCGCAGGGTTGCGGCCAGGTAGATCAAGCCTTCGCCCTCCCCCGCATCCAGCGTGGCCGCCACCAGCATCGGTTGGCGCAGGCGGATTTCCCACTCCGGCAGACGCGCACCGCGGCCATTGGCGAGCAGGTAGGCCGGCCCGTTCGGTGCGCGCTGCTGGGCGATGCGGTCCGGGTAGGCCGAGCGCCAGCAATTCGCCGGCGACATCCGCATTGAATACCGTGGCTTCGTCGCGTGCGCCGATCAGGCGCCGCCACTGGCGTGCAGCCTGATCCACGCGCGCGCAGCCGTTGGCATCGGCACGGCGCGCCTCCGCGCCCTTGCGGCCTTGCCGGCGGAATAGCATGCAGCACCTCAAGGCGTTCGGTGAGATCGCAGGAACGGCGCGCCTCGCCCATCAGGATGTCGCGCTCGGAAATGAGCGCGGCGATGTCACAGGCAAGCGCGCCGCGCTGCATTTTCTCGGCGGCGCGCAGCATGTGCGCGAGACGCGGGTGCAAGGGCAACTGTGCCATGGCGCGGCCGGCGTCGGTGATGCGACCCTGTGCGTCGAGCGCGTCCAGCGCCACCAGCAGATCGCGCGCCTGCGCCAGCGAGGCGGCCGGGGGCGGATCGAGCCACGCAAGGCGGGTGGCGTCCTGCACGCCCCACGCGGAGAGTTCGAGTGCCAGCGGCACGAGATCGGCGCTGCGGATTTCCGGGATTGCCTGTGGAATCAGGCCACGTTGCGTGGTCTCGCCCCACAACCGGTAACACACACCGGGCGCCGTGCGGCCGGCGCGGCCGGCGCGCTGCTCGGCCGAGGCGCGCGATATGCGCTGGGTGACGAGCCGCGACAGGCCGCTCTTCGGATCGAACTGCGGCACGCGTACGAAACCGGAATCGACAATGATGCGTACACCTTCGATGGTAAGACTGGTTTCGGCAATGGGCGTAGCCAGCACCACACGCCGCTGTCCGCTGCCGGGCTGAATGGCGCGCTGCTGCTGCTCCCACGGCAGGTCGCCGTACAACGGCAACACCTCCACGTCGTTGCCGAGCAAGGGAATCAACAGTTCCTGGGTCCGGCGGATTTCGCGCGCACCCGGCAGAAAAACCAGCGCATCGCCCGGCTGTTCTTCCAATGCTCTCTGCACCGCCGCCGTCACGGTAATCGGAAGCCGTCCCTCCGGGTCGCGCGGCAGATACTGCACATCAACCGGATAGCTGCGGCCTTCGCTGCTGATGATCGGCGCATCGTTCAACAGGCGCGACACCGCCGCGCCATCGAGCGTGGCGGACATGACCAGAATTTTCAGATCCTCACGCAGGCCGCGCTGACTGTCGAGGCACAGCGCCAGCGCCAGATCGGCGTGCAGATGGCGCTCGTGAAATTCGTCGAAAATCACCAGCCCCACGCCTTCCAGTGCCGGGTCATTCTGCAGGCGGCGCGTCAATATGCCTTCGGTCAACACCTCGATGCGCGTGGCCTTCGACACCTTGCTGTCGAAGCGGATGCGGTAACCGACCGTCTCACCGACATTCTCTTTGCGCAACTGGCTCATGCGTCCAGCGGCGGCGCGCGCCGCGAGGCGGCGCGGTTCGAGCATGACGATGCGCTTGCCGTTGAGCCAAGTTTCTTCAAGCAGCGCGAGCGGCACCAGTGTGGTCTTGCCCGCGCCCGGTGGCGCCTGCAGCACGACAGCGGGATGCGCGGCCATTGCCTTGCGCAGGCGTGGCAGCGCCTCTTCAATAGGTAGCGTCATTGGCGCTTCATACTACTCAACCGCGAAGCGCGTATTCTAGCTGGCATGCTGGATAGACGCCTATCCAGACGCCGTGGCCGTGGCAGCGTTTCAGGGACGACGGGTGGGCGGCGGGACAGGCTGATGGTATTCCGTCAGTTGCTGGCTAGTGGGCAACGGGAAAGCCGGCGGGTCTTCGTTGTTCAGACTTCGGCGCAGACTTGCCCCATTTTCCAGGGACAGTTATTGAACCACTTGTTGATGTTCACAGCGTCCATGGGACGCCCTGAATAGAAGCCCTGGATGCTGTCACAACCGAGGATATCAAGCAGATCACAGGTATCCTGGTCTTCCACGCCCTCGGCCACCACCCGGTAACCGAGGTTGTGGGCAAGATCAACCGTTGAGCGAACAATGACCGCGTCATTCTCATCACGCACCATTTCACGCACGAACGATTTGTCGATCTTCAGGGTATGCAATGGCAGTGTCTTGAGGTAGGCGAGCGATGAATAGCCTGTACCATAATCATCGATGGTGATGGTAATTCCGGCTTCGTTCAGCAGCCGCAGAACCTGCGCACCACGCTCAATGTCGGCCATCAGCACATTCTCGGTGATCTCGACCTCGAGGCACTCGGGAAGCACTCCGATGGTGTGGATCAGATGCTGGAGCTTATCCATCAAATCGAGCTGCTGGAAACTGCGGCCTGCCATGTTCACCGCGACGCGCAGCGCGTGCCCGCCAAGGCGCCACTGCCGGCACTGCTTCAATGCCTCTGCAATTACCCAGTCGGTGATGGGATTGATGAGGCCAAGGCGTTCCGCCAGGGGAATGAACTCATCCGGCTCCACCAAGCCACGCTGCGGGTGTTGCCAGCGGATCAGTGCCTCAACGCCGACCACGCTTCGCGTTTGCAGGTCGACCTGCGGCTGATAATGTAAAACAAACTCCTGATTCTCGACTGCGCGCCGCAACTCGCCTGAAAGTTGCAGGCGTTCCGGGGTATGCGGATCACTGGCCGCATCGTAGAACACATGCTCGATTTCGCGGTGTTTGGCGCCGTACATGGCTACATCCGCGCGGCTCATGAGCGTATCCACGTCCTCACCATGTTCGGGGAAAATCGCGATACCGATGCCAGCGCCAAGATACAGCTCTTGCCCGGCATGCGGAAACGGTTTGGCGAAACAAGCGAGGAGATTCTGCGCTACTTTTTCAGCGGTCTTGCGCCCTTCGTGTACGTCCGGCACAAGAATGGCAAACTCGTCACCACCGAGGCGCGCCAGTGTGTCGGCATCACGCAACACGGCATTGAGACGTAATGCCACCATCCGCAGGATGGTGTCACCGGCAGGATGACCGAGGGTATCGTTGATCTCCTTGAAGTGATTCAGGTCCATGAGCATCAACACCACATGCGGGCGGCCGCTGTTGCGGCGCGCCGAGGCAATGGCCTGGTCCAACCGGTCGAGAAACAGCGCACGGTTGTGCAGACCGGTAAGACTGTCCGTCGTGGCAAGATGGTGCAGGCGCTCGATAGTAAGCTTGGCATCGGTCGCATCCTCCATCAGCCCGTCGATGCGCACCACCTTTCCGCTGGCGTCACGGTACGGCTGGAACACGCGCCGGAACCAGCGCTCATGCTCGCCCGGCATGTGCACGCGGCTTTCCACCTCGACCTGTTCGCCGAGCAGTGCCTGCTGCCAGGCAAGTTTGACAGTCTCGCGGTCCTCCGGAACCGTCCAGCCCATACAGGGAATAGGCATCTCGATATCAAGATTACAGATCTTGCGTGTCGACGGGCTGACGTACAGCGCCCGGTTATTCACCACGTCTACCGACCAGAGGATCTGCGGCAGGTTGGCCAGCAGATTCGTCACCTGACCTTGCAAGTCTTCCAACAGGCGGTGCTCGGTTTCGACCGCCTTCATGGCGGAATCCCAGTAGCCTTCAAGCATGAGGCCCATGTCACGGAACAGGAGCTTGGTGACGGCACTCTCGAGCTGGAATTTACTGTCTCCGGGGATGGCCGCGTCATTCTGCACACGCGTGTGCAGATGTTTCCAGTAGAGCAGGTACGCACCCATGACCCAAACCGGCTCGATGCCAAACCGCTGGTGTAGTTCGCCGACGTGGGCGAGGCGTTCAGCGGATTTATCGTCGGTCTTGCCGGACAGGAAGTTCCAGAGGTGCTGCAACTGCGTGCGCACCAGACCGGCGATCTCGCCGCCGCGCTCTTCATGGCGCTTCAGTATTTCGGCTGTAGCAGGATAGTCCTGAAGGTAGGTATAAAAGATTTCGGCGAATTCCTCGCTGCCTTCGATCAGTGTGTTGTGAAACCGCTTCAGGACACGCCGGTCGGCCGCTTGGATGCCAAGGAAATTATTAAAAGCCTGGTTGATACTTCGCTTGTCGTAGTGGCGAAGAGTCGATTTGTGGAGGACGTTGTCAGTATTGTCTGTCACTGTGCGATCTGGTGCCTGACTGGTTTTTAGTAATTATTGTTGTGCGGCACCTCACTCGTGCACGCACTACACCATCCCTGGCACGCGGCATCCTGCCGCCTCCATGACTTCAGTTATCAATAACTTGAACGATAAACTGCCTGAAAACTCTCAAGAAGGCAATAGAACATTATGAGGAGAATGAAAAACAGGATTTGCTTATGGACGACAGACTACGAGGGATTTTTGCTACACGAGCTTTCAGGTACGCAATGCGCGCCAGATGCGCTTCAAGCGGCGCGCCAGTTTTTCGAGGCGACTGCGCCGGTAATACACCCGATCCGCTGCGCTCATGTTCTCAAGCCGGCCCTGATATTTGAGCTTTGCCCACTGGTTGAAATCGAGACGTTCGGCAAAACGGTAGTGGAAGCGGTTGAAAGGCGCGAAGCCGGATTTGCGAATGACGGCGGCGCCGAAATCGAGCAGGCACGGATGCTGACCGCCCACCAACAGCAGGTTATCCTTTTTCTGCAAGTCGCTGTGCGCAATGCCACGTGCATGCAATGACTTGATGAGTTCCAGCAGCTCCGCAAAGAATGCCTCACGATTGGCGAACTCGGAATAGCGCGCCGGTGCGCCGTCGACATACTCCAACACCAGGTAACGGTTGCGAAGCAGGCCGTAGCAGCGCGGAACAGCGGGGAAATCTGCAAGTTGTTCGTACACACGCGCTTCGTGGCGCAGCATGAGCGTGGAGATCCAGTTCCGGATGCCACGACCGGATGCGGCCTTGATGACCAGGCGCCGGCCGTTGTCCTGATAGAGAAGTGTTTGTCCCTGATAACCCCGCGCGAGGCGATGCGTGCCGGTAGCGAGGCTGTCTTCGATCCAGCGAGCCAGCGTGTCTTCGGAAAGACCGTTGAGGCCGCGAAGCATGCCCTGGTTCAGAGAAAGCTGAGCGCGAGATAGACGAAGCAGAGAACCAGGACGAGAATGATGGTCGGCTCGCCGTTGTGCCAACTCTGGGCCAGCGACCATTCGCCTTGCACGCCGGACTGGTAGGGTGTCAGCCGCGGGATCAGCGCGCGCGTCACGGCCCGCCAGCGTTCCCAGGACTGACCAAACAGGCGGTGCAGCACTTCGTCTTCATGTGCAATCGTGCCGGGGTAAAAAAACAGCCCGATCACCGCCCAGGCCGCAAAACTCCACCACAGTCCGGAGGCAATGCAGAAGCCAAGGGTAATAAGGTGGTTGCCGACATACAACGGGTGGCGCACATAGCCATAGGGTCCGGTGGTGGTCAGCACCTTGTCTTTCTTCACGTGGCCGGAGGCCCACAGGCGCACAAGCATACCGAGCAACGCGAACACGGCACCCACCAGGAACATCGTACGCCCGGCATTGCCGAGATCGCCCGGACGTCCGAGGAAGGTGAGCACGAACAGAAAGCCGACACCGACGAACTGGCGGAAACGGTAGCGACGGTGCACGAGATCGTGCGCAAGCTTGTCGAGTCCAAGCGAGGATGGGGTCTTGAGACGACGAAACATGGACATGGGCACGGTGCCTTGTGGTTTTGCGTGGCGCTCCGGTGGATTGTTCACCCGGCGCTCTTCGGCGCGAATAGTAAAGGCAATGACCCGGGAAAACAATCAGACGCCAACGCTGCTTCTGCTCCCGGATAGATAAAAGCACTCAACGCAGAGACACTCGCCACTGCGTTGAGCTCTTGTGCTTAATTGACCACAGCCTTCTTGCGCGCGTTTTCCTTGCCGAAGGCAATGCATGCCATCGTGCGATGTCCGCGACGATGGTATCGCCTGCGCCGAACTTTCCGGACAGAATCTCCGTCGCCAGCGGGTTCTCAATCTGTTGCTGGATGGCGCGCTTGAGCGGGCGTGCACCGTACACCGGATCGAATCCGGCTTCGGCCAGCTTGTCGAGCGCCGCCGGCGTGAGCGTGAAGCCCATGTCGCGCGTCGCCAGGCGTTCGCGCAGATAGCGGACCTGGATTTCGGTGATGCGGTGCAACTGCTCGCGCCCGAGCGGATGGAACACCACGATGTCGTCAATACGATTGATGAATTCAGGACGGAAATGCTGGGACACGGTCTCCATGACCGCTGCCTTCATGCGCTCGTAGTTCTCCTCGCCCGCCATCTCCTGAATGACCTGCGAGCCGAGGTTCGAGGTCATGACAATCACACTGTTGCGGAAATCCACGGTGCGGCCCTGGCCATCGGTGAGGCGGCCATCGTCCAGCACCTGCAGCAGCACATTGAAGACCTCGGGATGCGCCTTCTCGACTTCATCGAGCAGGATCACGCTGTACGGCTTGCGCCGCACGGCCTCGGTGAGATAACCGCCCTCTTCGTAACCAACATACCCCGGCGGCGCACCGATCAGGCGAGCGACGGAATGTTTTTCCATGAACTCGGACATGTCGATGCGCACCATGGCCTCATCCGTATCGAACAGAAACGACGCGAGCGCCTTGGTGAGTTCGGTCTTGCCGACACCAGTCGGACCGAGAAACAGGAAGGAACCATTCGGCCGGTTTGGATCGGACAAGCCGGCACGCGAGCGACGGATGGCATTCGATACCGCCTTGATCGCCTCGCTCTGGCCGATGACGCGCTTGTCGAGTTCGTCTTCCATGCGCAGCAGCTTGTCGCGCTCGCCTTCCAGCATCTTGGACACGGGAATGCCGGTCCAGCGCGACACCACTTCGGCGATTTCATTCTCGGTCACGGCGGTACGCAGCAGCTTCATCTCCTTGCCTTGCTGGGCACCGGCCGTAGTGCATGCTGCTTCTCAAGTTCCGGAATACGGCCATACTGCAACTCGGACATGCGCGCCAGGTCGCCGGCACGGCGCGCGGTTTCAAGTTCCAGGCGTGCGCGCTCGAGCTCTTCCTTGATGTGCTGGGAGCCGTGCACCGCGGCCTTCTCGACCTTCCAGACTTCGTCGAGGTCGGAGTATTCCTTCTGCAACTTGGCGATTTCGCCGTCGAGCAATCCGAGGCGTTTCTTCGAGGCCTCGTCGGTTTCCTTCTGTAGTGCCACGCGTTCGATCTTGAGCTGGATGAGTTTGCGATCGAGCTTGTCCATGGACTCCGGTTTGGAGTCGATCTCCATGCGGATGCGCGATGCCGCCTCGTCCACCAGGTCGATGGCCTTGTCCGGCAGCTGACGGTCGGTGATATAGCGGTGCGAGAGCATGGCGGCGGCGACAATCGCCGGGTCGGTGATGTCCACACCGTGATGCACTTCGTACTTCTCCTTCAGGCCGCGCAGGATGGCGATGGTGTCTTCGACGCTCGGTTCGTCCACCAGCACCTTCTGGAAGCGGCGTTCGAGGGCCGCGTCTTTCTCGATGTACTTGCGATACTCATCGAGCGTGGTGGCGCCGACACAGTGCAGTTCGCCGCGTGCCAGCGCCGGTTTGAGCATGTTGCCGGCGTCCATCGCGCCCTCGGCCTTGCCGGCGCCGACCATGGTGTGCAATTCGTCGATGAACAGGATGACCCGACCTTCCTGCTTGGCCAAATCGTTGAGCACGGCCTTGAGTCGCTCCTCGAACTCGCCACGGAACTTGGCGCCGGCGATCAGCGTGCCCATGTCCAGCGACAGCACGCGTTTGCCCTTGATGCCCTCCGGCACTTCGCCGTTCACGATGCGCAGCGCCAGGCCCTCGACGATGGCGGTCTTGCCGACACCCGGCTCGCCGATCAGCACCGGATTGTTCTTGGTGCGGCGCTGCAGGATCTGCACCACGCGCCGGATTTCCTCGTCGCGCCCGATCACCGGGTCGAGCTTGCCCTGCTCGGCGCGCTCGGTGAGGTCGATGGTGTACTTCTGCAATGCCTGGCGCTGGTCCTCGGCACCGGCGTCCTGCACCTTCTGCCCGCCGCGCAGCGACTCGATGGCCTTGTCGATGCCGCCCTTCGACACGCCGGCCTCTTTCAGCAAGCGGCCGAGTTCGCCCTTGTCCTCCAGCGCCGCGAGCACGAACAGCTCCGAGGTGATGTACTGGTCGCCGCGTTGCTGCGCATACTTGTCGGTCAGGTTGAGAATCTTCGACAGGTCGTTGGAGATATGCACCTCGCCGCCACTGCCTTCTACGGACGGCATGCGGTCCAGCACCTGGCCGATTTTCGAGCGCAGGGCATTGGCATTGACGTCACTCTTGGCGAGCAGCGGGCGTGTGGTTCCACCCTCCTGATCGAGCAGTGCCGCCATGAGGTGCACCGGCTCAATGAACTGGTGATCGCGCCCGACCGCCAGGCTCTGGGCCTCGGCCAGCGCCATCTGGAATTTGGTGGTTAGTTTGTCCATGCGCATGCGAAGCCCTCACTCCAATATTCGGTATACCCGATTTATGGGGCATAGACAGCGTTTTTCAAGCGTACTCCACTTCAGTACCGTTGAATCTCTCAGTGCGGCTTGTGGGCGAGATTCTGTCCGAGAATCTCCAGCAAGCTGACAGGCGCATTCTCCTGATAGTGGATGTGCGGAAAAA
The DNA here is from genome assembly GCA_963698375.1 of uncultured Pseudomonadota bacterium. GTDB lineage: Bacteria > Pseudomonadota > Gammaproteobacteria > Acidiferrobacterales > UBA6901 > UBA6901. The sequence goes on from CAVOQN010000002.1 coordinate 395,077, forward strand.
CCGTAAGCCTGGCCCGCGAACGCATGAACACGGCACTGACCGTACGGCCCGTACCGCGCACACCCTCGATGCGCAGCGGATACACCGGCGCGCCGGACAGCTTGGCGAGGTGCAGGATGCCGGGCTTGAGGCGCCCCGGCCCTTCGTGATCGAGATGGATACGTCCGTGCGGGAACAACGCCACGACTTCGCCATGCTGCAAGGCGTGCCGCGCCGCGGCCAGGGCACGGTGCGGGCTGGCGGCACGATCCAGCGGAATGCAACCGACCGCGCGCAGCAACCAGTGCAGGCCGAAACGCTCGTATTGCTCACGCGCGATGATGAAGCGCAGCGGCCGGTGACTGGCTGCAATCAGCAGCAAGCGGATCGAGGCCGGAGACATGATTGGCCACGACCAGCGCCGGGCCATGCTCCGGCAAAGGCAGCCGCGTGCTGTGCAGACGATGGAAATGCCGGCAGAAAATGCGGTTCAGACCATCCATCGTGTTGAGCCAGCCGCGGCCCCAGTCGGCGCGCGCTGCCGCGCGGCAGACTCTGAGTGCGCGCACCCCCAGCCATGTGCCAACGATGACAAGGAATGTGGCGAGCCCGAACCAGACTGGCGCACTCATGGTTGCCCATGGTCCGTTTGCGCCGCCAGTCGTCCGCGCCGCTCATTGACGGTCATGAGCAGCAGCAGGCCAGCGATAAAAAACACCGTCGTCGCGAGCAGCGCCAGCCGATGGTTGCCGCGGCTGAAGTAGGCCACCAGGCCGTAACACAACGGCCCGATGACGGATGCGAGCTTGCCGGCCATCCCCCACAGTCCGAAGAACTCGGCGCTGCGCGCCGCAGGCGAGAAAAGTCCGATCAGCGCACGCCCGGCAGACTGGCTGGAACCCAGCGCAATGCCTACAAGGTTCGCCACCACCCAGAAGCCGCTGCGCGACTCAATGAAGTAGGCAAGCACCAGTGCGGCGATCCACACCAGCAGGGTCAGCACCAGTGTCGGCACCGAACCGAGCCGGTCCTGCAGGCTGCCGAAGCCGAACGCACCGACGGCCGCGGTCGCATTCACCACCAGGATCATCAAGATCGTGTCCTGGGTGTTGAATCCCATGACCTGCTGGGCATAGACAGCGGCGAGCACGATCACGGTATAGATTCCACAGTAATACACCGAGAGCGTGATCAAAAAACGGAACAAGTCACGGTAATGGTGCGCATGCACGAAAGTGTGACGCACTCGCGCGTAGCCGATTCGCAAGGCGTCGGCCATGGACGGCAGCGGTTGCGGCACGGCGCGTTCGCGCAACCACAGAAATGTGGGCAGCGCCGCGAGCGCGAATGCCACCGCCGTGATGACCATGGTCACCGGAACGTATTGGGCAGCAATTTCGCCGCGTGCCTGTGCGATCGTGACATAGGCAAGACACAGGCCCAGCACCAGCATGCCGCCCAGGTAGCCGAGCGACCAGCCATAGCCGGATACGCGCCCCATGTCGCGCGCATCCGCAATCTCCGGCAGGAAGCCGGCGATCAGATCCTCGCCGGTGTGAAACATGAACGCCGACAAGATCAACAACACCATGCCCAAAACCACGTCACCCGGCCCAACCTGCGCAAGCAGTGCCGTAAACAGCACACAGCCCGCCGAGCTGGCCAGCAGGAACAGCTTTTTCTTGCCGCCATGATCGGCGATCGCGCCCACCACCGGCGCACTCAGCAGCACCAGCAGATTGGCGATGCCGGTGGCCAGCGTCCACAAGAGTGTCGCCGTTCCGTCGTGATCCGGACCATTCCCCGCGACCACGCCGACGAAATAGGCATTGAAGACCGCCGTGAGCACCACCGTGGTGTAGCCGGAGTTGGCAAAATCGAACATCGCCCAGGCAAAAATTTCGCGGCGCGGTACAGGCAGAACGGAGGGTCCGCGCGGGGACGCCGTGGTATCGGACATGTTGTTCTCGCTTGTGAAGCTTGAATCATCTGGAAGTCTGGATACTTTCGCACGCCGACCTGAATTTCGCTACATTCCGAAAAAAGCAATCGCCTGACATTAGGGTCGCGATCGCGCCAGTGAAATGGTTCGCCCACCGGCATGTGCTTGCGGCAAACGCAAGGGCATGGGCCTGCTCAATTCACTCGTCCACAACAAACGGCCTTTCAAGTGAAACATCATTCGCCGCATGGCACCTGCTTGCCGTGCGTTTGTTGCCTGCCGTGCTGTGTGCGCGCCTCTCTTCGCGCACAGCTGGCGATGTAATAGAATAGCCGCGACCTTTCACCCGACTCTGAATTATGCGCCTCCATCTCTTCACTGCCTTGCTTGCCAGCACATTGCCGGTCACGGCCTCTCGCGGCGACCGGCGCTGACTTCACCGGCTCGGGACTTGGTTTCTTGGCAATCGTGACTTTTGTTGTCGCCTACGCCATCGTCATCAGCGAGGAATTCTTCGATCTGCGCAAGTCGAAGCCGGTGATTGTCGCCGCCGGCATCATCTGGGTACTGGTCGCCGCCGTCTACACCATGCACGGCGATACCAAAACCGCTGCCGAACTGCTGCGCCACAACCTGCTCGAATACGCCGAGTTGCTGCTGTTCCTGCTCTCGGCCATGACCTTCATCAATACGCTCGAAGAGCGCAACGTGTTCCGTGCGCTCAAGTCCTGGCTCGTGAGCGCGGGCTTTTCATTGCGCACGATCTTCTGGCTGACCGGGCTGCTCGCTTTTTTCATTTCGCCATTCGCCGACAACCTCACGACCGCGCTGGTGATGGCGGCCGTGGTGCTCGCAGTCGGTCGCGGCAACAAGCATTTTGTCGCGCTTGCCTGCATCAACATCGTGGTAGCGGCCAACGCGGGGGGTGCGTTCTCGCCGTTCGGCGACATCACGACACTCATGGTCTGGCAGAAGGGGCTCGTCCGGTTTGAGCAATTCTTCCCGCTGTTCATCCCGTCCGCGGTCAACTGGCTGGTGCCGGCGGCACTCATGTCGTTCGCCGTGCCGCGCGGCAAACCTGAGGTCGCGGCCGAGCGTACCCCGGTCAAGTACGGTGGCTACACCGTGGTGGCACTGTTCCTCGCCACGATCGCCATGACGGTCGCGCTGCACCAATTCCTGCACCTGCCGCCATTCCTGGGCATGATGACCGGCCTGGGATTGCTCAAAGTTTTCGGCTACTTCATTCGCCGCGATGAGTTGCGCTACCAGCCCTCGATCCCGGAACCTTACGCCGAGGCATTCTCCTGGCGTGAGTTCTACAAGCCGGCCATCAAGCCGTTCGACATCTTCGTCAGCATGAAGCGCGTCGAGTGGGATACGCTCATGTTTTTCTACGGGGTCGTGCTGTGCGTGGGCGGCCTCGGTGCTCTCGGCTACCTCGCCACTCTCTCTCAATCGATGTACACCGGGCTCGGCGCCACCTGGGCGAACATCCTGGTCGGCATTGCTTCGGCCATTATCGACAATATTCCGATCATGTTCGCCGTGCTCAGCATGAACCCGGATATGTCGCTCGGCCAGTGGCTGCTGGTCACGCTCACCGCCGGCGTCGGAGGTTCGCTGCTCTCCATCGGTTCAGCCGCGGGGGTTGCCTTGATGGGCCAGGCACGCGGAGCCTACACCTTCTTCGTGCACCTGAAATGGACCTGGGCGATCGCACTCGGCTATGCCGCCTCCATCGGGGTTCATTTTCTGATCAACACGCATCTCTTTTGACCATGACTTGTTCTGCGCTACCGGAAGACATTCCCGACACAGTCGAGCGCGCACTTCTTGAAGATATTGGCAGCGGCGACCTGACCGCGTCGCTTGTGCCGGATACAGCGGCGCGTGCCGAGCTGGTGACGCACGAGGACGCGGTGCTGTGTGGAACAGCCTGGGCCGACGAAGTGTTCCGCCAGCTGGATACACGCGTGCGTGTCACTTGGCTCAGGCGTGACGGCGAACGCATCGTTGCCGGCAGCGTTATCGCCTACTTCGAAGGGCCGGCGCGCGCCCTGCTCACTGGCGAGCGTTGCGCACTGAATTTCCTACAGACACTGTCGGGCACCGCGACACAGGCCACGCGCTATGCCGAGGCGCTGCGCGGTACGCATTGCAAGGTACTGGACACACGCAAGACCATCCCCGGTTTGCGGCGTGCACAAAAGTATGCCGTTAGCTGTGGCGGCGGGCACAATCATCGCCTCGGTCTGTATGACGCCGTACTCATCAAGGAGAACCACATTACCGCCGCCGGGTCGGTCACCACCGCGCTCGCCCAAGCGCGCGCCGCCGTAGCGACTGGCATTTCGATAGAAATTGAAGTGGAAAATCTCGAACCAGTTGCGCGAGGCGTTAAATGCCGGCGCCACGCGCGTCCTGCTCGACAACTTCGACCTCAAGGGGCTCGCCGCTGCAGTCCGTGAAACCGCCGGACAGGCCACGCTCGAAGCCTCGGGCGGCATTACGCTCGACAACATCCATGCCATCGCTGAAACCGGAGTCGACTATATTTCAGTTGGCAGCCTTACTAAACACGTGCGCGCAATTGACCTGTCACTGCGTTTCCAGCCTCGCTGACTGCCACCCCCCTCGCCAGGCTGATCCGGCCAGCTGATCCAGAAATTTTATCGTGCCATGCACGCCGCTATGTTGTGCCTCGCCTCCAATAAGGCTACGCTTATTCAAAGGACTACAGCATTTGGGGCACACCCGCGCAGCATGAAAACTAAAGTCGATGTTCATGACCTTCGCCTGGGTATGTACGTCTCCGAGCTTGATCGGCCATGGCTTGGAACGCCTTTTCTTTTCCAGGGTTTCGAGATACAAACCGACGAAGAACTGGCACAACTGCGTGCACTCTGCGAGCACGTCTATGTGCTGAGTGGTGATTCGCTCCCGGCCCATGCCCTGCGCCGAGCGAAGCCCTTGGCTTCCACCCCCCCAGCCGCAAGCACTGTCTCAACGAAGCCTATAGAGTACGCCGTCACCGAAACATCAAGTCGGCATATCCCGTCCAGCGGAATGCCGCCAAGCCGGTATAGGGACCAGACACCGGTTGAAGAGGAGTTGCAGCAGGCGGTGGAGGTCGAACGCAGTGCCCGCGAGACCATCTACTCCATCCTGGACGACGCACGCCTCGGCCGCAGCGTCGACACCCCGCGCGCCAAGAAGGTGGTCGGCCAGATGACAGAAAGCGTTATCCGCAATCCGGATGCGCTCGTCTGGCTCACGCATCTCAAGAAAAAACACGAATACACAGCTTTGCACAGCCTGCGCGTGTGTGTGCTGGCGCTCGCCCTCGGCCGGCATCTCGGCTACAGCTCGGAAAAACTCAACGTACTCGGTATTGGCGCGCTGTTGCACGATATTGGCAAGCTTCATGTACCACTCGAAATTCTCGACAAGCCGGAGGCGCTCACGCGCGAAGAATTCGAGATTATGAAGCTGCACGTACCGAACGGTCTCAAGATACTGGAGAACGCCGAAGGGATTCCACCTGCCGCGCTTGAAGTTGTCGGCCGGCACCACGAGCGCTACAACGGCAACGGCTACGCCTTCGGACTGAGCGGTGACGACATCGGCGAGTTCGGGCTGATCAGTGCCATCGCTGATACCTACGATGCCATCACCAGCGACCGCTCTTACCACTTGAGCCTGTCTGCCGCCGATGCGCTCAAGATCATCTATGAAGGTCGCCAGAAGGCCTACCACCCGTGGTTGACGGAACAGTTCATCCAATGCATGGGCATCTTCCCGATCGGCAGCATTGTGGAAATGAGCACCGGCAGCATTGGGGTCGTGATCACCGCCAATCGCGTGCGCCGCCTGCGGCCGCGCGTGGCACTGATCCTTTCGCCGGAGAAAAAACCGTACGTGCCGGCCAACATCCTCGACCTCATGACCGCTACACATGACGCAAACGGCAAGCCGATCGAGATCAAGAGCATGCTGCCGTCCGGTACATTTCGGCATCAATCCCACCGACTACATCCCCATGCACCCCCACTGATAACCAGTCTTCGTTCTGAGCTACCAGTAAACCAATTGATGGCAGCGGTTTCACCGCTTTCTTCAGTACAGAACAGGGAACGGGTTGATTAATGCAGGACGGCGTGCGTGAAGTAGATCGTCAGCACGCCTGCGCCGATTAACAGCACCTGCACTAGCGTGACGCGCGGCTCAAGACGTTTGTGCAGTCCCGGGATCAGGTCGGCGACGGCGATATAGATAAAACTGGAAGCCGCCACTGCCAGCACATAGGGCAGCGCCGCCTGTGCGATGCCGAGCGAGAAATAGGCAAGCACTCCGCCCACTACTGTGGTCAGACTCGACAGCACGTTATAAAAGAGTGCCTTGCCACGCGTAAAACCACTGTGCAGCAGGATGGCGAAGTCGCCAACTTCCTGCGGAATCTCGTGTGCCGCCACCGCCAGCGCTGTGACCACACCGAGATGAACGTCGGTCAGGAAGGCAGCCGCAATCAGCACGCCGTCCACAAAGTTGTGCACGCCGTCACCAAACAGGATCAGATATCCGGATGCCTTGGCATGACTGTGCGCATGCGTAACGGCTGTATCCGGAGTGGCTCCGTGTGCTTCGGTCGCTCCCGGCGTCCTGCCTGCCGCGACACTCGCACCTCCGTGTGCTTCGCATTCGTGCGCATGACAGTGACGCCACAGCACCAGCTTCTCAAGCAAAAAGAATCCGAGCAGGCCGAGCAGGACCGTGCTGGTGATGGCGTGCATGTCGCGCACGCCGGGAGCAGCGAGCGCGTGTGGCAGCACCGCCAGAAACGCCGCGCCGAGCAACGCACCGATGGCGAAACTCACCATTGCCGGCAGCACACGTGTGCGCTGTGACTCCGGCAACAGCAGAAACAACGCCGCCGCCAGCACGCTGAGCACGCCGCCCAGCAGGGTGAACAGAACAATCCAGGCCAGCAGAGTCATACAGGTTTATTGTTATACACAGCCACGGGGCGCCCATCATACCTGCAGGCCGGGCAAAGCGTCATCCGTCCGCGAGCCAGATGAGCGAGCCATGCGGCCGGTGGCTCCATCGCGCCGGTAGGAGAAAAAGCGCGCACGGTCCGTCACCGTGCAGAATCCGCCTCCATACACCGCCGTGACACCCAGGCGCTGTAGCCGCAGGCGCGCGAGCAGATAGATATCTGCCAGGTATTTTCCGTCACGCGCGGCACGGAAGGCCTGCGCCACCTGTGCATCGTATTGTACGAAGGCCGTGCGTACCTCCGGCCCGACTTCGAACGCCTGCGGCCCGATCGCCGGTCCCAGCCAAGCCAGCAATTCGTCTCCCGGATAGCCCAAAGCACTACACCCCGGCTTCGATCACGCCACCCGCGAGCCCGCGCCATCCGGCATGCAGTGCGGCAACTTTCGTACCTTCTCGGTTGCACAGCAGCACCGGCAAGCAATCGGCAGTGAGCACTGTGCAGACGGTGCCCGGGTGCGTTGCAAATGCACCGTCCGCCTCCGGTTCCACATCGCCCTGCGCGGCATCCACCACGGCCACGCCATGTACCTGCTTGAGCCACAACGGCTCGGTTGGAAGCGCCAGCGCAGTACGCAGGCGCGCGCGGTTCACCTGCACGGCTGCAAGGTCGTCGCCGACATGGGTGGCGAGGTTGAAGCTGTCGTAGGGTGCGCGGCTCGCGCCGCCGATGCGTGTTGTCACCGCAGCGCGGACAATCGCGGGCGCAGGCCAGTCGGGAAGATATGAATTGTGGATTCAGTCATTCGCTATTCTATTCAGGCCGTGCTTGTACGCCCTGCCCCTTCGCATCCTTCTCCAGCACTTTCAGCAACGCCCGCATATCCTCCGGCATCGGTGCCTCCCATTCCACGTTCTTGCCACTCACCGGGTGAACCAGTCCAAGCCGCGCGGCATGCAGCGCCTGGCGCTTGAAGCCTTGCAGCGCCGCGATCAATGCCGTGCTGGCGCCCCTGGGAAGATGCAGGCGCCCGCCGTACACCGGATCGCCCACCAGCGGATGCTTGAGATGCGCCATGTGCACGCGTATTTGATGGGTGCGGCCGGATTCCAGCCTTACGCGCAGCAGTGTGTGTGCACGGTATTTTTTCTCAATACGGTAATGACTGACGGCTGGCCGGCCACCCTCGTTCACAGCCATGCGTGTGCGCACCTGCGTGTGTCTTCCAATCGGTGCATTCACCGTGCCGCCAGCAACCAGCAGGCCTTGCACCAGTGCCAGGTATTCACGCTTGAGCGTGCGCGCCTTGAGCTGCTCGATAAGGTCGAGGCGCGCCGTTTCGGTCTTGGCAACCACCAGCAGGCCGGAGGTTTCCTTGTCGAGTCGGTGCACAATGCCGGCACGCGCCAGCTTGTTGAGCATGGGCGCATGGTGTAGCAATGCATTCAACATTGTGCCTTCCGGATTGCCGGCGCCGGGGTGCACGACCAGACCGGCGGGTTTATTGAGGACCAACAGGTCGTCGTCTTCGTACACGATGTCGAGCGGGATCGCCTCCGCCGCCCAGTCGCCGGCTGGCGTGTTGGGAATAAGAATCTGGACATGTTCGCCACCACGCACTTTCTCGCTGACGCGCGGGATACGTCCATCCACCTGCACGCGCGCAGCACGTACCCAGAGTTGCAGGCTGGCGCGCGAGTGCTGCGGCAGGAGTCGCGCCAAAGCCTGGTCGAGGCGCAGGCCGGCGGCATCGGCCGGAAGTACGACCATGAGCTTCTCTTCGGGTGCGTTCATGCTGTTAGCGGGCCCGCACTTCCGCCCGGTCCGGGATTCGGGGTATGCTTGCCGCCTTAATCCTCATCCTGTCTGCTCCTGTCATGCGGCTTTTCCCGGTATCCGTTTTCATTCTGTTGTTTCTCGTACTGTCCGGCTGCGCCACACTGGACGACGACCCGACCAAGGGCTGGTCGGCGCAGCGCCTTTATACCGAAGGCAAGACCGCGCTGGCAAACTCCGAATACACCACTGCTATCGAGTACTTCGAGAAACTCGAGGCGCGCTACCCCTATGGGCCCTATGCCGAACAGGCGATGCTCGAAATTGCCTATGCCTATTACAAGAGTGACGAGATGGCATCAGCCATTGCCGCCGCCAACCGCTTTCTCCGTACCCACCCCACACACCCGCACGTGGACTATGCGTATTACCTCAAGGGGCTGGCGAGCTTCGATGAAGAACGCAGCTCTCTTGAAAAAATTTTTGGCGCCGGGGATCCTTCCAAGCGTGATCCAAAGGCCCTGCGTGAAGCCCATGAAGCCTTCAGGGAAGTTGCGCAGCGCTTCCCGAAAAGCAGGTACGCCGAAGACAGCCGCAGGCGCCTGGTCAGTCTCCAGAACGCCATGGCGATGAGCGAGCTGCACGCTGCCAACTATTATTTTTCGCGCGGGGCATACGTCGCGACCGTGAACCGGACCAAGAACGTGATCGAAAATTTCCAGCGTACCTCGGCAGTGGAGGATGCACTCGGTTTACAGGCCCTCGCCTACCGGGAGATGGGATTGGCAGATCTCATGCACGATACGCGCCGCGTGCTGGAGAAGAATTTTCCGCAGAGCCGCTACTTGACGAAGCTGGATAAGAGCGAAAACAAGAAAAATTGAATAATCGGCAGCGCTGAAGTTCGCACTGTATCGAATCACGTCGGTTCAGATGGCTTCCGGACCAGTCTCTCCGGTGCGAATGCGGATCACCTGCTCAACCGCGTAAACAAATATCTTGCCGTCGCCAATCTTTCCGGTTCGCGCGGCGTTGCTGATTGCTTCGATGCAGCGCTGCAGCTGATCTTCCTTCACCACCAAATCAAGTTTCACCTTCGGAAGGAAATCCACGACGTACTCGGCGCCACGGTAAAGTTCGGTGTGACCCTTCTGCCGGCCAAAGCCCTTGACTTCGGTGACTGTCATGCCGGTAACACCAATCTCTGACAATGCCTCTCGCACGTCGTCGAGCTTGAACGGCTTGATGATGGCTTCGATCTTCTTCATGGCGGGGCCTGATATATGGTTGGTGTACGAAAGAAGTTATCCGGGCAGGGGCGGATTTGCAAGTGCGGGCAGCCGGGCCTACTTCTCCTGATAACCGGATGTGATCGGGTAACGCCGGTCACGACCGAAGGCGCGGCGCGTGATGCGTACACCGGGCGTCGCCTGGCGGCGTTTGTATTCATTGCGGTCGACCATGGCCGTCACGCGCCGAACAGTGGCGGCATCAAAGCCGGCGGCGATAATCGCTTCCGGTGACTGGTCTTGCTCAACGTAGCGCTCCAGAATTGGATCGAGCACATCATAGGAAGGTAGCGAATCCGTATCCTTCTGATCGGGCGCCAGTTCGGCCGATGGTGCGCGCTCGATCACGCGGCGCGGAATCACCGGCTGAATCCGGTTTCTGTATTTCGCCAGCCGATAAACCATGGTCTTGAAGACATCCTTGATCGCACCAAAGCCGCCGGCCATATCGCCGTACAGCGTGGCATAACCCACGGCCATCTCGCTTTTGTTCCCGGTGGTGAGCACCATTTTTCCGGTCTTGTTCGATACCGCCATCAGCAGCGAGCCACGGATACGTGCCTGGATATTCTCTTCGGTAACGTCACGCGCGCGGCCCTTGAATTCGTCTTTCAGTTGCGCCATGAATGCCTCGAACATCGGCTCGATGGAAATGCTGTGATAGGTCACACCCATGGCCTTGGCCTGGTCAGCGGCATCTTCCAGACTCATGGTTGACGTGTAACGCGACGGCATCATCAGCGCCTCGACGCACTCCGCACCGAGTGCGTCCACGGCGATACAAAGCGTCAACGCCGAGTCGATACCGCCGGACAGCCCGATGGCGACGCCCGGAAAGCGGTTCTTGCGCACATAATCACGCACACCAAGCACCAGCGCGCGATAGACTTCCTCTTCCAGCGACAGGTTCGGCGGCAGTGATTTTGGCTTGGCTGCAACTTTTTCATTCTTGTATTCAAGCTCGACCTGATACAGGCCTTCTTCAAACGCCGGGCAGCGCTGTGTAACCGTGCCGTGCGCGTCGGTGACAAACGATGCCCCGTCGAATACCAGCTCGTCCTGCCCGCCGACCAGGTTCACATACACGAGCGGCACACCGGTTTCCTGCGCGCGCGCCTGCGCGAGGGATTCGCGCTCGCGAGCCTTTTCCATATGATAGGGCGAGGCATTCAGGGTGAGCAGCAAATGCGCGCCGGCATCAACCGCCTGTCGCACCGGCTCCGGTTGCCACACGTCCTCGCAGATAGTGATCCCGACCGGAATGCCGGCAATCTCGACCACGCAGGCATCGCTGCCGGGCGCGAAGTAACGCCGCTCGTCAAACACGCTGTAGTTGGGCAAAATCTGTTTTCGGTAAATAGCGTGCACGCGCCCGTCGCGCAACAACGAAGCAGCATTGAACAACCGACCGTGCTCGACCTGCGGGTGACCGAGAATCACGTCAATGCCACGCACCTCGCGCTCGATGCGTCGCAGGTTCTCCTCCACTTGCAACATGAGTGCCGGTCGCAGCAACAGGTCTTCGGGCGGATAACTCGTGAGCGTCAGTTCGGGGAAGACAATGGCGTGCGCCTTATGCTGTTCGCGCGCGAGGATTGCCGCGGCAATCACCCGGCCGGCATTCCCGGCGATATCGCCCACCAGAAGATTCAGTTGGGCAATGACCAGACGCAGTCCGTTGGCCATTATCGTAACAGCGCGTGCATACGCGCGCCCATTTCCGTGGGCGAGTGCACGGTATGCACGCCGGCCGCTTCAAGCGCGCGAAATTTCTCATCCGCCGTGCCCTTGCCGCCCGAGATCACGGCGCCGGCATGGCCCATGCGCCGCCCGGGCGGCGCGGTAACGCCGGCAATGTAGGCCACCACCGGTTTGCTGACATGCAGTTTGATAAACTCTGCGGCCTGTTCTTCTTCCTGGCCACCGATCTCGCCGACCATGAGGATGCCCTCGGTCAGCGGATCCTCCTGAAAGCGGCGAATGCAATCAATAAAACCCATGCCGTGTATCGGATCGCCGCCGATGCCGACGCAGGTACTCTGGCCAAGACCGGCAAGCGTGGTCTGGTGCACGGCTTCATAAGTTAGCGTGCCGGAGCGCGACACAATTCCAATTGCTCCCGGCTTGTGGATCGCGCCCGGCATGATGCCGATCTTGCATTCGCCGGGTGTGATGATGCCCGGGCAGTTCGGGCCGATGAGCACGGTGTCCGGATGATTCTTGAGCGCGGTTTTCACCTTGAGCATATCGAGCACCGGTATACCCTCGGTGATGCACACGATCACCTTGATTCCGGCATCCGCCGCTTCCAGGATCGAGTCGGCGGCAAACGCCGCCGGCACATAGATCATGCTTGCCGTCGGCGCCGACCTCCTGTACCGCCTCGCGCACGGTGTTAAACACCGGAAGATTCAGGTGCATTTGCCCGCCCTTGCCGGGCGTGACACCACCGACCATCTGCGTGCCGTAGGCAATCGCCTGCTCGGAATGAAACGTGCCCTGCTTGCCAGTGAAACCCTGGCAGATAACCTTCGTGTTTTTGTTGACCAGAATGCTCATTCAATGAATCCCTGACTCATGGAGGGCGGGGCATGGCCCCACGGCTCTGCTGGTGAATGCATTTTGCAAAAGATTTATTCTATTTCACCGATGCCACCACGCGCTTTGCAGCCTCCGTCAGACTTTCCGCCGCGGTGATGGCAAGACCACTTTCCTTGAGCAACGTCCGCCCCTGTTCGACATTCGTGCCTTCGAGTCGTACCACCACGGGTATCTTGATGCCAACTTCTTTCACAGCACTGATAATGCCGTCCGCGATCAGATCGCAGCGCACGATGCCACCGAAAATATTTACCAGAATGGCCTTCACATTCGGATCGGACAGAATCAGCTTGAAAGCCTCGGCCACACGTTCCTTCGTCGTGCCACCGCCGACATCAAGAAAATTGGCTGGCAAGCCGCCGTGCAATTTGATCAGATCCATGGTTGCCATGGCCAGGCCGGCGCCGTTCACCATGCAGCCGATATTGCCGTCGAGCGCAATGTAATTGAGATCGTGCTCGCGTGCCTTGGTCTCCTTGGCGTCTTCCTGCGAAACATCACGCAGCGCCGCCAACGGCTTTTGACGAAACAGGGCGTTGTCGTCAATATTGATCTTGCCATCCAGCGCCAGCAGTCCGCCCTGCCCGGTCACGACCAATGGATTAATCTCGACCAGACTCAGGTCGCGCTCCAGAAACAGTTTGTAGAGACCAAGTAGTATCTGGGTGAAGGCATTGACTTGCTTGTCGACAAGACCGAGTGCAAAAGCCAGCTCGCGGCACTGGTACGCTTGCAGGCCGGCCACAGGGTCTACAAACGCTTTCCGGATCTTATCCGGTGTTTTGGCGGCAACGGCTTCGATGTCCATGCCGCCTTCGGTCGAGGCCATCACCACTACGCGTTCGCAGGCACGGTCCACCAGACATGCCAGATACAGTTCGCGCGCAATCTGGCAGGGCATTTCGATCAGCAACTTTTCAACCGGCTGACCGCCGGCTCCGGTCTGGTGGGTGACCAGACGCGTGCCAATAAGCAACTTCGCTGCCGATTCCAAAGCGGTACGACTCTGCACCTTCTTCACGCCACCAGCCTTGCCACGACCGCCGGCGTGCACCTGGGCCTTCACAATCCAGGTATCGCCACCCAGTGTGTCCGCGGCGGCCAATGCTTCGGCCACGCTCAGGACTGGCCTGCCCGCTGGCACCGGGATGCCGTACTCGCTGAACAACTGCTTGGCCTGATACTCGTGCAGATTCATGCGCTGATTTCCTGATGAATTTCGAGTTATTGTGGAGGAAGACACCCATTTAGGCAAAATGAAGTCTCACTTGCACGTTATAATCCGAATCAGAATTAGCTGCGGACAACATGCACCTGCGCCAACACACCAGTTACACAGAGATAACGCCCGCAGTCCTGGAATGCACTGGCCGGAACGGATTGTCCCGCCCTGCGACACGAATATTTGCTCGCCCTTGAAACCAGCGGCAGCGCCACGGCAGCGACCGGTTGGCAACCCCTGCCACTGCTGGTCGAAGAATGACGCAGGACGCATCATCGGTGCCGCGCCGCTGTGGCTCAAGAGTCATTCCTTTGGCGAACTGGTGTACGACTTCGCCTGGGCACAGGCCTACGAGCGCGCCGGGCTTCGCTATTACCCGAAACTCATCACAGCAATACCGTTCTCGCCCATTGCTGGCCCGCGTCTGCTGATCGCCCCCGACACCGACCGCCATGCGGTTATCGCGGCACTGACGCAAGGTGCGCGCGCGCTGGCCGAACAAACCAAGGCTTCGTCGTTGCACTGGTTGTTTACCGATGCTGGCGACGCCGCTGCGCTTGAAGAACTGGGCTATCTGCACCGTACCGGATACCAGTTCCATTGGCAGAACCAGAACTATGCCGACTTTGATGATTTTCTTGCCGGCCTCAGTTCAGACAAACGCAAGAAGTTGAAGCGCGAACGTCGCCATGTACAGGAGGCCGGCATTGTCATGGAAGTACGCGACGGCCCGGATGTGACCCCGGCACTGTGGGATCTGTTCTACGATTTTTACACCGGCAACATTCAGCGTCACGGTGGCATGATTCACCTTACACGCGAGTTCTTTCAGCTGCTCGGGCGCAGCCTGCCCGAAGCGCTGGTGCTGGTGCTGGCGCGACGGGGTGAAGAATATGTCGGCGCGGCCATCAACTTGCGTGACCAGAATGCGCTGTACGGGCGTTATTGGGGTGGACGCGAGGGTTTCAACAGCCTGCACTTCGAGGCCTGCTATTACACACCAATTGAGTACTGCATCGCCCAGGGCCTCTCGCGATTCGAGGGTGGAGCCGGCGGCGAGCACAAACTAGCGCGCGGCTTTCTGCCTGTAACCACGCATTCCATGCACTGGTTACGCCACCCGCAGTTTGCGCGCGCGGTGGCCGACTATCTGGAACGCGAACGCAATGGCGTTGAGGTCTATATGGATGAACTCAATGAGCATGCACCGTTCAAACAAACAAGGTAATGTCACGCGACACGTACTCGATATGATCATCCTGCGCCCTGGTACTCTGGCACCGATTTTCCCGCCGGTCGAATCCGCCACCCCGGAAGGCTTGCTAGCGGTCGGCGGTGACCTCTCCAGCGATCGCCTGCTGGCCGCCTACCGGCACGGCATCTTCCCCTGGTACAGCCCGGGACAGCCGATCCTGTGGTGGTCACCCGATCCGCGCGCGGTGCTCTATCCAGAAAAACTTAAAATCTCGCGCAGCCTACGAAAAACACTCAAACGCGGCCAGCTTCGCGTTACATTTGATACCAGTTTTCAGGATGTCATGCTGGCTTGCGCCGCGCCGCGCGCGCAATATCCGGGCGGCGGGAGCTGGATCACCGATGACATGGTCGAGGCGTACACACGCTTGCATGTTTTGGGTTTTGCACACTCCATTGAAGCCTGGCACGAAAACCGTCTGGTGGGAGGTCTGTACGGCATGGCGCTTGGAGGCGTATTCTTTGGGGAGTCCATGTTCTCACGCGTGACGGATGCCTCAAAAGTCGCATTGGTTGCGTTGATGAAAAAACTGCGCGAGTGGAATTTTGTTCTGGTCGATTGCCAGATTCCCTCGTCACACCTGACCAGCCTGGGAGCGGAAGAAATACCGCGGGCCAGGTTTTTGGCTGAGCTCGAGCGCGCCTTAAAACTTCCCGGACAGCCAGGCCACTGGCAATCCGAGATCGCGATGCAAAACTTGATTGATGCAGGAAGTCGCCTATGACCTTCCACCAGAACAGGCCGGACCTGTTTCTCTCGATGCCTCACCCGTGCAGCTATCTCGACGGGCGCATGAGCACCATCCTGTTTATCGATCCGCAACGCGTCCTGAACGAGGGTGAGTATGGTGCCTTTGTGCGTCAAGGCTTCCGCCGCAGCGGTGATTTGGTCTACCGTCCGCACTGCCAGGGTTGCAGTGCCTGTGTACCGGTGCGTGTACCGGTGCGCGAATTTGTGCCGACTCGAAGCCAGCGGCGGGTCTGGAGCCGCAACCGCGACATCGAAATTGTGAAACAACCAGTTCGTTTCGAAACAGCGCACTTTGATCTGTACCGCCGTTATCAGGCTGGGCGTCATCCGGATTCCGGCATGAACGATGCTGACCCCCAGAAATACCTCGGCTTTCTGGCCAGCCGCCAGGTAGAAACCGAATTCTATGAACTGCGTTCAGAAGGCCGCCTGCTGGGCGTAGCCGTGGCGGACGTACTCCCGGATGGCCTTTCAGCGGTCTATACCTTTTACGATCCCGACCTGCCGCAGCGCAGCCTGGGCGTCTATGCGGTGCTCTGGGAGATCGCCGAAGCCGCGCGCCGCGGGCTCGATTACCTGTATCTCGGTTACTGGATCGCCGATTCTCCAAAAATGGCTTATAAAACCAATTACCGGCCTGTTGAAGCGCTGCAGGCCGGGCGCTGGGCATTATTGCCACCTGCCCGTTAATATCGTTTGTCATCCTCCGGAAACAATGTCTCGGCACACTGGTGTCGGCATTGTTTTTGCTTGTCCTGGATCAAGGCGAACCAATCGCATTTCGCCTAGTCTGACAACCTGAAAGACAGCTGGAGGTTCAAACCATGCTCAGTTTCCTCTACCGGCTTGTCCGGGCCTTTCGCCAGGAACACGGCTACAGCCCGAACGTGGTGATTATGAACACGCAGCATTACCAGCGCCTGCTGGAGAATGTCCCGGAAATGCGGGATTACGGCAGTATTTCGCGCTTTCTCAGGATGAATGTCATCTTGCGCGAAGACAGCATTCACCCGCATGTCGGCTGGATGCCACAGGCGCAAATTAAACAATCAGCCGGATAATATTTCTCATCTGACAAGCCGCCGTGCAGTGCGGCGGCTGCGATTTTACTTCCCGGTAACTGCTTCTTCGTTGTGCAGTTCTGCTTATCCTGGTGCAGTGCTGCCTCCCTCCGTCCTGAAGTCGACCCTTCCGTCTTGAGTTGCCTGGAGCGGTTTCATGCCGGAGCGGCGGCATATCTTTTTCCATCCAAGGCTTTACGCACGCGGACCAGTGGGGCATCATACGCCGCGAGAAAGCAGGCGCCGGGAGCCATTTCCGGCAGATCATAAACTCATCAGAGGTTTTGCGTGGCAAAAGAAGAAGGCATTGAAATGGAGGGGACGATTGTCGATACCCTTCCCAACACCCTGTTCCGGGTGAAACTCGACAACGGGCATATCGTCACCGCCCACATCTCCGGCAAAATGCGCAAGAACTACATCCGCATCCTCACCGGCGACAAGGTCACGATCCAGCTTACCCCTTACGACCTCACGAAAGGCCGCATTACATTCCGCGCGCGCTGATTTGCGCTTGGGCATCTGCGCCTGGCGGCCCTACTGTTGTCCGGAATTGCGGTCCTCGCATCTCGCCTTGCTACCGTAAAAGTGTTCACAAAAAAACGGCCCCGCACGCAAAGCGCACGGGGCCGATGACATCTCTATACTGTTGCTTTTAGAAGATCGTGGTCAACTGGAGACTATAGCGATCTCCGATGCCGTCCAGGTTGGCGTTCGGGCCGAGCCCGGCACCAAAGTTAGGCGCGTTCACATCGCGCATGGCGTAATTGAAGGTCGCACGCGTCTTCTTGTTGAAGTGGTATTGCAGTCCCAATGTCCAGGCCTTCCAGTCAAGCTGATACAGGTCCCCATCCAAGCGAGCGTAGTAGTCGTACCGCAAATCCACCTGGAAATTGGTATTGGGAATGTAGATGCCAGCCTCGGCGTAATACCCACTGGATCTGTTGTTCAGACCATTACCCTGTGCGTTCGGATTTGTATCGTTAGGGAAAGCAGGACCCGGACCCGGCACCAGAGCCCATGTCGGTTTGTCCGGGCCATTCCAGATCATGCCCTTGCCCGTCATGAGCTCGGCAGTGAAGCGCCAGGGCTTTCCAAGGTATTTCATGCCGAGACCGGCACGTTTACGATCATACGATTCATACCTACCGTCAGCGTTGCCATCGAATTGGCGTTCGCCATTCTGGCCCCAAGCAAAGAACTTCAGCCCTTCGCGCCACGGACCCTTACCTTCACCGGTCAATAACTCGCCTGCCAGATACAAGTACGTATCCAATTTGCTGTTGTTATCGGAGAAATTGAGACCGTTGCCATTGCCTGCCATGGCTGCATAGCTGAGTTCAAAACTTTTTCCCAAGTTGAAGGCGTCAAACAGCTGTACACCGACATCGCGGAACGCACCCACCGGGCGGTCGAAACGATTGAGATTACATGTCGACGTGTTTTCTGGGTCACACGGTGCGGGGTTGGTGCCGGCGCCCGGATGTGTACGATTCGGGAAACGCTCTAGCAGCAGCTGATTGCTAACCTCGGTGAAATTGTTGTAGTCAAAAACATGGATTGCCTGCAGGCCTTCTTCGGCGCCCGGATACTTGAACAGACCGGCGCGGATACGCGCACCCGGGATGTGGTTGAGGGTGAGGCTGGCATCGGTTAATTTCACCGAGCTGCCCTGGTTATAGGTGATCGCGTTATTCCCGCCTTCCAGAAGAATGAAATAATTCACCTTGTCATCGAGCGGAATCGGCGTGCCGCGAACACCGATACGGGCACGGTTTACATTGAAACCATGCTGCGTATTGAGGTCCGGCCCAAGCAGTTTCGGCGGAATATAGCCACCCGCTGCATTTGGTTCGCTGGTATCGGCCTGGTAATTTACTTGCACAAAGCCCCAGACGTTCGCGCGCGCGGCAGTCCCGGACGGCTCGGTGCCCTGCAGCATCAGCCAGTTGGCGGCCTGTGCAGTGTTCACAGTCGCGCCCATTGCGCCGGCACAGGCAATGGCGAATAGTGTGCGTTTCATCGCATTCATAAATCTTCCTCCACTAGTTGTGTTTTATTTTGGCCTTTAATAATTAAGCTTCTTTAGGGGCGAACCAGTAAGTAACCCTGCTCGGACAACTCCGCAATGCGTACAATCCCTGCAGGCACCGACACAGCCTGCTTGTTGATCTCCGGCGGGTGGCCAAGGATTTTGGTCATGCCTTTCACGGTGTTCTGACAGGCCGAGAAAACTACGCCGTTCTGGCCCAGTGCGGCTATGCGGTTGCTATTTTCGTTGTCCTTGAACAACAGACGCAGGCCCGCGCTGAAGGCGACGACCTCTATCTTGACGTTGTCCACGCCATAGGCTTGCTGCAGATTATTCGCGACATTTAACACCAGGGTCTGGGTTTCGCTGCTGCCATCGCTGATTTGCAAGACGATCTTCTTTTCCTTGTCAGCCGCGAACGCTGACGTCGCCACACCCAGGCTCATGGTCACCGCCACCAATATTGCTCCTAACGATCTGATCATAAATGTAATCCTCCAAGTGTCTTTCAGTTTGTACTTATTCCAGATGCCGATGGAGATGCGACATATAAACTTCGCACGCCACCCCGTGGCACTAATCGATCATCCCACGTTATAGTTACGACGCGCCAGCACCTCGAATTAATCCATTCGCCTAAACCGGGCCTGTGGTGTTTGTGGACGGAAGGTGCGTCAAGAGTATCCAAGGATGCACCACACAATCGTGAGGACCGAAAATACGGTTCAGCGTACACCACAGGAAAGGCCATGAATCCGATCGAAAGACTCTGTCAAAGACGGGAGCTGGGACGTTCCCTCGAAGCACGGCGAAGCCGGCTGTACCGCATTGCCCTTTCCTGGTGTCGCAGCCGTTCTCTCGCGGATGACCTGGTGCAGGAAACCTTTTCCAAGGTGCTTCGCCACATCGGGCAATTGCGCGAACCACAGGCATTTGATGCCTGGCTATACCACATCCTGCATCACTGCTGGCTCGACCATTGCCGGCGTGAACGTCCGAGTGAAGATATCGATACACTTTCGAATACAACGGAACTCTCCGCGGAACAACCGCAGGAACGGATGGACATCATTCACCGGGTACGTGCGGCCATCGCTCGCCTGCCCGCGGGCCAGCGTGAAGTGCTCTCACTGGTGGACCTGGCCGGTTTCTCCTATGCTGAAGTGGCGATGATTCTCGAAATACCGACCGGTACCGTTACCAGCCGCATCAGCCGGGCACGCGAGTCACTTCGGGATCAACTGGTGCGCTTGATTGAGCAGCCGGAAAACATAGTGCCGATACGGATTGCGCACGCATGAAAGACGGGCATCAAGTCCTCTCAGAATCGCTGAACGCTTACCTCGACGGCGAGCTGGATAACGAGATGACCGCGCGTCTTGAGCGCCATGTGGCCGCCGACAGCCGTCTGCAGCGTCACCTGAACGAACTTGAGCAGGTCCGTGCACTGACACGCGCCGCATTCACACCGATCGAAGAAATGGCATCGCCCTCTGGCCGCCACTTCTCTCGCCGCCAAGTGGTCAGTTACGGTCTGGCCGCCGCACTGCTGGTGAGCGTGGGTGTCGGGATCGATCACTGGCTGCGATTGGCAAGTCCCGAAGACAACCTGCTGGCCTCACTGCCGTCGCATGCGCAGGTGATTCAGCCAGCGCATTTCGTGGTGAATGCACTGACCAGTGAACAGCGCGCGATTTTTCATGTCGCCAGCGCCAATCCGCAATCCATACGGTCGACACTCGAATATGTTGAACAATTACTGCGTCGCTATGACCGCGCCGGTAAATCGCTGCACGTCGAGATTGTCGTCAATGCCGAAGGACTGAATACGCTGCGCGCCGACACCACACCGGCGCGAGAACAGATCGCGCGCCTGCACGAGCAATATCCTAATATCGCTTTCCTTGCTTGTGGAACGACGATTGCGCGGGTGAAGCGCGAACAAGGGATCGATGTGAAGCTCCTGCCGCAGGCAAGAGTCACATCCTCGGCGCTGAATCAGATTCTTTCACGCCTGCATCAGGGGTGGATGTATATCCGTATTTAGGTGTTGTCCTGTCAACTTCGTTACTGGCATTCTGCTGATTTATTCGAAGCGGTGACCGACCAGTTTCGCCTCGGGCAGGTGCGACTTTACAGCACCGAACAGCTCCAGTATTACTCCTGGACGCGGTCGTACCGACACCCACAGGAGATTCAACGGGACATTCAGGTCGACGAACACTACCTCGGAAAAACTCACCAGGACTGCCTGCAATCGTGACAGTGACGCGGCAAATTCGTCTCCCGGCCGATCGCGCAAGCCGGGAAGGATGACCATGAAATCGCTCAGCGGCTGACCATTTTCGTCACGCGCCGGCACACGCAGGTAGAGTGGCTGGTTGGCCTCAATGGAAAGCGCAAAGGCACCGCGCGCGACGAGCTGCATGACCCGTCAACCGCGCCGCCAGGGAAATGGATCAGTGTTCGGCACCAGCGGTTTCCCGCGCCTCGAAAGTAAACGCAAGTTCACCGCCTTCCTCGGTCACGTCCACCGACCCCCCGTGCGCCAGCTTGCCAAACAGAATTTCGTCGGCCAGTGCTTTCTTGATCTTCTCGCGAATCAGTCGCGCCATCGGGCGCGCACCCATGGTCGGATCGTAGCCATTTTTGGCGAGCCAGGCACGGGCGCGCTCGTCCACATCGATCTCGACATGTTTCTCTTCGAGCTGTGCCTCGAGTTCGAGCACGAACTTGCTGACCACATGGCCAATGGTGTCAGGCGACAGCGGCTTGAACGGAATGATCGCATCCAGGCGGTTGCGGAACTCCGGGCTGAAGGCGCGCTTGATCACCTCTGTCCCGTCCGCGGTGTGGTCCTGCTTTGTAAAGCCGATGGACGCACGTCCCATCTGGTCGGCACCGGCGTTTGTGGTCATGACAATGATCACGTTGCGAAAATCTGCCTTGCGCCCGTTGTTGTCGGTGAGCGTGCCGTGGTCCATCACCTGCAAAAGGAGGTTGTACACGTCCGGGTGCGCCTTTTCGATCTCGTCCAGCAGCAACACCGCATGCGGGTGCTTGGTGATGGAGTCGGTCAACAGCCCGCCCTGATCGAATCCAACATATCCCGGCGGTGCGCCAATCAGGCGTGAAACCGTATGCCGCTCCATATACTCCGACATATCGAAACGAATGAGTTCCAGACCAAGGATCTTGGAGAGCTGACGCGTCACTTCAGTTTTACCAACACCGGTCGGCCCGGAAAACAAGTACGAACCAATCGGCTTTTCCGGATGCGCCAGACCTGAGCGGGCCATTTTGATGGAGGTGGCAAGTGCCTCGATAGCCTCGTCCTGACCGAACACCACCAACTTGAGGTCACGTTCGAGTGTGCGCAGCGCTTCCTTGTCGGTGCTCGACACGCTCTTGGGCGGAATGCGCGCAATCTTGGAAACAATGTTCTCGATGTCGTTAACGCTGATGGTCTTCTTGCGCTTGCTCGGCGGCAGCAGGTGCAGACTGGCACCGGCCTCGTCGATCACGTCGATGGCCTTGTCCGGCAGGTGCCGGTCATTGATGTAGCGCGCCGAGAGCTCAGCCGCCGCGCGCAGCGAGTGGCTGGTATACTTGACACCGTGATGTTGCTCGAAGCGGCTCTTGAGTCCTTGCAGGATCTGCACGGTCTCCTCGACCGAGGGCTCGACCACGTCGATCTTCTGGAAACGGCGTGACAACGCCCGGTCTTTCTCGAAAATACCGCGGTATTCCTGATAAGTGGTCGAACCGATGCACTTGAGATCGCCCGAGGCGAGTGCCGGTTTCAGCAGATTGGAAGCATCCATGGCACCGCCCGAGGCCGCACCTGCGCCGATGATGGTGTGAATCTCATCGATGAACAGGACCGCGTGCTCCTGCTTGCGCACCTGATTCAATACCGCTTTCAGGCGCTTCTCGAAATCGCCGCGATACTTGGTGCCGGCCAGCAGTGCGCCCATGTCGAGCGAGTAGATCGTGCTCTTCTTGAGAATATCCGGCACCTGACCTTCGACGATCTTTTTCGCCAGGCCTTCAGCGATCGCCGTCTTGCCAACGCCGGCCTCGCCCACATAGAGCGGATTGTTCTTGCGCCGACGGCACAGAATCTGGATGGTGCGTTCAACTTCGTGCTCACGCCCAATGAGCGGATCGATCTTGCCCTGTCGGGCACGCTCGTTGAGATTGACGGTAAAGATGTCGAGCGGACTCTTTTCGGTAGCCGCGGCCTCCTCGCCTTCTTCCGGCGGCGGCAATTCCGGCTGGCTTTCACCCGGCACCTTGGAAATGCCGTGCGAGATGTAGTTCACCACGTCGAAACGGCTGATGTTCTGCTTATGCAGAAAAGTACACGGCGTGCGAATCCTTCTCGCCAAAAATCGCAATCAGTACATTAGCGCCATTCACTTCCTTCTTGCCGACGCCCTGCACGTGCAACACGGCACGCTGAATAACGCGCTGGAAACCGAGTGTCGGCTGGGTATCGGACTTCGCTCTCGTGCGGGAGCACCGGAACATTGTCGCGCAGAAAGGCGACGAGGCTGCGACGCAACTCGTCGAGGTTGCCGCCGCAGGCACGCAGCACGCGCGCGGCACTGGGATTGTCCAGCAGCGCCGACAGCAGGTGTTCGACGGTGATGTACTCATGCCGCTTCTCGCGTGCCGACTGAAACGCGGCGTTGAGTGAAAACTCCAGTTCCTGGGACAACATTGTTGCTACCTCCCCGGACTCAGCCCGGTATATCCCTACGTTAAAAGCCTAGCAAACCGCGTGCCGGCGACCGCCATGGAAGGCGGAGGCGCGGAAAACGCAGGAGCAGCTTTTCCGCCTACTCGGGTTCCATGCTGCATTGCAGCGGGTGCTGATTTTCGGCTGCAAACAACATCACCTGCCGCACCTTGGTTTCCGCCACTTCGCGCGTAAACACACCGCAGATTCCCAGTACCCTTCTGATGCACATGCAACATGATGTGCGTCGCTTCCTCACGACTCTTGTGGAAGTACCGCTCCAGCACCCTCACCACGAACTCCATAGGCGTATAGTCGTCATTCAACAGAATCACTTTATAGAGCTGCGGCTTCTTGAGCTGCGGCCTGGCTTCCTGTACCACCAGACCATCGTTCTGCTGTGTAAGTTTGTCGCTCATACCCTGAATCTACTTTAAAGATTAGTCGAATCTTCGCCGCTCGCTACATTTTGCGGTGCGCGGGCAAAAATTCAAGCGGCGGAACCGTAAGGGAACCCATGGCATGAATTTTGACATAATTGCAGCACTCCGTTCCCTTTTCGAACCAGCCGACGCTTTCTTGACACGACCGAAAAAAATAGGGAGGATTAAAAAAATGTACGTCCGGAAGCGCGTTCGGGCGGTGCAGCGGGCGAACGGCGCTATACTCAAGGACAACCGCGGAATACCGTCCGGTTCCGCTGTGTAAGAGGGGGACGTAATAGCATGGCAACAGGTACCGTGAAGTGGTTTAACGCTGGAAAAGGTTATGGTTTCATCTCACCCAGCAGTGGTGGTGATGACGTGTTTGCGCACTTTTCCGCTATCGAGATGGAAGGCTACAAAAGTCTCAAGGAAGGTCAAAACGTGGAGTTCGAAATTCAGGATGGTCCAAAAGGACCGCAGGCCACTCGAATACGTGCCCTGTTCTGACACAGCCAGAGTCTGAATTTCCCTGTTTCTGAAACCCGGCCAGGCCGGGTTTTTCTTTTGCAGCGACTTCACCAGCAGACGAAAATAATTCTGCTACGCTTAAAATGTTGATGCAATCGAATCATGCCAGCGCTCCCGGAACGCGCGTAACGACAACGGCGAGGCGTCATGACCAATGATGTGGGCGGTGGAAGAACAGATGACACTGACTTGAATCAGGCACAGCGTCTGCTCGAAGAGCTCTACCGCCAGCGCAACGAATTAGGCGAAATCGCCGCAGAACTCATCTCCCTGCTGGAAGCAGCAGGGGTGAGCACCACAGATGGTCCGGACAACCATTCCGTGGGCAGTCCTCCTGGTTGATGGGATATGCGTCTAGGACGACGCTTTGGGCCCCGGCCATCGGCCGGGGCTTCTTTATTTATTCTGCACTCTCAACGCCGTCGCACTTTTTTCCTCACAGGTGCTGCTCGACGCGCAGGTTTCTTCTGTTTCGAACTGACATCTTGGCCGTCTTGCTGCTTGTGCCTTCTTTACGGAAGATGCGGCCATGTGCTTGATCAATGGCCTCGCCAAATGCCGAACAGCTTACCTGCTTCGCACTCTGCATGAGGCGCGCAAAGTCATAGGTGACGGTCTTTGCCCGAATCGCCCCATTCATACCCTTGATAATAAGGTCAGCGGCCTCGAACCATCCGAGGTGGCGCAACATCATTTCGGCCGACAGAATGATCGAGCCGGGATTGACCTGATTCTTGCCGGCATACTTGGGCGCGGTGCCGTGTGTGGCCTCGAACATGGCCACCGTGTCGGACAGATTCGCGCCCGGCGCGATGCCGATGCCGCCGACCTGGGCGGCGAGCGCATCCGAGATGTAGTCGCCGTTCAGGTTGAGCGTGGCGATCACACTGTATTCCTCGGGGCGCAGCAGGATCTGCTGCAGGAAGGCGTCGGCGATCACGTCTTTGACAATGATGTCTTTCCCGCTCTTCGGATTTTTCAGTCGCATCCACGGTCCCTGGTCTATCAGGGTTGCGTCGAATTCGCGCTTTGCCAGTTCGTAGCCCCAGGTTCTTGAAGCCACCTTCGGTGAACTTCAT
This sequence comes from uncultured Pseudomonadota bacterium, assembly GCA_963698375.1. Lineage (GTDB taxonomy): Bacteria > Pseudomonadota > Gammaproteobacteria > Acidiferrobacterales > UBA6901 > UBA6901. The sequence goes on from CAVOQN010000002.1 coordinate 420,759, forward strand.
AATGTTGCCTTTGTGCACCAGCGTGACCGATGAACGATTGTTATCGATCGCATACTGGATGGCCTTGCGCACCAGCCGCTCGGTGCCTTCCTTCGATACCGGCTTGATGCCAATCGATGAACTGCCCGGGAAACGGATCTTCTTCACGCCCATCTCGTTCTGCAGGAAGGCGATGACTTTCTGCACCTCCGGGGTACCGGCGTCCCACTCGATACCGGCGTAAATGTCCTCGGAGTTCTCGCGGAAGATCACCATGTCGGTCTTTTGCTGGTTCCTTCACCGGGCTTGGTACTCCCTTGAACCAGCGCACCGGACGCAGGCAAACGTACAGATCAAGATCCTGGCGCAGCGTGACGTTGAGCGAGCGCATGCCGCCGCCGACCGGCGTGGTGAGCGGGCCCTTGATCGAGACCACGTAGTCACGCACCGCGCTGAGCGTCTCGTCCGGCAGCCAGGTGTTGTTGCCGTACACCTTGACCGCCTTCTCGCCGGCGTACACCTCCATCCAGGCGATCTGGCGTTTGCCGCCATAGGCCTTCTGGACTGCCGCATCCACGACCTTCTTCATCACCGGCGTGATGTCGACGCCGGTGCCATCACCCTCGATAAAAGGGATAATCGGCTGGTTCGGGACGTTCAGCGAGTAATCGCGATTGACGGTGATCTTCTCGCCCGCGGGAACGACGATTTTCTGAAAGGCCATGGTTTTTTCTCCGGTGCGCCTGAAACTAAGGCCGCGAAGTTTAACACTGCCTGTGGAAGTCCTGATAATCTGTCGCGATGAAAACCCAATACGCCTCCATCCCGCCCTACCCCACCAAGGACGGTTCAGAAATTCGCGAACTGATGCATCCCGCGCAGCATCACAACCGCAACCAGAGCCTGGCCGAGGCGATCGTGGCGCCCGGGCCAGGCCACGGCGCTGCACCGCCATCAGCGGAGCGAGGAGCTGTATCACATCACCGCCGGACACGGACGCATGATGCTCTGGGGATGAATGTTTCGATGTCGGACCGGGCGACACAATCTGCATCCCACCCGGTACACCACATGCATCAACAACACCGGCAACGAACCACTGCGCATCCTGTGCTGCTGTGCGCCGCCGTACGCGCACGGCGACACCGAACTGCTGTAATGCTGATCGCTGCTTCAACAAACCGTTCAATGTCCTGAGCCAGTTCACCGACAAGGAAGGCCGGCGCACGCTGGCCGAGTTCATTCCGATGCCGCACGTGCGCGCCGCCGGTCGGCTCGACTACGACAGCGAGGGCCTGCTGCTGCTCACCGACGACGGCGCCCTGCAGACCCGCATCGCCGAGCCAAAATACAAGCTTCCCAAGACCTACTGGGCGCAGGTCGAGGGCGTACCGGACACAGAGGCGCTGGAAACATTGCGTCGACGGTGTACGGCTCGACGACGGCCGCACGCGCCCGGCGGAGGTGCGCCTCATTCCGGAGCCGGACACTGTGGCCGCGCGATGCCACCGATCCGCTTCCGCAAGAACATTCCGACCTCCTGGATCGAACTCATCCTCACCGAGGGCCGCAACCGCCAGGTGCGGCGCATGACCGCGGCCGTCGGTTACCCGACCCTGCGTCTGGTGCGCGTGGCAGTCGGCCCCTACCGGCTCGACGGCCTGGCCCCGGGCGAATGGCGCGAAGCCGATGCCGCGCTGATACAATCCGCGCATGATCTGGAAACCGAACGTGGTGGTGGCGGCGATCGTCGAGCGCGACGGAAAATTCCTGCTGGTCGAGGAGGAAGCCGACGGTCAGGTCGTGCTCAATCAACCCGCCGGCCATCTCGATGAAGGCGAGACCCTGATCGATGCCGTGATCCGCGAAACGCTCGAAGAAACCGCCTGGCACATCGAACCGCAGGCCCTGCTCGGCGTGTACCGCTGGCTGCACCCGACCAAATCCGTGACCTATCTGCGCTTCGCCTTCATTGCCCGCGCGCTGCGCGAAGAAAACGGGCGCGCGCTCGATCACGGTTGCCTGCGCGCACTGTGGCTGACGCCGGAGGAAATCCGCGCCGAGCGCGCCCGTCACCGCAGCCCGCAGGTGGAGCGCTGCCTCGACGACTATCTGGCCGGCACCTGCTATCCGCTCGATCTGCTCAAGGAGTACGCGCCCGTTCCGGCGCGCTGATCATGGCGCACGTGGTGGTCGGCCTCTCCGGCGGCGTCGATTCGGCGGTCGCGGCGCTGTTGCTGAAACGCGCCGGCCACGCTGGTCACCGGCCTGTTCATGAAGAACTGGGAAGAAGACGACACCGACGCGCACTGCACCGCCGAAGAAGACCTGAAGGAAGTGCGCGCCGTTTGCGAGCGTGCTCGACATTCCATTCCAGACCGTGAACTTTTCAGCCGAATACTGGGACCGGGTGTTCCAGTATTTTCTGGACGAACACAAGGCCGGGCGCACACCCAACCCGGATGTGCTGTGCAACAAGGAGATCAAGTTCAAGGCGTTTCTCGATCATGCCCTGACCCTCGGGGCCGATCGAATCGCCACCGGCCATTACGCGCAGGTGCGCGAAGCCGGCAGGGCCAGTACCAGCTGCTCAAGGGCGCCGACACCGCCAAGGACCAAACCTATTTTCTCTACACGCTCGGCCAGACCGAGCTTTCCCGCACTCTGTTCCCGATCGGCCATCTCGCCAAGACTGAAGTGCGTGCCCTGGCGCGTGCCGCCGGTTTGCCCAATCATGACCGCAAGGATTCGACCGGCATCTGCTTTATTGGCGAACGCGACTTCCGGGGTTTTCTGAAACGCTACCTGCCGGCACAGCCGGGCGAAATGCGCACGCTCGCCGGTGATTACAAAGGCCGGCACGAAGGCGCCATGTACTACACCATCGGCCAGCGCCAGGGTCTCGGCATCGGCGGCGCCGGCGAGGCCTGGTATGTCGTGGACAAGGATATCGAGACGGAACATCCTGTACGTCGAACAGGGCGAACATCACCCGGCGCTCTACAACCCGGCCCTGCTGGCCAGCCAGCTGCACTGGGTGGCAGGTGCGCCGCCTTCCCTGCCGCATGCCTGCACCGCCAAGGTGCGCTATCGCCAGACCGACCAGGACTGCACGATTGGGCAATTAGCGTCTGGTACCACGCAGGTCAGCTTTGCTTCGCCGCAGCGCGCCGTCACCCCCGGCCAATCCGTGGTCTTTTACGATGGCGAGGTCTGTCTCGGTGGCGGTGTCATCGACCGGCGCCTGAAGGGCCCGGCCATGTCTGATAGAATACCGGCCTGATCTCGGCACCTTTAACACTCTGCGTCCGGAATAACATGAACAAGACGCCCGACAACCTTGCCCTCTCCCCGCTCACCGCCCTGTCGCCGCTCGACGGCCGCTACGAAAGGAAAATCGCACCGCTGCGCGCGTTGTTCAGCGAGTACGGGCTGATCCGCTTCCGCGTGCAGGTCGAGATCCGCTGGCTGCTGGCGCTCTCGAGCTGGACAGAGCTGAAAGAAGTGCCGGCGTTCTCGCCCATGACGCGCTCGGCGCTCGAAGACGATCGTGGACAGCTTCAGCGAGGCCGATGCGCGGCGCGTGAAGGAGATCGAGGCCACCACCAATCACGACGTGAAGGCGGTGGAGTATTTTCTCAAGGAGAAAACCCTCGCCAACGCCGAGGTCGCCAAGGTCGGTGAATTCTTCCATTTCGCCTGCACCTCCGAAGACATCAACAACCTGTCGCACGGGCTGATGCTGCAGCATGGGCGCGACGATATCCTGTTGCCGGCCATGGACAAACTGATCGCGGCGATCGAGGCCCTGGCGGTGAAGTTTGCCGATCAGCCGATGCTGGCACGCACCCATGGCCAGCCGGCCTCGCCCACCACGCTCGGCAAGGAGATGGCGAACCTGGGCTACCGGCTCACGCGCCAGCGCGCGCAGGTCGCGGCCGTGACCCTGCTCGGAAAAATGAACGGCGCGGTCGGCAACTACAATGCACATCTCGCCGCCTATCCGGAACTCGACTGGGAGGGCTGTGCGCGCGACTTCGTCACCGGGCTGGGCCTCGACCTGGAACCCGTACACCACGCAGATCGAACCGCACGACGGCATGGCCGAACTGTTCCATGCCGTTTCCCGCTTCAACACCATCCTGCTCGATTTCAATCGCGACCTGTGGGGCTATATCTCGCTCGGCTACTTCCAGCAGAAGGTGAAAGACGGCGAGGTTGGCTCCTCGACCATGCCGCACAAGGTGAACCCGATCGACTTCGAGAACAGCGAGGGCAATCTCGGACTCGCCAATGCACTGTTCGAACATCTGGCCGCCAAGCTGCCGGTGTCGCGCTTCCAGCGCGATCTCACCGATTCCACGGTGCTGCGCAACCTGGGCGTGGCGTTCGGCTACTCGCTGCTCGCCTACGACTCCTGCCTGCGCGGCATCGGCAAGCTCGAGGTGGACAGCGCGCGCCTGCATGCCGATCTCGACAACAACTGGGAAGTGCTGGCCGAACCGATCCAGACGGTAATGCGGCGCTATGGCATCGAAAATCCGTACGAGAAACTCAAGGAACTGACGCGCGGCAAAAGCGGCATTACGCGTGAATCCTTGCAGAACTTTCATCCAGAAGCTGGCCATCCCCGAAGAGGCCAAGACGCGGTTGCTGGCCCTCACGCCCGCCAGCTACACGGGCAATGCCGCGCTCCAGGCACGCGCGCTTCCGGAACGCAAATAAATTCAGTCTACCCGGGGTATCCCGGGCAGACTGTAATTTTTCTACTTCGCTGTCTCAGGCGTGCCGACGTCGCGCAGCAGAAGCCGTGCGCCGTGGCTTTTTCTGTTCCTGCAGATCGATGCGTGCCTCGGTCAGAAACAGCACCACACAGGCACCCAGATCCACCAGCAGGCTGATCACGGTGACCGGAGCGAGCGGCATGACCTTGGCAATAAAAATCAGGTAGGCGGAGGTGAAACCCACGACCGCCAGACCGGCCGCCGCAGCGCGCACGATCTCGCGTTCCGGATCATAGGCGGCGATCACAAACATGATCATCATGCCGATCATGGCGGCCCCGAACATCGCGGTGGTCACCGGATCGTACGGGCCGTTACTGATGAGGCCATGACTGGCCCCTGGCGCCAGCACCAGCGACAGGCCCCAACCCATATACAACGCGGCGGCGATCAACAACGTGAATCGAATCTGCGATTCCATGTGACACCTCCTTGAGGCAGGTGGAACGAAGCTATACTTTGTTCTGAATTGAACTGTTTAAGTCTAGTCATTTACTCGGGATAGCGGACGCTCACCATAAAACCCATGAATGACAATAGTGAATCGAATGCACCGATGAAGGAACATCGTCACCCCATGACTCGCGATGACCTGAGCGTCGCGGCCGTTGGACCTCATTGCACAGGCACGCCGCGAGATCATGATCTGCAGCCCGGCACTCGATCCGTCGCTCTATAACCGCGCCGCCCTGACCGAGGCGCTCGGTCATTTCATCGCGCGCCAGCCACACTGTCGGGCGCGCATCGTGGTGGAGGACACCGAACACATGTTGCTGAGCAGTGTCCGTCTGGTCGAGCTGGCACGGCGTTTCTCGGATATGATCCTGATCCAGCGTCTGGGAGAACCGCACCACGGCATGACGGAGATGTTCATCGTGGCGGATAGCGAGAGCTGCCTTTACCAGCAGGACATCGCGGTCATCGACGCCACGCTCGACTTGCATACTCCGCATCTCGCAGTACCGTTCGCACGGCGTTTCGAGGACATCTGGGCAGCGAGCGAACCGGTACCAGGGCTGCATAGCTTCCGCCTTTGAATCCACACATGAACAGATCCGGCACCACGCTTCTGTTTCTACTGGCAATTCTGGCCACTGGATGCGCCAGTACGCCGGTCAGTGATGCGCCGAGCGGTGCGCAACACCAGCAAGCCTCGGAAATCGCGGCATCCATGGTCGGCAAGCCATATCGTTATGGCGGCAACACACCGCAAGGTTTCGACTGCAGCGGGCTTGTACAATACAGCTTCCAGCGCGCCGGCATACATGTGCCGCGCAGCACCAAAACGCAACGCGGCAAAAGCCGTAAGGTATCGATTTCAGATCTGGCGCGTGGCGATTTGCTGTTCTTCAACCCGGAAGGGAAGTACTCATCTCACGTCGGTATCTATCTCGGTGGCAATCGTTTCGTGCATGCACCGTCGAGTGGCAAACACGTTCGCATGGATACCCTCAACGATACATACTGGCGTGAGCACCTTGTGGATGCACGTCGCTTCTGACGGAATCAATAATTCAGACTTCGCACGGCGGTGGCAACGGGGAAGCTGGGCAGGCTGTGATGGAATCGGCCAATGAAGTTCGCCGCGAGATTTTCGGCATCCGCCACAGCACCGGCCGAGCGGACACTCACGCTACTGATCCGCGTAGACCCTCAATAGGCAGCTCAGACTGCGTACAGCGTTTCGACCAGGTTGCGCCGAGAGTCTGAATCCGAGTGCTTCAGTCGCACACCCACGCCCGCTTCCGAATTACGCACCACCTGAACGGTAAGCCGCTGCGGAAAACTGCCGGTCGTCTGGACATTAAAAGCGAGATCCAGCAGCGCATGCTCAGGAAGGAAGTGGCCACCGGTGGCGATAAATGCACCCTCCAGACTGAGGTCACTGATCTGACATTCCGGCAGCATGAGAGCGTTATAGTAGAGAACCGCCCCAAAAGAAACCGGTATACGGTGCGCGGTGCGGCGCTCTGTAGTGATGCCTTGAACTGTCATTTATCCCCCTTAAATACTGGCCCACTGGTGTAATCTAACCGTATCCGCATCTGGCCCGCAAGATCGAAGGAAACCAGCGGCATCCCTGACGGGCTGAACACCATCACGAATTACCGGTTTTTTTCACATGCAGTGGCTTGCGGCCTTTCACGAACAGCACCGGCACGTCCAGCCACAACCCATCCGCTGTTACCAAGGTTGCCACCTCCGCGAGATGTTCAGAGCGGAACCAGTCGCGCTTCTCTGCGGGCACCAGATCAACCCACAGTCGAAGCGCACTGTTCCAGACTAACTCCCACCATTCCTTTGTGTCGTGCAGGTGATATCCGAGTTGCTCTTCGTGCACAGTGATATCGACTAGGCCGATATCCTGAAAAAGCGCGAGCAGGGATTCGCGCTCGCTCACCTGCTCCCAGACAACAGCTTCATCCACGCTTTCGGATTCCTGTGCAATACGCTGCAGTAGCAGGCCGAGCTGCGGCTGAAACGTTTCCGGTGCAAAGACTGCCAGGTTCACGCTGCCGCCTGGGCGCGTGACGCGCGTCCATTCACGCAAGGCTGCATGCGGGTCCGTTAGCCAGAAGAGGCCGAGGGAGCACGCTGTGTGCTGGAAATAATCGCGCCGAAAATCGAGTCGCATTGCATCCATAGCGTGCACGTCGATATTGTCGATACCATATTTTTTTATCTTGTCATCCAGCCGCGCGAGCAGGCTCTCGGCTGTATCGATGGCGGTCACGCGACCGCTTTTTCCAACCGCCTGCGATGCGGCCAGCGCCAGCGCTCCGGTGCCGGTTGCCACATCCAGAATTTTGTCACCTATGGCAGGGTGCAGGCGTGTCGCCAGCCTGTCTGCGCAGAAGGCCGAGAATCGCAGTGCTTCCTGATCGGCTCCTTCAGCGATCGCATTCCGTAGTATTTCCCGGTGCACAGCATTTTCGTCAGTGGGTATTTGCATGATTCGCGCTAAGAATAACTATGATAAGCCATTGATTAATATAACTATTAAAAATCCAATTCAAATCCGTGGCTATAGGTCATTTCACTGCCGCTTATCGGCCTAACCAAGCCAGCTATCGTTACTGCAGGGCCGGCGCAGGCGGTTCTGCTATCATTTCTGAGAATTCCGTCTGGTCCCACATTGGCAATTCCCAAGGATTGGCTGAGGTGACGTCGCGTGAGCATTACATCTAGCATTTTCCGCAAGCCTTGCCCAGCCTGCGCCGCAAGCGTATCAAACGACACGGCACGCTGTGACTGCGGTCATGATTTCGAATCTTCCGCCCATACCTTATCAGAACTTGAATCGATCCTCCGCGACGAGGAATTGTATGAGGGCTACCTTGCTGCGCGCGCAGATCAGGCACGACAAGCGGTGCGTACTGCGGACGAGACGTTGGCCAGCGATAGAACAAATCAGGATTTAGCGTCCGCTGCAGCCCTCGCCAGGGAAGTCGCCAGCTCTATAGAAAGCGATCTGACAGATCAGCGAAACAAGCTTGCCGGCATACGTAACACAATGTACGAGAAAGGATTGGATGTCACTCCGAACTTACTCGCGCATTCAACAGCTGCAGAAAAACCAGCGCCACCTCGTCCAGCCAATTCACCGGCTACCGCGATGATGCGCCCGAAGCTTGCCAACCGTGTAGCACCACAAGCTCCAACCTGGACTGCTGCCGTGACACAGAAAGCTGCCGCCGTCCTCACCACCCTCAAGAATGCCAAGGCCCGGGAAACCGTTGCGCGCGCACAGCAAAATGCAGCCGTCAATCATGCAATTAAGCAAAAGGTTGTAAAAAATCCTTTGCCGCCTCAACCAGAGATTGCTGCCGTCAGTACCCCACGTACAGCCGCCCCGACGGCTTTCCGAAAGGAGCAGGCGGAAAGAGCTGAGAAAATCACACAATTGAGCAGAGCCACAGACTCCAAGGACTGCCCAAACTGCACGTCAAGCGTCCCAGCGGGAACCACTCGATGCCGCTGTGGATTTACATTTGAAATGAGCGGCAGGGAACTACCATCCCTTACGCTTTGCACAGGCGATTTTACCGCTTTGCGCGACAGTTTGAAGCTCAATCTACGCTGAAGTATTATTTGTAACTCCGCAATTACTATTAATAAAGTGCCGCTGCAATCAGAGTGCCTGTGTGGCTCTTGTATGTCGCACAGCGCGCTTCTTGATTCGAAAGTGTTGGTAACTGCTTTTTCCTGTAGAAATTCCGAGCTGCAGAGTCAATCTCGTTGAGATTCGAGCGCTCCGCTGTGTCACTTTTATGAAATTGGGAAAGATACAGGGAGTTTAGTTAAGCTGCTATAATTTGAACGCAAGTAATACTTACCAAAAATAAAGAATATTGCCGTCGTTCAGGCAGGGACATGAGGCATGGCAGGAAAACAGCACACCGACACGCTAAGTGGAACGACACTCACTACGCGGGATTTTCCGGATTTTCACGCGCTCATCATGGCATTGCGTTTTCCAATTGACGTAGCAGAAGTTCTGGAACTGCGCGGCCTCATTAACCACAGTGCCGCAGTGTATGAGATGGCGGCAGACATCCCGCAGAACCGGGAGTTCCGCGAATCACTGGAGGGCGCTATCCAGTCATTCGGTATTGAGAATCGGCAGCACAGCGAACGCCTGTTACGGGTCCTCAATATGCTGCGTGGCATGCATTATCAGCACATTGTCGCCTCACGCGACGCCGAGCGACGCCTGCGAGAACAACAGGCTGAAAACAGGGTCGCGCGTCGTAATAGTTTACGAAATGGTGTGCTGGCGTTACTTGCAACAATAACAGGCGGCGTAGTCTGGTTCGCCCTGATGATTTCGGACTGGAGGCTGCAATTACTTCCTTTGGTCACGGCAATAGCTGCATTTGTTTATTTCCATGCCCTGCCGCTGCTCGACCGGGAGATGGAAAAACTGACACGTGAACTCAACGATGTACTGCGCAAGCGAGTGGATACGCTAAACTGGCGCACCCTGATCCATAAGCTAGCGCTGCTTCTAGGCTACAAACAGATTCAGGGTATCGATGTGTTTCGCCACGAACAGACCGACCAGAGTTCTTACCGGCTACACTGAAATAGCTCTGCTACTCGTCGGTCACGCAGCCTTCTGAAGCGTTTTTCACATTCTTGATATACTTATAAAGTGTGCCGCGCGTTTTCTTATATGGCGGCATTATCCACGCTACTCTGCGTTTACTCATCTCTGCATCGCTTACTGCCACACTAAGTTCATTCCGGTCGGCATCGATGGTAATAACATCACCATTCTGGATTAGTGCCAGTGGGCCGCCCTCCTGTGCCTCCGGTACTACGTGACCGATAATGAAGCCATGTGAGCCACCAGAAAAGCGTCCATCGGTCATAAGCGCCACATCCTTGCCAAGACCCGCGCCCATTATTGCCGAGGTTGGAGTGAGCATCTCCGGCATGCCTGGGCCACCCTTCGGGCCTTCATAGCGAATTACCACCACGTCACCCTTTTTGATTTCCTTGCGTTCCAGGGCATGAAGCATGTCTTCTTCCGAATCATAGACACGCGCTGGACCAACGAATCGCAGACCCTCCTTGCCGGTAATTTTCGCGACTGCTCCGCCGGGCGCGAGATTGCCCTTGAGAATCTGGATGTGGCCGCTCGCCTTGATTGGCGTCTCAAGCGGGAGGAATACGTCCTGCCCGGACTTCAGACCCGGCAGATCCTTCAGGTTTTCGGCCACGGTCCTGCCGGTTACGGTAAGGCAGGAACCGTCGATCAAACCTTTTTCCAGCAAGTATTTCATCACCGCCGGGATGCCGCCGACATTATGCAGATCCTCCATGACATATTTTCCAGAGGGCTTGAGATCGGCGAGGAACGGTACGCGGTCGCTGACTTTCTGGAAGTCATCGATGCTGAGCGGCACATCGACGGCGCGCGCCATGGCAATGAGATGCAACACCGCATTGGTCGAACCACCCAGCGCCATCACAATCACCATCGCGTTCTCAAATGCTGAACGCGTCATGATGTCGCGCGGCTTGATGTCCTGCTCGAGTAAATGCTTGATTGCCAGGCCGGCACTCAGGCACTCGGCAAGTTTTCCCGGATCGACCGCCGGCGTGGACGAGCTGTACGGCAACGACATGCCAAGCGCCTCGATGGCGCTGGCCATGGTGTTGGCGGTGTACATGCCCCCGCACGCACCGGCGCCTGGACAGGAATGGTGCACAATATCCTGGCGGGTGGGCTCATCAATTTTGCCGGCAATAAATTCGCCGTAACTCTGGAACGCCGAGATAATATCGAGTGTTTGCCCGTGCGAATGCCCGGGCTTGATGGTGCCGCCGTAGATCATGAGCGAAGGCCGGTTGAGGCGGCCCATGGCGATCAGGCAGCCGGGCATGTTCTTGTCGCAGCCGGGGATAGTCACCAGCGCGTCGTACCACTGCGCGCCCATGACGGTCTCGATCGAGTCGGCGATGATGTCGCGCGACTGCAGCGAGTACGACATGCCGTCGGTGCCCATGGAGATGCCGTCCGACACGCCGATGGTATTGAAACGCAAACCCACCAGATTGGCCGCCAGCACACCTTCCTTCACCTTCGCAGCGAGGTCGTTGAGGTGCATGTTGCAGGTGTTTCCCTCCCACCATACCGAGGCGATGCCGACCTCGGGCTTGGCCATGTCGGCGTCGGTCAGGCCGGTGCCGTACAGCATGGCCTGCGAGGCGCCCTGTGACTTGGGCTCGGTGATACGGGAACTGTAACGGTTCAGTTTGCGGGTCATGTCCTTCCTCAGTACGGCCTGATCGAAGCCCGTGATTTTACTCTAACCAGGGCACCGGCTTAAACCCGCGCTACAACCACTTCTTGCGCCGGAAATAAAAGTACAAGGCAACCGCAATGCCGGCCATGCCCAACACCACCAGGGGATAGCCCCAACGCCAACCAAGCTCCGGCATGTAACGGAAGTTCATGCCGTAGATGCCGGTAATAAAGGTCAGGGGGATAAAAATGGTCGAAATCACCGTCAGCACCTTCATCACCTCGTTCAGGCGCGCAGTAAGCAGTGACAGGTTGTTATCCAGCATCCCGGACAGCACATCGCGATAAGTCTCTACGGTGTCGATGACTTCGATGGTGTGATCGTACACGTCCCTGAGATACACGCCGGTAGACGCGCGTATCAGGGACGACTCGGCTCGCTGCAAGGCATTGATCATTTCGCGCAGAGGCCAGACCGCCTTGCGCAACCAGATCATTTCGCGCTTGAGGAGATTTATCGTGCGCGCCGTCTCGCGGGTGCTACTCGTCAGCATGCGTTCATCAAGCACCTCGATCTGTTCGCCGAGATTCTCGAGCAGCACGAAATAACCGTCCACAATTGCATCGATCAGCGAGTACACTAGGTAATCTGCGCCTTCGTTGCGCGCACGGCCCTTGGCGGTGCGCAGGCGTTCACGGATCGGGTTGAAGGCATCACCGGCGATGCCTTCCTGGAACGAAATCACGTAATTCGGGCCGACGATCAGACTGACCTGATCGCCCACGACTTCCTGTGTTGTCGCCTGCAATGACAGCATGCGTAACACGATAAAAAGATACCCGGTGTAGTCTTCGACCTTGGGACGCTGCCCGGTGTTGGCAATGTCTTCGAGCACCAGCGGATGCAAACCGAACACCGTGCCAACCTGCTCGAGCAGGTCGATCTGATGCACACCCTCGATATTGATCCAGACAACCCCGGGCCGGCTCAACCAAGTCCGGCAGACCGAAACGTCCTTCACTACCTCTTCGACCAGCTGCTCGCCGTCGTAATACATCAGGCTTACGCGCGGTGCGCCGGCCTTACGCTCACCAATGTGCACGGGTGTACCTGGCGGCAGGCCGGATTTGCGGGAACGTTTGTGGGTTAGTCGGCGCATGGCTGGTCGTGTGGCGTAAACGCCGCGATGCACACGGCTGTGACGAGATACGCTATCATAGCGCGTGCCATCCCTGCACCCCGAGGCTGCGTGTATTCCCTGATCCGTCCCCTGCTTTTTACGCTCGATGCGGAACGCAGCCATGACCTGACGCTCGGCCTGCTACGCGACCGCCTACCGGGTGCCGGGTGTCGCCACCCTGGTGCGCCGGCGGTACGCCGATCGCACGCCGGCCCTGCCGGTGGAGACCATGGGGCTGCGTTTCCCCAACCCGCTGGGCCTGGCCGCCGGCCTGGACAAGGAGGCGTGCTGTCTCGCCCCGCTGCTCGATTTCGGTTTTGGCTTTCTTGAAGTCGGAACGGTGACACCACAGTCACAACCTGGTAATCCGAAACCGCGCATGTTTCGGCTGACGCACCACGCGGCAATCATCAACCGCATGGGATTCAACAGTTCCGGCCTCGATGCTCTTTCTAGAAAATCTTGCGAGACAATCGCACCCAGGCCTCATCGGAATCAACCTCGGCAAGAACAAGCTCACACCGGATACGCAGGCAATCGATGACTACCTCATCGGCCTGCGCGCTGTGTATTCACACGCTGACTACGTGACACTGAACATTTCCTCACCCAACACCCCGGGGCTGCGTGCGCTGCAGGAGCAAACGTCACTGGACACTCTGCTCGGTGCCCTAAAGAATGAGCAAGGGCGCCTCGCGCGGCTGCACGGACGCCATGTGCCGATTGCCCTGAAAATTGCGCCCGACCTGGACGATAACGAAATTGATGCCATCGCCCATCTTCTTGCGAATCACAGCATGGACGGGGTCATCGCCACCAACACAACGATCGCGAGGCCCGGACTAGAGCATGAATCGCTGGCGCTCGAACCCGGCGGATTAAGTGGACCACCATTGCGTGCTGCGTCTACGAGGGTGATACGTCGATTACACTCGATATTACAGGGTCGCATACCGATTATCGGCGTGGGCGGAATCAGCAACGCTGACGATGCCTGGGAAAAACTGGTTGCCGGCGCCGACCTGATTCAGCTTTACACAGCACTCATCTACCGGGGACCGGATGTCGTGAATCAGATCGTGGACGGACTGCGGCAAAAAGTGCATGCGCTAGGCGTCACCACATTAAGAGAGGCGCTCAAGCATGCGCGCCAAATCGGCCAAGTTAGTGAATAAGCACACCCAGTACATGCTGGCATAGTTTGTGCATTATTCAGATTAACCAAATTCCCATATCTGAATTATGCCAAGCCAATTGCCGCAATTGATCGTCGAAGGGCGTTACCTTGGACGGCAAGATCTTTCGTCCGAGCGACTGGATCGAGCGTCTTATCGACACGGTGTTCTCGTATGGCGAGGACCGGCGCACCCGATCAGGACCATACTCTGGCCCCGACCGGCGTCGCCGGCAGCTCGGATTTCTGCATGCGCAGATGATCGACGGCCACAAGTGTCTGGTGGTAGATATGCGGCTGCGCGACGCCAACCCGGCTGCCTATCGCTTCTTGCAGGAATTCATCCAGAACAATTGCCTGCGGATGCAGCAACCCGGGATCACAATCCCTGCTCTGGCGATCTCTTCATAGCAACTCCGGGGATGACACATCGCCCCAATATACCGCACGCACAGAAACAGACAGAAAAATAACTTGCATTCGCGCAGCCGCTATTTGCGTTCTGCGTAATCTGCTTTCCACAGACGCTGCAGATCGGCTGCCAGCACATCGGTGCCAACACCGCCAGGGTACATTCTCTGCACCCGCCCTTCGCCGTCAAGCAAATAGAGTAATGATGAGTGCACCATTGTATAGGCAAGTGCGGTTTTGCCCTGAAAGCGCCGCGTCAATACACCAAACTCGTTGGCAACGGCCTGCAGCGTCTCCGGTTCTCCGGTGAGACCGATGATACGGGCGTCGAATTTCTCCGACGAAATCCTTCATGGCTTTTGTGTCGTCGCGCGCACTGTCGATGCTGATAAACACGACGCGCAGACGCGCGCTTTCGGCCCCCAGCTCCTTGAGCAGTTGCGTAGTCTTGTGCAACGTCATTGGACAGACATCCGGACAGTGGGTATAGCCGAATACCACCAACTGCCAAATGCCGTTACCAGAAGGAAACAGGACTTCTTGCGCATTCTGGTCGATCAACTTGTATGGCTGCACGACGCGTGGCGGCGCGACGACCAGCCCTTGGCGTCCGGCGGCTTGAGTCGCAAGCGTAGCGAAAAACAGCGTCGCCAGTCCTGCCATCGCCAACCACCTGGCCTGGCTCATCGGATGGCCTCCAGCGCCGCGCGCCGCTCACTCGGCAGGCGTGTCGGACTGAAATCGGCCGGCGCCTGTGCACAGTCCGGCAACAACGGCTGGTCCGGCACCAACCGCTTGAGAGCATCAAACAGTGCCTGCACGGAGTCCGGATTGGCATACAACACGCCATGAGCGCGCTTCTCCCGACGACCGGTAAAATTGATGCCAAGGTCGTAGCGTACCGCACCTTGCGCAGGGATCGGAGGCGCCGCCAGTTGCGCGGCTTCCGCAAGCAGCAGTAGTTCCGCCAGCACATCCTCAGTCAGCAATTGGTTGCCGCTGGCATGCACCTGATCATCGGGGGTCGTGAATAACCACATCAGCCGGCCACGCCGGCCGAGGCCGATCTGGTTGCGCGGGCCGCACCAGGTTGCGAAATTAAACCCGATCACCGGGTAGACCGGCTTGCCGCCGCAATAGCTGTAATCGAAGGGATCGATCAGCGCATTGCCGGTCGTATCCATTGCCTGCGCCCGGCCGCGAAACGCAGCCAGCAGGACAATCCCCATCAGCATGGATCGGACTGACTTATTCATTGACTCCACCCCCCGTCCGCCCCGGTGACCCGGGACGGAGGAGGTTTGGCCTCATCAGAAGTTGATACGCGTATAGGTCACGCCATTGCTGTAGGTACCGCCATTGCGCAGATTCTTGAAAGTGAATTGCGGATACCAGCTGCCGGTGCTGGTCGGCAGCGTCACCATAATATCTGCGGTCTGGCCGGGCGAAAGGTCAATACTGGTCACGGTTCTGGGTGCTCGGTAGCTTCGACCCCATCCTTGTTGTGCACCGTGAACGACTTTCTGGACACCACCTGCGTCCTTGATTTCGAACGTCGTGTTGACCGACTGGATCCCCATCAGACGCATCGCGACCTTTGCACCGGGGGCGGCCGTATAGGTCTCGGCTGGCGCGGTACGGCTCCGTCCCTCATTGCCGTTGACCAGGAAATAGCGCGGATTGTAGTCGGCAAAGGTCGTCGAATCGCCAACCGCCGTGTGGTAGGCCGGATCGACACTGCTGAACATCATGTTCCACTCGTAATCGTAGGTCGGTCCGCCGGAATTGATGACATTGAGGAAATTGCCGCTGCCATCCACCGCCTTGACGATGATCGGCGCGTACATGCCCATTTCCAGATGCTTCACGGTGTGCACGTGGCAATGGTACATGTGTGAACCAACGTAACGGCTGTCGACACTGAAGCGGTAATTGTCGCCAAGCACCGCGGCACCGGTCTCGGGCACACCGTCTTCGGACTGGTACACGTCCATGCCGTGCCAGTGAATGGTGTGGCCGTGGTACGGCGGGTTTTCCTGCGGCGCCATCATCATGTTGAGCGTGACGTTGGCGGTCTGACCGACACCCAGCTCCAGCACCGGCCCGCCGATCGCACAGCCGCCCATGCCGCCACCGCCACCACCGGCGTTGCAAAATACCCAGAAGGTGACGTTGTTGCCGTCGCTCATGGTCTTGTTCACCGAGCGCACCTGCAGGGTTACGCCATTGGCGGCATTCAGCACTTCGATGCCATTGTTGGCACGCCACCCATGCCACCGCCACCACCCATACCGCCACCACCCATGCCACCGCCACCGCCGCTGCTGAGAACTACTGACAGTCACGGTGATGTCCTTGGGGCTGAAGCTGAACCCGGCACTGGTGTTTTTGACGGTATAGGTTCCGGTACTGCTCGACGAAAAGTTCAGCGTGGCAGAAAAGCTGCCCTTGCCGGCGGTCTTGATGGTGATGGTTCGATACGAGGTGCTGATGCTGAAACTGCTCAGGTTCGAGTAACTGCCCTTCGAAACACTCAAGCCGGACGGGTAACTCCACTTGAAAGTCTTCGACGATCTACCGTCATCGCCGCTGAACACCGATGAACCGCTCTGTCCGGTGGTCAGATTCAGCGAGGCCGGGGAAAGGCTGGCACTGGCCGCGAGGACTGCCGGGCTGGCGCCGAACATCAAGACAATCGCCAGTGTTGCAGCACCAAAATACATTTTCAGGCTGGAAGCCATGGTTAATACATTCATTGTTCTGTCTCCGGATTATTGGCCGACCAGCAGGGTCGCGACGCCGTTCAGGTACACACCGTTGGCAGTCTCCATTTGGGCCGAGTGGACATGCATCGGGTAGATGCCCGACCTGAGGGGATACAGCACCATGGCTGTGGTACCGGCCTGAACGTTGATGGTGACACCCGACTCGGGTTTGGACAGACGCAGTCCATCGTCGTCGATGATCTGGAAGTGATTCGCATGAAAGTGCAATGACTGGTCGAGCTGCCCGGCATTGACAATACGCACCAGCCCGATCTGGCCGGCCTGGCCCTGCAAGATCGAGTTCGGATCATGCATGCCATCAAAACCGCCGAGGCCATTGATCATGAAATAATTCGGGCGATAGGTGCCGGTGCTGACCGAGCCGCCATTGCCGGCGACATCGTTCCAGCGCGTCTTGTCCATGTCGGAGACAATCCACAGACGTTCAAGCGCAAAGCTCGGGCCATTGGTCCAGGCCTTTTTGACCCCACCGGCAGCACGCACCACCAGCGCGCCGTACAAGACCCATCGAGCGGTTGATGTTGGAATTGAGCGTGTCGGAGAATAAATAAGTCCCAGCGCGCGACGTCGTGAAGCTGTAGGTCTTGTTGGAACCGGCCGGAATCGAGGACGTGTCGGTGGTCACCCCGCGCACCACAAAGTTGTGCGACCGGTTGTTCTGGTTGTAGACCGTGACCGTCACGGTCTCGCCTTCCTGGGATTCCAGCAGCGGGCCCGGCACCATCGGTCCGGTACTCGGGTTGTCGGTGAAGCCCCACACTTTCAGCGTGGTTCCACCCGCACCATTGATGGTGTGGGTACCGGCCTTGATGTAGAGCGTGTAGGAAGCGGCTTGCGAAACAGCGGAAATGAGAAACAGCGGAAGACACAGCAGTGGAACAGACAACCGGCGCGCCGATACACGCGCAAGAGCAATTGCGTTCATCATCTTCTCCTCGTTCAAGTGAACCCAGCCTTACTGCCACATCAGCCGGATGTCCGGTGCCCCTAAATAGAATTATGTGGGGCTCTTGTTGTGTCACATCTTGAGCGGGAAATTCCCTAAGCTCATCTCCTTAGTTTTGTACTTATTGGAAATATGACGCGAGTGAGTATGCCTGAAGAACAGCCAATGACAACAAATTTTATGTGCCCATAAGCATATTATGATTTAACGAAGTACTCGGGTATTTTGAACTTATTCGCTCGTAATTACACAGAGGCTGAGAACGCAGGAGCATGACAGGTCAATGCGCACACAAAAAGCTTCAACACTATTGCGAATGAAAAAGTGACGCAGGAATCCTGCGAGGCGGAACTTATTTAAGTGCGTCGCGCATGACTGCACACACGCGTTCAACATGCGCAAGCGGCATGCCTGGGTAAATTGGCAGCGACAAGACCTCGGTACTCGCCTGCTCGCACACCGGCAGGCTGCCCGGCTTGTAGCCGAGGTGCTTGTAGACGTCCTGCAGATGCAGGCCCTGCGGGTAACAGAATGAAGTACCGATCTGTGCGGCAGTCAGTGCGTCGCGCACGGCATCGCGCTTCGGCAGACGCACGGTAAACAGGTTGTAGCTGTGCGCATCCGGCTTGAGTGCCACCGGTGGTTTCACCGGTGTCCCCGCGAAATGTTTCACGTACTCGGCCGCGACCGCGCGCCGGCCGGTCGATGTCCTTGTCGATGCTGCGCAGCTTGAGGCGCAGCAAAGCGCGCCTGGATTTCATCGAGCCGCGAGTTCATGCCAATCTCGGTGTGCACGAACGGCTTGACCGCACCATGGTTGCGTAGGCGGCGGATATGCTCGTTGAGATCGTCGCGGTTGGTGGTAATCATGCCGCCGTCGCCGTAGCCGCCGAGCACCTTGGTGGGATAGAAGCTGAATGAACCGGTATCGCCAATGGCGCCGGTTACCTTGCCGCCACTGCGCGCGCCGAATGATTGCGCACAATCCTCGATCACCGCGAGCTTGCGGTCTTTCGCGATCTGCATGATGGCGTCCATGTCCGCGGCATGACCGAAGATATGTACCGGCATGATGGCGCGCGTTTTCGGCGTCAGGCGCTTCACGATACTGTCGGGATCGAGACAATAGGTGTCCGGACGGATGTCGACGAACACCGGCGTGGCGCCGACGATGCTGATGGACTCGGCGCTGGCAAAGAACGTCCACGGCGTGGTGATGACCTCGTCACCCGGGCCGATGCCGAGCGCGCGCAGCGACAGGATCAGCGAGTCGGTGCCATTGGCAACGCCGATGGCATGCTTCACACCAACGTACTGGGCAAACTCCTTCTCGAACTCGACAGTCTGCGGACCGAGAATAAAGCTGCCCTTGGAACCGCTGGCGCGTATGGTTTCCAGCCATTCGGCCTCCAGGGCCTTGAATGCAGTGCTGAGATCAAGAAACGGAACGGCGGTCACGTCTGACATGCGGCTATTTTCTCCTTGACCATGAGGGCGACGCGCAGCGCTTCGAGGCCGGTGCGGCCATCAATGAGCGGCGCACGGCGCGCGCGCACGGTGTTGACGAAATCGGCCAGCTCGGCATCGAGCGGCGCAGTGGGTGTAATGGACAGTTTCTCGCTCTTGATATCCGGACGCCCGCCGGCCGGGTTGGGATGGGCGACCACCTCATCCACCTGCTGGTCGGCAAAATCGAGCGCGTGGTAACTGTTCACGCCGAACACGCGGATGCGGCGCTGCTTCTTGGCGGAGATACGGCTTGCGGTCACATCCGCCACCGCGCCGCTTTCGAATTCAATCCGGACATTGGCGATGTCGGCATGCTCGGTCAGTACCGGCACGCCGATGGCGCGCAGGTCACAGATCGGCGATTTCACCAGCGACATGACAATGTCGATGTCGTGGATCATCAGGTCGGTGACCACATCCACGTCGGTGGCCCGTTCCGAGAAACCGCCGATGCGCGTGGCCTCAATGAAGCGCGGTTTACCGACTCGCTTCACCAGTTCCATGAAACCGGCGTTGTAGCGTTCCAGGTGCCCGACCTGGAAGGTAACGCCGGCGCGTTCCGCCAGTTCCACGAGTTGCAGGCCCTCTTCGTAGGTCGGCGCAATCGGCTTTTCCATGAGCATGTGCACGCCGCTCTCCAGGAATGGCCGGGCGACCGCGAGATGATAGATCGTGGGTACGACAATACTCACTGCGTCGACTTTTCCGAGCAGGTCCTCTGGCTTCGCATAGGCTGCACACTGGTACTCCGCTGCAACGCGCGCGGCCGTGGCGGGTTCTGCATCCACCACACCTACCAATTCGACGTCCGGCAAGCTCGCATAGATGCGGGCGTGAAATTTCCCGAGGTAGCCCACTCCCACTACCCCGACGCGAAGTTTCGAACTCATTCCGGATTTCACCGCAGAAGATCTGTAAGGGTCGGTATTGTAAACGATTGCCGGGCATTCCGGCAGGGCAAACAGTCGTTTAGGGAAAGCAGGCTTGCACAAAAATAGCTGTATTAGGGAAAGCAGGCTTGCACAAAAATAGCTAGTTTAGGCCCCAGTGCGGTAGGCGCCGGACTCTATAAAGACTCGCAATAAATTGGAGTCGATTTTGTTAGCGCGCGCCTCAGCGCCGAGGATGTCCAGAGCACGCTCGGTGTTCACCGCGAGCTTGTAGGGGCGGTCCGGCGCAGTCAGGGCGTCGTAAATGTCCGAGATAGTCATCATGCGCGCTGGCACCGGAATTTCGTCCTGTGTAAGTCCGCGCGGATAGCCGCTGCCGTCGAGTTTTTCGTGGTGCACGTAGGCATACTCCGGCAGGCGCGCGAGATCACGTGTCCAGGGGATGAGGCTCAGGAATTCGAACGTGTGCGTCACATGCGATTCGATCTCAATACGCTCCTGCGCCGTCAGGCTGCCCTTGGGCAACGTGAGTTCGGCAAACTCGAAGTCTTGCAGCAGCGGCATGCCGCCTTCACCGTCCGGGTAGCTGTAGGCCTGCACCTCGCGCAATTCCTGTGGGGCACTGGCGTGCAGTACCGTCGGCTCGTTGGCGCGCAACACGGTGTGCAGATACTGCTCAAGCCGTTGGTGTTCGACCGTCACCGCCTGTTCGAGCTCTTTGCGGCGCGCCCGGAACTCGTCCGGATCGTGCTCCACCTCCTCGAAAAGATTGAGCAGCTTGCGATACGCCTGATGGGAAACGCTCAGACGCGCGAACCTGAAGCGTTGCGTAAGCAGCTCGAGCTGGTGTGGGTGAAGCTTCTTGGCCTTGACCAGCACATCCTCGCGCACGCCAACCTTGCCGAAATCGTGCAGCAAGCGCGGCATAACGTATCTCGCGCAACTGATCACGCGAGAAGCACAGGTCTCGCAGACCGGCGTCACCGCTGCGGTCCACGGCGATTGCCAAACGTTCGGTGAAATCGGCTACCCGGAATGAATGACCAGCGGTGGTTGGATCGCGCGACTCGATTGCCTGCACCGATGCCTTGATGAAGCCTTCAAATAGACGTTCGATATCGGCGTACAGCATGCTGTTCTCAATCGCCACACCAGCCTGTCCGGCAAGTGCTTGCGCCAGTTGGCGGCTGCGCTCGTCGAATGACCGCACATGGGCGGCGACATCCTCAGGTGAGCGCAACAGTACGTCTGGACGGTCCTTGCGGTTGATGAGTTGCAACACGCCGACCACTTCGTCACTCTTATTGGTGAGCGGCACGGTGAGCAGCGACTTGGTGTGATAACCAATGGCGCGATCCGAGGCCGGGTTGAACTTATAAGGCGCGGATTCCGGAATCGCGTAGGCATCATCCAGCAACACGTTCTCGCCGCTGCGGGCGACATACCCGGCAATGCTGTACTCGCCAACCAGGGTCTTCTGGGCGCTGGCCGTGGCGGATGTGGAAGCATTCTGCCACAGACGAAAATACAGGACACCGTCGCGATCGCGCGTGTAGATGGAAGAACCGTCCGCGCCGGTAAGACTGCGTGCATGGGTGAGAATGAGCGACAACAAGGTGTCGAGATCTTTCTCCGAAGCCAGCGCGCGCCCGATCTCGAGCACATCTTCAAGCATGCGTGCGACATTCTCCGTGCTCTGTACCGCGAGTAACCGGAACGCCGCCTGCAGAACGGTGAATACCGCTTCCGGCTGGCTGTCCGGACGCAGCACACCAACAATGGCGGCGTGCTCCAGTACGTCCGGATCGGCATGCTCACCGGGGCGCAGCCAAAGCACCAGTACGAATGGCGCCGTGGGCGAAATCGCCAGCAATTGCCGTGCCTCGGGAATACTCAGTATCAGAACGCTACCCTCGGCAGGCAGGTGTATGCCCGGGTGCACACGCAGGTCCTTGGCCATCGCGGCCACGGGATAGTCAGAAAGTAGCGCCTGCGCATCGCGCGCGCCCTCGCCCAAAATCAGTTTCGCAGCACCTTGATCCATGCACCCTCTCGGTATGGAAAGCAAATTGCCAACATTCGTAAAAAAGTCATGAACGGTAGCACGGGTGTTCGGAGCTGTCATCGATCTTACCCGCCGCGCGTCCCTGCGTTATGCTAGCAACATCTTGACCTAAAGATGCCGCATTAAGAACATGCACCAGAAATCCGTTCTCATTACTGGTTGTTCCACCGGCATCGGCCGCTGTCTGGCGATCGGGCTGCACGCGCGCGGCTATCGCGTGTTCGCCAGCGTGAAGCAGGAAAAGGATGTCGCGGCACTGCGCGCCGCCGGACTTGAAAGCCTGGTGCTCGACCTGCGTTCGCCGGACTCAATCCGTGCAGCCGTGGATGAAGTGCTGGCACGTACCAGCGGCCAGCTCTATGCGCTCATCAACAATGGTGCTTACGGCCAGCCGGGTGCGGTCGAAGACCTTACGCGCGAAGCGTTGCGCCAGCAGTTCGAAACCAATCTGTTCGGCACGCAGGAGCTTACCAATCGGGTGTTACCGGTGATGCGCGCCCGGAATGAAGGCCGCATCGTACAGATCAGTTCGATTCTGGGAATCATCAGCTTCGCCTACCGTGGCGCCTATAACGCCAGCAAGTATGCGCTTGAAGCGCTCTCGGACACAATGCGCCTCGAATTGCGCGGCACCAATATACACGTCTCGCTGATCGAACCGGGCCCGATCACCAGCCGTTTCCGCGCCAACGCCTTCGAGGCTTATAAAAAAAACATCGACAAGGCACACAGTGCCCATCGAGCTTACTACGAACAAGTGGAAGCACGTCTGGGTGGCGAGAAGCCGTTACCCTTCACCCTGCCGCCGGAAGCGGTGCTGGAAAAAGTCATTCATGCGCTGGAATCAAGCCGGCCGCGGATACGCTACCCGGTGACCTTTCCCACCCACCTCTTCGCCTGGCTGAAGCGCATGCTTTCGGCGCGCACGCTGGATCACTTGCTGGCGCGCGTCAGCGGCAGCGGGCAACGTTAATCGGTTATTTTGGCAGGCGCCTTCCTTAGCCAGCACGTGCGAAACCAGCCCATCGGCCAGTTTTGGCTCGAACCAGGTCGACTTGGGCGGCATGACTTCGCCGGCATCGGCGACGCGCATTAAATCTGCCATCGAGGTCGGGAAGATCGTGAAGGCGCAGGCCATCTCGCCGGAATCCACGCGCCGTTCCAGTTCCTGCAGTCCGCGGATGCCGCCGACGAAATCGATGCGCTTGTCGTGGCGCGGATCGCCGATGCCGAGAATCGGCCCGAGCAGGTTGTCCTGCAGCAGGCTCACATCCAGGCGCTTGACCGGATCCTCGTCCGGAATGAATTCGGGATCGATATGCAGCCGGTACCAGCGGCCATCGAGGTACATGCCGAACTCGCGTGCACGACCCGGCTTCACTGCCGCCGTCTCGATCTCGACCGTGAAGGCCTCGGCAATCTCGGTAACGAATTCCTCCACGGTGTGTCCATTCAAATCCTTGACCACCCGGTTGTAGTCGAGAATTTGCATCTGGTCGTCGGGGAATATCACGGCCAGAAAATAATTGTAGGCCTCGTTCCCCGCTGTGGTCCGGATTGGCCGCCTTGCGGGTCGCCGCAACACGTGAGGCCGCGGCCGAGCGGTGGTGACCGTCGGCGATATAGAGGTTACTCCATGGCGTCGAAGGTCTGGGTAATCGTCTCGATGTCCGCCGGTTCGCGCAACACCCAGAGAGCGTGGCGCACACCGTCGTCGGCGGTGACATCCACCTCCGGCGCGCCGGTCGTGACGCGCGCCACCAACGCATCAATCCCCGCATTGTGTTTATAGGTGAGAAACACCGGTCCGGTCTGGGCATTGAGTGCGTCGATCTGGCGCACGCGATCGTCTTCCTTGTCGGGGCGCGTGAACTCGTGTTTGCGAATGCGGTTGCTGTCGTAGTCCGGCACGGATGCCGCCGCGACGATGCCGGTCTGGGTGTGCGCGCCCATCACCAGACGATAGAGGTAGTAGCAGGGCTGCGGGTCGCGCACCAGCACGCCTTCGGCGATTTGATGTGCGAAGTTTTCCTTGCCCTTGGCATACACCGCAGGGCTGTACGGATCGGTGCCCGGCGGCAGATCGATTTCCGGTTTGGAGATATGCAGGAAGCTCCACGGCCGGCCGTCAGCGCGTGCGCGCGCCTCTTCGGTGTTGAGCACATCGTATGGCGGCGCGAGCACATCGGCAGCGCGACCGGGGGCCGGACGCAGGCCGGCAAAGGGGCGGATCAACGACATGGGACTCTCCGAAAACAGCGAATCGAGATGCACATTCAATTATACCCGTGCCTGCAGGTCAAACCCCGCAGGACAACATGTCTTGGTGCCTCCCGCGCACCCTACCTCCTGTACCGCAAGCGTCGTATGATACGCGCCATTTCGCACTCGGCGCGTCACGCATGACACTTCCAGCCTGTCGTACCTACCTACCGCCGGAATGGGCACCACAGAGCGGCGTGATGCTCACCTGGCCGCACTCCCAAAGCGATTGGGCGCCAATCCTGCACAAGGTGGAACCGGTGTTCACGGCCATCGCCGCCAGCATTGCACGCTTCGAAACTGTGCTCATTGCCTGTCACGACGAGGCGGTGCGCGCACAGGTTGCCGCACAGCTGCGCAGCGCAGGCATACCGAAAGAACGCCTGCACCTGCTCGTGGCACCTGCCAACGACACCTGGGCGCGCGACCATGGACCGATTACGGTGCTGTGCCGCAATTCAGCCGACTCTGCTCAACTTCGGCTTCAACGGCTGGGGCGGAAAGTACGCACACGACCTCGACAATCTCATCACCCGCCGGCTGTATGCATTGGGCGCGTTCGGGGATGCCCCGCTCGAAACCGTGGATCTGATTCTCGAAGGTGGCTCGATCGAAGTGGACGGCCAGGGCACGCTACTCACGACCACGAGTTGCCTGCTCGCGCCAACGCGCAACCCGGGCCTCACGCGTGCACAGATCGAAGTCAAAACTCGCCGAGCTTCTTGGTATCACGCGTTTCCTGTGGCTGGAAAGCGGCTATCTGGCCGGCGACGATACCGACAGCCACATCGACACCCTCGCACGCCTGTGCGACGCAAACACCATCGCCTACGTCGCCTGTGATGACCCGACCGACGAGCATTACTGTAGCGTTGCAAGCCATGGAAAAGGAATTGCAGGCATTCCGTACAGCAGCCGGCCAACCCTACCGGCTTGGTGGCACTACCCTGGCCACGCGCCAGATTTGACGACGAGGGTGCGCGCATGCCAGCCACCTATGCCAATTTCCTCATCATCAATGGCGCCGTGCTGGTGCCGACCTACGACGATCCTGCGGATCGAGTCGCGCTTGAGCGCCTGCGGGACTGCTTCCCGGGACGCGAGGTCATTGGCATCGACTGCCTGCCGCTTATCTATCAGCACGGCAGCCTGCATTGTGTAACCATGCAGATTCCGGCCGGGGTGCTGCCTGCATAGCGGGCACTTCCCGGGCAGCCACTTCGGCGTCTACACAATAAAAAAGGCCCGCCGGTTGACCGGCGGGCCCTGGCAAGGTCTGATCGGGATCTGTTACTTTTCTTCTTCTCGTCCTTCGCCTCGATCTTGGTCGCACTCATGGTGTATTCAACCGTAACCTTGGCGCCTTTTTTGATATCACCTTTCACGGCCGTGGCCGGGGTGCGTGTGATTTCCCACTTCTCCTTGCCCTTTCTGGACAACGATCTTGCTGTCGGTCACTTCAACAACCGGACCGGTCACCTGATAGGCAAAGGCCGGCGCGACAAGCAGGGAGCAGAACGCGAACAGGGCAATACGCTTTTTCATGAATTTTCCTTTATTGTTGGGAATCAGGGGCACCAAACATTCCGGCAGACGCCATTGATTGTCAAGCACGTGGCGCGGATGGGCAGAACTGCATCGAGCTTGCTAACATGGGCAGCATGAACCGCCACCTCAAGGTCGGCCTCGTGCAGCAGGCGTGCAGCGAGGACCGCGACAAGAATCTGGCCACCAGCATGGATGGCGTGCGCGCGGCACAGGCGCGCGGTGCGCAACTCGTATTACTCCAGGAACTGCACACCGGCGTCTATTTTTGCCAGACCGAAGACACACAGCGATTCGATCAGGCCGAGCCGGTGCCCGGTCCGACCACCGACACACTCGGTGCGCTCGCGCTTGAACTTGGCATCGTGATTGTCGCCTCGGTGTTCGAGCGGCGTGCGGCCGGCCTGTACCACAACACAGCCGTCGTGTTGGACAGCGACGGCCAGATTGCCGGCAGCTACCGGAAAATGCACATCCCGGACGATCCCGGTTTCTACGAGAAGTTCTACTTCACGCCCGGCGATCTCGGTTTCCTGCCCATCAACACCAGTGTCGGACAGCTCGGTGTGCTGGTGTGCTGGGACCAGTGGTACCCCGAGGCGGCACGTCTCATGGCACTCAATGGTGCTGATCTGCTGCTCTACCCAACAGCCATTGGCTGGGATCCACGCGATAGCGATACCGAAAAGTCCCGTCAGCGCGATGCCTGGATCACCATTCAACGCGCACACGCCGTGGCCAACGGCCTGCCGGTGCTCGCGTGCAACCGTGCCGGGCACGAGCCGGATCCATCCGCGGCGAGTGACGGCATCCATTTCTGGGGGTCGAGCTTTATCGCCGGTCCACAGGGCGAGATCCTGGCCGAGTCCGGAACCGAGGCCCCGGCAATTTTGGTAGCCGACATTGATCTTGAACGCACCGAGGCAGTGCGGCGCATCTGGCCGTTCCTGCGCGACCGGCGCATCGATGCCTACGCGGACCTTCTCAAGCGCTACGGAAAATAATTTCGCCACTACCGATAACCACTAAAGTCCGGAATTCGTAATTATTCGTGTGCTTTGTCTGTGTTCGTCAGTGGCTTCTATTCATATGCCGAAATCCCTGCTGATCAAATCCGCCGCCGAGCTGCTGGCTGCAATCCTGTCCGGCACTTCGCCAGCGGATGCGCAGATGGAGCGTTACTTTCGTGCCCACCCGAAACTTGGTATGCGTGACCGCGGGTATATTGCCGAAACGGTGTATGTCTGCCTGCGACGCCGGCGCTTTCTCGAATATCTGGCCAGTGGCGGCGCGGACTCCGGTGCAACAGCAGAAGCAATTGTTGGCGCCTGTGTCGTCACGTTGCAGAATGGAAACGACCGTGCACTTGCTGATGCCGGCCTTCGTGTGGATAGCACGGCTATCGCTGAGCGCGTACGCACACTGAACATGGAACAACTGCCGCTCGGCGTGCAGCTCGATCTGCCGGATTGGTTACTCGAGCGCATGCTGGCCCTGTACGGTGAGAGCGAAACGCGCACTCTTGCAGCCGCGCTCAACCAGCCTGCCACGCTCGACTTGCGCGTCAACACCATCAAGGCCACACGTGAGGAAGCCGCCGCTTGCCTAGCGGAAGCCGGGCTTCCCGTCGAACTCACACCCTACTCGCCAGTCGGACTGCGGCGACACGAGCGCGCACCAATCTTCCGCACAAGCTGTTTCGAAGAAGGCCTGATCGAGGTGCAGGATGAAGGCAGCCAACTGCTGTCAATGCTGCTCGAACCAAAGCGTCGCGAAATGGTGGTGGACTTCTGTGCGGGTGCCGGCGGCAAGACCTTGCATCTGGCTGCACTGATGGGCAACAGCGGTTCAGTGTATGCGCTCGATGTCTCGGCCAAGCGCCTCGAACGTCTCAAACCTCGCCTGGCACGCGCCGGCCTCGACAATGTGCGCAGTGTTGTGATCCAGAACGAACGCGACGTGCGCGTGCAGCGACTCGCCGGAAAAATCGACCGGGTACTGGTGGACGCACCCTGCTCCGGCACCGGCACACTGCGGCGAAACCCCGATATCAAGTGGCGTGCAATCGATGTGGAAAAACTGGCTGCCACCCAGCGTGCGATTCTCGCTTCGGCGAGCACTCTGTTGAAGCCGGGCGGGCGACTGGTATATGCCACCTGCAGCCTGCTCAGAGAAGAAAATGAGGACGTCATATCGGATTTTCTTGCATCCCATCCGGACTACGTCAGTGTGCCGGTCGCCGAGGTACTTGCACGACGGCACGTGGAGATAAACCCTGAAGGTGAATTCCTGCGTCTGCTCCCGCATCGTCATCGTACCGATGGCTACTTCGCTGCCGTGATGGATCGGCATTCCTGAAGGCTCAGTGCACCTTGTCTGCCCCGCAGGCGCGCAGTTGCGAAGGCTTTGTAAGATCTGGACCGCACCTGTTGCAGTCGCTCGACCGTGGTGATATCGCCAACTTCGAGATAGCTCTTGCGCTCGGTCCTTTCGGCTTCGTCCAATCCAAACTCGTGGAATATCTTTTCCAGATCAGGAGGTCCCGAACAAAGGCCGTGGATCCAATTGAATCGCTTTTTTATTTTAATATTCCATGCTCACGCGCCTTGCGGCGGTGGCGGATGAGGGTTGCAAGCCAGATGGCGAGCCCGAGGAGCACCAATCCGCCCAGCAAATAGAGTGCGTACTTGTGGTAGTCGTCGACAAATAGTTTAAATGCCTCGCCGAACAGATATCCGGCTGAGGCAAAGGTAATCGCCCAGACGATTGCACCGATCAGATTGAGTACAAAGAATCGTAATCGCGGAACGTGCGCGGAACCAACCGCAAATGGTGTGACATTGCGCAGGCCGTAATAGAAGCGGAATGTGAGAATCAGAAAGTATTGATGACGATGCAGGAGCCTGTAGACCTTCTCTGCGCCCTCCTTCCATGACAGGCGCTTGGCAATAATTTTCGGCCCCCAGTGACGTCCGAGGTAGTAGTAGAGCTGGTCGCCGCCAAAACTGCCTGCCAGTGCCGAGAGAATCACCCATTGTAGTTCGAGCAGCCCGAGATGCGCGGCCACACCGGCGAGAATCACGATGGTCTCGCCTTCAAGGAACGTCAGGATAAAGATGGCAAGGTAGCCGTAGTTTTCAATGAGTAACTCAAGCGTCACGGTGAGTCATGTCCTGATAATAATGCGACAAGGGTGGGTAAGTCTCCGTTACACCGCCCTATTGTACCTGCCACGGCAACGCTTGGTGCAAGCCGAAAAAAAGCCCCGCGCACGCGAGGCTCTCCTTGCTCAGGTCAGCACTTGCAAGCTAGCGCGGGATAACGCGACTGGCCTGCGTGCCTTTCGGTCCCTGGATTGATTCAAACTCCACCGTCTGTCCCTCGGTCAGCGATTTGTAGCCATCTGTCTCAATTGACGAAAAATGCACGAAGACATCCGGACTACCGTCGCTCGGAGTAATAAATCCAAATCCCTTGGAATTGTTGAACCATTTGACAATACCAGTCAGCATGCCGCGCAAAACCCTCCTCGTCCTCCGGGGGTTCGGGCGACAAATGGCCTTCCCACCGTGAGCTTGTTCTTCCCCAAATACGGTTACTGCCTCCAGGGGAAAAACATCCTACGTCAACTTAGCCACGATAACAAACTTTGCAAACAGGCAATACCGTCAGTATCGGCGGACGGTTTGGCAGTTTGTCGAACAGCAAACGATCATAAACCATGCCACACTAAACCGGCGATGAACGTGCACCGCAAAACACTCAAAGCCAGACACGCCGATCAGGCTCTATTGTGGACACGGCCATGAATCGTCAAACCACTGCCACGAATTCTCCAAAACGCCACTTGCCGCGAACAGTGATCGTGGTCGGTTTCGTGAGCCTGCTCAATGACTTTGCGAGTGAAATGGTAACGCCGCTCATTCCGCTCTTGCTCACGACCATGCTGGGCGCCGGGCCGATGGCGCTCGGCTTCATCGAGGGGCTCGCCGACACTACCACCAATCTGCTCAAGCTCTGGGCCGGTCGACGTTCGGACATGGCGCGGCAACGGCGCAAGCCATTCATGTTGTTCGGCTATGCCCTCTCCAATCTGGTGCGTCCACTTATCGGTTTCTCGGAAAGCTGGCTCATGGTTCTGGGAATCCGTGTTACCGATCGCGTCGGAAAGGGACTGCGCAGCGCGCCACGCGATGCGATGCTGGCCGATGTGATCCCGGATGGCATGGCGGCGCGCGCCTACGGGCTGACGCGCGCGCTCGACCATACCGGCGCGGTGCTCGGCGCGCTCGTAGCCGCCGCCGTGGTGTATTGGGGTACGGAGCGTCTCGATCTGGTCATTGCCTTCTCCGCGATCCCGGGCCTGTTCGCGATCCTGCTGATCGTTTTCGGCATCCGCGAACCGGTGCGTCATACAGCCAGTCTGGAGCTTCTCGCACCGCTGCGCTGGCGGGGCTTAAGCGCAAAGACCCGCGCCTACCTCGTGGCGCTTGGCCTGTTCGCGCTCGGGCGCATTCCGGAAACCTTCCTGCTGTTGCGTGGCCATGAACTCGGCATGAGCGTGGTGCAATTGTTGCTGCTCTGGGCGGCAATGCACATCGTGAAGGTACTGACCGCCGAAGGCGCCGGGCGGCTAGCCGATCGAAACGGCCGCCGGCCGGTGCTGTTGGCAGGGTACACCGTGTACATACTGGCGCTCACCGGACTCGCCTTCACAGCCTCGGTATCACACCTGTGGCTACTGAGCCTCACGCTCGGTCTGCACTTCGGACTGACCGAGGGCGCGGAACGCGCTCTGGTACGCGACCTCGCACCATCCACAGAACACGGCACGGCGTTCGGCTGGTTTTACATGATCGTGGGACTTGCTGCCATTCCGGCGGGGTTGCTGCTCGGCGGCCTGTGGATGCTGTGGGACGCAAAGGTGGCATTCCTCGTCTCGGCGGTCATTACGACAGCTGCTTCCCTGTACTTCTGGCGGCGCGTGCTTCCGTGATGAGCAAAAGCAGTTAGTTTGAGACTCGTTTGTGTTTCGGGAATTTACTCGTCGCCACGTACCCGTCCGCGCAGGCGTTTCGCCGCGCCCGTCTGACGCTTGCCTTCGAGGCGACGCTTTTTCGCGCCGAGCGTGGGACGAGTCTTCTTGCGCTTCTTTGGTACAAAATTAAGCTTTCGCAGACGTTCAATCAAACGCTCAAAGGCGAGCTCACGGTTACGCGTCTGCGATCGAGTATCGGAGGCAATCACCACCACACCGGAAGGAAAATGCGTGAGCCGGACAGCCGATTCGGTCTTGTGCAGATTCTGTCCGCCCGGGCCGCTGGCGCGCATGGTGTCGAGACGCACCTCGTCTTCAAGCTGGACGCGATCGAGGCGGTACGGCGGCGGTCGGCGTGCGATATCCGGCATGCGGCCAGCTTAGCGCAGGACGTTGCGCAAGCCCAGATCACTCTTTCCGATTGGCGCGGCACGGTTACAATAGAGCGCACGAGTCGTGCACAATTCTCGCAATGCGAGAAGGCCAGCCGCACATAAATAATTAGCCATACCCGTGCCGGTAAACGTATCCCAAGCCAGCGAGGCGATCCATGATCATCATTCTCCAGCCGCAAATCACGATGCACAGCGCCGAGTACCGGCAGCTCATGGATTACCTGACCAACCGGCCCAACATCCAGACGCGCGTGCACCAGGAGGTGGGGGCACTGCAGACGCTTACCGAAATTTACCTGATCGGCGAAACCGCCAGTCTTGATCAGGCCGAGATCGAGCATCAACCGGGTGTGGAACGCGTCGTGCGAATTTCTGAAGACTATCGCATCCTCGGTCGCCACCATGACGACCGCCGCCCGACTGGCTTCGACTACAACGGCGTCTTATTCAGCCAGGACAATCTCAATGTGTTCGCGGGCCTGTGCGCCGTGGATGTGCCCGAACACGTCGAACAGATGCTGAAGGCCCTGCGCGACCATGGTCAGGTGTGCACACGCATGGGCGCGTACAAGCCACGTACCAACCCGTATTCCTTCCAGGGCCACGGCAAAGCCTGCCTGCCGTGGGTATTCGAACTGGCCGGGAAATACGGCATCAAGGTGATCGCCATGGAGATCACGCATGACTCGCACCTGGAAGAAATCCAGGAAGCGCTGGCCAAGAACCGGTAAACCGACCGGAGTGATGCTGCAAATCGGCACACGCAACACCCAGAACTTCGAACTGCTCAAGATCGTCGGCCGGCAGCGTGAGTTCCCGGTGCTGCTCAAACGCGGCTTCGGCATCACACTGGAGGAATCGCTGAATGCCGCCGAATACCTGGCAAGCGCGGGCAACCGCAATGTCGTGTTCGGGCTGCGCGGCATGAAGACCAACATGGGCGATCCGCACCGCAATTTCGTGGACTTCGCGCATGTGCCGGTGGTGAAGCGCCTGACACGCATGCCGGTGTGTATCGATCCGTCGCATTCAGTCGGTACGCGCGAGCACGCACCGGATGGCATGCTCGACATGATGCACGTCACAGCCCAGGGCGTGGTGGCCGGCGCGAACATGATTCTGGTCGATTTCCATCCGCACCCGACGAAAGCGCTGGTGGACGGCCCGCAGGCGCTGACCCTCGCAGAACTGCCGTGGTTTCTGGAAGATGTGGCGATCGCGCGCGCGGCCTACGAGAAGCGCCGGGTGCTCGCCGAACGCGAAGTGCACAGACCGCACGGCTGAAACAAGTACGGAAGGCGGGCACTCAAAAACGCAAAGATTACAACGAGACCGGGAATGCGTTTTCTGAGTCCTTTGTGTCGACGCCCAATCCCTTACTCTGGAATTAAATCGTGCAGGATATCCAGTATCACGCGTGTTTCGCGTTGCATGAGCACAATATCCCGTCCGATAATGACACGCGCCTGTGTGGCAGGCAGCTTTGACAGGCGCGCATCCAGTTCGCGCGGCAGCAAGATCCCTTGATATCCGGATGGCAGCGTGTCGCGCTTTGCCAATCCCGGCGGCAAAGACCCACTCTTCGCCAGTCCCGGTGACGTCTTCGTCGGTTTGGCAGCGCGATAATATTCCATCACTATCGCGCGGTCTCGATCACTGAAGCGTGCTCCAGCCTGCGCACGGTCGTCGCGTATGACCACCCGTCCGGAAGTCACAGTATGTGCTGCACAGCCCGTCGCCAGCAGTATCAGCAACGCAACCCAAGATTTTTTCCGCATGATCGTCCAATCCCGGCTTGATGATCCATACCGTCAGAATACTTCTTTCGTCCCAGCAAAGACTTTGTACTCGCCGGTGTCGTGTGAGTACGCGACGTCCACGCGCAGGTCGATCTTGACGAACGACTTCAGGCGCAGACGCAGCCCTATGCCTACGTCCCAATTGAGGTCGCCGAGATTGATTTTCTCGTTACTGGGATAGGTGTTGCCGACATCCAGGAATACGGCTCCGCGCAATGGGTAATAGTCGAAGAATGGCCGCAGATACTGCATGTTAAAAAGGATAAAACTGTTTCCGGTAAAACTGCCGGTGTCGTAGGCACGTAATGTTTTGCTGCCGCCCAGGCTGTAGGCATACTCATCACTCACAAAGATATCGCCACTCGACAGGCCGAGCCGCCCCTGGAATTCGAGGTTCTCGTGCGGCCGACCCTCGAGCAGGATATATCTTCGGTAGAAGAACTCATGACGCGAGTACTGGGTGTCGGAACCGAGTACCGGTGCGCCGAATTCCCCCAAATAGCCGTATTCCTTGCCGCTCCGGCTGAACAGATAATCGCGCACATCGAGAAACTGGCCAAGCGCGCTGATTCCCACCGCCCGGCCATCCTGGAATGCATCGGTCGGGGCGCCGGATATATAGTCGTAGCCATTGCGTCGCCAGACAAGGCCGGCGCCCACCTGCCAGCCGCGGCTCGGGCCACGCGGTGCAAGCCAGCGCGATATCTGCAAGCTTGCCGTCCAGGCCTCCAATTCGTACAGCGATGTGACCGTCGTACCACTCACAACCTCGGTGGGCAGACGATTTTGGTTAAATTCAGTATGAAACTGATAAGGACTGCCGAACATGCGCGGGTAGTTGTAACTAAGTGTATTAGTTTCGTTCTTGCCGCCGCTTTGGCTATCAGCCTCCTCGGTTTCATATCGGATCTTCAACTGCTGATTGAGTCCGGCCAGATTGTCGAGGCTAAGTTCGGCGCCGAGGCTTATTTTGTTGTCGTCGTCGCGGTTAAGCTTGGGCACTGGCAGGATGTAATACTTCTCCTTGACGATGAAGCGCAACACAGTTCCGTCCTCGCGCTGCTCGACAGCGGCATCTACCGAGACGAACAGTCCCAAATCCATGATCGCCTGACGCGATCGCTCGATCAGTGCCGGGTCGGCGATGTCACCTTCCTTGACCAGTATTTCGTAACGCAGGATCTTTGGATTCGTGACTTGGTTGCCGCTGAATTCGATGGCAGTAATAACTGGTGCCGCCGCGCTGCCGGCCGGCTCGCCGGTAGTGTCCTCCGCTGCCATCAGCGCCTGAACCGGCAGCAGGACGGACACGCACAGCAGACGGAACAGAAACCGGCGCCAGCCAGCGCTTCCTTCCGCGCGCGCAGCGAATTTCATACCCGGCACCTAGAAAGAAGATCCGAGCTGCAGGTACACCTGGTTACTGCCGTTGTCCGCGAAGCCATGGGCATATCCGAGCCGCAGATGGAAAGCAAGATCATAAAACAGATTCACTTCGGCATTTGCTTCAATGCCCGCACCGGTGGAATAGTCGCCGGGACTCCCGCCGTCCTTCCAAGCTTCGCCTGTCTCAGCGAACACGCTGCCGGAAACCTGGTGGATGCCCATCGGCGGAGCCATGAAGCCACGCTCGATACGGGACACCGGGAATCGCCACTCGGCTGACACCAGCAACATACGCCGGCCGGTCAGTTCAGCCAGACCGCTGTCATAGCCACGCAACGCGAATTCACGCTGGTTAAAGGGGGAGTTTAGCAACGCCGTGTCGAGCGGTAGCGGTGCTGCGTTGGCCGACAGACTGCCACCCAGACGGAAGAGCCGCGGACTGGCGCTTCCCCAGCCACCGGCAAGGCGCAGGGCCAGCACATGCTCGCCGGTGAGCGGCAGAAAGGCACGCCCATCGAGCGTATACACCTCGCCACTGTAGTCCGATCCGTCGACGGCATCGCTGGTTTCCGCTACCACACTTAATTGCATACCACGCGAACGACTAACCGAGAACGGGTAACGACGTGTCGAATCGTAGACAAAAGCGTAGCCAAGCACATTGTCGGTACGGTCCGGCTGCGGCGCGACGCCGGTTGCGGTCCGGTAATCGGTGTCGCGCACCGTATAGGCCGCGGCATGCAGGGATAAATTCTGACGGTATTGCAGATACGGGAGCACCATCTCACCCATGAAAGTATCGGAGGCGACCACACGCAGCGTGTTGTTGTTGCTGTCCACGTCAAATGAACTGTCGCGCGAGGCGTGCAGTTTGAATGTCGGGTAGAGGCGATCGTAAATATAGTCAACTGATCCGACCACCAATTGATTGCTGAAGTCGTAGCCCAGATCCAGATAATAGATATGTCGCTGCAGCGGATCCCAGCCAGAGGTTATCGCACCGAGTTCAGTACGCTGTGAATCGATCGCCACATGCGGAAACCACCAGCGCGGACGCAACCCGTCATACGGTGAATAATCGCCGACCTGCAGGCCCTCCGGAAGCGGGTCTTCTTTTGCCACGATTGCGGACGGTCCCTGAGCGGCGATCGGAGTAGGTAGCGTCGCAGGCGTATCCAGGCGATAAATGTCGAATCCTTCGGGGCCATAGCCGG
Source organism: uncultured Pseudomonadota bacterium (assembly GCA_963698375.1). Lineage (GTDB taxonomy): Bacteria > Pseudomonadota > Gammaproteobacteria > Acidiferrobacterales > UBA6901 > UBA6901. The sequence goes on from CAVOQN010000002.1 coordinate 456,877, forward strand.
TGTAATACACAGGGCCGCCGGCACGCGCCTGCGATGGAAAGAAGGCGCCGCCCTCGACGTTGGTAAGTGTCACCAGCTTGCTACTGGCTAAATCCATACGCCGCAGGTTGTACACGCCACCATGATCGGAAGTGAACAACAGTGCCTTGCCGTCCGACGTGAATTGCGGTTGCGCCTCAATCGTGTCATCGCGCGTCAGCTGTTCAAAGCGCCGTTCGTCCACGTGAAAGCGTTCCAAGTTCCAGCCACCCTGAGGGCGCCATGCGGCCAATGCCACCGACCGTCCATCCGGTGACCAGTCCGGGTCAGCGAACACGACATCCTGTTCGCCAGCCGCCAATACCTCGATCAGCTTGCCGGCATCGTCGAGAAGATGCAGAGCGTGTTTCCCGCCCGCGTTCTGCACAGCCAGGATGCGGGTACCGTCCGGGTTCCAGGCGGCATAGCGGTAGCGCGCGCCATGCGTCAGGCGTTGCAGGCTGCCCTGCTCGAGTTCGACGCGATACAGATCATAGAAAAAATTGGCATTCCGGTTGATCTCCGGTTGCGCGAGCAGCACCCCGGCGCGTGGATGCAGCGACAGGTGCGCACCGCCGTGCACCTCAATGCGCCAGCGCAACGTACCGTCTGCTACTCTGTCGTCGCAGTGCCGGCTCACTCTCCCCGTCCCGGCGCAGGTAGACTATACCGTCATTCGGCAAGGCACGGACGGCGCCGCCGTCATAGCCGTTCCGGGTGAGCCGTTCACCGGCCACAACCCCTGCGCGCCGGATGGCGCCGAGGCGCGCACCGTGCCGTTCCTTCAGGTACTGTTCAAACTTTGGCCACAGGTCTGACAGCTCCGCACCCAGTGTCTGTTGGCTGTTGGAGTTAATACGGAATGGAATGATATTTTCGCTGTAATTATCCACCAGCGACGTAATGTGCTCTACGGCCTGCTGGTCGGCGATAAAGTTGTAGAACGCGACCCCATACAAATAGGGTGTTGTTCCGCCCGGCCAGGTCGAAATAGCCTGGTTGATCTGGCGCAGCGGTTTAAGTCCGTTCTCTACTTCAATGCGCAGAAGCATGTCGTAATAGCTGCTCTGGCCGCGGCCAATGCCGCGCGCACGATCGGTTTCGTGCCACGTCGCAATACCTTCAATCAGCCAGGCAGGCTGCAGGGCATTTGGGAACAACAGTATGTTTCGGCCAAACACATGACGCAGAAAACTGGGTAATCCCGTGGCTTTATCGAGATGCAGGATATGTATGTATTCATGCGTCAGTACTGTATCGAGCCAGCCACCGTGGTCCTCCAAACTGGAGACCTCATCGGGTGGCGTCACAAAAATGGTCATGCGGTCTGCCGGAAAGAAACTGGCAAATCCGTTGGCGATGTCCTGACGATCAGTCAGCACGATGTCGACCGGCTCCTCCGGCTGCCAGCCGATAACCGGACTTAGTTGAGTGTGGACGCGTTCGGCCGTGGCGGCGGTGCGCTGTGCAAGCGCTTCTTCGCCTTCATAATAGTGAATACGGAAGTGCGAACTGTGCAGAGTGCGCCAGGTCAGCGCCGGGTCATGACTTACGCCTGCTCGTGCAGAAAATACCGTGAGTCCAACTGATACACACAGCAAACATGCTAGCAACCGCTGAATCACTCGACGCCCCTCCCCTTCTTTCTGTTTTTCTGGCAGATCTACACCGTGTCCGTTTCATTGCGGGCATATCAGATTATTTCTTCACAGGAATATGGCGTAGCGCTTCACCGACGTACAGCTGGCGCGGGCGATCGATGCCATGTGATTCCTGTTGCAGCTCCAGCCAGTGACTCACCCAGCCGGCGGTGCGCGCCAGCGCAAAAATTGCCGTGAACATGTTCATCGGGAAGCCCATCGCGCGCAGCAGAATGCCGGAATAGAAATCCACGTTCGGATAGAGCTTGCGCTCGATGAAGTAGTCGATCCTTGAGCGCGATCTCTTCAAGGCGCATGGCAACATCAAGCAGCGGGTCGTGGATGTCGAGGTGGTTGAGCACCTCGTGCGCGCTCTGCTGCAGGACGCGCGAGCGCGGATCGAAGTTTTTGTAGATGCGGTGGCCGAAACCCATCAACCGGAACTGAATCATCTTTGTCCTTGGCACGTGCCATCGCCTTGGGAATATTCTCGACCGTAGCCGATTTCCATCAGCATCTTGAGCACCGCCTCGTTCGCGCCGCCGTGTGCCGGCCCCCAAAGCGAGGCGATGCCGGCGGAAATGCAGGCAAACGGATTGGCGCCGGACGAGGCCGCCAGCCGCACCGTCGAGGTCGAGGCATTCTGCTCGTGATCGGCATGCAGAATAAGAATGCGGTCGAGCGCGCGCGCCAACACCGGGTCGACGTGATACTCGTCATTCGGCAATCCGAACATCATCTGCAATACGTTCGAGGCGTAATCCAGACGATTGTTGGGATAACGTTGCGGACGTCCGGTGGAATAGGTGTAGCTGGCGGCCGCGATCATCGGCATCTTGGCGATCAGCCGCACCGCCGCCATCATCCGGTCTTCCGGATTCCGGATGTCCATGACATCGTGGTAAAACGCCGACAGGGCCCCGACCACCCCGACCATCACGGCCATCGGATGGGCATCGCGGCGGAAGCCGCGGAAAAAGTACATGATCTGTTCGTGCAGCAGGTTGCTCTGTCCAATCTGCAGGTCAAACGCCTTGCGTTGCTCCACGTTGGGCAGCTCACCGTTCATCAGCAGGTAGGCCACCGCGGTGAAATCACTGTGCTCGGCCAGCTCTTCGATGGGATAACCCCGATAGAGAAGCATACCGTTGTCACCATCCACGAAGGTGATGGCACTCTTGCAGGAAGCCGTCGAGCGAAAACCCGGGTCGTAGGCAAGCAGGCCGTGGCGCGCCTGCAGCGTCTGGATATCGACCGCTGCCGGACCGAGGCTGCCTTCCAGTCACGGGCAGGCTCCCCTCACTGGCAGTTTCCGAGAATCGTTGCGTTCACAAATTTCTGGGTCATGTCTTGTTATCCTGGCCACCGAAAGCAGCTATCACCTGAGAAACCTGCAACTATCTTGGTCCACGTCTTCGCCAAGCCAACTGGGGGAAGACAGAGGCCCGATCAACACTTAACGAATCATATAAGGAAATTTAAGCTATTGCAGGTCGACGCCGCCAGCGGCATTGGAGAAACAGACTCGACCCGCCATCGCCCTGCCACCAGGCCGCGAGGACACGTGCGCACATGCTGTTCGACCAGATAACCATACGATCGATGCTCGTTGAGGCCCTTGTCATTGCGAAAATAATTGAATACGCCACGATGCCGGTCTTCGATAGATTCCGTACAGCCCTGCTCGATCATCGGCATAAAGTCATTGCGGATCTCGGGATCGAGGGCGGTCAGATCGCCGTGCGCGGCAATGTTGATCCAGTGACGTATATTACGCGGGAAGCGCTGTCCGTCGTTGCGCTGGAAACCGAGCAGCCGGTCCTGCACGAGTCGCATGCCCAGGGGGCTGCCCAAGCGTCAGGAACAGATCGACCTTGCCGGGATGACCTTCCAGATGGGTCAGTTCCCACAGTGCGTCGTAGGCGATCACCGCACCCATGCTATGACCGATCACCAGAATCCGGTCACCGGCGGCAAACGTCTGCGCGCAACGGCGTCTTGAGCAGTTCGCGCACTCGCGTACCGATGCCGTCCCGGTTCTGGAAGTAGCGCTCGGTTTCGCGCACCGCACTTTTCACCGCCGGGTCTGGCAACAGCGGGATGAGTGCCGGAACAGGTCGGCAATATATAAAGGAGTCGCACGGCTTGTGCGCCAGGACAGGGCATCGCGCACATCCGGCGCGTCCGGTCCGGTCTTGTGGCAGAGCAGCTCGATCCATGGCACGTCTTCTTCCACGTCTTTGACATGCCCGTAATAGATCGCATTCCAGGCGACCAGTGAAAAACAATCGGACATGCGCGGCCAGATGCGTGCGCGACTGCCGGATTCACGAGTTCAAGCCGCGCATGCAGGCAACGCCACAGCAGTGCGCTGTGATGCCTCCGGCCGGCGGCTTCGGGATTCTTGCCGGGCACGAAGATGATCTTGTTTTTGCAGATTGCGTCTGTCACAGTTCAGCCCGACCCGTGTGTCGCGCCATCTGGCGGTGTGCCGGTCTTCTCCGACGTAAATTAGTGTAACCTGCCCGAGGCGTTTGCTGGTGATGCAGGAACAATAAATTCCGGGTACTGATCCTTGGCCATGGCGAGATGGGCCAGGCCATGGAATTCTGCTCGCCCCGCACCATTCACTGCGCATCTGGCAGCGCCGCCCACCCGCTGGTGAAACGCCGGTAGACCTCGGCTACAGTTGTACCGGAAAGTGATGTCATCCTTTTTTGCCTGCCGGCGACGGCACTTGCGGCCGTGGCGGCACTGATTGCTCCGCAGCTTCGCGGCGACGACCCTCTGCCTCACCATTGCCAAGGGCCTGGATGATAGCGGTCGTCTGCCGTTCACCGTTCTTGCCGAGGCCGTGGGCACTGCGCGCGTTGCCGTTCTCTATGGGCCGACGATCTCCGAGGAAATACGCACCGGCAAACCGGCCTTTGCCGAGTGCAGCACGCCGGAGCCATCCGCCTGCGATCGTATCGCCAACCTCTATCGCGGCACTTCCCTGCACATCCGGCACTCGGGCGACATTGCTCGGACTTTCCTGGTCGGCCATTCTCAAGAATGTCTACGCCATGGCCTTCGGCATGGCGGATGAACTGAATCTTGGCGACAACACGCGTGGCTTTCTCGCGGCCACGGCGCTGCATGAACTGTCCGCCATTGTGCAACACCTGGGCGGTGAGCGCGCCACGCCCTATCGTCTCGCCGGGTTGGGTGACCTCATCACGACCGCCACCAGCACCGGATCCCATCATCACGAACTTGGCCGGTTGATTGCGCGCGGTGCGCGCGATCATCTCACCGGCGAAGGCATACACACGCTTGCCGTGTTGCGCGGCGCTGGTCACTTCAGCACGACATCCTTTCCGATGTTCCATCTGATTGACAGTTGCCTGAGGGAACCAGGCAAAACACGGGCACTATTCATGGATCTCCTCCTGCACAATGCGGATTGAGGCAGTGCCCCGCACAACTCGCCCTTCGTCATCGCCTGCGTCGGAGTGCAACAACATCGCCATGCTGCTGTACTGAAGCGCAAACAGCCGTACTGACGAACGATAGTCCGTGCAGATCATGCGGATTTTTCCTTGCCCATGTCACGGAAGGCGGGCATAATCATTCGTGTAATCCAAAACCGTCCCGAACGGGGCAACGCGCGCGCGAACACTGCCTGTAGCGGAGTTCACGCGCTGCGCGTGGCGCGAATCATCGCGTGGCGCGCTGTTCACTCACACTGACTGAGCAGCCACGATGACCGAGGCAACAGGATGTTTCTTTTCTTTTCGTCAAGGATATTGCGCTCGCTGCAATCGCCAATGGCCTGTGCGCGGAAAACCTGCACGACCACCTGGTTGGCAATCGCATGATCTGCATTGCTGGAACACTTTTGGGGCGTCCCGCTGCACGAGGCACAAGACATTATCGACCTGAACTAGTGGCGACAATGCAAATCTTGCAGCCCGCGTGCGATCCCAATCTGTTCTTCGAAAAGCTTGCACAGGCTCCGCGTGCCGTGCTGCTGCTCGATTACGACGGTACGCTTGCGCCGTTCCGCGTCGACCCGAAGGATGCCTTGCCGTACCCCGGCGTGTGCGAGGCGCTCGACACGCTCATGGCTCAACAGGACACGCGCGTCGTGCTTGTCAGCGGTCGCTGGACACGCGACCTGTTGCCACTGCTTGGCCTCAGGCGGATTCCGGAAATCTGGGGCTCACACGGCTGGGAGCGGCGCTTTCCGGACGGCCGCATCGAAATGGCACGCCCCGCGGAACGGGCCCTGCAGGGTCTGGTGCAGGCAGACAGCTGGACCGATAAAATCCATGCACGCGGCGGACGCACGGAAGTCAAGCCGGCCTGTCTGGCCATTCACTGGCGTGGCCTGGATGCGGCCAACGCGGCCGACATCAGCAACATCGTGACCGAGAACTGGGCGCTGCAGGCACGTGACACCGGTCTCGAGCTGCACCAATTCAACGGTGGTATCGAGCTGCGCGTGCCGGGGCGCCACAAGGGTGATGTGGTCCAGGCGATCCGGGCCGAGATGCCGGATGCCCTGATGGCGTATCTGGGCGACGATGTGACCGACGAAGATGCATTCCGGGTGCTCACCGACAGCTGACCTTGGGGTGCTGGTTCGTCCGGAGTTGCGCACGACCGATGCCGGACTGTGGTTGACCCCACCGGCAGAGCTGCTCGAATTCCTGCAACGTTGGACACAGGTACGGGAGAATCGACATGCGCGTGCTTGAGCAGATACTTTCAGCCAACGGCCTCGCGGACTGGGTCAGTGCCCTTGGCGTTGCGCTGGGCACTCTGGCTGCCTTCTGGATTCTGAAGTGGATCGTGATCCGGCGTCTTGCCGTCTACACACGCAAAACAGACAACCCCGATTGATGATTTTGTGGCCAAATCCCTCGCCGCCACCCACCTGATACTCCTCGTGCCATTGGCATTGTACGCGGCCACGCAGATGCTCACGCTGCCGGTGCGCGCAGAGCGGATCGCCGGGCAGATCGCGGTCATTGCCCTGCTGGTGCAGTCCGCCATCTGGGGTCATTATTTCATCGACAGCTGGATGCGGCACACGCTGCACGTCAAGAAGACGGAAGACGCTGCCAGCGCCTCGACCGTGGGCGTGCTCGGCTTCCTTGCCCGTCTCGGATTGTGGTCGCTTGCGCTGCTGCTCGCGCTCGACAATCTCGGTTTCAACATCACCGCCCTGCTTACCGGCCTCGGCATTGGTGGCGTGGCGGTGGCACTCGCGGCGCAAAACATTCTCGGCGATCTGTTTGCTTCCATATCCATCGCACTCGACAAGCCGTTCATCATCGGCGATTTCATCGTGGTCGGGGACCAGCTGGGCACGGTCGAATACATTGGCCTCAAGACCACACGCCTGCGCAGCCTGTCCGGCGAACAGATCGTGTTCTCGAATACCGACCTGCTCAATAGTCGCATCCACAACTACAAGCGTATGGCGGAGCGCCGTGTACTGTTCTCTTTCGGCGTCACCTATCAGACATCAGCCGACATGCTTGAACGCATCCCGACGATAGTGCGCGAGATCATCGAGCAGCAGGAGCAAACGCGTTTTGATCGCGCCCACTTTCAGGCGTATGGCGACTCCAGTCTCGACTTCGAGGTGGTCTATTACGTGCTTGATCGGGACTATAACGTCTACATGGACAAGCAGCAGGCAATCAACCTGGCGCTCTTCCGCCGCTTCGAAACAGAGGGCATCGAGTTCGCCTATCCAACGCGCACGCTGCATGATCCACAGCAGCACGCCACCCGCACACGCATGAGCAGCCATCGCCAGCGACTGATCGTAGTTTCCAACCGGCTGCCGTTTACGCTTGGCCGCCAAGGCGATGGATCCTGGAAAATCCGTTCCGGCAGCGGCGGACTGGTCACCGCTTTGCTGCCGTTGCTGCGCGATCGTGGTGGCACCTGGATCGGCTGGCCCGGTACCAGCGAAGACGGCGACAATCTTGAAGCTGCGCTCACCCAAGCCACTCACGATGCCGGCTACGCTCTCAAGCCCGTGGCCCTTACGACCGAGGAGGTTCACAACTTTTACCTCGGTTTTTCCAACGAGATCGTCTGGCCGCTGTTCCACGACATGCACTCACTGTGCAACTTCCGTCCGGAGTACTGGCGAACCTACCTCAACGTCAACCGCAATTACGCCGAGGTGGTGGCCGCGAACAGTGACGGCAGCGATTTCGTCTGGGTGCACGACTACCACCTCATGCACGTCGCAAGCGAACTGCGTCGCCTCGGCAGCCGCTGCGCGCCTTGGATTTTTTCCTGCACATCCCGTTTCCGCCGCTCGATATCTTCGTCAAGCTGCCGTGGCGCTTCCCGCTGCTGCGTGCGCTGCTCGAATACGACATGATTGGCTTCCAGACATTGCGCGACCACCGCAACTTCCTGCAATGTGTACGCACCCTGGTCAAGGAGGCGCGTGTGCACGGCAAGCGGCCAGGTGCAGGCGGTCGACGTGAACGGCCACGAAGTGCGTTTTGGCAGCTTCCCGATCTCGATTGACTACAACACCTTCGTCGAGAAGTGCCTCGCAACCCGAGGTCACCGACAAGGTCGCTGAACTGAAATCACTATTGCCCAGCCGCCAGCTCGTCCTCGGGGTAGACCGTCTCGACTACACCAAGGGCATCCCCGATCGTCTCGAGGCGTTTCGCAATGCGCTCGTGCGCTATCCCGAGCTGCACGAGCGCATCACGCTGATTCAGGTGGTGGTGCCGTCGCGAGTGGACATTCCTCAATATCACGAACTCAAGACGCGTATCGAGCGCCTGGTCGGCGAGATCAACGGACAGTTCACCCGCCCTGGCGGTTGGGTGCCGATTCACTATGTGTTCCGCAGTCTCGCGCGCGCCGATCTGCTCGCCTACTATCAAGCCGCGCAAATCGCACTGGTGACGCCGCTCAAGGACGGCATGAACCTGGTCGCCAAGGAATTCTGTGCCTGCTCCATCGAGGAGGACTGCGTGTTGATCCTCTCGGAGTTTGCAGGCGCCGCTGCCCAGTTGCAGCGCGGCGCACTGCTGGTTAATCCATACGACATCGAAGGGATGGCCGATGCCATCCACTACGCCTATTACCATGCCGGCGAAGGAACGAGCGCACGCGTATGCGTCGCATGCGTCGTGCGATTCGCGAGCAGGACATTTTCTGGTGGGTTGATTCGTTCCTGCGGGCAGCAATCGCGAAGGAGCTGAGCGACTTCCCGCTTCCTGAAGACTATGTCCCACGCAACGAGTGGTTGCGTGATGAAGTGATACCACTCTAGCAGAAAGTGGCTCTGGCCCCTGCTCGCCGTTGACCTTAACGCAGAAGCAGCAGCGCGACGGGGAAGTGCGCAAAAAGCGTGGCAGCTGAAAATGCCGGATTGCCGTTGTGTGACAATACCTCGAAGCGCTCGCCGGTCAGCACGTTCTCTGCCTCCCGCCACGGGCCCTGAGGTGGCAACGTAACCCAGGTATCCGTTCCCCAGGCTGACTCGCCGAGCGGGAGTACCACACCGGCTGTCGGCAGCCGCGCGAACCACCGTCCAGCCACTGACAACATCACTTCGTTCTCGTGACGACGCATAAACGCACAGAGATGCGAGGCACGCTCACCGATAACGCCAAGCGGCTCGTAACTGCCCTCGCGGAAAAGCGCATCGTGCGCGCGGCGTTGTTGCAAGACGCGCCGTATGAGATGGAGCTTTGCGCGGCCATCCTCGGGGCTTTCCAGCAGCTGCTGCACGCGTCCGGCCAGTTCCGGTCCGGAAAAGGCATCGAGCGCCTCAAGCTGCGTGAGAAGCTTGAGGTGTTGCGCATAGTCCACAGGCCGACGGTTGTCCGGATCCACCAGGCTGAGATCCCACGTCTCGGTCCCCTGATAGATGTCCGGGACACCGGGCACTGTAAGTTTGAATAATGTCTGCGACAGGCCATTGAACATACCGAAGTGGGCGACGCCCTGCGCGAACGGAACAAAATCGGCCAGAAACCGGTTGCGCGCGCCTTCCGCCAGCAATGCACGCACGAAGCCGGTCGAGCGCTGCTTCATATTCCTCATTCAGGTTGATCCAGCTAGTGTGCCGCTTGGCTTCGCGCACGGCCTTGAGCATGTAGGTCTCGATACGCTGCTGGAATACGTCGCGGCGCGCCGCATCCATCGGCTCGAGCGGCCAGGCACCGAGCAGAGGCCTGATAGAGCAGGTACTCGTCGTTACCGTCCGGGGCCGGTTCGCCACCCACCTCGCGTTTCTTGTCGCGGTTGAGCCTGATCCAGCGCAGCACATGACCACGCCATTCGCCGGGAATCTCGGACAAAACGGTGAGTACGCGCGCGCACGTCCTCGGAACGCTTGGTGTCGTGGCTGGAAGTGCACAGCAGACTGTGCGGCCAGTGCGCGCGACGCTCGGTATTGGCAAGATGAAAATTCTCGACAGACAATCCAAAGCGACGCGGGTCACCCCCGACCTCGTTGAGCGCCACGAACCGGTTGTAAACGTAGAAACTCGTGTCCTCGAATCCCTTGGCCATCACCGGGGAGGTGTACTGCTGGAGTTTCCTGACGAAATCGACGAGCGTTTCGCGCACACCGGCAGGCCTGTCTTCGAGTTCCTCGAGCAACAATACGGAGCGCACCAGCTGGAAGACGCTCACGTCGACTGTCGGGCTGCGCCGGCGCGCCTGCAATACGGCATGGTTCACACAGTGGCGGTCCTGTTCCGTCACCTCCGCACCGGTGACATAGGTCCGATACACCGGAAAGCAGGCGATTACTTCCATGAGTGCGTCGCGCAGTGCGTGCAGGGTATGGTCGCGCGTGCGCCGGTCGGCCTCGGAAATTCTATCGAGAAGATTCGCCAGCACCATGAGTTCACCCGACATGAGCGTGCGCATGACGAGTTTCCTGCTTTCATACAGCAGGTCGGCGAAGCGGACCGGCTCACCGGTAATGCGCGTATAAAGCTGCGTCAATGGTTTCTCGCCCTCCGGGTGGACGAGCAATCCGTTGACCTGATTGGCAAAGTCATATCCGGTGGTACCGGCGATCGGCCAGTCTCGCGGCAGGGGTTCCGGGGGAATCAGGATCTTCTCGGCAACCATATATATGGAGGCGTCACCTTGTCCCCCGCGCGCGGCGATGGCCTCGCGCACTGCGCGAAAATAACCAGCCGGATCATACAAGCCGTCGGGGTGATCAATCCGCAGGGCATGGACCTTGCCCTGACTGACAAGATCGAAAACCAGGCGATGTGTCGCGGTGAATACTTCGGGGCGCTCCACGCGCAACGCTGCGAGCGCGTTGATATCAAAGAAGCGCCGGTAGTTGATCTCATCGGCGGCTACCCGCCAATAGGCGGGCCGGTAGGCCTGTTCTTCAAGCAACGTGTGCAACGGATCGAAGCTCGCCGTGTCGCCGGGCGTCCCGTTGAGCCGGCGCACAGCTTCGTCAAGGAACGTGGCAATCGACAGGTGCCTGAGCAAGTTCCGCCAGGCGCTGCTTGAGCGCCTGCTTGTCGTGGTTGCGCTGCGCGCGCCGTTCGGGCGCCGCATCGTGGCGCGATGGCAGGCCGTCAAACAGTCCGATGAGTCCACGGCAGGCCACGACGGCTGCATCCTGCGAGTCGAGTGCTTCGAGTCCGGGACCGAGAACGCGTGGATAGGTCTTTGGATCGAGCGGGAAACGGTGCTCATAGTAGCGCACGCTCAGCTCCCCGCGTGTCGCATCGAACTCCAGCTTGAGCAGGCCACGGTCCAGCACCTTGCCATAGTGGTCCCCGAGGAATGGCAACAGCACCTTTCCGCGCAGCTCGGGTTTGACCGAACGCCAATCAATGTCGAAGAACTCCGCATAGTCGGAGGCCTGGCCGTTTTCCAGCACGTCGAGCCACCAGCTGTTGTCGTCACCGCCGACGCCCATATGGTTCGGCACCAGGTCGATCATCTGGCCCATGTCGTGTGCCGCCAGCACCGCCACGAAGCGCTCGTACTCCTCGGTACTGCCAATCTCCGGGTTGAGTGCATTGTGGTCGACGATGTCGTAGCCGTGCGCGCTGCCGGCGCGCGCCTTGAGATAGGGTGAGCAATAAACATGGCTCACCCCCAGACGTGCGAGGTACGGCACGATTTCCGTTGCCTGTGCGAACGTGAACGCGTGGTTGAGCTGAATCCGATAGGTGCAGCGCGGTATGTTCGGTGGTTTCATGGTGCATGCTCCAGGAACCAGAATACCCCCCACGACGGCAAGACGTCGGCGTCGAGCGCAGTGGTGGCATACAGCGACTCACCGGCAGGCCGTTCAGTGACCGGCAAGGACTCTTCGCCAAAATTGGCCAGGAGTGTAAGCCGACTACGGTCACCAAAAATCCAGTACACCTCGAGCGCCTGTCCACTCAGCATCCGGAAATGCCCTTGGCCGCCATCCAGATTGCCAAGCAGGGGAACAATCTCGCGCTTGCGCAGCGCAAGCAGGTCGCGGTGCAACGACAACCAGTCGCGCTGCACGGTATTCTCCAGTTCGCTCCAGTCGAGCACGGCAGCGCTGAAGGTCGCCGGGTCGTTCGGATCCGGAATTCGCGCCCGTGCCTCCGGATCCTGAAACGCGGGAAATTTCGCAAACTCCCGGCGCCGGCCGGCGGTGACCGCTGCGCCCAGTTCTGCGCCGAAATCACAGAAAAACGGGAATGGAGTGCGGCAACCCCACTCCTGCCCCATGAAAAGCAGTGGCGGCTGCGGTGCCAGCAGCAGGACCGCCGTCGCGGCACGCAGCGCCTGGGGCTTGGCCAGCAGCGTAATGCGCTCGCCGAATGCACGATTACCGATTTGATCGTGGTTCTGCAGAAAATTAACGAATGCGGTCGACGGCAGTCCACGGGTCGATTCACCGCGTCGTTCGCCATGCCGGTAGGCTGAAGGGTCGCCCTGGTAGGCAAAACCTTCGGTGAGGCAGCGGCCGAGCTGCTGTAACGGTTTCTCCGCATAATCGACGTAGTAACCCTCCTGCTCACCTGTCAGGAGCACGTGCAGTACATGGTGGATATCGTCGTTCCACTGCGCCACATAGTGACGAGGTTTGCCTCCTTGATGCGTGAGGTAGTGCGCCATGTTGTGCTCGTTCTCGAGCACCAGGTGCACGTGGCGTTCATGCCCGAGACTCTCACGCACGACCGTGGCCAGCTCCTCGAGAATATCCGGCCGTGTGTCATCGATTATCGCGTGCACCGCATCGAAGCGCAGTCCATCGAAATGATATTCCTCCAGCCAGTACAGCGCATTGTGGATGAAGAAATCGCGCACCGTGCGGCTGCCGGTGTCGTCAAAGTTGATTGCCGCGCCCCAGGGAGTCTTATGGCGTTCGGTAAAAAATTGCGGTGCATAGCAGTGCAGGTAGTTGCCTTCCGGACCGAAATGGTTGTACACCACATCGAGAAACACCATCAGGCCACGCGCATGCGCTGCATCCACCAGCGCCTTCAGGTCGTCGGGACGACCGTAACTCGCATCCGGCGCAAATGGCAGCACACCGTCATAGCCCCAATTGCGCCGGCCCGGAAAATCGGCAACCGGCATGAGTTCGATCGCGGTGATGCCGAGCCCGGTGAGATGATCCAGCTTTTCGATCGCGGCCCGGAACGTGCCCTCGGGAGTGAACGTGCCGACGTGCAACTCGTACAGCACGACCTCCGCCCACGGACGGCCACGCCAGCCCTCGTCTTGCCATTCGTATGCCAGTGGATCAAACACTTCGCTCAGTCCGTGCACGTCCTCAGGCTGGAAGCGCGAAGCCGGATCGGGAACCCGCAAGCCATCCTCGAGCCGGAAGCCGTAGCGACTTCCAGCGTTCGCGACCTCGGATTTGATTTCTACCTCGAACCAACCGTCGTCCGCGCGCACCATCCCGATCTCCTGCTCGCCACGCGCACCCTGCAACACCAGCGCCAGCGCCGACTGCGACGGTGCCCACAGACGGAAGCGCACCACACCCTCCTTATATGCCTCCGCGCCGAAAGGCATCTTGTGCAATCGCTTCACCTGGTTTATTCCCCTTATTTCTGCATTCCATTGCCGTTCCACCGACCTGGATTCGAGACTAACGCAAAATTAATATCAATGCGCTTGTCAATATTGCGATCAACACGGCACGCAAGCCGCTCCACAGCCAGAAGACGTGGCCAATCCGGCCCAGGAACGCCCCGAGCACGAAGATGGAGATGAATGCGACCCCGATCGCCAGCACCAGCGGTTCTTGCGGGAGCGCGACCCCGGCCCCGCCAAGCCACAACGGCACCATGATAACAAGTGAAACCAGCAGCGGTGATAGCCCATTTGCCAACGCGACAAGAAACGGCACGACCCGCGCCGCCTCGCTGTGCGCGCTTTCGTGCAACTGTACGACCATGGCGTTCTCGAGTTCGCGCAGCGCCTTGCGCCGCTCTGCCGCCTCACTCAGGTAGGCGCTGCTGATACCGCTTGCGGCAAGTGCCAGTGCTGCACCCAGGCAGGCGCTGACTGCAATCGGAAGCGCAACACCACCGCCAGCCTGAAATCCCATCAACAGACCAAGCATGGTCAATGCTCCGTCGAAACCGTTCACCACGACGTAGCGACGCACGATACCCTCGGTGCGCGTGATGGACAGCAGAAACGCGAGGCGACGGTACCAGTTCATCATTCAAGGCCGTCACAAGCTGAAGCAGGTATGTTCGGCAGCTGCAATGCCATGTGCGCTTACGTTTGCGGTCCAGTGGTACCTGTGACGTCAACCGCATCGATGCTGTGCACGGTGGCACCCATGGCGGTGATTGCGCTGTTTACACCTTCGAAATCGATTGCATTGCCTTCGACTGTGACCACGGCGCTCTCGGTTTTTTCGTCGACCGCCGTGACCTTCAGGCTGACACGGTAATCGGGGGCGAGCACGGCGATTGCCTGCGCGAGATCAAGCGCATTCGGGTGGTGTGGTTTCAGTACATCGAGAATGATGCGCTTGATCGCTGGCATAGTCACCTCATACAGTTATCTCTGCTTGCCTACAAAAACCGACATCGCGACTATTGGCCGGACGTTTTTGCCGTTTCGCCTGACCAGGAATAGCTGAGCACCTTCCCTTGGCTATCGAAACGGACCTGCAGCATCTTGAACTTCGTGTCCGCCATCCCCGGCAGGCTGCCACGGCCGTGATAATACGTCCATTCCACGTTACGCTGGCCGTGCTCATCCACAGCGACACCGGTATTGGCAGGGGCCCCCAGCCAGGTACGAACCTGCGCCTGGGTCGTCTCCCCTTGCTGTACCTTGGCTTCAAAGGCAGTAACGTCGAAATCGTGCCCGACCTGTACGGTACCACAGGCCGCAAGCGCGAGCGCACCCACGCAAACCAATACTACCCGATCCTGAACTGACAGCCGGTAACGGTTCGACATAATTTCCTCCTTGTGGACAAGTACAAGAACTGGCCTCTGCGACTGCTGGCATCGCCTGGCCACGCACTGCTTTCTCGATACGTTTCGCCCCGCTCACCTTTCTGGCGGCTTCAATCTGTACACGTCGTTGTAGTCGCCGATGGATAAACCAGGCGTGCAGCACCCATCCGGTGATCACGCCGATCGTGAGCACCAGAAACAGCAGCAACGCCTGCGACATTGCCAGCGTCCAGACAAGAAAGCGCAGTTCGGCAACCTGCGTATTCTGGGCGATGAATGCGACCGCGAAGACCGGTCAGGATCAGCACGAGGATCAATCTTGCGTTCATGGTGCTCTCAACCAGCACAGGCTTTGTTGCCGATCATAGCAACTTGCGCAGCCGTGCATAGCCGTTACGAATCTCTTCCGCCGCTTTGCGCAACGTTTCGCCGACATTGCCCGCGGTTCCTTCTAGTTCCTCGCGCAACTGTGGCGCTTTTCCCTTGAGCGATTCCCATCTCTTCTCAAGAGACTCCCATTCCTCGCGTGCCTCGAGCTTGGCAAGCGAAATCTTAACCCGCAGTTCGTCGCGCTGTTGCTCAAGCTGCTCAACCATTTTCGCAATTTCATCACGTGCGTTTGCCAATGTGTCCTCCTCAGATCATGGCTGAGACGAAGATAACCTTCGGACAGTGTGACCGAATATTAAGTGTGCATTATGCCTATCATGTTTTTCTACCATATTGATACATGTCAAATCCCCTCTTGCCTAACTGACTGGTGTTTTCTTGATAATTTCAGATGTTTCTATTCAATGCACGCTCGCTCAACACGTAACGCGCCTCCGCTGATGCGCATGACATTGGCGCATCACGTACAACCGGAAATGTGGCGCACGTCACATGCACAATCTTGATTGCGTAATCCGTCCAGAACCGGGAAATGTGGTCCTTGGTACCAGCATTCTTTATCGGATATGATGTCCATTAGCGCCCATCAACCCGTTTGATGTATATCAATGCTCCCGTACTGTGTCGATGTGATGATTACAAACAGACGAACTGGGGTGGCGCTGATGCGATTCTTAGTCAGGTTAATAACACAACAATCCGGACGCTCCAGGCACATCGGACTCTTCACGATGCTGGTTGCGGGACTTCTGTTTTCCGCAGCAGTTACTGCCGCCTTACCGCTTCGCCCTGCTGACATCCCTGAACCACAGTTCAACGAACCGCGACATATTGTCCGACTCTACCTGATCGCGGTTGATCGTGGTGAGTTGCAAGTGTTCACGCACCAGATCAGCAAAGCCATGATCTCACCAACGCGTGTCGAGTACATTTACAAGATCGACGATCCGGTACCGACCATTCGGGTCTTCTCGGAACTGACTGAACCACTTTCTGTCCTCTATTGCGATGAATGCCGCGTGCGCGGTGTGAGTGCTGTCCTGACCCCGGATGGTCGCCTCACGAATATCGAGGCGCACATCTCCACCAACTAGCACAGGGTGCACGAGCCGCACATCCCGACCCCGACGACCAGTAGACCAACGTTTTCCGTCCACGATCCAGGCTCGACGAATGCCGTCGAGCCACATGCCCTGGCTGAACACGCAAGACACGCGACAGATTAGCCGTCATGGCCCGGTTTCGCGCTCGCGTGAGTTGGCGCGGTTGCAAGGTTCAGGGCGCGCCGGTGGTTGAGGCTGAAGCGTGGCTCAAAAGCGCTGAACAGATCTAGGTATTGCTCGACCTTGCGCGTCAGCAGGAAACGGTCGCGCACCGTCTCGCGCGCCTTGTGCCCAAGCTTTTTGCGCAGGACGGCATCCTTGAGCAATAGCACCATGCGCTGGGCCGCCGCCTCGACCGATGAAACCAGAAAGCCGTCTACACCGTCTTCGATCTGGTGTCGCAGCCCACCGCAGTCGCCGGCAATCACCGCGGCGCCCTTCCACATTGCTTCGGTGGCGGTGAGCCCGAAACCCTCGCGCAATGATTTCTGAAGAATCACGGCGGCGTGACGCTGCAGGGCATTGACCAACGCGCTGTCCTCGGCGGTCAGAATCAGGATGCGCTCTTCGCGGCAATCGAGCAGTGACTCGAACACTTCCTGACCCTCGGGGTCGTCGCTCGCCACGTTGCCGAGCAGCACCAGTGTCGCCGGCACTTCCTGTGCGGGCGATTCGAAAAGCCTCGATCACGCCCTCCGGATCTTTCCAGCGATCAAAGCGCGAGATCTGCGCTACGATCGGCAGATCGTCCGGTATATGCCGTAGTGCTGGAGCCGGTCCTTGATCTCCGCCTGGCTTAACTCGCCATTCTTGAGAGAAAACGGATTGATGGCCGGCATGATGGACACCTGCGGCGGTGCAATCGGCTGCGCGTACTCGGGCAGCGAGACAACCACGGCATCATATTCGTCGATAAAACCGCGCAGGTACTCCCAGACCTCCGGGTTGGGTCGCGTGAGGTCCACGTGACAGCGCCAAACCCACGGGCAGGTACGCCGGTAGTGCTGGATGAGCGGTAGCGGCTGCGGGTCGTGCACTATGACAAAATCGTAATCCATGTCCATGCGCAGCGCGTTCTGCACGATCACTTCCTCGTACACTTCCTTCTTGAGTTCGGTGAGGTTGATGTCGCCGCCCTGCAGGGCGTTGTGGATCTTCTTGGTCACGCTGAAGAAGTCCGGGCTGCCCTGAATCAGCCGCCAGTCGGCCATGATACCAAGCGAGCGAGCCAGCAGCGTCTCCGAGGACAGCAGCTCGGCGACGCCGCCGCCGTAGAAGGTCGAGCTCAGGTGCAGCACACGCAGGCCGCGCAGGCGGTGCGCCTTGTGCAGGATGCGCTCCATCGCCTCGTCGCCGATCAGCGGCGCGTAGTCGTCGATGTCCACCATCCAGGAATACTTCTTCATCGATCACCTCCTCTTTAGGACGTCGCCATGCCCTGTCACTTCTTGTCCGTGGTCCGTTGCCATGGCCAGCGACCTTCGATCTCGAGCATCAGCGTCATGGTCAGGAACGCACGGATCAGCACGATCACCGCGAGCACTCGCGACGCTCTCGAACGTCGGCGTCACGGTCACGGTCCGGATGATGTCACCGGCAATCAGGAATTCGAGTCCCAGCACGATCGAGCGGCCGACGTCGCGACGCAGTTCCTGGTAGGCAATAAGCCTTCGCCATCGACCGCAGGCGGTGAGCAAACCACGCAGCCGACAGCAAACAGCCGAGCACGATCGTCAGCACGCCGACTGCCTCGATGACATAACCCGCAACCCCGAACCACTGCCTGATATCACTCAACATGACTGTTCTCCTCTCAAAGATTGGCGCGCAACTCGGCGGCCGCCGCTTCCGGGGTCTGGATGTTGACGACGATGCGTGAACCGAGCTCGAAACCGGCCGGCGTGGTGAGCCGCGGCACGATCGTCGATGAACCAGTGATTGGCGTGACGGTGCACCTGATCGAGCGGCGGTGTGACCACCACCAGGTTGTAGTGCGGATCGCCCAGCCGACGGCGTAAGGCCCCGAGTACCGTACGCAAGTGCGGGGCGAGATCGTCAAGTGTCGCGGAGTCGACCTCGAGAAAACTGGGGCAGTGCTCACGCGGCACGATCTGCAGATGCCAGGGCACGCGCGACGCGAACGGCGCGAGCGTCATAAAGCACTTGCTGTCATACACAATGCGTGTACCCGCTTCACGTTCACGCGCAAGCACCTGGCACATGCCGCAGGAACCGGTGGTATCGAAGAATCCGATCTCGTCCATCATCCTCCTACGCATTTCCGGCGCCACCACTGGAGTCGCGACGATCTGCGCATGCGGATGGGTGAGGCTGGTGCCGGCACGGGTTCCATGGTTGCGGAACAGCACCACCTGGCGCACGCGCCCGTCACCTTCGGCCAGTGCACGGAAACGGCGCGCATACATCTCCAGCACGCGCCGCACCTGCTCAACCGTGAGGTTTTCCAGGGTCGCTTCGTGCTCGCGCGCCTCGACGATTACCTCATGGTGGCCATACCCGGCCTGTTGGCGCCAGCCTTCGGGCAGCCGTTCGGGCGCGGGGTCCGCACGCACGTCCGCGCGCAAGGCCGGAAACCGATTCGGTACTGTGCGCACCCGCCAGTGACCATGCTCCTCCAGGCTATCCACCGCCGCAGGTGTCAGTGATTCGTTGCCCGGGCAGAACGGGCAGGCTGCACTCGCCGTGTCGCTGTCCTTCGGACGCTGCGCGCGCTCCGGGTTGATGATGACCCAGTCGCGGGTGATTGGATCCTGGCGCAACCCACTCACGTCAATGCCTCTTGATTCCCCTGCTGCCACAGGAGTTGGGTGACACGAGTTTCTAACCCGCGCACGCTGGTCACAGTCCAGATTGTCTCCATGACAAGCGTGATGATGGTGAGCTGCTTTTTCAGGTTGTGCATGACATTCCTCGTTGCGTCTCAGCTGGGCCACTTCCATTCGCGCACCTCGGGCATGTCCTGCCCGTGGCGTCCGATGTAGTCGCGGTGTTCGATGCGCCTTGTCGCGCATCGTCTGTTTCAGGTGCGCGGCGCGGTAGCCGAGCTTCGGCACCCGGTCGATCACGTCGGCCACCAGGTGGAAGCGATCCATATCGTTGCGCACCAGCATGTCGAAGGGCGTGGTGGTAGTGCCCTCCTCCTTGTAACCGCGCACGTGCAGGTTCCCGTGGTTTGTGCGCCGATAGGTCAGACGGTGAATCAGCCATGGATAGCCGTGGTAGGCAAAAATAATCGGCTTGTCAGTGGTGAACAGCGTGTCGAAGTCGCGATCCGAAAGGCCGTGCGGATGCTCCTCTTTCGGCTGTAGCGTCATGAGATCGACAACATTGATCATCCGGATCCTGAGATCGGGAACGTGCTGGCGCAGCAGGTCGATGGCCGCCAGCACCTCGAGTGTCGGCGCGTCACCGGCCGCCGCCAGTACCACATCCGGTTCGCCACCTTGATCGTTGCTCGCCCACTCCCAGATGCCGATGCCGGCCGCGCAATGCTTGATTGCGGCGTCCATGTCGAGCCACTGCGGCTGCGGCTGCTTGCCGGCGACGACCACGTTGATCAGGTCACGCGAGCGCAAACAACAGTCCGTGACGCATAGCAGCGTATTCGCATCGGGCGCGAGATAGACGCGGATGATGTCGGCCTTCTTGTTCACCACGAGGTCGATGAAACCCGGGTCCTGATGCGAGAAGCCGTTGTGATCCTGACGCCAGACGTGTGAAGTGAGCAGAATATTCAGCGACGCGATCGGCCGCCGCCACGCGACTTCCTTCGCCACTTTCAGCCACTTGGCGTGCTGGTTGAACATCGAATCAACGATGTGGATGAAGGCCTCGTAACAGGAGAACAGTCCGTGCCGGCCGGTGAGGAGATAGCCTTCGAGCCAGCCCTGGCAGGTGTGCTCGGACAGTATCTCCATCACCCGGCCGTCCGGTGCAAGATGCTCGTCTTCGGGCAGTTGCTCAGCCATCCACGCGCGCTCGGTCACCTCGAACAGTGCCCCCAGCCGGTTCGAGGCAGTTTCGTCCGGACCGACGACGCGGAAGTTGCGCGCCGCGCGGTTGCCTTGCATGACGTCACGCAGGTAGTTGCCCATCACTCGCGTCGTTTCAGCCGCGACGGCGCCGGGTTTCGGTACATTCACCGCGTAGTTGCGGAAATCGGGCAGATGCAGATCGCGCAGCAGCAGACCACCATTGGCATGCGGGTTCGCACCCATGCGCCGTGTTCCGGTTGGTGCGAGCGCGCGCAGCGCGTCCTGCGGCGCGCCGTGTTCATCAAAAAGCTCATCGGGCCGGTAGCTGCGCATCCAGTCCTCGAGCAGATTCAGGTGCTTCTTGTTTCCGGAAACCTCGCTGAACGGAACCTGGTGTGAGCGCCATGAGCCCTCGGTCTTCTTCCCATCCACTGCCTTCGGCCCGGTCCAGCCCTTCGGTGTTTTCAAAACAATCATTGGCCAACGTGGCCGTTTGGGAACTCCCCCGGCACGTGCCTCCTGCCGGATAGCGTGTATCTCGTTTACAACCGTGTCGAGTGTCGCGGCCATGACCTGGTGCATGGGCTCGGGCTCCTCGCCCTTCAACGAAGTACGGCTCGTATCCATAACCGATCAGGAGACTCTCGAGCTCGGCGCGCGGGATACGCGCGAGCACAGTCGGGTTGGCGATCTTGTAGCCGTTCAGGTGCAGGATCGGCAGCACCGCGCCGTCGGTCGCCGGATTCAGGAACTTGTTCGAGTGCCAGGCGGTGGCAAGCGGTCCGGTCTCAGCCTCGCCGTCACCGACCACGCAGGCGACGATGAGCTCGGGATTGTCGAAGGCCGCGCCATACGCGTGCGACAATGCGTAGCCGAGTTCACCGCCCTCGTGGATCGAGCCGGGTGTTTCGGGCGTGACGTGCGAACCCACGCCACCGGGGAATGAGAACTGCCTGAACAAACGTTGCATGCCCTCAGCGTCTTGCGAAACATTCGGATAGAACTCGCTGTACGTGCCCTCCAACCAGGTGCTGGCAACCAGACCCGGTCCACCGTGGCCGGGGCCAGCGACATAGATCATGTCGAGGTCATGCTTGTTAATGACACGATTGAGATGCGCGTAGATAAAGTTTAACCCTGGCGTCGTTCCCCAGTGGCCGAGGAGTCGCGGTTTCACGTGCTCGGCCTTGAGCGGTTCGCGCAGCAGCGGGTTGTCGAGCAGATAAATCTGGCCAACGGACAGATAGTTTGCCGCGCGCCACCAGGCATCGAGTGTGAGCAGTTCCGTATCCGGAAGATTGTGGCGCCCGGTGCGAAGCACAGTGTTTACGTCACGCATGTTTACCTCCTTGTTCCGTCGAGATCGTCGGCGGCATTGCGATCATGGCTATCGCCGCGTCGGCGAGTATCGCAGCCTCGTCCACGGGGATGACGTGGACCTCGGTTCTACTGCCCGGACTGTGCAGCGCGGCCGGCGCACCCACTGTGGCGCGATTGCGCGAACTGTCGAGCTCAATGCCTGCCCATGCCATCCCTTCGAGGATTCGGGCACGGATTTCCGGGGCGTTCTCGCCGATCCCGCCACCAAACAGGATCGCGTCCGCTCCGCCGAGCACCGCGAGATAGCTGCCGACATACTTGCGCGCGCGGTAACAGAAAAGGTCAACTGCCAGGCGCGCGTCCGGTTGCGGCGAGTCGAGCAGCGCACGCATGTCGGCGCTCCCACCGGTGACGCCGAGCAGGCCGGACTCCTGGTAGAGCAGCCTTTCCAGGCGATCCGGCGTCAGTCCCTCAACACGCTGCAAGTACAGCAGCAAACCCGGATCCACGTCACCGCTGCGCGTCGCCATGACCAGTCCCTCAAGCGGCGAGAACCCCATTGAGGTGTCGAGTGGTTGGCCATCACGTATCGCCGTGATCGAACATCCGGCGCCGAGTTGCAACGAGATAACGCGTCCACTCCCGGGAGTGTCCTGACGCAGCTTGCCCCAGTGCCGCCACATCGACTGGTGCGCAATACCGTGGAAGCCGTATCGCTTCAACCCATGCCTGGCAACGAGCGTGCGCGGCAAAGCATACGTGCCAGCAACCTCGGGCAGGTTCGCGAAAAACGCCGTGTCAAACACCGCCACCTGCGGCACCGCACCACCAAGCACCGACCGGCAAACGCGAATCCATTCGAGCGCCGGCGGATTGTGCAGCGGCGCGAGCGGGGCCACGCGCCCGATCTCGCGCTCGACCGCTGTGTCGATGAGACACGGGCGCACGAGCTGCTTACCGCCATGCACAACGCGATGCGCCACCGCCATCACAGGCTCGCCCCCGGCCTGCGCCAGCACATCGCCCAAGAGCGCCGCGGCCACGCTATCCTGTCGCGCGCCGTGGTGCGAGACCACGCGTTGTGCGCCCGCGCCCATCGCCGTGAACACGTCCAGCCGGATCGAAGAACTACCGGCGTTGACTGTCAGCACCTTCATGCCAGTCCAGCCGGCCAGCGAACGTGCTCTGAACAAGTGCACATCGTTGCTTAACCGCGATGATTCGTGCCGCTGCCGGACCCGGATTCGCGAGCAGCGGCCTTGGCGTATTTTTCCGGCTCGGTGGTAAACGCCTTGTGACAGGCGGATGAACAGAAGTAATAGGTTCTGTCCAGGTATGTGACCTTCGCTACCGCTGCTGACTTCTCGACCTGCATGCCGCACACCGGGTCCATCTCCATGGCATTCTCCTGGCTTTCTGTTTGGCTGCCGGCTACGGCAACATCACACGCCTTTAAACTCTATGAAAGCGCGGGATTTATTTCCTATTTTCCATGAACCACACAGACACGTATTGACGTGCATCAATAATATATGCGGTGAAACGAACTCCACGGGCAATGACGGTGTTTATGGCGATGTATCCCGCCCCTGAGACGCCGATTTGCGGGGCCTGAGGATCATGTGTTGCAGGACGGAGCGTTCGCATTCAGGAACGCCCTGCGCTACGCGGCTACCGGGCAACCCGCGCGGCTCGCCGGTTTTTTTCACCGTCGAACCACTCACGTAAGCGAGCTGCTCGCCCGCACGCTACGCGTGCTCTTAGCGTGTTGCGCACTACAACGCTCCTGCCCTGCGTACGGATGCCTGTTAAGAACTGCCGCGACTGTGTACGCTCTCGCCGTTTGTCTTGTCGAACAGGTACAAACTATCGGGTCGGAGCGTAAAGAAAACCTGTTGACCGGGCACCATGTGCTCGCCCGGATCGGCGCGCCCCTTGATGCGTTGATCGCGCCACTCACCCACGACCCACAGGTCTGCACCGGTCGGTTCAACCAGTAATACTTTTGCCTCTATTGCGTGTGCAACCGGCTGTGCACTCACGCGCACGTCTGCGGGGCGCACACCCACCATCACACCGTCGGCGTGGCGCTCGCCGAATCCGGGGAGTCCGGCGCAACAGGCCCCGTCCAGCAGGCTCATCGGCGGGCTGCCAATGAAACTCGCCACAAACAGGTTGGCGGGTTCACTATATATCTGCGCCGGCGTGGCACACTGCTGAACCTGTCCTGCATTGAGAAGCGCAATGCGATCTGACAACACCATGGCTTCCTCCTGATCGTGCGTCACGTACACGGTCGTAATGCCAAGCTCGACATGCAGGCGCTTCAACTCCGCACGCATCTCCAGGCGCAGGCGCGCATCCAGATTGGACAGCGGCTCATCCAGCAGGAACACGCGCGGTTTGCGCACCAGCGCGCGTCCGAGCGCCACGCGCTGACGCTGCCCGCCGGACAGCGCGCGCGGTTTGCGCGCGAGCAAGGGCTCGATTCCGAGTTGTGCCGCCGTGCGGTCCACTGCTGCGTCGATTTCCGTACGCGCCAGCCGCTTGTTCTTGAGGGGGAAGGCAATGTTTTCGCGCACGGTCATGTGCGGGTAGAGCGCGTAGCTCTGGAACACCATGGCCACATCACGCTGCGCCGGCGCCAGTTCATTGATGCACTGGTCGTTGAAGTAAATAGTGCCCGCATCCGGGCTCTCGATGCCGGCAATCAGATTGAGCAGCGTCGACTTGCCGCAGCCGCTCGGGCCGAGAAAGGTGAAAAATTCGCCCGCGCGAATTTCCAGATCGAGCGCGCGCAGCACCACCTCGGAACCGAAGCGCTTTTCGACCTGCTCGAGGCGAATGGTCGTCATGCCCTAGCCCTTCACCGCGCCGGCGGTAAGACCCTCGACGATTCGCCGCTGGAACGTAAATGCCAGCACGGCGAGCGGTACGGTGACCACAACCGATGCGGCGGCGATCTCGCCCCACGGAACTTCGTGCAAGCCGGGGAACAAGGCAATGCCCACCGGGATGGTGCGCGAGGCCGTCGTGGCCGTGAACGACAGCGCAAACAGGAACTCGTTCCAGCAGAAGATGAAAACCAGAATCGCCGCGGCGAACAGGCCGGGTGCCGCGAGCGGCAGGATCACGCGGTAGAACGCCTGAAACGCGCTGCAGCCATCAACCCGGGCGGCCAGATAGATCTCGACCGGCACCTGACGAAAGAAGTTGGTGAGCAGCCAGATCGCAAGCGGCAGCGCAAAGGTCGTGTAGGTGATGACGAGCGCGGCAAGTGTGTCGCGCAATCCCACGGCATTGATGGCGAGAAACAACGGGCTGACCGTGGCGATCGGCGGAAACATCGACACCGCCAGTACCGCGACCAGGATCAACGGTGCGTTCCGCACGCGCAGGCGCGCGAGTGCGAATGCTGCCGTCGCACCGATCGCAATGGCCAGCAAGGTACTCAGCGCGGCCACGGCAGTGCTATTCGCGATGATCCGAAGAAACGGATACCCGGTGAACACGGCAATGTAATGCGACCCGGTCGGCGCACTCGGCAACAGTGGCGGCAAGTGTGTCAGTTCCGCCGCTGTCTTGAGCGAGGTGGCGAGGAGCCACAGAAACGGTGCCAGGCTCCAGGCCACGACCAGAACGAGACCCGCGCCGCGCACCGGTCTCATGCGATCCTCACACGCAGCAACCGTGCATAGACGATTGTGAGTAGCGCGACCACGACGAGCACGCTCACGGCGAGCGCCGAGCCGTACCCGAATTCGAGTGCCTGAAACAGCACCTTGTAGGCATAGATCGACAATGTTTCGGTGCTGTTGGCCGGCCCGCCGCCGGTCAGCACATAAATCGCATCGAATACGCGAAACGCATCGATGGTCCGGAAGATCAGGATCACCAGCATGAGCGGCACAAGTTGTGGCAGAGTGATGCGCCGAAGCACCGTCCAGCCGCTGGCGCCGTCAAGCGCTGCTGCTTGATAGAGCTCGCGCGGGATGGTTTGCAAGCCCGCGAGCAACAACAGCGCCACGAACGGTGTTGCTTTCCACACGTCCATCAGGATCGCTGCATGTAACGCCCAGGCCGGGCTGCCCAGCCAGTTGATCTGCGTGCCCAGCAGATAGTTGAGCACGCCGTAGTCGGCGTTATACATCCATTCCCACAGGCGCGCCGACACCACGGTTGGGATCGCCCACGGCAGCAGGATCAGCGAGTACACCAGCGCCCGCCCGCGAAAAGCCCGCGCCAGCAGCAACGCCATGCCGAGCCCGAGCAGCAGTTCGAGCGTTACCGAAAACACAGTGAAATAGGTGGTGTTCCAGAACGCGTTCCAGAAACGCGTGTCGACGAGCAGGCGTGCGTAGTTATCAAGACCGATAAAGCGCGCTGCGCCAGTGAGTGGTGAACGCTGCTCAAGGCTCAGCCACAGGACCGACAACACCGGAAACAGCGCGACCACACCCAGCGTGATCGCCGCTGGCGCCAGAAACGGTGCTGAATGATCGCGCTTCACCGCAGGATTATCTCGATGTCACGCTGCGCATCCGCGAGCGCCTGCTCCGGTGTCTTGAGACCGGCCAGTGCACCACTCAACTCAGCCTGCAGCACCTGCGACAAGCGCACGTAGTGCGGCGTCACCGGTCGCGGGCGGGCATGCTCGTACACAGCCCGCAACTCGGCAAGAAAAGGTTGCGCCGCGAGCAACTGCTTGTCCTGGTAGAGCTTGCGACGTGGTGGATTGTAGCCATAGGCGAGTGCGAGCGCCTTCTGCGCGGCGGGCGAGGCCAGGTATAGCGCAAGACGCTCCGCCGCCTGCGGATGCTTCGTATAACGATTGACGCCGAGTTGCCAGCCTCCCAGGGTGGCGGCAGACTGTTGCCCGGGGAAGTGTGGCAACACGCTGACACCGACCTTGCCGCGCACTGCCGATCCCGGCTGCTCGAACAGCTGCCACGCATATGGCCAGTTACGCAGAAACACTGCTGCACCACGCCCAAAGATCTCGCGTGCCGGTTCCTCGGTAAGCGTGCTGACAAACTCCGGTGTCACGCCGCTGGTAATGAGGTTACGCATGAATGCAAGTGCCACGCGGTTGCTGGGGCCATCGAGCACCACGCGTCCAGTACGCAGTACCTCCCCACCGTTGCTCCACATGTATTCGAGCGCATTGCAGACCAGGCCTTCGTACTGCTTGCCCTGCCACACGAAACCATGCATACCGCTTTCACGTTCACCGATGGTTCGCGCCGCCTGAACCATCGCGTCCCAGGTCTTGGGTGGCGCCAGCCGGTGTTTGGCGAGCAGGTCTTTGCGGTAGTAAAGAACACCGGCATCCATGAACCACGGCAGCGCATACAGGCGTCCCTGCCAGGTCACCGCCTCAATCGGGCCGTGGAAGAACTCGTTGCGCTGCGCCTCTGGCAACAGGTGCGAGACGTCGCGCAGCCAGCCGGCACGTGCGAATTCCGCCACCCAGATGACGTCCAGCGCCAACACGTCGAAATCGGCCGAACGCGCCGCGAGATTGATGGCATAAAACTGGTGCTGTTCGTCGCTTGCGGCCGGCAGGGATTCGGCGCGCACAAGCACGCCCGGATTGGCACGTTCGAATTGCACCAGCAACCGCTCAAAGGGGCGCGGATCACCGAACAACTTGCTGTGCTTGAGCACCACTGTGGTGCTCTCCGACTCACCTGAATTCGACTGCTCGGTACAGGCACCCACAAGAAGCAGTCCAACAAAAAACAGAATGATTCGCACAGCCGCATCGCCACGCGCGCGGATACGACGCGCGCCAGGCTCTCTGTCAGGAATTGAGCTCCTCATACCCGTATGTTGCCTAGAAGGTTGTCGCCTGGGAAGCCGCAGGTGTCGTTTTTTTACTCTCGTACCGATATGCCGGCTTGCGGCGGGCACACTGTCGCCCGGATAATGGCCGAAGCGTCATCGGCATGTGCGAACTCGTGCAGGCCGATATCACATGCACATTCAGGAGAATACTCATGCGTTTGCCTGGCGGAGTGCGTCTTGGACAGGTTGCCGGCATCGAGATTGTCGTCGACTGGAGCCTGCTGATCATATTCTCGCTGATCTTTTCGACACTCGCGCTCGGATTGTTTCCACAATGGCATCCGGACTGGGGTGCCACGCAGTCCTGGCTCACGGCCCTGGCCGCGGCACTGTTGTTCTTCGGTTCGGTGTTGGCGCACGAACTGGCGCACGCACTGGTCGGACGCACGCGCGGCGTGGTGATCCGGCGTATCACACTTTTCATGTTCGGCGGCTTGGCGCAGATGGAAAACGAGCCGCCGTCATGGGGTTCTGAACTGGCCATGGCCATTGTCGGTCCGCTCGCGAGTCTGGCCATTGGTGTCGGTTGTCTGTGGCTGATGACCGCGATCAGCGGCCCGCTCGAGATCGACCCGGATAATCCGCAGGTGGTGTTTGCCCGCCTCGGGTCGTTCGCAACGCTGCTCGCCTGGCTCGGCCCGGTGAACATCATGCTTGGGCTGTTCAATCTGGTTCCCGGCTTTCCCATGGATGGCGGACGGGTTTTGCGCGCGATTCTGTGGGCGATCACCGGTGACCTGCAGCGCGCCACGCGCGCGGCCGCGCGCGCCGGTCAGGGTTTCGCCTTCCTGTTGATGGCCACTGGCGTCATGATGGTGCTCGGCCTGCGCGTGCCGGTCCTGGGAGGCGGCTTGCTCGGCGGCTTGTGGCTCGCATTGATCGGCTGGTTTCTCAACAACGCAGCGGTCATGAGCTACCGGCAACTGGTCATGCGGATCGCGCTCGAACAGGTGACCGTCCGTCAGCTCATGATCACCCGGCTGTTGCGTGTCGATCCGCAGCTGCGCCTCACGGCGCTCGTCGATGATTATCTTATTCCAAGCGGCCAGAGAGTGTTCCCGGTCGAACAGGACGACCGGCTGCTGGGCCTGGTGTGCATGGCCGATCTCGGCAAGCGCCCGCGCGACCGCTGGGCGACGACCCCGGTCGAGGAAATAATGACGCCGGCCGCCGTACTCGTGACTGTGGCGCCCACGGAGCGTGCCGATAACGCATTGGCGCTGCTCGCGCAGCATCACGTCAATCAACTGCCAGTGCTCGAGAACGGCGCTGTGGTCGGCTTGTTACGCCGCGAAGACGTGCTCACTTGGCTCGCAGTGCACGGCGAACCGGCCGGCAGCGGGAGCCGACGGTGACATCAGAAGACGCGCTGTGTCAGGGCGCGCTCGGCGAGCAACAACATCGCTGCGTTCCACGACTGTCCCGGCATGCCGCGCGGTGCACCACTTTTTCCGTGAAACCATTCGTTGAACTGCCAGCGGTTCCTGCGGTTTACCGCCGCCAGACGGACCAGCTCCTGCTGTGCCTCCTGGTGATGGCCGCAGGCGGCCAGCGCCATTACATAAAATCCACCCACGAACGGCCAGCAGCCGCCGTTGTGATACTGGTGCTCCAGATTCTGGTGGTGCCGTGCCATGTACAACCGCCACAGCGGATCGCGGCGGCCAATCGTCGCGACGGTTACACGCACCGGGACCGGATCGCTCACCGCTTCGCGTTTGAGTGTGTTCAGGATGCGGTTCGCCTGCACTTCATCCGCAAGACCCAGCAGGATTGCCAGCAGATTGCCGAACACATCACCTTCATCGCCAAAGAAGGAAAAATTGACGAAGCTGAGATACAGGTCGCGCCGGCGTGCCTTCTGTCGCACGTAGTGTGAAAGCAGCCGCAGCCGATGATACTCGGCAAGGTCGCGCGAGAACGGATGGAACAGGTGATTAAAGTGGAAGCGCGTCTCTTCGCTGCTCGCGAGGCCATAGCGGCGTTTGACGTGGTACCAAAGGGCGTTTGAGTACAACACGAAACCCGGAGCGCGGCATGATGTCGGCCCAATCGCTCGCCTCGTTCTGTTGCACGAGATGCAGGCGCGGATGTTCCTGCGCGTGCAGCCAGCGAAGCGCACGTTCGATGCGAGGCGCAATTTGCTTTTCGAAACGGGCCTGTGGTGCGTGCACGGCAAGGAAATCTGCAGCGATCAGCCACCACAGCGTGGCATCAATACAACCCAGGTACCAGAAATCCGGTTCCTGCTCTTCGGGGTCCACATACTTGGGTATCTGGCCGTTGTCGGCCTGATGGCGTGCAAGCGTCAACAGGCCGGCGCGCGCGCCGGCTATGAGTTCCTTGTCTCCGGACAGCGGCCATGGCCAAGGCACAGATTGCGGCATCGCGTCCAAATACACGCGTGTAACGGCGTTTTTCAGCACGTGCCGAGGGTGTTGCGGCAAGAATGCCATGCGGCGTCAGGTTGCGCCGCAACAGCGCACGTGCCGCCTGTACGCCCTCTTCGATCAGGTCAGGGTCGTCGGCTCTGGCGTTTGCTCATGCCATGGCGTCCCCGACTTCACGCAGCAGCACTACCGAGCGGCCCTGAAGTGCATAGGGCTGATTGGCCGGAAATACACCGTCGCGACTGAGCCCGCCGTTGCGACTGGTGTCGAACTCGAGCGTCCAACGCGCCCCGGGACGTAACATCGGCAATACGAACGGTATTTCCTCGTGGTGCGCATTCAGCAGCATCAGGAAGTTGGCGTCCTTCGTCGGCTGACCACGCTCATCCACTTCATCCAGCGCCTCACCGGTCAGCGACACGCCGAGGCAGCGCGCAAACGAATGCTGCCATTCCTCATCGGTCATCTCGGCGCCATCGGGCTTCAGCCACACGATGTCCTTGATATCGGTACCGTGGATACGCCGGCCCTGGAAGAATGAATGGCGACGAAACACCGGGTGGTTCTTGTTGAGTCCGATGATGCGCCGGGTAAACTCGAGCAGCTCGCGGTCTTCTGCCCGTAGTTCCCAGTTCACCCACGAGATCTCGCTATCCTGGCAGTAGCCATTATTGTTGCCGGACTGCGTGCGGCCCATCTCGTCGCCAGCAACCAGCATCGGCACGCCCTGCGACAGAAACAATGTTGCCAGAAAATTGCGCTTCTGCTGCGCGCGCAATGCGTTGATCGCCGGGTCGTCGGTCGGCCCCTCGACACCGCAGTTCCAGGAGTGGTTGTTGTCGTCGCCGTCGCGGTTGTCCTCGTGGTTCGCCTCGTTGTGCTTGTCGTTATAGCTCACGAGATCGTGCAGGGTGAAACCGTCATGGGCGGTGACAAAATTGATCGACGCGTGCGGCCGGCGGCCGCCCGCCTCGTAGAGGTCAGAGGATCCGGTCAGGCGGTAGGCGAGCTCGCCGATTCCACCGCCCTCGCCCTTCCAGTAGGCGCGCACCGCATCGCGGTATTTGCCATTCCACTCGGTCCAGCCGATCGGGAAGTTACCGACCTGATAACCGCCCTCGCCGAGATCCCAGGGCTCGGCAATCAGTTTGACCTGCGACAGCACCGGATCCTGGTGGATGATGTCGAAGAACGCGCTCAGCCGGTCAACCTCGTGCAGTTCGCGCGCCAGGGCCGAGGCGAGGTCAAAGCGGAAACCATCCACGTGCATCTCGAGCACCCAGTAACGCAGTGAATCCATGATCATCTGCAAAACGCGCGGGTGGCGCATGTTCAGCGTATTGCCGCAACCGGTGTAGTCCATGTGGTAACGTGCGTTCTCGGCATTGAGCCGGTAATAGGCCTGGTTGTCGATGCCGCGGAAACACAGGGTCGGTCCGAGATGGCTACCTTCGGCGGTATGGTTGTAGACCACGTCGAGAATCACCTCGATGCCGTTACTGTGCAGCGTCTTCACCATGGTCTTGAACTCGGCGGTGAGATCGGTCGCGGCGTATCGGAAGTCCGGAGCAAAAAAACCGATTGAGTTGTAGCCCCAGTAGTTGCGCAGGCCCTTCTCCACCAGATTCCGGTCGTCTACGAAGGCATGCACCGGCATGAGCTCCACGGCGGTGACACCGAGTCTTTTGAAATGCTCGATGACCGGCCCGGTCGCAAGCGCCGCATAGCTGCCGCGCAAGTGCGCCGGCACGCTCGGGATGGCGCTGGGTGAAACCCTTGACGTGCAGCTCGTAGATAATGGTCTCGTGCCAGGGCGTGCGTGGCGGACGGTCGTCCGCCCAGGTGAAGGCCGGGTCGATCACCTTGCACTTGGGCATGCCCGGGGCACTGTCGCGCCGGTCGAACGAGAGATCCTCCTTCTTGCTGCCCACGCGGTAGCCGAACAGCGCGTCACTCCATTTAATGGCGCCAGCGATTGCCTTGGCGTAAGGATCGAGCAACAGCTTCGACGGGTTGAAGCGCTGGCCACGCGCCGGATTGTACGGACCGTGCACGCGGTATCCGTAGAGTTGCCCCGGCCGCATCTCGGGAAGATAGCAATGCCACACCAGATCCGTCTGCCAGCGCATCGGCAATCGTGCAAGCTCGCGTTTCCCGCCCGGATCGAACAGGCACAGCTCCACCTCGTTCGGCGTGCTCCGAAAACAACGCAAAGTTCACACCTTCGCCGTCCCAGGTGGCACCGAGCGGATAGGGCCGACCGGGCCAGATGGCAAAATGATTGTTTTTGATCGTCGACGAATCAGGGCTTGATGTTAAGATCACTCAGCCACGCCCCTTTCCGCCGGACTTTTTCGGCCGCCAGCGATCCAGCAACTCTGCTGCCGACTTCTGACCACCGATCCCGAATGCCAGGGCAGCGGCCAAGCACCACGCCACTGAGTAGAATCAGAAAGCTCTGGCGAATGATGTCGCCGCCGATATTCACCTGGTCGAGGGCGATGAGCGCCACGAACACCATAATGGCATACAGCGTAATACGACCGAGCAGTGCGGCATCATCAAGACCGACGTTGTGAAAATATGTCGTCACCGTCGTCGACACGAAACGGGCGAAGTAAGCGCCCAAGGCAAGAATCAACACCGCCACGATCACCTTTGGAATGAACAACAGTATCTGCCCGACAAGTTCTGTCACGTACGCCAGACCGAGGCTGTTGAACGTCACCATCAGCGCCGCCAGAATCACGAACCAGTACGCCAGCACGCCGAGGATACTTAGCGTATCTGTCTTGATGCCGCCCTTTTTTAGAAAACCGTCTATCCCGGCGCTATCCGTCAGCACATTGAAGTTGATCGCCTTGAGTCCCCGCACAATGGCAAACCGCAGTACCTTTGCCAGCAACCAGCCGGCGATCAGAATAACGATGGCCAGGATCAGCCTTGGCAGAAACTCGCCCACCTGTACCAGAAATGCCCGCAACGGTTCAATCAGTATATTTACCTGCTCCATGACATTCTCCTTTGTTGTTGGTGCCTGTAAACAGCAACAAGTAGCACATTAACCCACTGCCAAGTTCACGCAAACCGAGTAGTGGAATCAGCGCCCATTCAGGACGATTCGTCAACTCGTAGCGCAGCTCGTATAGCGCCTTCTCCAGCTCCAGCAGTTCAAGCAGACCTCGCATCTCTTCCCACGCTGGATACAGACCGGCCTTGATCGCTGTTGATGAATACGCATAAAGAAACGCGCGGCGCGTCTCCTGTTCCCACTGGCGTGCGTGCGGCTCAAGTGCAGCACGATCTGCCGGGCGTTCAGCTGTCACGCGTGCTAGTGCCGAGTAGGCAGCATAGTTGAACGAGCGCAACATGCCGGCGACATCCTTGAGCGGCGAATGTTTTGTTCGTCGCTCGCTGAACGAACGGACCGGTTCGCCCTCGAAGTCAATGATGAAGAAATCGTTGCGCACAAGCAGCACCTGTCCAAGATGGTAGTCGCCGTGATAGCGGGTTTTGCTCGCCGCGACGCGGGCTGGCACGCCATCCTCGATACGCCGCCACAATGTCTTGTCGTTCGCGAGCAATGCATCGGCCTCGACCTGCGCCGCGGCGTCAAGTGTATCGCGCCGTTGCGCCAGCAGTTCGAACGTCTGTCGCGCCTGCGCGTGCACCTGCTTGGTCCATGAAGCCAGATCGCTGTGTTCGATCGGCTCCGGATCAAACACCGGATCCCCGCTTCGCTGTGGCAAATGCGTGGTGCAGCTCAGCCGTACGCTGCCCAAGCGTGCGCAGGTGCGCAACATAGCCGCCGTGCTGCTCGGTCGCCTCTGCCGGTAACCCGGGAACCGTGCGGCAGCTGTCGAGATAGCGCTCAAGATAGTCGAGCGTGTAGCTCCAGCCGTCACCCTGATTCTCGACATAGCCTTGTAGCAGCGCAAGCGTCATGACCGTCTCGTCGGAACTGCGGTGTACTCGATGGCGCCGGCAAGCGGGACGACGTTCGGAAAACGTGCGGTCTCGGTCAGGAATCGACCTATCTCAAGTTCCGGATTCACGCCTGCGTGCAGGCGTCGGTAGGCCTTGAGAAACAGGTGCTCACCGAGACGCACGGTGGTGTTGCTTCCCTGCGATGCCGGCGATCGTATATTGAATTCTCCGGCACCGGCGAGCCCGGCATAGCGCACCCGTCGTGCTGAA
Organism: uncultured Pseudomonadota bacterium; assembly: GCA_963698375.1. Lineage (GTDB taxonomy): Bacteria > Pseudomonadota > Gammaproteobacteria > Acidiferrobacterales > UBA6901 > UBA6901. The sequence goes on from CAVOQN010000002.1 coordinate 491,219, forward strand.
ACGGATTGTTCCCTCGCCGCACTTTAACTCGCGGCCCTCGCTCATCGCCTGCAACGTGGCACGACAGAAGGCCTCGTCAGCGAATGCATCGGCCAGTACGCCGATGCGTGCCTGTTGGCGCACCCTGGCAAGCGCGGCGGGGAGCAATCCACGCAGGTGCTCATCCGTACCGTCTTCCCAGGCAAGCGACAACGGCAGGAAGTAGACAGTCGGCTCTACTGCTGGCGTTTCAACACGTACGAGTCCCGACCATCCATTGCGCCTTCTCGCCTTCCCACTCGGCGTAGTCGGCAAACTGCAACGCGCGCCACCGGCACGCCCTTGGCCGCGTACCAGCGCTGCGCGGCTGATGAAGCGTGGCAGGAGCTCGGTCTCGAACTTGTGACGCAGCTTCTCGGCCATGCCGATGCGCCATGGCACGACGCGTTCCGGAAAAAGCTGCGCCAACCTTCGAACAGCACCAGCACCGGTAGTTCTTCCGGGGCCAGTCGCTCCTCGTGCCACTTTGGCACTTCCTCACCCTTGGCGAGACGAAACCAATAGAAACAATGCCCGGGCAGCGTGAGCAGGTAGGGCAGATCGCCGATCGGCGGGAACGCCGTGCGGCCCATGAGCTCGACCGGAACCCTGCCCTTGTATCGCGCGAGATCAAGTTCCACGGGCTGCGCCGAACGCGACAAGTTCGCGACACACAGGATCGTATCGTCCTCGTGATTCCGCACATAGGCGAGGATCTTGCGGTTGCCGGGCCGCAGGAAGGTGAGCCGCCCGCGCCCGAAGGCCTGATGATTCCGGCGCACGGTCAGCATGCGCTTCATCCAGTTGAGCAGCGAGGAAGGATCGCGATGTTGCGCCTCGACGTTTACCGCCTCGTAGCCGTACACCGGATCCATGATCGGTGGCAGAAACAGCCGCTGCGGGTCGGCACGCGAAAAACCGGCGTTGCGGTCCGGACTCCACTGCATCGGCGTGCGCACGCCGTTGCGGTCGCCCAGGTAAATATTGTCGCCCATGCCGATCTCGTCACCATAGTAAATAATCGGTGAACCCGGCATCGAAAAGAGCAGGCTGTTCATGAGCTTGATCTTGTCGAGGTCATTTTCAAGCAACGGTGCGAGGCGGCGGCGAATGCCCAGATTCAGGCGCGCGCGCGGATCGGCGGCATACATCTGCCACAGGTAGTCACGCTCCTTGCTGGTGACCATCTCAAGCGTCAGTTCGTCGTGGTTGCGCAGGAAGATCGCCCATTGGCAGCTCTCCGGAATTTCCGGGGTCTGATGCATGATCTCGGTGATCGGATGGCGGTCCTCCTGTGCTATCGCCATGTACATGCGCGGCATGAGCGGGAAATGGTAGGCCATGTGGCATTCGTCGCTGTCGCCGAAATAGTCGCGCACATCCTCCGGCCACTGGTTGGCCTCGGCCAGAAACAGGCGATTTTGATAATGCTGGTCGATGACGGCGCGCATCTGCCGGATCACGGCGTGTGTTTCCGGAAGATTTTCGTTGGTCGTGCCCTCGCGTACGCACAAATACGGGATCGCGTCGAGCCGCAATCCATCCACACCAAGATCGAGCCAGAAGCGCATCAAGCGGGTGACGGCCTTCACCACCTGCGGATTGTTGTGGTTGAGATCGGGCTGGTGCGAGAAGAAGCGGTGCCAATAGTAGGCCTGGGCCTCTTCGTCCCAGGTCCAGTTGGACTTCTCGGTGTCGGAGAAAATGATGCGCGTATCGGCATACTTCTCGTCGCTGTCGCTCCAGACATAGAAATCGCGCTTGGGCGAACCCGCGGGGAGCACGCCGCGCCGCCTGGAACCATGGATGCTGATCCGAGGTGTGGTTGATGACGAGCTCGGTAATCACGCGCAGGCCACGCTGGTGCGCCTCGCGAATGAGCACCTGAAAGTCCTTGCGTGTGCCGTAATCGGGGTAAATATTATGGTAGTCGGAGATGTCGTAGCCGTCATCCTTCATGGGCGACGGGTAGAACGGCAGCAGCCAGATGGTGTTGACGCCGAGGTCCTGCAAGTAGTCGAGCTTGCTGGTGAGCCCGCGAAAATCACCAATACCGTCGGCATTGCTGTCGCAAAACGCCTTGACGTGCACCTCGTAGATGACGGCGTCCTTGTACCACAACGGGTCTTCCACGAGCAGTGCCGGTGTTGGGTTTTCTACGGGCTTCAATCAGTTCCCCCTACAAGTAGTAATCGAAATCATGTTCACGGTGCACGCGCCGGCGCAGACGGAAGATGTGTGCCGGGGTCATCTGCGGATCGAGCTCGACGTAGTTGCGCGCGCCATCCCAGAGAAAGCGCGCATCACTCAGCTGATCGTGCATCTGATAAGGTCGTCCGGGCGTCAGGCCGAATTGTTCGAGTGGCAGCTCTACCCACCCGCTCTGCCGGTGGTGCGGATCGAGGTTGACGACGACAAGCACGGTATCCGTGCCGTCTGCGTTCGTCTTGCTGTAGCAAAACAGCTTGTCATTATCGATCTTATGGTATTCAAGACCCCAGTCGCTCTGCAATGCCGGGTTGTCGCGGCGTATACGGTTCACGCGCGCGATGAAGTCGCGCAGGCTGTCGGGCCGCTCGAGGTCCCAGTTCCGGATCTGGTACTTCTCGGAATCCGCATATTCCTCGGAACCCGGATCGCGCGCCCTGGCCTCGGCAAGTTCGAACGCCGGACCATAAATCCCGTAGCTCGCCGCCAAGGTGGCCGCCAGCACGAGGCGCACCATGAACGCCGGCCGGCCGCCGAACTGAAGATACTCACTCAGGATGTCCGGCGTGTTTGGCCAGACATTGGGCAGAAAATATTCGCGTCCGTGCTGCTGCGTCAGTTCAGTGAAATACTCGATCAGCTCGCTCTTGGTGTTGCGCCAGGTGAAGTAGGTGTAGCTCTGTGAGAAACCGAGCTTAGCCAGGCGGTGCATGACCTTCGGGCGCGTAAAGGCCTCGGCCAGAAAGATGACGTCCGGGTGCTCGCGCTGGACTTCGGTAATCAGCCATTCCCAGAGCGCAAAGCTCTTGGTGTGCGGGTTGTCCACGCGGAATATCCGCACCCCCTGCTCGATCCAGAAATCCACGACACTCTTGAGCTCCCGCCACAGGGCCTCCCACGCGTCGGTCTCGTAGTCAAACTGATAGATGTCCTGGTACTTCTTGGGCGGGTTCTCGGCGTACTGGATCGAACCGTCGGGGCGGCGGCGGAACCACTCGGGGTGTTCCTTTATATAGGGGTGGTCCGGCGAGCATTGAAACGCGATATCCAGCGCAATATCGAGACCGAGCTTGTCGGCCTTTTTGACAAACTGGCGGAAGTCCTCAAGCGTGCCGAGATCCGGGTGAATCGCCTTGTGCCCGCCCTCCGCGCCGCCGATTGCCCAGGGGCTGCCGACATCGTCTTGTGAGTTGCGGCGAGCACGTTGTTCGGCCCCTTGCGAAAGGTACGGCCGATGGGGTGAATCGGCGGCAAATACACGACGTCAAATCCCATGGCGGCGACGTAGGCAAGCATCTTTTCGCATTCCGTAAAGCGTCCGTGACTGCCGGGTTTGCAGGAGCGCGGGAAAAATTCGTACCAGGCGCCGACACGCGCACGTTCACGGTTAACCACGATGGCAAGATCGCGCGCATAGCGCGCGACGAAACGCCGCTCGGCATGGCGTGCCACAAGCTGTGCGAGTTCTGCGTCGTCAGCGATGGCGCGGCGCGCGGTGATTGGAGCTTTGCCCGTCAGACGCGCTGCGGCGTCTGCCAGCTTTGCACGTACCGGCTCCGGCGCGCGTGACGCAACGGCGTGCAGCAACTCGGCGCCGACGCGCGCCGAAATCGCGAGATCGGGATCGCTATCGGGACGTCTGTGGAAATCGTGGCGCCAGGAGGCGAAAGCGTCGACCCAGCCGATTACGCTGTAGTGGTAACGCCCGAGCTTATCCACCACAAAGCCGGCGCGCCAACGGTCGTTTGGCAGCGCCGTCATCGCGACCTCGGTCCAGTCGGAATCCGCCTCGTGGCGATAGAGCACTGCACAAGCAAGGCGATCATGGCCATCTGCAAAGACATCGGCCTCGACGATAACCTCCTCACCCACGACGCGCTTGGCGGCAAAGCGGCCGCCATCCACCTGCGGGGTGACGGCCTCAATTACCACTCGTTGCCGTCCTTCCTCCGGCAATTCCACTGTGTCCTTGCGCTTCGTCATTATTATTAAGTCTCCTTCGCCGGCATGAAACACAACACGGCCAGCGGCGGCAATGTCAGGTTGAGCGAATGATAATGGCCGTGCGCGGCCAGCGGTGCGCTTTCGGCGCCACCGAGATTGCCCTGGCCGCTGCCGCCGTAGATTTCGGCGTCGCTATTCAGCGTTCCTGCCAATAGCCGGCGTGCGGCACGCCCACGCGGTAATTGGCGCGCGGCACCGGCGTCAGGTTGCATACCACCAGCATCTGGTCACGCGCGTCCTTGCCCTTGCGCAGGAAGCTCACGATGCTTGCCTCTCCATCGTGCATGTCCACCCATTGGAAGCCGTCATTGTGGAATTCGAGCTCATGCAATGCCGCTTCGCTGCGATAGAGATGGTTCAGGTCCTTGACGAAGCGCTGCAGACCCTGGTGCGGGGCTTCCTGCAGCAGATGCCAGTCGAGGCTGGTCTCGTGGTACCACTCGTTCCACTGACCGAACTCACTGCCCATAAACAACAGCTTCTTGCCCGGATGGGTCCACATGTAGGCGAACAATGCGCGCAGGTTGGCCAGCTTTTGCCAGCTATCGCCCGGCATCTTGGCGAGCAGCGAGCCTTTGCCGTGCACGACTTCGTCGTGCGACAGCGGCAACATGAAGTTTTCGTGGAATGCGTACCAGATCGAGAAGGTCAGCTGCTCGTGGTGGTACTTGCGATACACCGGATCGCAGGCGAAGTACGTCGAGCGTGTCGTGCATCCAGCCCATGTTCCATTTCATGCCGAAACCCAGACCGCCGACATACGTCGGACGCGAGACCATCGGCCAGGAAGTGGATTCCTCGGCGATCGTCTGCACGTCCGGGTACTCGTGGTACACGGCCTCGTTCAGGTCGCGCAGGAACTGGATCGCGGCGATGTTCTCCTTGCCGCCGTGTTCATTCGGTATCCATTCGCCCGGCTGGCGTGCATAGTCGAGGTACAGCATCGACGCCACGGCATCGACGCGAATACCGTCGGCGTGATACTTGTCGAGCCAGAAGAGCGCGCTCGAGATCAGGAACGAGCGCACCTCGTGGCGATCGTAATTGAAGATGCTCGATTTCCACTCCGGGTGGAAGCCGCGCTTCGGGTCGGCATGCTCGAAGAGATAGGTGCCGTCGAAGTAGCCAAGTCCATGTTCGTCGGTGGGAAAGTGCGACGGCACCCAGTCGAGGATCACGCCGATGCCGGCCTGGTGCAGCGTGTCGACCAGAAACATGAAATCCTGCGGCGTGCCATAACGCGCGGTCGGCGCAAAGTAGCCGGTGGTCTGATAGCCCCACGAGCCGTAGAACGGATGCTCCATCACCGGCAGCAGTTCGACATGGGTAAATCCCATGTCCTGAACATAGCTGGCAATTCGAGGCGCGAGCTCGCGATAGGTCAGGAAACGACCCTCCTCCTCCGGCACACGCTGCCAGGAGCCAAGGTGCAACTCGTAGATGCTGATCGGCGCGCCCAGTGCGTTGACCTGCGCGCGCCGTGCCATCCACTTGACTGTCGCCCCATTCGTAGTCGAGTGGCCACACCACTGACGCAGTACGCGGCGGCGGTTCACTGCGCGCCGCAAACGGATCGGCCTTCTCGACCACATAACCGCCGTGACTTGATGTCACCCGGTACTTGTATAGCGCACCGGCACCGACGCCAGCGATGAAACCTTCCCAGATGCCGCTGTCATCGCCACGCCGTTGCAACCGGTGTGTATCGGCCTGCCACGAATTGAAGTCGCCGACCACTGACACGCTGTCCGCGTTCGGCGCCCACAGCGCGAACTGCGTTCCGTGCACGCCATCGCGCTCGACTGATGTGTGCGCCGAGTTTCTCGTACAGCTTGAAGTGTCGTCCCTGCCGCTGCAGATGAATGTCGTAGTCGCTGAGCAGATTGTACGGCGCCGTTTCCGCCGGCAGTTTCCTGGTCTTCTGTTTAGGCATATCCCTTTCCCGAGTTAAGCCGCACACCGCGCCCACAGACTATGGTCGCACGTCATAATTCCGGTCGCGTGGCTTGGTTGAAACTTTATTGCAGATTAACACGTTGTGTTCATAACATAACGCTGACGTGCGTTGACCGCAACAGTAAGCTGCGAATTTCTCGAGATATTCGTGTTTTTTTACTAAACTGGTCACGCTGAGCGGTCAGCTGCAACTTCTGCGAACTGGTTCGAAAACCAGACTTCTCGTACGCACAACTTCAACGCGCGGTTCGCACTGTCTCGATTCACTCGCATCGTGGCATTGCGCATGCTCATGTCTGCTGGCCGCTATCGCGCTCCAAATTTCTGAAACCAATAGCTGCCGATATTCTGTATCGTGCCGGTCGCATCATAGTTGACATACATCAATGATCGAGGCTGCGCTCACGATGATCAGCATGATGTTTGGCAGCAAGATGGCAAGAGACCTGGCCACACCATCACAGGCACCTGTGCTCTCGCGCCTTGCCCGATCGCACCATCAAAATCAAGCCTTGGCCACGAACCAACGGTCGCTACAATAGCGGCCCATCATCTTAAGTCAGTCGTCGTGACCAAGCTCAACACCCGCCAGAAAGAAGCCGTGCGCTACATCGACGGACCGTTGCTGGTACTGGCCGGCGCGGGCAGCGGCAAGACCTCGGTCATCACGCGCAAGATCGCCTGGCTCATCCAGGAGTGCGGCATGCAACCGATGCGCATCGCCGCCGTCACCTTTACCAACAAGGCGGCGCGCGAAATGAAAACGCGCGTGGCGGCCCTGCTCAAGGGCACGGACACCAAGGGGCTTGGCGATCTCCACTTTCCACACCCTCGGACTAACGATTCTGCGCAAGGAACTTGCGGCCAGCGGTTACAAACCGGGTTTTTCCATTCACGATTCCGAAGACAGCCTCAATCTCATTCGTGAAAGCCTGCGCGGTCACAAAGGCGTGACGCCGGAATCCGTGCAGTGGCAGATCTCCGCCTGGAAGAACGCGCTGCTCAGCCCGGAACAGGCCGCGGCCGGAAGCAACGGCGATATGCTGCTCACCACCGCTGCGCGCGTGTACGCCGAATACCAGCGCAGCCTCAAGGCATTTAACGCGCTGGATTTCGATGATCTCATCCTGCAACCAGTACACCTGTTGCGCGATCACCCCGAGGTGCGCGCACGCTGGCAACAGCAGGTGCGCTACCTGCTGGTGGACGAGTATCAGGATACCAACGCCGGTCAGTACGAACTGGTGAAGCTGCTGGTCGGCAGACGGTGGCGCACTCACGGTGGTCGGTGACGACGATCAATCGGTGTACGCGTGGCGTGGCGCGCGCCCCGAGAACCTGCACCAGCTCAAGGACGACTACACCAATCTCAAGGTCATCAAGCTCGAGCAGAACTACCGCTGCACCGGTCGCATCCTCAAGGCCGCCAACCAGCTGATCGCCAACAATCCGCATCTGTTCGAGAAACGCCTGTGGAGCGAACACGGCTTCGGCGACCCGGTGAAGGTGCTGGCCTGCCGCGATGACGAACATGAGGCCGAGCGCGTGGTGTCGGAACTCATGCACCACAAGTTCCTGCACAACACCGACCACCGCGACTACGCCATTCTGTACCGCGGCAATCATCAGGCACGCCAGTTCGAACGCGTGCTGCGCGAACAGCGTATTCCTTATTATCTCAGTCCGGTGGACTGTCGTTCTTCGAGCGCACCGAGGTACGTGACATCATGGCCTATCTCAAACTGCTCGCGAATCCGGACAACGACAGCGCCTTCCTGCGCGTGGTCAACACGCCGCGTCGCGAGATCGGCGCCGCCACGCTCGAAAAACTCTCCGCCTATGCCCAGGACCGGCACTCAAGCCTGTTTGCCGCCTCCTTCGAAATGGGCCTGTCCCAGCACCTGAATGATCGGCAACTGGCTTCGCTCAAGCGTTTTTGCGTCTGGCTTTCTGATCTGGCCGACCGAGCCAGGGAAGAGGAACCGGCAACAGTCCTGCGCAGCCTGCTCACGGACATTGCCTACGATACCTGGCTGAAGGAAACCTGCGACAACCTTGATGTCGCCGAGAAACGCATGGAGAACGTGCTTGAACTCATCGGCTGGCTCACGCGTCTGGCCAAACAGGAACATCAGGACGAGGCGTCTACTTTTGCCGACCTGGTCGCACGGCTGAGCCTGATCGGCATGCTCGATAATGATGACGACAACAACAGCGATCAGGTGTCACTCATGACCCTGCATTCCGCCAAGGGCCTGGAGTTTCCGCATGTGTTCATCGTTGGCATGGAAGAAGGCCTGCTGCCACATCGTTCCAGCATGGAGGAAGGTGCGGAACACACCACCAGCGCCATAGAAGAAGAACGCCGTCTTGCTTATGTCGGAATCACGCGCGCGATGAAGACGCTTGCTTTTGCCTATGCCAAACAGCGCAAGCGCTATGGCGAAGTCGTGCAATGCGAACCGAGTCGTTTCCTTAACGAGTTGCCGGCCGATGACCTGCACTGGGATGGCAAAGGCAGCAGTGCCGATCCAGAACTGAAACAGGAGCGCGGCGCGGCGCATGTTGCACACCTGCGAAACCTGCTAGGGTAGTTTTTTGCCGCAGTATTCAGGCGCTCTCGCGCTGCGGGTACCAGACCACCACACGATTGCGCCCGCTCGTTTTGGCCGAATACAGGGCCTTATCGGCGCGTTGCATGATTCTACTCAGGCCGCCATCCACTCCATTAACTGTGTCGGCCTGCGCAACACCAAAACTGGCGGTCACGGGGATAGTGCGCTCCTCGTCGCGTAAGTGTCGTGCTCGAGTGCGTTACGGATTTTTTCCGCAATATGCATGCCGCCCTCGCTGTCACCACTGGTCAGAACCAGAAATTCCTCGCCGCCAAGTCTAAAGATAAAATCGCTCACCCGACAATTGTCCCGTAGCACACTGGCAAAGTGCAGTAACACCTTGTCCCCCACCTGGTGACCATACCGGTCATTGACTTTCTTGAAGTGGTCAATGTCGACGATGATTAACGTCTGATTCTTTTTGTTGCGCATCGCTTCCGACCAGAGTTTCGGAAAGATGTTGTAGAGATAGCGGCGATTGTAGAATCCGGTGAGCGCATCGGTGGTGGCCTCGTGTTCCAGCTGAGTCTGTACTCGCTTCACCTCGTCCTTCTGTTCACGCAGACTTCCCACCATCTCCGAGAACCGGTTGGTCAGATAACCGATTTCATCATGCGATGAAACCTGCTGGATCTCGGGTAGCCGTCCCGCGCCCACCTCTTCAGTCAGCTTCACCAGCCTGCCCAGGGGGGCACTGAAATTCCTGAGCATCATGAAGCCGATAATCAATCCACCGAGGCAGCCCGCGATCACCAGGGCCAGCAAGCGGTTACGCTGCTCGTGCAGATGTGCGGTCAATTCCTGTTGAGACAGCGCAAACCAGAGCTGCGGCAGGCGCGCATCGTCGCCAGTGGCCACGCGTCGCACCAGATAGGATTCACCATTCATTTCGATGCGGTCGCCAGACGGTTTGAAGGACCGGTCGTTACGTTCATCGGAGATTGTGTTGAGGACGACGCGACCATCCTTTACCAGAAACAGTTGTCCACCGCTCAACTGGCGCACCACTTTCATCCAGTCCGCATCAATGGTCCTGGTAATAGCGATCACTCCCAATGATTGTGAACGGTAATTGATCGGCGACGTGGCCACCATCTCGAGACCACGCTGACCCTCGTGATAAAACTGGTGGTCAGTAGGACTTTTCACCAGCCCGCGCTGGATCAGGGCCGTTCTCAAACCGGTATGCTGCGCACCGATAAGCGCCTTGCCGGAACGCGACAAGATGATTGAGTGATCGATCTGCAACCAGCCGAACTGGCGCTTGTAGATCTCTGTCATGGCACCCGGATCGGTTCCGAGCGAAATGGCAATGTAGAGGTAGCCGGTGAATCCGGTGTTGTCGCGCATCATCCTGGCGCGCTCAGCCAAGTCACGCGCCTCGAGCAAGAGTTGTCCTTCGATTTGTTGCGCAAGACGCGCCGCGTTGTTCTCTGCCTCCTTGAGTACCAGTTTGTTGCTGGAATGATATGACAGCACCAATGCTGCCACCAGAAACAGCAGCAACACGCCGATGTAAAGCACCAGCCGGAAGCGATAAGTTCTTGGTGCGATCACGGAAGTGCCGGTGTCAGTGGGAGCAGTTCGTATTTTTTCGCGACGCCGCGGAAGGCTTTTCCGGATTGCACCTCACGAATCATGTTCGCGAGCGGCGCCGACAGCTCGCCGTGTGTGACGATCGACTGCGTCTGGTAAAACTGGTAACTCTTGTTGTTCAGGTTCTCGGCCGTTGGCGCCACACCGCTCACAGTCACCACCTTGATTTTCTGTGAAGGTTCAAATACCCAGGTCGAGCCGATGTTGCCGATGCCTTCCGCGAAATCCGAGACACCCTGCACCACCTCGGCCTCAGATTTCACTTCGATGCGGTCTTTGCGAAACTGCTCCACCGTCGGCACAATTGTTTTCCAGTGGCCCGGGCGCTGCGCACAATGCGGGCGCAGCACAACCACAATTGGCCGGTCTTCACCGCCGACTTCCTTCCAGTTGCGTATTTCACCCGGAAGATCGCGCGCACTTTTTCAATCGGGATATCCTGCAGCGGATTCGACTTGTTCACGATGATCAGCAGTGGCTCAAGCGCAATCGGGTGAACGGTCAATCCTTCTTTCTCGACCTCTTCCTTGGCAAGCGGGCAGCAGATGAATCCGAAGGTTTCATTGCCGACGCGGTTTTCCCTGGCCTTCTTGATCCCGACGTTGCAGCCATGCCCCAGCATCGAGTCCTTGCCGAACAGGCTGAGCTGCAGACGATGGTCGCGTTCGAGTTGTGGACGTATCTGGTCGAGCAGCACCCAGGTAAAGTGTTCACCGGCGCCAGTGATCGTCGGCGTGGGGGGTGTTTCAGCGGCTCCGGCAACGGCCCAGCTGAGAACCAACCAGGTGCCAACAAGGTGGCTGAGGCAACGTGTGCGGTTATTGTTCATTCTGAAAAAGTCCTTAATTTGCACAAAACGCTGGCAATCCTGAATTTAAATAGCAATAAACGTGCCTTTACCGCATCCAGCGCAAAGTCACGGATTTCGTAAAAGTATCAGTAAGTTAACAGCCTAAATGTTGCTGGCAAACACAATTCGGCGTCTGAGCAAAGACCTACTTGTGCCCATAGACGGCAAATAACACCCGTATCGCGCCAATTTGGACACCCCCCCTGACACGGCTAACGCGGTAACATCGTGCCGCACTACGCAAAAAGGGCAATGAATAATACGTTTTACATGGGAATGACGGCATAATTGCGGCCGCGATCGATTCGCCCCACGTCAGCGCACACACCGTAAACATGCAATCGGACCACCTGCCGCGCGGCGCGGCACTGATGCTCGCCGCCGCCCTGCTGTTCGCCGCCGCCGGCGCGATCGTCAAACACGTCTCAGAGCAACTGCCAAACGAGATGGTGGTGTTCTTCCGCAGCTTCTTCGGGCTGTTGGCCCTCTCGCCATTGTTTCTGCGTCATGGCCGTCGCTACTATGCGACCAAACGACTCGGGGCTCACTTGGTACGGGCGCTGGCCGGGCTTACGGCCATGTACTGCTACTTTTATGCGATTGCCCACCTGCCGCTGGCTGAAGCGGTACTGCTCAATTACACCGCGCCACTATTCATTCCGCTGGCAGCACTGTTGTGGGTCGGCGAATCCTTCAGAAAGCAGGTGTGGTGGCCGATCGGCATCGGCTTTATCGGTATTGTGCTGATTCTCAAACCCGGACTGTCGCTGCTGGCGCCTATCGCATTAATTGGACTGGCCGCCGGGTTATTCTCGGCGCTGGCCATGGCCGGCATCCGCAAGCTCACCGACACCGAACCGGCGATCCGCGTGGTGTTCTATTTCAGCCTGACCTCGACACTGGTCGCGGCGGTGCCGCTCTTTTGGAGCTGGCAGACGCCATCGGCGAATTTGTGGTTTCCGCTGTTTCTCATCGGCGTGCTCTCGACCGTGGCGCAAGTCCTCATGACCCGTGCATACGCTCATGCCCCGGCGGCACAGATCGGACCGTTTCTGTACGCGATTGTGCGTCTTTGCCGCGCTGTTCGGCTGGGCGCTCTGGGAGGAAGTTCCGGACCGGCTCTCGTTTGCCGGTACCTTGCTTGTCATCGTCGCCGGTATCCTCACCATCCGCCTGGGCGGCCGCAAGGCAGCGCCACCAGCCGAACTTCCGGACGACGCGGTACGTTAACCGGGCTAGGCGATCGTCGCCATGGACTTGCTATTCTTGGCCCATCAAATACGCGGAGTCATGGATGTACGAAGCCGATAGTGGTCCGCAGTGGAACAATCTGTCTCGTGTGTTGTTTGTCTTTGGTCTGCTCATGGGCGGGCTCGCCGCCTATCTATACTGGGGCTACGGCGAACAGTTGCGCGAACAGACATTCGAGCTCGACGAAAAGAATCGCGAGGTGGCGCTCGAGAACGAACGCCTCAAGGAACACGTCGGCTACCTGACCGGTCGCCTCGAAGAAGAAGTCGCCAAGGTATCGCGCGAGAAGGAAGAAGAGATGGCGCGAGTGCGCGCCACCCACGACGAGATGCTTAAGGCCATGCAAAAAGAGGTCGAGCAGGGTCAGGTGAAAATCACCCAGCTCGCCGACCGGTTGTCGCTCAACATCGTGGACAAAATCCTGTTCCCGTCCGGTGAGGACCATATCTCCGAACAGGGCAAGGAAGTGCTGAAGCGCGTCGGTGCCGTGCTCAAACAGGCCAAAGACAAGACGATCCGCATCGAAGGCCACACCGACAACATTCCGATCGCCAAGTCGCTCAAGACTCGCTTCCCCAGCAACTGGGAACTGTCCACGGCACGCGCCACCAACGTGGTTCGCTTTCTTCAGGATGAAGCCAGGATCGATGCCAACAGCCTTGAGGCCGTGGGCATGGGCGAATATCACCCACTGGCCAGTAACAAGACCCCGGCCGGACGCAGCCAGAACCGGCGCATCGAGATTATTCTGTTCCCGCGCGTGGGCTCGCTCACCAAGGAACTGGCCCCGCCCAGGAAATCGAAGGCCGGCAAGACATCGGCCGCAAAACCTGCCGCCAAACGCTGAATTTTCCCTATGAAAAGGAACCGCTCCGTATGAAACCTGTCCTGCCCCATATTGCACTGATTCTTTCCGTCTGCCTTTTTCTGGCTGCCTGCAGTGGACGTGTCGCCACTCCGATCGGGCAGGAGTGCGTCGAGGGCCTGCGCATCGCCAATCAGGAACTGGAAGATGCCAAGGTCAAGGGTTTCAGCGGCAGCATCTCAGTGGATCAAGGCCGCCGGCCTGCTCACAGACGCAAGCGTGCACGAGCAGCTCGAAAAATACCCGAGCTGCGCGGACAAGGTACGGCGCGCGCGCATTTACATAAAAGAAGCGCGAAAATAAGGCTGCTTCTCATCTCGGACGGATTTGGAAAGCTGGCGTTTGCAGCCCCACCAATCCCGGGCGCATAATGGTCAACCTATGGGCGGACTAACCGCCTGAACCGATTCAGAGGATCCCCTGATGTTCTCGTTTAATCGCGCCCAGCCCAAGAAGGTCGAGGCGGAAGATCCATTTCTTGACGCGTTCCGCGGCACCTTCACAAGCATCATGCAGTGGTCGCAACTGGATGATTTCTGGACCACGGTACGGGCCAGGGCCGATGCCGGCTGGTACATCTACTGCATCGGTGAACCAGTGCCAGAGCAGCCGTGCAGTGCCGCGCAGGTTGAGAAATTCATGCATGCAGTGAATGTCCTGCTGCGCCAAGACCACGACGAAAGCTACTGCGGCATTGTCTACACCGATAGCAAGACCGATCCAAGATTCATCAAGATTTTCGACCCGAATAATCTCGGCGTCTCCTGCGGCTACAGCAAGAATCCGCCGCTCCCCGGATGGACTATGACCCTGCTTCCGCCCACACAGCTCGAAAGCAAACGCCCGCTGCCGGAAGGCCGTCGTCGCTGGTGGCGGAGTCTCTGGGCCTGAGCGCGCCCGACTCGGCATCGCTGTCTTCCGCCCAGCACATGGCGGACGAAATCACGCCCCGACCCTTCAAGCCAGCGTGGTGGTTGCGCAACCCGCATCTACAAACCCTCTGGCCGGTGTTTTTCCGCCGCCGGCTGCGCCCGCCACTGCGGCGCGAACGCCTGGAACTGCCGGACGGCGACTTCGTCGACCTCGACTGGACCCTGAACGACAGCGGGCCGATTGTCATCATTTTTCACGGCCTCGAAGGCAGCAGCCACTCGCATTATGCGCGTGGCATGCTCAGTGCATTGCCGCGACACGGCATGCGCGCGGTACTCATGCATTTCCGTGGCTGCAGCGGCGAATCCAACCGCCTCGCGCGCGCCTATCATTCCGGCGACACCGGCGACATCGATTTCCTGGTGCGCACAATCAAGACACGCGAACCGGACACACCACTTGCCGCCATCGGCTATTCCCTCGGCGGCAATGCCTTGCTCAAGTGGTTGGGCGAACAGGGAATAAGTGCACCTGTGCAATGTGCTGTCGCCGTATCCGTACCGTTCCTGTTGCACGAATCCACTGCGCACATGAATCGCGGCCTGTCACGGCTCTACCAGTGGCATTTGCTGAAAAGCCTGAAGCGTGGTGCATACCGTAAAGCCGCGAAGTTCACTCCACCTGCACCGCTGCGCGAAATCAACCGGATGAAAAGCTTCTACGAATTCGACGACCGCATCACCGCCCGCCTGCATGGCTTCAAGGGCGCGATGCATTACTACACGTCATCGAGTTCGCGCCAGTTTTTGAACCGCATCCGCATCCCGACTCTCATCGTGCACGCCAGTGACGATCCATTCATGCACGCGCGGGTCATCCCCGGGAAACCGGAACTGTCACCGAGCGTGGAGCTGTCGCTGCACGCGCACGGCGGTCATGTTGGATTTGTCGGCGGAGCATTCCCGTGGCGGCCGCGCTACTGGCTGGATGAGCAGCTCCCGGTGTGGCTCAAGCGGCATCTGCACGGGCGCCAGCATATCGGGTTATGATGCGCGAGCCTCAATGCGGGTCCCTCAATAGCCATGAAAATCATTGAAGTCATCGCCGATGCCGGCAATGCCGCAACCGTTGCCGGCATCGCCGAGCAGCACGAGGCGCGCGACTTTCGCCTCGGCTTCAAGGGCGAGGACGGCCGCCAGGCCATGCGCCTGCTGGTGCCGGATGAAAAGGCCCAGTCGATTCTCGACTCCCTGCAAAACGCGGTGGGTGGCCAGCCCAAGTACCCTCATCATGCTGATTCCGGTCGAGGCGGCGCTGCCGCGCCCGCCGGAGCCGGAGGAAAAACCCAAGGATAAGTCCGCCGCCACCCGCGAGGCACTGTACGAAAGCGTGGCGAAGAACGCCCGCCTCGACATGAATTTTTTGGTGCTGGTCGTGCTGTCCACCATCGTTGCCACCATCGGCCTGATCGAGAACAATGTGGCCGTGGTGGTGGGCGCCATGGTCATCGCTCCGCTGCTGGGCCCCAATCTGGCGCTGGCGCTCGGCACCGCCCTCGGCGACACCGACCTGATGTGGAAGGCATTACGCACCAATCTCGCCGGCGTCGGGGTGACCTTAATACTGTCGGCCATCATCGGGCTGGCCGGCTATATCGATCTCGACAGTCCAGAACTCATGGCGCGAACCGACGTCGGCCTCGACTCGGTGGCGCTGGCGCTGGCCTCGGGTGCCGCCGCCGTGCTGTCCATTACTACCGGCCTGCCGAGCGTACTGGTCGGGGTGATGGTGGCGGTGGCGCTGATGCCGCCGGCTGCCACCCTCGGCCTGATGCTGGGCAGCGGCCATCTTCACTATGCAATCGGCGCGGGTCTCTTGCTGGCCGTCAACATCGTGTGCCTCAACCTCGCAGCCAAGGTTGTTTTCCTGCTGCGCGGCATCGTTCCGCGTACCTGGTGGGAGAAGGAAAAGGCCCGGCGCGCCATGATCATCTATTTATTGATCTGGGTGATGTCGCTGGTCATCCTGTTGATCGCGGTATACGCTTGGCATCGCATCACGCCGCCCGCTTGAGCGCCGTACGCCCATCTCCTGCTGCATCCGGTACGCGCACCCGCATGCGCCGGTTGCGCTGGACCACGTTCGCGCTGGTGGTCCTGGCCTATGCGCTGTCGTTCTTCCACCGCATGGCGCCGGCGACCATCGCCGCCGACCTGCAACAGGCTTTTTCCACCAGTGCGGCCGTACTCGGTGCGATTAGCGCGACCTATTTCTATATCTATACCGATGATGCAGATCCCGACCGGGGTGCTGGTCGACACCCTTGGACCGCGTCGCATCCTGACCCTGGGCGGCATCATTGCAGGTGCAGGTTCGTTTCTGTTCGGCATCGCGGAGTCGGTCAGCATGCTGGCCATCGGCCGTTTGCTGGTGGGGCTCGGTGTCTCGGTGACTTTCATCGCCATGCTCAAACTGCACGCCGCCTGGTTTCATGACCGCCACTTCGGCACCTTCACCGGCCTGTCGATCCTGCTCGGCAACCTCGGCGCGGTCCTGGCCGCGGCACCACTCGCCTGGGTACTCACCACCACTTCATGGCGCAGCGTGTTTGAATTTGTCGGTGTGCTGTTGCTCATGCTCGGCCTGTTTAGTTGGTATCTAGTGCGCAATACGCCATCCGATGCCGGCCTGCCGAGCATGCGTGAACTTGATGGCCACGAGTCGCACCCGGCCCACAGCGGACACTGGTTCACCGGCCTCAAACAGATCGTGCGTAACCGCGCTACCTGGCCGGCATTCTGGGTGAATGTTGGTCTGTGCGGCTCGTATTTCGCTTTCGCCGGTTTGTGGGCGGTTCCCTATCTGACATCTGTGCACACTCTTAGCCGTACAGCCGCCACGACTCACACTACCCTGCTGCTCGCCGGCTTCGCGCTCGGCGCACTCATCATCGGCACCCTTTCCGATCGCCTTGGCCGGCGCCGCCCCGTGGTGCTGGTCTTTGCGCTGCTGTATCTCCTCTGCTGGCTGCCGCTGCTTGCCGGACTTGTGCTGTCCCAAGGACTCTTGTTGTTCCTGTTTTTCCTCATGGGCCTCGGCGCCTCCTGCTTCACCCTGAGCTGGGCCTGCGTCAAGGAAGTAAATCCGCATGCCCTCTCCGGCATGGCCACCAGCGTGGTCAACACCGGCGCCTTCCTCGGCACCGGCATCCTGCAACCACTGGTGGGGCGGTCTATCGATTTGTCGGGCAGCTACACGACTGGCATGTGGATACTGTTTGGATTTGCGGCAGTTGGATTTGTCGGGGCGCTGCGGATTCGGGAGACTTATTGCCAGTATATTTCTGGCAGGCCGTGATTCCAATGTGCATTACGATTACAGATGCCGAAGGCTGGCAACGTTGATCAATTAGGGACAGACCACGTTAAGAGCTGTGAAATACACGCTTGCAGCGCTTGCGTTATTTGCCCTGGAACTTCTGGTGCCGCGTGCCCACGCGGACTACAAAGAACAAGTAGCGGATATCCCTACCCGCCCGGGTGTGACGCAGCGCTTTTTGCTCATCAAACCGGAGCGTGCGGAGACGGTTGTGATTCTCTTTTCCGGGGGAAGCGGCGGTCTGATGATTTCGCCAGACGGTCAACTGGGTATGGGCACGGGTAATTTTCTGGTTCGTTCCCGCCAGTTGTTTGCCAAACTGAAACTCGTTGTTGTCGTTGTTGATGCCCCTTCTGACCATCAGGACCCGCCCTTTCTCGGTAAATTCCGCCAGACGCCGGAGCATGCGGCTGACATCAAGGCGGTAATCGCCTGGTTACGGCAGGACACTCGTTTGCCTGTCTGGCTGGTGGGCACCAGCCGCGGTACCCAATCGGTGGCGTACATTGCCACGCAACTTACAGACAAAGATGGCCCGGATGGCATTGTGCTGACATCAACCATGGTCTCCGATAACCCAGGCGGCCGGGCTGTTCCAGACATACCCTTGGAGAAAATTACGATCCCGGTTCTGGTCGTGCATCACGAGCAGGATGGGTGCAAGCATTGCCAATTCGCGCTGTTACCCGGTCTCATGGCTAAACTCACGACCGCAACCAGAAAGGAGTTACTGACCTTTAAAGGCGGAAAGAACACAGGCGATCCGTGCAAAGCGAAAGCCTACCATGGCTTCAATGGGCTCGAAGAAGATGTGGTATCGGTTGTGGCCAAATGGATTGCAACCAAACCATGATTGTAGCGGCGTGATAATGAACGATTGCTGACAGAGCTTGCACTCAGTGCCGGGTACTCAGCAGATACAACCACAGATACCCGCCAACCCCGGCGATCAAAGATGCTGTCAGGATGCCAATCTTGGCCATCTGTAAAAGCTCCGGACTGGCCTCATAGCCAAGCTGGGCAATGAAAATCGACATGGTGAAACCGATACCGCCGAGCAACGACACCGCCGCAATTTGCGCGAAGCGCGTACCGGCCGGCAATTGCGCGATACCAAGCTTGAGCGCCAGCCAGCTGGCGCCGGTAATACCAATCACCTTGCCGGCCACCAGGCCGAAGATGACACCGAGCGTGACCGGATGCACGAATGCCTCACCGAGGCGGTTGAACTCAAGCGGAATTCCGGCATTGAACAATGCGAACACCGGAATCACGAGGAACGCTACCGGCAAATGCCAGTAATGTTCGAGCCGCTGCAGCGGTGTCTCGACGTGATGCACGCCATTCTCGATGGTCTGCACCACGGCACGCAGCTCATCGTTGGTCATGATGCTGGTGCCTGGCTGATGGCTGGCATCAAACCGTGCAATAAGCTCCTTGATGCGGGCACTGAACCGTTCCGGATCATACTTTGGCCGGGCCGGCACCGTAAACGCACCGATCACCCCGGCCAGTGTGGCATGCATGCCGGATAACAGCAGGAAATACCACAACAGCACCGCCACCAGGAAATACGGCATGATGCGGCGGACACCGGTGAGGTTGAACGCAACCAGAACTGCCAGCATTAATGCCGCACCGGCAAGCGCTTCGTACACCAGCGCGTCGGTATAGAAGAGCGCAATGACCAGCACCGCACCCAGATCATCGACGATTGCCAGCGCCACCAAAAAAGTGATCAACGCCTTGGGAACACGACTGGCGAGTAACACCAACACGCCGATGGCGAAGGCGATGTCGGTGGCCATCGGGATGCCCCAGCCGCGTGCCGCTTCGCCGGCGGGATTGATACCGAAGTAAATCAGGGCTGGCACCAGCATGCCGCCGATGGCGGCAATAATCGGCAGTGCCGCGGCGCGTGGATTCGCCAGCTCACCCACCAGAATTTCTCGCTTGAGTTCGAGACCGACGACAAAAAAGAACAGCGCCATCAAGCCGTCGTTAACCCAGTGGTGCAGGGTCATCTCGATTTGCCAGCCACCGATCTGGAGACTGATCGACGTATGCAGCAAATTCGTATAAATCGCTGCAATTGCACTGTTGGCCAGAATCAGCGCCAGTATTGCCGTACCCACCAACAGCATGCCGCTGGTGGTCTGGTTATGGATGAACTCTTCAAACGGCGTGAGGATTCGCGCGAAGGATTTCTCCCAAGGGGCGTGGTAGACGCCAGGTTTTTCCGAGGGTAAGGAATGTCGTTGGTCGCTCATGGTATTTATTGCAACTGGTTCACCCAGGTAGACACGTGCAAAGACGGCAAGCTGATGGATGATTCATGGTGTACGTGAGAATAACAGGAAAGTGGCACTCATCGCACACCTCTCCTTCGTTACTCTACTTCCCGCCATACTTGGCGAACCGCTGGCATTATTTTAGGATTAACAAAAAAGGAGCCATCGGCTCCTTTTTTGTTCAGAAACAACGGTTCGGATCAGGCTATCGTTTTCTCGTCCACAGCCTTCATGGAGAGACGAATACGGCCCTGCTTGTCGACTTCCAGCACCTTGACTTTGACGGTCTCGCCCTCGCTCAGCTTGTCGCCGACGTTCTCGACGCGCTCGTGCGAGATCTGCGAGATATGCACCAGACCGTCACGGCCGGGGAGAATTGTAACGAAGGCACCGAAATCCATGAGCTTGGCGACCTTGCCGACGTAGATAGTGCCGACTTCCACATCGGCGGTGATCTGCTCGATGCGGCGACGCGCCTCCTGTGCGGCGGCATTGTCGGCCGAGGCAACCTTTACAGTGCCGTCATCGTCGATGTCAATGGTGGCACCGGTTTCCTCGCACAACGCGCGAATGACGGCTCCGCCCTTGCCAATGACGTCGCGGATTTTCTCAGGGTTGATCTTGAAGGTGACAATGCGCGGTGCATAATCCGACATCTCGGTGCGTGGCGCCGGGATGGCTTCGTGCATGATCTTGAGAATGTGCAGACGCGCTTCCTTGGCCTGTTTCAGGGCCGCGTCCATAATTTCTTTGTTAATGCCTTCGATCTTGATATCCATTTGTAGCGCCGTCACGCCTTCGGCGGTACCGGCCACCTTGAAATCCATGTCGCCGAGGTGATCTTCGTCACCGAGGATGTCGGTGAGCACGGCAAAGCCCTTTTCTTCCTTGATCAGACCCATGGCGATGCCTGCCACCGGCGCCTTGATCTTCACGCCTGCATCCATCATGGACAGCGTGGCGCCGCACACGCTCGCCATGGAACTCGAGCCGTTCGACTCGGTGATCTCCGACACCACGCGCAATACGTACGGAAACGTGGCCATGTCCGGCAGCACGGCGATCATGGCGCGCTTGGCGAGACGCCCGTGGCCGATTTCGCGGCGCTTCGGCGTGCCGACGCGGCCGGTTTCACCAGTGCAAGACGGCGGGAAATTGTAGTGCAACATGAACGGTTCTTTACGCTCGCCTTCGAGGGCGTCGATGATCTGCGCGTCGCGGCCGGTGCCGAGGGTGGTGACCACCAGCGCCTGGGTCTCGCCGCGCGTGAACAGCGCCGAGCCGTGGGTGCGCGGCAACACGCCGGTGCGGATGATGATCGGACGCACGGTGCGCGTGTCGCGCCCGTCAATGCGCGGCTCGCCGGCGATAATGCGCCCGCGCACCACTTTCTTTTCAACGTCCTTGATTGTGCCCTTGATGGTTTCAATCTGATCGGGTGTCGTGGTGTCGGTGACGGTCGCGGCCAGCACTTTTTCCTTGACTGCGCTCATGGCATCCTGACGTGCGGCCTTTTCCTTGATGCTGTAGGCGGCAGCGATATCGGTTTCACAGAGCTTCTTGATTTGATCGATGAGCGCGTTATCTTTCTCTGGCGCTTTCCACTCCCCAGCGACTGCGCCCACTTCCTTGGCGAGTTCGCGAATGGCCTTGATGGCGTTGCCGCATTGTTCGTGTCCGAACAGCACCGCACCGAGCATGACTTCTTCCGACAGCACCATGGCCTCGGATTCCACCATCAGCACGGCGGATTCGGTACCGGCCACCACCAGATTGAGTTGCGAGGTCTTGAGGGCTTCATTTCCCGGATTGAGTAGATACTTGCCGTCGGCGTAGCCGACGCGCGCCGCACCGACCGGTCCCCTGAACGGCAGATCGGACACGGCCAGCGCCGCGGAGGTGCCGAGCATGGCGACGATATCCGGATCGATATCCGGGTTCACCGACATGACCGTGGCGATGACCTGCACTTCGTTGGTGTAACCCTTGGGGAATAGCGGACGGATCGGACGATCGATGAGACGCGAGGTCAGAATTTCCTTCTCGGACGGACGGCCTTCGCGCTTGAAGAAACCGCCCGGGATGCGACCGGCGGCGTAGGTGCGTTCCTGGTAATCGACGGTAAGCGGGAAGAAATCCTGACCCGGCTTGGCCTCTTTACGGCCGACCACGGTGACGTGCACCACGGTGTCGCCCATGCTGGCAATGATGGCGCCACTGGCCTGACGCGCGATTTCGCCGGTCTCGAAGGTTACTGTGTGCTCACCGTACTGGAACGTTTTGACGACTTTCTTCAAGGCCTGATCCTCTTACCCGTTGAATGGCTTGTACTTACTTGCGCAGGCCGAGCTTTTCGACCAACGATATATAGCGCTTGCTGTCCACGCTCTTGAGGTAGGCGAGCAGCTTGCGGCGCTTGCCGACCATGCGCAGCAGACCCATGCGCGAGTGGTTGTCTTTCTTGTGCGTCTGGAAATGTCCGGACAGGTCGTTGATGCGCGCCGACAGCAGCGCGACCTGTACTTCCGGTGAGCCGGTATCGCTCTTGCCGGTCTGGTTATCCTTCACAATCTTGGACTTCTGTTCTGCCTTGAGGGTCATGCGCAATGCCTCTGCCTACTTAAATAATCAGGGTAAGGGGTTCGATAAGGGCCGGTATTCTAACCGCGCGGGGGGTCGGCCTCAACCGTTTTCTGCGTCATTTCAGGCTCTTCCGTGGCATGCAGCAGGCGACGTGGCGCCAACTGACCATCCTCCTCGGCACCCAGACCCAGAAACCGGCCGCCGTCCTGATAGACGCGCGCCCAGCCACCGGCAGCCGGCAGCGGCCGGGCACTCACAGCCTGGCCCTGGCAGAAGTAAAAGGCGGCATTTGAGCTTAAAAAGACCTGCGGAAGATCGCGCAAGGCCTGATCCGCCGGAATCAGGCACGCGGCGCGCTCCTGCTGGCTCGGGAGGGCAGCAAATGCTTCAAGGCTGATGGTTTCGTCTATCGTAAAGCCGCCCATGGCAGTACGGCGCAGTTCCGTCACATGCGCCCCGCAGCCGAGCAGCTCGCCCAGGTCATGCGCGAGGCTGCGCACATAGGTGCCCTTGGAGCAACTGATGTCCACGGTCAGGGACTGACCGACCAGCTCAAGGACAGTAAATTCATAGACCGTCACCGGGCGCGGGGCGCGTTCGGTGACGATACCGGCGCGCGCCAGCTTGTAGAGCGGCTGGCCGTCCTGCTTGATGGCCGAGTACATCGGCGGCACTTGCTCGATGGGACCGGTAAAATGCTGGATGGCAGTTTCAATTTCGCGCCGGCTGACGGTGACCGGGCGGGTTTCCAGCACCTCACCTTCGGAATCGCCGGTGGCCGTCGAGGCGCCGAGACGAAATACAGCGCGATAACGCTTGTCGGCCTCCAGCAGAAAACGCGACACCTTGGTGGCCTCACCAAAACACAATGGCAGCAGGCCGCTGGCCAGCGGATCAAGACTGCCGGTGTGGCCGGCCTTGCGCGCCAGCAGCAGGCGTTTGGCCTCCTGCAGCGCACGATTCGAGGTCAGACCGACTGGTTTGTCGAGCAACAGGATACCGTGGACATCCAGCAGCTGGCGTTTGATGCGAGCACGGGTCGTTGCGGGTCCGACATCAGTCGGTTTCGCCCTGCTCGCTTCGCGCGCGCGCCAGCAATCGCTCGATGTTGTCTCCACGCTCAACCGACTCGTCGTACACGAAATGCAACGCCGGCACCTGCCGCAGTAAAACGCGATCACGCAACGCATGTCGCAGGAAGCCGGCAGCATGATTCAGAGCCGTCACCGCCTTCGATGCCTGTTCCTGACCACCAAGATGTGTAACGAACACCTTGGCGTGCGCCAGATCCGGGCTCACGTCCACGGCCGTGAGGTTCACCTGCGCCACGCGCGGGTCGTTCATTTCGTGTCCGATCATCACCGCCAGCTCACGCTGCAACAGTTCGCCTATCTTGCGGGTGCGGCCAGTGTCTTTATGCATGGACTTCAAATCCCGCCGGATGGGCGGTCTCGTACCAGGATGACTATGAAAGAAAAATGGGCGCCACGACTGAAACAGAATCAACGCAGGTCAGTCAACAAATCAGCGTTTACCAGTAGCTGCTTCTATAGAGTCCGCTGTACCTGCACCTTCTCGAACACTTCGATCTGGTCACCGGCCTGGAAGTCGCTGTAATTCTTGATGCCAATACCGCATTCAAGACCGGACTTGACCTCGGCGACATCGTCCTTAAAGCGCTTAAGCGACTCGATTTCACCCTCGTACACGACGACGTTGTCGCGCAACACGCGTATCGGGCGATTGCGCTTCACCGTGCCTTCGTTGACGTAGCAACCGGCGATGACGCCGATCTTGGGCGCGCGGAATACTTCGCGCACCTCGATCTGGGCGATGACATCTTCGCGGAATTGCGGCTTGAGCATACCGACCAGCGCGGCCTTCACTTCTTCGACTGCTTCGTAAATGATGTTGTAATAGTGCACGTCCACGCCTTCAGATTCGATCAGGCGGCGCGCACCGGAGTCGGCACGCACGTTGAAGCCGATAACGACCGCCGCCGAGGCCCGCGCCAGATTCACGTCCGACTCGTTGATCGGGCCGACCATGGCATGGATAACACGTACCTTGACCTCATCGGTGGACAGTTCTTCAAGCGCCTTGGTGAGCGCCTCGATCGAACCCTGTACGTCGGCCTTGATGATGAGGTTGAGCGTGTTCTCGCCCTCTTGCATCTGTTCGAATACATCCGAGAGTTTGGCTGCGGCGCGCGCCGCAAACTGCGTATCCTTGAACTTGCCCTGGCGATAAAGCGCGATCTCGCGCGCCTTGCGCTCGCTCTCCACCACAATCACTTCATCGCCGGCACTCGGAACACCCGACAAGCCCTGAACTTCAACCGGAATGGACGGCCCGGCCTCGTTAATGGCCTTGCCCTTTTCGTCGAACATGGCACGCACGCGGCCGAATTCGCGTCCGGCCAGCACTATATCGCCCTTCTTGAGCAGACCGCGCTGCACCAACATGCTCGCCACCGGACCACGGCCCTTGTCGATGCGCGCTTCGATTACGATGCCCGTCGCCGGACCGGTCTTGGGCGCCTTGAATTCGAGCACCTCGGCCTGCAACAGGATCGCTTCGAGCAGATCATCGATGCCGGCACCGGTCTTGGCCGAGACATCGACGAAGATATCGTGACCACCCCATACTTCCGGTACGACTTCATGTTTGGTCAGTTCCTGGCGCACCCGTTCCGGTTCCGCACCCGGCTTGTCGATCTTGTTGACCGCGACAATGATCGGTACACCGGCTGTGCGTGCGTGATGAATCGCCTCAATGGTTTGTGGCATCACCCCGTCATCGGCTGCTACCACCAGAATCACTATGTCGGTGGCCTTGGCGCCGCGTGCACGCATGGCAGTGAATGCCTGATGGCCGGGTGTGTCGAGGAACGTGACGACGCCGCGCGGTGTTTCCACGTGATACGCGCCGATATGCTGGGTAATACCGCCCGCCTCACCACTCGCCACCTTGGCTTCGCGGATATGGTCGAGCAATGATGTTTTGCCGTGGTCAACATGGCCCATCACGGTAACGACCGGTGGGCGCGGCTCTGACTCGCCGTAAACGCCTGCCTCGCTGCCCAACAATGCTTCGGGGCCAGCATCCTTCGCGGCCTTGGCGATGTGGCCCATCTCCTCGACCACGATGGTCGCGGTGTCGCGATCGAGTACCTGGTTGATGGTCACCATCATGCCGAGCTTCATCAGTACCTTGATGACTTCGACCGATTTGACTGACATCTTCTGGGCCAGTTCGGCGACCGTCAACGTCTCGGGCAAGGCCACTTCGCGCACCACGCGCTCGACCGGCATTTCAAAACCATGCTGGCCGGACATACTGGTCTGCACGCTTGCACTGGACGGGGCAAACCGGTCGCGACGCTTACCGCCGCCGCTGCCTTTGCGTGAGTCGGACAGTCGCAACTCCTGACGATCGCCGCGCTTGCCTTTCCAGTCACCCTTCTTCTTGTCGCCCGGCTTGGACGGTGCGCCAGGGCGCCTGGCATCGCCCGGCTTTGCGGCCGGTGCACGCTCTTCAGCCACCGAGGCACCAATCGGCGCCTGCACGACTACCGGGCCGCTCGGACGCGCCTCCGGCACCACAATCTCCGGTACATGCGACGCTTCCGCGACAACGGCCTCGTCCTCTACAGCCTCGGGATGCGCCTGCGCCTCGACTTCGGCGGCCGCGGCGACCTCTTCTTCAATAATGCTGCGCTTAATGAAGGTGCGTTTCTTGCGCACTTCCACCTGCACGGTACGCGCCGGACCAGTGCGCGTCGATTGCTTGATCTGGCTGACTGATTTCTGCTTGAGCGTGATCTTGGTGGTGCCACCTTCGCCGCCACCACCGTGGTGCGTGCGCAGATAGCCGAGCAAGGTCATTTTCTCCTCGTCGCTCAGCGAGTCGTTCACGCCCTTGCCTGACACGCCAGCGGAAACGAGCTGCGTGATCAGCCGTTCGGGCTGTACGCCGATCTGCGTGGCAAATGCCTTGATGGTGGTTTCAGCCATGTCTTGCGTTCTGTCCGTCTCAGCCCTGTGTCTCGTTGGCGAACCATGGTGCACGCGCCGTCATGATGAGCTGCTTGGCGCGCTCTTCATCGATGCCTTCGACCTCGAGCAACTCGTCGACCGCCTGCTCGGCCAGCTCTTCCATGGTCTTGATTCCGTGACTGGCGAGCACACGCGCGGTGTGCTCGTCCATTCCTTCCATCTCCAGTAGATCTTTGGACGGCTCGGCCATATCGATTTTCTCCTCCAGTGCGATCGCCTTGGTCAACAATACGTCGCGCGCGCGACTGCGCAACTGTTCGACGAGATCTTCGTCAAATTCCTCGACCCCCAGCATTTCCTGCTTGGGCACATAGGCCACTTCGTCGAGACTCGTAAATCCCTCGCGCACCAGTACCTCGGCCACGTCATCGTCCACGCCGAGCGTATCCATGAACATCTGTTTGTTGGCGGTTGCCTCGTTGATGCCCTTCTCGTCCGCAGCCTGCTCGGTCATGATGTTGATCTCCCAACCGGTCAGCTCGGAGGCAAGGCGCACGTTCTGCCCACCGCGGCCGATGGCCTGTGAGAGCTGTGTTTCGTCCACTATCACGTCCATGCTGTGCAGCTCTTCATCCACCATGATCGACTTCACTTCGGCCGGCGCCAAGGCATTGATCACATACTGCGCCGGATCTGGCGAGAAATGAATGATGTCCACGCGCTCACCGGCGAGTTCGTTGGAAACGCTCTGCACACGCATGCCGCGCATGCCGACACAGGCCCCGATTGGATCGATGCGCGGATCCTTTGAGCTTACGGCGATTTTGGCCCGCAGGCCGGGGTCGCGCGCGGCACCGTGAATAATGATGAGATTGTCGCCCGCCTCCGGAACCTCGAGCTTGAACAGTTCAATCAGCAGTTGCGGCGCATTGCGCGACAGGAACAGTTGCGGCCCGCGCGGCGTGGAATACACGTCTTCGAGATAGGCACGGATGCGGTCGCCGGGGCGCAGGCCCTCGTGCGGGATCATGGCGGCCTTCGGCAGAAGCGCCTCGGCGCTGCCAAGGTCGACAATCACCTCACCGCGCTCCATGCGCTTGACCACGCCGGTTATCAGCGTGCCCTTGCGTTCCTTGTACTGGTTGACGGTTTGCTCGCGCTCGGCCTCGCGCACCTTCTGAACAATTACCTGCTTGGCGGCCTGCGCGGCAATGCGGCCAAATTCCACCGCGGCGATCGGTTCTTCGACGAACTCACCGACCTGGATATCCGGGTGCTTCTGGCGCGCGTAACTCAGCAGAATCTGGCGCGTCGGAAACTCGAAGGATTCGGATTCGTCATCCAACACTTCCCAGCGGCGGAAGGTATCGTACTCACCCGTGTCGCGGTGAATCGCGACACGCACATCGATGTCTTCCTTGTGGCGCTTGCGCGTGGCGGTGGCCAGCGCTGCTTCGAGCGCCGCGAAAATTATTTCGCGTTCCACGCCCTTTTCGCGCGACACCGCTTCCACAACCATCAGAATCTCGTTACCCATGTTCCCTCCAGCACCCACTTACCACTGCGGCACCAGCCGCGCCCGTTCTATTCTCGCGATCGGCAGGCTGAACCGTTCCTGGTCCACATTCACCACGATCGCGTCGCCTTCCACGCCCACGAGCGTGCCTTTAAAATTTCTGCGCCCCGACACGGCATCGCGCATGCGCACCTTCACTTCCTGCCCGGCGAAACGCTCAAAATCAGTGCGCTTTACCAGCGGCCGGTCGAGACCCGGCGACGACACCTCGAGGGTATAGCCCTCAGGGATCGGATCTTCCACGTCCAGCACCGCGCTGACCTGGCGACTCACCTTCGCACAATCATCAACCGTGATGCCCGCCGGGCTGTCTATATACACGCGCAACACATTGCGTCCGCCGTCTGCCGCATACTCTACGTCTACCAGCTCGAAGCCCAGGGCCTGAACACCGGGCTCGAACATCTTGTGCAGACCGGCGACCGTAGCGCGCATCATTCCTGCTCCAGAAACGCAAAAGTGGGCACGCGGCCCACTTCCTAACACCCTCTTTCACTTCGAAATCTGCGGGTCTTTTAACACAAAACCAGCATCCCGGCAACTCGTTCAGGCCCGCACACTGACAGTGCTTCCTGAACAAGGCTTAAAAATTGGTAGCGGGGGTAGGATTTGAACCTACGACCTTCGGGTTATGAGCCCGACGAGCTGCCAGACTGCTCCACCCCGCAACAGAGCGCCGGAGTGTACAGAGCCCTCCCCTGTATTTCAAGGCCGAATCAGGAAGTTAGCAGGGGAAACGCGACTGTAGCGGCAAAGTTGGCTGTCAGCCCAATGGCCATTCCGGGTCGGCCAGAACAGCTTCCATGTGCCGAGGGGCAGATACCAAACTTTACCCCTCGGGACGCCTCAGCCGAGGGTGCGGATGGCGCGGGTGCAGAGATCCATGAGCGTACCAATCCACGGGGTGATCAGGAGCAACGCCAACGCGTTCACACTCAGCAGTGCACGCATGTCAGTACCGCCCAGTATTTGCGCATTGTCCGTCGGCTTGTCGAAATACATGAGCTTTACGACCCGCAGGTAATAGAAGGCCCCGATTACCGAAAACAGTACTGCGACGGCTGCCAGCCACAAGAACCCGGCATCGATAACCGCCTGGAGCACCAACAGCTTGGCGTAGAAACCGACGGTCGGCGGCACGCCGGCCATGGAAAACATGAGCAGCAACATCAAGAAGGCAAGCCACGGACTGCGCTGGTTGAGACCCTTGAAGTCATCAAGGTTGTCGGCCTCGAAACCCTGGCGCGAGAGCAGTATCACCATGCCGAAGGCACCGAGACTCATGACAACGTAGATCAGCATGTAGAACATTGCCGACGCATAGCCGTTCGGTCCGGCCGCAAGCATGCCGAGCAAGAAGAAGCCCATGTGCGCAATTGTCGAATAGGCGAGCATGCGTTTAATGTTGGTCTGGGCGATGGCGATGATATTGCCGGTGGCAAGCGACAAAATTGCCATGATCACCAGCATCTGCTGCCAGTGCGGAGCCAGTCCTTCGAGTCCACCGACCAGCAGGCGCATGAGCATGGCAAACGCCGCGAGCTTGGGAGCAGTGCCCAGAAAGACCGTTACAGATGTTGGCGCACCGTGGTACACGTCCGGTGCCCACATGTGGAATGGCGCGACACCGAGCTTGAATGCCAGTCCGACAATTACAAACACCAGACCGAAAATCAGGATCATGTTGTCCGGTGACATGCCGGTGATCGCCTTGTGTACCACACTGATATCAAGACTTCCGGTTGCGCCATACAACATGGACATGCCGTACAGCAACATGCCGGAGGCGAGCGCGCCGAGCACAAAATATTTCATCGCCGCTTCGGTGGCCGGCGCCGAGTCTCGCTGGAATGCGACCATGGCATACAGGCTGAGACTGAGCAGTTCGAGACCGAGATAGAGCGTCAGGAAATGCGCGGCCGAAACCATGATCATCATGCCGGTAACCGCGAACAGCGCCAGTACGAAATACTCACCCTTGTACATGTCTCGGCTGTTCAGGTAGTCGCGCGAGTAGACCAGCACGAAGAATACGACAAGGTAGATGGCGAGCTTCAATGTGTCGGCGAGTGCGTCGCCCACGAACATGCCATGGAAGGCCACACCGCCCGCACCGAAGCCGTTGATGGTAAGCAGGGCCGCGCCGACCAGCGTGACCAGCGCCAACCCGCAGCTAATGAAACGGCGTTTCTCCGACAGGAATACATCGGCCATAAGAATCACGCAGGCCATGGAGAATACGAATATCTCCGGCAGTGCGGGTGCGAGGCTGTTCAGAAACGGATTCATGTCCATGCTCTTCCTGTCAGCGAACGATTGTGGTCAGTGCGACGATCTTGGACACGCCCGCCTGGCGTAGCAGCTCGTCGACTGAGACATGCATGACGTCCAGCAGTGGTGCCGGCCAGACGCCCATCGCCAGCACGGCGATTGCGAGCAGCGTAAGGAACAGCGTTTCGCGCCAGTTTACGTCTTCGAGCTTCTCCACGGCGGGATTCTGCACGCCGCCGAAAATCACGCGCTTGTACATCCACAGAGAATAGGCGGCGCCGAAAATGAGCGTGGTGGCGGCCAGAAACGCAATCCAGAAATTTGCCTGGAAGGCGCCGAGAATCACCAGAAATTCACCGACAAATCCGGACGTCCCGGGAAGCCCGGCGTTCGCCATCGAGAACAGCATCATGAAGGACGCGAATACCGGCATTCGGTTAACCACACCGCCATAATCGGCGATGTTGCGCGAGTGCAGGCGGTCATAGAGCACGCCCACGCAGAGGAACAGCGCGCCCGAAACGAAGCCATGTGAAATCATCTGGATGATTGCGCCTTCCACGCCCTGAGCATTAAATATGAACAGCCCGAGCGTGACAAAGCCCATGTGTGCAATGGATGAATAGGCAATCAGTTTCTTCATGTCTTCCTGCACCAGCGCCACCAGTCCGATGTAGACGATGGCAATGAGCGACAGCGCGATCATGAACCAGGCCAACTCATGGCTGGCATCCGGCAGAATCGGCAGTGAGAAGCGCAGGAAACCGTAGGCACCCATTTTGAGCATGATTGCCGCCAGCACCACCGAGCCTCCGGTCGGGGCCTCGACATGCGCATCCGGCAGCCAGGTGTGTACCGGCCACATCGGTACTTTCACGGCAAATGCCGCGAAGAACGCGAAAAATATCAGCACTTGCTCGGTGAGACTGAGCTTGAGCGCGTAGAAGCTGTGAATATCGAAACTCTTCCCGGCCTTCAGATACAGGTATACAAATGCCACCAGCATCAGGACTGATCCCAATAACGTATACAGGAAGAACTTGAGGGTTGCGTACACCCGGTTGGGTCCGCCCCACATGCCAATGATAACGAACATCGGTATGAGCATTGCCTCCCAGAACACGTAGAACAGGATGGCATCGAGCGCCGAGAACACGCCGATCATCAGTCCTTCCATAACCAGGAACGCTGCCAAGTATTGTGCAACCTTCTCCTGGATGACCTGCCATCCGGCGATCACCACGAGTATGGTGGTGAAGCTGGTGAGCAGCACCAGCAACAGCGATATGCCATCCACGCCAAGGTGGTAGTGGACATTAAACGCCGGAATCCAGTTATGCAGCTCCACGTATTGCATCGAGGCCGAATGCGAATTGAATCCGGTGAAAAGCAGGATCGTCACCGCGAAAGTTACGATAGCGACAAACAGACTCAAGCCGCGTGCCAGTGGCGCGCGCGCATCGCCGCCCGTGGCCAACACGGCGACACCGCCGAGGATCGGCAGCCAGATCGCGAGGCTAAGGAGATTCTGGGTCAACATGTGCGCGAGTATTCCTAGTCTAGCGATGCAGGAAGAAGGTCATGAGCAGGAATAGCCCGATGATCATGGCAAAGGCATAGTGATAGATGTAACCGGACTGCACGTGGCGCACGACACTCGACAACCAGGCGATCGCGCGTGCCGTGCCGTTCACCGCCAGTCCATCAATAATTTTTACATCGCCGATACGCCATAGTAAGCCGCCCAGGCCGCGTGCACCGCCGGCGAATACCTTCTGGTTGAACTCGTCGAATCCATACTTGCGCATCAGAAGGTTATAGATCGGTTTGATGCGATCGCGAATCAGTTCGGGCCACTTCGGTTCATGCAGATAAAGCAGCCAGGCCAAACCAAAGCCGAGCAGCGCGAGAATAAACGGCGCCGACTTCAGGCCGTGGGCAATGAACGGGCCGATACCGTCAAAGTGGATCTGCGCCAGCACGTTGTGCTGCGGCAGTACCTTGATGGCATCGCCGAAGAAGTTGCCGAACAGCATTGGCTTGATGTAGATCCAGCCAGCTATCACCGACGGGATGGCCAGCAGTATCAGCGGGATCACCACGACGGCCGGCGACTCGTGCAGGTGCTTGCGTGTGTGCTCGTCCATGCGCGGCTTGCCATAGAACGCCAGGAACATGAGCCGGAAGCTGTACAGCGCCGTTACAAAAACACCTGCCAGCACGGCGACATAGGCAAAGCCGGCGCCAGCCAGTTTCGAGTGGTGCACGGCTTCGATGATGGCATCCTTGGAAAAGAAACCGGCGAACGGCGGAAATCCGGTGAGTGCCAGCGTACCGACCCAGGCGGTGATAAACGTTATTGGCATGTATTTCTTGAGCCCGCCCATCTTGCGCAAGTCCTGCTCATGGTGCATGGCGATAATTATCGAGCCGGCGCCCAGGAACAGCAGCGCCTTGAAGAAGGCATGCGTCATCAGATGAAAAATTCCGGCGGCATACGCCGAAGCGCCGAGCGCCACGGTCATGTAGCCAAGCTGCGAAAGCGTCGAGTAGGCAATCACGCGCTTGATGTCATTCTGTACAATGCCGAGGAAGCCCATGAACAACGCGGTGATCGCGCCGATCACCATGATCACGGACAGTGCGGTCTCGGACAGTTCGTACAACGGCGACATGCGCGCCACCATGAAGATGCCGGCCGTAACCATGGTCGCGGCGTGGATCAAGGCCGAGATCGGGGTCGGGCCTTCCATCGAATCCGGCAGCCAGACATGCAGCGGCACCTGCGCCGATTTGCCCATGGCCCCGATGAACAACAGGATGCAGATCACCGTCATGAGCATCCAGTTGACACCTGGAATAATTTGCACGGTGGTGGCAACGTGCTGCGGCGCAATCGCGAACACCGCGGCATAATCAAGCGAACCGAAGTGGTAATAGATAGCGGCAATACCGAGCAGAAACCCGAAATCGCCGACTCGATTGACGAGGAACGCTTTGAGGTTGGCAAAGATCGCCGATTCACGCGTGTACCAGAATCCGATCAGCAGGTACGACACCAGACCCACTGCCTCCCAGCCGAAGAACAGCTGCAGGAAATTATTGGACATGACCAGCATCAGCATCGCGAAGGTAAAGAGTGCGATGTAGCTGAAGAAGCGCTGATACCCCGGGTCATCGTGCATGTAGCCGATGGTGTAGATATGCACCATGAGCGACACAAAGGTCACCACCACCATCATCATGGCGCTGAGCGGATCGATCAGGAAACCGATTTCCATCGGGATACCGCCGCTCACGCCCCAGGTGAATACCGTGCCGTTGAACACATGTCCCTTGAGCACAGTGTCATTGAATACCAGCAGAGACAGGGCGAATGCCATGCCCACGCCGAGAATGGCGGCGGTATGCGCGCCTGCGCGCCCGATGACCTTGCCGAACAAGCCGGCCAGCAGCGCACCCGCCAGACAAACCAGCGGGGTGGCCACATACACGTTCTGCATGTTCTCAAACATGATCAGCCCTTCAGCGTATCCAGGTCATCGACATTGATGGTGCGGTAGTTGCGGAACACCGTGATCAGGATCGCGAGCCCGATGGCTGCCTCCGCCGCCGCTACCGTGAGAATAAAGAACACAAACACCTGTCCGGCGCTGTCGCCAAGAAAGCGTGAAAACGCCACGAAGTTCATGTTGACCGCGAGCAGATTGAGCTCGATGGCCATGAGCAGGATAACCACGTTCTTGCGGTTGAGAAAAATTCCCACCACGCTCAACGCGAACAGGATCGCACCAAGGATCAGATAACTAGACAACGGCATAATTGCCTTCCTGGTTGGTTAATCTTTTATTGCCACAGAAGTACGCAGCTGAAGCCAGACCCGATTGTATGGCCGATCTTTTCGTAGAAGTGTTCATCAGCGGCTCCAGTGAGATCACTGCTTCTTTTCCGACTTCATCTTTACCATGCGCACGCGTTCACTGCGCTGGACGCGGATCTGCTGCGCCGGATTCTGATATTTCGTATCCGGTCGGCGGCGCATGGTGAGCACAATGGCCGCGACAATCGCGGCGAGCAGAATACCGGCGGCAATTTCGAATGGATACGCGTAAACGGTATACAACACGCGACCGAGTTCACGGGTGTTGCTGTAGTCGGCCGGGTGCGGCACCACTGTGCGACCGGCACCAAAGCCATCACTCAGGATCAGCGACATCTCGATGACCATCAGCACCGCGACCAGGCCACCAATCGGCAGATACTCGCCGAAACCCTCGCGCAAGCGTGCCAGATTGATATCCAGCATCATCACCACGAACAGGAACAGCACCATGACGGCACCGACATAAACCAGCACCAGGACAATGGCGAGAAACTCGGCCTCCAGCAACACCCACAGCCCGGCAGCACTGAAAAACGCCAACACCAGGAACAGCGCCGCCTTCACCGGGTTGCGAATGGTGATCACCATAAACGCGGCGAACACCAGCACGCTGGCAAAGAAATAGAAGACGATCTGATCGAAGGTCATAGCTCGGTTTGCTCAGCGATATTTGGCATCGGCGGCGCGCATCGTGGCAATCTGTTTTTCGTGCTTGTCGCCAATAGCCAGCAGCATTTGCTTGGTATAAACCATGTCCCCACGCTGCTCACCGTGGTATTCAAAAACCTGGGTCTCGACAATCGAGTCGACCGGGCAGGATTCCTCGCAGAACCCGCAATAAATGCACTTGGTGAGATCGATGTCGTAGCGCGTGGTGCGGCGCGTGCCATCGGCACGCAATTCTGATTCGATCGTGATCGCGAGCGCCGGACACACCGCCTCGCACAGCTTGCAGGCAATGCAGCGCTCTTCGCCGTTCGGGTAGCGACGCAGTGCGTGCAGACCACGGAAACGCGGGCTGATCGGTGTCTTCTCTTCCGGGTACTGGATGGTGACCTTGCGCGCAAAAAGATTCCGGCCAGTCAGCTTCATGCCCTTGAGCAGTTCGATCAGCAGAAAACTTTGGAGATAGTGTTTGAATGTATTCATGGCGTGTCTCCTAATGGAAGAGATGACCCCACGGCGTCAGAAACATGGCCACGCCCATCACGGCAATCCACACCAGCGTCACCGGAATCAGAACTTTCCAGCCGAGCCGCATGATCTGGTCATAGCGATAGCGCGGAAAGGTGGCACGGAACCAAAGAAAGAAGAACAGCATGAAACTGACCTTGATCAGAAACCAGTGCAGGCCGTTGCCAAGCACGGCACCCAGCACCGGGAGCGCCATTACATTCACCGGCAGCAGACCATCGACCGGTGACAGCCAGCCGCCCAGGAACATGAGCACCGCCAGCGTCGCAATCAAGATCATGTTTGCGTACTCGGCGAGGAAGAACACCGCGAACGCCATGCCCGAATACTCGACGTGAAAGCCGGCGACGATCTCGGATTCGCCCTCGGCCACGTCAAATGGCGAGCGATTGGTCTCGGCCACGCCGGAAATGAAATACACCAGAAACATCGGAAACAGCGGCAGGAAATACCACTGGTGAATACCGCCCTGCTGGTGCAACACGATCTCGCGCAGGTTGAGACTGTTGGCGGCCATCAGTACACCGACCAGCGCGAAACCCATAGCGATTTCATAGGCCACAATTTGTGCGGCCGAGCGCATGGCACCGAGGAACGCGTATTTTGAGTTGGATGCCCAGCCGGCGATGATCACGCCGTACACACCCATGGAAGTCAGCGCCAGGATATAGAGAAGACTTGCGTCAATGTTTGCCAGCACCAGGGTGTCGGTAAACGGAACCACTGCCCATGCGGCGAGGGCCGGGGCAATCGACAAGACCGGCGCAACAATAAACAGAAACTTGTTGGAACGCGTCGGGATTATGATTTCCTTGAACAGGAGTTTTACCGCATCGGCGATCGGCTGCAGCCAGCCGCGCGGTCCCACCCGGTTCGGTCCAATGCGCACCTGCATGTAGCCGATGAGCTTGCGTTCGGCAAAAGTCAGATAGGCGACCGCAGTCATGAGCGGTGCGAGGATCAGCGTGATCTTGCCGAGGTTGAGCAGCAGCACTTGCCACCACGACGGCAAGCTGTTCCAGAAATTCAGCCAGAAGGCAATCATTGGCCGGCCTCCACATGCACCACATCCTGACTACCAAGCGCCAACGTTTCCGGGCAGCCCCCGGGGATCAGCACGCAGCCTTCAGGAATGCGCTGATCGATGAGGAAATCGAGGGTTACCGATTCGCCCGCGGCGATCACACGCAGGCGTGCTGAACTGCCCACGCCATGCTTCTGCGCTTCGCGCGGGTGCATGCGCGCCACCGGCCCGGTGTTGTCACGCGCCTTCTGCAACGCCGTGGCACGTCGCACCAGAGGATCGATCGAATACATCGATACTTCGGTGATGCGTTGCAGGCCCTTTGCCGCGGTTGTCGTCGCAAATCGCCGGGTCTGGAGGCGCGCAGACGGAGTGGTATTTTGCTGAATGTCCTCCAGCACACCGTTCGAAGTCGTATAGTCGAAGCCGGCAAGCTTGAAGAGGTTGCCGAGCACGCGCAGAATCTTCCAGCCCGGCCGCGCGTCACCGGCCGGGGTCACTGCGGCGCGAAACGACTGGAAGCGGCCTTCGGCATTGACGAACGTGCCATCTGTTTCAGTGAATGGTGTCAAAGGAAGCAATACATGCGCAACATCGGACAATGATGATTTGAAAGCCGAAAAAGCTACCACACACCCAGCCTGCTTGAGCGCCATTTGCGCCAGCTTGCCTTCGGTACATTCGAGGTCCGGCTCGGTACCAAAAAGAAAATAACCTGCGAGCGGCTGTACGAGCATTTCCTGGGTATTGCGACCCGCCGGTTGTGCCGACACGCCGTTTGCCCCACGCTGCGGAAGGCAGCCAGCCAGCCAGCCGCCGGCACCGTTCGCTTCCGGCAGCAATCCGAGATGCGCACCGGAAAGTTCTGCAATGAGGTCGGCGAGCGAGCGCAGCAGCGCGGCCTGCGAATGTGACATGGCGAAGTTGCCGACCAGCACGCTGGCGTTTTTTGCGTTTTTGAGACCTGCGGCAATCGTCCGTTCGCTATCGCTGGGTGTGCCGTTGGCCAGTTCAGCGACTTCAGTAGGCAGCACGGCTTTCGTGGACTCGGCCAACGAGCGTGCAATTCGCGCCAACACAGCAGGTAAAGAGGCCGGATCGGCAATGACCTTGGCCTTGAGGTCAAAAGTAAAATCGTAATCCACCGGGTTAACCGCAAACAACGCCGCGTCGTGCAGGAATGCCTTGCGCAAGCGCAGGCCGAGCAGCGGCTGTTCCTTGCGGATGTTGGAACCGATGAGCAGCGCGGCGTCCAGCGTTTCCAGCTCACGGATTGGAAGACCGATATAGGGAAATAGCGGCGCTTCGTTGTCATCGCTGAAGTCACGCTGACGCAGACGGTGATCGACATTGCCGGACCCGAGTGCACGCACCAGCTTCTGCAGAAGATAAAATTCCTCGACCGTGGACGTAGGCGAAACGAGTGCGCCGATGCCCTGCGGGCCGTGCTCGGCAATCACCTTCTGCATGCCATCCACAGCGACATTGAGTGCCGTGCTCCAGTCGGTCTCGCGCCACACACCGTTCTGGCGGATCATGGGCTTGAGCAAGCGTTCAGGACTGTTCACTGCTTCGTAGCTGAAACGGTCGCGGTCGGCAAGCCAGATTTCATTCACGTCTTCATTTTCGCGCGGCAACACACGCATGACCCTGTTGCGCCGCACTTGCACGTTCAGGTTCGCGCCCACGCAATCGTGCGGACTCACGCCCGGCACGTCATTCAGTTCCCAGGTGCGCGCGCTGTAACGGAAAGGCTTGGAAGTGAGCGCACCGACCGGGCACAAGTCGATCATGTTTCCGGAAAGCTCCGAGTCCACGCTCTGCGCCACGTAGGTGCCGATGCGCATGTGTTCGCCGCGCCCGGTAGCGCCGAGTTCCATCATGCCGGCCAGTTCCTGGCCAAAGCGCACACAGCGCGTGCAATGAATGCAGCGCGTCATCTCAGTCGCAATCAGTGGGCCAATATTCTTGTCCAGGACAACGCGCTTCGTTTCCTGATAGCGCGATACGTCGCCACCGTAACCGACCGCCAGATCCTGTAGCTCGCACTCGCCGCCCTGATCGCAAATCGGGCAATCGAGCGGATGATTGATCAGCAGGAACTCCATAACGCCCTTTTGTGCGGCAATTGCCTTGGCTGAATGGGTCGCGATCTTCATGCCTTCCGTTACCGGCGTGGCACAGGCCGGTAACGGCTTGGGTGCCTTTTCCACGTCCACCAGGCACATACGGCAGTTGGCCGCAACCGACAGTTTCTTGTGGTAACAAAAGCGCGGAATGCTGATGCCTGCGGCGTCTGCAGCCTCGATGATGGTCGAGCCCTGCGCCACTTCAAGCTGCTTTCCGTCAATTTCGATCTTGAGCATGTTCATGATCGTGCGTGTCAGGCGGCTGCAACGCGGCAGCGACGCTGCTGAATGTGGTATTCGAATTCGTCGCGAAAATTGCGGATAAAGCTTGCCACCGGCATGGCAGCGGCATCACCGAGCGCACAAATGGTGCGGCCCTCAATCTTGCCGGCCATGTCGACCAGCAGATCCAGGTCCTCCATGCGTCCTTCGCCATGTTCGATGCGGTGGACCACGCGTGAAAGCCAGCCGGTGCCCTCGCGGCACGGCGTGCACTGGCCGCACGATTCTTCAAAGTAGAAGTGCGAAATACGCGCCAGCGCGCGCACCATGCAGGTGGTGTCGTCCATCACGATCACCGAACCGGCGCCGAGCATAGAGCCGGCCTTGGCTATGGAATCGTAATCCATGTTGAGTTCCATCATTACCTCGCCGCGCAATACCGGGGTCGATGAGCCACCGGGTATCACAGCCTTGAGCTTGCGCCCGCCACGCACACCACCGGCCATCTTGAGCAGCTCGGCGAATGGCGTGCCGAGCGGTATTTCATAATTGCCCGGCTTGTTCACGTGCCCGGACACTGAAAACAGCTTGGGGCCGCCGTTGTTCGGTTTGCCTATATTAAGGAACCAGTCGCCGCCCTGGCGCAGGATGTCCGGCACCGAGGCGAGGGTTTCGGTGTTATTTATAGTGGTCGGCCGGCCGAACAGCCCATAACTCGCCGGGAATGGCGGCTTGAAGCGCGGCTGACCCTTCTTGCCTTCCAGCGATTCGAGCAGGGCCGTCTCTTCGCCACAGATGTAGGCACCGGCGCCAAGGTGTGAATGCAGTTCGAAATCCACGCCGCTGCCGAGTATGTTTTTACCGAGCAGGCCGGCCGCCCGGGCCTCTTCCAATGCCGCCTCAAAGCGCTCGTACGGCTCCCAGAATTCGCCGCGGATATAGTTGTAGCCGACGCTCGCGCCGATGGTGTACCCGGCAATGGCCATGCCCTCAATCAGCGCATGCGGGTTAAAGCGCAGGATATCGCGATCCTTGAAAGTACCCGGCTCGCCCTCGTCGGAATTGCAGACAATGTATTTCTGCCCGGGCGCGCTGCGCGGCATGAACGACCACTTAAGGCCGGTCGGAAATCCGGCGCCGCCGCGCCCGCGCAGCGATGACTTCTTGAGCTCGGCGATTATTTCTTCCGGCGCGGTCTTGTTCTTCAGAACCTTGCGCCACACTTCATAACCGCCATTGCCCGCATAGGTCGCGAGCGTCCACGGCTTGTCGAGGTGCAGGGTGCGGAAACAGAGTTCGTTGGCCATGGCTATTTGAGGCTCGCGAGAATCTCATCCACCTTTTGTGGGGTGAGGTTCTCGTAATAGGTCTTGCCGATCTGGAACATGGGCGCGCCGCCACAGGCTGCCAGACACTCCACTTCCTTGATCGTAATCTTGCCGTCCGGCGTGGTTTCGCCCAGCTTGACGCCAAGGCGCTTCTCCAGGTGCTTTACGATTCCATCCGACCCGCACAGCATGCACGAGATGTTGGTACAGACACTGATCTTGTGCTTTCCGACCGGCTTGAGATCGTACATCGAATAGAAACTGGCGACTTCGTACACCTCGATCGGGCGCATGCCGAGCAGTTCGGCGACGTAGTCCATGAGCGGCACTGACAGCCAGCCGTGTTCTTCCTGGGCAATGCGTAATGTCGCCATTACCGCCGATGATTTACGCTCAGGTGGATACTTGGCAATTTCGCGATTTATCTGCGCATTGGAATCGATGGAGAGCATGGTCGTCGTTCCTAACGGTCTATTTCGCCGAACACGATGTCCTGGGTACCTATGATTGCCACCACATCGGCAATCATATGGCCACGCGCCATCTCATCGAGGGCCGCCAAATGTGCGAATCCTGCCGCACGAATCTTGAGGCGATAGGGTTTGTTGGCACCGTCCGAAACCAGATACACACCGAATTCGCCCTTCGGATGCTCTATCGCTACATAGGCCTCGCCTTCCGGAATGCAGAAGCCTTCGGTAAACAGCTTGAAATGATGAATGAGCGATTCCATGTCGCCCTTCATGGCTTCACGATCCGGCGGCACAAGCTTGTGATTGTTAATAATCACCGGCCCGGGATTACGGCGCAGCCATTCCACGCACTGACGGATGATTCGGTTTGACTGGCGCATTTCTTCGATGCGCACAAGATAACGATCGTAACAGTCACCATTCACACCGACCGGGATATCAAAGTCGATGCGGTCGTATATTTCGTACGGCTGCTTTTTGCGCAGGTCCCACTCAATTCCGCTTCCACGCAACATCGGGCCGGTGAAGCCAAGTGCAAGCGCGCGTTCCGGCGAGACCACGCCGATGCCAACAGTGCGCTGCTTCCAGATACGATTGTCGGTGAGCAGGGTCTCGTACTCATCCACGTAGGTTGGGAAACGCTCGGTGAAATCCCAGATGAAGTCGAGCAACGAACCTTGTCGGCCGGCATTCAGGCGTGCCGCCTCGTTCTCGTGACGCCACGCCGACGACTGGTACTGCGGCATGCTGTCTGGCAGGTCGCGATAGACGCCGCCGACGCGGTAATAGGTTGCATGCATGCGTGCGCCAGACACCGCCTCATAACAGTCGAACAGGTCCTCACGCTCGCGGAATGCATACAGGAACACCGTCATGGCGCCAATATCGAGTGCGTGGGTACCGAGCCACAACAGGTGGTTCAGAATACGGGTGATCTCGTCGAACATCACGCGGATGTACTGGGCACGGAGCGGTGGCGTTACACCGAGCAGCTTTTCCATGGCGAGCACGTAACCATGCTCATTGCACATCATGGAAACATAATCGAG
Organism: uncultured Pseudomonadota bacterium; assembly: GCA_963698375.1. Lineage (GTDB taxonomy): Bacteria > Pseudomonadota > Gammaproteobacteria > Acidiferrobacterales > UBA6901 > UBA6901. The sequence continues at coordinate 532,854 of CAVOQN010000002.1, forward strand.
CCGATCCATGTAGCCGATCGACTGATTGTACGGTTTCGACTCTGCCAGCTTCTCGGTCCCGCGGTGCAGCAGGCCGATGTGCGGGTCGGCGCGCTCGATCACTTCGCCGTCCAGCTCCAGCACCAGGCGTAGCACGCCATGCGCCGCCGGGTGCTGCGGACCAAAATTCATTGTGTAATTTCGAATCTCAGGCACGGGACATTCCTCCCCGTTCCGGATATATCGTGAGAAAGCAGGAATTACGGTTTGCGGTCACCGAATCCCTCCTCGCGAATAACGCGCGGCACCAGCACGCGCGGTTCAATGGATACCGGCTGATAGACAACGCGCCGTTGCGCCGGATCGTAACGCATCTCGACGTGCCCGGAGAGCGGAAAATCCTTGCGGAACGGATGACCGATGAAACCGTAGTCGGTAAGTATGCGACGCAGATCCGGGTGACCCTCGAACACAATACCGAACAGATCGAATGCCTCGCGCTCGAACCAGTTGGCCGACGGCCAGAGGTCGACGAGTGAATCCACCATTGGCAGGCTGTCGTCCAGCGACACACGCAAGCGCAAGCGCTGATTGCGGCTCACCGACAACAGGTGATAGACCGCGGCGTAACGCGGGCCGGGCTTTGCACCTTCCGGGGCCTCGGCACGATAAGTCAGGTAATCCACCCCGCACACATCCATCAGTTGCTCGAAGCGCAGCAGGTTGTCGTCACGCAGCCGCTTGCAGACTTTCAGCAGGCTGGCACGCTGCACATCAAGGGTCAGTTCACCGTGAGCGATATGCTCACCCACAATGGCTTCCCCGAAAATTTCGCGGGTATGGTTGGCAAGCGCTTGCAGGGTATCGGTCATGCGATCCGTCTCGTGACTCAGCGGGCGATTGTATTGGTGCGACGGATCTTGTTCTGCAATTGCAGAATGCCATACAAAAGCGCCTCGGCCGTGGGCGGGCAACCCGGAACGTAAATATCCACTGGCACAATCCGGTCGCAACCGCGCACGACCGCGTAGGAATAATGGTAATAACCGCCGCCATTCGCGCAGGAGCCCATCGAAATTACCCAGCGCGGTTCGGCCATCTGGTCATACACCTTGCGCAGTGCCGGCGCCATCTTGTTCACGAGTGTGCCAGCCACGATCATCACGTCCGACTGGCGCGGACTGGGGCGGAACATCACACCAAAACGGTCCAGGTCGTAACGCGACGCGCCGGCATGCATCATTTCCACCGCGCAACACGCCAGCCCAAAGGTCACCGGCCACATCGAGCCGGTGTGAGCCCAGTTGATGAGCTTGTCGGCCGTGGTTGTGACCCAGCCTTCTTTCAGGATTCCCTCTACTCCCATTCGAGCGCGCCCTTCTTCCATTCGTAAATGAAACCGACCACGAGCACACCGAGGAAAACCATCATGGCAAGGAATCCGGCCATGCCAATCTCATTCAGCGCCACCGCCCATGGAAACAGGAATGCAATCTCAAGATCGAAAATAATGAACAGGATCGCCACCAGGTAGTAACGCACATCGAACTTCATGCGCGAATCTTCGAAGGCTTCGAAGCCGCATTCGTAGGGTGAAAGTTTCTGGCTATCCGGACGGCTGGTGGATAGCAGCCAGCCAAAAGTGATCGGCAGTACGCCGACGGCCAGGCCGACTGCAATGAAAATCAGAATCGGGAGATAATTTTCCAGCATGGGCCGTGCTCTTAATTTAGTTATAGTGAGGCGGCGACTGGCATTCGCGCACCGTCTTTTCTGGTGCGAGCCAGTCTAGGCTCCGCGTTGGAATGAAGTCAAGCCAAGCGGGTGATGGATTTTATTTATGATTCACAAGGTTAGGCTGATTTCTGTCCCTATAAAAAATACCTGTTGCATGTCTTCGAATCATTGCGCTTATTGCGGTGGGCATAAAAAAAGTGCCGCCGTGAAGCTGGTCACGACGGCACTCTTTGCTGCATGGTGCCAAGGGAGGGACTCGAACCCTCACGGCTTTCGCCACTACCACCTCAAGGTAGCGTGTCTACCAATTCCACCACCTCGGCAAATTACAAAATTAGGAAGGTCATTGTATCCCGCATTTCTATCGCTACTTCGGTACCGCCGGTGCACCAGGCTCCACTGGTGCCTGCGGTGCCGGTGCGATTGGCGCTTCGGGCAATTGCTCTGTGATGCTGCGACCCTGCTCCGCCGACTGGCGCGAATACACCACAGCAAGCCCGAGACTGGTGGAAAAGAAAATCACAGCAAGAACCGCTGTTGCACGGCTCAGGAAAGTTGCGGAACCGCGCGCGCCGAACAACGACTGCGAAGCGCCTCCGCCGCCACCGCCAAAGGCCGCACCCGCGTCTGCACCCTTGCCTTGCTGTAAAAGCACCAGGCCGACAATGCCCACGGCTGTTAACATGTGAATCACGAGCAGAATTTCTTTCATTGCGGTGTCCCCGAAAATTATTACAGCCTACTTCGTTCGTTCTTTCAGTAGAATCTGAAAACCTGCGTTATTCCGCCGCACGGCAAATGGCCAGGAACTCTTCGGCGTTGAGTGATGCGCCGCCAATCAATCCGCCGTCGATATCCGGCTGCGAGATCAGCTCTTTCGCATTCGAGCCCTTCATGCTGCCGCCATACAGAATGCGCAAACCATCAGCCACCTTCGCGTCTTTCGCCGCCAGGCGCGCGCGAATAAAGTGATGCACTTCTTGCGCCTGCTGCGGGCTGGCGGTCTTGCCGGTGCCGATCGCCCAGACCGGCTCGTAGGCGATGACTGAATTTGCCAGCGCAGCGACACCGACCAGATTCAGCACAGCGTCGAGCTGTCTGGCGACCACCGCTTCAGTCTGGTTGGCCTCGCGCTCGGCGAGTAGCTCGCCCACGCACAGAATCGGTGTCAACCCGGCCTCCTGCGCGGCCCTGAATTTCTCCGCCACGACCTGGTCGGTTTCACCGAACAGCGCACGCCGCTCGGAATGACCTACGATCACATAAACGCAGCCGAAATCCTTGAGCATCGGACCGGACACCTCACCGGTGTAGGCGCCCGACTTGTGGGTATCGAGGTTCTGGCCGCCCCATACAGCGGCCGTACCAGCCAGTTCCTTGGTAGCGAGCGGAATCAGGACAAAAGGGGGACACACTACCGCTTGCGCCTTCTTCACCGTCGCCAGACCCTGCTTGATGCCGGCCAGCAACGCAGCGGATTCCGCCTGGCTGCCGTTCATCTTCCAGTTGCCTGCCACGATTGGACGACGGTTGGACATCTGACCCCCTGATTTTTAACGGATTCGGCTGAAAAAGAGGGCGCGATGTTACCGTCCAAGACCGAATAAAGCAATGTGCGGGGCGCGGTGAATGCCTGTGATTTCGGCATTCCGATCCTCTCGTAAGACACGAAGAAAGCAGCGGGTTATGCCATCTTGATTCGCGTTGAATTGCGCGCTTACGCCGCCTCTTCCGCCGCGCGCTTTACGGTATCGGCAAGCTGCTGGCCAAGACGCGCGACCAGGGCCGGGTCGCGACCTTCGATCATGACGCGCACCACCGGCTCGGTGCCGGAGGCGCGCAGCACCACTCGGCCGTTGGCGGCGAGTTCCTTTTCAACATCACCCAATGCCTTCTGCACTGGCGCGGAAGCCTTGAGGTCAAAATGCCGGCTCATGCGCACGTTGATCATGGTCTGGGGGAAAACCTGCATTCCAACCTTGAGTTCTGCGAGCGATTTGCCGGTTTGACGAACCACGGCCAATACTTCGAGCGCGGCGACGATGCCGTCACCGGTAGTGCTCTTGTCGAGACACAGAAGGTGTCCGGAGGTCTCGCCGCCGAGTTCCCAGCCTTCCTGTTGCAGCATTGCCATGACATAACGGTCGCCGACATTGGCGCGCCGGAAGGGAACCTTCTGTGCTGCCAGCGCCTGTTCGAGACCAAGGTTGCTCATGAGCGTGCCGACAACACCGCCTGCAAGGCGCCCGTTGGCGAGACGTGAATTAGCAATGATGAACAACATCTGGTCACCGTCTACCACCTCACCGCGATGGTCCACCAGTACTACGCGATCGCCATCGCCATCCAGGGCGATGCCAAGATCGGCCTTTTCTGCAAGAACCGCCTTCTGCAATTGACCGGGGGAGGTCGAGCCACACTCGTGATTAATATTGAAACCGTCCGGCGTGTTGGCGATCGGAATGACGCTGGCGCCGAGTTCGGAAAACACCAGTGGCGCCACCTGGTAAGCAGCGCCGTTTGCACAGTCCACGACAATCTTGAGTCCGTCAAGATGGAGACGATGCGGAAAGGTGCTCTTGCAAAATTCGATATAACGTCCGGCGGCATCCGGGTAACGTTTTACCTTGCCGAGTTGTGCAGAGCCGACCGTAACCATAGGTTCGTGCATGGCCTGCTCAATAGCGCTCTCGATTTCATCCGGGAGCTTGGATCCTTCGGCGGAAAAAAACTTGATGCCGTTGTCCTCGAACGGATTGTGCGAGGCGCTGATGACAATACCTGCGCTGGCGCGTGCGGTGCGCGTGAGGTAGGCGATGGCAGGTGTCGGCATCGGCCCGAGCAGGCGGATATCGACGCCGGCGGCCGACAGTCCTGCTTCCAGTGCGCTCTCCAGCAGATAGCCGGAGACACGGGTATCCTTGCCGATCAGCACCTTGGCATGATCCGGTCCGCTTTTGGCCAGCACCTGGCCGGCGGCCCAACCGAGTTTCAGTACGGTCTGTGGCGTGATCGGTTCCTCGCCCATACGACCGCGAATGCCATCTGTGCCGAAATATTTTTTACTCATGTCTCTTTCCTGGCTCCCGAATAAACAGCCTCCAGTGTGCGAATGGCCTCACGGGTGGCGCGCACATCGTGTACTCGTAACAGAGTGGCACCATTTTGCACCGCGATCAGCGCAAGTGCCACACTCGCGTGCAACCGCTGCGTGACAGGCAGCCCGAATAAGTTGCCAATCATGGATTTGCGCGATAAGCCGGCCAGAATCGGCGCGCCAAATGTACGCAAAACGCCAAGGCGTCGCAGGAGATCAAGATTATGTTCGACAGTTTTGCCGAAACCAAATCCGGGGTCGAGGACGATACGCTGGCGTGGAATGCTGGCTGTAATACAGACGTCAATTCGCTCTTGCAGAAAATCACGCACCTCTACCGCGACGTCACTGTAGACGGGATGGTGTTGCATGCTGCGCGGTTCGCCCTGCATGTGCATGAGGCACACCGGAACTTGCAGCGCGGCCGCGGTTTCGACAGCGCCCGGTTCGCGTAATGCGCGCACGTCGTTGATGAATCCTGCGCCGGCCGCAACGGCGGCGCGCATCACCTCCGGCTTGGAGGTATCTATGGAGATCGGCACCGGTACGGCACGTGTTATCGCTTCGATTACCGGAATCACCCGGTCGAGTTCTTCCTGCACAGGGACTGCCTGGGCGCCCGGACGAGTGGATTCGCCACCGACGTCGATAAGATCCGCGCCCTCCTCGACCATCGTGATCGCACGCGCCACAGCCGCGTCATGCGACAAAAAAATACCCCCGTCCGAGAAGGAATCAGGGGTAATGTTCAGTATCCCCATAATGGCCGTGCGCGAGAGTTCGAGCACACGGCCACCACAGTCAAGGGAGGTGGCTATATTCATTCAGCCATAAACGAACGCAAATAGCCGCGGATGACTACCACTGCTTTCTATCTGCGCAGATATGCAGAAAAAGCATTGTTTCAGTGCTGCGCGGCCGGACTGTCGGTCGGCGCAATCGGCGGTTTGTTGGCGGCCTTGCCCTTGTCGGCATCACCGTTCGCGCTGGGCGGGGTAAAGTCCTCGGGCGGACGCGGCTGCTTGCCAGACATGATGTCGCTGAGCTGGTCGGCGTTGAGCGTCTCCCATTCAAGCAGCGATTTAGTCATGAGCTCGATCTTCTCGCGGTTTTCTTCAATGATCTTGCGAGCGCGCGCGTATTGCTCGTCGATGATGCGACGGATTTCCATGTCCACGGCCTCGGCCACATTGTTGCTCATATTCTTGTGGGTCATCACATCGCGTCCGAGGAATACCTCGCTCTGGTTGTCGCCGTACACACGTGTACCCATCAGGTCGCTCATGCCCCAACGCATCACCATATTGCGCGCCAAATCGGTGGCACGCTCGAAATCATTGGAGGCGCCCGTGGTCATCTGGTTCATAAACACTTCTTCCGCGATGCGCCCGCCCATCAGCACCGCAATGGTTGCGAGCAGTGACTCGCGGTCGTGGCTGTAGCGGTCTTCAGTTGGCAGCTGCATGGTCACGCCAAGCGCGCGGCCGCGCGGAATGATCGTCACCTTGTGCACCGGGTCGGTATTTGGCAACGACTTGGCGACCACCGCGTGCCCGGATTCGTGGTAGGCCGTGTTCCTGCGCTCCTTTTCGGGCATGACAATGGAACGGCGCTCGGCGCCCATGATGACCTTGTCCTTGGCCTTCTCGAAATCGCTCATGTCCACCATGCGCTTGTTGGCGCGCGCGGCAAACAAAGCGGCTTCGTTCACCAGGTTGGCTAGATCGGCACCGGAGAAGCCTGGTGTACCGCGTGCGATGATCGAGGCGTCGACATTGTCCGACATCGGCACCTTGCGCATGTGAACCTTGAGTATCTTTTCGCGGCCGCGGATATCAGGCAGCGGCACATACACCTGGCGGTCGAAGCGGCCCGGGCGCAACAGCGCCGGGTCGAGCACGTCCGGGCGATTCGTGGCAGCGATGACGATCACGCCTTCGGTACCTTCGAAACCATCCATCTCGACCAGCAACTGGTTCAAGGTCTGCTCGCGTTCGTCGTGCCCGCCACCAAGACCGGCGCCGCGTTGGCGGCCGACTGCGTCAATTTCATCAATGAAGATGATGCACGGCGCATGTTTCTTCGCCTGCTCGAACATGTCGCGCACACGCGAGGCACCGACACCGACGAACATCTCGACGAAATCCGAACCGGAAATGGAGAAAAATGGAACCTTGGCCTCGCCGGCAATCGCCTTGGCAAGCAACGTCTTGCCGGTGCCGGGGTTGCCGGTCATGAGCACACCCTTGGGAATATGACCGCCGAGCTTTTGAAACTTGGACGGGTCGCGCAGGAACTCAACCAGCTCGCCGACTTCTTCCTTTGCCTCTTCCACACCGGCCACGTCTTCAAATGTGGTCTTGTTCTGCTCCTCGGTAAGCATGCGCGCCTTGCTCTTGCCAAAACCCATGGCACCGCCGCGCCCGCCACCGCCCTGCATCTGACGCATGAAGAACACCCAGACACCGACCAGCAGCAACATCGGGAACCAGTTGATGAAGATCTGCAACAGTAGTGACTGTTCCTCAGGCGGCTTGCCTTCCACCAGAACGCCATACTTGAGCAGATCGCCGACGAGTGCGCGGTTGTCGGTTTCCGGACTGTAGGTGGTGAAGGTCTCCCCTCCCTTGAGCACGCCCTGGATCTTGCGGCCTTCGATGGTGACCTTGTCGACACCGCCATCGGTGACCTTTGCGTAGAACTGCGAATATTCAAGCGGGCGGGTTTGGGCCGGACGGTTGCCGAAATTATTGAACACAGACATCAGCACGACCGCGATGACCAGCCAGAGCAGCAGATTCTTCGCAAGATTATTCAAGGATATTCCTCTCTATGAAGACGACGTAATTAAGTATGACCGGATACCGGGTAATTGATTCCATTTTCCTCTGCCTGCCATCTTCGGACAAGCGTGCCTGCTACGGTTTTTTATTCAGTACTGGCTGTCTCACTGCCACGAAAACCGGTAGCCAGCACATAAATCTCGGCACTGCGTGCGCGTGATGCCTTTGGTTTGCGCGAAACAACGCGTGTAAATTTCCCCTGAATAGCCTTATACAGTTCACTGAAACCCGACCCCTGAAACACTTTCATTAGAAAGCCACCGCCCGGTTTCAGCACTTGTACTGCAAAATCCAGTGCCAATTCAGCCAGATACATGGCGCGCGCCTTATCGGCACTGTCCACACCGCTAATATTGGGTGACATGTCTGAGATTACAAGGTCAACCGGCTGACCGCCCAGCACGTCAAGCAGGGCCTTGAGCGTGACCTCATCGGTAAAATCGCCCTGCAGCACTTCCACCCCTGGCAGTGCCTCCATGGGCAAAATGTCGAGTGCAATCACCCGACCGGTGCGCCCGACTCGTTCGCGCACATACTGGGACCAGGCACCAGGGGCCGCCCCGAGATCTACCACACTCATACCGGGTTTGAGCAATCGATCACGGGAATCGATCTCCTGAAGCTTGTAGACGGCGCGCGAGCGATAGCCCTCCTTGCGGGCACGCTTCACGAATTCATCGTTGAAGTGCTCGGCAAGCCATGCATTACTGGTTTTGGAACGGGCCATGCGGGGATTGGTCCGGCTGCGTTATGATGCCGTCTGGTTATATAGTAAAGATAACGGAAAATTCATGGCTCTGAACATTCGGCAAAAAAAATATCTGCGTCAACAGGCGCATGCGCGCAAACCGGTGGTTACCGTGGGCAATTCGGGTCTGAGCATGGCGGTTTTGGCGGAGGTCAGGCTTGCCCTGCGAGCGCATGAACTGCTCAAGATCAAACTGCCAGCAGGGGAACGGGGGGCACGTGACGCGCTGCTCGCACAAATCTGCCGTGATACCGAAGCCGAACCAGTGCAACTCATTGGCCGGGTTGCAATCATTTACCGGCCGTCAGATAAACCGAAGATTCAATTGCCGGCCTGAACGCGCGGCCGAATACCGAAAATCACCAGCACCAGTCCGAACGCGCTGTTCGCGAGGAACAGCAGGCTGGCGATGCCATGCAGCTGCCCGAACTGTGCCAGGACAGCTGGTGTAACAGTCGGCAGAATCATCAGCTCTTTCAGCTCACGCATGCGCGCCGCCAGCCCGAACTCTCCGGTCACGGTGATCGCGAGCATGACCACCAGCAATCCGGCGCGCCAATCGCGCCATACTCGCTGCCGGGCACGCACCACCGCGAAGACCAGCAACAGCACGCCGCACAACATGCCGAGCAGACTCACTGCCGCAAACAGTCGGCCGGCGATCTCGCCAGCAATCACGCGCTCGTAGTTTCTGAACAACACGGGCGCGACCACCAGCCCGGTCACCCACAGACCACCCACCCAAAGGGTCAGCAGGGTACGTTCAACAGCTTGGAGAAATGCGGAAAGCGACATTGATATTGGCAACCGTTGGCGTTGCCCTGAATACTAGTAACTGACATCGAGAATCTCATAGTGGCGCGCACCGTCTGGCACGCGCACCTCAACCGAATCGCCCAGCTCCTTGCCGATCAGGGCGCGGGCGATAGGTGAGCTGATTGACACCATGCCCTGAGCGATATCGGCCTCATCGTCGCCGACTATCTGGTAGGTCATTTCCGTTCCGCTGTCTTCATCCAGCAGCTTTACGGTGGCGCCAAACACCACCCGTCCCTCGGCATTCACCGTTTTCGGGTCGATGATCTGGGCATTGGAAAGCTTGGATTCAACATCGGCAATTCGCCCTTCAATGAAGGACTGTTGCTCCTTGGCGGCGTGATACTCGGCATTCTCCGACAGATCACCGTGCGCACGCGCCTCGGCGATCGCCTGAATAACGCGCGGCCGGTCCATAGTCTTGAGGCGCTGCAATTCTTCCTTGAGCTTTTCAGCGCCCACCACTGTCAACGGTACCTTACTCATGGTCGGCTACTCCGAAGTACCGAAACATCTGTATCCAGCGGTTTTCGCGGCTCATGCCGTTATCTCCCGGTGCAGGTCCTGCAGACGGTTGACTGTGAAATCGCCAGCCTGTCGATGGGCCTCGGCCGCAGCACGTGCCGCTGCCAGGGTCGTGTAATTCGTAACCTTGTGCAACAGCGCTTCGCTGCGGATCGGGTACGAATCCGCGATACTCTGCTTGTCCGCAACGGTATTCAAGATAATTGCAATTTCATCGTTCTTGATCATGTCTACGATATGCGGTCGCCCTTCCGAAACCTTGTTGACCACCTTAACCAGCACACCAGCTGCTTCGAGCACAGCTGCCGTACCGCGTGTAGCCAGCATCTCAAACCCATTTGACGCAAAATAGCGCGCTACTTCGACGCCTGCTTTCTGGTCTGAATCGCGCAAGCTGATAAACATGCGCCCACTGCGTGGTATGGCGGCGCCGGCGGCAGTCTGCGACTTGCCGAACGCTTCACCAAAGCTGCGCCCCACTCCCATCACTTCACCCGTCGACTTCATCTCCGGGCCGAGCACGGTATCCACACCCGGGAATTTGATAAATGGAAACACCGCTTCCTTAACAGAATAGTAGCCCGGCACGATTTCGCCAACCACGCCCTGCGATTTCAGCGACTGACCGGCCATGCAGCGCGCCGCAACCTTGGCGAGCGGCCGCGAGGTGGCTTTGGATACATAGGGCACGGTGCGCGAGGCGCGCGGATTGACCTCCAGCACATAGATGTCATTACCCTTAACGGCAAACTGCACGTTCATCAGCCCCACAACCTTGAGCGCCTTGGCCATCTGCACGGTCTGGCGACGCAGCTCGTCCTGAATCTTTTTCGTCAGGCTGTATGGCGGCAGTGAACAAGCCGAGTCGCCGGAGTGCACGCCGGCCTCTTCAATGTGCTGCATGATCCCGCCGATGATCACGGTTTTGCCGTCGCTCACGGCATCCACATCCACTTCAGTGGCATCGTTCAGGAAGTGATCAAGCAACACAGGTGAATCCTCGGACACCCGCACCGCCTCGCGCATGTAGGTCTCCAGTTCCTCGCGGGTGTGCACAATCTGCATGGCGCGCCCACCCAGTACGTAGGATGGGCGTACCACCAGCGGGTAACCGATCTTGTCGGCCAGCTTGATGGCCTCGTCCGCCGCGCGCGCGGTGGCATTGGGCGGCTGCAGCAGTTTCAGTTTCTTGATCAGTTTCTGGAAGCGTTCGCGATCTTCGGCGACGTCGATCGAGTCCGGTGTGGTGCCGATTATCGGTGCGCCGTTCTTCTCCAGTGCACGCGCCAGCTTCAGCGGCGTCTGTCCGCCGTACTGCACAATCACACCTTTCGGCTTTTCCAGCTTGATGACTTCGAGCACGTCTTCCAGTGTGAGCGGCTCAAAATACAACCGGTCGGAGGTGTCGTAGTCAGTCGACACAGTTTCCGGATTGCAGTTGATCATGATGGTCTGGTAGCCGTCCTCGCGCAGCGCGAATGAGGCGTGCACACAACAGTAATCGAACTCTATACCCTGACCGATGCGATTCGGTCCACCACCGAGCACAATGATCTTGTCCTGTTTCTCCGGCGCGGCCTCACACTCCTCTTCGTAAGTAGAGTACATGTAGGCGGTGGCAGTGGAGAATTCCGCAGCACACGAGTCCACGCGCTTGTACACGGGTCGCACCTTGAGCTTGTGGCGCAACTTGCGCAGATTGTCCTCACTGGTTGCAAGCAGTTGGGCCAGTCGCCGGTCGGAGAAGCCCATGCGCTTCCATTCACGCAGCCGTGTGGCGCTCGGTGTCTTCTTCTTCGACTTCACGATATCACCTTCGATCTGTACAAGTTCTTCCAGCTGGGCCAGGAACCACGGATCGATGAAGGTGAGATCGAATATCTCATCCAGCTTCATGCCAAAACGGAAGGCATCGGCGATGTACCAGACACGCTCTGCGCCCGGCACGCGCAGTTCCTGCATGAGCCTCTTGCGTGTGACATCCTTGTCGAGCAACAGATCGAGCTTCGGTTCCAGGCCGTACGATCCGATCTCCAGCGAGCGTAACGATTTCTGGAACGATTCCTGGAAGGTGCGGCCGATGGCCATGGCCTCACCCACTGATTTCATCTGCGTGGTCAGCGTAGAGTCGGCCTTCGGGAATTTCTCGAAGGTGAAGCGCGGAAATTTGGTAACAACGTAATCGATCGTCGGCTCGAACGATGCCGGGGTTTTGCCGCCGGTGATGTCGTTTTTCAGTTCATCCAGCGTATAGCCAACCGCCAGCTTGGCCGCGACCTTGGCGATCGGGAAGCCGGTGGCCTTGGAGGCGAGCGCCGAGGAACGCGACACGCGCGGGTTCATCTCGATCACCACCATGCGCCCATCTTTCGGATTGATGGCGAACTGGACATTCGAGCCACCAGTCTCGACACCGATCTCGCGCAACACCAGGATCGAGGCGTCGCGCATCAGCTGGTATTCCTTGTCGGTCAGCGTCTGCGCCGGCGCCACAGTAATCGAGTCACCGGTGTGCACACCCATCGGGTCGAAGTTCTCGATCGAGCAGATGATGATGCAGTTGTCGTTCTTGTCGCGCACCACCTCCATCTCGTATTCCTTCCAGCCGATCAGCGATTCCTCGATCAGCAGCTCGCGCGTCGGCGAGGCATCCAGACCGCGCTCGCAGATGGTGACAAATTCTTCCTTGTTGTAGGCGATGCCGCCGCCCGATCCGCCGAGTGTAAACGACGGACGGATGATGGCCGGGAAACCGATCATGGCCTGCACCTGCAGCGCCGCTTCGATCGAGTGCGCAATAGCGCCTCGCGCCACGCCGAGGCCGATGGATTCCATGGCCTTCTTGAACAGCTCGCGGTCCTCAGCCTTGTCGATGGCCTCGCGCTTGGCGCCGATCATCTCGACGTTGTACTGCGAGAGCACGCCCTCGCGGTCGAGATCGAGCGCGCAGTTGAGCGCGGTCTGACCGCCCATGGTCGGCAGCAGCGCGTCCGGACGCTCGACTGCAATGATTTTTGCCACAGTCTGCCAGGTGATCGGCTCGATATAGGTGGCGTCGGCCATCTCCGGGTCGGTCATGATGGTGGCCGGGTTGGAGTTCACCAGAATGACTCGGTAGCCCTCTTCGCGCAGCGCCTTGCAGGCCTGTGCGCCGGAGTAGTCGAACTCGCAGCCCTGGCCGATCACGATCGGGCCGGCGCCGATGATCAGGATGCTATTTATGTCGGTGCGCTTCGGCATGGTTCAGGTGGGCTTGCGTTGCTGCATGAGCGAAATGAAATGGTCGAACAGCGGCGCCACGTCGTGCGGGCCGGGGCTCGCCTCCGGGTGACCCTGAAAGCAGAACGCCGGCGCATCGGTGCGCGTCAGGCCCTGGATAGTGCCGTCGAACAACGAGCGGTGCGTGACGCGCAGGTTCGCCGGCAGGCTGCTTTCGTCCACCGCGAAGCCGTGGTTCTGGCTGGTGATCATGACCCGGCCACTGTCCACGTCCACCACCGGGTGGTTGGCGCCGTGGTGGCCGAACTTCATTTTCAGGGTACGCGCGCCGGACGCGAGGCCGAGCAGCTGATGGCCGAGACAGATGCCGAACACCGGCAGTTGTTTCGCCACGATCGTGCGGATCGCCTCGATGGCGTAGCGGCAGGGTTCCGGGTCGCCCGGGCCGTTCGACAGGAAAACGCCGTCCGGTTTCATGGCCAGCACGTCCGCAGCCTGGGTCTTGGCCGGCACCACGGTCACGGCGCAGCCGCGATCGGCCAGCATGCGCAGAATGTTGCGCTTCACGCCAAAATCGAAGGCCACGACCTTGAATCGTACAGGGGTGTTCTTGCGATTACCCTGCCCAAGTTCCCAGGTGCCTTCATGCCAGTCATAGGGCTCCTTGGTGGTCACGACCTTGGCGAGATCCATGCCCTTCAGGCCTTCGAAGGCGCGCGCGGCGGCCACCGCAGCCTGCTTGTCGATCTTGCCGCCCTCTTCGGCCGTGACAATACAGCCGTTCTGCGCGCCCTTCTCGCGCAACAGACGCGTAAGACGACGCGTGTCGATGCCTGCGATGCCGACTACTTTTTGTTTGCGCAGAAAATCCGACAGCGGAATTTCAGAACGCCAGTTGCTGACACGTCGTGGAAGGTCGCGGATCACGAGCCCGGTGGCGTAGGCCTTGACGGACTCCATGTCTTCGGGCGTGGTGCCAGTGTTGCCGATGTGGGGGTAAGTGAGCGTGACGATCTGGCGGGCGTAGGAAGGATCCGACAGGATCTCCTGGTAGCCGGTCATGGCGGTATTGAACACCACTTCACCAACAGACTGTCCGGAAATGCCGATACCCTCCCCGGTAAAAAGGGATCCGTCTTCGAGGGCAAGCAGCGCGGACCGCATCAGCTGAATACCTCCAGGCGTAGGCGTGCAAAAGCGGGAGTAGCCATAAACCGCACGGCGCCTCTCCCGCTTGGGATTCTGTGAAAAAGGGTGTTCCTGCTGAAAACGAATTTTACGTGACGACCGGAGTGAAAGCAACGCGCTTCACACCGTAAATGCTCAAGTCAGAATACTTTTTCCTGAAATAAAATCGGCCGGAAAACTGCTCCTGCGTTTTCCGCACTTCCGCCATCCGTGACGGTCGCCATGACTGCCGGCGGCCTCTCAACGCAGTCCGAGTACATCCTGCATGTCGTACAGACCACTCTTGCGATCCTGCAGCCAAAGCGCCGCGCGCAGTGCGCCTTGGGCGAAGGTCATGCGGCTAGAAGCTTTGTGGGTGATCTCAACGCGCTCGCCGAGCCCGGCGAACAGGACAGTGTGGTCGCCGACGATATCGCCGCCGCGCACTGTTGAGAAACCAATGTTCGCGCGCGGGCGTTCGCCGGTGACACCCTCGCGTCCATATACCGCGCAGTCCTTCAGGTCGCGCCCCAGCGCCTGGGCCACGACTTCGCCCATGCGCAGCGCCGTACCGGAGGGTGCATCCACCTTGTGACGGTGATGCGCCTCGATAATCTCGATGTCAACCTCCTCGCCCAGTACGCGCGCGGCGGTATCGAGCAGCTTGAGGCACAGGTTAACGCCCACGCTCATATTGGGCGCGAACACAATGGCAATGTCCTTGGCGGCGGCGGCGATCATGGCCTTGCCGGCGGCATCGAAACCGGTGGTTCCGATCACCAGCTTCTTGCCAGCCTGGCGACAGACTTCCAGATAACCAAGGCACGCTTCCGGGCGGGTGAAGTCCACGAGCACATCGAACTGAGCGAGCAACGCTCCAAGATCCTCGCTCACGGTCACCCCCAAACGTCCGAGCCCGCTGATCTCGCCGGCGTCGGTTCCGATTGCCGGGCTACCGGTCCGGTCAAGGGCGGCGCCGAGGCGCATTCCCTGACCCTGGTGACACCCTTCGACCAGGGCACGTCCCATGCGCCCGCTCACACCACTGATGGCAATACGTGTCATGCTGCTCCTCATGGCGCTTTGATGGTGACAATCCTGTTATCAAGGATAAATGATTTACGCTGCGGAGGGGAATGCGATCCACGAGCAATGGCTCTTAAAATGGACTTTAATCAGGGATAGAGAAGTGTGGCGGCACAGAAAGAGCCATTTAGGGAAAGCAAGCCTGCACAAAAAGAGTCATTTTTAGGGAAAGCAAGCCTGCACAAAAAGAGTCAATTTAATGGAAAAAGAATATCTCACCATCCTGTTGCACCTTGCGCTGGCCACACTCGCCGGCGGACTGATCGGCCTGGAGCGTACCTATCACGGCCGTCCTGCCGGGTTCCGCACCCACACGCTGGTCTGCACGGCTTCGAGCCTGCTCATGCAGCTTACAGTTTACCAGTGGGTACTGTTCCCGGGTGCCACGATCGAAACGTTGCGTGTCGACCCGACGCGCATGGCGCAGGGCATCATGACAGGCATTGGCTTTCTCGGCGCCGGGGTGATTCTCAAGGAAGGTTTGACGGTGCGCGGTCTCACCACCGCCGCTTCCATCTGGATCACGGCTGCCATTGGCATCCTGGCCGGCGCCGGCTTCTATTTCCCGGCAGTCATAGGCACTGTGCTCACCCTTGGCACGCTATCGGTGTTCCGCCGAATCGAGATGGTGATGCCGGCACTCTATTATTCACGCTTGGAGATCCGTTTCCGCCGCCATGAGGCGCTGCAGGAAGACCAGCTGCGTACGCTCATTCACGAGCACGGCTTCAGCGTCGCCAATCCGAGTTATGCGCTCAAGGATGAAGGCAAACTGTACGAATACAGTATGGTGATCCGCACCGGCAAGCGCGACGACACCCGCCGCCTGGCGGAAACCCTGGCTGCAAACGACCAGGTACTCGAATTCCACATCACCCCGGCGGGCGACTGACCGGCGCGCGCGCCGAGCGCCAACGCCACCACAGGCGCATCCCGAGTAGCAAACTCAGCACCAGTGCGTACAGAGCCGGCTGGGTGATGTCTTTTTTCACCAGCTGAAAGTAGTGCAGCACGCCGCCGGCGGCAATCAGATAGACGAGGCGATGCAAATATTGCCAGCGCCTGCCGCCAAGCCGTCGCTGCATGGCGTTGGTCGAGGTCACGGCCAGCGGAATAAGCATTACAAAACAGAAAAACCCGACGGTGATGTACGGGCGCTTGATGATGTCCGCCAGGATTGCACGCAGGTCGAAGAACTGATCAATACCGGCGTAGGTCAGAAAGTGCAGGCTGGCATAAAAGAATGCAAACAGGCCGAGCAGGCGACGCAGGCGAATCAGGCTGTTCCAGCCGGTCAGGCGACGCAGCGGTGTAACGCTCAGGGTCACCAACAAAAACGTCAACGCCCAGGTGCCGAGCGAGCGAATCGCGAACTCGATCGGGTTGGCGCCGAGCTGATCGGTAAATGCGAAATAAATTAGCCGTGCAATCGGCAACAGGCAGAGTGCAAACACGGCCGCCTTGAATGCAGCCAGTGAGTTGTTTTGCATCAGTAGAACTTGCGCAAATCCATGCCACGGTAGAGCGACGCCACCTGATCGGCGTAACCGTTGAACGGTAACGTCGGGCGCTTCCTGAATTCACCCAGACGCCGCTCCTTTGCCTGGCTCCAGCGCGGATGATCGACTGCCGGATTTACGTTCGCATAGAAACCATATTCGTTCGGCGCGGCACGGTTCCAGGTATTGACCGGCTGCTGCTCCACCAGCCGAATGCGCACGATTGATTTGATACTCTTGAATCCATATTTCCACGGCACGACAAGGCGGATCGGTGCACCATTCTGGTTGGGCAAAATGTCGCCGTACAGGCCAACGGCCAGGATGGCGAGCGGATGCATGGCCTCGTCCATGCGCAGGCCTTCGACATAGGGCCATGCCAGAACGCGCGAGCGCTGACCGGGCATCTGCTTGGGGTCATTCAACGTGGTGAACTCAACATACTTCGCGCGGCTGGTCGGGTTGGCGTGCTTGATGATGGCGGCGAGCGGCAGGCCGACCCATGGAATCACCATCGACCAGGCCTCGACACAACGCAGCCGATAGATGCGCTCCTCAGGCGGCGACCAGCGCATGAGTGTCGCGACATCCACACTTTGCGCGCGCTTAACCTCGCCATCGATACGCACCGTCCACGGACGCGTCACCAGTGTGTGTGCATTCTTTGCCGGATCAGCCTTGTCGGTGCCGAACTCGTAGAAGTTGTTATAGGTAGTCACGTCACGCAAGGAGTTCGGCGATTCACTCGCGCTCAATGGGCTCTTGCGCAAATTTGGAAATGCGGACGGGGCGGCCAACAGCGATTCGCCGCCGGCCAGTGCCGCGCCAAGCGTTACTCCCGCCGCGGCCAGAAATTTGCGCCGGTTGAGGTATAAATCCTGGTCGGTGATTTCGGAAGGCTTGATATCGGGCGGACGGCGAATAAACATGGCAACACCTCGCAACGGGGCACTCCAGCAGTAGACGTGCTGATGCGGGGTAACTTACAGCCCTGCGCACAGACCGTCCACTAACCAGCTGCGGGCCGGCAAATTATCGCTGTGCTGCGCGAACCATTCCGTGCTGCAAGGCTCAACCGAGGAAGCTCTTGAGCTTCTCCACCCAGGACTGTTCGCGCGGGTTGTGGCGTGCACCGCCCTCGCGCAGGGAGGCCTCGAATTGCTCAAGCATTTCTTTCTGGTGCTTGCTGAGATTGACCGGTGTTTCAACACTCGCGTGGCAATAGAGATCGCCAGTCTGATGTGAACGCACGTTGCGCACACCCTTGCCTCGCAACCTGAATACCTTGCCGGTCTGCGTACCGGCAGGAATCTTGAGATTGGCGCGCCCATCCAGAGTCGGAATTTCCATTTCGCCGCCGAGTGCCGCCGTAGCAATGCTCATCGGCATCTCGCAGTGCAGATCGTCACCATCACGCTTGAACAAATCGTGTGTTTTGAGCCGCACCTGCACATACAGGTCGCCCGCCGGCCCACCACTCTCGCCGGCCTCACCCTCGCCGGCAAGACGAATCTGGTCGCCTGAATCCACACCGGCCGGTACTTTCACAGACAGTGTCTTGCTGGCCTTGATTCGCCCTTGGCCATGGCAGGCATCGCACGGGCTCTTGATCACTTTGCCGCTTCCGCGGCACGCCGGGCAGGTCTGTTGAATGGAAAAGAATCCCTGCTGCATGCGCACCTGGCCGTGACCACCGCAGGTGGCGCACGGTGTGGCCGCAGTTCCAGCCTTGGCGCCGCTGCCGTGACAGGTATCGCAGGTTTCGAGGGTCGGAACACGAATACGGACCTCAGTGCCGCGTACCGCTTCTTCGAGCGACAACTCCAGGTTGTAACGCAGGTCGGCACCACGATACGTCTGGGATTGCCGCCCACCACCGCCGCCGAAAATATCGCCGAACACGTCACCGAAAATGTCGGCAAAATTTGCACCCGCAGCGCCCTGGAAGCCGCCACCACCACGCGCGCCTGCTGCCATACTGGGATCGATGCCGGCGTGACCAAACTGATCGTACGCCGCGCGCTTCTGCGCGTCCGACAGGATCTCATAGGCTTCGTTGGCTTCCTTGAACTTTGCCTCGGCCGCCTTGTCGTCCGGACTGCGGTCGGGATGATGCTTCATCGCCAATCGCCGATAGGCCTTCTTGATGTCGGCCTCTGAGGCGTTGCGCGCCAACCCGAGCACTTCATAGTAATCACGCTTTGCCATGCCGATCCACGTCGCTGAGTTCAGAATTGATGTGCATCATAAAAACCAAAAGGCACAGGGCGAAATTCACTCCCCCTGTGCCTTACGATCGCACCTGCTGAATACTACTTCTTTTTGTTGTTGTCTTTCACTTCCTCAAACTCGGCATCGACTACATTTTCGTCCGCCTTGCCCGATGAGGCGCCCTCAGTACCGGTGGCGGACTGGGTTTCGTTTGCGCCCGCCGCGGTCTGAGTCTGCGCGTACAGCTGTTCAGCGAGTTTGTGGCTTGCCTCGGTCAACGCCTGGGTCTTGGTGTCGATCGCCTCCTTGTCTTCGCCTGTCAACACGCCCTCTAAATCCTTGATGGCCGCCTCGATTTTCTCCTTCTCGGACGCCTCAAGCTTGTCGCCGATGTCCTTCATCGATTTCTGCACGCTATGGATCAGGCCTTCGGCATGATTGCGCGCGTCCACCAGCTCGTGCGCCTTGCGGTCTTCCTCGGCATGCGCTTCGGCGTCCTTCACCATGCGGTCGATCTCGGCATCCGTCAGGCCGGAACTCGATTTAATGGTGATCTTGTTTTCCTTGCCGCTGGCCTTGTCCTTGGCCGAGACGTGCAGGATGCCGTTCGCGTCGATATCGAATGTCACTTCGATCTGCGGCACACCGCGCGGCGCCGGCGGGATGTCGCCCAGGTCAAAGCGGCCGAGCGACTTGTTGCCGGTGGCCATTTCGCGCTCGCCCTGCAGCACGTGCACGGTCACGGCGCCCTGATTGTCCTCGGCAGTCGAGAACGTCTGCGCGGCGCGCGTCGGCACGGTGGTATTCTTCTGGATCAGCTTGGTCATGACGCCGCCCAGGGTCTCGATGCCGAGACTCAGCGGGGTCACGTCCAGCAGCAACACGTCCTTGACTTCCCCGCCCAGCACACCGCCCTGGATGGCGGCGCCCACGGCCACTGCCTCATCCGGGTTCACGTCCTTGCGTGGTTCCTGGCCGAAAAAATTCTTGACCGCCTCCTGCACCTTGGGCATGCGCGTCTGACCCCCGACCAGGATCACGTCGGCGATGTCCGAAGCCTTCAGGCCAGCGTCCTTCAGCGCCACTTTGCACGGCTGGATGGTGCGCGCAATCAGGTCTTCGACCAGTGCTTCGAGCTTGGAACGCGAAAGCTTGATATTGAGATGCTTCGGTCCCGAGGCATCGGCGGTCACGTATGGCAGGTTGATTTCGGTCTGCTGTGCCGAACTGAGCTCGATCTTGGCCTTCTCCGCAGCATCCTTTAGGCGCTGCAGGGCGAGCGGGTCCTTTTGCAGATCCACGCCGGAATCTTTCTTGAATTCATCAACCAGATAATCAATGACTCGCTTGTCGAAGTCCTCGCCACCGAGGAAGGTGTCGCCATTCGTGGACATCACTTCGAACTGGTGTTCCTTGTCGACCTCGGCGATTTCGATAATCGAAATGTCGAACGTGCCGCCACCCAGATCGTACACCGCGATCTTGCGGTCGCCTTCCTTCTTGTCCATGCCGAACGCGAGCGCCGCAGCGGTCGGCTCGTTGATAATGCGCTTCACGTCGAGACCGGCAATCTTGCCAGCGTCCTTGGTGGCCTGGCGCTGCGAATCGTTGAAGTACGCTGGTACGGTGATTACCGCCTCGGTCACTTCTTCGCCGAGATAGTCCTCGGCGGTTTTTTTCATCTTCTGCAACACGCGCGCGGAAATTTCAGGC
Organism: uncultured Pseudomonadota bacterium; assembly: GCA_963698375.1. Lineage (GTDB taxonomy): Bacteria > Pseudomonadota > Gammaproteobacteria > Acidiferrobacterales > UBA6901 > UBA6901. The sequence goes on from CAVOQN010000002.1 coordinate 553,494, forward strand.
GCGGCCATCTGCTTGCCACGCGCCTCCACCCAGGCGTCGCCGTTCTTGGCCTTGACGATTTTGTACGGGACCATCTTGATGTCGCGCTGCACCACTTCGTCCTCGAATTTGCGGCCGATCAGGCGCTTTACGGCATACAGCGTGTTCTGTGGATTGGTAATGGCCTGGCGCTTGGCAACCTGACCGACCACCACCTCATCGTCGCTGGTGAAGGCGACGGTCGACGGTGTGGTGCGATCACCCTCGCTGTTCTCGATGACGCGCGGCTTGCCGCCTTCCATGACCGCCACACAGGAGTTGGTGGTACCCAAATCAATGCCGATAATTCTGCCCATATGCGTTATTCCTCTGGCTCCAATAATTTCAGGATAATTTCACAATAAACTTGTTTTTAAAGGATGGGGACACAGCGCGCCTTTTCAAGCACTTGGACCGGTCGCTTCCGCCGGGGCCTTGGCGACAATCACCAACGCCGGCCGCAACAGCCGGTTGTTGAGCAAATACCCTTTCTGCAGGGTCATGAGTACGTGATTGGGCGGCAGCTCGGTATTTTCCTGCGCACTCATCGCCTGATGCTGCTCCGGGTCGAATTTGTCGCCTATGGCCGGGTTAACCTCGGCCAGTGCGAATTTCTGGAAAATACTGTCCATGAGCTTCAAGGTGAGGTCGATGCCTTCGAACATCTTCTCAAGAACCGCGTCTGGATTATTAATGTCCACCACTCTGGCACGCTCGAGACTGTCCTTGACGGCGAGCATTTCGAGCGCAAAGCGTTCGATGGCAAACTTGTGGGCGCTGGCCACGTCGGTCTCGGCGCGCCGGCGCACATTCTCGGTCTCGGCCTTGGCGCGCATAAACTTGTCGAGATTCTCGGCCGCCAGCGCCTGGGCCGCTTCAAGCTCCGCCTCGAGGGTCTGCATGTTAGGAGCCGCTAGCGCCTCCGGCGTCGTGCTGGCCTGGTTCGGATCTTCGGGTGCTGCCGGATTCGATGAGCTCATTACCTGTATACACCTTTCATATTGTCATTTTCCACGACGTACCGTGTGATTGTCGAAAACATGGGGACTGATCGGGGTCTTTCAAGGCTCTGGATGCATCAGGGGCGTTCAGTACTCAACGCGCCACCTAACAGGCGCGCCGTCACGTCCACAATAGATATGACATGTTCATACGGCATGCGGGTCGGCCCGACCACACCCAGCATGCCAACGATGCGACCATCCACCTGATAGGGCGCAGCCACCACGCTGCATTCCTGCAGCGCCTGATAACCGGACTCTTCACCGATAAATATCTGCACGCCATTGGAACGCAAGCACTGATCGAGCAGGTGCAACAGGTCACGCTTGGTATTAAAGGTGTCGAACAGCAGGCGCAGCTTGCGCATGTCACCCAGCTCTGGCATCTCCAGCAAATTAGACTCGCCGCTCACCACCAGACCTGGCTCGTTTTCTCCCGAATCATTGAACATCTGGCGTGCCATGGCCATGGCGGTGCGCATGGCACGCTGCATGGCATCGGTATCCTGTTGCATGGCGGCCAGCAGCGCCTGTTTAACCTCGGCGAGCGAGCGGCCAGTGTAGGTATCATTGAAGAAGTTCGCCGCCTCCACCAGTTCGGCAGGCGAATACTGGCGGTCGGTAACAATAACGCGGTTGTGAACACCACCGTCACGCGTTACCAGGATCGCCAGCACGCGATTGGCGGACAGTTGCAGGAATTCGATCTGCCGCACGGCAGTCTGGGCCTGGCGCGGCACCATTACAATGCCGGCCATGCGCGTAATCTGGGAGAGCAAGCTGGAGGCGGATTCCATCAGATGCCCGGTATCGGGTGCGGATGAGAGTCCGCCCTCCAGGCGCCGCACTTCGTTCGCATCCAGTGGGCGAACCTTGAGCAGCGTATCCACAAACACGCGATAACCGAGCGGTGTCGGGACACGACCGGCCGAGGTGTGCGGCGCACGGATCAGGCCCAACTCTTCGAGGTCGGCCATTACGTTGCGTATGGTTGCCGGGCTTAGTTCGTTCCCAAATTCCTTGGCCAGCGTACGCGAACCAACCGGCTGACCGTCGCTGATGTAGCGCTCGATCAGTATTTTGAGCAGGTTTTCCGCGCGGGGGGTTAACGTCATGGCTGAATTCGGCAACTTTTCGGACCGGTCTGGCACTCGGCCATGCTGAGTGCCAATAACGCTAGCAATCCCCCTTCTGCCTGTCAACTGATTCCATGCCCGTGTTGGGCATGGCAGCGGCAAAACCGGTGCAATTGGCCGCAGCGGCGGCGCGTGTTAGCTTAATAAAAAAAAGAAGCACCCAGGACCGAAGTATGACGCCCAAGCGTAAATCCATCCGCACCATCGGCCTGTTCGGAAAGTATGGCTCCAAGGACGTGGGCAATAACATCGAACGTCTGTGTGCATTCGTGCGTGAGCGCGGCCTGCGGGTGCTGCTTGAAGAAGCCACGGCCGAGTTCATAGAAAAGTCCTGCGCCGACAGCCAGCCACTCGCCAGCATTGGACAGGACATCGATCTCGCCATAGTCGTTGGCGGCGATGGAACCATGCTGCATGTGGCTCGAAATCTGGCGCGCTTTGGCGTTCCGCTGATCGGCGTAAACCTTGGACGCCTGGGCTTCCTCACCGACATCCCCGCCGAGCGGATGTACGAAGAGCTGACACGCATTCTGGATGGTGACTTCGAAACCGAGGATCGCATCCTGCTCGAAGCCGAGGTAGTGCGCGACGGCAAGGTGCTGCATGCCGCCAATGCCTTCAACGATGTAGTGATCAACAAGGGGCAACTCGCACGCCTGATTGAATTTGAAACCTGGCTGGATGACGAATTCGTGAACTCCACACGCGCCGACGGCGTCATCGTTGCCACACCCACCGGCTCGACGGCCTATGCGCTGTCAGCCGGCGGGCCGATCCTGCACCCGACGCTGCCAGCCATCGTGCTCGTGCCGATCTGCCCACACACGCTGAGCGACCGGCCGCTGGCCGTGAGCAGTGACAGTCACGTTGAAATCGTCATGAACTCGACCGCGCAGCAGAGCGCGCACGTTACGCTCGACGGCCAGACCAATTTCTCCATACAGGATAACGATCGCGTACGCGTTCGGCGCGCCGAGCGGCCAGTGACCCTGATTCACCCCTCGCGCCGCAACCACTACGATGTGCTGCGTGCCAAGCTGCACTGGGGCGAGCAACTCTGACGTGCTGAATCACCTCTATATCCGCGATTTCGCTATCGTGCACAAGCTCGAACTCGCAATCGAGTCGGGACTCACTGTCCTTACTGGCGAGACCGGGGCCGGCAAATCGGTACTGATCGACGCACTGGCATTGGCGCTTGGCGAGCGCGCCGAGAGCAGCGTAATCCGTCACGGTTGCGAGCGCGCCGAAGTTGCCGCCGGCTTCGATCTCAGAACAGATCAGGATGCCGCCAAGTGGCTGCACGCGCACGATCTTTTTGAAGACGGAGAATGTCTGCTGCGGCGCGTGGTCGAACGCGACAAAGGATCAAAGGCGTACATCAATGGCCGTCCGGTACCGGTACAAATGCAACGCGAGTTGGGCGAACTGCTGGTGGATGTTCACGGCCAACACGAACATCAGTCACTCCTCAAACGCGACGCACAGCGTCAGGTTCTGGACGACTACGCCGGCCTGAGTACGCAACTTGATTCGCTCGGCGGAATTTATCACGCACTGCGCGGTCTTGAGGAGCGGCGCGAGTCCTTGAGCCGAGAAGGCGCTGACCGAACGGCGCGTATCGATTTCCTGCGCTTTCAGGTCAAAGAGCTGGAAGCGTTGAAACTGACGTCCGAGGAAATTCCGCAGATCGAGGACGAACACAAGCGCCTGGCGAACGGCGCCGAACTGATGCAAGGCGCGCAGGCCATCGCCAACAACTTGTATGATGACGATGACAACGCCGTTTCCGGACGCATCAATCAAAGTATCCGCCAGCTGGAAGGCTTAAGTGAATACGACGCCAAGCTTGGCGAGCTGATCACCCTGCTCAACGAGGCGGTCGTGCAAGTCGATGAAGCGGCGTCACAGCTTCACCAGTATCTCGATGACCTCGACATCGATCCGGCACGCCTTGAGTGGCTGGAAAGCCGCATCGCCGCATTGCACGATCTGTCACGTAAACATCAGGTCAAGGCAGAGGCGCTGCCAACCGTGCTGGTACATCTGAAAACGGAACTGGCGGACATCGAAGATTTCGATGTTAATCTTGAAAAGCTCGACAAGGACATCAAGGACGCGCGTATCGCTTACCTCAAGCTGGCAAATGAAGTCTCGCGTGAACGCGCCAAGGCCGCCAGCCAGCTTGGCAAGGAAATTACCCAGGAAATGCAGAAACTCGGTATGCCGGGCGGGCATTTTGAGATCACCCTTTCGCCGCTGCCGAAGGATGAACTATCGGCCTCTGGCCTGGAACGCGTTGAGTATCAGGTAAGCGCCAACCCAGGACAGCCTGTGAAGCCACTCACCAAAGTCGCCTCGGGCGGCGAATTGTCCCGCATCAGCCTGGCGCTTCAGGTCGTGACGGCGCGCATCGGCCGTATTCCGACGCTCATCTTCGACGAAGTCGATGTCGGCATTGGCGGTGGCGTGGCCGAGATAGTCGGTGCCCAACTGCGCACGCTGGCTGATTCGCGCCAGGTACTGTGTATCACCCATCTCGCGCAAGTCGCGGCTCAGGGTCATCACCATTTACAAGTCACCAAGGAAACCGCTGCGAACACAACGATCACACACATCGGCCCGCTTGCCGCAAAAGAACGCGTGCAGGAAATTGCGCGCATGCTGGGTGGCGTCGAGATTACCCGCCAGACTCTCGATTTGGCCGCCGAGATGTTGAGCCGCATCGGAGAGCACGTCGATGTCCCGGCCTGACACAAAGCAGACAGCGCACGACACGCCGATCATCCGCCCGGCGGCAATTGGCGACGTGCCGACTATCCATCACCTGCTTGAAATCTATGCAGCCAAAGGAAACTTGCTGCCGCGCACATTCAGCGAGCTCTATCGCCACCTGCGTGATTTTTTCGTAATCGAGATCGGCGGCAAGGTAGTCGCGTGTGCAGCCCTTGAGATTTTCACCGAAGACCTTGGTGAGGTGCGCAGCCTGGTAGTGGATGAGGCCTACGAGCGGCGCGGCCTCGGCCGCCTGCTGGTCGAGCGTGTCACCGACGAGGCGCGCGCCATTGGCCTGAAGCGTCTCATGGCACTCACCTATGTGCCGGCGTTCTTCCATAAACTTGGTTTTCCGACCGTGGCCATGGACACCTTGCCGGAGAAAGTCTGGGGGACCTGCGTGAAGTGCTACCAATACAACAACTGCGATGAAACGGCCGTGCTCAAGGAAATCCGATAGCGCCCCCGGTAAAGGGCCTCGCTACAGACAACCAGCGACTATTTTTTTGAGCACTTGCCGTGCTTCTTCATGCCGTCGCACATGCCGTAGATGTGCAACGAATGTTCTTCCATCGCGAAGCCGGCCTTTTCAGCGACTTTGCGCTGGCGATCTTCAATGGCCGGGTCGTTAAATTCGAAAACTTTCCCGCACTCGACGCACACCATGTGATCATGGTGGTGCCCCTGGTTCATTTCGAACACGGCGCGCCCGCCCTCGAAATTGTGGCGTATGACAAGTCCGGCCGATTCGAACTGGGTAAGGACCCGGTACACGGTTGCCAGCCCGACTTCCTCACCGGCTGCGAGCATGGTCTTGTACACGTCCTCGGCAGTCATGTGGCGCGTCTTGGAATCCTCGAGAATACCCAGAATCTTCAGGCGCGGGAGGGTGGCCTTGAGGCCGGCCTTCTTGAGATCAGTGCTGTCCGTCATGGCGCCATCCTGTGTGGCCAGTCACCCATGGCCGTAAATGGTGGCTTGGGATAAGATGGCTGCAGTGTAAATCAGACGCGTTCCTATTTCATAATTCCGATGCGCCCTACTCTGCCGCTCGTACTGCTGCTCGCCACGCTGGCTGGCGGCTGCAACCTGCTCTACAAACCCGAGGTCCAGCAAGGCACGCTGCTGTCCGCGGAAATGCTGGCAAACCTGAAACCCGACATGACCAAACGCCAGGTGCGCCTGTTGCTCGGCAGCCCACCGGTATCCGACACCTTCCATCCGGAACGCTGGGATTACGTTTATTACTTGAGCCGATGCCGGTGAGAAAGTTACTCCGCAACATCTCACCCTGTATTTCCGCGAGGACAGTCTGGTGCGCGCCGAAGGCGAACTTGCGCCGGCGGCACTCGTCAACCCCGCCAACGGCAGCGCTGCGCCGAGACGCGAACGCGCCGCACTGAGAACAAATCTTCAACGTCTCTTCTTTGCCTGAGCACGCCGCCGGCGCGTTTCCTTCGGGTCGGCGATCAACGCCCGATAAATTTCCACACGTTCGCCGTCATGCAACGGGGCATCGAGCTGCACGAACTCGCCGAACACCCCGACACGCTGTTGATTCAGGTCGATCTCCGGAAACTCGTCGAGCAGGCCACTGGCACGGATGGCCTGTATTACGCTGCTGCCAGCCGGCAAGGTCAATGACTTGACGCGCTGCTGCCTCGGTGTCGCATACGCGACCTCGACATGAATCTTGTCAGCGCTTGCCATAGATCTCCTCGGCGCGGCGGCGGAAGCTCTCCACCAGGCCGTTGGCAATGCTGCTGAACACCGGGCCAACCGCGAGCGCGAGCAGGCGGTTGGAGAATTCGAATTTCAGATCGAGTGATACCTTGCTGGCACTGTCATCCAACGCCTCGAAACGCCAATAACCTTGCAGAGACTTGAACGGTCCGTCCACCAGCTGGAGTTCCATGACACGGCCTGGTTCCAGCCTGTTGCGGGTGGTAAAGGTCTTGCGCACGCCTTGATAAGCAATATCAATCGCAGCCGTGACGCTGTCGGTATCGCGCGCCACGATGCGCGCACCGCCGCACCAGGGCAGGAATTTTCCATACGATTCGATGTCAGCGACCAAGCCATACATCTCGCCAGCACCATACGGAACCAGCGCGGACTTGTGAATAACCGTCATAGGAACAGGCGCATGCCAAACAGCAGAATGACCAGCATTATCGGAATGACCAGCCGGTTGAGCCACAGCCAGACATCGTGCACGCAAGGCGATTCAATCGCGAGGGCGTCGCGCGTTGCCTGCGGGCGCAGCACCCAGCCGGCAAACAGGGCCATCGCCAGGCCAACCAATGGCAATACTACGAACGAGGTGAGGATAATCAGAAGGTCAAAGAGGCCGAATGTGCGCGTGAGACCGAGGAACGAAAATGAAAACGCCCAATAATTGAGTGACAGAATGCACACGACGCCGATCGCCCAGGCTGCAGTGCCAGTCCACACGGCCGCGCGGGCTCGTGTTATTTTGCGGCTTTCCACCAGCCACGCCACCACCGGCTCGACCAGTCCGATGGTCGACATCCATGCCACCAGGATCAGCAGCACGAACAGGATGGTGCGCATCAGTGCAGCCCAGCGGCAACGGATCGAAGGCTACGGCAAGCGACTGGAATACGAGTTCCGGTCCGGCTGCTGACAGTCCGCCGCCGGCAAACAACACCGGAAACACCGCAAATCCGGCCAGCAGGCCGGCCGCCAAGTCGGCTAGCACCACATAGAGCGCAAGCCGGAAGACCGGCCCGGTCTGCGGCAGGTAAGCACCGTACATCATGAAGGTGCCGACACCGAGCCCGAGACTGAAGAATGCATCGCCCATGGCCACCAGCACGCCATCCGTGCCAAGCTGGGAAAAATCCGTGCGCAGAAAATATTCTGTACCGAGCCGGAACGAACCGCTCCCTGACGCGTAGCCAACGAGCAATAACAACAGCAGAAATATCAGCGGTACAGCGTATCGGGTTACACGTTCAAGACCGGCGCGCACACCTCCGGCCACGGTCAGCATGGTCAACAATACAAACAGGCTGTGCCAGAAAAGCTGCTTCTCCGGATCCTTGACGAGCGCCAAGAACACGCTGGCCGCGCCTTCAGAGGTCAATCCGTTCAGGGTGCCGCTGGCGGCGCGTGCGGCATAGGCGAGAATCCAGCCGGCCACGACAACGTAATAGGTGTACACCAGAAAACCGGCCAACACGCTGGCGGCGCCCACCCATCGCCAGACAGGGGCGGCATGCGCGCGTCGCGCAATGCTGGCGAAACTCCGTCACCGGTGAGGCGCGCCCGAGACGCCCGAGCATAATCTGGGTCATGATCATCGGCACGCCGAGCAACAGCAGAAAAAAGAAATAGGCGAACAGAAAGGCGCTACCGCCGTACAGCGCCAGATGATGCGGAAACTGCCAGATGTTCTTGAGGCCGACGACGAAACCGGCCGACACCAGGACGAACATCCATGGCGATGACCAGTTACCGTGAATCGTTTTGCCCACCGCTTTGCCGCTCATCGTTCGCGCGGCCCGCAGGCCGGATTCCTCCCGGTGTTCGACTACCTGTTAGTATAGTCAGCTGTTTCACACGACCCGAACGCAGGCCAACCATAGCGCATGTCGAAGAAAACCGACAAACCCGCACCCGCCCAGATTGCCCAGAACCGCAAGGCCTGGCACGACTACTTTATCGAGCAGAAATTCGAGGCCGGCATGGTCCTGCACGGCTGGGAAGTGAAAAGCATGCGTGCCGGACGCGCGCAACTCAAGGAAGCATACGTGGTGGTGGAGAATGGCGAGATCTTCCTCATCGGCGCACATGTCTCGCCGCTGCCCTCGGCGTCGACACATGTTAAGCCCGACCCGGTGCGCAAGCGCAAGTTGCTGCTGCATCGTGACGAAATCAGCAAGCTGGTCGGCTCGGTCGAGCGCAAAGGCTACACGCTCGTGCCATTGGCGCTTTACTGGAAGAAGGGCAAGGCCAAGCTCGAGATCGGTCTGGCCAAGGGCAAGCAGGCGCACGACAAGCGCGCGAGCATCAAGGAACGCGAATCAGACCGCGAACTGGCGCGCGCCATCAAGGCACGCTGATCTCGGTCCGCCTCACGCGGTATCGATCCGGCGCTCTGACTGGAGCGTGCAGTTGCAGAAGGCTAAACATATTCTCCCGCCGATGTGTAAAGAACTGCGAAGTGGATACGGCTCAGTCGCGCGGCCGCGACTGCTGATTCTGCAACGATTGATAAAGCTGCCAGCCCGTCCACAGGCGCCCGGCCCACAGACTCCAGCCTCCACGCCCCAGACGAAACAGCATCAGCACACCCATGGCGATAGCCAAGCGGATGCATGCGCACCCGGCGCATCAAGGCTGCCCCCCGGTCCATGAAGCTGAGTGGTGTCAGCCACGGCTGCACCAAGCGGCCCACTTCATCCCGCTGTGCAGCAGCCCGCGCGATCAGTGCCGCGCGGCGCCGGGCAATTGTTGTCAATTGTGCATTCATCATCGAGAATAATTTGATTAGGGTGTCAGCTTCTCGCGGTCCTTCGCCAATTCAGACACAGTCGCTGCGAACAATCGCGGCCGGGACTTCAACCGGCGGTACAGACAGATTCCGGTGACTCCGCCCAGCCCCAGATACAGCAAGGCGACACCTCCCAGCACCTGCAAACGATGGGTGTCCCAGTACAACGAAACTATAAACAGCGTGACGAGCGTCAGCCCGACACTCACGAAAAACAACGTCAGGAATCCGAACACCACCAATTCTCGCAGCCGAACCCGCTCTTCTTCAAATTCGGTCGCAATAATCTCTACCCGCGTCTGCAGGATCTCCAGCAGAGTCGTTATCAAGCGCTGAAGTGATGACAACAACCCCGGGCTTTGGCCGGCTTCCGGCTCACGCTCAGTCACGACGGTTCATCAGCATCCCGAGCAGAAAACCCACCGCGGCAGCGATACCCGCCGACTGCCAGGGATTTTCATGCACCAGCTGATCGGTTGCTTGTGCCGCCGCCTTCGCTTTCACGACCATGTTTTGCTCAAGCTCGGCGAGCTGCTTTTTGCTGGCTGCCAGACTTTCCTCCATACGCGCCCGTGCCGCCGCGATCCGGTCACCGGTCTGATTGGCGGTGGCCTTGAGCAACTCCTCGGTGTCTGTGACAACGGCTTTAAAATCCTTGATCACTCTTTCCTTCGCGGCTTGTGCCTCATGCGCACTATTCATGGTTTTTCCCTCTCTCTGATTAGATGAATAGATTATCCAACTTCGATTTAAATTATATCCGTCCCGGGTTCTATATCATTGATCGTAGTCAATATTTCTATGGGCTCACCAACATGCCCGCCAGCTACCCTCGCGTCCCGCTGGCTTCGGAACTCATAGGCCTCGGCCCACTCTAATTACACGTTGCCGGCATTTGGCTTGGCCTGCGTACCGCAAAATGGTGTCGCAGAGGCTGAATCGGCTACACTGAGCACAGTATCCGGGGGCGACACGGCTTCGACGTGGGTTTCGAAATCCCTGGGGCATGCCGAGGTGCAGAGTTCCTCGTAAATCCAGCTGCAAACATATAGTTGCCAACAACGACAACTACGCTCTAGCGGCTTAATCCCCGCTAGCCTCTCACCTACGCCGCGCCCGTAAGCCGGGATTGAGAGGTCGACTCTTCGGGACCGCGTCGGCTCGTGCCTGTTGAGACGGCGTTAAATCCAAGCAGGCTAAGCGCGTCATCACCCTGTCTGCCGGAGGGCGGCGCGTCAAATAAAAGACAGACTACGCATGTAGAACCAGTGATGTAGGGCTTGCGGACGCGGGTTCGATTCCCGCCGCCTCCACCAAGCAAAGTAAAAAGGGCCGCCTCGCGCGGCCCTTTTTACTTTGCTGCTGGTATCGGGGAATGGAAGCCGCGGAGCGGATGCTACGGATTACGCCGGGAAAGACGTTCGCTCCTCTGTATCCTTCATGCACCATAATAGGTACGATCTTTGTTTATCATGTTCGCGCAATCCGAACGGATAACAATGCCAAGGAAATCAGCGAAACGGAAAACTCCCACGCGCAAGCCGGCGACCGCAAGCCGGTCAACACGCCCAGCCAGCAAGAAGCTGCGCGCCGCCAAGCGGCCCGAGATGCAGAACCGTGAACTGCACGAGATTCAGAAACACCTTGAAGAAACGCGTGGCCGCTATGCCGAACTGTACGATTTCGCGCCGGTCGGTTATCTGACCCTGGATGCGCGCAGTCATATTCTCGAAATCAATCTGACCGCCGCCGCCCTGCTCGGCCAAGGACGTGCACGCCTGCTGGGCAAACCACTGTCCACCTGGTTCGAGGGTCCTGACAAGCGCGACTTGCTCGCGCACCTGGCCAGCGTGTTGCACAATCATGGTGCCAGCAAGGCCACGCTCGACACCCAGCTCAGTATGCGCACTGGGCGTGAACTCCACGTGCGCCTGGAAACCCTGGCGGCCGAAAGCGCGGCAACTTCCGACCGGGTGTGCCGAACCATTCTGCTCGACGTCAGCGCTCAGCGCGCGGCCGAGCGCGCCTTAATCCGGGAACGCGATTTTGCCGAGAGCCTGGTGGCAACGGCACCCGTCATCGTACTGGTGCTCGATACCCGGGGACACATTGTCCGCATCAATCCGTATATGGAATCCGTGTCGGGTTATCGCCTGAACGAGGTGGTGGGCAAGGATTGGTTCAGCACGTTTCTGCCAAAGGCCGAACAAAAACGCGTGCGCGAGCAGTTCTCAACGGCGATACACGGGACACGAACTTCCGGATACGTGAATCCAATTCTCACCCGGGACGGGCACGAGCGCCTGATTGAATGGCACGACAGCGAATTGCACGACCCGCACGGCAACGTCCTGGGCCTGCTGGCCATCGGCATGGATGTCACCGAGAAGCTGCAGTTGCGGCTGGAAGCGGAGATGCACCGCGAGAACCTGGCGCACCTCGTGCGCATCGTGACGCTGAATGAACTGGCCAGCGGACTCGCCCACGAGCTGAGCCAACCGCTCACCGCCATTACCAGCTACACACAGGAATTACTGCGGAGCCTGCCGGAAGGCAGCCTGGTCACGCCCAGTATGCGCAGTGCACTGGAACAGACACTCGGCCAGAGTCAGCGGGCGGGCGGCATCATTCAGCACCTGCGCAACTTTGTCGGCAAGCATGTGCCGACCAAGACCAGAACGAACATCAACCTCCTGGTACACCGGGCCATCGAGCTGATCGCTCCGGTCATACACAAGTCCGCAGTTACCGTGAAACTGGATCTGTGCGAAGATCTGCCCCAGGTGTTCGTGGACGCATTACAGATAGAACAGGTGATCCTGAATCTGGTGCAAAACGCCATCGATGCCATGCCTGCGGCCGGGCACGCCCGGCGCGAAGTGACCATCCGAACAGCGGTCCAAGACGATCAGTATCTGGCCGTGACGGTCAGCGATCTCGGCGCGGGATTCGTGCCCGAGGAGCGTACTCACCTCTTCGAGCCGTTCTTCACCACCAAACAGGAAGGCATGGGAATGGGTCTTGTCATCTGCCACAGCATTATTGAAGCGCACGGCGGCACTCTGACAGTGACCGCCAACCGGCCACGTGGCAGCCGCCTTTGCTTCACGTTACCCACGAGCACACAGAACCATGCGTGAGAAGGCAAAGATTTTTGTGGTGGATGATGATGCCGCGGTACGCGACTCACTGCTCTGGGTCATCGAATCCAATGGCTGGAAGGTGGAGGCCTACCCTTCCGCCGAGACATTCCTGAATAGTTACAAGCCGGACCAGCTCGGCTGCCTGATACTCGATGTGCGCATGCCGGACATGAGTGGGCCGGAACTGCAGAAATTGCTCAACGAACGACAGTGTTCGTTGCCGATCATTTTCATCAGCGCGCACGGCACGGTACAGACGGCAGTGCACGCCATGCAGGCCGGGGCGGTGGATTTCCTCACGAAGCCGTTCGACAACAACATGCTGCTGGAGCGTGTCGAAAAGTGCGTGCTGGACGCACACCAGAATGCCAGCAAAAACACTCAAGCAAGCGCCACGCGTGATCGCCTGAAAAAACTGACCGCGCGCGAACGCGAAGTCCTGCAACTGGTGGTCGCCGGTCAATCCAACAAACAGATCGCGGCTAAACTCAAGATCAGCATCAAGACCGTCGAAGCGCATCGCGCCCAGATCATGAATAAAATGCAGGTGGAGTCCCTCGCAGAACTCGTCAGCCGCGTCGTTATACACCAACAGCATCAGGGAAAACCCTAGGCTGGAATGGTGTAAGCCCTAATAGCATTACGCCTTTTATATCCTCATAATTTTATTTGGCAGCCACGCTGGTTTCGCGCAGACTGCCGCTGTCATCAAGAGTAATTCTTGTCCAGAGCACGGTTAGCCACACAACTGGATGTCGTGGCCGGGCCAATTGAGTCACGTACGTCACAGAATTTGAATTGGAGGCTGACATGCCTTTGGGAATAGTGCGGTGGTTTAACGGCGGCAAGGGGTATGGATTCATTGTGCCCAACAGTGGCGGAGACGACCTGTATGCGCCCGTCAGCGCCATCGAGACGCCTGGTTGCGAGCGACTCGAGGAAGGGCAGAAAGTGGAATTCACCATCCAGGATGGGTCAAAGGGACTGCAGGCAGCCAATATCCGCCCACTGGCTTGATGCCGGCGCAGTTTGGCCGTTCGGGGTGACGCGCGTGGCACCAGGTGAATTTAAGCGGGCAAGCACATCGTCAATTGGCTGAATCCGGTTGCCTGCATCTCTGCAGGTACACGAAGCAGAACCAGTCGAGGTTGCACAGATGGGTATCGAACATCGCTGGAACAAACGTCAGGCTGTTGACCTCAACGTCCTGATCAAAACCCGCTTGCAAGGCTCGCGGCAGGCACTTGTTCGCAATATCAGCCACGGCGGCCTGTTTGTCGAACTGCCGCCTGCGGCGGCGCCGCTCTCCAAACACACACGCGTGGAGCTGATCTTCGTGCGCTCGACGAAACGTATTTCACGGATACTGCGGATGCCTGCTCTGGTCGTGCGCAGCACCCAGGCGGGCGCCGGACTGATGTTGCTGGACTCCAACCTGACGGTTTTCCACGCGCTGCAGACACAGCTGCTGGCCGAAAAGAAAGCCGTGCCGCAGCGTTGCCGGGTGATGCCAGAGCAAGTGCGTCTGGATGAAATCCAGCGACTTGCCAACGCAATGCCCCAGCCCACACAAAGGACAGACGCTGGATTGTCGGTATCACAACCCGATGCGTTGCGCTCGAATCCGCGCCTGCCTGAATCCGGACCACAGTAATCGCTGGGGTGGCGCTCGGGTCCGGTTTCACTGCCCTACTCAATCCAACCGGATCAGGCCGCACAGACTGACGGGGCAATCACATGGAAGTACTGACAAGAGCAATTAACACGGGGATGCGCCATGAATAACCAGAAGCCGACAGCCATTACTTCGTTATTTGCAAAACAAATTTCATGCCGGCAATGCGTGTCGTCTGCTCTCTGCGATCCGGCAGAGGATGCGGGTACCGGCCTGGAGAACCGCCGCTACACACTGAAAAAAGGTGATCATCTCTATCGCACCGGCGATCCGTTCCGCGCGATATACGTCATTCAGTCCGGCTGCATCAAATCCAGCATGCTGACCAGCGAAGGCGATGTGCAGGTGCTGCGATTCTCCCTGCCCGGCGAAACGGTCGGCGTGAATGCGATCGGCCTCAACTGCCACCCGTGCGACGCCGTGGCGCTCGAACCCACGGAAGTGTGCAGGATTCAATTTGCCCAGCTGGAGAAACTGGCACACGACAATCCGCAGGTGCAGCATCGCCTGATGTGCCTCCTGAGCGACGAGATCGTCATGGATGGAAAATTAATGGCGATGCTCGGGCACCAGAAGGCCGAAGCCCGCGTGGCGAACTGCCTGCTGCACTTCAGCCAGCGCTACCAGCAGCAAGGGGATGGACTGAGCGCCAAATCGTACCGCCTGCCCATGTCGCGCCAGGACATGGGGGATTACCTGGGGCTGTCGCTGGAAACCATCAGTCGGATGATGTCGCGCTTTCAGGCGGAAGGGCTGCTGCGCGTTCAGGGACGTCAGGTGCACCTGCGCGATTTGGCGGGCCTGCAGTCCGTCGCTGAACATTGTCCGACTCCCGCTGTGGTTCAGGCCTGAAACATCACTCTGCAAGACAAGACCCGGATCGCGCGCTGGTTTCGCTACTCACGGCTCTGGAGATAACGACGAATCAATTCCGGCTACGTTTAGTGTTGGCGGCTGACCAGCTGGCGGTTCCAGTTCGATTCGGTTTCGACCAAGGTGTTTTGCGCGATACAGTGCGCGGTCTGCCTTTTCAATTAATCGAAGCGGCTGCTCGCCGGGAACGTAGAGCGCCAGTCCCGCAGAAAAGGTCGGTAAAAGCAACGTCCGGCCGTCTTGTGTGCACTGGTTTTTGGCTACCCGGCTCTGCACCTTGCTTAGCGCGCGCCTGGCCCCTTCCAGTGTTGTATTCGGTAACAATACGGCGAACTCCTCCCCCCCGTAACGCGCTACCAGATCATGGTGCCGGAAGGTCGACAACATGTGTTCCGCGTAACAATGCAGAACCTGGTCGCCGGCAATGTGGCCGAAGGTGTCATTGATGATCTTGAACTCATCCAGATCCACGATGGCCAGCGAGAGCGGCGTGGCGTAGCGCTGCGCACGGCCAATCTCGTCCTCGAGGCGGCGCATGAATGCGCGCCGGTTGGGCAGGCCGGTGAATTCGTCTGTCAGACTCATCAATCGCGCCTTGTGCAGCTCGTCCTGCAGGCGCTCGCTGTCGGATTCGATGATGCGAAGATAGTCGCTGGTACTGTTGAGGCTTCCCGCCAGCGCTGCCTGACCCTGGAGCAGTTCTTCGACACCGCCGATCAGGATCTGCCGGAACGCGGCCATCTCTTCGACACTGTCGATTTGCAGCAAGGCGCTCCATCTCGATCCGCAGCAGATCGCCGAGCTGTTTGTTCTTCGCCATGGCGTCCCGCACCTTCAGCGCCAGCGTGTCTTGGGAGCTTGTCGATTCTCGCCGTGCTGGCGCTCGAGATGCTGGCGATTCACTCCATTGGCGCCGATGTCCGGCATGTTCGTCATACTGATTGCCCAGCCTGATTTCACGCGTGCCGTCTGTCTGCGTCCTTCGGCTGTGGCGCCAACGGAATCGGGGAGGCGGCATTCAGGCGCTCCAGAAGCGTGACCAGCGCGACGCGAAATCCGTCCTGGTCCGCCAGCCGCGTGGCAAACTCCGCATGGCGTGACACTGGCCACCGGCAGCGACACGTATGTCCATGGCGCGGCTGCAACTGAATGAGCCGGCCGACAAGGAACAGTACGCGTTCGCTGGATGGCTCGCTGCGCGAAATCGTCGAGCAGGAGCCGCAGCAGGCTGGAATAGGTATGCGCAACCCGCGTGTCGACGCCCTGCCACTCGGCCACGATGCGCGCGAGCTGATCGTAGATGACACTACCGGTGGGTGTGGCGAGTAAGCCGCTCGAGCTGCGCCTCGAGTGTCTGCGCGTCACGCGGTGGTCCTGACGTTGCACCCTCTTTCAAATCAATCCCCCCACACTGGACTCGATGACGGCTCAAACGAATGACCGCCTTGGTCTCTGTATACTCCTCTTTTTCAGGTGTGCAACCATGGGCACAGGTCGTCACACTGGCAACAACTACGGCGTCGCCACAGGCACATACCTGTGTCCTGGTCCTTAACCCTGACATGCCCTTACTTGGCACTCGATCAATCTACCTGAGGATTCATGAAAAACAATGGGTAAATCAAAATTCCCGAATCCTGACAAGTGAATTTCTGATTCAAATCAGCCGTGCTGGCAGGTCCGTGCACGCCGAACGGATGGAATAATTGGCGGCGCTCGCTCGTCACTGGACACGTTACGCTCACCTTCCCTGGCATTCATGGAATCCTGCAGGAACCACATCGCGGAACCTGAATCAGAGGTTGTTTGGCGCCGCATTCTCCCGGAAGTCCTCCAGAAAGCGCATAACTGGCCAGTGCCGGCGCGACGCGGATTGACGAAATGCGCCCGCCTGCGCTAGCGTTCCGGCATTCCGCTACCCCGAGACACACTGTGCCCAAAAAATCCGCCCTGCCAGACTTCGAGTCTGCGCTCACCGAGCTTGAAAAAATCGTCGAAAAAATGGAGTCCGGCGAACAGAGCCTGGAAGAAGCGCTCACCGCTTTTCAGCGTGGCATCGAGCTGACCCGCACCTGCCAGCAGGGTCTCAAAGAGGCCGAGCAGCGCGTGGACAAACTCCTCGTCCA
The DNA here is from genome assembly GCA_963698375.1 of uncultured Pseudomonadota bacterium. Lineage (GTDB taxonomy): Bacteria > Pseudomonadota > Gammaproteobacteria > Acidiferrobacterales > UBA6901 > UBA6901. Next base: position 570,760 of record CAVOQN010000002.1, read on the forward strand.
GAACGGCGAGGCGCGCATCGTGCCCGGCACTGATGAACATGAATAAGTTGTTGTGCAGGCTTGTTTTCTCTTAATGGCTATTTTTGTGCAAGTCTGCGTTCCCTAAATATGGATATTTTTGTGCAAGCCTGCTTTCCCTAAATTGAAACACCTTCCAGAATTTCTTGCACGCGTGCGCGTGCGCATCGAATCCGCTCTCGACCACCGCCTTCCGTCGGCAGACTTCGAACCATGCCGGCTGCACGCGGCCATGCGCTATGTCACGCTCGGCGGCGGCAAGCGCTTGCGCGCGGCACTGGTGTATCGCCACCGGCGAAGCACTCGGCGCGCAGCCGGATGCGCTCGATGTGCCGGCCTGTGCACTCGAACTGATACACGCCTACTCACTGGTACACGACGATCTGCCGGCCATGGACAATGACGACCTGCGGCGCGGAAAACCCACCTGTCACAGGGCGTTTGACGAAGCCACGGCGATACTGGCGGGCGACGCCCTGCAGACGCTCGCGTTTGAACTGCTCGCACGCGACCCGGCACTCGTGCATCGACCCCACACAACGACTGGCCATGCTCGCGCACCTCGCGCAAGCAACTGGCAGCGCCGGCATGGCCGGCGGTCAGGCCATCGATCTCGACGCAGTCGGCAAACCACTGACACTCGCCAGACTCGAAGACATGCACGCGCGCAAGACCGGTGCCTTGATCCGTGCGGCGGTGGCACTCGGCGCGCTGAGCGCGCCGGTTCTCGATGCGACCCGGCTGGCGTCAGCTTGACGCCTACGCCCATGCAATCGGGCTGGCCTTCCAGATCACCGACGACATACTGGATGTCGAAGGCGATACCGCTACCCTGGGAAAACCCCAGGGTAGCGACCAGAAACACGCCAAACCCACCTATCCGGCGCTGGTTGGCCTGGAACGTGCCCGAAAGCTGGCCCGGGAACAGCATGCCGCGGCGCTCGAAAGCCTGCAGTCTTTGGGGGATAATGGTCAGCTCCTCGGCGAGATTGCCGATTTCATTCTGGACCGCACACATTGAAACGGACTGCCCGTGACAAGTCCCTGCTGGACCAGGTCAACCTGCCGGATGACCTGCGCCGCCTGCATGAAGACGACCTGCCCCGGCTTGCGGATGAACTGCGTCTTTTTCTAATCGAAACCGTGAGCCAGACCGGTGGGCACCTGGCCGCGGGTCTCGGTACGGTCGAGCTTACTGTCGCCCTGCACTATGTTTTCAACACACCAGATGATCGACTGGTCTGGGACGTGGGCCATCAGACTTATCCACATAAGATACTGACCGGCCGACGCGCGCGCATGGCGACGCTACGACAGAAGGGCGGCCTCTCCGGTTTCCCGCACCGCGAGGAAAGCCTGTTCGACACATTTGGCGTCGGACACGCTTCAACTTCAGTGAGCGCCGCACTCGGCATGGCGGTGGCCGCGGCACGCGAAGGTTCCGACCGGCAAGTCATCGCCGTTATTGGTGATGGCGCGCTCTCCGGCGGCATGGCTTATGAGGCGCTCAACAACGCCGGCAACATGGACGCCAACCTGCTTGTGATCCTGAACGACAACGACATGTCGATCTCGCCGAATGTCGGCGCCATGTCGAATTACCTGGCGCGTATCCTGTCCGGCAAGGTCTACACCAGCATGCGGGAAGGTTCCAAGACCGTGCTCTCCACCATTCCGCCCATGTGGGAACTCGCCAAGCGCGCCGAGGAACACATGAAAGGCATGGTGATGCCGAGCACCTTGTTCGAGGAAATGGGCTTCAATTACTACGGCCCGATCGACGGCCATGACCTGAATACCCTGCTCAAAACCTTGCGCAACATGCAGAACCTCAAGGGTCCGCGCTTTTTGCACGTCGTCACGCGCAAGGGCAAGGGTTATGAGCCAGCCGAGGGCGACCCCTGCGTGTATCACGGCGTCACGCCGTTCAATCCCACAACCGGCAAGATGGAAAAAAAGCCGACTGGTAAAAGCTATACGCAGGTATTTGGAGAATGGCTGTGCGACATGGCCGAGGCAGATCCGCGACTGATCGGCGTGACCCCGGCGATGCGCGAGGGTTCCGGGCTGGTGGCATTCTCCGAGCGATTTCCGAAGCGCTACTACGATGTCGGCATAGCCGAGCAACATGCCCTCACCTTTGCCGCCGGGCTGGCCGTCGAAGGTTACAGGCCGGTTGTGGCGATCTACTCCACCTTTCTGCAGCGCGCCTACGACCAGCTGATTCATGACATCTGCCTGCAGGACCTGCCGGTGCTGTTCGCGATTGATCGTGGCGGACTGGTGGGTCCGGATGGTCCGACTCACGCCGGCAGTTTCGATCTTTCCTATCTGCGCTGCCTGCCGAACATGACGGTGATGACGCCGTCCGACGAGAATGAATTGCGCTGCATGCTCAGCACCGCTTTCCAGTTGAAGGGACCGGCGGCAGTGCGCTATCCACGTGGAATCGGTACGGGTGTAGCCATCGACCCGGAACTGACTACCCTGCCGGTCGGCAAAGCCGAGGTCCGCCGCACCGGCCGCGGCATCGCCATCCTGGCCTTTGGCACGTTGCTGGAGACGGCGCTGACAGTGGGCGAGGCACTGAACGCGACCGTGGTGAACATGCGCTTCGTCAAACCACTCGACCGCGATCTGGTGCTGGAACTGGGACACACGCATGAACTGCTCGTGACCGTGGAAGAGAACGCCCTCCAGGGCGGCGCCGGTAGCGCGGTGCTCGAATGCCTCGCGGCGGCAAGCCTGCCTGTCGCGTGCCTCAACCTTGGACTGCCCGACCTCTTCGTCGAGCACGGCGAACGCGCTGAATTGCTGGCCGAGTGCGGCCTCGATGTCGACGGAATGCGCCGTGCTATCTTGCGCGTCGCCCCGCAGCGGCTTGCGCCCCGTTCCGAAACTGGTTAAACTTGACCACAATAGTCAACTACTCCCGGTGATGCGCTACCGGGACCTGGGAGCCCCAGCATGAGCACATCACAGACACCCAAAACCAAAGTGGTCGACATCGCAGGCGGGGTTTCTCTGCCCCGCGGCCCTCGGCTCGATCCGATCGCCGACGTGCAGAACAAGCCGGATGTCCGGCACATCGCCATCGACAAGGTCGGCATCAAGGACATCCGCCACCCGGTGCTGGTGAAGGACCGCTCGCAGGGCGTGCAGCACACCATCGCCAATTTCAACATGTACGTGGAGCTGCCGCACAACTTCAAGGGCACGCACATGTCGCGCTTCGTGGAGATTCTGAACAGCCACGACATGGAAATCTCGGTGGAGTCCTTCAAGGACATGCTCACCGAGATGAGCAAGCGCCTGGAAGCCGAGCGCGGCCACATCGAGATGAGCTTTCCCTACTTCATCAACAAGGCGGCACCGGTATCGGGCGTGAAAAGCCTGATGGATTACCAGGTGAGCTTCATCGGCGAGATCAACGGCGGCCAGGACAAGATGACCATCAAGGTGGTGGTGCCGGTCACCAGCCTGTGTCCGTGCTCGAAGGAAATTTCAAAGTACGGCGCGCACAACCAGCGTTCGCACGTCACCATCGCGGTGCGCGCCAACACCTTCGTCTGGGTCGAAGACCTGATCGATCTGGTGGAAAAACAGGCTAGCTGCGAACTATACGGATTGCTGAAACGACCGGATGAGAAATTCGTTACCGAGCGCGCCTACGAGAATCCGAAGTTCGTTGAAGACATGGTGCGCGACGTGGCCGCGCAACTCAATGCCGATGAACGCATCGACGCCTATGTGGTGGAATCGGAGAACTTCGAATCCATTCACAACCACTCGGCGTACGCGATGATCCGCAAGGACAAGACCGTCAGCTAGAGAAGCACGACTCTACACCAATTGCCATACAGCAATTATTGCTGCGAAGGCGGCGCCTACCTCTTTTTCTCGAACGGCGCAATCAGCTGGCGCACTATGTCATAATCCGAATCACTCGCCGGTGCAAAGCCACCGTATTCATCATCCAGCGCCTGAACACCTTCCTGTGTGCCGGATTCTCGAATGTCCAGCGACAGGAATGCCTGCTGGATCTGCTTGAGCAGCTTTGCATCCAGCTTGCTACTGGCCACGATATTATAGGGCGGCAGTGGCGGCGAACTGTGCAGGATGCGTAGCCCCCGATGTTGCCAGTCGTGGGCCATCGTGTCCTTGAGGATGCCGGCATCAAAGTCGCCATTCGCCACGCCTTTCGCAATATTGTCGTAGTGGCCAATGAACTTGTATTCACCAAGACTCTCAAGTGGCATGCCGGCACCCACTACCACTGCACGCTGCAGAAGTGCCGCCTTGTCGCCAAACGCAAAAGTCCTGCCCTTAAGATCCTGTACATGCTTGATGGAGCTGTCTTCCCGGACGACGACCATCAACTGAAAGGTGGCCTTGTTGTTGGTCACCATCTTCGCGACAAGTTGGGCATTTCCTTTGTCATGGGCCTTGAGGTAGGCCACCGGCGTCAGATAGGCAAGTTCAACGCTGCCCTTTGACACTTCGTCGATGGCCGCAGACATGCTGGGCGACAGTTTGAGTATCACCGGACGCTTGAGCGTATCGGACAAATATTTCGTGAGCGGCGCGAGCCGACGGTACATCTCGGCTGGAATGTCCATCGCCACGGAACCCAGTCGAATTTCCGATTCAGCCGGGACACTTGCCTGAACAGCTCCTGCTGTGCGGCGACAGAAAGCAGGCTGCAGTTACGAACAGACTCCACAAGAGTTTCATTTCACAACCTCCTCTTTTCATGCAATTCACCTGCTGGCACAAAGATTCACTTGCTGGTATCAATTTAGCGACAACGGTGACAATTTTTGTCGAAGTCTGCAGGGAGACGGCACCGGAATTCACTATACCTGCGACCACCCCATACCAATCCGGCAGCCCCCTGCTAACCGAATACGACCCGTGCTGCAGCAACCGAGGCAGGCGTGCACCAGCATGGTCAAGCAAATATCAGGCCAAATACGAGAACTGTCATAAGTTGCACCACACACTGATACGGGAAATGAGTAACTGCTGAAATCTGCAGCACTGGGCATTTCTCTGCCGTGCACCGATGTCTGGATGTCCCGTATCTCGTACCCAAACTGACTGGGCACGGCATCCGACCCGGCCCTGTCAGCGCAGGGAGTCGAGCACCAGCTGCTCCAGTGGCAGGCCACTGGCAAGCAGTAATTCGCGAGACGTTTCGAGCAACGCCGGGGCACCTGCTATATACACATCACAATCGCGCAATGCCGGATGATCGTGTGTCACACACTTGAGTTTTGTCTTGATGTGTCCGGCATCTCCTGCCGCCGCTGGAGACAGCTCAATTGGTGTGAAACGAAAATTATCGAGTGCATCACTCCAGGAACGGCACAAATTGCTGAGATAGTGACCTTTTCCTTCCGTTGCCAGCCAATACAGATGCAAGCTCTCGGCCACATCCAGCGCCATGGCATGCTCAACCAGACTCTTGATCGGTGCAAAACCGGTATCCTCGGCAATGAATACAAGATTGTGTGGCGAGTCTTCGCGCAACACGAATTCGCCACGTGGTCCGAGGATGTTCACGGTATCGCCGCTCTTCAGACCATTGAATACACGGTCTGCGAATGGATTGTCTGACATGCGTTGTATGTGGAATTGCAAGTTGCGGTCATCGCACGGGCAACTGGCAACCGGGTAATCGATCGGCTCGCATTCTCCCGCTTGCAGCGTGACGTACTGGCCGGCGAGAAAGCGCAGGCGACGCGTGCGCGGAGTTTGTAAATGGAGCAATGCAATATCATCAGAAAGACGTTCAATTTTTTTGACGCGTGCCGCAATCTGCTGCAACGGTATTTCGCGCGCACTGCCTGCCTCTTCTGCTTCAATCACGAGGTCGTTGACCGCCGTATTTGCACACATGAGCACTGTTCCGGCGCTCTTGTCCGCCTCGCTTAGTACGTAATCGTGACTTTGCACCTTTTTGACCTGGCCACTAACGACGCGTGCCTTGCACAGTCCGCAGTTACCATTGCTACAACCATAATTGAGCGCTAGTCCAGCACGCAGGGCAGCTTCCAGCAAGGTGTCGCTGCCTTCCACATAAAATTCCCGCTGGCTTGGTATCACCTGAACATGGGCTACCATGACACGCATCGTGCTTTCCTTCGCTGCAAGCTGATGTTGTACTGTCTCGTCCGGTGCATGCGTCAGCGCGGTTTGCAACCACTCGCGTAACGCTCCAATCTCGGCACTCACATTACCCGGCTGATTGGCAATCAGGGCGACAAGTCGTTGATCACATTCGGCGCTTACGGCGCGCAAGCGCACGAGTTGCGCACGTGTCTCGGCAAGTTCACGCCCAAGCTCCGACAGGCGCAGCACCAGTACCTCCGGGTCCGGCAGGATGCGTTCCCGGATGCGCCTTGGCAAAGGCGCTGTCCTTGATCTGCATCAGGCGCTCGAGGTGCGTATTGTCCTCAAAATGCGCATGCGGATAAACGCGCAACAGCTCGTCCGGGGCCACCATACCCTCGAACGTGGGCAACTCTCCATCCTTGACCTTCTTTTGCAAGGCGCCACGCGTTACGCCCACAAGCCGGGCTGCGCGGGACAATGTCAGAAGCTGTGACATATTTACCTCACTCTCCGTTGCCGCACGTATCGCTAGGTTACTCCTGTTCCTGCTGCATCGTCTGCCATACAAGCGGCAAGTCCATGGATGAGGTCAGGATAGCGGGGAGCGACACCCAGTTCTTCACGCATACGCCGGTTGTCGAGACGCTTCGATTCAGCGAGATAGGATTGCATGCCCTCGCTGAGTTCGGCACGCGCCTGCGCAAGTGTGATCTGCGGTGGGCGCTGTACCCCCAAGACATCGGCGACTCGATTGAAAAAGTCCGTCATCGTGGTTGGATGCCCGTCACTGATATTGTAGACCGCATTGAAACGGCCACGCCGCCCGGCGGCTAGGCAGGCACGCGTCAGGTCATCGATGTGCACACGGTTGCTCCACGGCGACTCGTCCTCGCGCAATACCGGCTCTTGGGCGCGCACGCGCCGGTCCGGCAGGCGCCCGCGTCCATAGATCCCGGGTACGCGCAGGATCACCACCGGCACGCCAAGTCGATTCGCCCCAAGCCTGCAGTTCCTGCTCGGCATGCAACCGGCGGCGTGCGCGATCGGTATCCGGTCGTGGCGGGCGCGCTTCTGTCACCCACTCTCCGTGGCAATTGCCGTACACACCGCTGGTGCTGATCAGGACAATTTGTGCCGGCAGTGCTGCTGGCGCAATGGTGGCAAGAAAATTTTGCAAGCGCGGATCGGAAATTCCGAAAGGCGGTGGTGGCGCAAAATAATAGACGCGCGCGCCCCGGGTCGGCAGGCTGGGCAGATTTTCCGGATCGTCGAGATCGCCACGCACCACTTGCAGACCAGATGCGTTGAGACGCGTGGCACCTTGCGCAGAACGTACCAGCGCCGTTACCGTTTCGCCGGCGGCAAGTTCTGCGGCCGCTACCCGTCGGCCGACATCGCCGCAACCGATGATCAGTACCGCTGGCATGCCGTTCAGGGCGTTGGCAGAAAGCCACGCAACCAGGCAAGTGCATCAGCTTCATCGCTGAAGACCTGTGCCGGGTAAGGTGGACGGTGATAGGTAAGAAACATGCGAGCCAGATGCCGTTCGAGAAAGGTATTCACCATGATCGCTCCTGCCGAGACGACCGCACAAATCTCGGGCGATGAGAGGTAACGTTGTGCCTTGTACTCCACACTTGCAACTTGCGCGCCCTTGAGGAGCACCGGGATCTTGCGGTCCGGGCAAAGTGCAACATGCTGTGCGTGTGCGTATTGCATGCTGACGAGAGTAATGCGATCGTATTGACTGAAGTCGATACGCAGTATGCCTTCGTCTCCTAACGTTACCTTCGGCGTTATGTCTTCCGCCACAAGGTGCTGCACAAGGCCGGGTTTGCTCTCCTTGCCTGGAATCATGCCACCTCCTTGGCAGCCAGATATGGACATCTCCTTTCATTCTCCGGTTAAAACTGGGCAGTTTCAACCATTTCTACAAGTACCGACCCCGCTGCAGGCACCGGCCACGCGCACACCAGCTTCCTCGATCCAGTGCCTCGCAACAATTTGTGGGTATTCGACCGGCAAGCGCGCAATCTTGCAGCCCACGACTGGCGACAGCCAGCCGGGCTCCCCAGGTATTACGGATTGATCGCCACAAACATGCGGCCACCCTGGCGTGCAATCAGCAGGAGTACAGCGTCTTTCGTGCCGAGCTTTCCGCTCAAGCGCTGGAAGTCATTGATGTTCTGCACCGGCTGACGGTTGAGTTCGACAATCACGTCACCCTGGCTGACACCGGCCCTCTCCCGCAGCACTGCCGGTTTCCACCTGGGTCACCACCACCCCTTGAGTGCCGCGCGGGAGTCTGAGCTGGCTCGCGATTTCGCGCGTCAGATTGCCCACCTCAAGGCCAGCAAGTGCTGCGCTCTTGTTTGCGCTTTTCACGCTTTCGCTGGAAGCACTCATGTCCTTCGGCTGTTCGGCAATTTTCACATTCAGCTTCACTGGCTTTTTGTCGCGTTGCAACTCGACTCTCGGTTTTCTTGCCAACCGGCGTTTCAGCCACGCGGTGACGAAGCATCGTGCTGTTCTCGATTTCCTTGCCATCGAATTTCAGGATCACATCACCGGTCTTGATGCCGGCCTTGTCCGCCGGACTGCCGGCCACGACATCACTGACCAGCGCGCCTTGCTTGTCGTCAAGACCGAACTGTTTCGCCATTTCGGCATTCAGGTCCTGGATGGATACACCGAGATATCCGCGTACCACTTTTCCAGTCTTGACGAGACTGTCCATGACACCCTTGGCCATATTGCTCGGTATGGCGAAACCGATGCCCATGCTGCCACCGGTGCGCGAGAAGATCGCGGTGTTGATGCCGATGAGTTCGCCGCGCGTATTGACCAGCGCGCCGCCGGAGTTGCCCGGGTTGATGGCGGCGTCGGTCTGGATGAAGTTTTCGTACTGCTCGATGCCCATGTTGGCGCGACCCACGGCGCTGACAATGCCGAGCGTGATGGTCGAGTTGAGACCGAACGGATTACCGATCGCCAGCACATACTCACCGACTTCCAGTTTCTCGGAATCACCCCAATTGAGGGTCGGCAGGTCCTTGCCCTTGATCTTGATCACCGCGATATCGGACTTCGGATCGCTACCCACCACCTTGCCGGTAAATTCACGTTTGTCGGACAGCAGCACCTTGATTTCGTCGGCCTTTTCGACGACATGCGCATTGGTGACGATATAACCGTCGGCCGACACGATCACACCCGAGCCGAGGCTGTTCTCGCGCCGTTCGCGCGGGATCTGGAACTGGCGGCCAAATTCCTCGCCGAAGAAGTGCTTGAAGAAAGGATCGTCCATGAATGGCGAGGCCGGCATGCCCTGGCTCTTTACGACACGCGTGGTGGAGATATTGACCACGGCCGGCATGGTGGCCTTGGCCACGGCCGGGAATCCATTTGAACCGCTCAAGTGCCACCGGGCTCAGGGATGGCGCACTCGTGGCCGGGCTCATCCAGCCGGAACCGGCGCTGAACAGGACACCGACCAGCACACCGCTGAGCAGAAATACACCGGCGATAATACCGACACGGAAGGAACGACGATCAATCGACATGCAGCAGACTCCTTGTTATTTTCAGCACGAACTTACCCATAGAGGTGCCGACCGGCGAAAAGTTCAACCGCCGTCGGGTCAGAAATAATACGCCGCGCGCACATAAAGTAGAACGCCCCGGGGCAAACCACGTTCCGGGCAGGCCGGTGGGCAAGCCCGCCATACTCACTGCCGCGCTCACCATCCGGCAGGTTGATTCCGGCCATGAACTGGGTGTCCTGGCGCCAGTCGTACACGCCGCGCAATTGTAATATAGCGGCTGGCGTCGTTCAGGTTCTGGATTATTGTGGCGAACGCGTTCACCAGCGGACTCAATTCTACCTGCACGCCGAGAGCGGCATAGTCGCGACCGACGGTGTAGACTTCACCACGCGCCAGTCGCGCGGTCAGTCTCCGGGTCGGCAGCAAGATAGCCGGATGCACGGGCACTGCCGAAACCATTGCGGTAATACTCCGCGAAGCCGTACATGTTCTTGCCGAACAGTACCCAGGAGTAATCAAGGTTGGTCGACCAGCGACCACACTGCGTCGCGCCCCGATACCTCGGTCTGCAGCGCATCGAAACGCCACACCGCGCCACCGATACTGCGCACCACACCCAAACCGTAGCAAGGTCTGATCGTAGTGGCGCGCCACCAGCACGTCGACATCAAATCCGGCGCCTCGTGTGTGCAGTTTCAATGCCTGTGATGCCTGCTCATGATCGAGATCGCGCGTCAGCGGATCGCGCCGCGGCAGCAGCATGAGTTGTGCGTCGCCCAAGCCGGTCCACTGCCACTGGCCGTACAGCATGTCCTCACCGGTCTTGTAATCCTTGTCGATAGCAAGCGGTGAGAATGGATTGACGAAATCCAGCACCTGAAACGCCAGCCCGTTGCCCCAGCTCACCGCTTGCCGCCCGAATCGCAGCGTCGCGCTGCCACTGGTGTAGCCGACGGACAAACGATCGAGCCGATGCACCGCGGCCGCGCGGTTGTCGTCGATGAAGTCGTCGGTGAGATCGAACAGCCGGTGACGATCATCCGGCAGACCGCTGACCGTGCCACTCGGCAGACAGTCCGGCCGCGGCCAGCGCCCGCCGGGTCTTGAGCGAATCGCCGGCCAGCGCCAGCACTTCGTAATGCGCTGCGAAATCAAAACCGCGGCCGCGCCATTCTGCCTTGAGTCGGCCATCTAAGGAATGGTCGCTCGCCGGATCTTCACCAAAGACCGCCGCGACATCGGTGTTACGGTAATCGGTGAACGTATATTGATACTTGAGATGGCCACCATACTCCCAGCCTTCTGCCTGTGTAGACGGCGACATCACAACGAGCGCGATGATCAGGGACAGGCACGCCACCGCCCTTTCCCGGCTCCTGTCGAATTTCCTTGTCTTGTGGCTGACACGCATCATGACATTCTGCCTCAATCCTGCCCGTCATCGCGACCGGTACCGGTACACATTCGAAGTGCAGATGTATGCAAATGAACTTGCTCAGCGCTTCTCAGGTGGTAATATTCTTTATCGTGGATGAAAACGCTGCATGGTGCGCTTCATCTACCGGCCTGTATTTGACTTTCGTGCTCGCCGGATCCTTACCCAGATAGTTGTCACCCTTCCAGTTCTTCGAGGGTCTTATTGGTCTGGGAACAAAACCACCGCCGCAATTCGGGCAGACATTACCCAAAACGCTTTCGACACAGGTGGCACAGAACGTACACTCATACGTGCAGATGCGAGCCTCCAGCGAGTCTGGTGGCAACGGTTTGTTACAGTGTTCGCAGCTTGGTCTGAGTTCTAGCATTGTAATCACACTTGTAAAAATGCATCCGGCACGAGGCACTGAAAAATGCGGGAATTGACCTATGATATCCACAGACTGCGCATGGTGCTTTTCGGTCAATTGATTGTCTGGTGCGTCCCGCTACTTTCCACCCATCCTACGCATACTTAGCGCTTCTGTGCCATACCAGATGTAACCGACGGTAAACATCACGCGCTGCGCCAGGCCACCACTCGTGGAGGAGAGCGCCAGCACTATTGGCAATACCGTCGCAACAGCAAGCGCCAAGACGTCCAATGCGCGTGCAAACGGTGCGGTGCGGCCTCGTTGCGCAAACCGTGCAATGACACCAATGCAGAAGGCGAAACCCATTCCCGTCGCGGTCGTGGAGTGAAGGAAGTCCTCGAATACGTCGAAGGGAACGCCCGGTATCCACGGCTTGTGTGAAAACGCCGCTGTTCCGAACATGCAAGCTGCGAACACCAAGTGCATCCAGTATGTGACCCGCGCCCAAACCTGCCTCATTGCCAGCGACAGTACGAGGACTGCACTGCCAAAGCATATGAAGGCAAGACGTGCGATCCATGCATATGGTTGCCCTTGTGCACCGGATTCACTAATGGAATGAATACGCCACGAGTAGCCGACCGGCATGGCGATGGTTGCCATGACTACCAGAACCGCCGACAGGATCAGCAGTGCCACCGCCCAGAGAGCGAGCGATTGGCGATTCGCATCGTAAGTAGGCTGGAGCAACGCGATCATGTCACTGTTGGATCTTTACAGGGCACATTATCAAGGAAACGTATAATAGGGATGGAGGGATAGTTGTTTTTTGCATTCCTTTCAATTGGTCGTTATTCAACCCTCTCCCACCCGACAGTCTTCGCCTTACTCGCGCCGTACATCCTCCACGATCTTGCCGTCATGCAGCTTGATCAGCCGCCGGGAAAAATCCATGACCAGTTTGTCGTGGGTGGAGAAGATGAAGGTGACGTGGTGCTCGGTGTTCATATGTTGTAAAAGCTGCATCAGATTCTCGGCGGTCTTTGAATCAAGATTCGCTGTTGGTTCGTCGGCGAGTACCAGGCTGGGCTCGGACACAATGGCGCGCGCCACGGCCACACGTTGCTGCTGCCCACCGGAGAGTTCGCCGGGGCGGCGATCCTCAAGCCCGTCGAGCGCGACCTCCTTGAGGATATCCATGGCGCGCGTGCGCCGCTCGGCCGCCGGCACACCCTGTAATTGCATGACGAATTCGATGTTCTCGCGCGCCGTGAGCACCGGGATCAGGTTGTAGGCCTGGAACACGAAGCCGATGCGATGCAAGCGCATTTTGGCAAGCGCGCCCTTGTCGAGCGATGCCAGCGTAATGCCGTCTACATCGATTTCGCCGCTTGTGGGCCGATCCAGTCCACCGATGAGATTGAGCAGTGTGCTTTTGCCGGAACCGGACGGACCTGACAGGCACAGGAAATCCTTTTTTGGTATTTCCAGGTTAATGTCTGTCAGCGCCTGCACGGAGACCGTATTCTGACGGTATACCTTGCTGACTTGGCGACAGATGACGGTGTTTGGTTCCATGTGTCTAGGTCCTCGTAATTGCTTCAACCGGCACATAGCGCGATGCACGCCATGCGGGATACAGGCTTGCAAGCACACCCAGCACCACGACAATGACATTCGCCGTTGTGATGTCGCCCGCGGCCAGTGCCGGATAGATCACCGGGCTGACACCCATCATTTCCAGCCCTTCGGAAAAGGCCGACAAGTCGATACCACCGCGCAAGCTTGCCACGCTCGCCCACGACGCAAGATTGCCGAGGAGCAACGCCAGCATCAGCAACATCAGCGATTCGACCAGCACCTGACCGACAATGAAGCGCGGCGGCATACCGAGCGCCTGGAACAGACCGAACTCGCGGGTACGCTCGAACACCGCCATCAGCAGGGTGTTGATGAGTCCGAAGGCCATGGCCGCAAACACCACGGCAAACCAGATGAGCAGCACCACGTTGTTTACCTTTTCGGTAAGCACCAGCAGTGGCTGCACCTCTGTCCAGGGTGCCACATCCAAATCCGGTGCAGCGAGGCGCAATGCCTGCACCTCGTTCTCGAGACTGTTGCGGTCGTGCGCCATCACCGCAATCTCGGACACATCACTGCCGATCTTGAGCATCATACGGGCGGTGTCGAGGCCGATGAACACGTAGCCGGTTTCCATCGCCTGCGGGTCAGCACTGAATATGCCGACCACGCGGAACCCGCGATCGCCGATCTGATTGTTGGCGTCCTGGCTCATCAGCACCACGCGTCTCCCGAGCGCAGTTTCGAGGCGTTCCGCGAGTTTGCGGCCGAGCAACAGACCGGGGTCATCCGGCGAGGCGAGATACTTTCCCGAAGTGACCGCAGTGCTGATGAAGGACAGACCGCGTTCATGCTCCGGGTCGATGCCGACCAGCGTCACACCCGCCGACTCGCGTTCGCTCGAGATCACTGCCGGAACGCGTACGCGCGGGCTGGCGGCGACCACCGCTTTCTGCTCCAACGCCTGCGCCAGTGCTGCAGGCGGTGTGAAACGATGATCGACTGCCGGGTCGTCACGATATCCGGACGCGTGAATCTGCACGTGTCCGGTGAGATTGAGGATCTCCTTCTTGATGTGCTGTTCCATGGAACCACGGATCAATGCCGCCATGACCACCATTGACCAGACACCGAGTGCGAGCGCAAACAACATCACTGCCGTGCGGCGCCGGTGGCGCCACAAATTGCGCCAGGCCAACGTTACCAGCAGCGGTGCGCGCGTTGCGTCAGACCGCATGGATGGCCTCCACCGGTTGCAGTTTGCGAATGCGCAATGCCGGATACAGCGCAGCGAGCAGGATGAACACCAGTATCACCGCGGGTCCAAGCAGGATGCTGGTGGCACTTAGCTTTGGATAGATCAGACCCGGCAGCCCGTACTCCCCCATCAGTTCTTTAAGGCCTGGATAGGTGAATCCGTATACCGACAGCGTGGCGGCCACCAGTACGCCAATGCCGAGACCAATGAGCAGCCCGATCAACGCGAGCAGTGCGGTCTCAATGAACACCAGCGTGCCGATACGCAGCGGCGTGGCACCGAGTGCCAGCATGATGCCGAACTCGCGCGTGCGTTCCAGCACCGACATGATGAAGGTATTGAGGATGCTGAACGTCACGACCACGATCAGCGCGATATAGGTGAACCAGCCGGTGGTCCAGTCCGCCTGGATGAGCTGCTTGAGTCCGGGAATGAGTCGTTCCCAATCGAGCGCCACCAATTTTGGCGTGGCAGGCAGTTGGCGATCGACCTCGCGTTGCAGTAATGGCAACTGCTTGATATCGGGCGCCAGCAAGGTAATGGCATGCGCACCCTGTCCCATGCCGAAAGTATCCTGAAAGGTGCGCAGCGGCATCTCCACCAGCACACGATCGAGGTCGCGCATACCGCTTTCAAAGATACCGACTACCGGGACAATGGTCGCCGCCACGGACCCATCGAGGGCGGAACCGAGCAGCGTCAGCTCATCTCCGACCTTAATATGGAGATTCTTGGCCAGCGCTGCGCCGAGCACGGCCTCCTGGACTGAGTCGGCAGAGAGATAGCGGCCGCTTTTTATCAGCCCGGGAATTGTAGACACCCGTGTTTCGAAATCCGGTTCGGTACCGACTACCTGCACACCGAAGCTGCGCGTACCGCTCGCGGCCAGTGCAAAACTTTGCGCGCGCACCGCTATGCCTACGCCGCTCAACGCCGGATTCTGGCGCAAGCGCTGCGCCAGTGTCTGCGCATCCGGGATGATGGTACGGATTTGCGGCTTGTCGAGATATCCCTCGCGCTGTACCTGCATCTGGCCGGTAAAGATGCGCAGGCTGCTGTCCACCATCAGATCGTAGGAGCCAAGCTGGAGCGTGATGAGAAACACCATGAGCACGGTGATGAACGCGATGGCCGATGCCGTCAGCCAGGTACGACGCTTATTGCGCCAGAGATTACGCCAGGCCAGACGCAGCACCACGTCTTCCATGCCCTACTCCCGTGGATTGCGCAAATTGGCGAGCGTGAACACGCTGGCCGGGATCGTAATGCCGAATTTCACCTCGCGGGTTCGCACATCAGTCCATTCATTCGGCTTGTCCACTTTCTGCATGCGCTGGCGCGCGGCCACGATCTTGCCGCCCATCGGCTTCAGCTCCTGGGTCGTGAGTTTCTTCACGAGCGCGCCCTGCTGGTCATAGAAGGCATGCTCCAGCACCACGTAGTCATTGCGCACAGTCACGATTTCCCGTCCCCACACCACCGGCGCGGCCTCCTTGGGAATTGACTCGATGATGTATACCTTATGGCCGTCCTGGGTTTTTGTCTCAAGCAGCTTGTGTGTGTACTGATCTATCAGGTCGTCGGCCTTGGAAAGATCATTGTTGGAAAAATCCGAGCCCATCCAGCTCTGGTTCATCATGCTGGAGGGAATCTTGATGACGCGATTGATCTTTGGCGTGAAACTCCACATGTCATTGTCGAGCAGCAGCGTGGCATTACCGGCATCTTTGGGCGGCGCCACAACGCGAACCAGTGACTGTTTGTCGCCACGTGTCCAGACACGGAAGGTAACGGAACGCTGCCAGTCCGGGCGATGGATTACCATGTCGGCCACCGAGTACGACGAGACATCGCGCCAGTATTCGATCGCAGCCTTGATCAGCGCCGCCGCGTCCGGTTCCTGCGCCCGGGTGCCGGAACAGAACAGAAACAGCAGGAAGGCAAGGCTGACTGAAAGTCGTTTGGTGGACATACCTGTCTCGATCACGTTGCGGGGCCACGGGTGCAATGCGTGAGACACAATTAAATCGCAACCGGCCGGACCCGTCCAGTTTCGTGAGGCAAGACTACTGTAAGGCCGAAATTGAGTGCGAAGCCGTATGCGGTAGAAGCCGGCTGCAATGCTGCGTTAGTAACGCCGCGTAAGCTCCATCTTGTTGCCCTCGCGCTTCATATCCAGCGCGTTCAGAAACGACATACCGAGCAACGGCGTTTCCGGCTGCGGACCATCGATCACGCCCGCGACCACGTTGCGCAATACAATTTCGCCAACCTTTACGGTGTCAAGCTTGACGCTATACACGCGCGCGTAACCGGAGGCGGTGCGAGCCGTCCCTGCCTGGCCCTTGGTGTAGTCGATGCCGGCACGCTTGGCGGTCGCCCTGTTCATGGCAATGGTATTGGCACCGGTATCCACCAGGAAAGTCATGGTGGCACCGTTAATAGAACCCTCGGCATGAAAAAAACCGTTGGCATCGGAGAACAGCGTGACACTTTCGCGCGTGGCACCCTGGAAAGCGGAAACAATAACTCCAAGCCGCAGGGTTTCGCGTTTACCGTTCAACTCCACCACCGCTTCTTCGGCCTGCGTGTCGGTGCTTAAGAGTTTCAAGCCTTCCGGGCTTTGCGCGCCGACGCTCAGAACACGGCGGGCGCCCTCCACATGCAGAATCGCTTTATCTTTGAACAGCGCAAACAGTGTAATGTCCGCGGCATTTGCCACGGCCGTCAGCAAAGCAAACATCAGGAACAGCGTGCTGGACAACAGGCGGTTCATGGTTCCTGTCCTGAATAAGTCGCGCTAGAATCGTCGCGGTGACAAAAGAGATTTTGATCTTTCGGCATTACCCGACCGAAGGCCCCGGTTACTTCGCCCGGTTCCTCGACCGCCAGGGCATCCCGTATCGCACTATCAAGTTGGACGCTGGCGAATCCGTCCCTGAAAGCATAGCCCATATCCCCGGGCTGGTGCTCATGGGCGGACCGATGAGCGTGAACGATCCACTGCCGTGGATCCCGAAAATCCTGCATCTGATCCGCCAGGCGGTGGCCGCCGAGGTACCGGTACTCGGCCACTGCCTGGGCGGCCAGTTGATGTGCAAGGCGCTCGGCGGGCGTGTGCACCGCAACCACACGAAAGAGATTGGCTGGCTGCCGGTGCAGACTGTTGAATCACCGAAAACCGCCCAATGGTTGAACGGCCTGCCGCCTCATTTTGAGGTTTTCCACTGGCATGGTGAGACCTTCAGCATCCCGCCCGGGGCAACACATATATTGAGAAGTCGCTATTGCCGCAATCAGGGCTTCGTAATCGGCAAAAGTCTGGCGCTTCAGTGCCATGTGGAGATGACGCCAGAGTTGGTGCGGCGCTGGGCGCGCGACGGCGCCGGCGAGATCGGCCGGGCGCTGCCGGCCGCGGGTGTGCAGCGGCAAGCACAGATGCTTATTCGCTTGCAGGAGCGAGCTGCGCATCTCAACCGTATTGCCGATGTGTTTTACACGCGTTGGATTCATGGCTTGAAAAGCTAAGACCCAATGCAAGCAAAGCATCGCCGATCCGATGACCCCAGTTCTGCGCTCGTGGTTGATCTTGCGTTCGTGCCTTTCGAAGGCCCAACGGAATCCGGCTCGCAGGCAATCCCCTGATGTTGCGCATCGGTATTGATCTTGGCGGAACCAAGACCGAAGGCGTTGTACTGGACGCGTGCGGGTCTATTCTACAACGCGAACGCCGGCCGACACCGCAAGCCGACGGTTACCATGCAATCCTCGCCAGCATCCACGCACTCGTGCTGGAACTTGAACAACGTGTCAACGCGACCTGTCGCATCGGCCTCGGCACGCCAGGTGCGATTTCCACCAAGACCGGACTCCTGAAGAATTCGAATACCGTTTGTCTCAACGGCCAGCCAATCAAACAAGATCTGGAGAAATTACTGGCGCGCGAAATCCGTATCGCCAACGACGCCAACTGTTTCGCGCTGTCCGAAGCGCTGGATGGCGCGGCGCACGACGGAGCAGTGGTATTCGGCGTGATCATCGGCACCGGTGTCGGCGGCGGCATTGTGGTCAACGGCCAACTGCTTCGAAGGCGCGCAGCACATCGCCGGCGAGTGGGGGCACAACGTGCTGGAAGCGGATGGACCACCCTGCTACTGCGGCAAGCACGGCTGCGTCGAGACCTTTCTGTCCGGACCGGGACTGGCGCACGACTTTGTCGCGCACGGCGGCGATACCACTCTCGATGCGCGAGCGATTGTCGCAGCCGCCGAACACGGCGATGCGCTGGCAGAAGCGGCGCTGCAGCGTTATCTGGATCGCTTCGGACGCGCACTGTCGGTGGTGATCAACATTCTCGATCCCGACGCCATTGTGCTGGGCGGCGGCATGTCGAATATCGCCCGCCTCTACACCGAAGGCCGTGCAAGCGTAGGTCGTTATGTGTTCAACGACGAATTACGCACGCGCATTCTGCCGAATCAGCACGGCGATAGTTCGGGTGTACGAGGTGCGGCGCAGCTTTGGAAAGCTGATCAACGCGACACTTAATGCCGCTACGCCACGTTGCGTACTGCGCTCGGTCTACCTACTTTGTTCTCCCGCTACGTCCCGTCCTGTAGTGGCTGATTACATCCATGAGCACTAAACTCTGCGCTGCATTATTCGCACCGGTCTCTCACCGCTGGTGGAATTGAGCCGCAAACCGGTTAGCACGACGCACTGGCCGCGCAGAAATAAGCCCGCCACAGTGACTACACAGAGTGAGTGGATAATTCCACCCACTCTGTGTTCCGAATATCGGCAATTGTTTGCACTGAACAGTGCTGTTTGACCAATGTCAAAGCAACACTGAAACGGTCCGCCTAGCATGGTGCCCAAGCCGGATGCTTCCGGTTTAAACCCGAATCAAGGAGATTCAATATGAAACCGCTTTACACAGGGAAAATTCTGATCGCCGCGGTACTGGCCACGATGGCCGGCAGCGTTGTAGCCGCCGATCAGGACCAGACCCGTACACAGAGTCAGATGATGACCCAGGATCAGATCAACAAGATGCCTGACCAGCAAATCTACGGCTCGCAGCTCATGACGCAGCAGGAACGCGATGCCCATCGCAAACAAATGCGCGCTGCCAAAACCTATGAAGAGCAGCAGCGCATCCGCAATGAGCACCACGAACAGATGAAGGTGCGCGCCAAAGAGCGGGGCGTTACCCTGCCAGAGGTGCCGCCAGCAGGGCGTGGGCCGGGCATGGGCCCTGGAGGAGGCATGGGCCCAGGTGGTGGCGGTCGCAAGTAATTTACGCTCTCACCCGCATTACTTCAGGTGCAGGGCAACAAGCGGTATCATCCGGGGCGCGCTGCGCCCCGGTGTTTTTCCGGCGCGGCTTCAACCCATTCAACGCAGGAATAACTTATCTATGACCATGCGCATCCTTCTCTCGTTCTCCTGTCTTACCTTGCTCACTCCCTGTTTAGCAAGTGCCGCGGATACCTCTCCGGTGGTGCGGTACTCGGTGGAAGGAAAATACGAATATGTGCGCGATGACCTCATAAACGCCATCACCGGCCGTGGCCTGGTGATCGACCACAACTCGCACGTTGCCAAAATGCTGGATCGCACCGGCAAGGACCTTGGCACCACGAAGAGAATTTTCGGCCAGGATCAGGGACAGACGTTTTCGTTCTGCAGTTCGGTGGTTTCGCGCAAGACCATGGAGGCCGACCCGCACAACATCCTGTTCTGCCCCTACACCATCGCCCTCTACAGCACCCTGGCCGAACCCAAGAAGGTCTATCTCGCCTATCGCCGCCCGCAGCGCACAGACGACAGCGCCGCCTCCAAGGCCGCGCTCAAGGAGGTCGAAGCGCTGCTGGACGGTATCGCCCGCGAGGCGCTGAATCTCAAGTAATAGAAAACACTTTTCAGGGTTTGACGCGCATCAACGTTCACAAACGGGAAATCGGCTAAAAATAGGAAAATTGTTGGGGGCGATGTCTTCCCCAGTGCAGCCATTTTTAAACCAGCCAGGCACCCGCCAAGGAGGCAACATGCGTAATCTATTGCTGATTCTTTCCTCTGTCGTATTCATTGCGGCTTGCACCCCACCCAAACCAGCCGCCCCGGCGACTTCAGTCGTACGCTATAGCGTCGAAGGTGAATTCGACAGCGTACGCGACGATGTGCAGAACGCCATCATTGCCAAGGGACTGGTCATCGACAACACCTCGTTCATCGCCAAGATGCTGGAACGCACCGGCAAGGACGTCGGCTCGACCAAGCCTGTTTTCACCGAGGGTCGCGGTCAGGCATTCTCCTTCTGCAGCGCCACAACTTCACGCAAAACCATGGAGGCCGACGCCCACAACATCGCCTTCTGTCCGTACTCGCTGGTTGTGTACAGCACAGTGGCTGAGCCCAAGAAAGTGTATGTGGCCTACAGACGCCCGGTACTGACCGAGGGCAGCGAGGCGGCCAAGACCTCGCTCAAGGAAGTGGAAACACTGCTCGATGGCATAGCACGCGATGCGCTGCGCCTGAAGGAGACGCCGAAGTAAGCCGGTACCCAGCCGTGCGCCCCACAGTTGTGGGGCGCAACCCGGCATTATAGAGAGATACGTGTCAGGTAATCTGCGGCGCGAGGACAACCTTGCCTCGTCGGATGATTACGCGTCCAGCAACCACCGGGTATACTACGCGCAAACGATAACGAGGTCCCCATGCGCGTCTCCCGCTTCCTGTTGTCCACCGTTCGCGAAACCCCGGCTGAGGCCGAAACCATCAGCCACCAGCTCATGCTGCGCGCCGGCATGATCCGCAAGCTCGCCGCCGGCGTGTACAGCTGGCTGCCGCTCGGCCTGCGCGTGCTGCGCAAGGTGGAAGGCATAGTGCGCGAAGAAATGAACCACGCCGGCGCCCAGGAAGTGCTGATGCCCGCGGTGCAGCCGGCCGAGTTGTGGCAGGAATCCGGCCGCTGGGAGAAATACGGTCCGGAATTGTTGCGCCTCAAGGACCGCCACCAGCGCGAATTCTGCATCGGCCCGACCCACGAGGAGGTCATCACCGACCTCATGCGGCGCGAGATCAAGAGCTATCGCCAGCTGCCGGCCAACTTCTACCAGATCCAGATGAAATTCCGCGACGAAATCCGTCCGCGTTTCGGCGTGATGCGCGCGCGTGAGTTCCTGATGAAGGACGCCTACTCGTTTCACGCCGACGAAGCATCGCTGCGCGAAACCTACGACGTGATGCACACTACCTATACGAATATCTTCAAGCGCGTCGGGCTCGAATTCCGTCCGGTGGCAGCCGACACCGGCAGCATCGGCGGCAATGCTTCACACGAATTCCATGTACTGGCCGAATCCGGCGAGGACAACATCGCCATCTGCGACAAATGCCGGTACGCGGCAAATGTCGAGCTTGCCCAGGCACTGCCACCGGTAGGCAAGCGCGCCACAGGAACCAAACCGATGCAGACAGTGGATACTCCCGGTCAGCATTCCATCGAAGACGTCAGCCGGTTCCTCAAGGTGAACCCGCAACAGACACTGAAAACCCTGCTGGTGAAAGGCACTGGCGGCGTGATTGCGCTGGTGCTGCGTGGCGATCATGAGCTGAATGCCGTCAAGGCCGAGAAATTACCCCAGGTAGCCAAGCCACTCATGTTCGTCACGCCCGGCGAGGTCGAACTGGCCGCCGGCTGCGAACCGGGTTCTATCGGCCCGGTGGACCTCAAGATCACCGTGATTGCCGACGAATCGGCTGCGCGCCTGAGCGACTTTGTGTGCGGCGCAAACATAAATGGCAAACACCTGATGAACGTGAACTGGGCGCGTGACCTACCGGAGCCGGCGGTGGCGGATATACGCAATGTTCTGGTCGGTGACCCCTGTCCCAACTCGCAGGAAAATAAGTGCCAGGGTACGCTCACGCTCAAGCGCGGGATCGAGGTCGGGCACATCTTTCAACTTGGCACCAAGTACAGCGAGGCCATGCAGGCCACGGTGCTGGACGAAGCCGGCAATTCCGTTTTGATGCCCATGGGATGCTACGGCATTGGCGTATCGCGCGTGGTGGCCGCTGCCATCGAACAGAATCACGACCGCAACGGCATCATCTGGCCGGACACCATTGCGCCCTTTCATATCGCGCTCGTGCCAATCGGTTACCGCAAGTCAGACAAAGTGCGCGACACCATTGATCGGCTGTACAGCGAGTTGGTCCATGCCGGCTACGACGTGCTACTCGACGACCGCGACGAGCGTCCTGGCGTGATCTTCGCTGATATGGACCTGATCGGCATCCCGCACCGCATCGTGATCGGCGACAAGGGTCTGACCAAGGGCGTGGCCGAGTACAAGGGCCGGCGGGATGCTGCCGCGCGCGAGATCCCATTGGATGACATTGCCACTGAAATTGGGCAGTTGGTGCATTGCTGAGTTATATCCAGTAGCATGCTGCGCAGGCTTGCCATTCGACAGATACCGCCAGCCTGCATCGCGACTCGCGAACGCCAGGAACGCAAGCTTGTCTCAGCGCGCCTCTTCCGGCGCCTGTTTATTTACTTACGGGGAGAGAGTCCATGGAAAACAACATGAGTCCAGCAATGCGGTTCTTCTTTGTCGTCATTAGCAGCATCATGCTGCTTGGCATCTGGCTTACCGGCTTTGACAAGGCACACTGGATTCTGTACGTGCCCGTTGTATTCCTCTATTTAGCGGCCGTGACCGGCATTTGCCCCGGGCTTCATGCTTCCAGCAGGCTCTTCCCGGACACAGGCAAAGCAAAAGCCAAGGCGAAACCCAAAGCACGACCCAAGAAACGTTGAATCAGCGCCGTCGTTCATTGCCAGGCCCCGCGCCCGGTTTCCGCGCGGGGTCTGTTACCATCAGGTTCGGCTTCATCTTCCTTGGGCGATGGCCTTTCTTACTGCTCCTGGGTCTCTATCTCTCTCACTTCCTGATGGCCCCGCGGCAATTTCGAACCGCGTAACGCTCGTTCACTGATGTACTGATCGATATCGTTGCCGGAACGCAGCAGCAGCTCACCCTTGCCGGTACGCAGAATCAAGCGTTGGCCTTCCTTGAAGACCGCAATACCAGAAAGGTATTCCTCGCGTTTGGCAACGCGGGCGCCGGGAATAGCGAGGATTTTCTCGCCTTTGCCCTTCTCCATCGGTGGCAGCTCAGCAACCATAAACACCAGGATATTGCCTTTGTTGGTGACGGCCGCGAGCCAGTCGTCGTCATAGTTCAGGACGCGCTGAGGTGGCAGTGCCTTGGAGCCTTTCGGTACCTTGAGCACCGCCTTGCCGGCACGGCGATCGGTAATGAGGTCGCCGAGCTTGCAGATGAAACCGTAGCCGGCGTCGCTGGCAATGAGGTAGAGGTCCTCCGGCGCGCCCATCATGACGCCCGACCAGGTGGCGCCGGGTGGCGGGTTGAGGCTGGACGCCAGCGGTTCGCCGTGGCCGCGTGCCGACGGCAGCTTGTGCGCCGGCATTGTGTAGGAGCGGCCGGTGGAGTCAAGGAATACGACCTGCTGGTTGGTCTTGCCGCGCGCCGCCTGCAGGAATTTATCCCCGGTCTTGTAGTCGAGTGCGCGTGCATCCACCTCGTGGCCCTTGGCAGCACGTACCCAGCCCTTTTCCGAGAGCACCACGGTGATCGGTTCGGTCGGCAGCAGCTGGGTGACATCGATTGCCTTGGCAGCCTCGCGCTCGATGAGCGGCGAACGGCGTTTATCGCCAAACTCCTCGGCATCGCTGATGATCTCGTCGCGCACCAGCGCGCGCAGTTTCTGGTTTGATTTGAGAATCTTTTCCAATTCGTCGCGTTCCTTGGCGAGCTCGTTCTGTTCGCCGCGGATTTTCATTTCCTCAAGTTTGGCCAAATGGCGTAACTTGGTTTCGAGAATGGCTTCGGCCTGAATTTCCGTCAGCTTGAATCGCTTCATCAACACCGGCTTAGGTTCGTCCTCACGGCGGATGATGCGGATCACCTCGTCCAGATTGAGATAGGCAACCAGCAGGCCATCGAGGATGTGCAGGCGTGCCTGCACCTTGTCGAGACGGTGCTGCAAGCGCCGACGCACGGTCTCGATGCGAAACTTGAGCCACTCGCCGAGCAGGTCTTTGAGGTTGTACACGCGCGGCCGGCCGTCCAGGCCGATCATGTTCAGGTTCACCCGGTAGGAACGCTCCAGATCGGTGGTGGCAAACAGGTGTTCCATGATCTCCACCGGGTCGATGCGTCCGGAACGTGGCACGATCACGAGGCGAATCGGATTCTCATGATCCGACTCGTCGCGCAGATCCTCTACCATCGGCAGCTTTTTCTGCTGGCGCTGCTGATCGATCTGCATCAGCACCTTGGCCGGCGATACCTGGTGCGGCAGTGCCGTGATCACGATCTCGCCGTTCTCGCGCTGCCACTTGGCACGCGCACGGATACTGCCAAGGCCGGTGTTGTACATCGAACGGATCTCGGCCTTGGACGTAACGATTTCAGCCTCAGTCGGGTAGTCCGGGCCTTGAATATGCTTCATTAACTCGCCGGTCGGTTGAATCCGGCTTGTCCAGCAGGCGCACGCAGGCGGATGCCACCTCCCGCACATTGTGCGGTGGAATGTCGGTGGCCATGCCGACGGCGATACCGGTAGTGCCGTTCAGCAGTACATGCGGCAGGCGCGCCGGCATGATCTTCGGCTCTTCCAGCGTGCCATCGAAGTTCGGCACCCACGCCACCGTGCCTTGCTCCAGCTCGGAGAGCAGCACCTGTGCGAAGGGTGTAAGACGCGATTCGGTGTAACGCATTGCGGCGAAGCTCTTCGGGTCGTCCGGCGAGCCCCAGTTGCCCTGACCGTCCACCAGCGGATAACGGTAGCTGAACGGCTGGGCCATGAGCACCATGGCTTCGTAGCAGGCGCTGTCACCATGCGGATGGAACTTGCCGAGCACGTCGCCCACGGTGCGCGCCGATTTCTTGTACTTGGCGGCGGCCGACAGTCCGAGCTCGGACATGGCGTAGATAATGCGACGCTGCACTGGCTTGAGGCCGTCGGCGATATTCGGAAGCGCGCGGTCCAGCACCACGTACATCGAATAATCGAGATAAGCCTTCTCGGTAAAGCTCGCCAGCGGCAGGCGTTCGATGTTCGCGACTGCGCGGGCGCGTCTCAACGGCACGGCTCTTGCCGCGCCTGACGGGCGCTTTCTTCGACGGCCGCTTGGTGGATTTCTTGCCATGCGTTTTATGCCTTAAACAATTTCTGCCTTATTGCCATTCTTTTCCAGCCATTCCTTGCGGTCGCCGGCACGCTTCTTGGCCAGCATCATGTCCATGATGCGGTTGGTGTTGTCGCCGGCCTTGATCCCGAGCTGTACCAGTCGGCGCGTATTCGGGTCCATGACGGTTTCGCGCAATTGCGGCGGGTTCATCTCGCCGAGCCCCTTAAAGCGCTGAATGCCAGGGCGGGCACGCGGGTTTTCCTTTCTGGATGCGCTCCAGCGTCTGCCTGCGCTCATCTTCATCGAGCGCGTAATACACCGTCTGGCCGACGTCGATGCGGAACAGCGGCGGCATGGAGACATACACATGCCCGGCGACCACCAGTGGTTTGAAGTGTTTGACGAATAGCGCGCACAACAGCGTGGCAATGTGCGCGCCGTCCGAGTCGGCATCCGCCAGGATGCAGACCTTGCCGTAACGCAGTCCGCTGATATCACTCGAACCCGGGTCCACGCCGAGCGCGACCGCAATGTCGTGCACTTCCTGTGAACCGAGCACTTCGCCCGAGTCCACTTCCCAGGTGTTCAGGATCTTGCCGCGCAGCGGCATAATCGCCTGGTAGTCTTTGTCGCGCGCCTGCTTGGCCGAACCGCCCGCCGAGTCACCTTCGACCAGAAACAGCTCGGTCATATTGAGGTCGTTCGAGAGACAATCGGCGAGCTTGCCCGGCAGCACCGGACCCTGGCCGATCTTCTTGCGTTCGACTTTCTTGGAAGTTCGCAGGCGCGCCTGCGCCGATTCAATGGCAAGATTGGCGATGCGCTCGGCATCCGCGACATGCTGCATCAGCCACTGGGCGAAGGCATCCTTGGTTACCGTACCGACGAAGGCCGCGGCCTCGCGTGAGGTGAGACGCTCCTTGGTCTGGCCGGAGAACTGCGGGTCATGCATCTTGTAGGACAGCACATAGCTGGTTTGTCCCCACACGTCTTCCGGCGCCAGCTTGACGCCGCGTGGCAGCAGACTGCGGAACTCGCAGAACTCGCGCAGCGCATCGGTGAGGCCCTGGCGGAAACCGTTCACATGCGTTCCATCCTGCGCGGTCGGAATCAGATTGACGTAGCTTTCCATTAGCGGCTGATCGTTCTCCGGCGCCCAGACGATGGCCCAGTCGATTTCGCCATCATTGTCTTTGAAGCGGCCAACAAACGGATCTTCCGGAATCAGCTCCTGCTTGCCAAGCTCACTCAGCAGGTAATCCTTGAGGCCGTCTTCGTAATACCACGCTTCATTGTTCTTTTTGTCGGACTCATCTTCGAAACTGATTTTGAGTCCCGGGCACAATACGGCCTTGGCGCGCAATACATGTTTGAGTTTCGGGACACTGAACTTGGGGCTGTCGAAAAACTTTTCTTCCGGCCAGAAGTGCACGGTGGTACCGGTGGTGCGCGCACCGACGCTGCCAATTGCCTTGAGTTCTGCGGTCTTTTGACCGCTGGCGAAGGCCATCTTGTATTCCTTGCCACCACGTTTTACGAATACTTCGAGCTTCCTGGAAAGCGCGTTCACCACTGACACGCCCACACCGTGCAAACCACCGGAGAAACTGTAGCTCTTGTTGGAGAACTTGCCGCCGGCGTGCAGGCGCGTGAGGATCACCTCGACAGCCGACACCCCCTCGCCCTTGTGCTTGTCCACCGGCATGCCGCGGCCGTCATCGGTGGCTGCCAGCGAACCGTCCTTATAGAGCACCACATCGATGCATTTGGCGTGGCCGGCAATCGCCTCATCCACCGAGTTATCGATGACTTCCTGGGCGAGGTGATTCGGTCGGGTCGTGTCGGTGTACATGCCCGGGCGCTTGCGCACGGGTTCGAGGCCGGTCAGGACTTCAATCGCAGACGCGTCGTAGGTTCGGCTCATGCTCGGGAAAACGTTGTAACAGAAAGACTGAATCGGGGAGGATGTGCGACACCACGGCAGCAGAACCGCGGTATGGATCGGAGACATCTGAAAGAATCGCTCGCATTGATGCGGGATTATAAAAGATATTTCAGCAAAAGTCCGTTCCGGACTTTTGCTCACGCAAGGATGATCAGAGCTGTGGTTTTAGTTGTGCGCCTGAAGTCGCGTGCAGGACCTGCACAGCGACTTAGGCGAGATCCTGGGCGAGCGAGTCACGCGTCGCCTCCGGTACCGGGCTGACGCTATGTGTGTAGGCCGGATGTTCGATGCCCATGCTGATGGCTGCGCCGCCCTTCACGGCCTTGATCATGTCCGGCGACAGTTCAAAGCGCAGAAAATGCACGGACGAAGTCTTCTCTTCGGTGGTGCGCTCCAGATCCTCGTCAGCAATCGGCCAGACCTTGGCGAAACCCGCGACCTGCACCCAGACCTTGTGCTCGACACCGATCAATCTTGCCCAAGGCGACACGGCGCTCATCCTCGTCGCCGTATTCGATCATGAAGGTCGCCTTCCAGTTGCTGCCGTCCGGAATCATCGGGATTATAGGCATTGAGCTCATCTTCGATGCCCGCCTCTTCGAAAATGCGTTCGGCACGCAGCATTTCCTGTATCTGGTAGTGCATGGTCAGCCGGTCTTCGAAGTAGAGGGTCGCGTGCGGACCGATCTGCACCTGACGATTCTTCTTGTGCGCCATGACCTTGGCACGGAAATCGTTGCGTTGCCTGGCATACTGCTCCAGCGGCATGAGCTGGTCGCGGGTGAGTTTCTGCATGGTTAGGGTTCTCATAATTTGCTCTTCAGGACTTGTGCTTCTCTTCCAGGGCGGCGATGGGTTTATCGGTGAACAGATAGTCACGCAGCTCCTTGTCGAATCGTGGATCACGGCGGCGAATCCACTCCAGCACCATGGCGGCATGCTCCTTTTCCTCGTCGCGGTTGTGCGCGAGGATGGCGCGCAGTTCCTTGTCCTTGCATACGTCGACGCGCTGGTTGTACCAGTCGACCGCCTCCAGCTCCTCCATCAGTGACACGATGGCGCGGTGCATGTCGCGGGTTTCCTCGCTCAGGTTCGATTCGTGATACCCCTCATTAGACATAGCCGCTCCTTGTTTTATTGAAATTCATATCCCATATGCCGTACGCAGCAGTGACATTGGGTGCTATCGGCTGCTTGCCGTTCTTCAGGCCATTCTCGATCTGGTGCCCGGCCATCGGGCAATCACTGCTGTAGTGGTCGCACTCGCTCGCCTTCACCCGATCCACCACCGGCCGGCAGATCTTCATCGAAGCATCGTGGAACTCGCTCTTCACCGCGTAGGTGCCGTCATGTCCGGAACAACGCTCGATGGTCTCGATTTTCGTGTCCGGCACAAGCTGCAACAGCTCGCGCGTCTTGAGACCGATATTCTGCACGCGCAGGTGGCAGGGTACGTGGTAGGCGACCTTGCCGAGTGACTGCTTGAAATCGGTGTTCAGCTTGCCCTCTTTGTGACGCAGCATCAGGTACTCAAAGGGATCGAACATCGCCTTCTTCACCTTCTGCACGTCCGGATCATCCGGGAACATGAGCGGCAGTTCCTGCTTGAACATGAGCGCGCAGGACGGCACCGGTGCCACGATGTCCCAACCCTCATCCACTAGCTTGGCCAGCACTGGAATGTTCGCTTCTTTGGCGCGCGCCACGGCCTCAAGGTCGCCAAGTTCAAGCTTGGGCATGCCGCAGCACTGCTCTTTCTCGGCAATGGTGACGGGGATGCCGTTATGGCGAAACACTGCCACCAGGTCCTCGGCGACATGCGGTTCGTTGTAGTTGCCATAGCAGGTGGCATACAGCGCCACGCGTCCACGCGTGCCGGCTGTCTGGTCTGCCGATCCTGCTGCGGCGGCAGCGTCGTAGCGCTTGCGAAAGGTGCGGCTGTGATATTCCGGCAGTATAGCGTCCGGATGCACGCCCAAAACCTTGTCGAGCGCTTTGCGGAACACCTTGGTCTTGTTCGAGGCGTTGACGGTCTGCACCACGATTGGAATTCCCGCGAGCTTGCCGACCGTGTCGGTGCTGGTGAGCAGGCGGTCACGCAACTTGGTGTCGCCCTTCTGGAACTTGACCGCCTTGGCGCGCAGCATGAGATGCGGGAAGTCGAGATTCCACTCATGCGGTGGCACATAGGGCACTTGGTCATGAAGCACAGGTCGCACAGGTAACAGTGGTCCACGACCTTCCAGTAGTCTTCCTTCTTGATCCCGTCGACTTCCAGGGTGGGCGACTCATCCACCAGATCAAATAGCGTCGGGAATGACTGACACAGGCTCACGCATCGACGACAGCCGTGGCAGATGTCGTAGACCCGCTCCAGTTCTTTGAACAAAGATTCCTCGTCGTAGAACTCCGGATTCTTCCAATCGAGCGGATGACGGGTGGGCGCCTGGAGACTGCCCTCGCGCTTGCCTTCGGTCGGTGCGGACATGGTTATTCCTTAACTTTCTTGGTGAGAAACCAAGCAAAGCCGCAATACGTCTGGTTACCGTTTCATTGCTTCTTGGCTCGCCAAACAATGCGGGACCGGCCAATCCGGCCCCGCATTGCAACATTGCACAAAGCCTGACTTACTTGCCGAGCGTGTCCAGCGCCTTCTGGAAACGGTTGGCGTGCGAACGTTCGGCCTTGGCCAATGTTTCAAACCAGTCGGCGATTTCGCCAAAACCCTCATCGCGCGCGGTTTTGGCCATACCCGGGTACATGTCGGTGTACTCATGGGTCTCACCGGCTATTGAAGCCTTCAGGTTGTCGGCGGTCGCGCCGATCGGCAGACCGGTGGCCGGGTCACCCACCTGCTCCATGTATTCAAGGTGGCCGTGCGCATGGCCGGTCTCGCCTTCGGCGGTGGAACGGAACACGGCGGACACGTCGTTGAAGCCTTCGACGTCAGCCTTGTTGGCAAAGTACAGGTAACGGCGGTTTGCCTGGGATTCACCGGCAAATGCGTCTTTCAGGTTTTCATGGGTTTTTGTGCCTTTGAGCGGCTTCATCTTGCTTCTCCTTAAGGGATCTGTCGGTTGATGGATAAGGCTTTATTCGTCAGTGGAATTCACTGATTTAGAATTATTCTAAATTAAGTTATACTGATGTGTCAACAGCATCATGGCATGCATTGCGGGCCGTTCATTGACCCCAATCAAACATCCTCCTTGCACACAAGATATTCGAATTGCCGTGAGAGCAATTTGTATAAATAATTAGGCAACATGCAGTGCAGAAAAGTGAGCACATCACCATGATTTCGGCAACGATGGCATTTGGCGATCCGGCTTCTCTCATCTACTATTAACTCTTGAACCGAATGGCCTGATCAGGCTCAACATTTTTCAATTTTTTTTCAACAGAATAGATATGGCAATTCCCACGCCTGCGAGCAATCTGAGCGGTCTGGCCTTGCGTCTTGTACGCGAAGGCTATCTGCCCGCAGCCGACGCCAACGCGCCTGCAAAGCGAGGCCAACACCCAGAAACTCCCGCTGATTACCCATCTGGTCAGCAGCAAGAAACTCAATAGCGGAACGATCGCCAAGGTTGCCTCTGAGGAGTTTGGCGTTCCACTGTTCGACATTACCGCACTCGATACCGAGAATGCGCCATTCAAGCTGGTTAGCGAAAATATCCTCCGCAAACACAAGGCCTTGCCGCTATTCAAACGTGGCAACAAGTTGTATGTGGCGGTGGCTGACCCAACCAACCTCCAGGGTCTGGACGAGATCAAGTTCAACACTGGCCTGGCCACTGAACCTGTATTGGTAGATGAAGCAAAGCTGTCGCTCGCACTCGACAAGATGCTGGATGCGGCAGACACCACGCTCACCGACTTCGCCGTCGGCGGAGACGATCTGGAAGGCCTGGATATTGGCGGCGACGAAGATGCCAGAAACAAGGGACCGGAATCCGAAGACGATGTTAACGATGCGCCTATCGTCAAGTTCGTGAACAAGCTGCTGCTGGATGGCATCAATCGTGGCGCCTCGGACATCCATATTGAGCCATATGAAAAATTCTGCCGTGTGCGCTATCGCATCGACGGCATGTTGCACGAAGTCGCACAACCACCGCTGGCACTCGCCGGCCGTCTCGCGGCGCGCATGAAGATTCTGTCGCGTCTCGATATTGCCGAGCGTCGTGTGCCACAGGACGGTCGTATCAAACTGCGCATTTCCAAGAACCGTGCGATCGACTTCCGTGTCAGCACCATGCCCACGCTGTTTGGCGAGAAGGTGGTGGCACGTATTCTCGATCCGAGCTCGGCGAGCCTCGGCATCGAGAAACTCGGATACGAACCCGAACAGCAGCGCCTGTTCCTCGAGGCCATTCATCGACCCTATGGCATGGTGCTTGTTACCGGCCCGACCGGTAGCGGCAAGACCGTAAGCCTGTATACAGCAGTGAACATACTGAATACGCCGGAGACCAACATCTCCACAGCTGAGGATCCGGTCGAAATCAACCTGCCGGGCATCAACCAGGTCAATATTAACGAGAGGGCCGGACTCACCTTCTCCCTCGCATTGAAGGCTTTCTTGCGCCAGGATCCGGACATTATTCTGGTGGGCGAAATCCGCGACCTCGAAACTGCCGAGATTGCCATCAAGGCCGCCCAGACCGGTCATATGGTGCTCTCCACGCTGCACACCAATGACGCGCCGAAGACACTCAGTCGTCTGGTGAACATGGGTGTTGCGCCATTTAATATCGCCTCCGCAGTGCTTCTGATCGTGGCACAGCGGCTGGCACGGCGACTGTGCCCAAACTGCAAGAAACCAGTGAACATCCCAAAAGAAGCCTTGCTCAAGGCCGGCTTTAAAGAGACTGAATTAAGGGATCTTAAAATATACGGCCCCAATCCTGATGGCTGCGACAGTTGCAGCCTCGGCTACAAGGGACGCGTCGGTGTCTACCAGGTGATGCCGATCTCGGA
This sequence comes from uncultured Pseudomonadota bacterium, assembly GCA_963698375.1. Lineage (GTDB taxonomy): Bacteria > Pseudomonadota > Gammaproteobacteria > Acidiferrobacterales > UBA6901 > UBA6901. Next base: position 603,227 of record CAVOQN010000002.1, read on the forward strand.
AGGAATCAGCGCCATCATCATGCGCGGTGGCAATGCCCTGGATATCGAGATGCAGGCCAAGAAAGACGGCGTGGCGGACCTGCGTGAATCAGCTCTCAAAAAAGTGCGTGACGGCCTGACCAGTCTGGAAGAAGTCGAGCGCATCACTAACTAGCTATCCTCTATACAGGAAGATCCTTACTCATGGCAGAACAGGCGGTGGCAAAGGCCGGGAAGGCCGAAAAGATCGAGAAGCAGAAGTTATTCCTCTTTAACTGGGAGGGTCTCGACAAAAAGGGCAAGAAACTGCAAGGCGTGACCGAAGCGATCAGCGTTGCCTATGTCAACGCCATGCTCCGCCGCCAAGGTGTCAATCCGACCAAAGTACGCAAACAAACGAAGTCACTCTTTCAAACTAAAAAGAAAATCACGCAAAAGGACATCTCGATTTTCACCCGCCAGTTCGCCACCATGGTGGAATCCGGTATCCCAATCGTGCAAGGCATCGAGATCGTGGCCAAAGGTCACGAAAACCCAAGCATGCAACAATTGCTGACCGCGGTGAAACAGGACATTGAATCCGGCACTACCCTGAGCGCAGCGCTCGGCAAACACAAGCTGTACTTCGATGCCCTCTACTGCAACCTGGTCCAGGCTGGCGAGCAGGCCGGTATTCTCGACGACATTCTCCAAAAAGTTGCAACTTACAAGGAAAAAATCGAGGCCATCAAAGGCAAAATCAAATCCGCGCTCTTTTATCCTGCAGCCGTAATTGTCGTGGCCTTTATCGTTACCGCGATCTTGCTGATTTTCGTCATTCCGCAGTTCGAAAGCATGTTCAAAGGATTCGGTGCGGAATTACCGGCATTGACCCAGTTTGTGGTTGAACTTTCCAGGTGCATGCGTGAATGGTGGTGGCTCATCTTCGGTAGCCTGGGCGGCTCGGTGGCTTTCATTGGCTACACCTACAAGCGCTCGGAAAAGATGCAGCACATGGTGGACCGAATGATCCTGCGCGCACCGGTTGTCGGCGTGATCGTAAAGAAAGCAACGATCGCACGTTACGCCCGTACCTTGGGCACCATGTTTGCGGCCGGCGTTCCGCTGGTCGAAAGCTTGGACTCCGTGGCCGGCGCCGCCGGCAATCGCGTGTACTATGAAGGCGTCATCGCCATCAAGAATGAGGTCTCTACCGGCACTCACCTGCGCGTCGCGATGGAACACACCGGCTTGTTTCCCAATATGGTCGTACAGATGGTGGCTATCGGTGAAGAATCCGGTGAACTCGACAAGATGCTTGGCAAGGTAGCGGACTTCTACGAACAGGAAGTGGATGATGCGGTCGAGTCGCTTAGCAGTCTCATCGAGCCCATGATCATGGCGTTCCTTGGAATCGTTGTCGGCGGACTGGTAATCGCCATGTATCTGCCTATCTTCAAGCTCGCTGCGGTGGTTTGACATACAGGATCGCATCCCCGTCATTTTCACTGGTTTTTCTTCGCGCTGATGACATTGCTGACCCTCATTCAGTCGAATCCGCTTGCCTTCGGTATTCTCGCATCAATTTTCGGCTTGATTGTGGGCAGCTTTCTCAACGTCGTCATTCACCGCACGCCGATTGTGCTTATGCGAAGCTGGCAACGGGATTGCCAGGAATTGACCGGGAATACAGATGATTTTTCTGCTCACGAGAAATTCAACCTGATAACACCCCGCTCGCGCTGCCCACACTGCGGTCATGAAATCAGCGCGCTGGAGAACATTCCGGTTGTGAGTTACCTGTGGCTACGCGGTAAGTGCTCGGCCTGCCAGAAACCGATCAGCCTGCGTTACCCATTCGTCGAAATTCTGTCCGCCATACTCACTGCCGTCACGGCCTGGCACTTTGGTTTCAATGCCGCCGGCATTGCGGCGATATGTGCTCACCTGGTTTCTGATTGCACTGGTCTTCATCGATATCGACCACATGCTCTTGCCGGACGTCATGGTGCTGCCGTTTTTGTGGGTGGGCCTACTGTTGAATCTGTTCAATGTATTTACATCCCTGCCACAGGCTGTAGTCGGCGCGGTAGCCGGTTACCTTTCTCTGTGGCTTGTGTTTCAACTGTTCAAACTCATCACCGGCAAGGAAGGGATGGGGTATGGCGATTTCAAGCTGTTTGCGCTGTTCGGTGCCTGGCTCGGCTGGCAAAGCTTGCCGCTCATCATCCTTCTATCTTCCTTCATTGGCGCATTCATCGGTATTGGGCTGATCATCTTCCAGGGACGCGACCGCGCCAAACCCTTGCCATTCGGCCCCTACCTTGCCGCGGCCGGCTGGGTGGCCATGCTCTGGGGCGATGCCATCACACGGCAATATCTGCAGATGGCTCGTATCTAGAAACCTCCTGCCATGTTGCGCATCGGGCTTACCGGCGGTATTGGAAGCGGGAAGACTACAATCGCCGCATTATTCGCGGCACACGGTGTGCCTGTCATTGATGCGGACACAATCGCTCATCAGCTCACCCTTCCAGGCACGCCGGCCACGAACCAGATTCTAGAATTACTCGGCCCGGATATTGCTGCCACCACCGGCAGCATCAATCGCCAGCGCCTCGCACAACGCATCTTCACTGATCCCGAAGCGCGTGCGCAGCTTGAGGAAATTCTGCATCCACTGATCCGTGTTGAAATGCAGCGTCAGCAGAATAATCTCGATGCACCCTACTGTCTGCTGGTCATCCCACTGCTGTTCGAAGCCGGACAGCGCGACATGGTGGACCGGGTACTGGTTGTGGATGTAGACGAAGAATTGCAAATCGCGCGGGTAGCGGCACGAGACGGGCGGAGTACTGACGAGATACGCGCCATCCTCTCGACCCAAACCGATCGCGCACAGCGACTGAAGCAGGCGGACGACATCATGACAAACACCGGAGATGTAGCATCTCTCAAGGCCCAAGTCGATGCGTTGCATCGAAAATACCTTGCCCTGGCCACGGAAAAGCCTCGTCGTTGTTAGCGCAACATGGCTTCCATAGCGGATTCCACAGACGTTGCCTCCCAGAAGCCCTGGATCATTGCAAGACCGTGGGCAACCTTACGCCGTATCAGATTCAAATATTGCAGCAGTAATTGCAGGAAACCTTGGCCGGCGTTGCGTCAGGTTCGATACTCGGCGTTGATGGTGACGTAGTCATGCGACAAATCACAGGTCCACAGGCGCGCCTTTGCTGTGCCACCGCCTAGGTCTATGCGCACGCAGATCTCGGATTTGGCCATGATCGCCAGTCCTTTCGCTTCGCTGTACTCCGGGGCACGCGCACCCTGGCGCACAATGCACACCTCATCAAGATAAATCGATACCCGGTCCACATCCAGGTGCGAGATGCGCGCCCGGCCGACGGCGGCCAGAATACGTCCCCAGTTCGGATCGCTGGCAAAGAATGCTGTCTTAACCAGCGGTGAATGCGCGATGGTATATGCCACTTCAAGACAATCAGCCTGACTCGCTCCCTGGACGACATCAATCGTAATGAATTTGGTCGCCCCCTCGGCGTCGCGCACAATGGCCTGGGCAAGCTCGGCCAGCACTTCGCGTACTGTACTGCTAAACGCATCGAAAGCGGCACCTTGCGCAGTATGTATCTCAAGACCTGACTTTCCGGTAGCAAGCAGCACGCACGAATCGTTGGTGGAGGTATCTCCGTCGACGCTGATGCGGTTGAAACTCTCATCCGCCGCCGCACTCAGACACTGCAGCAAGACGTCACGATCCACGGCTGCATCGGTGCCGATAAAAGCCAACAGGGTCGCCATGTTCGGACAAATCATGCCCGCGCCCTTGGCGATCCCCGTCACGGTCACGGTTTTGCCGTCGATCTGCACGCGCCGTGAACTGCCCTTGGGCAAGGTATCGGTAGTCATGATCCCGTGCGCCGCCTCCTCCCAGCCGCTCTCGCTCAAGGCTGCTAGGCTACCCGTCAGGCCTGCTATGAGTTTGTCGACCGGCAGACGCTCGCCAATCACACCGGTGGAAAATGGCAACACCTGGTTAGGGGCGCAACCCAAGCGAGTTGCAAGCGCTGCACAAGTGAGGCGCGCGTCGTCCATTCCACCGGATCCTGTGCCGGCATTGGCAAATCCGGTGTTAACCAGCAAGGCACGCGGTTCTGTCTGAGAAAGATGTTCGCGTGCCACGCTGACCGGTGCCGCACAGAAACGGTTCTTTGTAAAAACTGCCACTGCCTTTGTGCCCGGCGAGCATTCGATTACAACCAGGTCACGACGATCCATCTTGCGGATTTGTGCCCGGGTCGTACCCAGGCGGAGGCCAGGCACGGTATGCAATGCAGGGAGAGGAGGTAAATTTACCGCCATAGCGGTGATTGCATTTCGGATTCAGGTTTTGAGTATCGCGGCCAAGACTCATTATACGAAACACACCTCATGCGAGTTTCCCATGGCATTGCTTGTACTTCTTGCCGGAACCGCATGGGCAGGGGGCATTACGGCCTACTTTCGGGGCATGGCGGGTAACAGTCTGTATTTCTGCTGTCTCGTCACCGGTTTCACTGCCAGTCGCTGATGGATGTTCATAACGCACACTTGACGGCATCTGGCGTTGCGCTTCCAGTGCCTCAACGTCCTGCTCCTGCCGAATCTGAACGCGTGTAATAAGGCTGATCACCTCATGTTTGATACGATCGAGCATGTCGGAAAACAGCTGGAAGGCCTCACGCTTATACTCTTCCTTCGGATTCTTTTGTGCATAGCCACGCAGGTGAATGCCTTGCCGCAGGTGATCCATGGCGGCCAAGTGGTCCTTCCACTGGGAATCCAGCACTTGCAGCATGACTGCCTTCTCGAAGTGGCGCATCACCTCGGCGCCCGCATCGGCCGCCTTGGCGAGATGCAGCGTCTCTAATTCAGCAAGCACCTTCGCGCGCAACCGTGATTCATCCATGCTGGCATCATCATTCAGCCAGTTCTGAATCGGAAGTTTCAACCCGAACTCTCGATCGATATTCTCTTCCAATCCGCGAATATCCCATTGCTCAGCGAGGCTATCCGGAGGAATAAAAATGTTGATAACACTGTCCACCACGCCGGCACGGATTGTTTGAATGCTATCGGAGATATCATCTACCTCCATCAGCCGGTTGCGCTGTTCGTAGATTACCTTGCGCTGGTCGTTGGCAACATCGTCATATTCCAGCAATTGTTTGCGGATGTCGAAGTTTCGTCCCTCTACCTTTCGCTGGGCATTTTCGATGGCGCGCGTCACCCATGGGTGCTCGATCGCTTCGCCCTCCTGCATACCCAGCTTTTGCATGAGGCCGGAAAGGCGCTCGGAACCAAAAATGCGCAGCAGACTGTCTTCGAGGGAAAGATAAAAACGGGTCGAACCCGGATCACCCTGACGACCGGAACGGCCGCGCAACTGATTGTCGATTCTGCGCGATTCATGACGTTCAGTGCCGATGACATGCAGGCCGCCGGCGGCGAGTACCTGCTCGTGACGGGTTTGCCAGTCGTCACGAATTTTCTGTTGTTTCGCCGGGTCACCTTCCGCAGCCGCAAGTTCCATGTCCTTATTACCGCCCAGCACAATGTCTGTGCCACGACCTGCCATATTGGTGGCAATGGTCACACCACCTGGCCGTCCGGCTTCGGCCACGATCTGTGCCTCGCGCTCGTGGTGCTTGGCATTGAGTACCTGGTGCGCGATCTTCTCTTTCTGCAAGAGATTGGCCAAAGCCTCGGAGGCCTCGATCGAGGTCGTACCAACCAGCACCGGCTGGCCACGCTTGTTGCAGTCGCGGACATCGGCAAGAACAGCGGCGTTTTTTTCTGCCCCGGTGCGGTAAACCTGGTCGCCCATGTCCTGGCGGATCATCGGCCGATGAGTGGGGATCACCACGACCTCCAGATTATAGATGTGCTGGAACTCGTAGGCCTCGGTATCTGCAGTACCGGTCATGCCGGAGAGTTTTTTGTACAGACGGAAATAGTTCTGGAACGTAATTGAGGCGAGAGTCTGATTCTCATTCTGTATGCGCACACCCTCTTTCGCCTCAACGGCCTGGTGCAGCCCATCAGACCAGCGCCGGCCCGTCATCATGCGTCCGGTGAACTCGTCGACGATGATGACTTCATTTTCCTTGACGATGTAGTCTACCTCGCGCCGGAACAGTGCGTGCGCGCGCAATGCGGCGTTCAGGTGATGCAGCAGGCTGATGTTGGCTACATCGTACAAATTGCTGCCCTGTTCCAGTAACCCGGCGCGCACCAGCAGTTTCTCGGCTGACTCATGCCCTGCCTCAGTTAGAAAGGCCTGGCGGCTCTTTTCGTCCACGCTGTAATCGCCAGGTCCGTCTTCTTTTTCCTGGCGGGACAGGTTGGGGATAATGGAATTGATCTTATAGTAAAGGTCGGTATTCTCTTCTGTCGGACCTGAGATGATAAGGGGCGTGCGCGCCTCATCGACCAGTATCGAGTCCACCTCGTCTACTACCGCAAAGTTAAGCCCGCGCTGTACGCGATCCGAGGCACGGAATGCCATATTGTCGCGTAAATAATCGAATCCGTATTCATTGTTGGTGCCGTAAGTAATATCAGCGGCGTAGGCCGCACGCTTGGTCTCATTATCCTGGCCAGACACCGCGACCCCGACGGTCATGCCAAGAAAATTGTAAATTTTTCCCATCCACGCGGCATCACGGCGCGCAAGGTAGTCGTTCACTGTTACCACATGCACGCCCTTACCGGTGAGCGCATTCAAATAAACTGCCAGCGTCGCCACCAGGGTTTTACCTTCGCCGGTTCGCATCTCGGCGATTCGCCCTGAGTTCAACACCATGCCGCCAATCAGCTGTACATCAAAGTGACGCATGCCGAGCGTGCGCTTGCCGGCCTCGCGCACCACCGCGAATGCCTCTGGCAACAGCGCCTCAAGTGATTCACCACGATCCAAGCGCTGACGGAACTCGATGGTCTTGGCACCTAAATCGGTATCGGAAAGCGCCGCCATTTGCGGCTCCAGATCATTGATGCGCTCGATGACGCCCTGCATCTGCCGGATGATGCGCGTATTGCGATCACCAAAGAACTTCTTGAGTATGTTCACAACCATGATGATGATTTCAGTCCAGGGACGTGTGATGGCCAAAAATGGAGCGCCCACTCCGAAAGCAGGATTTACGCCCGGTAAAGGCGTGATTATGAAGGAAAAGCGCCGAGACTTGAATAGACGGGGGCAGACCTGCTGTAACGCCTGTCGAATTGTCCTTCTCACGCGTAGAACTGGCCACTTCGTCACCTATATTCTTCAATCTACGTGCCAAGCAAGCTGTACATTTCCACTCCATCATGAAAGGGGTTGCGGCTGGAACAAGATTCGGAAACAACAGTGAAGCTGGTGTATTCCTTGAGCACTCTGCCGGATAAATGACGGCAGACAACGGCGCGGTGAGGACAATATGTAACGACGACTACCCAGCTGGCCACGTATTATACCCTTCACCCGAGTGCTACAATTACCCGCGGCTCGCCAACGACTCCAACAACCGGTAACCTCTACGCGATCCGTGCGCTCCCGGCTCTTCATCCTTCTCCTTTTACTGGCCCCGACCATGGGCTACACCGATTCCGCATACTTCACGACCAGCGACGAGGTGCGCCTGCATTACGATACACGCGGCGCGGGTGCGCCGATGGTATTCGTGCCTGGTTGGAGCATGCCAGCATCGATTTACGAACATCAACTCGTACATTTTTCCAGGACCCATCGGGTGTTTGCGCTTGATCCACGCTCGCAGGGTAAATCGGAGATTGCCCGCGCTGGCCACGAACCCGAACGTCGGGCTCGCGATGTACACGAATTACTGGACCATGAGAAGCTTACAGACGTCATACTGGTCGGCTGGTCACTTGGTGTGCTCGATACGCTCGCTTATACCCACTACCATGGCGCGGGCCGCGTGCGTGCGCTGGTGCTCATTGACAATTCTGTCGGCGAGGGAACGCCGCCCAAGCCAGGTAATCTGTTAAAGGAACTGGCGGAGAATCGCCCACGTGCAGTTGAACGTTTCGTACGCAGCATGTTTCATCGGCCGCAGAGTGAAGAATACTACCGTGCGCTTATCGCCAGCGCTTTACGCACGCCTTATTCCGCGAGCGTGGAACTGCTCTCGTATAAGCGACCTCGCGAGTTCTGGCGCGATGCACTTTATGCCTCCGAGCGCCCGATCCTCTACGTGGTCACACCGAATTTTGCTGTGCAAGCCCGGATTGTGCGACGTCATGCGAAATCTGCTGAGGTGGCCGTGTTCAGTAATGCCGGCCATGCACTGTTCGTGGACGAACCGGAGCGCTTCAACCGTACTGTTGAACGTTTTTTGAAGCATTTGCCGCCCACAATCCCCTGACCAGGAACCTGCCTGATGACAGCCAGCCGCTCTATCCCGTTGTTGCCACTTTTCCTGGTTTCGCTCGCCGCCGTTGGTTTCGAGATTGCGCTAACGCGTTATTTTGCCATCGCCAGTTGGTCGGAATACGGATACTGGGTAATTTCGATCACCATGGTCGGCTTTGCGGCAAGCGGTGTGGTGCTGAGTCTGGGCAAGGATTTCTTCTTCGCGCGTGCGGCAGCGCTGTTGCGGTACACGCCGGTGCTGTTGCTGCTCGCCGCTGCTGCTGGCTACTACGTCACCACAACCGTGTCATTCAACCCGCTCGAATTCCAGAATCCTAGTGCCTGGGGTGCCCAGCTTGCCAATATTGGTAAATATTATCTTGCGCTATTTCCATTCTACTTCTTCACAGGGCTTTACATCGGACTCTATTTTCTTTCGCTCGAGGGCGAGATTCCCAAAGTCTACGCTGCGGATCTCGCAGGCGCCGGGGTAGGCGCAATCGCCGTGCTGGTGGCAATGTACTACGTACCGCCGTTTCTCCTGCTTGCCGCCCTATTGCCACTGCTGTTTGTTGCTGTGCTGCCGCTTGCCGCGCGAGCACCGCGCAAGACATTACTGATCGGTGCGGCGTTCGTGGCTTTGGGGGCCGGCGAAGTCATCGTGTTTAACAACCACGCAGACTTCAATGAGTACAAGGCCATCTACCCGCCGCTGCATGTGCAAGATAGCAAGCGCATAACCGACCTCAAGTCGCCGCGCGCTTACTACACCATACTCGACAACTTCACTGAACGTCTCGATACCGATTTTTCCAATAATTTTCAGGCGCTCGGCGCGAAAGGCCCACCACGCACGCTTGGCCTTTACAGTGATGGCAACCGTATCGCCTCATTACCTCGCGGTAGCTCCTTTGATCCAGGTTACGTGAAAGGCATGTTGGATGCCCTGCCCTATATGCTACGGCCGCAGGCACACTCTCTACTCATTGGCACTCGCGGCGGCTTCCGTATTCAGGAAGCGCGGGCCATGGGCGCGGTGACGATCCATGCGCTGGAACCTACCAATGTGCTGTTCGATCTGGTTGGTGCCGGACCGTTCGTTCAGGAGACTGGGCTTCGCTTCAGTCAGGAGGCGCCGTGGAACCTGCGTAGCTCGGAACGTTATGACATCATCGACCTGGCCTCGGACTTTCTCGGTCAGGCCGAAACCAACAAGTTTGCCTTTACGGTTGAAGCAGTAGAGGGTTTCCTTGGTCTCCTCAATGAGCGCGGGGTACTCTCAATCCCGGTGTCAATTCGCGAATTCACGGTATACGCCGCGAAGATGGTGGAAACTACACGCCGCGCCCTGGTCGCACACGGCGTTCAGGATCCAGGGGCAAATCTCATTGTGTACCGGTCGGCGTGGAGCGTACGCATCCTCGCGAGTCCCACTCCGTTCAGCACTGCCGACATTGCGCAACTGAAGCAGTTTTCAGAAATGCGCTCATTTGATACATCCTATTTCCCCGGCATTGATCCGAAGAAATTGTCTATTTGGAACGACCTGCCGCCTATTTCGCTCGAGTTCGATACCATCGTGACATCAGATACGGCGCAGGACGCGCTCATGGACCAGACACTGGCCCTGCTCGGGCCGGGAAATCCCGAATTTCTTGCCAACAACTTTTTCAATCTCGACCCACCAACACTCGATCGGCCATCGTTCTATTCCGTCCTGCGGCTGGAGAAATTGCCACAAATCCTCAAGAAAATCGCTCTTATCCCACGCGAGGAGATTGGATATCTGGTGAACATAGCTGTGCTGGTGCAGGCAGTGGTATTCGCGCTGCTTGTGCTCAGCCTGCCGCTATTGCGATACCGGAAAACCCGCCCGGCGGCGGCCACGCTAACCAAAGCGATCTTGTACTTTGCCAGCCTGGGTCTTGGTTTCCTTTTCTTCGAGATTCTGCTCATCGAGAAAATGGCGTATTTCCTGAACGACCGGACTTATGCATTCGCCGTGGTGCTTTCCGCCATGCTCATTTTTTCCGGCCTCGGCAGCTTCTATTGTGCGCGTTACCTTGGCAATCCGCTGCGAGGGGTGCGTATTGCGGTTGTCATTGTCGCGCTTTGGACGCTGCTTGCGCTGCTGGGGCTCGATTTCTTAATGCAGACTCTGCTTAGCGCCCCTTTTTCCGTGAAACTTGCCGTCCTCACGCTTATCGCTGCGCCTCTCGCCTTTGGCCTCGGCATGCCCTTTCCGTTGGGGTTGTACCTGTTCCGCGGTAGCCATGACCACTTTTTACCCTGGGCATGGAGCCTAAACGGCGCATTTTCGGTGGTGGCTACCCCGGCGGCCAACCTCCTGGCAGTCTCTTTTGGATATACTATTCTCTTGGTACTTGGGCTTGCGCTCTATATGATAACGGTGTTTACATACCCCGCCGCCCGTGGGCGCGCAAGCCTTTCCTGATACCACACTTCAACCGTCTTTATTTAACCTACCACTATGAAGATAAAGAAACTTCTCTGGGCGGCGAGCGCCGCTACCATCGGTCTTTCCAGCGCTTTTGCTGCGGTTGATCCCGCCACGCGCAGCTGGACACGCGAGGCAGTTAACCAGGCGTTTGCCGCGAGCGATCGAAAGGTCACGCTGTCGGAATCCAGCTACGCTGCTATCCAGGAGCGTCGTGCGGTAACGCTGAAACGCATCGAGAATTACCTCACGGAACGCTTCGGCAAGGTTGACCCAATGGTGATGAAAGCCTTCGAAGAGGTACCGCGCGAGTACTACCACTATAACTACGAAGGTAAATACGGTTTCACCGGCAAGGCCTATGACGAAGAAGCCAAACCCTGGGCCATTGGCCACGGCTCGGCACTTTCGGATTACCTCGGCCAGGCCTACATGACCCAACTCGCGAAACCCACCAAAGATAGCGTCGTGCTCGAAATCGGCACCGGTTCTGGTTATCAGATTTCAATACTCTCGCGCATCGTGAAAAAGGCCTACTCAATCGAAATCATCGAACCTGTTGGCAAGGGTGTTGCCAAAATTTTCAAGCCACTCGGTTTCAGCAACATTGAAACCCGCGTCGGTGATGGCTACTTTGGCTGGCCGGAGGTGCAGGGCGGTTTTGACATAATTATCGTCACTTGCGCCGCGCAATATGTTCCGCCTGAACTGCTGAAGCAGCTCAAGCCTGGAGGGCGTATGGTGATCCCCATCGGCCAGCCGTTCAAGAAGGGCCAGGTGCTGTACGTCTACACCAAGGACGCCGATGGCAGGGTACGCAGCCGTAAGGACGTGGGTGTGTATTTCATTCCAATGACTGGCGAATCGCAAAAACAGAGCACCGTGACTTCTACGGCGCCAATGTAAGCAGCGTCAAGAAACACGCAGAGTTCTCTCGCCATGGCGCCATCGCGGCGCCATGGCTTTTTAATGCCTGACTGGATTTCAGGCCGTCACTACTTACATTACATTGTGACTGGGTCGATTGGTCTTGCTGCTGTGACTGCTGTGCGGTCGGCAAGGCAGAGATAAAGCAGCGCGTGCCGAGGCTGAAAAAGTATGCAGAGCCTGACCGGGCTGGGGGGGGCAGAGCTATGACGGGGACTTCAGATAGGAGCTGGGATTGACGGCCCTGCCGCCACGCAGCACTTCAAAATGCAGGTGCGGGCCTGTTGAGCGGCCGGTTGTACCTACTAGTGCCACACTTTGACCTTTGGTCACGCGGTCGCCAACCCGAACCAGTGCTGCCTTACAGTGCGCGTAGCGTGTGGAATAGCCATCACCGTGGTTAATTTCGACGACACAGCCGTAACCGTCCTTATCGCCGGCATAACTGACTACACCACCACCGACAGCCTTGATTTCGGAGCCAAACCGGCTGGCGATATCCACGCCATCGTGGAATGCACTACGGCCGGTAAACGGATCGGAACGCTGTCCGAAGCCGGAGGACACCCAACCGCCGACCGTCGGCCAGCCCGCCGGGTGAACGGCGGCTTTCAGCTGCTTGTCGAGTAGAGAACTTTCAAGTGCTGCGAGACGTTCTGATTTTCTTTCGATCTGGCCGGATAGGCCTTCGAGAGTCTTGAGAAAATCCGGTACTGACATGGAGGACAAACCACGTGCCGATTCTGGTCCACCCATGGCCGGTCCTACCGTGAAGTCGAACTCGCGCCTGTCGAGTCCGCCCATACGCGCCAGCCTCTGGCCGAGGGCATTGAGTCGTAACAGTTCCGCCTGCATGTATCCGAGGCGTTGGGCGAGCGCGTTGAGGTTTAGTTCGGCGTCGCGCCGTGCCTGTTCAATCGCCTTGCGCTCGTTGATAAGCAAAACTGCCTGTCTCTGAATGTATTCCGGTTCACGTGTTCCAGTAGTTGGATCAAGATAGGCCGATACCTTGAATGACAAGGCTCCAATCAGAAGTGGTAGCCCCACCAGCACCACCAGCGCCAGCGCCAACAGCTGGAGCGGACTCAGGCTGATGTTGCGCCCGCGGCCGGCGCTGTCCGGAACCAGGATAATGTTCATACCGACGGTACCGCACGCATGAAGGAGATGGCGGCCTTGTCCGATTCCTCATAGGAAACGAGGTCCCAGGCGCTCTTGTCGGCCAAAAGGCTTCGCAGTATTCGATTGTTCAGTGCGTGTCCGGACTTGTGGCCGCTAAACGCGCCGATGAGTGGGTGGCCGAGCAGATAAAGATCACCGATCGCATCCAAAACTTTGTGTTTGACGAATTCATCCTCATAGCGCAGTCCGTCTTCATTTAGAACGCGGAAATTGTCCATGACAATGGCATTGTCCATACCGCCGCCGCGAGCCAGTCCCGCTGAACGCAGCATTTCGAGATCGCGCATAAAACCAAACGTGCGAGCTCGACTCACTTCTTTTACAAACGAGGTGGTGGAAAAGTCCACACACGCGGTCTGTGTAGACCGGCGCAAGCTGGGGTGATCGAAATCTATGCCGAAAGACACCTTGAAGCCATCCCAAGGCTCGAACTGTACCCACTTGTCGTTGTCTTCGACGCGTACCGGCTTCTTGATGCGGATGAACTGCTTGGGCGAAACCTGTTCCTCGATACCGGCCGACTGCAGCAGAAACACGAAAGGGCCGGCACTTCCATCCATAATAGGTACTTCAGGCGCAGTCACGTCGACATAAGCATTGTCTATACCCAGTCCGGCGAACGCTGCCATCAGGTGCTCAACGGTTGAAATCTTTGCGCCATTTTTCTCGAGCGTGGTGGACATGCGCGTGTCGGTGACATTCTCGGGATCGGCTTTGATCTCAACGGGCTCATTGAGGTCAATGCGCCTGAAAACGATCCCGCTTCCTACGGCTGCTGGACGCAATGTCAAATATACTTTCTCACCAGTATGCAGACCCACGCCCGTAGCGCGGATGGCATTCTTAAGGGTCCTTTGCTTGATCATGCGAATCCGTGACGATTATTTATTAAATTCTTAGCACAACAAAAAATTCCCGCGGCAAGCAACCCATTCCCTTGGCGCCCGGGACTGTATTGTTATTCCTGATTTTGCATATATTAAAGGTTAATAGGCGGCCGCTGTCCAGTGTATTCCTTGAGTTTTCAACATTATTCGTCAAGCCATGGCCCCACGACGGCCGATCGTTCAGCCTACCCCTACTCCACTGCTTAGGACGTTTCTTAATAGCAGACTAAATTAGTCTGCTAATCGGCCTGTTTGCGTAAAAATGCCGGGATATCCAGATACCCTATCCCGCCGTCGGATGCCCCACGCGGGTCAGCCGTGACACGCCGGTTCCGGATCACCGTGGGTGTATCCAGCTGCTCATAATCCGTTGTTCCAGTGCCTGTTTTTATCACCTTGAAGGGCTGCTGACGCTTCTCACGTACACCCAGACCCGTGGCGACTACGGTGACTCGAATCTCGTTGTGCATATCGGGATCGATAACCGTGCCGATCACGACCGTCGCATCTTCAGCCGCATACTCCTTAACAGTGGAACCGACTTCCTCGAACTCACCGATCGAAAGGTCCCGGCCAGCCGTGACGTTTACCAGAATGCCGCGCGCGCCGGAAATGTTGATGTCTTCGAGCAGCGGACTCGAAACAGCAGCACGTGCCGCATCCATCGCCCGGCTCTCGCCGCTGGCTGTGGCCGAGCCCATTACGGCCATGCCCATTTCGGACATGACGGTGCGTACGTCGGCAAAGTCGACATTAATCAGTCCAGGACGGGTGATCAGCTCGGCAATACCCTGCACGGCACCCTGTAACACCTCGTTTGCCTTACTGAAGGCATCCAGCAGGCTCGCGCCCTTGCCGACCACACTCAGTAATTTCTCGTTCGGGATAGTAATTATGGAATCCACGAACTCGCCCAGCTCCTTGATGCCCTGTTCGGCAATCGCCAATCGCTTTTTTCCCTCGAACGGAAACGGTTTAGTGACCACGGCAACAGTAAGAATACCGAGATCCTTGGCCACCTGCGCGACAATCGGCGCAGCGCCAGTACCGGTGCCACCACCCATGCCGGCGGTTATGAATACCATATCCGCACCCTGCAGGGCCTCGGCAATGCGCTCGCGGTCCTCGACTGCCGCTTGCCGGCCAATTGTCGGATCGGCCCCGGCGCCAAGCCCCTTGGTGAGGTTTGCGCCTAATTGCAGTATCGTTCGCGCACCAGTCTTTTTGAGGGCCTGTGCGTCGGTGTTGGCAACTATAAATTCCACACCTTCGAGTTTTGCGCAGAGCATATGCTCGACAGCATTGCCACCACCACCGCCCACGCCTATTACCTTAATTACAGCTTGTTCTCCGTAGCTATCCATTAATTCGAACATTGTGGTGTCTCCTTCAATAAGTAATGGGTTGTATTTTTTCCGCCTGCCCCGCCCAACTAAAAATTCCCCTGGAACCAGCCCTTCATCTTGCCCAGCACACCCTTGATGCCTACCGACTTCGATGGCGATACCAATCCATAGTGGCTTCCGCCACGCGCCTTGGCGCCAAACAGCACCAGTCCTACGCCGGTGGCATAGATCGGGTTGTGCACCACGCCGCTTAAACCGCCTACCCCTTGCGGGATGCCAAGCCGCACCGGCATGTGGAAACACTTCTTCAGCGAGATCGATCATGCCTTCCATCTTGGCGCTGCCACCGGTAAGCACAATGCCGCTGCCGATAACGTCTTCGAAACCGCTGCGTCGCAACTCCGCAAGCACCAGGCCATACAACTCCTCGATGCGTGGCTCAATGACCTCGGCAAGTGTCTGACGCGCCAGCTTGCGTGGCGGACGTTCGCCGACGCTCGGCACCTCGATACTTTCATCGCTGGTGGCAAGCTGTGTGAGCGCGCAGCCGTATTTTTTCTTGATCTCTTCGGCGTTGGCCGTGGGAGTACGCAAGGCCACGGCGATGTCATTGGTCACCTGGTCGCCGGCGATCGGAATCACACTGGTGTGACGGATCGCACCCTCGGTAAACACCGAGATGTCGGTGGTGCCGCCGCCAATGTCCACCATGCACACACCCAGCTCCTTCTCGTCCTCGGTGAGCACCGACAGACTCGATGCAAGCTGCTCGAGAATAATGTCGTCCACTTCCAGGCCACAGCGACGCACGCACTTCACGATGTTCTGCGCCGCACTCACCGCGCCGGTGACAATGTGCACCTTGGCCTCCAGGCGCACGCCGCTCATGCCGATCGGCTCGCGGATGCCTTCCTGGCCATCGATGATGAATTCCTGCGGTAGTACGTGCAGCACCTTCTGATCGGCGGGTATTGCGAGCGCGCGGGCCGATTCGATAACCCGTTCGATATCGTTCGGACCGACTTCCTTATCCTTGATGGCTACCGTGCCGTGTGAATTGATCGAGCGAATATGCGAACCGGCGATACCGGCGTAAACCGACTTGATCTGGCAGCCAGCCATGAGTTCGGCTTCTTCAATTGCACGCTGGATGGATTGAACCGTGGATTCAATGTTGACCACCACACCCTTCTTCATGCCGCGCGATGGATGGTGCCCGACGCCAATGACCTCTACCTCACCGGTTGCCGTGACCTCGCCTACGATCGCCAACACTTTGGAGGTACCGATATCGAGGCCCACTACCAGATTTTCATCACCTTTCTTTGACATGCCTCAGCCCTCATTCAATCCGGTTGCCATGATTTCCGATGTGCGCGGTGCGCCAGTACGATTCACCCATTCCACGGAAAAACCATTGGTGTAACGCAGATCAACACGCTTTGCCCTGGCCACTTGTGCCGACAGGGCGCGCGGATAAATGCGCGCAAATCGCTCGACCTTCGGCTCTGGCTCTTCGCGGCCGAGTGTGAGCATCAAGCCGTTGTGCAGCACGATGTTCCAGGAATGCCGGTCGGTGAGCGTGAGCGCGGCCACTTGCAGTTGCACCGGCGCCAGGATGTCGTTGAGGTTGCGATAATGCTCGAGTACGCGCGCTGCATTCCTTCCGGACCGATGAACAGCGGCAAGCCGGCCGGACCTTCGCGCCTCTGAAGATTAACGTGCTCACCCTGCGCATTTACCCAACCATTCTTTCCCCAGCGCGCCACCAGCTGTTGCTCGCTGAAACGGATGTGTACGCCGTCCGGCCAGCGGCGTCTTACCGTCACCTCATGCACCCACGGTACCGTGCGGGCACGTTCGCGAATGGCATCGAGATTGAGCAGAAAGAAATTGCCACGCACCGATTCCATGACCGCTGCCGTCAGCGCCTGTTGATCCACGTGCCGGAACTCACCTTCGAAACTCAGACTGCGCACCGCGAAACTTTCCGGCCGCAGCACGGTGTCTGCCGCAAGCAGCACGAGCGTAGCAAACGCCAGCACACGCAGAAGGCATACAACCCGGCACGCCAGGGGCGCTCGACAATGTGCTGCTGCAGGGTCTCAAGCGACGGCATCGTTCCGCTCCCGGCTGGTTTCCAGAATTTTCAGACAGAGCGCGTCAAAGCTCAGGCCCGCCTGCTTTGCCGCCATCGGCACCAGACTGTGGCCAGTCATGCCCGGTGAGGTATTCACTTCGAGAAACGATGGCCGGCCATCTTTCGACAGCATCACGTCCACCCGTCCCCATCCGTGACAACCGATAATGCGATAGGCCTTGAGTGCCAGCTCCTGGATGTCCTTCTCCTGTGCCGCCGACACGCCGCTTGGACAGAAATATTGCGTCTCGTCGGAAAAATACTTGGCCTGATAGTCATACAAGCCGGCTGGCTGAATGCGCACCAGCGGCAACGGTGAGTCGCCCAGAATCGCCACGGTGAGTTCCGTGCCTTCAATGAACTCCTCGGCCAGCACCAGCGCATCGCTCTTCGCCGCCAGCGTATAGGCCTCCGGCAGACGTTTCGCTTCGGTCACCTTGCTCAAACCGATTGTCGAGCCCTCGCGCGCCGGCTTCACGATGAGCGGCAAGCCGAGTTCCTTCGCCACCGCCGCGATAGTTGCTATTCGCCTCGAGCAACGACATAGCGCGGTGTAGGAATACCGACTGCCTGCCAGATGAGCTTGGTGCGCCATTTGTCCATGGCAATCGCCGAAGCCATCACGCCGCTGCCGGTATACGGAATACCGAGAAGTTCAAGCGCCCCCTGCACCGTTCCGTCCTCGCCGTAGCGACCGTGCAGTGCAATATGGGCGCGTGTGAAACCCTCGCGCTTGAGGTCTTCAAGCGGACGGTTGGCCGGATCGAAGGCGTGGGCATCCACGCCCTGGCGCTTGAGTGCCGCGAGCACGGCTTACCGCTCAGCAGCGATATCTCGCGCTCGGCGGAACGTCCACCCATGAGCACTGCCACCTTGCCGAATTGTTCAGTGATCACGTCCTGTCTCCGATAATGCGCACTTCCGCCTCAAGCTTGACGCCCTGCGCCGCGTACACCTTGTCCCGCACCAGTTCGATCAGCGTCTCAATATCCGCAGCCGTGGCGCGGCCGGTGTTGACAATGAAGTTCGCGTGCAGCTCGGACACACAGGCGCCACCAACACAAAAACCCTTGAGGCCGGTGCGCTCGATCAGGCGCGCGCTGTAGTCGCCGGGCGGATTGCGGAATACCGAACCGGCGTTCGGCCATTGCGTAGGCTGGGTGGCGCCGCGCTTGGCAAGCAGCGTCTTGATCAGTCGTCTGACCTTCCGTTTCGTTGCCGGGCAGTGAGTCCGAAATGACCGGCAATAAACCATTCACCAGCCGGCCCCTGCACCGAACGATAGGCAATCTGATAATCGGATGGCAGACGCGTGCGAATTCGACCCGCGTGGTCCATGGTCTCGACCGCCGTCACCACATCCCAGGTCTCGCCACCGAAGGCACCGGCATTCATGGCCAGTGCCCCACCAATCGTGCCAGGCACACCGGCCAGAAACTCCGCACCACGTAAGCCCTGTTGAACGCTGAAGCGCGCGAGCTTGGCGCTTGCCACACCGGCCTCGGCGCGCACCGTTTTCGCATCGATACGTTCCAGCCCGCTCAGCTTGCCGCTCAACATGATCACCGTGCCGCGCACGCCGCCATCGCGCACCAGAAGATTGCTGCCGAGCCCGATCCAGTAGAGCGGCTCGTTCTCCGGTAGTGTTTTGAGAAACGCGGACAAATCCTCCACGCCTGCCGGCTCATAGAAACAATCTGCCGGACCACCGACGCGCCAGCTGGTGTGCTTGCTGAGTGGCTCGTCTCGCTTGAGCACGCCACGCAGACTGCTTTCGTTCGTGTTCGCGGCCATCATCGCTTTTCCCCCAGACGCTGCGTGAGTCCCGCGGCCACTTGACCGATATTGCCAGCACCAAGCGTCAGCAACAGATCGTTGGCACGCAGGCTGTCGGTAAGCAGTGCTGGCAAATCATTCACATTCTCGACAAACACCGGATTGCCGCCACGCGCACGGATGCTGCGGCACAGCGCACGCCCATCGGCGCCGCTGATCGGCGCTTCGCCCGCGGCATACACTTCAGTGATGAACAGTGTGTCGCAATCCGCCAACACCGCGCTGAAGTCGTCGATCAGATCGCGCGTGCGTGTATAACGGTGTGGCTGAAACGCGACCACCAGCCGCCGCCGCGGCCAGCCTTCGCGCGCGGCCTGAATGGTAGCTGCCAGTTCGCTCGGGTGATGGCCATAGTCATCCACCAGCAGGACATCACCGTCGGTGACAGCGACCAGGCCATTCACCTGGAAACGCCGGCCGATGCCGCCAAAACTGGCAAGCCCTTCGCGTATTGCTGCTTCCGGAACATTCAGTTCATTCGCCACCGTGATCGCCGCCAGCGCATTCAGCACATTGTGCCGGCCCGGCTGGTTCAGAGTGATGGACATCGGCGTACTGCGCTTGCCGATTGCCACATTGAAAGTGCATGTGCATGCCATCCTGGGTAATGTCGATGGCGCGCACGTCGGCATCTGCGCCTGTGCCATAGGTGCGTACCGGCTTGTGCACGATGCGGCAGAATTTCACGCACGTTCGGGTCGTCGGTGCACAGGATCGCGAGACCGTAGAACGGCAGGTTGTGCAGGAAATCGACAAAGGCCTGTTTCAGCCGATTGAAGTCGCCGCCATAGGTCTCCATGTGATCGGCGTCAATGTTCGTCACTACCGCCATGAAAGGCTGCAGGTGCAGGAACGAGGCATCGCTCTCATCGGCCTCGGCCACCAGATATTCGCCGCGCCCGAGACGTGCATTGGTACCGGCGCTGTTAAGGCGCCCGCCGATTACAAAGGTCGGATCGAGACCGCCCTGTGCCAGCACGCTCGCCGTCAGGCTCGTGGTCGTGGTCTTGCCGTGCGTGCCGGCAATGGCAATGCCATGCTGCAGGCGCATCAGCTCGGCCAGCATCTCGGCACGCGGGATCACCGGAATCTTGGCGGCGCGCGCCGCTTGCACCTCGGGGTTGCGTGTCCTTGACCGCCGACGAAATCACCACCACGTCCGCGCCGGCGATATGCGCGGCGTCATGCCCGATGGTCACGCGGATACCGAGGTCCGCCAGGCGTTTGGTGTTGGCGTTCTCCGCGCTGTCCGATCCGGACACGCTGAATTCGAGGTTGTGCAATACCTCGGCGATGCCGCACATGCCTACGCCACCGATGCCGACAAAATGGACGCGCTTGACCCAATTACGCATGCGTGGCCTCCAGGCAGAGCCGCGTCACGGTCTCGGTGGCATCGGTGGTCGCGCACGCACGGGCGTTCACTGCCAGACGCTGCAACAGCGAGCGGTTTGCGCCAAGACTTGCCAGCAGTTCGGCCAGGCGCACAGCTGTAAATTCCGACTGCGGCAAAAGCAGCGCGGCATCGCGCGCTTCCAGAAAACGTGCATTCGCGGTCTGGTGATCGTCTGCGGCATACGGAAACGGCACGAGGATCGCCGCTACGCCGGCCGCGGCAAGTTCGGCAATGGTCATGGCACCGGATCGGCACACCACCACATCCGCCCAGGCATAGGCGGCGGCCATGTCGTCGATGAATGCGACCACCTTGGCGTCCGGCAGAAAGGCGTGATAGACCTTAAGCCACCGTTACCTCATCACGCTTACCGGTTTGGTGCCAAACCTGTGGACGATTCGCCTCGGGAAGTGCACGCACAGCCTCAGGTACGACCTGATTGAACACCTGTGCACCCTGACTGCCGCCAACAACTAATAGGCGCATGCGCCCCGCGTGCTCCGCGAGGCGCAGTTCCGGAGACTGGCAGCGCCAAGATTTCCTGCCGTACCGGGTTGCCGACCACGCGCACGCCATGGCGCGCGCTGAACGCCGCCGGGAAACCGGCCATTACGACATCGGCAATTTTTGCGAGCCAGCGGTTGGTGAGACCGGCGATTGCGTTCTGTTCGTGTATCAGCAGCGGAATTCGCAAGGCGCTCGCCATGAGGCTGCCCGGACCGGAAGCAAACCCCCCCATGGCCAGCACCGCATCCGGCTTGATTCGGCGCAGAATGCGCCATGCCTGCAACATGGCAATGTTGAGGCGCATGGGCAGCAACAACCAGCGCAGCCACCCGCCCCCGCGCAACCCGCGGATCGCAATGGTTTCAAGCTCGAAATCCGCGGCCGGTACGACGCGCGATTCGATTCCTTCGCGTGTGCCCAGCCACACAATACGCACCCCTTGCTCGCGCAGTGCACGCGCCACGGCGAGCGCCGGAAACACGTGTCCGCCGGTGCCACCCGCCATGATGACTATCGTGATCATGACTGCACCCACCTTGTGGCGGCCTTGTTCGCGTCCAACTCGCAGTAACAGACCGGCGGCGAGGCAGCTCACGATCATGCTCGATCCGCCGTAACTCACAAACGGCAGCGTCAGACCCTTTGTCGGCAAGGCGCCCATGTTGACGCCCATATTGATCATCGCCTGCATGCCAAGCAGCAGGCCGATGCCCTGGGCCAGGCGTGCCGCGTAAATCTGCCCATTCACCTCGGCATTGCGCGCGACCAGAAACGCACGCCACACGATCACTCCGAACAGCGCCATACAGACGAGCACGCCAAGCAGTCCGAGTTCTTCCGCCAGCACCGCGAACAGGAAGTCGGTGTGGGCGGCCGGCAGGTAAAACATTTTCTGGATACTGGCGCCGAGTCCCACGCCCAGCCATTCGCCGCGCCCGAAGGCGATGAGCGCCTGCGTGAGCTGGAAACCGGTGTTAAACGGATCCGCCCATGGATCCAGAAAGCCAGTAATACGCGCCATGCGATACGGCGAGATGAAGGTCAGCAACGCCATGCCGCCGAGCCCGGCGCTGACCACCGCCAGAAGGTGCCAGAAGCGCACACCACCGAGGAATAACATGGCAAACACCGTGAGCGAGATAACCACAACGCTGCCAAGATCCGGTTCTTGCAGTAACAGCATGCCAATCACCGCCAGCACGATGCTGATCATGACAATGCCTTGGGTGAAAAACTTCAGTTCCTCGTGTTTGCGCACCAGATAGCCGGCGGCATACACAATCATGAACAACTTCACCAGTTCGGACGGTTGCAGCTTGACGACACCGAGCGACAACCAGCGCGAGCTGCCATTCACATGCACTCCGATGCCGGGCAGCAGCACGACCACAAGTAGCGCAATGCCGATCAACAGCAGGTAGGGGCCAAGATATTCCCACAGGCGGATACGAGTGTGCATGACAACAAACATGCCGCTCACGCCGAGTCCGATGCTGAGCAGGTGGCGCAGCAGATAATGTGCACTGTTGCCGGTAAGGCGCTCGGCAATTGACACCGATGCCGAATGCACCATGACGATGCCGAGCAAAAGTAACATCAGGACGCTTCCGAGAAGCCACGGATCCCAGACAGGTGTGCTGCGACCAGCCACGCGGCTAGACAGTCCGAGTGGCAGGCGAGCGCGCATGTTAATGATTCCGGTGATGGCGTTCATGCCACGACCTCTTTCACTGCTTGCGCAAATACCTGACCACGGTGCTCATAGTTACGGAACATGTCGAAGCTCGCACAAGCCGGTGACAGCAGGACGACATCACCGGGTTGCGCGAGTCGCACCGCCTCGCGCACTGCGGTTTGCATGTCTGCGGCATTCACTACCGGCACCACGCCGGCGAGCGCCTTTTCGATTCGCGCCGCGTCGTGTCCGATCAGCACGACAGCGCGCGCGCAGTTCGCCACCGGCGTGCGCAGCCCACTGAAGTCAGCACCTTTGCCATCGCCACCGGCAATCAGAATCACCGGTGCGCCCATGCCGTTCAGGGCCGCTATCGTGGCACCAACGTTTGTGCCCTTGGAATCGTCGATCCAGCGCACGCCATTGCGTTCCAAAACCAGTTCGGTACGGTGATGCAAGCCATGAAACCTGGCGACTGCACGCTTCATGGCATCGAGTGGAACATGCACACTCTCGGCCAACGCCATGGCTGCAAGTACATTCAAGAGATTGTGCCGACCGGGAAGTGGTACCGCGGAAGCCGGCATGAGCTGGCGCGCGCCACGTGCCAGCCAGGTTTCACCACCGTGCGTCACAAGGCCGTAGTCGAAATCGCTTGCCGGCGCATTCTCACCAAAGCGCACCGTGTTGCGGTTCGGCAGGCCCATGGCCATCACAACTGGATCGTCGGCATTCAAAATCATGGCGCCGTCGCCGTGAAAAATGCGCGCCTTGGCGGCAGCGTATTCGGCGAGCGTGGCATAACGATCCATGTGATCGGGCGTAATATTGAGTACGGTTGCTGCACATGCATTCAGGCTCGAAACGGTCTCAAGCTGGAAACTCGACAGTTCGAGTACATACACCTCGGGTTCCGGCGTACGCAGCAGGTCCAGCGCCGGAACACCGATGTTGCCGCCGACTGCAGTGTCGTAGCCCGCCTCCTTACACATTTCGCCAACCAGACTCGTGACCGTGCTCTTGCCATTAACGCCTGTTATCGCCAGCACCGGAGCCTTGGCCACACGCGCAAACAATTCGATATCACCCACAGGCTCAATCCCACGCGCACTGGCAGCAGCAAGAACTGGTTCCTTTCTGGAAATCCCTGGACTCACCACCAGCAGGCCGGGGTCGCGAAACAGCGCCGCATCAAAGCTCCCGGTTTGAACTGTCACGTCTGGCAACTCGGCATGCAGCGCGCCGAGACCTGGCGGTTGTTCGCGGCTATCGACAATGGTGACGACATAACCTTGGCGCACGAGATAACGTGCACTGGAGAGGCCGCTCATTCCCAGGCCCACCACCAGCGCACGCTTGTCGTTTGCCTGCTTCTTCATCATCACCGTCGTCACGTTTTTTCTCTATTTCTATCGAACCTTCAAGGTCGCCAGGCCGATCAGCACCAGAATCAGCGAGATAATCCAGAAACGCACAATCACGCGCGGCTCAGGCCAACCCTTCAATTCAAAATGATGATGCAATGGCGCCATACGAAAAATACGCTTGCCAGTCAGTTTGAATGACGCGACCTGCAGGATCACCGACACCGTTTCCACCACGAACAGACCGCCCATGACGAACAACACGATTTCCTGGCGCACCACCACGGCGATTGTGCCAAGCGCCGCGCCCAGGCCCAGCGCCCCGACGTCGCCCATGAACACCATCGCTGGATAGGTGTTGAACCACAGGAATCCGAGACCTGCGCCGACAATTGCCGAGCAGAAGATCAGCACTTCGCCTGTACCCGGGATGAACGGAATACCGAGATAGCTGGAAAAATTTGCGTTACCGGTAAGATAAGCGAATACCCCGAGCGCTCCCGCCACCATCACGGTCGGCATGATGGCGAGACCGTCGAGACCGTCGGTCAGGTTCACGGCATTGCTTGTGCCCACGATCACGAAATAGGTGAGAAGGATGAACCAGGGGCCGATGTCAATAATCACACTCTTGAAAACCGGCACGATCAGATTTATCTCGGCGGGAGACTTGGCGGTTGTGTAGAGAAATACTGCCGCCAGAAAGCCGCCCACGGTTTGCCAGAAATATTTCTCGCGTACGCTCAAGCCCTTTGGATTCTTGCGCACCAGCTTGCGGTAATCGTCAACCCAGCCGATGGCACCGAAAAAAAGCGTGGTGAACAGCACCACCCACACAAAGCGGTTATTCAGGTTCGACCACAACAGGGTGGAGACAAACACGGCAATCAGAATTAGCGCGCCGCCCATGGTCGGCGTGCCGGCCTTGGCAAGGTGTGTCTGCGGGCCATCGCTGCGCACCACCTGTCCGACATTGAATTGGGTGAGCTTGCGGATCAAGTGCCGGGCCGATCAGGAAACAAATTGTGAGCGCTGTGAGTACGCCAAGAATGGCGCGCAACGTCAAATATCTAAAGACGTTGAACGCCGAAATATCGTGCGCCAGCCAATCGAAGAAAGCATAGAGCACTTAGGATTTACCTCCATTGGGGTCGTGTTCAACGATGCCCGCCACCACACGCTCCATCTTCATGAGGCGCGAGCCTTTGACCAGAACGG
Organism: uncultured Pseudomonadota bacterium; assembly: GCA_963698375.1. Classification (GTDB taxonomy): domain Bacteria; phylum Pseudomonadota; class Gammaproteobacteria; order Acidiferrobacterales; family UBA6901; genus UBA6901. The sequence goes on from CAVOQN010000002.1 coordinate 628,540, forward strand.
TCATGTCGGCATGCAGACAGCTGCGCAGGTTCTCGATCAGCGCCTCGTGACTGGTAAAGTGTTGCGCGCCTTTGCCGAATGCCTCGACAGCGCCTGGCGTGAGTTCTCCGACCGCATACAAGCGCTCGATGCCGAGACTCTTGGCTAGCAGTCCGACGCGCCGGTGAATGTCGCGCGCCGCCTCGCCGAGTTCGCCCATGTCGCCCAGCACCAGTACACGCTCGCCGGAGGCCGCCTTCAGCACCTCCACGCCAGCGGCCAGCGACCCGGGGTTGGCGTTGTACGTGTCATCCAGTACCCGCGCACCATTCAGACCGTGCTTGACCTCAAGTCGTCCGGAGACACTTCTCAGTTTCTCCAGACCGGCCTGGATATCGGCGAGGCTGACGCCCGCCGCAAGCGATGCGCTGCTGGCCGCCAGCGCGTTCATGACATTGTGACGACCGAGCAGTGAAAGTCGCATGTTGATCCCTCCATGAGGGGTTTTGAGGTGGATGGTGCTGCCGCCGGCATCGAGTTCGTACTCGGCACTGACGTCTGCCGGTCGATCGAGACCGAAGGTGATAACGCGATGCGGCGCGGCAAGCTCGCGCCACAGATCGGCATGGGGATCGTCGGCATTGAGTACGGCGATGCCGTCTGCATCGAGACCGGAGTAGATCTCACCTTTGGCGCGCGCCACTGCCGATACACTGCCAAGACCGGCGAGATGCGCGGCCGCGGCATTGTTGATGAGCGCAATCGTCGGGCGCGTGAGTTTGGTGAGGTAGTCGATTTCGCCCGGATGATTCATGCCCATCTCGATGACCGCATGCAGATCGCCCGGTTTGAGCCGCAGGAGCGTGAGCGGCACGCCAATGTCGTTGTTGAGATTACCCTGCGTGGCAAGAACCGGACCCGTTACATTCAGAATTGCGGCGATCATGTTCTTCACCGTGGTCTTGCCGTTGCTGCCGGTGACGGCAATAACGGGGATCTGGAACTGTCGGCGCCAATGCGCGGCAAGCTGCCCGAGACCCAGACGCGTGTCGGCAACCTGCACGGCGCTCACGTCAGCTGCGAGAGTGCGCGACACCAATGCTCCGACCGCGCCCTTGCCAGCCGCCTCGTTCACAAAACTATGGCCATCGAAGTTCGGCCCAACGAGCGCCACAAACAGATCGCCGTGCTTGAGCGTGCGCGTGTCGGTACTGACGCCGGTAAATTCCGTATCAGTTCCGCGCAGCGTTCCCTGAAGCACTTTGGCAGCGGCGGCAAGGGTCATCACGCTGCCTCCTTCAACAACGCACGTACCGTGTCGCGGTCGCTATAGGCCAGACGCCGGTCACCGACCTGCTGGTAGTTCTCGTGACCCTTGCCGGCTACGAGGACAATATCGCCAGCGCGCGCGCTCGGACAGCGCCACGCGGATCGCCTGTGTGCGATCCGGCACGGCACTCGGCGTCGTCTGCATGCCGGATGCGATTTCATTAATGATGGCCACCGGATCTTCGTGGCGCGGATTGTCATTGGTAAGGATGACAATATCGGCGAGCTGCTCGGCGATGCGCCCCATCTGCGGACGCTTGCCGCGATCGCGGTCGCCGCCGCAACCGAACACACACACCAGTTTGCTGTGCGTGTGTTCGCGCAGTGCCTGCAAAACTTTTTCGAGCGCATCCGGTGTGTGTGCATAAGTCCACCACCACCAGCGGCTGACCATCGATGCCGCCGAATCGTTCCATGCGGCCAGCCACCGGCTGTGTCTGTGCGAGCGCGTTGGTGGCTTCGGGAAGCGGAACGCCGGCCACGAGCAGCGCAGCAAGCGCCGCGAGCAGATTCGCGGCGTTAAAACGCCCGAGCAGCGGACTCCGCAACCGCGTCTCGCCGTGCGGCGTGGCGATCGTGAGTACCAGGCCATCAGTCGATGTTTCCACGCTAAGCGCCTGCACATCACCACCGTCGCAGGCCAAAACTCACGATCTGTGCACGACTGCGCGTACGTTCAATGAGTTCGCGTCCAAAGGCATCATCCTGGTTGATTACCGCAGCCTTGAGATGCGGAAAGTCGAACAGCCGCGCCTTGGCTGCGGCATATGCCTGCATGTCGCCGTGATAGTCGAGATGATCGCGAGTGAGGTTGGTGAATACTGCGATGTCGAATAGCACGCCGGCGACACGCGCCTGATCGAGGGCATGCGAGGATACCTCCATGCACACGGTCTTGGCACCGGCTCGACACGAAATCGGCCATCAGTCGGTGCACACTGATCGGCATCCGGCGTGGTGTGCAGCGATGGATCGAGCTGCCCGGGAAATCCGCTGCCAAGTGTGCCGATCAGCCCGCAGCGCGCTTCCGGCTGATCGAGTGCCTGTGCCAACAGGTGCGTCGTGGTGGTCTTGCCGTTTGTGCCGGTGACGCCAACCACCTTGAGCTTGTGCGACGGAGCCCCATAGAAGCGATCTGCAATGGTCGCCAATATGTTGACGCAGCGCGCGCACACCGATGGCGTGCGACTGCGCGCATCAGGTTCGAAACCATCGACCTCGTACACCACCGCCGCCGCACCGCGCGAGTAGGCACCCGCGATGTAGTCGCGCCCGTCGGTGCGTACGCCGGGTACGGCGATAAACAACCAGCCCGGCTGTACCGCGCGGCTATCGAGCGTGATGCCGCCGATTTCCGGATCGTGGACGAGCGGTACGTCCGTCAACCCGGCGAGCAGCGTGCTCAAGCGCATGGCATGGTGCAGCGTGGATCGGCATCAGGTTACACCTCCGCGTCCAAGCTTCTGCGGTGCGGCGCGCCGGAGCATTGAGATTGTCGGGCGAAATGTTGAGCAGACGCAACGCACCGGCCATCACCTTGCTGAATACCGGCGCTGCCACCTGACCACCGTAGTAGACGCTGCCCTGTGGCTCGTCCACCGATAATGATCATGACGAGCCGCGGATTGCTGGCCGGTGCAAATCCGGCAAACGAGGCGATGTAGCTGATTGTTCGCGTACTCACCGTTCACCAGCTTGTGCGCAGTTCCGGTCTTGCCGCCGACGCGGTAATACGCGACCTGTGCTGCTGCGCCGGTACCGTCCTGACTGACTGCCTGCTCGAGCATGCCACGCACCTGACGCGCGGTCTGTTCCGACATGACCCGTTTACCATCCGGCAACGTGTCACGCTTGAGCATCGACACTGGCAATAACCGGTCCACCGTTTGCCAGTACCGAATAGGCGCGCGCGAGTTGCAGCGGCGTAACCGAGATGCCGTAGCCGTAGCCGAGTGTCGCAAGATCAATCGGTACACTCGACGGCGGGTTCATGCGTCCCGGCCACTTCGCCCGGCAGACTGATGCCGGTGATCGCACCGAAGCCGGTCTTGGTAGAACATCTCACGCAAGACGCGGTCGCCAAGCGCGAGCGCGATACGCGCCGCGCCGACATTGCTCGACTTCTCGATCACCTGTGCAACCGTGAGCGGACCGTGGTTGTGCGTATCGCGGATGGTGTTGCGTCCAACGGTGAGCAGTCCAGGTCGCCGTGTCGATCATGGTGTGCGGAAAGAATTTGCCACTCTCGAGTGCGGCGGCGGCAGTGAATGGCTTGAGCGTCGAACCCGGCTCGAACACGTCGGTCACGACGCGGTTGCGAAACACCGAGCTGCGCAGGCTTGCACGGTTGTTCGGATTGAATCCCGGCTCGTTGACCATCGCCAATACCTCGCCGCTGCGCACGTCGAGCACAGATGGCGCTGGCGCCGCGTGCGTGGTGCGCGGCGACTGCTGCCTTGAGTTCACGGTAGACGAGATACTGGAGACGCCGGTCGAGACTCAACGTGACGTCCTTGCCCGGCACCGGCAGTGTCACACTCTCAACGCTCTCGACAATATTGCCGTAGCGGTCCTTGAGAACGCGCTTGCGCCCGGGTATGGCACGCAACTGCTCGTCGTGGGCAAGTTCGATGCCTTCCTGCCCCTGGTCATCCACATCGGTGAATCCGACTACATGCCCGGTGACCGTGCCCGAAGGGTAATAGCGACGATACTCACGCGTAAGCCCAACACCGGCAATGTTGAACGACTTAACCTGCTCGGCCTGCTCGGGTGTCACGTGCCGCTTGAGATACATGAACTCGCGGTCCTGATACTGACGCACCACCTGAGCGATTTCGCGCACGGACATACCCAGAATCCTGGCGAGCGCCGGCCATCTGTCGCGCACCTCACTGAGTTCGCCCGGCACAGCCCACACGGTATCAACTGGTGTGCTGATGGCCAGCGGCTCACCATGTCGATCGAAGATCATGCCGCGATGCGAATTGTCCTGGATCACTCGCAGGTGGCGGGCATTGCCCTGCTCCTGTAGATAATCCGAGGTGACGACTTGCAGCCACAAGGCGCGCGCCGCAAGCAGCACCAGGCCGCCAAACAGAAAGCCGAGCACCATGGCAGTACGTACCGGGTAAGGCGGTGGCGCGTGCGGTGCGGTTCACGGATTCACCTGGGTGCCGCCTTGTCGGCGCGCACGACTACCACTTGTTCACTCGACGGCAGCGCCATTCCAAGGCGTGCGCGCGCTGTTTCCTCAACACGCCGTTGCTCGGACCATGCACCCTGTTCGAGCAGCAACTGGCCACGCTCGATGTTCAGTGCATCACGCTCGCGCGTCACCGTCTGCAGCTCGGCAAACTGCGATCGATTGCGGTGACGCAGCTCGATGACCGTCAGCGCACACGCCACCACGGCGATTGTCAGAATCGCTAGCTGCTTACGCATGCGCCTCCTCTGGTCTTTCGGCAATGCGCAAAACGGCGCTGCGGGCGCGCGGATTTCGTCGTACTTCCTCCTCGCTCGCACGCAAAGGCTTGCCGATCACCTTCAGGCGTGACTGGATTTCGACATGCCGCACCGGCAGATCCGGCGGTAGTTCCTTGCCTCTTTTCTTGCGTGCGCATGAACTGCTTGACGATGCGGTCTTCGAGCGAATGAAAACTGATCACCACCAGTCGTCCGTGCGGAGCCAGCACATCCATGACCTGAGGCAGGGCAACGCGCAGTTCGTCAAGTTCGCGATTGATGTGCAGGCGTATCGCCTGAAAGCTGCGCGTGGCGGGATCCTTGCTGCGCTCGCGCGATGGCACGGCGCTGGCCACGATCTCGGAAAGTTGCCTGGTAGTGGTGATTGGTTGTTCCGCCCGGCGACGCAATATGGCGCGCGCGATGCGACGTGAATAACGTTCCTCACCCAGATGAAACAGGACATCAGCGATTTCCTGCTCCTCTGCACGATTCAGCCAGTCCGCAGCCGATTCGCCACACGTGCTGTCCATGCGCATATCGAGCGGCCCTTCAGAGCGGAAACTGAATCCGCGCGCGGGGTCATCGAGTTGTGGAGAAGAAACACCCAGATCGAAGAGAATGCCATTCACCCGTCCGAGCCAACCGCGGTCGGCGACGGCTTTTCCCAACATTGAGAATGGCCCATGCACTATCGTAAAACGCACCTCATCGGCAAACTGCTGTTTGGCGAATGCCACTGCCTGCGGATCGCGGTCCAGCGCGAGCAACCGGCCATCCGGACCCAGCTGATCGAGAATGCTTTGTGCATGCCCGCCTCGACCGAACGTGGCGTCCACGTAGAGCCCATCCGGCTTGATATTCAGCGCCGCCACCGCTTCTTTTCGCAGAACCGGTTCATGCTCACGTTCCGTCACCGGCGCTACAGTGACAACGAACCGAGTTCATCCGGCAGCTCACCCTCGGCCTCAGCCGCAGTCAGCCATTCAGCACGACGCGTGTTCCACTTCGCCTCGTCCCAGATTTCGAATTTATTGCCCTGACCGATCATGACCACTGCCTTGTCGAGACTGGCGAACTCGCGCAACAACGGCGGCAGCAGAATGCGACCGTTGCCGTCGAGTTCCACTTCCGTTGCGTGACCGATTAACAGGCGCTGCAGGCGACGTGCCTGCACATTGAAGCTGGGCAGCTTCACGAGCTTGCGTTCAATTTCTTCCCATTCGGGCAATGGATAGAGCAACAGCGAATGATCGCGATCGACCGTGATCACCATCCGGCCATTGGCCAGGCGCACGAGTTCGTCCCGGTAACGCGTCGGGATCGCGAGTCGGCCTTTGTTGTCCAGATTGAGTGCGTTGACTCCGCGGAACATTTATTCCCTCTTTCTCCCGCTGTATTCCACCATTTACCACTTTCTCCCACTTGGCAACACTATAGATAGCAAAATCACACTGTGTCAAGAGATAAGTGATCCCCGTCACAGGATTTCTCCTTTATCGTACAGAGAGTTAGCGAGTGCAGGCGTCCGCTAGCGGGTATATCCGCTGATAAGGGCCTGGAAAGAGGTGTTTTTGGGGCAGGAAACCGTCAAAAAATGCCGATATAAACCATTATAAAACAGCAAATTACAAATTACTCTTAAAGTAGAAAAGTGGGAGTCGGCCGGTAAGCCGGGTTCTGTCGTGGACAGTCATTCCTCTGGGACATCTGTCACCAGACGCCTCGAGCAACCAACCCGGGAGCGGTGCGGACCACACCATAGCTCCCCTATTTGGTCTTGCTCCGGGTGGGGTTTGCCCTGCCACCCCTGTTGCCAGGGGCGCGGTGCGCTCTTACCGCACCATTTCAACCTTACCTGATCCGGTTTCCCGGCCATCGGCGGTATATTTTCTGTGGCACTTTCCGTCGGCTCACGCCGCCCAGGCGTTACCTGGCACCCTGCCCTATGGAGCCCGGACTTTCCTCCACGCTTGCGCGCAGCGACTGTCTAGCCAACTCCCATCGGGAGTATACCAGCCACAGAAACTTAAGTTCCGGTAATTTCAGAGAAAATACCCGTATTCGGTCAAGACTCAGTCTCCTGACCGGTCTTGTCGTTCGTGCGAAAGAGATTGCCAAGCTTGGCACGCGTGGCTTGCGTCCGGGCTTCCCCGCCGGGACGATAGGCATCGGGTCGCGCATTGAAGTAGCCACAGAAATTTGAACGCTCCTTATCTGTGACTTCCTCCGCATCTTGCTCTCGACATTTGCGTGTCAGATGCGGATCAAAGGCTAGGCACATGCGACATACATGAAGATAGGAACGACACTTCGAACACTCAGCCAGACGACTGAGCGGCAGCGGCTGATCGATTAGTAACGCACCACACTTCCAGCAGACCAGGTCCTTCGACATCGCATCACGGTATCCAGGCAAGGATCAGGTCACGAAGGTAGTAAATCTGTTTCAACTATGAACTGTGCGGTCTGCTAGCATCGATTACTGAATATTGTGCAGACAATGAAAAAAACACACGTGATTCCTTCCCTTTAAAAAAATGGGATCTGCACTCAAACCCTGCCTCGCAAGGTGCGTTACTAGCGGACTGCCAGCAGAAGCGCGATAAGCAACACCACCAGCGCTATGCCCTGAAAACCAACACGGGCAAACATGATCTGGTGACTATGGCGCTGATCAAAGTCTCCACCATGCGCCATGGAAACAATTCCAGTCACAAAAGCCCCTACCGTTACCAGTAATGCAAATACAATCAACGCGGTCGTGATGGTCATGGCAATATCCCTCCAATCAACCACGTTAATCAAAACACAAACTCGTTTCCGCGGTATTGATATACATCAGATACTGAGCATTAAAGGTTAGCTGGCTCTTGGCTGTGTCTGAATTGCCTGCTACGCCCTTCCGACATTACTGTCAGTCGGCGAATGGAAGTACTCACTCTCCTCGGCAAACTCGCGAACCAGTTGCTGTAACGCTGCCATGCGGCCATGCGCGGTGCTGACCGGTCCACAGTCCTCGCAGCGCGGATCACCGCACGGTTGACGCGAGAACAGCCAGAACTGTATTGCACCAGCCAACAATCCATCGGCGACATCCCAGGCGTCGGCCTCGGTCTCTTTTTCATCCTTGACCAGGTTGTTGCCGATTTCAACAGTTCGTTTAAAAGCCTCATCGAAGACTGCTAGCGGTTCTTGCATGAGGCGGGGTCCTTTCGAAAATGAATATCCAGCGATTTTAACAACAAATCTTGGTGCAGCTGTATTCGTGGCACTTGACTAGGCCACGCTGCCGAAACCCTTGTCGGTCGCGCCAGCCGGCGGCTTCAGTCCCGCAATCCGGCAGCCTTGCGCTACAGGACCGCCTGGGAATAGTTCATACAGGAATTTTCTGCCACCCTTTGTGTGAAAATGCTCATCCAGCGCATCATGCAGTTCGCGCAAATTCAGGCTGTCGTCCTGATGCCTGGCGTAATATTTTTGCAAGGCACGCACGGTTTCCCAGTGGCCGTCAGCCAGATCCAAACCCTCATCCCGCGCTATCCTGAGCGCAGCTTCGCGCGTCCAGCTGGCTGGCGCATGGGGGAATCCGGGTTCAGTCCCTGATCCATTCCCGGTACCCTTAATCACATCAAGCAAGCTTGTCATGGTTAAACTCTCCTTCGACGTCATATTCGATCAGTTTCATACATGCCTCCCAATACTGCATTGATGGGAATCAATATATTCTTCTGACGTCTCCAAAGTCCGGCTTTTTCATGGTCTGCTTCTCCGGTGCTTACGTTTTCTCTGCCAGCATCGCCACTCAGGTATGGCTTCCCGGGTCAGTGCTACAGATACTGGTTGATTGACCCGGTGGCCACAGGTCACAATGCGCCCCTTTGATTCAATCGACCGGCGGCAGTGGGTCCGGACAACAATGATTTACACCTGGAAAAGAGGATATAAGATGAAATTGATTCTGTTGGGCGCCCCGGGCGCAGGCAAGGGCACGGTGGCCAAGCTGCTGACGCAGATGGATGGTTCCGTACAGATTTCCACCGGTGACATCCTGCGCGGTGCGGTCGCGGCCGGAACCGAACTCGGCAAAAAAGCCGAAGCCGCCATGAAGCGCGGTGATCTGGTCTCCGATGACCTGATCATGGGCATCATGGAAAAACGTCTGCAGGAGCCGGATTGTGCCAAGGGCTTTTTGCTGGACGGCTTCCCGCGCACCATCCCCCAGGCCGAGGCGCTCAAAGTGCTGCTGGCCAAGCTTGGCATCAAGCTCGACATGGTGGTCAGCATCGAAGTGCCGCGCGAGGTGATCCTCGACCGCCTCAGCACGCGCCGCACCTGCTCGAATGGCAAGTGCCAGGCGATTTACAACGTGAAAAGCAATCCGCCGAAGAAGGAAGGTATCTGCGACAAGTGCGGCAGCCCGGTGGTGCAGCGCGAAGACGAAACCGAAGCGGCGATTACCCATCGCCTGGAGACGTATAACCAGAAGACCGCGCCGCTGATTGGCTTCTACGAGAAGGAAGGCCAGTTCGTAAGCGTAAACGCCACATCCAGCGATGCCGTGATTGCAGCGATCAAGAACAAGCTCGGCAAATAAGCAGAAATACAACGGGGTCGGTATATTGCTGCCGCTTACTGGCAGAACATACCGGCCCCGTTTTTCGTTTCAGATACCCGCGAAGCGTCGCTCACGCATTCGCATTAATCGTCGCGCTTGTTGCCGTCGAGTAGCGCCGGCACCTCCCGGCCACGATGCGGGCGAGACTTTGACCGCGGCGTGTCGGGACGGCCTTGCGTTGGTCGTTGATGCCTGCTGGCGGGCGCGCCACGATCACGATTGTTGCCGCTTGAGTTGGTGTCCGGCAGCCGATTGCCATCCACTTCCGGCCGATTTGGATCGTTGTACAGTTGAGGATCTGCCGAGACACGCACATGAACATGTGGCTGTGTACGGCTGCCGGATCTGGCGGGTGCGTGGGTCCTGGGACGTTGTTCCCGACCACGATCACCGCCTTGACCCTGATGCCGGCCTCGACCACGATCGCCACGGCCACGTTCGGCACCGTTTCGCGCAGCCTGCGGACGTCCGCTGCCACCGCTGCGCTGTCCGCCACGCCCACGCATAATGGGTTCGGCTTTGATATCCGGGTTCGGTTCGAAGCCTGGAATGATGACCTTCGGTATTTCACGGTTCAAAACCCGCTCAATCGCGCGCAGATAATCCCGTTCATCCACACAGACCAGCGACAAGGCTTCGCCCTCATTGCCGGCACGACCGGTACGACCAATGCGGTGCACGTAATCCTCCGGAATGTTCGGCAGCTCGAAGTTCACAACATGCGGCAACTGATCGATGTCCAGCCCGCGCGCCGCAATATCAGTTGCTACCAGCACTCTGACCATGCCTTTCTTGAAATCCGCCAGCGCCTTGGTGCGCGCACCCTGACTTTTGTTGCCGTGAATGGCAGAGGCGCTGATGCCGTCTTTTTCAAGCTGGTCGGCAAGTCGATTGCAGCCATGCTTGGTGCGCATGAACACCAGCACCTGTTTCCAGTCGTTGGCCTTGATTAGGGATGACAGCAATTCGCGCTTGCGCTCACGATCGACCGGGTGCACCACCTGCGTCACGAGCTCGGCGGCGGTGTTACGGCGCGCCACTTCGATCAGCACCGGCGCATTCAGCAGACTATCGGATAGCTGCTTGATCTCGTCCGAGAATGTGGCCGAGAACAGCAGATTCTGGCGCTGTTTCGGCAGCAGCGCGAGAATCTTGCGGATGTCGCGGATGAAGCCCATGTCCAGCATGCGATCGGCTTCGTCCAGTACCAGAATTTCGACCTTCGACAGATCAACGGTTTTTTGCTGCACATGGTCGAGCAAGCGTCCCGGTGTTGCCACCAGGATATCCACACCGCGGCGCAGCGTATCGGCCTGCGGATTGAACCCGACACCGCCGAACACCACGGTGGATTTCAGCGGCAGATATTTGCCATAGGTGCGCACACTCTCCTCTACCTGCGCCGCGAGTTCGCGCGTCGGGGTGAGGATCAGCGCGCGTATTGCACGTCGATCGGTGCCGGGCGGTTGCGCGTTCAGTCGCTGCAACAGCGGCAGTGTAAAGCCGGCGGTCTTGCCGGTGCCGGTCTGCGCGCCGGCGAGAATATCCTTGCCTTCAAGAATGACGGGAATGGCCTTGATCTGAATGGGCGTCGGCTCGCCATAGCCCTTGTCGGTAACAGCGCGCAGTAAATCGTCCGAGAGGCCGAGGGTATTAAATGACATCGTGTTGGTTGCTCCTGAATGCGCCTACCCGAAACACTTGGGTCTTGGGCCGGTCTAGGCTTCCAATGGGTTGATGGAATCGAGACTCGCCATGTAGGTTTGCCGCGAAGAATCGGGCGCAGACCGGAGTGCGCCGATATTGGTTGTATTCTGCGTGTGAGTGGTACCCTAACACGTCTCGTTTAGCGCTCTGTCTTATGCAGTAGCCCGATTGGCCAGTTCTACGCCCTGGCTGCGCAGATAGTCGTCGTAGCTGCCACCGAAGTTCACCACGCCCTGCGGGGTGAGTTCAATAATACGGGTCGCCAGCGACGAAACAAATTCGCGATCGTGGCTGACAAAAATCAGCGTGCCGGGATAGTTTTCCAGCGCCAGGTTGAGCGCCTCGATGGATTCCATGTCAAGATGATTGGTGGGTTCGTCCATCACCAGCACATTCGGGACGTAGCATCATCAATTTCCCGAACAACATACGGCCCTGTTCGCCACCGGAAATTATTTTCACCGACTTGCTGCTTTCTTCGCGCGAGAACAGCATGCGGCCAAGCACCGCACGAATCGATTGCTCATTGTCCTCCGGCTTCGCCCACAGGCTCATCCAGTCGAACAGATTCGTGTTGTCGGCGAAATCCGCCGCATGGTCCTGGGCAAAGTAACCGATGTTGACGTTCTCAGACATCTTGACCCGGCCGCTATCCGGTTTCAGGTCGCCCACCAGCGTGCGCAATAGCGTAGATTTGCCGATACCGTTCGGACCGATCACGGCAACGCGTTCACCGACATCGACCATGAGGTTGAGATTGCTGAATAACGGTTTCTCACCGTAGCCCTTGCTCAAACCTTCGACTTCCAATGCCTGGCGATAAAGCTTTTTGTCCAGATCGAACCGGATATACGGACTCACCCGGCTCGATAGCTTCACGTCATCCAGTTTGATCTTTTCCATCTGGCGGGCGCGCGATGTGGCCTGCTTGGCCTTCGAGGCGTTCGCGGAGAAGCGGCTGACGAAGGCCTGCAGTTCGGCGATCTGCGCCTTTTTCTTCGCGTTGCCGGACAGCAGCTGTTCACGTGCCTGGGTCGCGGCGGTCATGTACTCATCGTAGTTGCCCGGGTAAACGCGCAATTCACCGTAGTCGAGATCGGCCATGTGCGTGCACACGCTGTTCAGGAAGTGACGATCGTGCGAAATAATGATCATGGTACTGTTGCGTGCATTCAGCACGCCTTCCAGCCAACGGATAGTGTTGATGTCGAGGTTGTTGGTGGGTTCGTCCAGCAACATGATGTCGGGGTTGGCGAACAATGCCTGCGCCAGCAGCACGCGCAGTTTCCAGCCCGGCGCCACGGCGCTCATCGGGCCGGCGTGTTGCTCAAGCGGGATGCCGATGCCGAGCAGCAGTTCCCCGGCACGGGCCTCGGCGGTGTAACCGTCCAGCTCGGCGAACTCGACTTCCAGCTCGGCGACTTTCATGCCGTCGTCTTCGCTCATGTGCGGCAGATCGTAAATACGGTCGCGCTCGGCCTTCACGCGCCACAATTCAGCGTGGCCCATGATCACGGTGTCGAGCACCGTGTAGTCTTCAAATGCAAATTGGTCCTGGCGCAGTTTGCCGACGCGCTCGTCGCTGTCGATCGAGACAGTGCCGGAGGTCTGGGCCAGATCTCCGCCCAGAATCTTCATGAAGGTCGACTTGCCGCAACCGTTCGCACCGATCAGGCCATAGCGGTTGCCGTTGCCGAACTTGACCGAAATATTCTCGAACAGGGGCTTGGCCCCGAACTGCATGGTGATATTGGCGGTGGAAATCAAAATACGGATCCAGAAAAATAATTGTAAGTAGCGCGATTCAGGTTTGGCATGACAGGTCGTCATGCGCCCGGGGAACTCCAGCGTGCGTTGGGAGGCAGCGGGTTCCTGATACTCCGGGAATACCTGGTATGGCGATACCGGGCAGGGACAAACTAACTAACAAAGAAGCAGAGCTTTGATAAAAAAAGACCCCGCCAAGCGGCGAGGTCTTTATATCAAATCTGCTTAGGCAGCCTGAACGTTCGCGGCGGACGGACCCTTCGGGCCCTGCTCCAGCGTGAACTGGACCTTCTGGCCTTCAGCCAGGGTCTTGAAACCGCTGCCCTGAATGGCGGAGTGATGCACGAATACATCCTTGCCACCGTCGGACGGGGTGATGAAACCAAAACCCTTGGCGTCATTGAACCACTTCACTGTTCCTGTAATCACGAAAAATCCTCTAATAAGTTGAATTGCGATAGTTTGCAGTTCTTTCTTGGAAGCTTAAATTACGGGAGATTGCTACCAAAGTGACTGGAGGGGCTTCCGAACTTGACTACAAGAAGTGCACTGCAACGCGGCCACTATACACATACCCGTTTGAAAAGCCACTACAATTTTCAATTCTGGCCAGGTACAAAATATGGCCTGGTATCCACATTCCAGGCTTGCTTGTGAAGTTGGGTCATATTGATAAATCGGCGTTGTTCAGCCCTGAATTAAATACCCGTTTGGAAATTAAACCATCCAGAACCTCCCGGGCAACACCGGAACAGCCACGATGGCTGACGACACATGTTATTCCCCGGATAGCTCCGGTTTCGCCGGCAGCGTGTGCCAGCCACGTATCGTGCCGGCCAGCATCGCCCGCGCCTGGGTCGGACTCACGCCATACATCGCGTTCAACTCCCTAGCGGTCTTGGAGGTTTCCACCCGGTAGTAGCTCGGCTCGCCACGGCATATCGCAATCGTCTCACCGGTGATCGCGAGCGTGGCAAAGGCGATACCCGGGAGTTTGGAAAGAATGGAGTGGACGGGATTCATTTCAGTTCTCTTAAGCTCATTGTTATTGGCATGATCGCTTCCTGAGGGCATGCGGTCGTGTAAAGTGATTCGGCGACAGCGCACGTAGCAACGCCATATGCCCCAGTTGACCGCGTCGAGCCGCTGTAAGTTTCGATCAGACCGACATTCTGTGTGTCTGGGCTGACAAATGAATGCAAAAAACAGGGAGAAAGAAGCCAGGCAGATCGGCACGGGGAATTACTGGGAACAAGGGGTCGCTGTTCTCTCTTGCGTCACACCGGGCTGATCTGACCGCTCAGATACAACCACTGCCCGGCTTCGCATCTGAAACGACTGACTTCATGCAAACGCTCGGCCCGTCCGTTGACCTGGTAGCGCGCCACGAACTCCACGATGGCTTCGCTATCACCCACACCGCCCGCCTCGCAGCGCAGGATCTTGAGTCCCAGCCACTTCACCGGACTGTCCTCCTGCAAGCCGAGATGCCCCGGACGCATGGATTCATGCCAGGTGCGCAACAGGTAATCTTCCCGCGCCAGAACATAGGCCGAATAGCGCGATCGCATGAGCTGCTCGGCCGTGGCGGGTAACGCACCGTTGTCAATGAACGCTCCGCAACAGGCGGTGTAAGATTTTCCTGACCCGCAGGGGCACGTTGGGTCTTGTCGTGTTTTCTTCACGCCGGCCTCGCCAGCCACGCGTCGATCTCCGGGTCGCAGTTCCTCGAACGCACGATAACCACTGGTCAGTAACGTGGGTGCCGGAGGCGTCTTGCAGCAGCACGGTGGGAAATCCGCGTACACCCGCCAACCGAGACTGCTGGAAATGCAGACGGGTTTTTTCCTTCACGTCTTCGGAATGAAACTGCTCGAGGAAATGCGGCGCAGCGATGTGATGCGGTCTCCGCCAAAGTAGTCAGCGTTTGGGCCTGGGTGACATCCTGACTTTGGGTGTAGAACGCGGCTTGCACTGATTTGAAATAGGGAAAGGTCGCTTCCGGGTTGATCTCGGCCACGGCAATGACGGCGCGGCTCGGCGGCTCGGTGTCGTACACGAAGCCGGCCGGCATCGCATTTTCAAAGACAAAGGCCTGACCGGTGCGCCGCTGCACCTCATGCCAATGATGCAGAATCTCATCGCGCAATGCGGTGGTCATGGGTTCGGTCGTGCCCGGGCGCAGCCCGCCCAGCATCAAGGCGACCTTGACCTGATCCGCATAGGTCTCCTTGATGGCGTCGATCACCGGCGAAAATCCCCAGCACCATGAGCACATGGGATCGGCGAAGTACCACAAGATGCGCGACGGTGTCATGGGTCTGGCAAGCTTGATCGGAACACTTGTCTGCAAGAGTAGTTCAAACCGGAACCCGGATCGCGGTCAGGTGGCGTTTAGCCAGGCGATCGCCAGGTCGCGGTTATCGAGAATACTGGTCTCGGCATCGCTGAAGGCCGCGCTCACCCAGGAAAGCCACGGGACCAATTGTGTATCGGAAACGATGGCGATGCGCTGAAAATCATGCGCGTGGGCACGCGTGAACTTGATCTCCTCCCAGGCCACATCCAGCGTGTAGCCTGTCATCTGGGTGAGGTCGAGCAGCAACTTGATCTTGGGTGCGGTCTTGAGTTCCCGACCCACCGCCTCTTCAAAACTGCGATAGTCGGAGAGTGTCAACTCGCCATACACATGCACCTCAAGCAAATCCTTTTTTTCACTGACAACGATCATGACTTTCTCCTCGATGGACTGTAACAATCTACTGATACTAAACGTAAGCCTCCAAGGGACGACTTTGCCATGATCTGCATCAATGCGGGCATGTCACGGCCACTAGTCAACAGCAATCCATGGTGCCACATCAAGCCTTTCGTGGCCTGGCTCGTGTCGATGTTTGGTATTAAGAGAGACAGCTGTATTTCATGAACGCCGTGTCATGCGCTCCACGAGAACAGCTCGCCATTAGCTAAATTTCGAATGAAGGTACAGTGCTTCAATCTTTTTTCTGGCCCAAGGGGTTTGGCGCAGGAACTTGAGACTGGATTTAATGCTGGGATCGCTGGTAAAACATTTTACTGGAATTCTTTTGCCGAGCTCGGCCCAGCCATAATGCTCTACCAGCCGGATCAATATTGCCTCCAGGGTGAGGCCGTGCAGCGGGTTTTTTGGCTGTGGGTCGATCATGCTTTGCGTTCGATGAACGATATGGAACCGCGATAACTGCTCCAGGATGCGGCAATCGGGCGCCTTTCGGTGGCGCCCGATTGCCGCCGGGTTAGCGCAACCCGCCCTTGCCTTCTTTCTTGGCCTTCTTGGCGGCACGTTTTTCCTTCATGGTCTTGGCCGGCTCTTTCTTGGTTTGCTTCTTACTGTCCATGCCTTTGCTCATGGCTTGCTCCTTATGAGGTTGCGTCAGGTCGTTCCTGACAAATTATGATCGCAAAATCCCAACGCGGGCTCCTGAACAATACACCGGTTGTGGCGAAACAACACGCTGCCGGCATTCCGTCACCTCGAATCTTACGGCTCCAGCTTGAGTCTCACCACCTGCCGTCCCAGCATCGCAATCTCGCCACGCAAACGGTAATTATGATTGCGTGTGAATTCGAAACGATATTCTCGATACAATACAACACGACCGCGTGGCGTGCGCCGCAGACGCAGCCGGGAGAGCGCAACCGTGTCGTCGAGAAATTGTGCCTCGACTTCCTGGCAGGCGCGCAGCCCGGCGGCGCGGGCAATCTCCTTGCAGCGCAATGAGTCCGCCCAATACCAGCCCAATGTAGCGAAGCCAAGCAGGCTTAAAAAATCACCAATGGAAAACATGCTATCCGCCAACCATAGTGCTGTAATAAATCCGGGGCATCGGCCGTACCGGCCCCTGTCGCACCATTATGAACCAGACTGGTCAACCGGCGTAATCGCAAAATCTGACGGCCAACACCTTCGCTCCTGTGTGCTTGGCCGCGCCACTGTACAGCGGCATAATTTGTTTATGGTATTCGAAACCTATGCGCAGCGCCTGTTAAATCCCTTCCGGGGCGCCATGCACACCTTGCGATACGATACCGCAGAGGCCGTCACCGTCGACGGCCTGTACTGGGATATCTATGTCACCAATAACGAATGGGTCCCAGCCACCGGACGCGAACGTCGCGGGCAGATCAGCGAGATCCGATACGGCAAGTGGTCACCCTCGACGGGTCTCAGGCGTGGACGCTTGTATCCCTCCGATGATTTCCGCCGCATGGAAGCCCTGGGGGCGATTCTCTACGAACAGTTGACGCGCACGCACCAGCAATTGCCTTTCGCCTTCAAGGACCGGTTCGAGTTCTGGCTACTGGATAACCAGGCGCAGCCACTGGCCCTGCTGGAAAGCGACATTGACGAAAATGCGCTCAAGCTAGACGTGGCCCTCGATTGGCGCGCCGGCATCGCGGCACGCGAGCACTTCCAGAGCGCCAGCATGACTGAATTGCATCCAGATGCGGCACCGACACAGAATGCCGCTGATTTTCTTACCAACTACATCAATGCCCGTGCCGGCAAACCTGCGATGGCGCAATGGTTCCGGCGTGAGGACAATGGACTCGGGACGGGTCTCTGCGGCATCCACCTGCATTCTGAACTTGAAGGCAGAACATTATCTTCCGCGGCGTTCCCGCCGCTGTTTCTGGCCACCACTGGCCACGACGCGGCGCACCAAACACTGATTGAGGATTTTTTGGCTTGGCAGGCGCCATGGCACTTGCTGCTGCCGTGCGATACCGGTACCCGCCGCAGGCTGGAGCAACAGGCGCGCCAGCAGGCATTGGTGGTCGACCAACAGCACCGGCTCTACCCGGCGTGTGTGGACGAGAAATTCATCCCCGCCGCACGCGTTGAGGCTGTGTTACGCCGCAACCAGCAGCTGCCTGAAGAAACCCCGGTCGAGACACTGGCGCCGTTTTATATCGAGCTCGAACAAGACGACGAAAAGTAACGACAGACCTCGCTACCAGCCAATTTCAGCTGCCGTCGCATAGCCTACGACTGCTTCATCCAGACCTCTGGGCATTTCAGCACGACTCGAACTCAACGCAATGCGGCCGCCCATGACCTCGGCCTTGTATTGCGGGTAGGGTGGCATGCTGTTGGGATCGGCAACACCGGTCGGGAACCGTGGCTGGCCATTCGTATCATATTTATCCGTGGCGCCTAGCGTATGCAGCAATTCGTGCGCTATCACAAAATTGTTTTGGTCGCGCTGGGCGTCGCTGGCAAACACATGCACGACGCCCAGCAAGCCTTTCTGCAAACCGTGTGAATGCGGCAATGCCTGATTTACTTGAGGCGGGTGATAAAGCACAAACAACCGAACCGTGCCGAGACTGGACCAAAACGGCGTCTGGCGGAAGGCATACCAGCGAAGGCGCAGGGTCCACTGAATGGCTTGCAGTGCAGTTTGCACCTCGTCAAGCGGCGGAATAGTACGAATCGGCTGTTTAAGCATAACTTGCACTGCCGGCATGGCCTTGCGCCGCCAGCGTGGCGCCTCGCGCGCGAGAAACTCGCTGATCTCGTGAAAGTCGTCGGGTTTGAGCTGTTCGACAAAATCGCTGCTCACCTCGTCCATGGCAATGGGGTAGATCGCCACCGCGAGCGGGCGCGTCCAGCCGCGCACCCACAAACGCTCGAAGAGTGTTACGCCAGAAACCAGCGCCAGTACCAGCAGTAATAACAGAATGCGCCGGGCACGTGACATGATGTCGTCCAATTTCAGGCAAAAAGAAAAAGTTGGTTTGAATGCCAGCCTGCGGTGAATGACAACTTATTTAGTTTCAGTTGTAATCATCACGACAGTTGCGACGCGATCTCAAATTTCATGGTAACCCTGCTTTGCATCAGCTGCGAGATTGACATCAATGGCTGGAGGATACTGCGGCACTCTTCACTACGGTCAGCTCAACCTGAACCGCCGTCTGCCCGTCCCCGATCCATATCTGTCCCTCCTGAATGGTGCATTGCAACTGCATGTTGCGTTGCGCGAGTTTCGCCAGGGCACGGCTCCCGTCCAAGGCAAGGTTCAGCACTGATAGATTTTCTGTGCGTTCGAGTTTGTCGCGATTTTGCTCCCACCACAGATCAACGCCACGACCGCCATACGCATAAATGAACACCTGGTTCGCACGGCCACAGGCACGGCGAATGTCTTTTTCATCGGGCTGACCCACGTCGATCCACAGCTCAATGTTACCGGTCAGATCTTTCTGCCAGAGATCGGGCTCGTCGCCGGCACTGATGCCCCGGCCAAACGTGAGAGTATCGTGCGCGTGTCGAACGAAGGCCAGCAGGCGCACCATCATGCGCTCGTCGGTTTCTGAAGGGTGGCGCGCCAGAGTCAGCGCATGATCCTGGTAGTAGTGACGATCCATGTCGGCGATTTGCAGCGCGACCTTAAAAATAGTGGCGTTGGAGGCCATGGGTTAATGCGTCCGGCGCCTGACATCCATGACATTCGGGATCTGGTCGATGAGCGCCAGCACCCGGCTGAGGATCTCGACATTTGGTATATCGAGTGTGAACGTCATGCGCGCAACATACTGGCCCTTGTCGCTCTGGGTGTTGACCGCGACCACATTAATCTTTTCGTTTGCCAAAAGCCCGGTGATGTCGCGCAACAAACCGGCACGTTCATGCGCGGTGACTTCGACCTCAACCGGATAGGTCTGGGCGCTGTCCGCACCCCACTCCACCTCGATCAGTCGCTCCTCGTTCTCATTGTGATGACGCAGCGCGTTTGGACAATCCCGGCGATGAATGGCAATACCCTGACCACGGGTGATAAAGCCCACAATCGCATCGCCCGGTAGCGGATTGCAGCAGCGCGCCATGCGCGTGAGCACATTGCCCACACCGCGGATACCGGCGCCAGCCGGCGCCTTGCGCGCTTCCGGCGCGCGCGCCACGAAAGCCGGACGAGCCTCCTTGAGCGACGGCTCGACCAACTCCTGCACGGCTGCCAGAATCTGGGCGGGCTTGATCTCGCCACGCCCGAGCGCGGCCAGAAAATTATCGACCTTGTCATGGTGAAAACGCCCCGCGAGCTTCTCGTAGTTCACGTCATGCAAACCAAGCCGTTGAAATTCCCGTTCCAGTGCCTGGCGTCCGGCGGCCACATTGCTCTCGAGATTCTGCTGGTTGAACCAGCTTTGAACCTTGGAACGCGCCTTGCAGGTTTGTAGATACCCAAGATGTGGGGACATCCAGTCGCGCGACGGAGCTCCTTCCTTGACGGTGAGGATCTCGACGCGATCGCCGGTCTTGAGCGTGTAGATCAGCGGCACCATGTGGCCGTTCACCTTGGCGCCGCGGCAACGATGGCCGACGTCTGTATGGATGTGGTAGGCGAAGTCGAGCGGCGTGGCACCGGTTTGCAGGTCCACGATGTTGCCCTTGGGCGTGAACACGTACACACGCTCGCTGAACACTTCGGACTTGAACTGGTCGACAAACTCCGTGGCCCCGGTGAGCTCATCTTTCCATTCCAGCAGGCTGCGCAGCCAGGCAATCTTGTCGTCGAATCCCTTGTCGTGCTTTCCACCCTCCTTGTAGCGCCAGTGTGCGGCCACGCCCAACTCGGACTGGTTGTGCATTTCGTGGGTGCGAATCTGCACTTCCACGGTCTTGCCCTGCGGCCCGATGACCGCAGTATGAATGGAGCGGTAATTGTTTTCCTTGGGTGTGGCGATGTAGTCATCGAACTCGCCGGGCACATGCTGCCAGAGGGAATGCACTACGCCGAGTGCCGCATAACAGTCACGCACGTCGTTCACCAGAATGCGCACCGCGCGCACGTCGAATATTTCGCCAAAGTCCTTGCCTTTGCGTTGCATCTTGCGCCAGATGCTGTAGATATGTTTCACGCGACCGGTAACCTCGGCCGTGATACTGGAAGACTTCAATTCTTGCGCCAATGTTTCCACAAAGCGTGTAATGTACGCCTCGCGGTCGACGCGTTTTTCCGCCAGCCATCCAGCGATCTGCTTGTAGGCCTCCGGTTCCAGATAGCGCAGTGACAAATCTTCCAGCTCCCACTTGACCTGCCAGATGCCGAGGCGATTGGCGAGTGGCGCGAAGATGTCCATGGTTTCGCGTGCAATACGTAGCTGCTTGTCCTCCGACAGCACCGACAAGGTACGCATGTTGTGCAACCGGTCGGCAAGCTTGATGAGCACCACGCGCACGTCCTCGGCCATGGCCAGCAACATCTTGCGCAGGCTCTCGGCCTGCGCGTGTTCCTTGTGTGCACCGCTGGTGTCACCACGGAATTCCTGGATGACCTGCATCTTGGTAACGCCATCCACCAGCGCGGCGATTCGTGGCCCGAAGTCGCGTTTCAGGTCTTCGAGTGCGACGCCGGAATCCTCAACCACGTCATGTAAAATGGCGGCGGCAAGTGTTTCATAATCAAGGCCCAGCTCGGCAAGAATGTAGCGCCACGGCCAGCGCATGCTGCACATAGGGTTCACCGGAGACACGTTTCTGGCCGCTGTGCGCATGCTCCGCCAATGCACAGGCACGGCGAATTACTTCGACCTCGGCAGCCGGGCGTTCGGACGCAAGATTCCCGATCCAGGCATCGAGGTCGGGAAAGACTTTGCTGCTCAGGCCGGAAAATTTGTTGGTAATGCTGACCATGGTTCCTGCACCGGTGAACTTCGCTCTATTATGACAACTCGAACACGGTATGGCTCCCTTTATTGGTCTTACACCACAGAAACTCAACGAAATGTATACGCCAGTCGCTCAAGAACGCTGGCCGTCACCCCTCCCGGCTGGACTTTCTGTCGCCGGCCTGTGCATCCACGCTATCATGCACTTCACAATTGAAAACAAGGGGTGGGCATGTCAGCCATTGTGATCATCGGGACTGGTCTCGCGGGCTATACCACGGCACGTGAATTCCGCAAACTCGACGCATCGACCCCGCTGCACCTTATCAGCCGGGACGATGGCAGCTTTTATTCCAAGCCAATACTGTCGAATGCCCTGGCACTGAAGAAGATTCCGGCGCAGATTGCCCTCAACACCGCGGCCGACATGGAACGCCAGCTCGCGGCCACGGTGAGCACGCATTCCCTGGCGTCGTCCATCGACACCGATCGCGCACCACATCAGCGTGAACGACGAGTCCATCGCGTACAGCAAGCTGGTACTGGCCGTCGGGGCGGACCCAATTCGTCTGCCGCTTGCTGGTGATGCCGCGGAAGCTGTCTTGTCTGTGAATGATCTTTCGGACTACGCACGATTTCGCCATGCGCTGGACGGCAAGCGGCGAATTGTCATCCTTGGCGCCGGCCTGATCGGTTGTGAGTTTGCGAATGATCTGCGCAGCGCAGGCATCGAGGTGGACGTAATCGATCCGGCGCCGCAGGCGATCGGCCGCTTGCTGCCACCGCAAGCCGCGCAATTTCTGCGCACCGCACTCGAATCGGCTGGCGTGCGTTTTCACTTTGGCACCACGGCACAGTCGGTAACACGAGCGGCGTCAGGGATCATTGCGACGCTCGCCACCGGCACGACACTCGAAACGGATCTGATCCTGTCCGCGATTGGTCTGCAGCCGCGCGTCGATCTTGCGCGTGACGCCGGGCTCACGGTAGCCCGCGGCATTGTTACGGACGCGTTCCTCCAGACCAGTGCCGCAGACGTGTACGCGCTCGGCGATTGCGCCGAAGTTACCGGATTCAACTTGCCATTCGTAATGCCGATCATGCAGGCAGCACGAGCGCTGGCCAGGACCTTGCACGGCACGCCGACAGCGGTCATCTACCCGGCGATGCCGGTGGTGGTGAAAACGCCGGCCTGCCCGACCGTGGTCTGCCCGCCGCCGCCTGGCGTTGCAGGCGAATGGGAAGAAAATGTCATGGCCGATGGCGTGCGCGCCTTGTTCCACGACAGCACCGGGTCACTACGCGGTTTTGCACTGGTGGGTGCAGCCACGAAGGACAAGCAGGCGCTGACTAAAGACATCCCGCCACTCCTCGGCTGATACACGCCATGCTTGCCGATGTCAGCCTCTGGGGATTGTTCCTCAGTGCCTTTGTTTCCTCTACCCTCTTCCCCGGCGGCTCGGAAGTTGTGCTCGGGGTGCTGGCTGCGGAAGGACAAAACAATCCGTGGTTACTGCTCACTATCGCAAGCCTTGGCAACACGCTGGGCGCACTCACCACCTGGCTTCTCGGTTATCTGCTCGCGCGCCGCCTGCCGCTCGAAGCCAAACTCTCAGAAAAACGCCAACGCGCACTTGTGCGACTGCGCCGCTGGGGGAGCCCGGTGTTGCTGCTGTCCTGGCTACCGGTTGTAGGCGATCCGTTGTGCTTTGCCGCCGGTTATTTGCGTCTGCCTTTTCTGGCATCATTGTTTTTCATCGCACTCGGCAAGGTGGCACGTTACGTCATGATATTGCTGGTCTTTGCACGCTAGAGAGGACGACCGGCACTGACTGACCCGGCTGTCACGCGCATCCGCATGAGCATGCAGGGACGCATGGCGGGTGATACCGGCTCGGGCAGCACCTACTTTGAAGTGCGTTTCCGGGTACGGGTAAAATAGGCCTCGGTCCGGCAAGCGACTCGACACAGTCTGGCTGCTACGCTAGTAGTTAAACTAGTCCCGAAAGACTCGGCGGAATGAAACACTCCTTACTCTTTATTGCGGGTCTCTTGCTTGCACCGACAATGGCCACTGCCGTGGAATCACGTCAGGCCATTGATCCGGAACTGCGCGAGCTGCTCAAGAAGGCGGCGCAACGAATCCGACAGTTTCTCCGACCGTTTCGATGGCGAGGTGTGGCTCACGGACATGTCACGGCGGCTGGAAAAGCGTGTGCCCGATCACGACTTCCGCATCGAGCTGCTCAAGAATATTCATTACGAAGCCAAGCGTGCACGCATTGAACCGGAGCTGGTGCTGTCGGTGATTCAGGTCGAGAGCAACTTCAATCCGTATGCGATCTCCAGTGCCGGCGCCATCGGACTCATGCAGGTGATGCCGTTCTGGCTCAAGGAAATCGGCAAGCCGGGTGACAGCCTGTTCAGTCCTCAAACCAACTTGCGCTACGGTTGCACGATTCTGCGCCATTACCTCGACAAGGAGAGAGGCAACCGGGTACGCGCCCTGATGCGCTACAACGGCACGCGCGAACGTCGCTACCCGGCGCAGGTGTATAAGGTCTTTGATCAGCGCTGGCAACCGCAGTAGCGGCGTGTCAGCCCCGCACTTCAAATCCGTTAAAAATCTGAACCGGTACCAACGAACGGTGTACATCGCTGACACGGGCGTTGGCCGGTCCCCGCCATAGCCACTGCTCGAGCTCGTCGAGCTGCGGCGCACTGCCGCAAGCGACCAGCTCGACATCGCCGTTCTCGCTGTTTCGCACCCAGCCGCGTACCCCGAGGCGAAGCGCGACGGCTTCGGTCGACGCACGGAAAAAAACACCCTGCACCTGACCGCGCACACGAAAGTGCGCGCAGACAATCCCGCCGGCCTGGATCACGGCAACTGGATGCGCGCCGACTGACCGGCGCGCAGTGGATCCAACGTGGCGAACACCGCTTCAAGTACGTAGGGCTCCTTGCCGCCCAGCGGCTCATGTGCCAGTGCTTTGAGTTGCGCCGCGTAGGTCTTGCCATCCACTACAACCGACAATGCCTGTCCGACCTTGAGTCCGGCAACACGCTTGTCGGAGACGCGCGCCTGCGCGAGATATTCGCCAGCGGCGGCAATGACCAGCAGCACCGATGGATTGAGCTCGGCAGCGACCACCTGGCCGGGTTCGGCATGCCGGCTCAGCACCACGGTATCGAAAGGCGCATACAGGGCACTGACGCGCAGCCGGTAGCGGGCGCGATCGAGCGCCGTAGCAGCTATTTTATATCCAGCATCGGCGCGCGCGAATTTCGCCTTTGCGTTTTCAAGCTCGACCATGGACAGGACGGTGCGATCGAATAGTTCTTGCGCCTGCTTCGCATCGCGCGCCGCTTCGTCACGCTCACTCTTGTGGCGCGCAATCAGCGCTTCCGCTTCCCGCACACCCGTCCGGAATGGAGCGTCGTCGAGCGCCAGCAACAGCTGGTCCTTTGCAGCGCGCTCCCCGGCGTTGACCGTGACGCTCGCCACCACGCCGGATACCGGCGTGGCCAGCTCGGTGCGGCGCGACCACTGCACCAGCGCTTCGACATCGGCGGCCTTGGCCGGAAACAGCATGAGCAGGGCAGGCAGAGTAAACCAGACAGACAGGCTTTTCATCGTGCAGACTCCTGCGAAGAAGGTTGAATGAGATCGCCGGTCAGGGCATCGAGACGCGCCCACGCCATTGCAAGACGGAAATCCACCTGTGCGGCCAGCCACTGCGCCTCAGTGACGCGTGTCATGGCGTCGCCAAGATCGCTTTTTACCTCCAGTTCATAGAGCGCGCGACTGCGGTCAAGATAGAGATCCCGATAGCTGGTGCGCACCTTGGCGGCATTGCGCTCAATCTTGAGGCTTTCAAGGTCCTGCACAAGGTCCAGCACGGCCTGGCGCAGGTCGAGTTCGGTGCGGCGCAACCGCGCCTCCTGCTCGTGCAGGCGCGCGAGCGCAAGCGCCATTGCCGCGCGATCCTCGCCGCCCTGCCAGAGCGGTATGCGCAGATTAAGCGTGGCGCGCAGGTCATCGCGCGAATTGAAATTGCGTTCATAGCGCGCCGCCTCGCCTTCGGCCGAAAGTACCGGGTAACGGCGTGCGCGCTCGGCCACCACCTGGGCGCGTGCGCCCTCTGTCTCCTGGCGCTGCGCCACCAGCGCCGGATTTTTCTGCAAGGCGTTTGTTAGCAACACCCTGATATCCGGCACCTCTCGATCATTGGCGGGAAACTTCGGCAAGACGAGATCGGCGGGTAACTCATCCGGGCGATTGAGAGTAATGGCTAGCTGCATGCGCATCTGTGCCTGGCGCTTCTGACTGCGGGTGCGAATGATAAACGCCTCCTGATAGCGCTGCTCGAGTTCGAGCAGATCGACATCCGAAATCTGTCCGAGGCGCCGGCGTTCGCGCGACTTGTCAAAGTTCACGTACTGGTGCGCCATGGCCTCGTTGTCTACGGCGTAACGCAGGTCAGCAAGGAGCACATCGAGGAAGCGCGTCAGGATATCGAGGCGGCGCGCCTGGCGGGCATCAAGCAGCGCCAGCTCGCGTGCCGCAATCTCGGAGCGCGCCGCTTCGTTCAAGGATGCCGTACGGCCGAAATCATACAGGCGCTTGTTGATCAACAAGCGTGCACGAGTATCGTTCACCAGTTCATCGTCGATGCGCAATGAAGGCAACACCCACTGCGGAGTGAGATCAATTTGCGCACGCAAACCGCTGGTGGATTCGGCTTGTTCGAGCCCGGCGTTGGCGACCGAAAGGCGTGCCCGGGCGCGATCAAGATCGGGATGGGCATCATCGGCAAGCGCCAGCGCCTGTTCGAGGGTCAGCGGGTTGGGTAGCGGTGCGCTGGCCGGCGGCGGTTCGTTTGCGCGCGCCGCACTGGCCAGTAACAGCACAAGCCACGCGCCCGCGCAGTATCGCCGACCTGTCCCTGCCTCGCCTGCTGCCATGACCGTTTCTGCTGTTATTTCTTGCTGCCAGAACGCTCGCGCTTGAAGACAGTGAAGTTCGTCGTCTTCCAGGCGCCACTCGTGACAAATTCACCGAGCCACATGAATTCCTCGGGATCGCGCGTAGCACCGGTATATTTGGCCATAGGCTTTCCGTCGAGTCCAATGAACAAGAACACCGGCGTGGCACGCACACGATTGTGCTTAAATGCAAAGTCCTTCTGCGGCATATCCTGTCCACTGAAATCGGTCATCGGCACATCCCCATTCACGTCCATCATCAGGATACGGAAATACTTGCGGTAATAGTCCTGCACCGTCACCTGATTGAGAACCGTGGCCTTCATTTTCGCGCACCATGGGCAGTCCTCGGCTACGAACATGATGAGGATGGCCTGCTGACCATCGCTTTTTGCAGTCGTCACTTCATCCGGCAGGCTGTTGAAACTCTGATGGAAGAAGTGCTGCATCGGGTCGCGTGTCGTGTCGGCGTTGGCCGCCGACAGTACAGATCCGAACAGAAGTGCGGTGGCTAACAAGACAGACATCACTGTGCGATTTGACATACAAAACCTGCCCGATGTGTTCAATAGCCGGCCATCTTGCCGTGGAAGATAATTTCTTCCGCAGCTTCCTGGGTCATGGAGCCGACCTGGCGTGTCACCAGATTACCCGTTGGCGAATATATATAGTATGTCGGCGTGCCGCGGAACGATCCGCCGAGGGCAGCCATTTGCATTGGTGTGCCAATAAGGTTCACAAAATCCAGCCTGTGATCCTCGATAAATGCTGCGATCTCGGGTTTACGCGCGCCGCCATCGATCGAAACGCCGACCACGATCGCATCCTTATCCCGATGCGCATCATGAAAGAAGGCCATCTCAGGCATGTCGCGCCGGCAGATCGGGCAGTCGGCGGACCAGATCGCCACCACCGTCCACTTGCCGTGGCCGATGAACTCGCTCACCGCCCGATTGTGGCCATCCAACTCCTGGAGGACCAGATCCGGCCCGGCCAGCGCAAACAACGGCAGCCACAGGGCTGCTACGACGAGATACTTGATCTGCTTGAACATCTGTTTGAGCAAA
Organism: uncultured Pseudomonadota bacterium; assembly: GCA_963698375.1. Classification (GTDB taxonomy): domain Bacteria; phylum Pseudomonadota; class Gammaproteobacteria; order Acidiferrobacterales; family UBA6901; genus UBA6901. The sequence continues at coordinate 656,116 of CAVOQN010000002.1, forward strand.
ATGTCCTCCTTCAGCGAGGAGCCACAACGGCAAAATACCGGGGACGCGCCTCTTCTTATATAATCGCGGCTCGCCTCGAAGACCGGAAACCGTGCATGGCCACCAACAACCGCATCGAACAAGACAGCCTTGGCGAGTACCCCGTCCCGGCTGAAGCCTGGTATGGCATCCAGACCGCGCGCGCCGTGGACAACTTTCCAATCTCCGCCCGCCGTCCGGACCGCGACTTTATCATTGCTCATGCCCGCATCAAACGTGCCGCCGCCGTAGCCAATAACGCGGCGGGCTGGCTGGAACGCAAGCTGGCCGACGCCATCAGCACGGCGGCCGATGCCATTATAGACAATCAGTATCACACCGAGTTCGTGGTAGACCGTTTTCAGGCCGGTGCCGGAACCAGCCATAACATGAACAGCAACGAGGTGATTGCCAACCTTGCCAATGTGGCGCTCGGCGGAAAGAAGGGCGACACCAAACCGGTGCACCCAAACGATCACGTCAACATGGGGCAAAGCACCAACGACACCATTCCGACCGCCATACGGTTGGCCGCGCTCGCCAAACTGCCGCGTCTGATCCAGGCAGTCGAAACCATGGCCGCGGAATTTTCCGCACTCTGCCAGACAGGAGGCGATGACAGTAAAAAGTGGCCGTACCCACTTGCAGGATGCCGTGCCCACCACCCTCGGACGCGAATTCGCGGCCTACGCCTTTACGCTGCGGCGCTGCAATGCACAGCTCGCTGCGACCCGCCCGCTGTTGTGTGACATCGGTCTTGGCGGCTCGGCGGTTGGCACCGGTCTGAACACCGCGCCGGGCTATGTCGAACGTGTCGCCGCGGAGCTGGCGCGACTCACGAGCGAGCCGATCAAACCGGCAGCCGACCTGTCCGCGCAAATGCAATCCATGGGCGATCTGCAGCAGCTCTCGAACGCAATTCGCACACTCGCCCTGGAAGTAACGCGCATCGCCAACGATATGCGCCTGCTCGCCTCCGGTCCGCGCACCGGCTTCGCCGAAATCACCCTGCCCGCGGTTCAGCCAGGCTCGTCCATCATGCCGGGCAAGGTAAACCCGGTGATGTTCGAGATGCTCAACCAGGTGTGTTACCAGGTGCTCGGCCAGGACGCGGCGATCGCGCACATGGTGCAGGCTGGTCAACTCGAATTGAACGTGATGATGCCGGCGCTCGGCAGTGCGCTGTTTGACGCCATGGACTGGCTTACCAACGCACTCGACGCCACAACCCGCAAAGGCGTGCATGGCCTGACAGTGGACCGGGCGCGCTGCCGCGAATTGCTGCACACCAGCGTCGGACTGGCAACGCTGCTGAATACGGCAATTGGCTACAGCGCCGCCGCCGAGGTTGCAAAAGAATCGGCGCGCAGCGGGCGGCCCGTGCGTGACATCGTTGCCGAAAAGGGACTGATGAAGGCTGATGAATTCGAGCGTCTGGTTGAACAGGCGGCGATCGAAGGCAACATCAAGTAACGATCACGCGTTGGCGTCGTGCGGTCGCCGATCCAAACCGAGCCATAAACGCATGACACGGCGCGGCAACAGGCGTGCGCAGCAACGCCACGACCAACATTCCGAGCAACGCCACCACCCACCGATCGACTGGCACGCTGGCGAGATCGCCCTGGGTGTGTAACCAGATTTCAAATGCAGCCGCGAGCGAACCCACGCTCAGCATGAACGGCCGCCACAGCGCCGGCGACCCGCTCCGCCACCAGCGCGCCACGGTCCCGAGCAGCAGTCCGCCAAAGACGAAATATCCAGCCGCATATAGCCAGGGGGAGAAAATCAGCCCTTCCGCCACACCGCCATACCGCCCGGAAACAAGCAGAATTACGGCATAAATACCTGCTGCTGCCGCCGTCCAGACCCATCGAGTTTGCATGCCTACCCCGCATTTTCTGCCGCACAGCAACGTCAACGCGGCAATCACACCAACAGGATTGTATCCCCCCTCCCGTGGATGTGGCGAGTAATGGCGGCTTTTCGCCACTTCTTATATGATAGAAGAAAGAAAGTTACCAGGGATTGTCTCTTAACTCGTCTATGAGCGCCATGCACTTGCGGTTGTCCCTGCCCCCACGCGAGGACACACACGACACGAACATCGAGATCCGTCCTGCGGAGCTGGAGCGCTGGCTGAAAAGTCTGCCGCTGCTCAACGTCGCCGAAAGCACTCCGTTGCTCACCCGCCAGCTGGCCGGCCTCAACCGCATGACGCTCGACGACAAGCTGCGTCTGCGGCTCCTGGAATCGTTGCGCGCACCGATCCAGCATGTGAGTCAGGCCTTGCAGAAACTCTATATCGGAGCCCCTATCCCGCTGACGGACAAAGCACGCCAGACCGTTGTCCAGGTGCGGCAGCTACACACCGAAATGGCATTCGGTTACAAGATTATTGCCTACAATTCAACGGCAATTCCCAAACTCGATCACTCGCAACTGGACACGGTGAACTTGGCCATCCACCGCGCCATTCGCTATCTCACCGAATTGCTATTCCGCAGCTACGAACTGTACGGCCCGCCACCGGAAGGGGTCTGGTATGAAATCCATCAGCTGTATCGCTATGCGGAACTGCTTGGCGTCACCGATGCGCCGCTTGACGACAAACTGAACAACACGCTCCCGCAGGTCAGCATCAACCACGCCTACAAACAGGCACTGTTGCTCGATTTCAGCGACCCCTACCACCTGCCGGCGTTTCTGCTGGCCAAGATCTATCGCTACCTCGATCGTTGGGCGGGTGTCGCGCAATTGTCGCCTGGCGTCGCTGCGCTCAAGTCACATTGCCAGTTCCTGATTAACCTCGACCATGACCGTGCCGGTGCGGTAAACACGGAAACCTCTGCCATTACCACCGAGGTGCGTTACCGCCTGCTCAATACCACTGAACTGGCGCGCGTCGTACATCAACAGCTCATGGTGTTGCAGGCCGGCCAGCAGCCGGACCCGGAGGGCCTGGAAAAGGATTTCTTCGCAAATCTTGGAAACGACATGTTGTTGCGCCTGATAAACGCCTGGGGCGTAAACCCAAAGCGAGTGTTCACGCGCAGCCCTCGTTCAAATCGCAAGCTTCAGGTCGCCATCGGCATCAATGCCATCAACTTTCACGTCAATGGTGGGCGCTTCATGCCCAGCACCAGTGAAGTCGGGCCACAACCGCGAAGCGTGGCGCTTGGACCAGGAAGCGGTACACCCAACCGGGTGGTACAGCCCGAAACGCATCCGACGAGCTCGACCTGGGATCTTATCGACGAGAGCGCCGGTGGCTATGCACTCGCAAAATCCGGGGGGGATAGCGAAACGGTACGGGTCGGCGATATCCTTACCAGTAGACTGGACAATGGCGGTGGCTGGGAAATCGGCATCGTCCGCTGGGTACGCACCTCAGGCATGGACAATATCGAGATAGGCATACAACGCCTGTCTCCAGGCGCCTCTGCAGTGGCCATCATGCCGCTGGAAGATACTCAGGAGCGCTACCACCTCGCGCTGGCACTGCCCGAAGTACATGCCATGAAGCAGCCAGCCACACTTCTCACCCCGCGCGGCTTTTTCAAATCCGGTCGCATCCTGTATCTCGACAACAGTTACTCCACGCGCCAGATCAAGGCCATCAAATTGGTAGAATTGAGTGGCGCTTTCGAGCGCTTTCAATACCAGGCAATCGAAGCATAGACTGTCGTCGCCTACACCTTCTTGCCTTCTGCATCTTTCCTGTCCATCGCCGATCATTTAGCGTGGCGGCCACTATAGCGCCAAGCAAAACGATGACCCACGAGATATATATCCAAACAAGGAAAATCGGTAACACTGCGATAGCGCCATAGATGATCTGGTAGGTTGTAAAATATTTCATGGCAGCGGCAAACAGGTACTTGGCAATTTCGAGCAGCATCGCCGCGAGCAACCCGCCAATAAGTGCATTACGCCATAGCACCGGCACATTCGGAACGACGGAATATAACAGTACGACTGCTCCGAATTCGAACAACAGCGGCAGAACAACATTGAGCACTCTGCGCAGTATGGTGACTTCGGTGTGGCCGAGAAACGGTAACGTGAAAAACGTCAAGGTCAGACTGAAACTGGCTGCTACAAGGATCGGTCCGAGGGTGAGCAGCGCCCAATAGGACAGAAAGCGGTGCAGAAGCTTGCGATTGTTTGCCACCCGCCAGATATCATTGAATGACTTTTCAATGGTGGCCATCAGCATGGTGGCGGTGACGCCAAGGAATAATAGTCCGACTATTGTGAGTCTCCCGGCCTTGCCTGCAACCTGACTGAGATACTTTTGCACTACTTCGCCCGCAGCGGGAACGAAGTTGCTGTAGATGAAATCCTGAATAACATTCATCAAAGCGCTGAATCCGGGTACAAGCGACAGGACTGCCAGCATCACCGCCGTGAGCGGCACGATTGCGAGAATGGTGGTAAACGACAGCGCACCGGCCACGCGCTGGCAGCGATCCTGTTCGAAGCGCCTTGCCACCTGCCTGACAAAATTTCCTAACTTCTTCCGGGATGCCAATGACATGCGGTGGAGCTCCAATTCTGTCCGACTGATTCAAACCAACAGAAATAAAAAAGGGCCCGCGGAGGGCCCTTTTATTCTCACTGCCAGCCGGCTTACTTATTTTCCGGAAAGGTACGCCTTGTCTGATTCCTCGGTCACGCCCAACTTCCAGGCACCACGAGTCTTGGCGTGGCGCACAGCGGCATCAAAGTCACCGGTCGAGGCGCTACGGTTGATGTCAAAATTCTGGCCCGGATGGATAAGGTCCGCGTCCTTGATCTTGGCGCTGTTTGTCTTGTAAATCAGAGGCCAGGCATAGGGATTGCCGTAAATGCGGGGCTGGCTGGCGATGCCCCAAAGGTGATCACCACGTTGCACCTCGTAATTGGCTGGCAGGGTCGAGACAGGTTTCGCTTCCGGTGCAGGTGCCGGCGCGGCGGCGGCAGGCGCTGCCGCAGGTGCCGGAGCGGGTTCTTCTTCTTGGTGGTGGCGCAAGCGACAAGCGTGGCAGCCAGTACAGCAATCAAGGAAATACTTGAGATGCGTTGGATCATACTTGTTCGCTCCTGAGTTATGGTTATTTTCGATATCTGTCTGTGACAGACAGTGTAATTATATGTAAAGACCGTATCACCAGTCTCGCTGGGCTGTCAAGAAAACTGCCGTTACAATGCCGTGAAACTGGGCATTTATCCAGCCTAGCTGGCCGGAGGCCACATGCAAGTCACGATCTACCACAATCCGAAATGCGCCAAGTCACGCGAAACCTTGAAACTGCTTGAGACTCGCGGTATCGAACCCACCATTATTGAATACCTCAAAACCCCGCCCAGCAAGGCCGAGCTTGCGAGCCTGATCAAGCAGCTCGGGATCGAACCACGCGACTTGTTACGCACCAAGGAACCGGAATACAAAAAGGCCGGGCTCGCGAATACGAAGCTCTCCGATTCCGCCATCCTGCAGGCCATGATAAAGCATCCAAAACTCATCGAGCGCCCGATAGTCGTGGCCGGAAAAAGAGCGGCGCTGGGTCGTCCGCCGGAAAACGTATTGAAGATTCTCAAGTAACCCATGTCCGAAATCCTGATTCTCTACTACAGCCGCCATGGCGCCGTACAGAGCATGGCTCAGCAGATCGCACGCGGCGTGGAAACCACACCCGGCATGCAAGCACGGTTGCGCTGCGTACCGCCGGTGGCGCCGGATTATGAAGTTCAAGGACGTACAACTGACGCGGGAGGCACGACTCCAAGGATGGAGGAGGTAGAGCCACGCAGGGAGCGGTTGCCGAGAAAGCCGGGGGCGACCGCCCCCGAGGCCGAATCGATTCCTGCCAGCGGCGCGCCCTACGCCACCGCTGCTGATCTACGCGAATGCGTCGGGCTTGCACTCGGCAGCCCAACACGCTTCGGCAACATGGCCGCGCCACTGAAGCACTTTCTCGACACCACCGGCGCACCCTGGTTATCGGGCACACTAGTCGGAAAGCCGGCGGCTGTATTCACTTCAACTTCCACCCAGCACGGCGGGCAGGAAACGACATTGCTTTCGATGATTCTACCGTTGCTGCACCATGGCATGCTGATCCTGGGCGTCCCCTATACCGAGGCGGCTTTAAGTCGCACTGTAAGCGGTGGCACGCCGTATGGCGCCAGCCATGTGGCCGGATTAAAAAATGAAAATCCGCTGACACCCGACGAGAAGGAACTCTGCCAGGCACTCGGTAAGCGACTTGCAATTGTCGCCCGACAACTCGCCGCCCATGGTGACTGATCGATCCACCATGGCGACACGCACGCAGTGCTGGCAGCACGCTGCGCTGACAAGCTACCTGCTGCTGATACTGCTTACCTTGTTATGGGAAGGCTGGCTTGCCCCCGCTGCAAAAGCTCCGCCCGGCTTCTGGCTCACGCTCAAGGGTGTACTGTTGCTGTTGCCGCTCTTTGGAATGCTGCGCAACAAACTGCGCAGCTATTTGTGGGCGAGTCTGCTGGTATTACTCTATTTCATGGAAGGCACGGTTCTGCTCTACCTGCATCGCGCCGATAAATTCGCGCTGCACAGCGTGCTGCCATACGCGCTGCTCGAAACGCTACTGACAGTCGGCTTCATTGTCAGCGCCAGTCTCCATGTACGTGCTGCGCGTGTGGCCGGCGTCAAAATATAAAGGTGCATGGGCCTGGCTCTAGGTTAACTATCGGCTTACTCCAGGCCACGCAGGAACGGAATGGTTAGCCGTCGCTGGGCGGCGAGCGTGGCGATGTCTAACCTGTCGAGCAGCGCAAACAGTGAATGCATGTCGCGCGGGAAGCGCGTGAGCAGATAGTTCGCCACTTCCTCCGTCATTTCCAGACCGCGCTGCTGCGCACGCAACCGGAGGGCGGCAATTTTCTCCTTATCAGATAACGGTTGCAGTTGGTACACAAGTCCGGCGGCAAGACGTGTGGCCAAATCGGCGAGCTCCAGGCCAATGGCAGCAGGACTGGTGCGTGCAGCCATGACCAGCATACCGCCGTACGCGCGCAGGTGTTCATAAAGCGCAAACAGCGCCGCCTCCCAAATGGCATCGCCGGCAATGGCATCCATATCATCCACGCACACCAGCGACACTTGTTCGATGTCTTCGAACAGTGCCGTGGTGAAGTTCGCTTTCTCGGCGAGCGGCAAATAAAGCGGCGCATGGCCCTGTTCCTGCGCGGCGCGGCAGGCCGCTTCGAGCAGATGCGTCTTGCCGGTGCCCGGCTCGCCCCAGAGATACAGCCAGGATGACGGGGAATTCGGTGCCCTGCTCAAGCGGTGCACGGCGTGCTGCAATCGCTCGACAGCTTCGCGGTTGCGGGCCGCGATAAAATTTTCAAATGAAGACGTGTCACGCAATCGCAGATTAAGTGCGAGTTGTATGTGGCCGGTGGATAGGGTGTCCATGACTGGCTGTGTTATATCCAGTGTGGTTTATCGGTGCGGGTCTTGCGTGCCGGTCAAGTCAGTCATGCCGGTGCTCTCCGGCTTGTGCGTGCTCAATGTTCTTCATGATGATCCACGACCACGTGTAATGCGCACCACTCACAACGGTGGTGGCGAGTACTACGTAGACCAGCGTCTCGGCCAGCGGCCAGGTCAGACCGGCGGCCTGTTGAGCGAGGATCACGGCAACCAGCGTGATTTGCATGAGCGTATTGAGCTTGCTCAGGATACTGGGACGCATTTTCACCGGGCCGGCGTGCGAGGTGTAGAGCATGTAGCCACCAACGATCAGCAGGTCACGAAATACCACGACCAGCACCAGCCAGAACGGGATATGCCCGAGCAAAGTGAGCATCACGTAGGCGCTCACCAGCAGCAAGTTTGTCGGCAACCGGATCGAGAATTGCACCGAGACGGCTTTGCACGTTCAGGCGTTTGGCCAGGTAGCCATCGAGTGCATCCGAGGCACCGGCAATGACAAACACGATCAGTCCGGCGGCATAATCCTGATCCTTTAATAAAAGAATCAGCACCGGCACGAGCGCGATGCGCGCAATCGTAATCATGTTCGGCAGGTGGGCTAGGCTGGCTCTTGGCATGTATCTGGCAGGTATTGTTGCGGTGTGGCTGTCTCTAGCCGGGGTCGGTGCTCGCGGCACGCTATGTGCCGATAGTACGAACGTCAAGGTTTACACCCTGTGCCGCGCAGCCTACCATAACGCCCTGTCTTGGAGGCCGCGTGAGCAATTCCCGAAGAATTTCCTTGAGTTACCGCGATGCCGGCGTGGATATCGACGCTGGCGATGCGCTGGTCGAAGTCATCAAACCGATCGCCGAAAGCACCCGCCGTCCGGGTGTGCTCGAAGGGCTGGGCGGATTTGGCGCGCTGTTCGAAATACCCGCCCGGAAAATACAAGGAACCGGTGCTGGTATCCGGCACCGATGGCGTCGGCACCAAGCTCAAGCTCGCCATCGACACCGGCATCCACCACACCATCGGCATCGACCTGGTGGCGATGTGCGTGAACGACATCATTGTGCAGGGCGCCGAGCCGCTTTTCTTCCTCGACTATTACGCCAGCGGTCGTCTGGACAATGCCGTCGCGGCACGTGTGATCGAAGGCATCGGCGAGGGTTGCCGGCAGGCGGGCTGCGCGCTCGTCGGCGGTGAGACGGCTGAAATGCCAGGCCTGTACGCGAATCAGGACTACGACCTGGCCGGCTTCAGTGTCGGCGTGGTGGAAAAATCGAAAATCATCACCGGCCGCGCCGTGCAGGTGAATGACACGCTCATCGGCATTGCCGCGAGCGGCCCGCATTCAAACGGCTACTCCCTGGTGCGCAAGATCATCTCGCACAAGAAGGCCAAGCTCGATCAGCCGTATGCTGACAAGACCCTGGGCGAAGTACTGCTCACCCCGACGCGCATCTACGTGAAGCCGATCCTGAAACTGCTCGAACAAGTTCCGGTGCATGCCATCGCCCACATCACCGGCGGCGGGCTGCCCGGCAACGTGCCGCGCGTGCTGCCGGCCAACACGCGCGCGGTGCATCGACGCGCGCACCTGGAAACGACCGTCGATCTTCGACTGGCTGCAGGAAGGCGGCAATGTCGACCAATGAGGAGATGTACCGCACCTTCAACTGCGGCGTCGGCATGGTGCTGGCCGTCGATCCGAAGGACGCCGAGGCAACACTCAAGCTGCTTGCACAGAGCGGCGAATCCGCCTTTCTGATCGGCCACATCGAAGCGCACCAGGGCGAGGCGGAAGTCGTCATCCTCGCATGAGCGCTGCGCTGGCCCCGGTAGTGATACTGATCTCCGGACGCGGCAGTAATCTTCAGGCAATACTCGACGAAACCCGCACCGGGAAATTACCGATCGAGATTCGCGCAGTCATCAGCAATAATCCGGCAGCCGAAGGCCTGCAACACGCGCATGCGGCTGGCGTAAAGACCGAAATCATTGATCATCGTGACTATGCCGAACGATCGCAGTTCGACGCAATGCTCATGCGGGCGATTGACCGATACGCGCCGCGCCTTGTTGTTCTGGCCGGCTTCATGCGGATCCTCGGCAAGGATTTCATCCACCATTACGCGGGACGGCTTCTCAATATCCACCCATCGCTACTGCCAGCCTTCAAGGGCATCAACACACACGCACGCGCACTTGCGGCTGGCGCGTCGCAGCATGGGGCGAGCGTGCATTTCGTCACCAATGATCTTGACGGTGGTCCGGTGATAGTCCAGGCGAGCGTGCCGGTACACGCGGGCGATGACGCTGACACCCTCGCGGCACGTGTACTGCGCGAAGAACATCGGATTCTCCCACTCGCGATCCGCTGGTTCATGGAAAAGCGGCTAACCATCCGCAACGGCCACGTGCTGCTTGATGGCGAAACCCGGCCCGAGCAGGGACTGGTGGCAGCAATTGGCAATCAGGCAGAGGCAAGCCCATGAGCGCGCGCGCATTGGCCGCAGTAACTTTCCTGTTGCTCACCGCAACGACTCTCGTCCCCGCGCCTGCCGCGGAACCACCTGCCCTGCCGGCGTCTCTGGAACTTCGCTATACACTGCACTACGGTGCCCTTCTGGTCGGGCGTACCGTCAAGACGCTCACGCGCGAGGCCGACAGCAGTTACCAGCATCGTTCACGCTCGACTCCGCTCGGCATGGCAAAAATGTTCACTTCGGTGGAATGGTTCGAAGAAGGTCAGTTTGAGCTGGTTCAGGGCAAGGTGCGGCCGCTGTCGTTTCTGGAGTACCGGGTGGGGGCAGACAAACCGCACCGCCACCGTGCTCGTTTCGATTGGAAAGCGCGGAAAATATTCTATGAGGGTTGGCCCACCGTGGCGCTGCCAGACGATACCCAGGATCTGGGTAGCGTTCTGTTTGAACTCATGCTGAACCCACCTGCACCCGGAACCACTCAGACCATCCATCTCTCGAGCGGCAAGAAACTGCGTATCTATCGCTACAAGCACGCAGGCTCCGAAACGCTGAAAACCGTCCTTGGGACCTTACAAGCGACGGTGATCGTGCGTCCAGCTCTCGACAAGAGCGATGAGAGTTTTCGCGTCTGGCTGGCGACAGAACGGGGCAACCTGCCGGTACGCGTTGCCACTGAGAAACGGGGGCAGGAAACAGTCCTCGAGCTGGAATCAGTCCGTGGTTTGTAGGCTAAAACCTCGTTATAGATCTGGATTATTATGTAACATTTTGTAAATAAAAGACTTTTTTCACACACGGGGAAGATCATCGTGGAATAAAGGCCGGGAGTATGACGTCTTACTAACTAGGTCGCAGCATTGTTAATTAAGGCGGGTGGATGGATCTATTGGATTTCTTTACACGATCTCGAGAAGCGCAGCGTGCGCTGATTCAGACACGTGCACGCCTGTACCGAGTGGCCTATGCCTGGTGCCATAACGCCGCGCTGGCGGATGACCTGGTTCAGGAAACCTTGTCCAAGGCTCTCAAACATTCTGCACAGTTGCGTGATCCGAAGGCGCGAGATGCCTGGCTCTTTACCATTCTTGCCAATTGCTTCCGGGATCATTTCCGCAAGACACGTGACATGGATGATATTGACGAGATCGAGATCAGTGACGAAACGACGCCGGAAACCGAATCGAGCCGCACCGAGATTGTGGGAATGGTAAGGACCGCCATCGCGCGCCTGCCAAAGGGTCAGCGCCAGGTCGTCACGCTGGTCGATCTTGAGGGATTTTCTTACGTCGAAGTCTCGCAGGTTCTGGATGTTCCCATTGGCACGGTGATGAGCAGATTGTGTCGGGCGCGCAACGCCATGAAAGCAATGCTGCTCCCTGAAATGCAGCAAAGCCCGGAAATGATCCGGAGTATCAGGAGAATAAAATGAGTCAGGAAAAGCGTTTCTCGGACGAGTTTCTCAACGCCTTCGTGGATAATCAGATTGCCGCGGAGGAAAAGAGCCGCGCCTATGTCGAGATTCACCAGGACGAAGAACTCAACCGTCAGGTCTGCGAGCTGCGCAAGCTGCACGACCTTGTGCAATTAGCCTATCGCGAACCCCCGGCACCCCCGGTGCATGCTGTTTCCGGTTCGAATTCAGGTCGCGCGCGACTGCGTTTTGGCGTGGCCGCCTCGATTCTCCTGACACTCGGCATTGTCCTGGGCAGCCAGATTCGTATACCGGAACCCGCAATCACGCCGCAGGCCATTCTCGCGCCGAGTACCGTCACGCCGCGAGTGGCCACAGCCGCGTCGCCCAGACAGTCAAATTTGCGTACGACTCCGAACAAAGCAAAGCTCGCAGCCGAGGCTGCACCAAAACAACTGGCCGTTGCCCCGACAGCGAACCTGCAGGAGGTTACGCCGGTACCCACCGCTGTCGCACCAACGGAATTGGCACCGGTTGCCGCGCAAAGTGAAATTTCGGGAAACGCCCAAACCAAGGTTCTGATACATCTGGCACGCGATGACAACTCACAATTGGGCCAGGCACTGGATGACATCGAGGGCCTTCTCAAGCATTACCGTGAAGCCAATCTCAATGCGCGCGTGGAGGTGGTGGTTAACGGCGGCGGGCTCGCGCTTGTGCGCACCGACACGTCGGCATTCGCTGAACGCATATATCGTCTGCAGCGGGAATACGACAACTTAACCTTTGCCGCCTGTCAGAACACCATTGACCGGCTCAGGCATGATAAGGGGATCATCGTCCGGCTGTTGCCGGGCGTGGTCACAATCGACTCAGGGATGGCGGAAATCATGCGCCGCCAGAACCAGGGGTGGACCTACGTACAGGTCTGATTTTTATACATTTCATATACCAGGAGGATTCAATGCGTAAAATTATTTCTATGACAGTCCTAGCCATGCTGGCGTTGCTCAGCGCCGGCTGTGCCACGATGTTCGGTGACGACAAGCAGAAGGTGGTCTACCACATCAACTACGATGACGAGAAACAGCTGGGTGCGGCGCTCCGCAACGTCAACAATCACATCAAGGCCGTCGGTGCGGACAATCTCGACATCAAGGTGGTGATGCACGGTAAGGGCGTGACCCTGCTCAAAATCGCCAACACCAATCTCGACATGCAGCAGAAGGTCATTGGCCTGAAAAAGAATGGCGTGGCGTTCCAGGTGTGCAACAACACCCTGGTGGGCAAGAAGATTGACTACAAAAACGACCTGTACGACGTGTCCAAGGCAGACATCGTGCCGAGCGGCGTGGCTGAAGTCGCCGCCCTGCAGAAGAAGGGTTACGCGTACATCAAGCCTTAATAACAATATCAGAAACGATTTCTTCTCCTCTCAGCCCGCGCAAGCGGGCTTTTTTTTGCCTGGCGAAGCCGCTATCCTGCGGCCACACATGGACACTCTGGAAGACCTCCTGGATTTCACGGCATCCGCCGGTGTCCTGCTTTCCTCGCCCAGCACCTGGTGGCAGCTTTTCCTGGCCGCCGCGGGTTTACTCATCGCATTTCTCATCGGCCAATACTTGCAGCAGCGGCTGCAGCCTCTTGGTGGCGCCTGGCCGCATCACCGGTCTCGGCCGCACGGCCATGCGCACCGGCGTGCTCGCCCTGATCCCGCTGCTCTGGTGGCTTACCTTGCTCGCGGCCTCGGTCTGGCTGCGCCGGCGCGGCCACCCGACCGAAGTCATGCATCTGGCGGTGATCCTGGTGGGCGCATTCGCGTTCATTCGCATGGGTGTATTCGTGTTGCGTCACAGCTTCAGCCCGGGCAGCAAACTCAAGGCATGGGAATGGTCGCTCACCGTCACAATCTGGGGAATGGTAGTGCTGCATATCCTGGGATTGCTGCCGGTTGTCATCGAAGTGCTGAATGAGTATGCGCTGACACTCGGCAGTACACGCATTTCGCTGTACATGGTCACGAGCTTTGTACTGTCCATAGCCCTGTTGTCACTGGTTGCCCTGTGGCTCACGAACGGTATCCAGGCGTTGCTGCGACGCGCGGATTCATTCGACGAGAGCATCAAGCTCGTTCTCTCCAAGCTGACGCGCTTCCTGCTGCTCACCATGGCGGTGGTCGTGGCCATGGTTACCGCCGGCATTGATCTCACTGCGTTCGCGGTGTTCGGTGGAGCGCTCGGCGTGGGGATAGGCCTTGGCCTGCAGCGCATTGTCAGCAATTTCGTGAGCGGCATCATTCTGGCCTTCGAGGAATCCATCCGCCCAGGCGACGTAATCAGCGTCGGCGATACCTTTGGCGAGGTGCGAGGGCTGCATGCGCGGCATATCGAGGTGCGCAATCGCGATGGCAAAGATATTCTTATTCCGAACGAGACGTTGCTGACCTCGGAGATTGTGAACTGGTCGCACGGCGACAAGAACGTACGTTTCCACTTACCGGTACAAATCAGCTATCAGGACGATCCCGAAATCGCCATGGCGCTCCTGGAGCAGGCAGCGCGCGACACCACGCGCGTGCTCTCCGATCCAGCCCCGGCTGCACGCCTCATGGGTTTCGGCGACAACGGCATCAATCTGGATTTGCGCCTGTGGGTGAACGATCCGGAGAATGGCGTGAACAACGTGCGCTCTGAGACGTATGTGCGTATCTGGCGCACGTTCCATGCCGCGGGAATTACCATTCCCTATCCGCAGCGCGACGTACGTCTCATCCCGGAACGCGCGGCAAAGGCAACTTCCCCGTCTGCCGGTAGGCGAGGTAGTCCGTCAGAATCCGGCGATGATCGAATGCCAGATTCGCCGGCAGATCTTCCGGATTAAAAATTCCCACTGCTGCGGCATCGTCCTGAGCACGCGGTGTGCCGCGCGCTACCGCCACATACACGGCGGAGGCTGTGTGTCCGCGCGCGTCGCGTCGTGGATCGGAATACACCCCGAGCAATGTCGTGAGCGTTATCTGGAGTGCCGTCTCTTCCCGTGCCTCACGCAGCGCCGCCTGTTCGATACTTTCCCCGATATCCACAAACCCTCCGGGAATGGCCCATCCCGGCGGTGGGTTGCGGCGTTCGATCAGCACAATAGGCCGTTCGGGGCGATCCACCAGCTCAATAATGATGTCGGCTGCCAGATGTGGCGTCACGGGTGCAGGCATGGGCTTCAGATAAGCTTTTGATAGAAGCTGCATTGTATTCCGGTCATGGGGGCACCATTAACCTAGCGTCCTGCGGAAGTATTGGCGGAGAAGCTCAATCTGAGTCCGACTGTGCACCGGAGAAGTCATAATCCACAGTGTTTTCATACAGATAGCCTATTTCTTCGTGGTATTTAGCCAATCGGTCTATACTGTGGTCTGTAAATTTTGTTTATTCAGGAGAGGTTCCCCCTCATGCTCGAAGGTCTGATTGCCCTGCCGTGGTGGGGCTATATTGTTGTTGCCCTTGTCTTCACCCACATCACCATCGCCAGCGTCACTATCTATCTGCACCGTCACCAGGCGCACCGTGCACTCGACCTGCACCCGCTGGTCAGCCATTTCTTCCGTTTCTGGCTGTGGCTTACATCAGGCATGGTGACCAAGGAATGGGCCGCGATCCATCGCAAACATCACGCCAAATGTGAAACCGCCGAGGACCCGCACAGCCCGCAGGTGCTGGGCATCCGCAAGGTGCTGCGCGAGGGCTCGGAGTTGTATCGGGCGGAAGCGAAGAATCAGGAAACGCTCGACAAATACGGTCACGGCACACCGAGCGACTGGATCGAGCGCAATCTTTACACCCCGCACAGTGGCAAAGGCATCGCGCTGATGTTTATCGTGAACGTCCTGCTGTTCGGGCCGCTCGGCATCACCATCTGGGCAGTTCAAATGATGTGGATACCGATCACCGCCGCCGGCATCATCAATGGCATCGGTCATTTCTGGGGCTACCGCAACTACGAAAACGCGGACGCCAGCACCAATATCGTACCGTGGGGCATTCTCATCGGCGGCGAAGAACTGCACAATAACCACCACACCTTCGCAAGCTCCGCCAAACTCTCGTCCAAGTGGTGGGAATTCGATATCGGCTGGCTCTACATCCGCACCCTCGAAATTTTCGGGCTGGCGCATGTGAAAAAGATTCCGCCGGAACTGACTTACGACAAGGCCAAGGACCACATCGATCTCGAAACCGTGAAGGGCCGTGATCACGGCACGCTTCGTGGTTATGGCGCAGTTTGCCCGCGAAGTCATGACGCGCGTGCACCGCGACGAGATACGCAACCTTGGCCCGAACGACAAGTCCCTGCTCACGCTGCTCAAGCCGGTTCGCCGGTTGATGGTGCGCGAACCACGTCTGCTGGACGAGGCGTCTCGCACACGCCTGCAGAAGGCCTTGGCGCAGAATCAGACCCTGCAAACCGTGTATGCCATGAAGCAGAAACTTGCGGATGTCTGGCAACGTTCCGCCACCACCCAGGAAAACCTGATTCAGGCGTTGCAGGACTGGTGTCACGAGGCCGAAGCGACCGGCATTCATGCGTTGCGTGAGTTCTCGAACAAACTACGCACCTATTCCCTCGTGTCCGCTACAGCCTGAGCACGGCTTCGCTCAAAAGGCGAATCCCTGGCTAATCAAAGCCCGCAGGAGCGAAAGCTCCTGCGGGCTTTTCTTTGATGGGCAATTCACAACTGCCGGTACGCGTCGTGCGGGTATGGGTTGCAGTAGATCAACAGGAATGAGGTGAGCGAAGCCGATGATTCAGTGTTTGAGCGAATGTGCTCAGACCAGACCCGCGAGGCGTTTGTGCAAGGGGCTGTGACGCGGGAAGTGGGCCAGCAGAAATTCCATCTGGTCGGCGAGCACCCGCTTTCCTTGCAGGTAAATATACTCGGCATGTGTTGGCATAAAAGGAACGGCAAGCAACGTCATGTTCGCCTCTTCCGGCTTCTGTCCGGCCTTGTGGTTGTTGCAGCGCTTGCAGGCCGTAACCACATTTTTCCAGCTATCCATGCCGCCACGTGAGAGCGGGGTGACATGATCGCGTGACAGATCGCGCGCCTGGAAACGCCCGCCGCAATACAGACACAGGTGCGCATCACGGGCAAACAGGGCAGGATTACTGAGCGGCGGGGTGTAGTGATTGCGCGCCTTGATCAGGCCATGGTGCTCGCCCTGCGTGGCGATAATGGAATTCACCTTGACGATGCTTCGATGCCCGGTGATCGCGTTGTACCCACCGTGCACATGGTACAACGTTACCCCGCAGGTATAGGCAACCTGGCGAAGGTGGTAGAGACGCACAGCGTCTTCATAACCGATCCACTCCAGTGGCTGGCCCGCGACATCTGTTCTGAGTACTTGCTGACTGAGTGGATACACAACATCTTGCCCGTCGGTAACGGCTGCGAACCGGTCGGGGAATGGCCCGCCGGACGGCAAACCTGATGGGCTTCATCTAAGCAATTTTGCACGATTATTGCAAGCACAACACCGCAGAACCAGACGTCTGCCGTTGACGGTATTACGTTGTGTTGCCCCGATCGTTAAAGCTGATTTACGTGTCGCCCTGGCACTAAACGGCTGTCAGGCGACACGCTATCCCAGCCTGTTCCATAAAAACACTGCACGGATGGGTGTTCCTGGTTCCCGAGACGAAAAAAAGCCCGGCGTAACCGGGCTTTTTTTGAAAAATACGCTTGTCACCGTTATTTAATCTTCGCTTCCTTGTACATCACATGCTTGCGGGCGACCGGATCAAATTTCTTGAGCTCCAGTTTGTCCGGCATGGTGCGACGGTTTTTGGTAGTTGTATAGAAATGGCCGGTGTCCGCAGAGGACACAAGCTTGATCTTTTCACGAATGGCTTTTGCCATGGTTCAGTTCCTCAGACCTTCTCGCCGCGCTCGCGAATCTCGGCGAGCACTGCATCGATACCCTTCTTGTCCAGGGTGCGCAATCCGTTCATGGACAGACGCAGACGCACCCAACGATTCTCGCTCTCCACCCAGAGGCGGCGAACATGCAGATTCGGCAGAAACCGCCGGCGAGTCCTGTTGTTGGCATGGGAAACCGTGTTTCCCGACATGGGGCGTTTGCCCGTAACTTGGCAGACCTTCGACATCGCATAATCTCCGTACTGCCCTGCCCGGACGGGCAGGAAAGCGCGACTTTATATCAGAAAACGGCAGCCAAGGGTAGCCTGAACCGCTGGTTTTGATGGCGCACCTACCAGATTCAGGGTGAATTGGTACGGGGGCAGGTATATCGGAACAAGCCGCGGCCAGACGCCTTGCGGCTGCCCCAGGGGCGCAGAATGAGCTGACACCGCCCTTTGCCGGCCTGGGGGAGAATCCCCTCCCCTTATACCTCCCTCGGCTTCGGATCAGAGCAGCCCACGTTCGCTGAACGATACCATCTCGCCGTCGCCGACCACCACATGGTCCAGCACACGGATATCGACGAGTGCCAGTGCTTCCTTGAGACGCGCCGTGAGCACCTCGTCCGCGCGGCTCGGTTCGGCCACACCGGAAGGATGATTGTGCGCAAAAATCACCGCCGCGGCATTGTGGCGCAGCGCGTGCTTCACCACCTCGCGCGGATAGACGGCCGTGCCATTGAGGGTACCGGCGAATAATTCCTCGAAGGCAATCACGCGGTGGCGATTGTCCAGGAACAATCCGCAAAACACCTCGTGGGTCTGGTCACGCAAGCAGGCCTTCAGATACTCACGGGTGTCACGAGTGCTTTCGAGCGCCACACCGCGCGTCAGCGCTTCGCCGAGATGTCGCCGTCCGATTTCGAGCGCCGCCATGAGTTGTGCATATTTCGCGTTCCCCAGTCCGGGTGCGGCGCACAACGCGGCGCGCCCGGCCGCCAGAAGCGGACGCAGGCCGCCGAACCGGGCCAGCAGCTCGCGCGCCACATCCACTGCGGTTTTACCGGCCACCCCGGTGCGCAGGAAAATCGCCAGCAGCTCGGCGTCGGACAGCGCCTCCGGACCACGAATCAGCAGTTTCTCGCGCGGTCGCTCGGCCTGCGGCCAGTCGGTTATTGGCATAAGATTCACCTCCCTGTGTCTCGTGTGGAATGCGCCTGGTCCGGCACGGTTTCGCTGACGCCGATCCCGGCGCCATGCTATCCCTCCCCCACCCCTGCGTTCCTTCGTTTGGAGGCGACTGGCGGGTCAAGTACACTTAATAATATATGGCAACCCTCGTCAATAAACGCATCCTGCTCGGGGTCACGGGCGGAATCGCCGCCTACAAAAGCGCCGATCTGGTACGCCGTCTGCGCGAGGCCGGTGCGGCGGTGCGCGTGGTCATGACCGATGCCGCCTGCGAATTCATTACCGAACTCACGCTGCAGGCCGTGAGCAGCCACCCCGTGCACCGAAATCTGCTCGACACCCAGGCTGAATCTGCGATGGGGCATATCGAGCTGGCGCGCTGGGCGGATGCCATCCTGGTGGCGCCGGCCAGTGCCGACTTCCTCGCGCGTCTCGCCCAGGGGCGCGGCGACGATCTCCTTACTACCTTGTGTCTGGCCAGTGCGGCACCGCTCGCCGTCGCGCCGGCCATGAACCAGCAGATGTGGCGCAATCCGGCGACGCAAGCGAATGTCGCCACATTGCGCCAACGCGGCGTACAGGTGTTCGGCCCGGCCGAGGGTTCGCAGGCGTGCGGCGACGTTGGACCGGGACGCATGACGGAGCCGACCGAACTGGCGCTGCTCACGGCCGGCCTGTTTCGAAACCGGCACGCTCGACGGCCTGAACGTTCTCGATCACTGCCGGCCCGACCTGGGAGGCACTCGACCCGGTGCGCGGCCTGAGCAACAAAAGCTCCGGCAAAATGGGTTACGCCGTGGCCGAAGGCCGCTGCCGAAGCGGGCGCACAGGTCACGCTCATCTCCGGCCCGGTGGCGCTGACGCCGCCGGAGCGCATTACCACCGTACGCGTTACCAGCGCCCAGGAAATGTTTGATGCAGTGCACGAGCGCATCAGTACTGCCGCCATTTTTATCGGCGTCGCCGCCGTGGCCGATTATCGGCCGGCGACCGTGGCGGAGCAGAAGATCAAAAAAACCGCCGAACACCTGACCCTTGAACTGGTGCGCAACCCGGATATCCTGGCCAGCGTGGCCGCACTCAAACCTGCGCCGTTCACGGTCGGCTTTGCCGCCGAGACCGAGCACCTGGAGACGGCCGCGCGCGCCAAGCTCGACGCCAAAGGCGTGGACCTGATCGCCGCCAATCTCGTCGGCGGCTCCGAGGGCGGCTTTGGTGTAGACGAAAACCGCCTGCTGCTCGTGGACCGCACGGGCACGACTGAACTGCCGCTCGCACCCAAGGCGCAGCTGGCACGCACACTCATTCAACATATCGCTGAGAAATTTCATGCCAAGAATCGAACTCAAAATCCTCGACGCGCGCATCGGCAATAAATTCCCGCTGCCGCGTTACGGCACCGAGGGCGCCGCCGGCCTCGACCTGGTGGCCTGCCTCGACGACACGCTCACGCTCAAGCCGGGCGAGACCCAGCTCATTCCCACCGGCATCGCCATCCATATCGGCGACGCCGGGGCTCGCCGCCATGTTGCTGCCGCGCTCCGGTCTCGGCCACAAGCACGGCATCGTGCTCGGCAATCTGGTTGGACTGATTGATTCCGATTACCAGGGGCAGGTATTCGTGTCCTGCTGGAATCGCGGACAGGCCGCTTTCACCATCGAACCCGGCGACCGCATTGCACAAATGGTGTTCGTGCCGGTGGCGCAGGCCGAGTTCGAAATTGTGCAGGATTTCGAAGAGAGCCGGCGCGGTGCCGGCGGTTTTGGTCATACCGGCGTCAAGAATTAATACATTCTCCGCTGCCGCCTTCTGTAGCCGTAAAGCAGCTCCGTCTGCGGCTCTCAAAGCAGCAACCATGGCACACACGAACTCGTTCGCCGCCTGCCTTAACACGCGCTTCGCGAAACACGCATCAGCACGTAAAATTACCATCTGAATCAGCCCGAGGAATCAAGCTTGAACGCACCCACCGCCCTTCCGACCCGAAATTTTCAAGGCCTACGACATCCGCGGCATCGTCGGCAAGACACTCACACCCGCAATCGTCGAGCGTATCGGCCAGGCAATCGGCAGCGAAGCACGTGCGCGCAAGCAGACGCGCGTCGTCGTCGGGCGCGACGGCCGGCTCTCCGGGCCGGATCTTGTCGCGGCGCTGGCGCGCGGCCTGGCCAGCAGCGGCTGCGATGTCATCGACATCGGCATGGTGCCGACGCCGGTGGTTTACTTCGCGACCCATCACCTCGACACCCACACCGGCGTCGCGGTCACCGGCAGCCACAATCCGCCCGACTACAACGGGCTCAAGATGGTCATCGCCGGCGAGACACTCTCCGGCGAAGCCATCCAGAAACTGCGCCAAGCGGCTGCTCGACAACGACCTCGTCACCGGCAACGGCAAGGTCACGCAGGCCGACGTGCGTGACGCCTACCTCAACCGCATCACCGGCGATGTGAAGCTCGCGCGCAAGATGCGCATCGCTCGTGGATTGCGGCAATGGCGTCGCCGGCGAACTCGCGCCACAACTGCTCAAGCAACTCGGCTGCGACGTCACCGAGCTTTTTTGCAAGATCGACGGCACCTTTCCCAATCACCATCCCGACCCGAGCAAACCGGAAAACCTCGCTGATCTGATCGCCGAAGTGAATAAAGGCGGCTACGACGCAGGGCTCGCGTTCGACGGCGACGGCGACCGGCTCGGCGTGGTCTCGCCGGACGGCAGCATCATCTGGGCGGACCGGCAGATGATTCTGTACGCGCGCGACGTGCTGGCGCGCAAT
Source organism: uncultured Pseudomonadota bacterium (assembly GCA_963698375.1). Taxonomy (GTDB): domain Bacteria; phylum Pseudomonadota; class Gammaproteobacteria; order Acidiferrobacterales; family UBA6901; genus UBA6901. The sequence goes on from CAVOQN010000002.1 coordinate 677,368, forward strand.
CCGGGCGGTGAAATCATTTACGACGTGAAATGTTCGCGCACGCTCGCCGAGGCCATCACCGCGGCCGGCGGCAAGGGCACGATGTGGAAGACCGGACATTCGTTCATCAAGGCCAAGCTCAAGGAAAGCGGCGCACTGCTGGCCGGCGAGATGAGCGGCCACATCTTCTTCAAGGAACGCTGGTATGGCTTCGACGACGGCCTGTACACCGCCGCACGCCTGCTGGAAATTCTGGCGCGTGACAGCCGCACGCCGCAGGAAATCTTTGCCAGCCCTGCCGAACACCCTGAACACGCCCGAACTCAATCTCAAGTTTCCGGAAGGCGAACACTACAAGTTCATGGAGCAGCTTCCTCAAGCAGGCGCACCTGCCCGATGCGCGCCTCACCACCATCGACGGGCTGCGCGCCGATTTCGCCGATGGCTTCGGCCTGGTGCGCGCTTCCAACACGACGCCGGTGCTGGTATTCCGTTTCGAGGCCGATAACGCCACGGCGCTGGAACGCATTCAGGAGCAGTTTCGCACGCTCGTCCTCGCCGTCAAACCGGAGGCACAGCTGCCGTTCTGAATTCACAGTAGCCTGTTCCTGTCGGCTGGCTTTCAGGTTTTTCTGGACTCAGGAATCGCAGCGAAAATCTGAACACATTTTTTGGTGCATCGCGTAGCTGTACGCCACTATTCCATCCGATCCAACGGGCTGCGGACACCGCGACCGCCCCGCTGCAAGACGTGCGTGTAGATCATGGTGGTTTTCACGTCCGAGTGCCCAAGTAACTCCTGTGCCGTACAGGGATGTACCAATACCGCGGGCGCATGGATGCGCAGGAGCGGTGAACAGTGCGGATATCCTGGCCGTTCTCAAGAAGATGCGTGGCGAAAGAATGGCGCAAGGTGTGCGTCGTAACTTTCCCAGGTAACCCCAGGCGCATTGCCGCCTGCTTGATGGCTCGTTGCAAGTTTTTTTCATCGAGGTGATGCCGGCGAATTTCTTTTAAACGCGGGTCTTCAGATCGTTGCTGTGACGGAAAGACATATTGTGCCGAGCAGGGATGCTCAAATGCCGCGGGCGCATGGATGCGCAAGAGCGGCCCATCCCCACTCCCGGCCGGCATTGGGGTATTTGCGATCCAGCGCGTGCGGCAGGTAAACACGACCGCCGCCTGCCTGCAGATCCTGTTCGTGAAGTTCTTTCACGCGTACAAGATGGTTGCGCAGTGAATCCATGAGGCTCTCCGGCAACATTGTCACCCGGTCTTTCTGTCCCTTGGCATCGCGCACGATGATCTGCTTGTAGTGAAAATCAATGTCCTTCACGCGCAGCCGCACACACTCCATCAACCGCATGCCTGATCCATAAATCAGGCTCGCCATGAGCCACAGTGTGCCATCCAGCTGCGCCAGCAGGCTCTTTACCTCGGCTCGCGTAAAGACTACGGGCAAGCGCGCCGGCTTCTTCGCGCGCTGAATGTTGTCCATCCATGGCAATTCGATCCTGAGCACTTCGCGGTACAGGAACAGTATGGCATTGAGTGCCTGATTCTGGGTGGAGGCGGCAACGTTGCCGCGCACGGCAAGATCGGTGAGAAAGGCAGTGACTTCATTTGCACCCATTTCTCGCGGATGCCGCTTGTTGTGAAACAGAATAAAGCGCTTGATCCAGCCGAGGTAACTTTGCTCGGTGCGGATGCTGTAATGCTTGAGACGGATCGTTCCGCGAACCTGATCCAGCAGACGCGGGGAAGAATCGGCTACGCGCATGTCCTTTGCCATACCACCCTCCTTGGTGTTGTCCATTGACCAGCAGAAGTATATGGGTTTTACTGAAATTGAGTACAGTGGGATCTGCGGTCTATCCCGGATCACCGACATTCGAGAAAGAAGAAACAACAAATGGATTTGATTGAAGAAATAACCCTTTTCGACGACCAAGTGCGGTATTTAATTACCGCACTTGGGCGGTCTATATCTTGTTATGTGTCGTGAAAGACTTCATTGAACGACTTGCCAGTGGTCTGCCGCTAACCTTCATAGGCGGGTTGGCGCTTATTGTCGTTTTGGCTTGGCTGTTTGGTGGCACGCGGCCCCAACCGAAACGCCGAGCCTTGGCTGCCGTTTGGTTGGTTTTGCTTCTCGGTAGCTGGGGTGCGCTCCTGTATTCCGAGCCCTCGGCACAAACCACAAAAACATTGCTGTGGTTTACATTAACAGTATCGGCAATATCGTTTTTTCTGCCAATGTTGTGGAATCGTATCCATGCAAAGAACAACAACACATAACTACCGGTTCCAGTCGACGTCGGCGCTAACGCGCCGCCGCGCCTGAACCGGAACGTTAGGCCACAAAGAGGAGACAAAAATGCGCAATATAGTTACCACTTGTTCATTGGCTATCGCCTTGTGCGCAGTTACCCTCGTTTTTGCAGGCGAGCCATCGGGTTCAGCATACCACGACGGCGGTACAAGCAAAGTTGGCGTCATTCTGTGTCACGGCCGTGGACAGCATCCAACTTGGAAAGTCGTGGACCCACTGCGCAAGGGCATACAAGAAAAACTTGGGTATCACACGCTGTCGCTGCAGATGCCTGCGGAAAAGAAGAAATGGGAGGCGTATGTCGGGGACTTCCCTCGCGCACACAAGGAAATTGATGCCGGCATCGCCTTCCTGCGAGATGAAAAGAAAGTTGAGCGTATCTATCTCATGGGACACAGCATGGGCAGCCGGATGGCGACTTCCTATCTTGCCAGCAACCCCAAGGCCCCAATCGTGGGTTTTATCGGCATCGGCATCCGAAACGGTGGTGGTGAGCCGCTGGACAGCAACGCGAACCTGCGCCACGTCGCTCTTCCCGTAGTGGATGTCTACGGCGACGGTGGCGATGGGGTTGACATGAAGCATGCCGGAGCAAGATCCGACATGGTTTCGGGTCGCTACAAGCAGGTACTTATTCCTGGTGCGAGCCACACTTTCGATGACCATGAGCGAGAAATGGTACAGGCAGTGATCGATTGGCTGTCCGAAAGGCAATAGAAATCCATATGGCCTAACAAGGCAAATGCACTCGGACAGCAAAAAGCGCCGCTCCTTCGTCGCTCTGCTTTTTGCTGCCGGTGATTTGCGGCGTTATGTGTGAAAGGAAGCGATGAAGCAGAAGCACAAAGATTTTGACCAGTACCTCTATCACGAAATAGAAGATGAGGCGAAGGCTGAGGAATACTTGAAAGTTACTCTTCCTCTCGTTGGTGCAGTAGTGATGAATTTCAATGGTCTCGAATCAGAACTTGATTCGGCATTGTGCGAAACGTTTTCGGATCGCTCGGATTCTTTAGGCTTGTTAGTGCTTCACAAAATGCAGTACGCAACTAAAGTCGATTTATTCCAGCGCTTCTGTGACGACTTTCATCGCGCATTTACAGTGGAGAATGAATTTTATCCAGAGCTAATAAGTAAACTGAAAGAAGTGGGAAGGCTAAGGAACGTTGTTGTTCATGCTGATTGGGAAAGTACAGATGAAGAGGGGTTTTCCTTTGTCAGGGTCCAAATTAACAAGCAAGGCATGAAACAGGAATATATACAATTCTCTCAAGATTCATTGGATAAGATTGTTGATCTAATTGGCGAAGCTAGACAGCAGCTTGAGAGTTATTGGGAGAAGAGGGGTGAGATTCTTGCATCTATGTAAATCACACATAACAAGGCGCTCGTGTGGGACGCTTCGCCGCGTTGCGGCTCGCGCCCCACAGCTTGGTCGTTGGGCTGCATCGTTGACCTCAACGAGGATCTCTTAATATATGGTTTCATGGCCGGAAGTAATCATTGCTGTTTTCCTTGCATACTATTGGACCGGCTTTGAAATGGTCCTTTTCCATCACAGATGGACCCCATAGATCAACCGGGGTATGTGAGCGGTTCGTCTTTGAAAAAAATTGGGGCCGGTGTTATTTGGCCAGTAGTCTCGTATGTAAATCGAGAATTCGCGTGGTTCGTAATATGCTTCTTGAGTTCGGTGGTAGTCCTTGGTGCAGCATATATATTCTTGAACTACGTAATAGGTTCAACATTTTTCGCGATATTGGTACTGGGGCGCTACGCGTGACCCCAGTGATTTCAAACTTAATTTCTTCTCCGTTGGCAATGGTAAGCGCAGTGGCGTGGCTTCTTATTGCAAAACCATTGGGGTGCAAGCCCCCAACTGGCATGGAGCGGCTAATTCGCTGAATGAAATTTTTTTATGAGGGCTGAATATTGAATTCTCATGCTGTCGGGGAAAACGACACAATGCAGCCCAACAACGGGTTCCACTGGACGGCGTCGCTAACGCGCCGCCGCCCGTGAACCCGAGCGGTTATGTGGCTCTCAATGAAAGGGGCTTGGAATGCATATAGACGTTAACAATATTCGCTACCCGTACAACGGCATTCCGGATACCTGCCCGCTTTGTCACCACGGCATCGAGCCGCGAATGATTGGCACAAATGGCATTGAGAGAGAAAGCCATAAGGGCAATATCCTTCAATTATTTTTTCGTTGCCCACGGCAAGATTGCCAACAGGCGTTTATCGCGACGTACTTGCAAGGCCGCAATTTTCGCGGAGACCTGGAAAAGAATTTCATTCTGAGAAGTACAGCACCTTATCGCGGCACGGAGCTGGCAATACCCGAGGAAGTCAAAAAACTCTCCGCCAACTTCGTCGAGATCTATTCACAGGCGCACACAGCGGAACATTACGGGCTAAACCAAATCGCTGGTGTTTTCAATGCGTA
>CAVOQN010000003.1:0-225064 GCA_963698375.1 uncultured Pseudomonadota bacterium
AGAGAAACGGTGCGTGCCCGGCGCCTTCGAGTCGCAGCAAGTGCGCCTGCGGCAATTGCGCGGCCAGATATTCACCGGCAGCCGGCGGCGCCAGGCGGTCGTGACTGCCATGCATCACCAGTGCTGGCACCCGGATCTCCGCCAGGCGCGCGCGCAAGTCTGTCTGCTCGAGAATCGCAAGCCCTGCCGCCAGCGCCTCGGGCAATGGCTCGCCATGCGCATACATTTCGGCACGCAGTTGTTTGAGGAGCGCGCGCGCCGTTTCATTGTTGCCAACCTGCAGGCTCAGGAATCGCAACAGCGTGGCGCGGAAATCCTGGGTAAGGCTGCAGGCGAAGTCGGCGAACACCTCGGCCGGCATGGCATGTGGCCACTCTGGTGACTGCACAAATTTTGGCGTCGTGCCGACCAGAACCAGCTTGGCAACTTTCTGCGGATGTGACAGTGCGGCATTCAGCGCGACCAGCCCACCGAGTGACCAGCCAAGCCAGATCGCTGGTGTGTCACACAGCGCCGCTGCCACACGATCGGTGAATGTCGAGAGTGAAAAGGACTCGCCAGCAGCGCGGCTGCGGCCATGGCCGGGAAGATCCAGCGTGGTCACGCGAAAGTGTTGTGCCAGGCGTTCCGGCAGTTCACCCCAAATGCCACCGTGCAATCCCCAGCCATGCACCAATACAAGATCCGGGCCGCTACCGAGTCGTTCATGCCAGAGCATCATGCCAACCCTGTACTGGTCTGTGGCAAGTCTGCCAACGCCTCCAGCAGGCGTTCGACATGCTGCGCCGAGTGCAGTGCACACAAGGTGACACGCAGACGCGCACTGCCAGCCGGCACGGTCGGCGGACGGATCGCCGGTACCAGAATACCGACTTTGCGAAGCGCGTCACTTGCCGCCACGGCCGCTTGCGCTTCGCCCAGGATCAGCGCCTGAATCGGCGTTGCAGAATCCAGCAGTGTGAAACCCAGTTGCGCGGCACCCGATCTAAATTCGGCAATACGCGCGTTCAACGAATCGCGTCGCCATGCTTCCTGCTGCACGATGCGCAGGCTGGCGCGCGTTGCTTCGGCCACCGCTGGCGGCAGTGCAGTCGTGTAGATGTAGGGTCGCGCGCGTTGAATGAGATATTCCACGAGGTCTTCATCACCAGCGATAAATGCACCAAAACTGCCGAACGCCTTGCCGAGCGTGCCGAGCAGAATCAATGGCGCCTGCGGTTGCAATCCGAAATGTTCAAGTGTGCCGCGCCCGTGCGCGCCGAGCACCCCCAGGCCATGCGCGTCGTCCACCAGCAGCCAGGCAGCATGCTGCTGCGCGAGTGCGGCAAGCCGCGCGACATCCGCGAGATCGCCGTCCATGCTGAACACACCATCTGTCAGAATGAGTCGTTTGCCCTCGGAAGCTGCCAACATCAGTTCCAGCCGTGCCAGGTCGCCGTGCGCATAGCGCTTCACCTGCGCACCAGAAAGGCGCGCGGCGTCTATGAGTGAAGCGTGATTGAGTTTGTCCTCGAATACCGTGCCATACCGGTCCAGCAGTGCGCTGGCCACGCCGAGGTTGGCCATGTAGCCGGTGGAAAACAGCAACGCGCGCTCGGCACCGACGAATGTTGCCAGTTCCTCTTCGAGTGCGTGGTGCGCAACGCTGTGGCCGGTAACGAGATGCGAGGCACCGCTACCGGCCCCGTAGCGTTGTGCGCCGCTTTGAAGCGCGCCCACCACACGTGCATCGTTCGCCAGCCCGAGGTAGTCATTGCTGCAGAACGACAGCAGGGTTTCGTCCTTAACACGCACTTCCACGCCTTGTGGGGAGTCGAGCACGCGCCGAGCGCGATATAAGTGCTGCGCGCGCAGACGCTGCAGATCTTCCCGAATATCGTTGAGCATTCGCTTCCCTATACCGGGAGGCGTCAGGCCTTGACCTTTATTATTGGGCATTACCTTTACTTGCCGCCAAGTGCTGCCTCGGGCAGGATGACCAAAGCACAAATACCATCGCTGGTTGCACAGTGAGTGGTCGCCAACCGTCAACAGGGATCGTTGATGCTGCTTAACAACTGGTTAACAAATATACAGGATTGGTTGCTGCCGCGCCTCTGCCCGGCCTGCGGCGACCCGGCGGGACCGGGACGGGAATTGTGTCCGGGCTGCGAACAATCGCTGCCCATCCTGCAGCACGCCTGTCCGCGTTGCGCCATTCCTTATGAACAGGCGCAAACGCACGGCGAGTGTGGGGCCTGTCAGAAACAGCCGCCGGCCTACACGCGCGCCATCGCGCTTTATCGCTATGCCCCGCCGGTGGATTACTTCATTCGCGAGCTCAAGTTTCGCCAGCAACTCGGTCTGGCGCGCATGCTGGGAGAACAACTGGCCCGCAGGCTGGTGGCGGAGTCAGTGCGGCCAGATGTGATCATTCCCATTCCACTGCATCGTGCGCGTCTGCGCGAGCGCGGCTACAACCAGTCACTGGAAATTGCCCGCCCACTGGCGCGCGCTCTGGGTGTGCCACTCGACTTTCGTTCGCTGGTGCGCGTGCGCGCGACCGCACCGCAGACCGGGATGACGATCGCGGAACGCCGAAAAAATCTGCGTGGTGCGTTCGCTTTGCGGCATATTGATGCTGTACGAGAACTGCGAGTGGCGCTGGTGGATGACGTGATGACGACCGGCAGCACCGTGCAGGCAGCGGCGCACTGCGTGCGCGCGGCGGGCGCGCAGGAGGTCGAGATCTGGGTAATCGCGCGCGCTTGATGTGCCGTAGCCAATTACTGTGATGGAGTAGGCGCGCTCACTGGATCAATACGAGAGGATCAACGTGTGTGCCTGGGTAGCGGAACACAAGCTGCCAGCACAGGTTCCGGCCTGTCCTGAAACCATGGTGCCAGTGATGGTGTGCGTTTGTGGGGCGCCGGTACCGGTGCCGCTCGTTGCGCTCAGTGCCAGCGAATAGTTCAGGCCGAGCAGCGTACCGCTGGTGGCGTCGAGTGCCATGGTATAGGGCAGCATACTGGTGCAATTGGCGCCAAAAGTCGTGGTGGGATTTATCGTTGGACCGAACGACGTGTAATTGAAGGTAATGGTTCCCGGTGGCGTACTGATGCTGCACGAGGCCTCATTGAGGATAAGAACCGTAAGAGTGGAAGAACTGCTTGCGTTGACGAGCCCATACGAGTAGTTGAGCGTCATGGTAACGGTATCGTTATAAGGATTTGCGGAAGGGGTGTTCTGTCCACTGGGAATACAGCCCCAGTAGCTGGTGACCACCGTTGTCGTATTAAAACCGCTTAAGATCATCGTGCCCGGACTAGGGATGGGGAGAGTTGGCCCAGGAACAGAAGGACCCCACAAAGTGCTGCAAGCTGCGGAAGTAAAAAGATCATATGAAATGTAGAAGTTGCCGTTTGATCTTTTTGCGCGATTGCCGCCGCTGTCATACAACCCATTGTTTACGCCCACACTGTACGTGACTGACGTAGGGTCCATCGAGTCACCGCGCGCGCAGCTCACCGTAAAATGGGTCTGGACAATTTTTGGTGTTATCTCGTTCTTGTCATAAGCGGCCGTGAACCCGGGGGAGCTGATGCTACAGCTGATCGCCGCCTTTGCATTGGCGGCAACCAACAGCAGCACGATGGCCGCCAGCAACTTGAGCAGCACACGGTTCGGGCTGCAGGCTGGTCACAAAGGCGTTGCTGCCCCGGGCAGGTACAGTGCCGTGTACGATGGAGTCATTTTCTCTGTTCACAGTGGCTTTGCCGCCGGATCAATACGAGAGGATCAACGTGTGTGCCTGGGTAGCGGAACACAAGCTGCCAGCACAGGTTCCGGCCTGTCCTGAAACCATGGTGCCAGTGATGTGTGCGTTTGTGGGGCGCCTGGTAACCGGCGCCGTCGTTGCGCTCAGTGCCAGCGAATAGTTCAGCCGAGCAGCGTACCGCTGGTGGCGCTCAGTGCCATGGTATAGGCAGCATACCGGTGCAATTGGCGCCAAAAGTCGTGGTGGGATTTATCGTTGGACCGAACGACGTGTATGTAACAATGGTTCCCGGTGGCGTCGTGAGGCTACACCGTGGACGAGACGTGTATCTCTGGACACCGAAAGAACCGGTCGAATATCGTCGTTGACCCTCCGACTGCGAATTGCGAGACCGCGGGGCAGACCCGTCTGGCCCGCGGGAATGCAGCCCCAGTAGGGGACGTCTATCCATGAGACGATAGCCGCTCAAGATCAGCGTAAACAGCAGACTTCTTGAGGTGGTGTTCCTCCATTCCGCAGAACAGCCGCTGTTGCGGTAAAGCTCGTAGTTAACGTATCGTGCTCGGCCCTGTCTTTCTGGCGCGATTCTGATTGCCACTGGCATACGATCCGTTGTTTGCGCGGATAGCGTAATTCAGCGTGGTTGGGGGTTGCCCCGGGCGCACTACGCGAGCAGGTCACTCTTGCGTAGCTGGATTACGCTCGGGAACCGGCCGCCGGGTCATAGCCGGCCGTGAACCCGGGGGAGTGATGCTACAAGCCGTCGTGCCGCCTTTGCATTGGCGGCAACCAACAGCAGCACGATGGCCGCCAGCAGTTGAATGCATGACCGCTTCATCGGGCCACCCCGTGGCACGGCAACGAGCCGAGGGCGCGGAATTCGTCCGGTGTCTCGGGCGGCAGCGTGACATCAAACCTGCATTCCTGATTTTTCCACTTGAGCAGGCGGTTGCTGGGGCTGCAGGCCGGTTACAAAGGCCTTGCCGCGCCGGCGGACATAAAACTCTTCCTTGTCCCCCTCGATCCTACAATGGCACCCGGGGTCTCGCCGTCATCCAGTTCGACTTTTTACAGTGCCCCGCGGCCACTGCGTACCGGGAACGTGGCTCGACCGGCGCTGCGCCAGGCAGGCACGGCAACCTGTTCGATGGAGTCAATTTCCGCACTCAGGGCAGCTGGAATTCGACGCAATCGAGTTTTTTGGTATGGCGGCCGTACCAGAAAAACTCAGTACGGATCAATCCCAAGAGCTGCCCCTGAGTGCGGAAATTGACTCCATCGAACAGGTTGCCGTGCCTGCCTGGCGCAGCGCGGTCAAGGTCACGTTCCCGGTACGCAGTGGCCGCGGGGCACTGCTGAAAATCAAACTGGATGACGGCGAGATGGCCCCCCCGGGTGCCATTGTCCAGATCGAGGGGGACAAGGAAGAGTTTTATGTCGCCCGGCGCGGCGAGGCCTTTGTAACCGGCCTGCAGCCCAGCAACCGCCTGCTGCTCAAGTGGAAAAATCAGGAATGCCGGTTTGATGTCACGCTGCCGCCCGAGACACCGGACGAATTCCCGCGCCTGGGTCCGTTGCCGTGCCACGGGGTGGCCCGATGAAGCGGTCATGCATTCAACTGCTGGCGGCCATCGTGCTGCTGTTGGTTGCCGCCAATGCAAAGGCGGCGATCAGCTGTAGCATCGAGCTCCCCCGGGTTCACGGCCGGCTATGACCCGGCGGCCGGTTCCCAGGCCAGAATCCAGAGCTACGCAAGAGTGACCTGCTCGCGTAGTGCGCCGGGCGACCCAACCACGCTGAATTACGCTATCCGCGCAAACAACGGATCGTATGCCAGTGGCAATCAGAATCGCGCCAGAAAGACGGGGCCAACACGATACGTTAACTACGAGCTTTACCGCAACAGCGGTTGTTCTGCGGAATGGAGGAACACCACCTCAAGAAGTCTGCTGTTTACGCTGATCTTGAGCGGCTATGCATCTTCATGGATAGACGTCCCCTACTGGGGCTGCATTCCCGCGGGCCAGAATGGCTCTGCCCGCGGGTATTTATTCCGATACCGTCATCATGCAGCTCCGCAATTCACAATCGGGAGGGTCGACGACAATTGCGACCGGTTCTTTCGGCGTCCAGATACACATGTCGTCCACGTGCAACCTCACGACGCCACCGGGAACCATTACCTTCAATTACACGTCGTTCGGTCCAACGATAAATCCCACCACGACTTTTGGCGCCAATTGCACCAGTATGCTGCCCTATACCATGGCACTCGACGCCACCAGCGGTACGCTGCTCGGCCTGAACTATTCGCTGGCACTGAGCGCAACGAGCGGCACCGGTACCGGCGCCCCACAAACGCACACCATCACTGGCACCATGGTTTCAGGACAGGCCGGAACCTGTGCTGGCAGCTTGTGTTCCGCTACCCAGGCACACACGTTGATCCTTCGTATTGATCCGGCGGCAAAGCCACTGTGAACAGAGAAAATGACTCCATCGTACACGGCACTGTACCTGCCCGGCAGCAACGCCTTTGTGACCAGCCTGCAGCCCGGCAACCGGTGCTGCTCAAGTTGCTGGCGGCCATGTGCTGCTGTTGGTTGCCGCCAATGCAAAGGCGGCGATCAGCTGTAGCATCAGCCCCCCCCGGTTCACGGCCGCTTATGACAAGAACGAGATAACACCAAAATTGTCCAGACCCATTTTACGGTGAGTGCGCGCGCGGTGACTCGATGGACCCTACGTCAGTCACGTACAGTGTGGCGCGTAAACAATGGGTTGTATGACAGCGGCGGCAATCGCGCAAAAAGATCAAACGGCGACTTCTACATTTCATATGATCTTTTTACTTCCGCAGCTTGCGGCACCTTTGTGGGGTCCTTCTGTTCCTGGGCCAACTTTTCCCCATCCCTAGTCCGGGCACGATGATCTTAAGCGGTTTTAATACGACAACGGTGGTCACCAGCTACTGGGGCTGTGTTCCCAGTGCGACAGGAGGCACCCCCCCCGCAAATCCTTATAACGATACCGTTACCATGACGCTCAAGACTACTCGTATGGGCTCGTCAACGCAAGCAGTTACTTCCACTCTTACGGTTCTTATCCTCAATGAGGCCTCGTGCAGCATCAGTACGCCACCGGGAACCATTACCTTCAATTACACGTCGTTCGGTCCAACGATAAATCCCACCACGACTTTTGGCGCCAATTGCACCAGTATGCTGCCCTATACCATGGCACTCGACGCCACCAGCGGTTACGCTGCTCGGCCTGAACTATTCGCTGGCACTGAGCGCAACGAGGGCACCGGTACCGGCGCCCCACAAACGCACACCATCACTGGCACCATGGTTTCAGGACAGGCCGGAACCTGTGCCTGGCAGCTTGTGTTCCGCTACCCAGGCACACACGTTGATCCTTCTCGTATTGATCCAGTGAGCGCGCCTACTCCATCACAGTAATTGGCTACGGCACCATCAGGCGCGCGCGATCACCCAGATATCGACCTCCCGCGCGCCCGCCGCGCGCAGACACTGCGCTGCCGCCTGCACGGTACTGCCGGTGGTCATCACGTCATCCACCAGCACCACATGAAGATTGTGCAGGGCGCCATCGTCCCGCAACACGAATGCCCCACGCAGGTTTTGCCGGCGCGCCTTGACCGTCATCCCGGTCTGCGGCGCGGTCGCACGCACACGTCGCAGAGAACGGAAGTCGAGCGGCACGCCCAGCGCGCGCGCTACCGGGCGGGCAATTTCCAGTGCCTGGTTGTAACCGCGCTCGCGCAGGCGGGCGCGATGCAGTGGAACGGGGATGATCAGGTCCGGCCGCGATGCCTCCGTGCACCACGCGCTGCGCGAGACGGTCACCGAGCAGGTGCGCCAGGCCGAGCTGCTGGTGGAACTTGAGCGCGCGGATGAAGTGATCCACCGGCGGGGCGTAGTGGTAGAGCGCGACAGTGCGCGCGAAGGCCGGCGGGTGCTTCTGGCAGGCGCCACACTCGCCGTGCGTGTCCGGGTGCTCATAAGGTATGGCGCAACGCGGGCAGGCATGGCGCAGGATGGGCAGGCTCCGTTCACAACCCGGACACAGTTCCCGCCCCGGTCCGGCCGGGTCACCGCAGGCCGGGCAGAGGCGTGGCAGCAGCCAATCCTGTATATTCGTTAACCAGTTGTTAAGCAGCATCAACGATCCTTGTTGACGGTTGGCGACCACTCACTGTGCAAGCAGTGGTGGTATTTCATCCTATTAATGGACATCCTGCCCGAAGGCAGCACATGACGGCAAGTGAAGGTAATGCCTAATAGTAAAGGTCAAACTCCAGTGCACCCCGGTATCCAGCGGTATTCGGGAAGAACTGCAGCGTTGCGCGTACAGCACCTGTATCGCACGCGGCGCGTGCTCGAATCGCCGCAGGGCGTGGAAGTGCGCGTGGGGACCGAAACGCTGCTGTCGTTCTGCAGCAACGATTACCTCGGGCTGGCCAACGACGCGCGGGTGATCGCCGCATTTCGCAGCGGCGCGGAGCGCTACGGGGTCGGTAGCGGTGCCTCGCATCTCGTTACCGGCCATGGCGTGGCGCACCATGCCTTGGAGGAAGAATTGGCGGCCTTTGTTGGCGCCGAACGTGCGCTGCTCTTTTCCACCGGCTACATGGCCAACCTCGGTGTTGTCAGCGCGCTGCTCGACCGGCATGGCACGGTGTTCGAGGACAAACTCAATCACGCCTCGCTCATCGACGCGGCGCGCCTGTCGGGTGCACAGGTGAAGCGCTATGCGCACGGCGACTTGGCACGGCTCGAAGCGCTGCTGATCGCGGCTGAACGCGAAGGTGAGGAGAGAAGACTCATGCTGACCGACGGCGTGTTCAGCATGGACGGCGATGTCGCGGATGTCGCACGGCTCGTCACGCTCGCGCAGCAGCATGCCGCCTGGCTGCTGGTGGACGACGCGCATGGCCTGGGTGTGCTCGGCACACATGGGCGCGGCACGCTTGAGCACTTCGGTTTGCGGCCGCAGGCACCGTTGATACTGCTCGGCACGCTCGGCAAGGCGTTCGGCACCTTCGGCGCATTTGTCGCTGGCGACGAAGACCTCGTGGAGTATCTCATTCAACGCGCGCGACCCTACATCTACACCACTGCGCTGCCGCCGGCGGTGGCCGAGGCGACGCGCGCCAGCCTGCGCATCGTGCAGGAGGAAGGCTGGCGGCGCGAGGTGCTGAACGCGCGTATCGCCCAGTTCCGATCGGGCGCCGCGCAACTGGGCCTCACACTGCTGGATTCGCCAACACCGATTCAGGCGCTGATCCTGGGCGAAGCGCAAGCGGCCATGGCGGCCAGCGACGCGCTGCGCGCACGCGGAATTCTGGTGCCGGCGATCCGCCCGCCGACCGTGCCGGCCGGCAGCGCGCGCCTGCGCGTCACCTTCTCGGCACAGCACTCGGCGCAGCATGTCGAGCGCCTGCTGGAGGCGCTTGGCGCACTTGCCACAGACCAGTACAGGGCCGGCATGATGCTCTGGCATGAACGACTCGGGCAGCGGCCCGGATCTGGTATTGGTGCACGGCTGGGGATTGCACGGCGGCATTTGGGGTGAACTGCCGGCACGCCTGGCGCAACACTTTCGCGTGACCACGCTGGATCTTCCCGGCCATGGCCGCAGCCGCGCAGCTGGTGAGTCGCTCTTCACTCTCGACATTCACCGATCGTGTGGCAGCGCTGTGTGCCAGAGCCGGCGATCTGGCTTGGCTGGTCACTCGGTGGCCTGATTGCGCTGAATGCCGCACTGTCACATCCGCACAAAGTTGCAAAGCTGGTGCTGGTCGGCACGACGCCAAAATTTGTGCAGGCACCAGACTGGCCACACGCCATGCCGGTCGAGGTGTTCGCCGACTTCGCCCGCAGCCTTACCCAGGATTTCCGCGCCACGCTGTTGCGATTCCTGAGCCTGCAGGTGGGCAACAATGAATCGGCGCGCGCGCTCCTCAAACAACTGCGTGCCGAAATGTATGCGCATGGCGAGCCACAGCCCGAGGCGCTGGCGGCAGGGCTTGCGATTCTCGAGCAGACCGACTTGCGCGCGCGCCTGGCGGAGATCCGGGTGCCGGCACTGGTGGTGCATGGCAGTCACGACCGTCTGGCGCCGCCGGCTGCCGGTGAATATCTGGCCGCGCAATTGCCGCAGGCGCGCTTGCTGCGACTCGAAGGCGCCGGGCACGCACCGTTTCTCTCGCATGTCGACGTCGTTCGCAGACGCCGTCTGTCAGCGTCGCCTCCACGACACATGCACGTCCCGGTGCGGCGGAGGCTGTGTGATGGATTCCATCCTGCCGGCACTCGACAAGAAATCGGTGCGCGCCGCGTTCGCGCGCGCCGCGGCGCGCTACGACGCCGCGGCGGTGCTGCAACGCGAAATCGCCGACCGCTTGCTCGCTCGCCTCGACTACATGCGCATCGCGCCGCAACGGATACTCGATCTGGGTTGCGGCACCGGTTACGCCATGGGCCTGTTGCGCAGGCGCTATCCGGGCTGCGCACTTGGTCGGACTGGATATTGCATTGCCCATGACTGCAATGGCGCAGACGCACTCGCTGCCGCGATGGCCGTTCGGTCTCGGTCGGCACTTCAGCCGCTGTCGCTTCGTCAACGCCGACGCCGAGGCATTGCCGTTCGCCGATCACTCGTTCGATCTGGTGTTTTCCAACCTGGCACTGCAGTGGTGCGATCCGGACACCGTGTTTCGCGAGTGCCGGCGCGTGCTTCGGCCGGGTGGCTTGTTGCTGTTCACGACCTTCGGCCCGGATACACTCAAGGAGCTGCGCGCCGCCTGGCACGCCGTGGACCAAGACCCGCATGTGCACACATTTATCGATATGCACGATCTCGGCGATGCGCTGGTGCGGGCACACTTCGCCGATCCGGTGATGGATGTTGAGTCCCTGACACTGACCTATGCCGATGCGCCCAGTGTGTTGCGCGACCTGAAGGCCATTGGCGCACACAATGCCGCTGCCATACGCAACGTCGCACTTACCGGCAAGGCGCACTTCGCCCGTTTTGTGCAGGCGTACGAAGCATTTCGGAATGCAGATGGCCGCCTCCCGGCGAGTTATGAAACCGTGTATGGGCATGCCTGGACGCCGCTGGCTGAATCGTCAAGCCCTGACGACGGCAGTGCGGTGATCAGCTTGACTCAATTACGCCGGGGGCGAGTTAATCATGGTTAATTTTCCAGGCGCCTGGATTGGCGCGATGGACTTTATGCGGGCCTGCATTCCTTGAAAGCGATGCCGCGAGCCTGGTTTGTCACCGGAACTGACACCGGCGTGGGCAAGACGCTGGTGAGTGCTGCGCTGCTGACGGCTTTGGCACGCACCGGCCGGCGCGTGGTCGGCATGAAACCGGTGGCGAGTGGTTGTGACGCGACGCAACACGGTCTGCATTCGGCGGATGCCGAAGCCCTGCGCGTTGCCGGCAACGTGGTGGCCGACTACGCAGATGTGAATCCATATGCCCTGGCAGCTCCGACCGCGCCGCATCTGGCCGCCGAGGCAGCCGGTGTCCAGATCGACATAGCCAGCATTCGCGCGCATTTCGCGCGCCTGGCGACGCATGCCGACGATGTAGTGGTGGAGGGCATCGGCGGTTGGCTGGTACCGATTAGCCAAACACAGACCATGGCCGATGTGGTGTACGACCTCGAACTGCCGGTGATTCTGGTAGTGGGAATGCGTCTCGGTTGCCTTAACCACGCGCTGCTGACCGAACGCGCCATCTCCGCGAGCGGTTGCCGGTTGGTGGCTTGGGTTGCCAACACGCTGGAGAGCAGTGTGCCAGACGGGTATGTCGAGGCATTGACGGAGCGTCTGGTCGCGCCATGTCTCGGCGTTATCCCGTTCGTAACGTCGGCGGCGGGCGCCGCCGACAACCTGGATCTGAGTGTGATTGGTAACTGAGGGCAAAACCCAGCTAACTACTATGGTAAAAACTGGGGAACTTTTTCAATCGAGAGCAAATTCGTGTATTGCAGTGCCATACACGCTGTGATAGTTTGCCGCGCGACAAAAAGTCGGCAGGCGCAGAACATTATCGATCTGGGCTGCTGAATTCGAAGCAGTAACCGACAGACAGGATGTGCGCGCCGCGCGCCAACTGTGTAAAAAATATAAAGAATAAGTGTGTTGCGGGCCCCAGGCCGGCCACAAAAGATTACTTCAAAGTACTACTGGGAGAATGTAAGCATGTCCAGAAGCAGCAAGCACTCAGGCACCGCCATGCGGACCGGCCTGATTTCCATCATTTCCGGTTTTGCGTTGTCCCTCGTTTCCACTCTCGCTTCCGCCGAATACGGGCTCAACTTCCCGAAGCCGGTCACGGCTATCGGCCAGGAAGTCTACAGTCTGCACATGCTCATCATGATGGTGTGTGTGGTCATCGGCATCGTGGTGTTTGGTGCGATGTTTTGGTCGATTGTCATGCATCGCAAGAGCCGCGGCGCCAAGGCCGCCACGTTCCACGAAAGCACCACCATCGAAATCATCTGGACGGCTATTCCGTTTCTGATCCTGGTCGGTATGGCCATTCCGTCCACGGCCACCCTTATTAAGATGGAAGATACCAAGAACGCCGATCTGGTCATCAAGGTGACCGGCTATCAGTGGAAGTGGCAATACGAATACCTGGATCAGGACATCAGCTTCTTCAGCAGCATGTCCACCCCGCGTGACCAGATTGATCAATATAAGGCCAAGGTCGCACGTGCAGACATGAACAAGGACTACCTGCTGGAAGTGGACAACGCCGTTGTCATCCCGACCGGCAAGAAGGTGCGCTTCCTGGTGACCGCGAACGACGTCATCCACGCCTGGTGGGTGCCGGAGTTGGCCGTCAAGAAGGACGCCATCCCGGGCTTCATCAATGAGACCTGGACGCGCATTGACGAACCCGGCATCTACCGTGGCCAGTGTGCCGAGTTGTGCGGCAAGGACCACGGCTTCATGCCGATCGTGGTGCAGGCCGTCAGCGACGACGACTTCAAGAAGTGGGTAAGCGTGAAGAAGGCCGAGACAGTTGCCTCGGCGGCGGCTGTCGGCAAGGTCTGGACCAAGGCCGACCTCATAGCACGCGGCGAGAAGGTGTATGCACAATGCGCCGCCTGCCACGGCGCCACCGGCGCCGGTATCCCGGGCGTGTTCCCCGCCATCACGGGCAGCAAGATCGCCACCGGCCCGGTCAATGCGCACCTCGGCATCGTCATGAAGGGCAAGCCGGGCACCGCCATGCAGGCATTCGCCGCCCAGCTGAACGACGCGGATATCGCTGCGGTTGTGACCTTCCAGCGTAACGCGCTCGGCAACAACACCGGCGATGTGGTGCAGCCTTCGGCCGTCAAGGCGCTGCGCTGAACTGACCCAGAACGAATCGAATCAGGAGATTGATGTATGGCCACTGCACATCACGATGAACATCCGACCGGCATCATGCGCTGGTTGACCACTACCAACCACAAGGACATCGGCACCCTGTACCTGCTGTTCGCGCTGATCATGTTCTTTGTCGGCGGCGCCATGGCGCTGGTAATCCGCACCGAGCTGTTCCAGCCCGGCCTGCAGATCGTCGATCCGAATTTCTTCAACCAGATGACCACCCTGCACGCGCTGGTCATGATCTTCGGCGGCGTCATGCCGGCGTTTACCGGCTTCGCCAACTGGCAGATTCCGTTGATGGTCGGTGCCCCGGACATGGCGCTGCCGCGTCTCAACAACTGGTCGTTCTGGCTGCTGCCGTTCGCCTTCATCTTGTTGCTGTCCAGCCTGTTCGTTCCAGGCGGTGGCCCGGCTGGTGGCTGGACGCTGTACCCGCCGCTGTCGGTGCAGGGCAGCATGGGCACGGACTTCACCATTCTCGCTATCCATATGATGGGTATTTCGTCGGTGCTGGGTGCGATCAACGTCATTGCCACGATTCTTAATATGCGTGCGCCGGGCATGACCCTGCTCAAAATGCCGCTGTTCGTGTGGACCTGGCTGATCACCGCGTTTCTGCTGCTGGCCGCCATGCCGGTGCTGGCTGGTGCAGTCACCATGCTGCTCACCGATCGCCACTTCGGCACGCACTTCTTCGACGCTGCCGGCGGCGGCGACCCGGTGATGTTCCAGCATGTGTTCTGGTTTTTCGGGCATCCCGAGGTGTACATCCTGATCCTGCCGGCGTTTGGTATTGCCTCGCAGATCATCCCGACCTTCTCGCGCAAGCCGCTGTTCGGATACGAGTCGATGGTATACGCCACTGCTTCGATTGCGTTCCTGTCGTTCATCGTCTGGGCGCACCACATGTTCACAGTTGGCATGCCGTTGGCCGGCGAGCTGTTCTTCATGTACGCCACGATGATGATTGCGGTGCCGACCGGCGTGAAGGTGTTCAACTGGACCGCCACCATGTGGAAGGGCTCGCTCACGTTCGAAACGCCGATGCTGTTCGCGATCGCCTTCGTGATGCTGTTCACCATCGGCGGTTTCTCCGGCCTGATGCTGGCCATCGCCCCGGCCGACTTCCAGTACCATGACACCTACTTCGTAGTGGCGCACTTCCACTATGTGCTGGTATCGGGCGCGGTGTTCGCAATCCTCGCCGGCGCCTATTATTGGCTGCCGAAGTGGACCGGCCACATGTACAACGAGACGCTCGGCAAGTGGCACTTCTGGCTGTCGGTGATCGGCTTCAACCTGACGTTCTTCCCGCAGCACTTCCTCGGGCTGGCCGGCATGCCGCGCCGCATCCCGGATTACGCGATCCAGTTCACCGAGTTCAACCAGTGGTCAACGGTCGGCTCGTACCTGTTTGGCTTCTCACAGCTGCTGTTTGTCGCCATCGTTATTCAGACGGCACGCGGTGGCAAGAAGGCTGAGGCCAAGGCTTGGGAAGGCGCGGAAGGCCTGGAATGGACCGTGCCGTCGCCGGCGCCGTATCACACCTTTGCCACGCCGCCGCGGATCAAGTAATACAGCCAGGACCGGAACTGTGTTCCGGTCCCTTTTTTCAATGCATGGAGAATGTGCATGCCGATGACACGTTTGCCTGAGGCCCAGCGTCGCGCGATTGTGCGCACCGCCGTGACACTCGCGGTATTCGCGATCGCGCTGTTCGTGTACACATTCTGGCGCGGCATGTACAAATGACAGGACGAGCGAAGCAGGGCTACCTTAAATGAAGCGCCGCACCGATAAGCGCAACCGTCGCACTGGCTTGAAGCTCACGGCCGTTGCATTGGGCATGTTCGTTTTCGGTTATGCGCTGGTGCCGCTGTACGACGTGATCTGTGAAGTGACCGGCCTGAACGGCAAAACCGGCCGGGCCGAGGCCACGGTCAGCAGCAAGGTTGACCAGGATCGCTGGGTGACGGTGGAATTTACCGGCAACACCATGAGCGGGTTGCCGTGGGAATTCCGGTCGCTGCAGAAGTCGTTGCGTGTGCACCCGGGCGAGATTGCGGTTGCCTACTACGAAGCGCGCAATACGGCCGGTGAGACCATTACCGGGCAGGCAGTGCCCAGTGTTGCACCGAACAAGGCGGCGACCTATTTCAAGAAAATTGAGTGCTTCTGTTTCAGCCAGCAGCAACTCAAGGCCGGCGAGCACAAGAAAATGCCGGTACAGTTTGTGGTCAGTCCGGATTTGCCGAAAGAAGTCAGCACGGTGACCCTGTCGTACGCGTTCTTTAACGCCGACCAGGCTTCGGCCAGGAAGTACGGTGGTCGCGCATCCGAGGTCGCCGGTCACGAAGACCATTCTGCCCACGGCCACGCCGCGGGCGGTTGAAACGTTAATCACAATCACTGGAGAAGAGGGGATCGTTCATGTCTGCATCATCCGGTAGCTACTACCTGCCCAACCCGAGCCCCTGGCCGGTTATTACTTCGGCCGGTCTGTTTATCCTGGCGCTTGGTACTGTGTTGTTTATGAACAATATCGGTGCCGGACCGTGGCTGATGCTGACCGGCGCAGCAATCATCATTTACATGATGTTCCGCTGGTTCGGTCAGGTCATCGGCGAAAGCGAAAGCGGCACTTACAACCAGCAGGTGGACCTGTCATTCCGCTGGGGCATGTCGTGGTTCATTTTCTCCGAGGTCATGTTCTTCGCGGCGTTCTTCGGTGCGCTTTTTTACGCGCGCCAGATTACGCTGCCACTGCTCGGCGAGACGGAACTGCTCTGGCCGGGCTTCGAAGGCATTTGGCCGAGCAGCGGCCCGAAGGGCAATCCGTTCACGCCCATGGGCGCTTGGGGAATCCCGGCGATCAATACCCTGATCCTGCTGACCTCCGGCGCGACAGTTACGTGGGCGCATTGGGGCCTGTTGAAGAACAACCGCAGCCAGCTGGTCGTGGGGCTGATTCTGACCGTGGCGCTCGGCATCGCGTTTATCGCGCTACAGGCTTATGAATACGTTCACGCCTACCAGGAACTCGGGCTCAAATTGACGGCCGGTATCTACGGCGCGACTTTCTACATGCTCACCGGCTTTCACGGCTTTCACGTCACCATGGGCACGATCATGCTGTTCGTGATTCTGATGCGCTCCATGGCGGGACACTTCAGCGCCAAAAACCACTTCGGTTTCGAGGCGGTGGCCTGGTATTGGCACTTTGTGGACGTGGTGTGGCTGGGCCTGTTTATCTTCGTCTACTGGGTGTAACCAGAAACAAGGGGACAGGGAGGACAAAAAGGCGCTGCCTGAGGCAGCGCCTTTTTTGTTTGTGCCGACGGCTGCCGGGACTAACGCAGGCCTTGAGGCGGTATAATTCCAAAATAGAAGCCCGCCATCAGCAGGCAAAACAGCGTGATGGAAAGCGCCACACGCACGGTCAGTGCGCGGGCGACGCGCGTGCCGTTGCCGTGATCCTTGTACAGGAATACGAGTGCGGACACGAGGCTGCCAACGATTACGAGCAGTGTGAGGATGACGATGAGTTTGATAACCAGTGGCGGCACGGCGGGCACTCCGGAGTGGGCATGATCGGGCATTATAAGCGAACCGCTGCCACGGGGGCAGGGTCATGACGCAGTCGCGTCCGTTCGTGCGCCTGCGTGTGGGCCGACTGCAACTGCATGCCGGTTTGTGGCCGACGCTGGCGACGCTGGCGCTGCTGCCGCTGATGATCGGTCTCGGTCTGTGGCAGCTCGACCGCGCTGAGCAAAAACAGCACTTGCAGGCCGAATTCGATCGCCGTCAGCAGCAACCTGCGGTTCGGCTTTACCCGGTGCTTGAAGCATGCCGAGGCGTTGCGTTTTCGCCGGGTGATTGCGCGCGGCCGCTACGAACCGGAACATCAGATTTTGATCGACAATCGCGTGCACCAGGGACAGGCCGGTTATCATGTGCTGACGCCGTTGCGTCTGGGTGACGGAACGGTGCGCGTGTTGGTGAATCGGGGCTGGGTACCTGTAGGGCAGGATCGTGCAGTGCTGCCGGCGCTCGACACGCCACGCGGCCTGGTCGAAGTGACCGGGCTGGCCGCTGTACCACAGACCAAGGGATTCCATTTGGGAGGCGCCAGACCTCCCGGCGAAGGTTGGCAGCCGGTTTGGCAGTATCTCGACCTCAAGCTTTACCGGGGTAGCGTGGCGTATCCGCTGCAGCCGGTCGTGATACTGCTCGATCCAGACAACGCCAGCGGCGGTTTTGTGCGCCAATGGGCGCGACTCGACGCCGGGATTGCCACCCATCAGGGTTACGCCTTTCAGTGGTTTATGCTGGCCGTTACGCTCACCGGCATCTATATATTATTGAACACGCGAAAAACCGACCATGCAAAACCCAGCCCAACAAAGAGTGATAGCGGGGCGATGCCCATGCCGCGCGCCCGGCTGATGCTGATTCTTGTTGTTAGTCCTGTTCCTGCTGCCGGTCGTGGCGGCAACCTGGCTGTATGTCAGTGGCTGGCGACCCGAGGGCAAAAACCTCGCGCATGGTGAGCTGGTGCAACCGGCGCGCCCGGTAGCCGACGTCGACCTGATCGGCATGGACGGCGCACCCTATCGGCTCAGCGCATTGCGTGGCAGGTGGGTGATGGTCTACCACGGAACATTGCCGTGCACAGCCGACTGCCGCAACAGCCTGTACAAGATGCAGCAAGTGCGTCTTGCCCAGGGCCGCGACGCAGCGCGCGTGGAACGCGTGATGATCGCGGACAACGCCAGTCACGATGCACTGCGTGAGCTGGCACGGCAGTACCCGGGGTTGCTTACATTGGGTGGCACGCGCGCAGCACTGCAAACGTTGGCACGTGAGTTCGTCAGCAGCCAGGGGACGGCGCTCGACGCGCCCGGCCGCGTGTATCTCATCGATCCGATCGGCAATCTTGTCATGAGTTACGCGCCCGACGCAGACCCGAGTGGTATGCGCAAAGATCTGGCGCGGCTGTTGCGTCTGTCGCAGGTTGGTTGACCTGGCATGGTCCGGACCAGTAAATCACAACGCTTTTTTCGCCTCGCGCTGTTCTCGGCGTTGTTCTCCCTGTTGCTGGTGGTGCTGGCCGCCTGGGGGCGCATCAATGAAGCGGGTCTTGGTTGCCCGGACTGGCCAGGATGTTACGGACGGCTGTTTGCGCCGCTCACGGCACAGGACCTGAATGAGGCGCGCAGTTATTTCCCGCGCACTCCGGGGGAGGAGGAGAAACTTCTCAAAGAGACCCTGCACCGTTTTTTCTCCGGTGCGCTCGGACTGCTTGTCATCCGGTTAACGGTGCTGGGCTGGCAATTGAAGAAGCATGTGCGCCGTCAGCAGGTGCTGATTCCCGCACTGGTGTTTGTGCTGGTATTCGCGCAGGTAATTCTTGGCATACTTACTGTAAGGTTGCAGCACAAGCCGCTCATCAGCATGCTGCACCTGAGTGCCGGACTCAGTATCCTTGGCCTGTTGTGGTGGGTGGTGCTGCGTGAGCAGCGATTCTGGCGGCCGGTAAAAACGGTTTCAGCGGCGGTGCTCGGCCGCCTGCGACCACGTGCACTGTTCGGATTACTGTTGGTAATAGGTCAGGTCGTACTCGGTGGCTGGATGAGCGTGAACTATGCCGCGCTCGCCTGCCCGGATTTCCCCGTTTGTCAGGGTACATTCCGGCCGCCCATGAACTTTTTCGATGGATTCGCCTTGTGGCGCGACATCGGTATCAATTACGAAGGCGTCATGCTGAATCTGGAGGCCTCCACGGCCATACACATGGCGCATCGCATTGGCGCATTCGTTACATTGTTATATGTTGGCTGGCTGGCGCTGCACACCATGCGCCTCGGCAGCCGTGATCATCTGTGCCGTTTCGGATTGTTGGTGCTGTTGCTCTTGCTTGCTCAGGTTGCACTTGGCATCGTCAATGTGCTTGCGCACCTGCCGCTGGTCATCGCTGTGGCACATCATGCAGTCGCCGCACTGTTGATGTTGAGCCTGATTACCCTTAACCATGCGCTGCGCCCACGACCTTGAGAACACCAGGAACCATCCACGATGAAACCGACCAGTATCGACATCAGCACCGCCGGGCTCTGGCAGGTCAACGAGCGTTTCCCATCCAATGAAACCTGATACAAGTGTTGCACCTCCCGTGAAACCGAATGTCGCACGGCTCGCACGCGAGTTTCTGGAACTTACCAAACCGCGCGTGGTGGCACTGATTGCGTTCACCGCGCTGGTGGGCATGTTCCTCGCCGTGCCGGGAATGCCGCCACTCGACAAGCTGCTGCTGGGATCCATCGGCATTGCACTCGCCGCCGGCAGCGCCGCCGCGATCAATCATTTGCTCGACCAGAAGGCGGACGCCGTGATGGCGCGCACCCGTGGCCGGCCGTTACCGACCGGTCAGTTGCGTTCCATGCAGGCGGGGGTTTTTGCCGTATTGTTGTGCGGCCTGTCCATGCTGGTGCTATACGTGGGCGTAAATGGATTGACCGCGTTGCTCACTTTCATCTCGTTGATCGGTTATGCAGTCGTGTACACCCTTTGGCTCAAGCACGCCACACCGCAGAACATCGTCATCGGCGGCGCCGCCGGTGCCGCACCACCGGTGCTCGGCTGGGCAGCGGTGACGGGCGAGGTAACGGGTGATGCGCTGCTGCTGTTCCTGATTATTTTTGTCTGGACACCGCCGCATTTCTGGGCGCTGGCACTGTATCGCGAAAAGGAATATAGCCGCGCCGGCATCCCGATGCTGCCGGTGACGCACGGAAAGGATTTCACACGCCTGCACGTGTTGCTGTATACCATCCTGCTGTCAGCAGTCACGGTCATGCCGTTTGCCAGCCATCTAAGCGGCGGATTCTACCTTGCCGGCGCCATGCTGCTGAACGCCGTTTTTCTGTATCACGCCTGGAAGTTGTATCGACGCTACAGTGAGACTCAGGCGCGCCGCACGTTTATTTTTTCCATACAATACCTGACGGCGCTGTTCGCGCTGTTGCTCATCGATCATTACCGCTTCTATTTCCTGGAAGCTCTGCAAACGGCGCTCTATTAATGTAAGCAAGCTTGCACAAAAATAACCGTTCTCGTGAAAGCAAATCTGTATAAATTTGGCAATTTACAATGATGCAAACGTCGCCAAGGTGTGCACTTGTTGTGCTTTGCCTGGTCTTCGTGCTCGCAGCCTGCAGCAAGCAGCCGCCAGCGTTCCGGAATACTGTTGTGGAAGGCGTCAAGTGGGGAACGGACTTCGAACTCACGGCGCACTCCGGCCAGCGTCTGCGCACCGCCGACTACCGCGGCAAGGTGCTGGTGCTGTTCTTCGGCTACACCCACTGTCCGGACATCTGTGCGCCAACCCTTGCCAAGCTCGCGCAGCTGTCGAAGGCGTTGGGTGAGGACGCCAACCGTGTTCAGGTATTTTTCATCAGTGTCGATCCGCAGCACGATAGTCCGGCGCAGCTGAAACAATTCCTTGCCGGCTTTGATCCGGCGTTCATCGGCCTGACTGGCACGTCCGATGAACTGGGTGTAGTGGCCACTGAGCACAGGGTGCTCTTCAAGCCCGCCACGGCCGGTCAGGTTGATCACTCCGGTATGCTGTTCGTGAAAGATACGCATGGGCGCATGCGTTTGCTGATGCGGGAGTCCACACCGTTCGACGACATCGTTCACGATCTGCGTCTGTTGCTGAAGCAGTAATATTCCGCCACGCACTCGCCACGGTCACCTCGGCGGCTTGCCAGTTGCCGGTATGTCGCGCTCAAGTTGACCGAGTAATCCCCCCACGGTCATGGCATCGTTGACAGCATAGCCGGCGGCGCGCAGTGCGCGCGCCGTCCAGCCGTTGCAGTTGTTGAACAGGTGAAACCGGCCACGCGCCGGGTAATAGTGGCTGTCCCCGTACAGCCCGCGACCGAGCGAACGCAGCGGCCTGCGGTCCGGGCGATCGTGCGCCGCATCGATGAAGGCTATGAGCTGCGTGAGCCCGTCGCGGCTGACCGGCAAGGCGATCACCTTGCTGTGCGGGAAATTGCCGGTCACCGATCCACGGAAACCCACGACATGCAGCACGCTGGCCGTGGGCCACAAGCCTGCCTTGAGCGTGGTGCCGAAACCCGGATCGCGCGATTGATAGTAATCGCGATCTCCCCAACCGACTTCCAGATAGTCCGCATTCGGGAAGTCCCGCTTTTCCGGCCAGCTAGCTGCGGGTATGTCTGAACGGCGAACAACAATGCCGGCATGCCAGTCGTGACTCACCACGTGAATGATGCTCACGGTGGTGGCGTCGGCAACGGCCTGATCCGGAACGAGGCTGCGACAACCGATAAACAGCAGTCCCAGAGCCAGCAAGGCAGTTTTTGCCAGATTGATCATGATTGCTGCTTGCCCGGGCGTTGCATGCGGCTAGCGCGCGGTTGACTCGGCATCCGAACGATACAGCCAGCCGCGCCGGATCATCCACTTCTCGATCTCGACGCCAACGAATACGACTGACGACATCGCCAGGCAGAAGACCAGCTCGTCGAGGGTCAGCGGCTCGGTCTTGAAGATCGGATTGAGCCACGGCACGTAGATGGTGGCCAGCTGCAACGCGAACGTGAACAGCAAGGCGACGGTCAGCGGTCGGTTGGACCAGAATCCCTGCGTGATCAGTGAATCGCGCTCCGAGCGGATGGCGAGAACGTGGCCGAGCTGCGACAGCGTCAGCACCGTGAAGACCATGGTTTGCCAGTGGCCGCTGCCGGTATGGATCGCCCAGGCCTGGGTGAATATCGAAGCGGCGCCCATCAACAGTCCGACCCAGAGGATGTGTTGCCACATGCCGTGCGCGAAAATGCTTTCGTTCGGCGGCCGCGGCGGTCGTTGCATGACGCCACGTTCCTCGCGTTCGGCCGACAACGCCAGGCCCGGCAGCCCGTCCGTGACCAGATTGATCCACAGGATGTGAATCGGCAGCAGCGGTATCGGCAGCCCGAGAAAGGGCGCCAGAAAGATCGTCCAGATCTCACCCGAGTTGCTGGTCATGGTGTACTTGATGAACTTGCGGATGTTGTCGAAAATGCGCCGGCCCTCACGCACCGCGCGTACGATGGTGGCGAAATTGTCGTCCAGCAGCGTCATGTGCGCCGCCTCCTTGGCGACGTCGGTGCCCGTGATGCCCATGGCGATGCCGATGTCGGCGCGCTTCAGCGCCGGGGCGTCATTGACGCCATCGCCGGTCATGGCCACGAACTCGCCCTGTGTCTGGAGTGCCTGCACGATGCGAATCTTGTGTTCCGGCGCGGCACGCGCGTAGACGCGTACTGTGCGCACGTGCCGGGCAAATTCCGCGTCCGGCATCTTTACCAGCTCAGCACCGGTCAACACCTCGCCACCGCTCATCGAGCAGGCCGAGGCGCTGGGCGATGGCTGCGCGCCGTTTCCGGGTGATCACCGGTGATCATCACCGGTACGATGCCGGCACTTACGCAATCGGCGATGGCGGCGGCGGCCTCGTCGCGCGGCGGATCGAGCAGTCCGGCGAGCCCGAGAAACTCGAGTTCGGCCTCGACGTGGCTGGACTCAATCGGCGGCGCCGTGTCAAAACGACGGCGCGCAAACGCCAGCACGCGCAGACCCTCGGCGGCCATGTGATTGGCAATGTCGAGCACCGTATCACGTGCCAGCGGCCGCGAACCGTCGGGACTGTACTGACCATGACAGAGCGACAGAATCTTCTCCGGTGAACCCTTGACGTACGCGATGAGTATCTCGTTCCCGGCCGCCGGTTGGTGCAGGGTGGTCATGCAGCGGCGTTTCGCTTCGAACGGCAGCTCCGCAATCCGCGGCAGTTTTTCGAGCAATTCGCTGGCCACCAAACCGGCATCGCGCGCAGCTTCGAACAAAGCCACTTCCGTCGGTTCGCCAACCGATGCGCCAGCGTGATCAACATGGGTATCGTTGTTGAGTGCCATGGCCGTCAGCAATTCGGCCAGCACCGGATCGTCCGGCATTTCGAGAGGCGGCGCGCGACGTTCGCCGCCGGCCATGCACAGCTCCTCGACGCGCATGCGGTTGAGGGTGAGCGTGCCGGTCTTGTCCGAACAGATATAACGTGACCGAACCGAGTGTTTCGACTGCCGGTAATTTTCGGATCAGCGCCTGGCGCCGCACCATCTGGCGCGCACCGATTGCCAGCGCCACGGTCACCACGGCTGGCAGGGCCTCGGGGATTGCCGCCACCGCCAGGCTGATGGCCGTGAGCAGCATCAGCAGCACCGGTTCGCCGCGCCATACGCCGGCGGCAAAAATCACCGCACACAGCACCAGCACCACGATCGCCAGCACTTTGCCGAAACGCGCCAGCCGTTTCTGCAGCGGGCGTCTTGCCCTCCTCGGCACTGTGCAGCAGTTGCGCGATGCGCCCGAGTTCGGTATCCATGCCGGTCGCCGCAACCACGCCACGCGCGCGGCCGTGCACCACCAGCGTGCCCTTGTAGGCCATGGTGAAGCGGTCGCCCAGGGCAGCGTCGTGCGCGACCGGTGCGTCGGCTGACTTGCGGACCGCCGCCGATTCGCCGGTGAGCGCCGCTTCCTGGGTCTGGAGCGCAGCCACCTCCAGCAGGCGCATATCGGCCGGCACCACATTGCCGGCATCGAGCAGCACGATATCGCCCGGCACCAGTTCCTGAGCGGGGATGCTGTGCGTACGATCGTCACGTAGCACGCGCGCCTCCGGCGCGGCCATCTGGCGCAAGGCCGCAATCGCGGCCTCGGCGCGATATTCCTGAATAAAGCCGATCACGGCATTGAGCACGACAATCACCAGAATCACAATTGTGTCGACGACATCGCCAAGGATGCCCGATACAACGGCGGCGATCAGCAATACCACGATCATGAAGTCGGTGAACTGGTCGAAGAACATGCGCACCGGCCCGCGCCGCCGACCTTCGACTAGTGCATTCGGACCGTGTTGGGACAGTCGCGCCGCGGCCTCGGCAGCCGTCAGCCCATGAGTCGGGTCGACCGCCAGCGCACGCAGGATTTCAGCGGCCGGTCGCGCATGCGCAGACAGATTGCTTTCGCTTGTCGTCATCCGCGGTGCAGGTAGAGCAGCCAGCTGTTGAGGAGATAAATCGAAAAAATCATCAGGCTTACCCAGCTTGTGAAGCGCAGCAGATGCTCGCGCGGACGGTAGAGCAGCCCGATGATCGCCACCCCGGTCATCATAATGGCGGAGAGCGCCGACAGGCCGTGCAGCGGCGAGACGTGCGCCAGGATCGGACCCTTGAGGTACAGGGTGTCATCCACCGCAAGGGTCAGACCGTTGAACAGATTGCTGCCGAGCAGGTTGCTCACCGCCATGTCGAGCGCGCCGATGCGCAATG
This sequence comes from uncultured Pseudomonadota bacterium, assembly GCA_963698375.1. Lineage (GTDB taxonomy): Bacteria > Pseudomonadota > Gammaproteobacteria > Acidiferrobacterales > UBA6901 > UBA6901. The sequence goes on from CAVOQN010000003.1 coordinate 24,591, forward strand.
CCGATATCGTAACCACGGCTTCCGGCAACGAGGTGGCGGCCGCAATGAACAGTGTACCGACGAAGGTCAGATGCCAGCCCATGGCTTCGGCCAGCGCCTTGCCGACGAATGGCAGCCAGATGCCGGCAGCAATGATAACCGCGGCTGCGGCCGCATATCGCCAGATGGCCTGCCGCAGGCTGATCTGTGGGTAGCGTTCGGCACGTTCCTCGGTATAGGCTGCACGTTCAGTGCGTTCGTACTGGAACACGGTGCGCATGGCCACGGCGTAGATCAGAATGATCACCACGTTGTAAGCGCCCACGTGACCAATGGTGAGCCGCGGAGCCTCGCCGCCGACCAGCAGGTTGAAGCCGATAAAACCAAGCAGCAGCACACCGAATCCGGCCGACAGGATATGGCCGCGGCTGGCGCGGCTGAACACGGTCTCCTTGCGTTGCTGGATGTCGAGGATAGTCAGCAGAAACAGGTTGAACACGCAGCTGCCGAGAATGCCGCCGAGCGCGAGGTTCGGTGCATCGGCCAGGACTACCGCGCTGGCACCGGTGACGAGTTCAGGCAGCGACGTGACTGTGGCGAGCAGTACCAGCCCGATCCAGGTACCGCCGAGGCCGGTTTTGTCGGCAATCACGTCGCCGTAACGCGACAAGAAGGTACCGGCAACGGTGATCAGTGCGGCGCACAGGGCAAACGCCAGCCACGCGGCAAGTACGGGTGATGGATCCATTCAGCCTCCAATCGGTTCCCGCCGGCATGAAAGTGGGGGGGCTTGCGAAATTCTACCAGTTCAGGCGCCGGGCGAATTGATGCCGGACAATAAATGACGCGCTGTGCACCGGCGACGGTGGAATCTTGCCGATATTGGATTGCCCGCCGGTTGAGGGTGGTCGCCACGCTCAGGACACAGAATGGCTCGTCCGCTACAATCGCCGCAGGCGCACGCTATCGAAATCCGACTTGCGGAAATCACTGCAAATCACATGACGTCACTGCTTGTCATCGCCGGTGAGTTTGCCGGCGGAATCGGTTTGTTCCTGCTCGGCATGGGGCTCATGACCGATGGGCTGAAGGTGGCCGCCGGCCGGGCGCTGGCCGGCATCCTCGGGCGCTGGACGCGCACACGCTTCCACGGGCTGCTGGCCGGGATGCTGGTCACCTCGCTGGTGCAATCATCGAGCGCAGTCACGGTGGCGGTCATCGGTTTCGTCAACGCCGGGATGCTCACGCTCGCGCAGGCCGTCTGGGTAATTTTCGGTTCCAACGTCGGCACCACCATGACCGGCTGGCTGGTGGCGCTGATCGGTTTCAATTTCAGGATCGAGGTTCTGGCCCTGCCACTCATCGGTCTCGGGATGCTGATGCGCCTGAGCGGCGAAGGTCTGCGTCACGGCGCACTTGGCACGGCGCTGGCCGGGTTTGGGTTGTTTTTTCTTGGCATTGACCTGTTGCGCGACGGTTTCGCCCAGCTCGGTGCGGATGCCAGCCTGGAAACACTCGACAGTGGTGGTCCCGGCGGGATGCTGTTGTTCACGCTGATCGGCATCCTGCTGACCACAGTCATGCAGTCGTCGAGCGCGGCACTGGCGGTCGCGCTCACGGCGGCGGCCGGCGGGCTTGTGCCGCTCACTACCGCGGCCGCGGTGGTGGTCGGTGCCAATGTCGGGACCACCAGCACCGCCCTGTTCGCGGTGCTGGGTGCCACGCCGAATGCGCGCCGCACCGCCGCGGCGCATGTCGTTTTCAATCTCGCTACCGGTGTTGTTGCGCTCATGATCCTGCCATGGCTGCTGGCGCTGATCGAGCTGCTGCGCGCGGCGCTGGAGTTGCCGGCCGCGCCGGCCACGACCTTGGCGCTGTTTCACACCGGCTTTAACCTGCTCGGCGTGCTGCTCATCTGGCCATTCAGCGCGCGCCTGGTGGCGCTTCTGGAGGCGCGCTTCCGGACTGCCGAAGAAGACGAGGCGCGGCCGCGTTACCTCGACGACACCGTGCTGGCAGTGCCGACGCTGGCACTGGACGCGCTGACCCGCGAGGTTCAGCGCATCGGCAGTATCGCGTTGCGTATGGCGCGCGCCGCGCTCAGCGCCGAGCAGGCCGTGGGCCGCGCTCTGTATGCCGACAAGTCGGCGGTCGACCGGTTGACCGTGGCGTTGGGTGAATTCAGCTCGCGCCTGTATCGCGCGCGCCTGGCAAGTGAAAGTGCCGAACGTCTGCCCGCGATTCTGCGCGTGGCGCGTTACTACGATACGGTTTCGGAGCTTGCCGTCGAGATGGCGACAGCGCAAGAGGGGCTGGTGTCACCCGTAAACCGCCTCGCCGACAACATCGCGGCGTTCCTGGCGGCGGTGGCCAAGTCGCTTGAGTCGGCCGACACGGCGCGCCCGGATTTTGACTTATCCGCGTGTGAAGCGGCGTTGCGCGCAGCCGAGGAACGCTACGAGCCGCTCAAGGCGGCGCTGCTTATCGCCGGCAGTCAGGGTGAAATCGACGTGGTGGCAATGGAAAACCGGCTGGTGCAGTTGAGCCGTGCGCGGCGCCTGGCACAACAGGCGGCCAAGGCCGCGCAATGGCTGCACGCGCTGCCTGACAGCGGCAAGGCAAAGCCGGGGTCCGTAACGGAGCGTGAACAGCAATAGCGATCTGGGCACCCGCCACAGCGGGCCCGCGATCAGCCATGGCCAAGATCGGCCAGCGTGTAATGGATTCCGCGCAACAACAGCCGGCGGGAAGCCGCCGTTGAGTTTTCCGTTACGGGCCATGGCGCCATCGTCAGGGTAGCGTGAACGGCATGCTCCTCGGGGGCACCACAAGCACATCGCAGTGCGCCTCACGCAGCACGTGCTCGGCGACGCTTCCGAGCAGCAGGTGCTCGATCCCGGACTGGCCGCGTGTACCGATCGCCACCAGGTCGGTGCGCAGCTGTTGCGCGGCGCCGGCGACGACGAATCCGGGATAACCGTAGCGAACCTGAATGGAAGTCTTGTCGGGATCGATCCCGGACGAGGAGACGAGTTTCGCGAGCCGCGCATGTGCGTCCTGCTCGTACTCCTGTTGCAGGCGCAACATCAGTTCGGATGTGACATCACCGGTACGCAATGCAGGATCGTAGGTGAAGTCGTACACGTGCAGCAGTGTGAACCGGGCCTCCGGCGCAAGCCGCTGTGCAGCAGTGAGTGCACGACGGGCGTTGTCGGAAAAATCCGTCGGGTGCAACACGTGCCGGTAACGTGCGCGTGCCGGGCGTTTCACCACCAGCACCGGCCGGTCGCCCTTGCGCACCACGCGCTCGGTGGTGGTACCGAGCAGCCAGCGCTTGAGGTAGTGACCGCCGTGTGCGCCGAGCACGATCAGGTCGGCATGCTGCGCGCGCGCCTGGCGGATAATCTCGAGGAACGGCGTACCGAGATGCGCCTCGATGTGCGCATTGTGTGCGACCGGCAGTTCCATGGCCGCAAGCCTGGCCTGCAGTGCCTGCGTCGCACGCTGCCTGAGTTGCTGTTCGACTTCGCCACCAGCGCCAAACATGAGCCGCAGCAGGTTATCCGGCGGACGATCGGTACCGAGCACATGGTCGATGACATGCAGGACAATCAGCGTGGCAGCATGCTGCGAGGCCAGCAGTGCGGTGCGTGTCAGGGCCTGGTCGGCGTGCGGCGAAAAATCCGTGGCGACCAGTAGCGTGCGCAGTTCTTGCATCAGTTCCCTTTCTTTTGTATGGCTTGATGCGCGATCACAGCGGACAGTGCTTCGGTTAGCTCGTCATATCAGTTCACCCGTAGCCGCAGAATCCGCACCAGTGCTTTCTCTGCCTCGACGATCACATAGATGGAAAACGCAATCAGTACGATGCGCACCCACGCGGCGACATCGAGCGGTGCCGACTGGAACAGGACCTGCATGAACGGCGCATAGGTATAGAGCAGCTGAAAACCGATGACCAGCAGGATTGCGAGTGGCACGTATGGATTACCGGTCAGAGCGCGCGGCAGCCAGGACGCTTCTATCAGGAAGCGGCTGTTTATCAGGTAGAAGACTTCGAACATGACGAGGGTGTTGACGGCTGCGGTACGCGCCGTTTCCAGACTCGCGCCCTGTTCCTGTTCCCAGAGGAAAATGCCCAGGGTGCCGGCGACCAGCACCAGCGACACCAGCAGGGTGCGCCACAGGAAATAGGTCGAGAAGATTGGCGCGCGCGGGTCGCGCGGCAGGCGGCGCATGACGTTGATCTCGGCTGGCTCGAAGGCGAGCGTCAGTGCGAGCGTCACGGCGGTGATCATGTTCACCCACAGTATCTGTACCGGCAGGATCGGCAGTGCCATGCCAAGTGCAATGGCCACCAGGATGGTGCCGGCCTCGCCGCCATTGGTTGGCAGGATGAACAGGATGGTCTTGCGCAGATTGTCGTAGATGGTGCGGCCTTCCTCGACGGCATTGACGATCGATGCGAAGTTGTCGTCGGCCAGCACAATCTCGGCCGCCTCCTTGGCGGTCTCGGTGCCGGTAACACCCATGGCGACGCCGATGTCGGCGCGCTTGAGTGCCGGGGCGTCGTTCACGCCGTCACCGGTCATGGCCACCACTTCGCCATGCGACTGCAGGGCCTCGACCAGACGCAGCTTGTGCTCGGGGCTGACGCGCGCATACACATCCACCTTGCGGGAAAAACCTGTTCAGGTTTTCGGCGTCCAGCGCCGCGAGATCCGTTCCCGTGAGCGCCGTCATGCCGTCGCCGATGCCGAGCTGGTCGGCAATTGTCACGGCGGTCTTGACGTGATCACCGGTGATCATCTTTACGCGGATACCGGCGGCGTGGCAGGCGGCTACCGCACGCACCGCTTCCTCGCGTGGCGGGTCGATCATGCCGAACAGTCCGAGCAGCGTCAGGCCGCCATCGACGTCCGCGTAACGCAGGTCGCGATGATCGTCGGCCGCCGTCCGGAACGCACAGGCCAGTACACGTTGTCCACGCGCGGCCACGGCCTCGATGTGTGCCTCCCAGGCAGTTCGATTCAGTGGCCGGTCTGCACCGGCAATTCGCTCGTGAGTGCACATCTCGAGTACAGCGCTCAGGCGCACCCTTGAGGAAAATGAACCTGTGGCCGGCATGGTCATGATGCAAGGTGGCCATGAACTTGTGTTCGGATTCGAACGGGATCACATCGGTGCGCGGGTGCGACTCGTTCTCGAGCCGCGCATCGAGACCGGCCTTGGCGGCGGCCACGACCAACGCGCCCTCGGTCGGGTCACCATCAATGCGCCACTGGTCATCGAACTGATCAAGTTGGGCATCGTTGCACAGCAGTCCGGCGTGCAGCAGTTGCTGCAGATCGGGATGTGCATCGGGCTCAACCGGGCTGCCGGCCAGTTGAAATTCACCGCGCGGGTCGTAGCCGACGCCGCTGACGTCATAGCCGTGTTCGGCGGTGATGATCGTTTGCACCGTCATCTCGTTGCGTGTCAGTGTCCCGGTCTTGTCGGAGCAGATCACGGTCACGGCGCCGAGCGCCTCGACCGCCGGTAGTACGCGCACGATCGCCTGGCGCCCGGCCATGCGCTGTACACCGATCGCGAGCGTGATGGTGATGATCGCCGGCAGCCCTTCGGGGATGGCCGCCACCGCAAGTCCGACTGCGGCCATGAACATATCGACAGCCGGTTGTGCCCAGAGCAGTGTGCCGAACGCAAAGGTCGCCGCGGCAATCAGCACAATGGCGACGCTCAGCCATCTGCCGAACACCGCCAGCTTTCGCAACAGCGGGGTTTCAAGGCGCTCGACGTCAGCGAGCAGCTCGGAGATATGCCCAAGTTCTGTGTTGTCGCCGGTCGCAACCACCACCCCGCTGGCCTGACCGAATGTCACGAGCGTGCTGGAGTAGGCCATGTCGCTTCGGTCACCGAGCGCCGCCTCGCTGGCGACCGGCTCGGTCTGCTTCTCGACCGGGACGGATTCGCCGGTGAGCGATGCCTCGTCGACGCGCAGATTCTTGACCCTGAAAAGACGCAGATCGGCGGGCACGCGATCCCCGGACTGGACGACGACAATGTCGCCGGGCACCAGTTCTTCGGCGTCGATGCCACGCATTTTGCCACTGCGTATCACGGTCGCCTTGAGCGACAGCATGCGCCGGATCGCCGCCAGTGCCTGTTCGGCCTTGCCTTCCTGAATGAAGCCCACGATGGCGTTGATGACAACGACGCCAATAATCACGCCGGTGTCCACCCAGTGTGCGAGCAGGGCGGTAACGCCCGCGGCGGCGAGAAGGATGTAGATCAGGACATTATGGAACTGCAGCAGGAAGCGCACCAGCGGACCGCGCCCGCGGCGAGGCGTCAGACGGTTCGGTCCGAAGCGCGCCAGTCGTGCCTGGGCCTCCTCCGCCGTCAGTCCGGTTGTCGCAGTCTGCAACCGGGCCATGATCGCGTCGGCGTGCAGGGCATGCATCGCGGCGGCGGGAACAGATTCCGATGTTGGCGTGTGGTCGGTCATTTCGTATTGCTGTGTCGGCGTGCGGCAACAGTGGTTCAAGCCCAGCCGCTTACTTTTTCTTCAGCGCATCGAGAAACGGCGAGACCAGATCCATAGGCAACGGGAACACGATGGTGTTGCTTTTCTCGCCGGCGATCCCGCTGAGTGTCTGCAGGTAGCGCAACTGCATGGCCTCCGGGCGATGGCTGAGCAGTTCGGCCGCCTGCACCAGCTTTTCGGCCGCCTGGAACTCGCCCTCGGCATGAATCACCTTGGCGCGCCGCTGGCGCTCGGCCTCGGCCTGCTGCGCGATGGCGCGCACCATCGTCTGGTCGATGTCGATGTGCTTGATCTCGACGGTCGTGACCTTAATACCCCAGGCGTCGGTGGCGGCGTCCAGAATCTTCTGGATGTCTGAGTTGAGCTTGTCGCGCTCGGCCAGCATTTCGTCCAGCTCGTGCTTGCCGAGCACCGAACGCAGCGTGGTCTGGGCGAGCTGGCTGGTGGCGCTGTAGTAGTCCTCGACCTGGATGATGGCGCGCTGCGGGTCGATGGCGCGGAAATACACCACGGCATTCACTTTCACCGACACGTTGTCGCGTGAGATCACGTCCTGCGGCGGCACGTCCATCACCACGATACGCAGGTCTACCCGCACCATCTGCATGACGCCGGGAATCACGATGATCAGCCCCGGACCCTTGACCTTCCAGAATCGCCCGAGCAGGAAGATCACGCCGCGCTCGTACTCGCGCAGGATGCGGATCGACGAAAACAGCAGAAGCAGGACAACGACGACAACAAACGGGTAGGTGATGAACGCTGTCATGACTGAACACTCCCTTGGTTGGGTTCCACCACAAGCACCAGGCCATCACGGCCGGTGACCATTACGTGCGCACCGCGCTGGATCGGGCTGTCGGCACGCGCCTGCCATTCCTCGCTGTGCACACGCACGCGACCAAAACCATCTTTGAAATCCTCGAGCGCTATGCCGTGGCCGCCGACCATCTCCTCTGCGCCGGAGACGACAGCTTGGCGGCGTGCCCGCAACGCAAGATACACCACGCCGAAAAAGAACGCCGCACTCAGTGCCGCCGTCGTGGCAATCAATGGCCAGGCGACGCCAAAACCCGTGCCCTGGGTGTCGAACAGAATTACTGAACCGATCACAAAGGCGGCGACGCCGCCCAGGCCGAGCACACCGAAGCCGGGCGCAAAGGCCTCGGCCACCATCAGGCCTGCGCCGAGCAGCATCAGCCCGAGGCCGGCGTAACTGATCGGCAACAGCTGGAAGGCGTAGAGTGCCAGCAGCAGGCAGATGCCGCCAACCACCCCCGGCACGATAAAGCCCGGATTCCACAGTTCGAAGAACAGGCCGTAGACGCCGAGCAGCATGAGAATGTAGGCAATGTTCGGATCGGCAATGACGGCAAGCAGGCGGTTGCGCCAGTCCGGCTCGTAAGCCTGGACCGTCAGACCCTGGGTCTGCAGGGTAATCACGCGCCCATCCATTTTGATCTTGCGTCCATCGAGCTTCTTGAGGAGATCCGGCAGGTCGGTGGCAATCAGATCGGCGACATTCAGTTTCACCGCCTCTTCGGCCGGTAGCGACGCCGCCTCGCGCACCGCTTTTTCCGCCCACCCGACGTTGCGACCGTGCAGTTGCGCAAGACCGCGTATGTAGGCGATCGCGTCCTGCAGGGCCTTCTCGTCCATGCCGGGTTTGGCCGGTGACGCCTTTGAGTCTTTCTTGTTTTTCTGCGGCTCCTCTGTCGGCGGCTGCGCACCGGGGCCAGGTATGCCACCGATGCGCACCGGTGTCGCGGCACCGAGGGTGGTTGCCGGTGCCATCGCGGCGATGTGCGAGGCCAGCAGAATGTAGGTGCCGGCACTGGCGGCACGCGCCCCCGCGGGGGCGACGTAGGTGGCGACTGGAATGGGTGAGGTGAGAATGGCCTGGATGATCTTGCGCATCGCGGTGTCCAGCCCGCCGGGGGTATCGAGCTTGAGTACCACGAGCGCGGTATTCCGGTCCTTGGCCTTCTCCAGTCCACGCTCGATGTAATCGACGGTCGCCGGGCCGATTGCACCGCTCACGTTGAGCAGCAGCACGGTTGCGGGTGCTGATATTTGTTCCTTGGGTGCAGCCGCACTCTGGCCCGCGAAGAGTGCAGTCCAGAGTACAAGCATCAGGAAAAAGCTACGGCGCAGACTTGGCATGCGAGTTACGGTAGCAGAGAATCTGTGGGCGGGCGAGTGGCTGCGCACGCATTCCGGCACGCGCCGATTCAAGTCGATCATAAAAAAGGGCCTCGCGAGAGGCCCTTGCGAAACTGTCAGAATTCTCCGGATCAGGCGTCGAGTGCGCCCAGGGCGGATTTCATTTCGGTGAGCGCCTTCTTTTCTATCTGGCGGATGCGCTCGGCCGACACCTTGTATTCTCGTGCCAGGTCGTGCAGCGTCGGTTTGTCCTCATCCAGCCAGCGACGCCGGACGATGTCGCGCGAGCGGGTATCGAGCCTTGCGAGAGCCACGTCCAGGCTGCGGTCGCGCGCGGCTTCGCTGTCACCCTGCATGACGACACGCTCCGGGTTGTAACGCATATCCTGCAAGTACCCGGCCGGGCTGGCACGGAACTGCTCGTCGTCCATGTCGTCGTGCGCATCGAACGGCACATCCGGATTCGTGAGGCGCGACTCCATCTCTTTCACATTTGCGGTGGAGACGTCCAGTTTGACGGCAAGCGCGTCGACTTCGCCCTCGTTCATCCAGCCGGTGTGGGTGCGTGACTTGCGCAGGTTGAAGAACAGTTTGCGTTGCGCCTTGGTGGTCGCCACTTTGACGATGCGCCAGTTGCGCAGCACGAAGTCGAAGATCTCGGCGCGGATCCAGTGCACGGCGAACGACACCAGGCGCACCTTGTGCTTGGGATCGTAGTGTTTGACGGCCTTCATCAGGCCGATATTGCCTTCCTGGATCAGGTCGGCCTGCGGCAGGCCGTAGCCACTGAAGCCGCGTGCCACGCGTACCACGTGACGCAGGTTCGTGAGCACCAGCTGGCGGGCAGCCTCAAGATCGCCGTGCTTGCGGAAACGGTTGGCAAGCTTGCGCTCTTCGACGGCAGTCAGCACCGGCGCCGCATTGACCGCGCGGATGTATGACGCAAGCCCCGCGTCATTTGTCAGATTCATGCTGAAGGGCATTAAGGATGTCTGCGCCATTGTTCCACCTCCCTAAAAGGATTTACTCCAGGGTACCCTTGTCTGGCCCCCATGTTAGCACTCATGTCCTGAGAGTGCCAAAACCGGGAAAAAGTTCATAGTTACATGATCTCCGAGGGCGCCCCCGGATTCATTGATTTTCCGCAAAAAGCATGGATTTTTCGGCAAAAATGTCCTAGCGCAACGCTATCTGACGCAACTGCCAGCCAACCGTCAGTCGCGAACCGAGCCAGCCCAACAAGGCGCCTGCCATGACCAGAGACAGGCCCTGGTCGAGCACTCAAGACCGGTCAGGGCAAAGCTGCTGCCATACAGTCCGGCCAGTTCCCGGGCCGGCCCGCTGAGCAGCAGCAGACTGGCCTCCACCAGCAGCCAGGCGAGCAATCCGCCGAGCAGGCCCTGGAGCAGGCCACTATAGAGGAATGGCCGGCGCACAAAACCCGGGGTGCCACCCACGAGCTGGATGATCTCGATCTCGGTCTGGCGGTTTACGACCGCCAGGCGGATGGTGTTGCCGATGATCAGCAGCACGGCCAGCGACAGCAGTGCGGCCAGCATCGCCACCGCGCGTTCGGCCAGTCGCAGCAGCGCGGCCAGGCGCTGCAGCCACTCGATATCGAGCTGCGCCAGGTCCACGCCCGGCAGGCGCTGCCAGGGTCGTCATCAGCGACTCGACGGCAGCAGGGTTGTCGCGCCACGGACAGACGCACGACCAGCACGGCCGGCAGCGGATTGCTGTCCAGGGCGTTCAGCGCCGTGCCGAAGCCGGACAGTTTCTTGAATTCGGCGAGCGCCGCCTCGCGCGAGATGTAGTCGACGCCGGCTCACCGCATGACATGGCGCGTATTTGCTGGGCTAGTTTGCGCGCCCCGGCCTCGGTCACGTTGCGTTTGAGAAATAGCGATGCGCGCGCGCCCCGATCCCAGCCGGCGCTGACGCGCTCGAGGTTGTCGAGCATGACGAACAGGCCGCTCGGCAGGGCGAGCGTGATGCCGATCACGATTAGCGTGAGCAGGGTGGCGAGTGGTGCGCGCGCCATCTGGCCGAGCGTGGCCAGCAATACCTGCGCATGGCGCAGCAGGTAATTCGACATGAAGCCCAATCATGTCCTTGTCGGAACAAAGGTCATTGGCTTGGCGGCGCTCGGTTCGTCTTCCATTTACTTGCCCCGTGTCGCGCACCAGCTCGCCGGCCTTGAGGGTGAGCACCCGTTTGCCGAGGCGCTCGACCTGACGCAGGTCATGGGTGGCAATCAGTACCGTGACGCCGTGCTGGTTGAAGTCGTGAAACAGATCGAAGATTGTGTCCGACAGTTGCATGTCGAGATTGCCGGTCGGCTCGTCGGCCAGCAGCAGTGGCGGGCGGTTCACCAGCGCGCGCGCAATGCCGACGCGTTGTTGTTCGCCGCCCGACAAGCACGATCGGGTGGAGCTTCTCCTTGCCGAGCAGACCAACCATGTCGAGTGCGGCGCGCACGCGTTTCGGGATTTCGCGCTGCGAAACACCGCTCGCCACCAGCGGCAGGGCGACGTTGTCGAACACGCTGCGATCGGTGAGCAGCTTGTTGTCCTGGAACACCACGCCCAGCTCGCGCCGGTAGTAGGGCACGCGCCAGTTCGGCAGGCGCACGAGGTTCTTGTTGTGGACCAGAAGGTGGCCGCGAGTCGGGCGTTCGATCCGGGCCAGCAGCCGCAACAGCGTGCTCTTGCCGGCGCCCGAGTGGCCGGTGACGAACACCATTTCACCTTTCGCGACCGTGAAGCTGACATCGCGCAGCGCGACATAATCACTCGGACCGCTGGGTAGCGTTTGGAGACGTGGTTGAGCTGGATCATCCGGCCGGTTCGCTTTCGGTTTCCGGTAGCAGGGCGTCGACGAACTCCGCCGCATTGAACGCGCGCAGATCTTCGATGCCTTCGCCGACGCCGATGAAGCGGATCGGCAGCGGGTTTTTCGCCGCCATGGCGAATACCACGCCGCCCTTGGCGGTGCCATCGAGCTTGGTGAGAACCAGGCCGGTGACCCCGACCGCGGCCTGGAAGTGCTCGCACTGCGCGAGGGCGTTCTGGCCAATGCCGGCGTCCAGCACCAGCAGGACCTCGTGCGGCGCCTGCGGGTGAATGCGCTCGATCACGCGCCGGATCTTCTTGAGTTCATCCATCAGGCCGCTCTGGGTGTGCAGGCGCCCGGCGGTATCGACAATCAGCACGTCCATGCCGCGTGCGCTGGCCGCATGCAGCGCGTCGTGCGCCACGGCCGCGGCATCCGCGCCGGTGTCCTGCGCGATGACCGGCACCTGGTTGCGTTCGCCCCAAACCTTGAGCTGCTCGACCGCGGCGGCACGGAACGTATCGGCCGCGGCCAGCATCACCTTGTGGCCTTGCGCCTGCAGGCGATGCGCGAGCTTGCCGATGGTGGTGGTTTTACCGGCACCGTTCACGCCCACTACCATAATGACAAAGGGTTTGATTGTTGCCGGGATTTCCAGTGGCTGCTCACACGGGGCGATCAGTTCGAGCAGGGCGGCGCGCAGTGTGGCACGCATCCCCCCGGGGCCTGGCTGGGTGCGGATTTTTTCGACGATCTGCGCGGTCGCCTCGACACCAACATCAGCCTGGAGCAGCGCGTCCTCCAGATCTTCCAGCTGTTCCGCATCGGGTGCATGCTGCGTTCCCAGCAGATCGGTAAATCCGCGTGTGAGGATCTTGCGCGTCGTGGCAAGGCGTTCGCTGAGGCGAGTGAGAACGCTGCGCGTGTCGGCATCGGATTTGGGGGAACTTCCAGTAAGTGCCATGTTCGTATTGCAGTTGAAAAGGGCGATTAGTTTGCAGGCATGCCATCAGGAATATGGCTATATTTGTGCAGGCATGCCTTCAATAATCGGTTATCCTATCACCCGCCGCTGGCTGGATTAAAGGAAATACATGTCTTTTGTGCGAATTGGATTGGCACTTGCTGCAGGGTTGCTCGTGGCCTGCAGTCCGGTACAGGAAACCACCCTCGAGAACGGTCTCAAGATCATCGTCAAAGAAGATCACCGCGCACCGGTGGTGGTCTCGCAGATCTGGTACAAGGTCGGTGCGAGCGACGAGCCGGATGGACTCACCGGCATCTCGCACGTTCTCGAACACATGATGTTCAAGGGCACCAGCGTCCACAAGAACGGCGAGTTCTCACGCATCATTGCCGAGAACGGCGGACGCGAGAACGCCTTCACCGGCACCGACTACACCGCCTATTTTCAGCAGCTGGAAAAATCCCGCCTGCCCATCGCCTTCGAACTGGAGGCCGACCGCATGCGCAACCTGGTGCTCGACGACCAGGAATTCGCCAAGGAGCTGCGCGTGGTCATGGAGGAGCGGCGTCTGCGCACCGACGACCAGCCCGAGTCGCTTGCCTACGAGCGTTTCATGGCGACCGCCTACACCACCCATACCTACAAGAATCCGATTATCGGCTGGATGCGCGATCTCGAGAAACTGACCACCGAGGATCTGCGCGCCTGGTACCAGCGCTGGTACGTACCGAACAATGCCACGCTCATCGTGGTGGGCGATGTCGAGCCGCGTGAAGTCATCGCGCTGGCGCGCCAGCACTTCGGCCCGGTACCGGCGCGCAAGCTGGAGCGCACGCGCGTGCCGGTGGAGCCGCCCCAGAAGGAGATCCGACGTTCACGACTCAGCGCGCCGGCACAGGTGCCGACCCTGTTCATGGGCTATCATGCGCCGGCCTTCAGCTTGCGATCCGATGACTGGGAACCGTACGCGCTGATGGTGTTGAACGGCGTGCTGGATGGCGGCGGTAGTGCGCGCATCGAACGCGAACTGGTGCGCAATCAGCAGATTGCCTCCAGCGCCGGCGTCGGCTACAGCCCCACGGCCCGACACCCGGTGTTGTTCCTGCTGAGCGCCACACCCTCACGCGGGCGCACGCCGGCCGAGCTCGAAGCGGCAATCCGCGAACAAATCCGGCGCGTGCAGGAAGAGGCGATCGCACCCGACGAGCTGGAACGCGTCAAGGCGCAGGTCGCGGCCAGCAATGTGTTTACGCGCGACTCGGTGTTCTATCAGGCCATGCAGATGGGCATGCTCGAAACCGTCGGCCTCGACTGGCAAATGCTCGACCACTCAGTTGAACGTCTGCGCGCTGTAACCGCCGCGCAGGTGCAGGCAGTCGCGAAGAAGTATCTCACCGACTCCAATCTTACCGTCACGGTGCTCGACCCGCAGCCGGGCAAGGCAAAGCCGCGCGCCGCCGCGCCGCCTGGAGGTGGCCATGTTCGCTAATCCGGTATCCGCTGCATGCAGCGATTTCTGCTAAGCGCAGCGTTGTTGCTGATCACGTTGCCAGGTCATGGCCACGCCCAAGATCGAGCACTGGACGCTCAAGAACGGCGCGCGCGTGTATTTCGTCGAGGCCCGCAACCTGCCGATGCTTACGCTCAATGTCGTGTTCGACGCCGGCTCGGCGCGCGATCCGCAGGGGCGCAATGGCCTGTCCATGCTGACCAGTCAATCTGCTCAACGACGGCACCGGCGAGCTGGATGCCGACGCCATTGCCGCGACCTTCGAAGGTCTGGGCGCGGAGTTCGGTTCGAGCAACGACCGCGACATGGCCGGCGTCAGTCTGCGCAGCCTGTCCGACCGCGAGTTGCTCGATCCGGCGCTTGATCTGTTCGCACGCGTGCTGGCGGAACCGTCTTTCCCGGCCGCGAGCTTCGAGCGCGAGCGCCGGCGCGCGCTACTCGCGATCAAGCAGGCCGAGGCATCGGCAGGCGATGTCGCCGCCAAGGCGTTTTTTGCCCAGCTCTACAAGGGCCATCCGTATGCGCTACCGGAAAATGGCAGCGAGGCCGGCCTCAAGGCACTGACCCGCGACGATCTGGCCGCTTTTCATGCACGCCACTATGTCGGCCGCAACGCGGTGCTGGCGTTGATCGGCGATATCAAACTGCAGCGAGGCCAAGGCGATTGCCAAACGCGTACTCGGCGGCCTGCCGGCCGGCGAGGCCGCACCGCCGCTGCCCAAGGTCGCGGATGTCGTGCCGCGCGAACGTGCCGAACGGATTCTGGCGCATCCCTCGACGCAGACTCACATTCTGATCGGCGAGGCCGGCATGGCTCGCAACGATCCGGACTACTTTGCGCTCTATCTCGGCAATCACGTGCTCGGCGGCAGCGGCCTGGTGTCGCGTCTGTCGCAGGAAGTGCGCGAGAAGCGCGGCCTGTCGTACAGCGTGTACAGCTATTTCATGCCGCTGCGCGAGCCAGGCCCGTTCCTGCTCGGACTGCAAACCAAGAACAGCCAGCGCGCCGAGGCGATAGCCGTGGTGCGCCGCGTGTTGAAGGAATTCGTCGAGAAAGGGCCGACACCAGAGGAACTGGTGGCGGCAAAAAAGAATGTCACTGGCGGCTTCCCGCTGCGTATCGACAGCAACCGCAAAATTGCCGAGTACCTGACAGTGATCGGATTTTACAATTTGCCGCTCACCTATATCGATGATTTTATTCCGCGTATCGAGGCAGTGACCGCCGAACAGATTCGCGACGCGTTCCGTCGACGCGTGCACCCCGAACACATGCTGACGGTGGTCGTGGGTGGCGGCGGGCAGTAATGGCGCGGCCCGCCCTATGAAGCCTGAATGAAACGCGGTGCCAGGCACGCGCCGCGCGGCGAGTTGCGCATTATCGGCGGCGCCTGGCGCAGCCGGCGACTGGTCTTTCCCGGCGAGTGAGGGTCTGCGCCCCACGCCCGACCGGGTGCGCGAGACCGTGTTCAACTGGCTTACTCCGCACCTGCCCGGCGCTGCCTGCCTCGATCTGTTTGCCGGCAGTGGCGCCTTCGGCTTCGAGGCCCTGTCGCGCGGTGCCGCACGCGTCGTGTTGGTGGAAAAACGGCTGGAAGTGGTCGCGGCCCTGCGCCACAACCGCGAGCAACTCAAGGCCGATCAGGCCGACATTGTGCATGCCGATGCCGTGGAGTATTTGCGCGGACCGGCCGCGGCGTTCGACATTGTGTTCATCGACCCACCGTATGCCAGTGGCCTGCTTGGCCCCTGTCTCGAATTGCTCGATACACGCGGCTGGCTGAAGCCGGACGCCTTGATCTACCTCGAAGCGCCGCACGGCGTGGAGCCGCCCCTGCCCGAAGCCTGGCAGTTGCTGCGCAGTAAAACCGCCGGGCAAGTGGGTTATCATCTGGCCAGAAGAAACCAGAATAAGGAGACACCATGAGCGTGACCGCCCTTTATCCCGGTACGTTCGACCCGATCACCACCGGCCACAGCGACCTGGTGCGGCGCGCGACACGCGTGTTCGACAAGGTGATTGTGGCGATTGCCGCCAATCCGGCGAAGAAGCCGCTGTTCAGTCTCGACGAGCGTGTCGACATGGCGCGTACTGTGCTCGCCGATCTGCCGAGCGTCAGTGTCGTCGGATTTGATACGCTGCTCATCGATTGTGTACGCCAGCATCAGGCGCGCGTCATCTTGCGCGGCTTGCGTGCGGTGTCGGATTTTGAATTCGAGTTCCAGTTGGCCGGCATGAACCGGCATCTCGATCCGGAGGTCGAAACCGTATTCATGACGCCGTCGGAACACGAAATGTTCGTATCCGCCTCGCTGATCAAGGAGATCGCTGCTTTGGGTGGTGACATCAGTCGATTCGTGCATGCGCGCGTGATGCAGGCGTTGCGCGCCAAGCTGAGCTAAACTTACAGCTGGTTCCGTAACTATTCCCGCAATATCTTCATGTCTTTGCTGATTACCGAAGAGTGCATCAATTGCGATGTGTGTGAGCCGGAGTGCCCGAATGGCGCCATCACGCAGGGCGAGGAGATTTTCACCATCGACCCAAACCTGTGTACCGAATGTGTCGGCCACTTCCAGACTTCGCAGTGCATCGAGGTTTGCCCGGTAGACTGCATCATCAGCGATCCGGATCACGTCGAGAGCAAAGACCAGCTGCAGCACAAGTATTTGCAGCTGACACTGCGCGCCGGCTGATCACGGTACGCATCTGCCCGCGAGCAGAACAGGGCACTGCAATCCGGAAAGCACAAACCATGCACGACATTCCTGAAATAAAGCCCGGCCAATCGATCGAGCTGCTGAAAGAACTGCACATTCTCACGCGTGACGGAAAGCTGAATCAGGACAGCCGGCGCAAGCTCAAGCAGATTTACCACCTCTATCAGTTCATCGAGCCGCTCCTCAGGGACGTCCAGCAGGATCACCCCGCGGTCCGGCTGGTTGATCACGGCGCCGGCAAATCGTACCTGGGATTTATTCTTTACGATCTGTTCTTCAAGACACTGAGCGATGAATCCCATATTTACGGGATCGAAGCCCGCGAAGACCTGGTGAATAAATCCCGGAATCTGGCGGAGAAACTCGGTTTCCCAGACATGTCATTTCTGCACCTGTCGGTGGCCGAGTCGATCGCGTCCGACCGGTTGCCGGAAAAGATCGACGTGGTGACCGCACTGCACGCCTGCGACACCGCAACGGATGATGCCATTCAGTTTGGTTTAAGGAAGCAGGCGAAGTTCATGGTGCTGGTGCCCTGTTGTCAGGCGGAAGTGGCCGCCGTGCTCAGAAAGAACAAGGGCCAGGCACTGGCCAGGAGCGCCCTCACCGAACTCTGGCGCCACCCGCTGCACACGCGGGAATTCGGCAGCCATGTCACCAATGTCTTGCGCTGCCTGCAACTGGAGGCGCATGGCTACCACGTGAACGTGACCGAACTCGTCGGCTGGGAACACTCGATGAAAAACGAGCTCATCATCGCCAGCTATAAAAACCTGCCGCGCCAACGCGCGACTGAACGTTTGCAGGAGTTGCTCGAGACACTGGGGCTGGAAGAAATGAGTCAGCGGTTTTTTACGACACAGTAACGTCAGAAAATCTTGGTGCAGAGAGCGGTTTATTTCCGTCTTGGATTTCTTGGATGGCTGGATCTGTCTGACTGTTCGAAATATTGCGCCTATGGAGGCGGGCCCTCACCTGGCCCCTTTTCACTCTGCACAGCACGAAATATCGAGTAGCAAAAAAAGCCCCCAGCCGAATTCCGGCGGGAGCTAGAGAGAGTTCACAGCTATGAATTTCTGAAGCGGGCAGCGTAGTGTACGCTACTTGCCACTCGCGCTAATCAGGCGTCAGGTAGTCCGCCGCCGCCGATAGCAGGGGGGGTGACCGCCACCGCCGATATCTGGATTTGTCCCGCCACCGCCAATACTCGGATTTGTGCCCGCCACCGCCAATACTTAGAATAGTGCTGCTCATGATTTAGACCTCCTGTTATTGTTCAGTGCAACCCATCCACTGGATTCTCAGCTTTTCACGCTGCTCTACAATCCCTGCTTTTTCAACATACTCCCCCACACCTGCGTTGACAACGGCCGAAATTGCTCTGGTGGCAACAATCTTAAAGTTGAAGAATGCCTCAATAACGTAATAGACTGAAATTACAATGATTTGCGATTCCACGCGCTATCCGCCCGATTGCCGGGAAATGTAGCGATCCTCTGATAACCCTGTACAGTAAACCTGAACTAAACTGGCGTTCCAGCGATACGAACAGCGTTGACGAACAACATGTTAAATCTCTGTGAGTGCAGCGCTGACCTACCATGCTGGAATCAAACCGTTTTACGAATAGTGAGCGTCCTCACATGACAGTCAGTAACGTTCCGCCCATGTCAGCGGCGGCGTGGCCTTACGTCAGCCAATTCATCCTGGGCCCTGCATTTGTCGAACAACTGGCCGGCTGGCAGCGGGCCACAGTCGCCAGTCAGTTCAAGCTTTCCGTGCATCCCGACCTTGCCTGTACCCGGATTGCGGAGGGTGTCCAGGAACTAACCCTTCTCGGGCACATGCTGGACCCGCTCAACCCGGTTGCGACCAATGCCGACATTCTGCGGGCTCTGCTAGGCCACTTCACAAACCGCGAGGCCTTGATCGCGGCCACCGATGGTCTTGGCGGACGCTGGTTGTTGATCGCCGCGAACAAGGACGAGTCCTTTCTTTTCCACGACGCACTTGGGTTGCGCCAGGCCTTCTACACCGACCCAGCCGAACTAGGCGCTCTCTGGACCATGTCGCAGCCGGGGCTCGCTAGCGAAGTGTTGTCGCTGACGCCAGATGAACAAGCCCTGGATTACATGGATACGCAGACCTTTCGCCGCGCATCCGAGTATCGCTTTCCCGCTGCTGCCTCGACGTTTCAGGGGTCTCAAGCATCTGCTGCCGAATCATTGGCTGGACCTGAAAACCGGGAGGAGCCAGCGCTACTGGCCGGTGGCGCCCCTGGAGGTCCTCTCACCTGAAGCGGCGATCGACCGGCTCGGCACACTCATGTCCGGGCAGATCCGCGCGGCCGCCACGCGTTTTGACCTGGCGATCACATTGACCGCCGGTCTCGATAGCCGGCTGCTGCTTGCCGCCGCGAGAAGCGTCGCCGATCACTGCAGCATCATGACATTGCGCCAGGGAAAAATGCCCGACCGTCACGCGGATATCGAGGTTCCGGCGCGACTGCTGAAGCGGCTCGGGTTGTCGCACGAAGTCGTGCGCGCCACATCGACAATGACCCCCGAGTTCAGCCTGCACTTCAAGCGCAACGTCTATCTGGCGCACGACCATTATGGACACGATGCAGAGGCGATCCTCAAACACTACGGCCGCACCAAGGCCGTTCTCACGGGCAGCGCTGCAGAGGTAGGGCGCAGCCCGTTCCGTTCCAAGCTTCCGCACGCTGACTACGTGCGATTTACTCCCGAGCTCTTGGCGTGGCTTGAATATTCATCCACGCATCCGTTCCTCGTCTCCCATTTTCGGGAATGGCTGGCGGACGCCGGACAACAGAAGCACGTCAAGCTGCTCGACCTGTTTGAGTGGGAACAGGACTACGGTAACTGGCTGGCCATGACGCAGCTCGAATTCGATTGCGCCTGGCGTGAAAACTTCACGCCTTACAACTGCCGCCAGGTGCTCGCGACGCTGCTCGGCGTGTCCGAGCAGTACCGGAAGCCTCCCGATTACCTCCTGTTTCGACGCGCCATTCAGAAGGCCTGGCCGGAGCTGCTGCAGGAACCCATCAACCCGCATGCGACCGTTGGCCGGCACACGCTGCGGGTGAACGCTTTGAAAGCCATCGTCAAATACTGGCAATTTCGATATGGGCAACGAAAGTTGAATAAGCGCCGCTGATGCGTACGTTAGGTTAAGTGCGAAGTTCTTAACCGCGTTAATTAATAAAACATTCTTCTTCTCAGATGCCTATCTGGGTATCCCTGAAATCCGGTACGCCGCACGTCATCTCCTTTTTCGATTCACTGTTAACCCAAAGCGGGCGGAAGGCGGGTAGTTTTTACTCTGAATCGAAATATTCTGTTCAATCCGGACACCATGGTGCACATCGACTAGTTCGAGATTCGCCAGCAGCAGCTTGTAGATGCCAGTATCGGCTCAGCTGCAGGTTGACCCGATTTGTATGGCTTTAGCCCCCGCGCCGTGGTTGTTGCCCCATGCCGTTTTCAGGCAGTTGCTGCGCCGAAGTTGCCGCTTCACGGCGCGCTCGCCGTGGGGCCGTGCACGCAGTTATTGCATTTTTATACCGCTGGTCGGTTGAAGTGAGCCTTTAATCCCGCTTGTCATGCCCCGCGCAGCGACGCTCGCGTCGGTATAGTTATTGCATATAAATCAATAAATTAAGTGTACCACCCAAAACGCGGTGGCTAGGTTGTGCAGCAGCAGTGCCGGGGCCTGTCATGAAAATGGTTGTTGATGTCGACCAGCTGAAGATCGGAATGTACGTCTACGAGCTCGATCGCCCGTGGCGCGAAACGCCGTTCATGTTCCAGGGGTTTCAAATCAGCAGCCAGATGCAGCTCGATGCCCTGCGTCAGTATTGCCGTACTGTCACGATCCTGAGATTGGAGTCGGATCACCGGATCGCCATCCAGCGTGACCCGCACGCGGTCGCTGTGGCAACCGCCGGGTTGCCGGCACCACACCGCTCACTGGGTGTCGAGCGCGAAGTCTACAAGATCAACAATCACCCGAACGCGCGTTCCGTGTATCCGGACACTACCTCCATGCTGGAGGAGGTGGACAAGGTGCGCGACGCGTTCATCGATTCACGGCTGTTGATTCAGGAGCTGCTGCACGACGCCAAATTCGGGCGCAGCATGAACTATGGCGGCGCCAAGCAGGCCGTGCGCAGCATGGCCGAGAGCGTAATCCGCAACCCGGATGCCCTGATGTGTTTCGCCCAGATCAAGCGCAAGGACGAGTACATCGCCCTGCACAGCCTGCGGGTGTGCATACTCGCGCTGGCGTTCGGCCGCCAGCTTGGCTTGCCGCGCGATCAGCTTGAAGTGCTCGGTCTTGGCGCGCTGCTGCACGACATCGGCATGGTCAAGGTGCCGGAAGAAATCTTGTCCAAGCCCGAAGCGCTCACGCCCGCCGAGACCGAGTTGATGAAACAGCACGTCGCCTGGGGCGCGGACATACTGTATGACTCGCGCCAGATTCCGTCCGCCGCCATCGAGGTCGTCACCGGTCACCACGAACGCCACGACGGCAGCGGTTACCTGAATGGTCTGCGCGGTGAACAGATCGGTGATTTCGGCATGATCGGCGCCATCGTCGATCACTATGACGCCGTCACCAGCGATCGCGCCTACCAAGGCGCGGTTTCCGCGCACATCGTGCTGATGCAGATGTACGGCTGGCGCGACACACTGTTCAGCGCCTCGCTGGCCGAGAAGTTCATTCAATGCCTCGGCATCTATCCGGTTGGCAGCGTGGTGGAACTCAACAGCGGCGAAATCGGCGTAGTCGCCGCCATCAACCGCGAACAGCGGCTCAAGCCCCACGTGATGCTGGTGTATCGCGCCGACCGACAGCCGTACGCCGAACTGCCGATCACCAATATCGCCACCCGCCGCACCCCGGACGATCGCCCCTGCGAGATCGAGCGGGTACTGGAGGCCGGCGCAATCGACATTGATCCGGCACACTATCTGCGCGTCGCGGTCGGATTCTAGCGGACCCCTTGACCCATCAAACCGCACGCGACTCTTGGGCGTTTCGCTCCGCGGGTGAGCGCTTTGAAAGCCATCATCAAATACTGGCAATTTTGTTTTGGGCAACGAAAGCGGGGCACGCAATTAACGCAGTCAGCACCATGGCCTGCAACCTTTTGCCTGGAATGCCCGGACGGAGAAAGGGCCTGCCAATGGGATGGCAAGCGAATACGCTTCAATCGGGCACTGCTGAAGACTTGTGTGGCGTGTGCATTAGGGCGCCGCGGGCTGACGCAGGACTACGAGGTGGTAACCAATTTCGCGATAGTTACTGATGGTTACCGGCCCTGCCGCGACCACATCGACGTAATCCGGAAAATCCTCGCGATCCAGATTGCGCCAGCTCGCGTGAGTGCCGCACACCTGCACGTCGATACCGGATTGGCGGATCTCACGCACACCGTTATGCACGGCGGCGTAGCGCTCGCGATTCGCCTTTGTCAGGGCAAATTGCTCGCTGCCATGGCTGACCAGGGCAATGGACAGACCGGGAAACCGGGCGCGCAGCCGCTCTGACTGGCGTTTGACCTCCGGAATCGCCCAGGTCAGGGCATCTTTGCCACTGACCACTTCGAACACGACCCCCGGCGGGGCCTTGGCCAAGGCCAGAATTTTCTCAATTTCGTTCTGACCGGCAAGGCTGTGGCCAGCCGCGGCGGCAAGCGTCAACACCAGGAAAATTCGGAGGACAATTGTCACGGTGTAATGGGGTCAGAGCCAATATCGAGATTATGACGTGCCGGTGTCGTTCCCGACAATTTGTTTTCGTGGCCGACCGCGTGAACCCGGTCGTGTGCGGCGCGACAGGGCTTTCGCAATCTGCTCCTGGAATCGCGCTGCGCCCAGAACGATTTCTTGGTTCAGCGCAGTCCGGATATCCGAAAGCGCGGTATCATCGACCTGGTACCGGAACAGCTCCCGATACGCGGCCTGACGCAGTAGGGGATTCGCACCCAGTGCCATATAGAGTACGTGCGGCGACACGATTCGGTCCATGCTGCCCTCGGCATTGCGCCGATAGCTCGACCAGCGATACTCAGACGGCGTGCGCACCATGTCGGCCCGCACCGGGTTGAGTTCGATATAGCGATAACAGGTGAAGAGATAACGCTCGACATCCACTAGTGAAGCTTTGTAGCGGCCCTCCCACAAGGTGCCGGAACGATGATAGGTGTAATTGATGTATTGCACATAGCGGCGCCCGATATGCTGCATGAAGCGCGGGACACTGTCGTGTTGCTCGGGACTCACCAGCAGGTGCACGTGATTGGTCATGAGCACATAGGCGTGCACCGCGCAGCGGTAACGTTCGGCGGCATCCCGGGCGCACTCCAGATAGAACTGATAATCCGCTTCGGCAAAGAAGCACGGCTCACGATTGTTGCCGCGTTGAATAACATGTTGGGGAACAGCGGGAAGACCAAACCGGGGTTTGCGGGCCATGGCACCTCCTTGTGCGGATACGATCACGCTTCGAGCGTGTCATCGAGAGGATATCAGGATATTGGCTCTGACCCCATTTATTGCCATTTATCTGCGGAGGCAGAATGATGATTGGTATGTTGCGTTGAGATTGTTGCCATTCCAGATTACTCCGATAATTGCACCCAATAGGGATCGGCCTTTGGCGATTCCGGGGTCCGAGGATGATCGGACCTGCTCCGGAGGCTTAGAGCAGCGACACTTTCTGTTTCGCCGAACAAACTCAGGGCTTGTCCGATTCCAGGTCTTCTTAGCGCATGCGATCAATGAAGTAGCTATCGATCATCGAGCTCAAGAAGATCAATTGTTGTTTTTGAGTTGTTTTGACCTCCGAATGTGTCGCGCATTAGTCCTTGAAGGTTGAGGGCGGTGCGGAGCACGTATTCTATAGGTGCACCAATGATCTCCTGATGCCATCCGCTCTACCAAAAAGGCGCCAGCGTACACACCAGCGGCGACCAAAACCACTGCGGTGCACGATTGCGATAGCGCTGGTTTTAAGCAGTGAGCGGAAGTCGCGATCTTCATTCCTCTATGATGTCGGGCACGATTTGGGCGAATCCTTTTGGGTGATGCCGCGTGGATCCGTGCAGGAGTTGATAATGCACGGGCTGATGTTGTTCGGATTAAAGCGATTCCGGAACTGGCAGCACTGGATACAGTTCTCCAAGAGTGGTTGCTTGGAGCACTCGCCCCCTTGTGGCCCTTCGCCCGGCTTCCCTGGCGCACCAGGATCGGGATCTTTCCGGGGGGAAATGGGGTCAGAGCCAATATCGAGATTATGACGTGCCGGTGTCGTTTCCGACAATTTGTTTTCGTGGCCGACCGCGTGAACCCGGTCGTGTGCCGCGCGCCCGCATTTGTCAGTTGGTGCCAGTTTCCAGATAGCGAAGCTCCACTTCACTGAAGCCCGCCGCGCGCCGCGCCTCGTTATGAAACGGCGGCCGCGGTTTGGATGCACCATACTCCCTCAGTAGTTTCTGGAATTCTTCAACAGGGTCGAGGTTTCGCTGCGTGCAGAAGTATTCATACCAGCGGTTGCCAATACGCACATGCCCGATCTCATCGCGCAGAATAATCTCCAGAATCTCTGCACCGCGCACATCACGAATGTTACGCAGCTTGGTGATAATCGCCGGACTGGCGTCCAGGCCGCGTGCCTCCAGCAGGCGCGGTACCAGTGCCATGCGATGCAACGGGTCGTGCGCGGTTTTCACGGCCATTTCCCACAGGCCGTCGTGCGCACTGAATGATCCGTAGTCGTAGCCGAGCGTGCGCAGGTGTTCGCGCAACAGACGGAAGTGATACGCCTCCTCAAACGCCACCTGCAGCCAGTCGCTGTAGTAGTCACGCGGCAGGCCGCGGAAGTGGTACGCGGCATCGAGTGCCAGGTTGATGGCGTTGAATTCGATATGGGTGATGGCGTGGACAAGCGCGGCATGACCTTCGCGCGTTGCCACCGAACGGCGCGGCACGTTTTGTGGTGGAACCAGCAGCGGTTTTTCCGGGCGGCCAGGGGCATCGATGATCTGCGCAGGTTCACTCGAATCTGGAAGCGGGACTGCGCCTGTTTGCCAGTCGGCATGCAGCGCATTGAGCGCAGCGATTTTCACATCGGGCTCGGCGAGCAGCAGGCAGTGGCGTGTGCGTTCAGCGAGATTCTGTGGCATGTGCGATGGATGAAGGTTTGGCGCGGTGATCCGCCCATCCTAGCGCAGGCAGGCGTGGGCGGAAACGACAAGGGCCGCTTGCGCGGCCCTTGTGTTACGGGTTTGGTGACAGGCGGTCAGGCCGACTGTTCGATGCCGCGGAAACCGGCTTCTTCCTGCGATTCGTAACTGAGGATCTTGGTGATCTGATCCACCCGGGCTTCGAGCGCTTTCTCCTGTTCGCGAATGCCTTCGCGCACGTGTTCGAGCTCCTTCATGCGGTCTTCAAGGGTGTCGCTGGCCTTGTGGATGCGCTTGATGGATTCAAGACGGCGGCGCAGCTGGATCTGGTGTTCGCGCACCTGCGATTCCATCGGCGACATGATGGTCTTGAGCCAGTTGTCGGCGTCGCGGTTGGTCATGGCGTAGATGGCGCGCACCTTGCCGACCGCCGAGTCGAAGAACTTGCGGATCACGGTCTTCTGCTCGGTCATGACCAGCGACATGCCGCTCAGCATCTGCATGTGCTTGTCTTCCAGACGCTTGAGTTCGCGCGCGTACTTCATCACCGAGAAGGACTTGGGCTTGACGTTCGACAGGCCGTGCTCGGCCTGGAACTTCTTGTACACGCCTTCCATGAGTTCCTTGATCTCCTGCGCCTGTTTGGCGACTTCGTCCATGGTGCCCTGCGACTGCTTGAAGAAGTTGGTCATGCAGCTCTTGAGGCCGGAGGTGGTGAGGCTGACTTCCATGTCCTTCTTGGTGGCGGCAATGAGCGTGTCGAGGTTCTTGAGATTCAGGTGCGTGTACAGCACGTTGGTCTGCTGCGAAAAGATCGAGCGCGTCGCCTGGAAGCGCATCAGGCTTTTCTCGAAGTGCTCCTTGTCGACTCGCACCTTGTTCATCATGTGCTCGATGACGTCGGTGTTCTTGCCATTCAGCGAGCCGAGTTCATCGATGTGTTCGTACACGCCCTTGAGGCGCTGCATGATGAGCAGGCGCATGGTCTTGATGATGTCGGCCATGTCGCCGCTGATGTTGTCGCGCACGATGTCGCGCTTGTGCGGGATCATTTCCTGGCCAAGCGCATCTTCGAGTTCGTGGATGCGGCTGCGCTCCAGCACCTTCTTGTCGCCCTTGATCTTGCCGAGCAGCGCCTTCTGCGCCGACACCGGGTAGACGTTGTGCGGATCGATGTTGAGGTGCCGGGCGGTCTCCTGCACCTGCCGGTCGATTTCGGCCGTGACCGCATCCGCGGTCTTGAGCTCGTCCCACAGGCCATCGATCTTGTTGAGCACGGCGATGCGGCCCTTGTTGGCGCCGTGCTTCGGGTTGGCGATGAAGTCGTGCCACACCTGGATGTCGGACTTGGTGACGCCGGTGTCGGCCGCCAGAATGAACAGCACCGCGTGCGCGGACGGCAGCAGCGACAGCGTCAGTTCCGGCTCGGTGCCGAGGGCATTGAGGCCCGGGGTGTCGAGAATCACCAGCCCCTGATCGAGCAGCGGGTGCGGGAAGTTGATGATGGCGTGCCGCCACTTCGGCACTTCGACCATGCCGTCGTCGGTGAGGTGCATGCCGTTCTGGGTTTCTTCTTCGGCGATGTGCAGCCCCAGGGTCTGGGCGATTTCTTTCGAAACCTTCTTGATCTCGGCGATGTGCTGCAGCGCTTGGGCAACCTTGTCCGGCGATTCGATGTCGAGCGGGATGGTGGTCCATTCCTCGGCGAAGCCGCGCAGCTCGGAGACGCTCGTGCCGCTGGCGCGGGTTTCGATCGGCAGCAGGCGGATGCACGGCGCGCTGCCTTTTTCGTACATCAATTCGGTCGGGCACATGGTGGTGCGCCCGGCGCTCGACGGCAGCACGCGCTGGCCGAAGGCGGCAAAGAAAATGGCGTTGATCAGTTCGGATTTGCCGCGCGAAAACTCGGCGACGAATGCGACATACAGTTTGTCGTCGCGCAGGGTGGACAGCACCTGGTCGAGACGCTGGTCGACCTGTACGTCCGCGAGTTCCTGACCTTGCAGCCAGCTGCGAAAATCGCCCACGGCCTTGAACAGCCCATGGCGCCAGGTGCTGTAAGCCTCAAAATGCTGGTCAATATTGGTCATGTCACCCACCCTGTTTTATATAAGCTAGCCCAGAATAGGCCATCTGCCGGCCAAATGTTGATCCATACCCAGATGAACGGTGTGTATGAGCCCGACATTCGGCTAATATTCTGGCCGATCTGTATCGAAAAATCTAGTTGAATCAATGACATTAAGCAAGTTACTTGTTGTGCAACATTAAGTTCTAACTTTGACATTGCGGGCAATAGAATGCGGAGCGCTGGCCGAGCTTGAGAGCGCGGATCGGTGTGCCGCAGACCCGGCACGGCTCGTTGTCGCGACCGTAGACGTTGAGGGTCTGCTGAAAATAGCCGGGCAGGCCGTCGACGTTCTGAAAATCGCGCAGCGTGGTGCCGCCGGCGCGAATCGCCTTCTCCAGGGTTTGACGAATTGTCTCAGCCAGACGCTGGTAGCGCGCGCGCGTGATACGCCCGGCGGCGCGCTGCGGACGAATGCCGGCGAGAAACAGGCATTCGTTGGCGTAGATGTTGCCAACACCGGCGAGCACGCGCGTGTTCATCAGAAAGTCGCGCACCGCCAGCTTGCGGCCGCGCGCCGCCGCAAAAAGATAGTCTCCAGTCGAATTCCGGTCCGAGCGGCTCCGGCCCAAGATGCTTGAGCAGCTTGTGCCGCGCCGGGTCGGCGGTGGTCCAGAGCAGCGAACCGAAACGGCGCGGATCGCGCAGGCGCAGGCACTGGCCGTTGGCAAGGGCGATGTCGACGTGATCGGCCTTCTGCGGTGGCGTGCGGCAGGGCAGCACGCGCAGGCTGCCGGACATGCCAAGATGCAGCAGCACGGTGCCGGCGTCGGTCTTGATGAGAATGTATTTGGCGCGGCGCTCGACCGCGCGGATGGTCTGACCGGGCAGGGCCTTGACCAGTGCTGCCGGCACCGGCCAGCGCAGTTGCCGTTGCCGCACGACCACGCGCGCAATGCGCTGTCCAATCAGGTGCGGCTCGATACCGCGGCGCGCGGTTTCAACTTCCGGGAGTTCCGGCATGGGTCCGGATTATTCCGGTTTGAGTTGCATCAGTCGCAACCCGGTTTCCTCGGGGAAGCTGTATTCGAGACCCTCGTCCTTGCGGTACAGGATAAATTCCGGCTTGTAGGCGAGCACACCGAACTCGAGGACACGTTGCCGGTCGCCGTCGGCAAGCGTGATGCGCACGCGTGCCTTCACCGGTTTGCCGCTGTACGGTGCGGCGGAAAGGGCGCGTGCGTGACGCCACTCGTCGACAAACCGGTTCACCTGATCGCTGCCAAGACCTTTCAGCTCCGGCTGGCGTACCCACGCGCCCTGTTCGTTCTGTTTCAGGCTGAAGGCCGGAAACGTGAATGCCAGCAGCTTTGCCTTGTTCTCGATTGGGCTGGTGCCGAGAAAATCATTCGGCGGCGCACTGACGGCGCGCAACACCGAAGCCGGAATGAGTTGCACCTGGCCGTCGTGCCACACGTACACCTGGTTTTCAATCGGATGCATGCCGCCGAATCGGATTTCATCCTCATTCAGGAACAGCGTGGCGAGTGGAGTATCGAGGCCGTATTTTTCGAGTTCGGCGGCCACCGCGGGAAAACGCGTGCCGACGTGCATGGCCGCCAGGCGCAGCAATTCATTTACACGAAAGCTGTTGGCGCGCGCCTTGCGTGGAGCGATCAGCTGCCAATCCTCGCCGGTTTTCTCCAGAACGATTTCCGGCTGCCTTGAGCGCACCAGTTTGACGCGCTGGATGCTGTCGACGGCAAGCGTGGTGAGCGGGTTGCCTGGCGCTTCTTTGCTGTTGCCGGGTTTGTAGAGTACAAGCAGAACCAGTATCCCGACCAGCAAGGCCAGACCGAAATTGAGCAGCCAGCGATTTTTCATACGTGCGACATCAGCGCTTGCGACGCCGCCACCAGATGGTGACACCGCCGGTCAGCAGACCGACCGGCAGCAACACCAGAAAGCCCAATACGATCGAGATCTGGACGCCGCGCGCGAGCGTCAGGTTCATGTCCGGCGCAGTATGTGCCGGCACGTTAATGTAGGCATCGTCGCTGCCCAGCCAGTTAACCAGATTCATGCCGAGCTCGAGATTACCGCCATTGCCAAGAAAGGTGTTGGATAGAAAATCGCCGTCGCCGATTACTGCCACGCGCTGTTCCCGGCCTTCCAGGCGGCGCGTGAGCGAGACGGCAATGTTAATCGGCCCGCGGATATCTTGCCCCGCGTCGAAGCGGATAGCGCCGGTCGTTACCCCGGTTTCGAGCCACGCGCCCGGCGCGCTATCCAGAATGACTTTTTGCTCCCAATCCTTGGGCGGTTGCACGCTGAGACCGGTAACTTCCGGGAACAGGCTCATCAGATCGAAGCCCTGCACCGCCGGGTGCGTGCCGTAGCGCGTGATGACAATGAAGTTGGCAGCCGAGCCGGTAAGCGACTGCGAGGCCGGATCGACCACCATACCGCGCTGAAATTCCACGCCCAGCGATTCGGCGACTCGCTCCAGCCCCTGTAACGGGCCGGGCTCTGCGAGCCACAGCAGGTTGCCGCCGCGCGCCAGATACTGCTCGATCTGTTTGACTTCGCCCGCAAGAAACTTCGCCCGCGGGCTGGCGATCACCAGTACCGAGGTGTTTTGCGGAATGGCATTCTGGCCGCCAAGCGCGAGGGAACGGGTTTTCAACCCGCGCTTGGCGAGATGCGCCGCCCACGACGACAGATCAAAGTTGGCCTGTCGATCAGGACTGCGCTCGCCATGGCCGGAAACGAATACTACCCAACGCTCGCCGCCACGCCCCAGGCGCGCCAGCGTGTTGGTTAGCGCCTCTTCGGTGAGCTGGCTGAGGTTCTCCTTGCGCCCGTCGTATTCAACCACCAGTTCGCCATCGAGTCGCACACCGGCGGCCCGCACGCGCGCCGGGTCGGTATCCGGATTCACGTAGTCCAGCACAATATCTTTTTTGTATCGCTGATAGCGCGCGACCAGCTCGGCGATGTTCCGGCGCACGCCTTCGGTTTCGCGCGCATAGGCAGTGAGTTTCAACGGCTTGTCCAGAGTTGTGAGCAGCGAGCGCGATGCCTCGGACAAGGTATTGCGATGATTGTGTGTCCAGTCAAATTGCAGGTGGACATCGCGCGACAACCACAGCAGCAGACCGACCACCGTCAGCAGCAGGACCACGAAGCTGGTACTGGCCAGGCGCAGCTGAAAACGCGATTTGCGGTTGGTTTGCATGGGTCAGCCTCCGAGCCGGTCCATGTCGAGGCGGCGCACGCTCAGGGCCAGGAAGGTGCCGATGAACAGCAGGTGATACACGACATCGCGCGTGTCGAACAGACCTTTCAGAAATGGTTCGGTGTGGTTGAGCAGTGACAGATAGGCCAGGGCGCCCCGCGCCGGTGCCGCTGCGTGCCCAGTCGAGGAGCCAGAAGATCAGCAGCGTGCCGAAGGTGCTCACTGCCGCGACGGTCTGGTGCTGGGTCAGCGTGGACATGAACAGGCCCACGGCTGCGAATCCGCCGGCAGCAGCGCCAGACCCAGCAATCCGGAGGCGAGCAGACCGAAGTCGAGACCGCCGCCGGCGAGCAGTGACAACGGCATGAGCGTGATGAGCAGCAACTGGATCAGCAGGAAGGCATACAGGCCGAGATACTTGCCGAGCACGATTTCGGTCATGGACAGCGGCGCACTGAACAACAGCGGCAAGGTCTTGTTGCGTCGCTCCTCGGTGACCAGACGCATACTGATGAGAGGCACCACCAGCAGCAACACAAACGCAGTGTTCCCGAACAACGGCGAGACTACCACCTCGGTGAGGCCGTATTCGCCGCTCATGCCCAGAAGCTGTGACTGGATCGTGAGGAAGCTCTCGATGTGTTGCAGGAACATCCACGCCAGGATGAACTCCACCACCGCCAGAATGATCCAGGCAAGCGGCGACAAAAACAGGCGGCGCAGTTCGTGGCGAGCGATGGTGAATATCATGGTTGCTCCCCGTTTCCTGCTTCCTGTGGCGTCCGCACATCGCCGTGCGTCGCGGCGGCGCCAGTGCTGGGAGACGTCGCCTTTCGTAAGTTCGAGAAAGATATCTTCCAGACTGGCACGCTGCGGGATGAGCGCGGCGAGCCCCCAGTGCTGTTCGACGGAACATGTCACCAGCGCCTCAGTCGGATCGCTGGACGGTTCGTGGTACACGCGCAGGCTGCCGTCGTCAGCGCTCTCAACGTTCTTGACGCCAGCGATTTTTTCGATGACCGACAGGTCAGGCGTGTTGCGGAACCGCAGCGTCAGCACCGACGACTGCATGCGTTGCGCGAGGTCGTCGCTGCTGACGTTCAGCACCAGTTCGCCTTTATTGATGATCTGCACATGACTGCAGACAGTTTGAACTTCAGTAAGGATGTGCGTGGACAGGATCACGCTGTGCTCCTTGCCGAGTTCGCGCACCAGATGGCGGATCTCGCGGATCTGGATGGGGTCGAGGCCGGCGGTCGGTTCGTCGAGAATAATGACCGGCGGCAGGTGGATGATGGCCTGCGCTATGCCGACACGTTGCTGAAAACCCTTGGAGAGATTGCCGATCAGGCGCCGGCCGACCTCGTTCAGGCTGCACTTGTCCTTGGCGGCGTCGCGCGCCGCACGCCGCTTGCCGCGCACAATGCGGTTGAGGGCCGCGCAGTAGTCGAGATACTCGTCCACGGTGAGATCACGGTACACCGGTGGTTGCTCGGGCAGATAACCGATGGCGGCCTTGGCGGCACGCGGATTTTCGAACAGGTCGTGTCCGGCAACCGTGATACGTCCCTGGCTCGGTGCGAGATTGCCGGTGAGCATTTGCATGGTGGTGGTCTTGCCGGCGCCGTTCGGTCCGAGAAAGCCCAGCACCTCGCCCTGCCGCACCTCAAAGCTGATATTTTTGACAGCCTGGAGCGGACCGTAGAAACGTGACAGCTCGTTAACCTGCAGCAAAGTCGTGTGATGCATATTCAATTTTTGGCGGAGCACCCTGAAAAACACTACAAGAATGGTACGGACTATCCAACACGGGCCGGGTCAGGTTTGCCCGGTGACGAGTGGATGCCGGGCGCCATTCAACGCAGCAGAGCCGGGTTTGTCAATGCAGTAGCGGGGATCACCCGGGCCTGGCAGCGCTTTCGCCCGACCCGGTTTGTCCGTCTTTTGTCGTGAGTCCAGCGGCAGCCGGCAATACTGGTCGAGTACTTGCCGGCAGAGTGCGACACGGGTAGCGTTACGACGTTCATTTTCATGCGCCACGCCATGTCCGTTTCGCACACGCATCACCACCATGACCACAGCGGCCAGCACCACGAGCCTGCGACGCGCGGTCTCTATGTGGCACTGGTGCTCACATTCGGCTTTGCCCTGCTGGAGGCGGCTGGCGGATTCTGGTCCGGTTCGCTGGCCTTGCTCGGCGATGCCGGCCACATGTTTTCCGACAGCGTGGCGCTCGCGTTGGCGGCTTTTGCCGCCTGGGTGGCGCGTCGTCCACCGTCGGCACGCCATTCCTACGGGTTCGCGCGCGCCGAGGTGATCGCCGCGCTTGTGAACGGTCTGCTCATGCTTGCGGTGGTGATCGGCATCGTGGTGGAGGCGATTGCGCGCCTGCAAGCACCGCGTCCCATCTCCGGCATGGCCGTGATGGCGATTGCCGCTGGTCGGGCTGGCGGTCAATATCCTCGTGCTGTCCGTCCTGAGCCGTGGGGCCGGGGACATCAATACACGCGGCGCGCTGCTGCATGTGTTCGGTGACCTGCTCGGTTCGATCGCCGCGCTTCATCGCCGGCGCGGTGATCTATTTCACTGGCTGGATACCGATGGACGCGCTGTTGTCGTTGTCTGATCTGCGCGCTCATCCTGTTCTCGACGCTGCGCCTGCTGCGCGAGGCCTTGCGGGTGTTGATGGAGGGCGTGCCGCTGAACATCGATCTGAATGACGTCGGCCGGAATCTGGCGGCCCTGCCGGGAGTGATTTCGGTGCACGACTTGCACATCTGGACACCGGCATCCGGCGCGCCGGCATTGTCCGCGCATGTTGTGGTCGAGGACTTGGGCAACTGGATGCAGACACTGGAGGCCTTGCGCACGCTGCTCAGTCCACGCTACGGGATCGAGCATGTCACGCTGCAGCCGGAAACGCGCGACGGAATCGTTCCGTTTCACCGCTGGCGCGCATGCCGCGGCAAGTGTAAAAGCACAGATAGTGTTTTCCTGCGGGCTTGCTATCACTAAATACGATTCATTTTGTGCAGGCTTGCTTTCCTTAATAGCCGTAGTCGTTGGCGCGGCTTGTTTCCGATACGGTGCGGTTCTGATGCGACAGAACCGCTTGACTTTGCGTTGCCGACACAGGTCAAGCGCCAGCCGACAATGCGTCAGGGCGTGGCTGCTGTCGCCGGCCTCCTCAAAGAGCATGCCGAGTTCGGCGTGCGCGTCTGCGCGTGGCACCCAAGGCGATGGATTTTTCCAGATAATCGCGCGCGCGGTCGGCCAGCCGGTTGCGGCGCGCCAGCCGTCCGAGTGTGAGCAACAGCGCCGGGCTTTCGCCGTGACGCGTGAGCCATTCTTCGGCGGTTTCGAGCTGGGCGGCCGGTTGTGTACCGCGCGCCTCGCCATACAGCAGTACCAGACGCTCATCCCACTGATGCTCAAGGGTCGTGGCAAGCAGGGCCGTGCACTCGTCCATGGCGTTCAGATTGATCAACTGGCGTGCATACACATAGACCATGTCCGGGTGCTGACGCGCGCTTTTGGATACTTCGGACCATGCCCGATGCAGCGTATCAAGGGAGCCGTCCGGAAGTGGCAGGCTCAGTAGCTCGCGCTGTGTAGTGCGCTCGAGACTGTCGAGTTCTGCTTCCGGAAACAGGTGACGATGCCGGGCGTCCGGCAACAGACGCGCCAGGTTCTGCCAGTCGCGCAATCGCCGGTATGTTTCGATCAGCAGCCGCACGGCTTGTGCCTGATCTGGATGGCTGGCCTGCACGCGCGCGAGCGTGGCGAGCGCCTGCTCGTTCTGTCCGGCGAGCAGCTGGAGCTGCGTCTGGGTCATTTCCGTGGCGAGTGTATTGGCGCTGCCGAGCTGGTGCGCCTGCGACAAATAATTATCGCGCTTGTCGTTATCGCCCTGCCCCTGGGCGGCCAACGCCGCGGCGAGATAGCCGAGAAACGGCGAGTCCGTGGCGTGCAGGCTTGTCAGCAGTTCCTTTTCCGCCTTGATCCACTCACCCGCAAATAGCAATGTGAGCCCATTAAGGAAGGCCTCGCGCGCCTTGCGGGTACGACGTGTCTGGCGCCAGCGTGTCAGGCTGCGCGGCACGTGCACGATGCGAACCAGCAGGCGCACGCAGAAATACAGAATCGCAAATACCGCTGAGATCAAGATCAGGAAAACCGCGAGTGAGGTTTCGAGTACATACGGCTCGCGCGTGATCAGCACATATCCCGGATTCCTGTATGCAATGAGTGTGACTGACGCCGCGACGAACAGCAGCAACAGGATGCCGAACAGGGTTTTCATGAGGCGGTCCGTTTGGCGGTGATTTCGCGCAACGCCTTGAGCGACGCGGAAAGATCCGGCAGATCAACGGTACGGGCCTTGAGAACGGCGTCGAGTTCTTTCGCCGCACTCTGCACGGCGGGGGTACTTGCGTCGAAATAATCGTCCAGCCACTGACGCGCGGACTTCGCATTCGATTCAACGGTTGTAAAGTCGCCGTGCAGCAGCGCTACCTGTGCGCCATACAGCATCAGGCGCAAATTCTCACGCAGAAAATATTTTTGCTCCGCCAGCAACAATGGCCTACGTACATCCGTCGTGGTGCGGATGCTTACCAGATTGCGCAGGTCCTTCCACACTTCGTGCAGAAATCCCTGCTCATCGTCGGTAGCCGCTTCCCCGGTTGGGCGCGACGGTGGCGGTGCGAATGCCAGTTTGTCTGCCTGCGCACCGAGTCGCCCGAGACGCTGGGCCATGCCGCTGAGGTCGAGACGCTCAAAACTCTCGAGCGCGCCGATTTCAGCCTCCAGAAGCTTGCGTACCGGCAGGTATTCAGGATCGCCAAGTTGCTGCAATTGGTAATCGGCAACGCGCAGCGCCGCGAGCGCCTGGCGCGCATCGCGTGCATAGTTGAGCCGATGCTGGGCCATGACCAGCAGATTCTCGGTTTCGGCGATCAGCCAGATGCGGCGGCCTTTGCCGATCTCGCTGTGCAGCGCCTGCACACCGCTTTTGAGCGTTTCCTGGGTTTCGCGCAGCGTGGTGAGTTCCTTGCCCATTTGTGCCGACAACGTTTGCAGCTGCAGCGGTATCCTGCTCCACGTTCACGAGCCTGCCCTTGGCATCGCTGAGGCCGCGCTTGCTGTTGACCAGCCAGCTCGACATAGCCACTCGCCAGCATGGCGATAATCGCCAGCACCAGCGCCAGTCCTGCAGCGAAACGGCCGGTGCGCATGGGCTTGGCAGCGGCTGGCGCGCGGCGGCTGGCGCGCTTTTTCACGGCCGGGGCGGGGGAGGCATCAGTATCGGTTTCTTGGGCCATAGTGTGTGGTTCGTGAGTTTGAGGAGAGGGCCGGGAAAGCCTTCAGGGATTCATTATAGGGAATTTTGTCTGGCTCGCCACGCATGCAATGTCGACACGATTGCCGCATCGCTTGCCTGTGCGGCGACATTCAGGTCACCGTGGAATCCCAGGTCCCGGCAGGTTTGCGCCAGGCGTTCGCTCACGACCACTACCGGCATGGCCAGTAGCTGTGCCAGACCGGTTTCGCCCACCAGAGTACAGAGGTTACGAGCGCCTTCAATGCTGGTGAGTATCAGGATATCGATTTCGCCCCGGCGCACGCGCGCGAGGGTTGCCGTATCGGGCTGGCGTGGCAGCGCGCGCCGATAACACTCGGCATAAGTCACACGCGCGCCACGCGCGGTCAGGCTCTCGCCGAGCTTTTTGTGTCCGCCTTCACCGCGCACGATCAGGATATTTTTTCCTGCCACGACGGTGGGAGACAGAAGTTCGAGCAGCGCCTCACTGTCGAAGCGGTCCAGCGGTGCCAGTATATTCTCGAAACCTTCCTCTTTGAGGGCGCGCCGCGTTCCTTGACCAACGGCGGCAAGTCGCAATCCTGACGGAATGCCACCACGTGCGCGCAGGAGTGGCAGACACTGCTGCACGGCATTCGGACTGATGAAGATTGCGAAGGAAAACTCGGGCAGGCGATCAAGGACTGCGTGCAAGGCCGCTGTGCTGGCCGGCGCCAGAATTTCTATCGTCGGCAGGCGCACGGCCCTGCCACCTTCCGCTTCAATTTTCCGAACCAGCGTCTCGGCCTGGTGTGCGGGGCGTGTCACCAGCACCCGCAGGCCGTGCAGGCTGGAGTGAACATGGTTTTCGTTGGGCGGGCCTGCTTCCATTTTGGTTGCGAGTTTTGTGCAGGTTGCTTTCACCAACTACAGCTCTATTTGTGCAGGCCTGCTTTCGCCTATTACAACTCTTTTTGTGCAGGCCTGCTTTCCTTAGACACGGCCGTAGACCTTGTCGAGGATCGTGCGCGCGCCACGCGTCAGCAGCTCGTTGGCAAGATCGACCCCGAGTGCTTCGGCGCGCTCGGCGTCACCCTCAATTTCGCCGCGGATCACATGGCTGCCATCCGGTTCCCCGACCAGTGCCCGCAGGTGCAGGACATCCTCGTCCAGTTCTGCATAGGCGGCGATTGGCACCTGACAACCACCCTCGAGGCGTGCATTGAGGGCGCGTTCGGCGGCGACACGCGTCGCCGTGGGGTGGTGATGCAGCGGCGCGATAAGCCGCTCGCTGGCAACGTCATCCACGCGGCATTCGATACAAATGGCGCCCTGACCGACGGCGGGCAGCAATAATTCCGGTGCCAGTTCGGTGCGGATGCGCTCGCCCAAACCGAGACGTTTGAGGCCGGCACAAGCAAGTATGATGGCGTCGAACTCTCCACCATCAAGTTTGGTGAGGCGTGAATTGACGTTACCGCGCAGACTCACGATTTC
Source organism: uncultured Pseudomonadota bacterium (assembly GCA_963698375.1). Classification (GTDB taxonomy): domain Bacteria; phylum Pseudomonadota; class Gammaproteobacteria; order Acidiferrobacterales; family UBA6901; genus UBA6901. The sequence goes on from CAVOQN010000003.1 coordinate 61,626, forward strand.
CAGCTGCGGATAGAGTGCACGCAGCTGACAGGTGCGGCGCAGGCTGGATGTCCCGACACGTGCACCCTCCGGCAGGGTGGCCAGCGAATCGTAGCGCGTGGACACAAACGCATCGCGCGGGTCCTCGCGCTCACCGATCACCGGTATATGCAGCCCATCGGGCAAGGTGACGGTAACGTCCTTGAGAGAGTGCACAGCGATGTCCGCGCGCCCGTCGAGCAGCGCCTGTTCCAGTTCTTTGATGAACAGCCCCTTGCCGCCAATTTTCGCGAGCGGTGCGTCCAGAATCCGGTCGCCCTCGGTGCTCATTGTCACCAGTTCGACCTTCAGGCCCGGGTGTATCGCCATGAGGCGCGCACGCACGTGTTCGGCTTGCCACAGGGCGAGAGGACTCTTGCGGGTGCTGATGCGCAGGTGGTTCATGGAGAGTCAGGAGTTAGTTGGGTGAGTGGCGAGACGAGTTACGGTATAATTTCAAGAAATCCAGATTCATTCGTTTTATTGTTTAATTTTTGAGGATGATAAAATGAACTGCTGTGCTCGCCTTCAATCTTATTCTAGGCGAAAGCATTCATAGAATCATCTTGCCCAGTCCATGGCGGCGATACCGCTGCATGGCGATACATTGACCACATGCGCCGACTCCGCCCCTCCACGTTTCTGCTCTTTCTGCTGTCGCTACTGCTGTACAGTTGCAGTGAGGCACATGACGTGTTGCCGCCAGCCGCTGACCTGCATGCGGATGCGCGAACAGCGCGTGCGCAACGTTTACCCATTGTGTTGTTCTTTTATTCGAAGACCTGCCCGTTTTGCCGCGAGGTCGAGGATGTTTATCTGGCCCGTTTACAGGAAGAGAACGAGAAGACTCCACGTTTTCTGCTGCGCACTGTTGAAATCAGCCAGACGCAAGCGCTCGTCTCTTTTGACGGCATCACTACGGACTACCGTGCGTTTGCCAAACAGCAGGGCGTGACGCTGGTGCCGCATTTGCGCTTTCTCGGGCCGGGTGGCGAGGCGCTGGCACCCGATCTGGTTGGCCTGACGACACGCGATTTCTATGCTGGCTACCTGGAGGACTCGATCGCCACCGCTGTAGAGAAGTTACGTCACGGCAGCCGTTGAGGATTAGCGACGTGCCCAGCGGCGCACCGCAGCGGCGTGTCGGCGGCTGACATCCAGCTTTTTCTCCAGACCGGTGAGTGCCACCTGCCAGTTGCCGGCCGTGCTTTTCTCGATGCCCTTGATGTAACTGGTGGCGACCAGTGCGTTGCGGTGAATGCGCAGGAACACCTTTTCCCCGAATTCCTTTTCCAGGTTGACCAGTGAATCCTCGATCAGGTGTTCCTCGCCTGTGGTGCGCACGGTGACGTATTTGCTGTCAGCCATGAAGTACAGGATATCCTGTACCGGTACCAGGCGAATATTGCCACGCAGGTGCACGCTGATGTGAGTACGCGACTGCGGGGATTCCTGTGCCTGATTGATTTCATGTAACTGTTGCAGGGTGAGCTTCTTGGCCTTGTCGAGCGCCGCCGCCAGCCGGTCCTTGCGGATCGGTTTGAGCAGATAGTCGACTGCATTCACTTCGAATGCGTGCAGCGCGTGCTGGTCGTAGGCGGTGGTGAAAATGACCATCGGCGGATTTTCCATTCCCATGAGGTGCATGGCCGCTTCCAGTCCATCCATGCGGGGCATGCGGATGTCGGTCAGCACCACGTCCGGATTGAGCTCCGCGGCCTTCTCCACGGCTTCGTTGCCATTCATGCCCTCACCGACCACAGTGTGCCCGCCGATCTCGTTAAGCAATTCGCGCAAACGGTCGCGCGCCAGCTTTTCATCGTCTACGATCAATACTCTCATGGTGTTTCTCCGCGTATAGGAATTTCCACTGCCACACTGAATCGTTCCGGTATCTTGCGTGATCTCAAACCGTGCCGCCTTGCCATAGTGGCTTTCCAGGCGCAGACGCAGGTTGTCCAGGGTACGTTCGCTCGGCATTTGCGCTGCTGCCGACTTGGACCGCAAGCGCGGCAGAGGGTTCGTTACCATAATATGAATAACATCGTTTTCTTCCCGCAGTTGCACGTCGATTGTTCCGCCGGCCGGGATTGTCTCGATGCCATGCTGAATGGCATTTTCAAGCAGTGGCTGCAAGACAAGTATCGGCATCACCGCCTTGCGCGGGAACTTGCCGACATGCCAGTCCACGCGCAGGCGATTGTCGAGGCGCAGCATTTCGATATCGAGGTATTTCTTGGCAATGGCGATCTCGTTGCTCACCGGCACCAGGTTTTCGCTGTCAGCGAGCATGGTGCGAAACAGGTCGGCCATGTCCACGACTGCGGTCTCGGCCTTGTCCGGGGCGCTGCGAATCAGGCTGGCGATGATGTTCATGGTGTTGAACAGAAAATGCGGGCGGATGCGTGAGCGCAGCACCTCGATCTTGGCGCGCGCCTCGGACAGGGTTCGTTGGCGCAACTGGTGGCGGGCGAGGAAGTAGCGCAGGGCCAGTGCGTTGATGATGGCCGCCACCGTGAAATTCTGAATGTGGAAGTAGGCGTACCATTCCGGGCGCGGTGAACTGACCGACCCCGTCAGCCACAGTATCCACACCGCCGCTTCGCTCACCACCAGCACGACCACGAGCAGCAGCAGGTAAGCGAAACCGAGTGCACGCGAGTTGGGCAGCTTGTCGAGGAAGCGGCGCGCGGCACACAGGGTGGCGGCTCCGGAAAGCGCGATCCACTGCACGAACAGCGAGACCAGCAGCAGGTCCTGAAACAGATTGCTCGGAGATGCGGCGCGTGACCAGCGTAATCACGATCGCCAGCAGTTCCGCGATCAGCACAATGCCGCCGATCGCGTTCCCGCGGCAGAAGTTCGGCAGGAAATGAGTATCGTCCCCGTTTGTGGCCGGCGCCGGCGCAAAAAGACGCAGCAGGCGACCCGTGGTGTCGGCCATCATCGGCAGCAGACGGTCGCGCAACAGACGCGCGCCGCTGGTGAGTTGTTCACGCGCCTGCAAGGACAATGCAGCGATCTTGCTGGTGTCGAAGGCCATTTGTTATCCCCGTACGATCGGCATGCGCAGCTTCACATGATACTGACCGCTTTCCTGAAAAGCCTGCATGCTGGCGGCATCGCCGAAATGGCTTTCCAGGCGCAGGCGGATGTTGTCCACGGCGATCTTGTTGCCCTTGCCGTGCGCGTGCTTGGGCACATCCGGCAGCGGATTGCTGATCATCACGTTCAGCGTTTCGCCCTCGCCCCAGATCTCGATGCGCAGCGTGCCGCCCTGGAAACGCGGTTCGATGCCGTGATAGATGGCATTTTCCAGCAGCGGCTGCAGTGTGAGTGCCGGGATGAGCGCGCTGCGTGGCACGTTGTTCACGTGCCACGTTACCTTGAGGCGGTCGCCGAGCCGAAGCTTTTCAATCTCCAGATACTGGCGCGAGATCTCGCGCTCCGCCGAGATCGGCACGAGCTTGCGCGCATCGGCCAGCAGCACGCGAAAAAGATCGGCCAGGTCCTGAAGCGCGGTTTCCGCGAGTGCCGGATCGGAGCGTGTGAGGCTGGCAATTGAATTCATGCTGTTGAACAGAAAATGCGGACGGATGCGCGATTGCAGTGCTTGCAGGCGCGCTTCCTGTTCGGCATGCAGGCCGCGTTCCGAGCGGTGCGCCACGAACAGGTAGCGCAAACCGAGGATGCTGATCAGTGAACCGATCAGGACGCTGCGCAACAGCAGTGAATTGTGCCATTCCGGCCAGCGTTCAGTGGTGAGCCGGAGATCGTAGAGCGCAAAGACCATTAGTTCGGTGCCGACAATGATCACGATCAGTATCAGCAGGAACACGAGTAGCGAGCCGGTGCTGACGGACAGGCGCCGGATCAGGGGGAAAACAGCTTCAACACCAGCACGCTTGTCAGTGACAGAATCAGCGCAAAACCGGTGAGCAGGTTGAGATCCTGCCAGGCGTTCTCGTTGAAAATGTCGTTGCGACTGATGGTGATGATAGCGGCGATAATGACCGCGAGCAGCACGATCCGGATCGCCACCTTGAACGATCCGAAGTCGGGCAGAAAATGCTGGCCGTCGCCGATTGCCTTGGCCATGAGGGGAGTCTTCAAACCGTAGTCGCTGATATCCTGTGGTGATCTGACCCGATTGCGACCTGTCTGCGTAGGTATTTCAGCATCCAGGCCCGAACAGGGTAACAATGAGAGTTTACACTGCCTGTAAAGCCCGATATATATTCAAGGAAATAAAAAACCCCCGCCCATCCTGGGCGGGGGTCTTAACACCTGGTCCGGTATTCGGGGTGGGGGTGCACAAAGGAGAGTCCGAACCAGGGCACTGCTCTTTACCCAACCGATAAGCCTAACCGTAGACACATCCGCCATCCGCAACAATGGATTACCGATAACCGGGACACCGCCACGGACAAATGGCTGTCCATCTCAGACCCTATTGAAAGTTCGGTTATACTGGCGATTCTCCTAACATTTTCGGTGTCCAGCCATGAGTTCGGAAAAACCCTGGAGTGGACGTTTTACGGAACCTACCGACGTCTTTGTCGAGGCGTTTACGGCCTCGGTGGCATTCGACCGGCGCCTTTACCGGCATGACATCACCGGTTCTGTCGCCCATGCCACGATGCTGGCGCATGTCGGGGTGTTGACGCCTGAAGAATGCGAGTTGATCGTCAAGGGGCTCAAGGACATCGAAGCCGAGATCGACGCCGGGCGCTTCGAGTGGAGCACGGCGCTCGAAGACGTGCACATGAACATCGAGGCACGCCTGATCGAGCGCATCGGCGACGCCGGCAAGAAGCTGCACACCGGACGTTCGCGCAACGATCAGGTGGCGACCGATCTGCGCCTGTACCTGCGCGACGGCATCGACGAAGTGATCGCTGCCGTGCACCGCCTGCAGGAAGCGCTGCTCGGCGTCGCCGAGCGCGAGGCCGACACGATCCTGCCCGGATTTACCCATCTGCAGGTGGCCCAGCCCATCACCTTCGGCCACCACCTGCTCGCCTGGTTCGAGATGCTGGCGCGCGACCGCGAGCGTTTTACCGACTGCCGCAAGCGCGTGAACATCATGCCGCTCGGCGCGGCGGCACTCGCCGGGACCAGCTACCCGATCGATCGTCTGCACACCGCCAAGGCGCTGGGTTTCGATGCGCCTGCGGAGAACTCGCTGGATGCGGTGTCGGATCGCGATTTCGCCATTGAATTTGTGTCAGCGGCGGCGTTGCTGATGACTCACCTGTCGCGTTTTTCGGAAGAACTCATTCTCTGGTCGTCCAGCCAGTTCGGTTTCATCGAGCTGTCGGACGCGTTCTGCACCGGCTCCAGCATCATGCCGCAAAAGAAGAATCCGGACGTGCCGGAGCTGGTGCGTGGCAAGACCGGACGTGCGTACGGCAATCTCGTGACGTTACTCACAGTGATGAAAGGCCAGCCGCTTGCCTATAACAAGGATAATCAGGAAGACAAGGAACCGCTGTTTGATTCCCTGGACACGGTGCTTGGCAGTCTCAAGGTGTTCGCCGAAATGATCCCGGCGATGAGCGTGAAGCGCGAAGCGATGCGCGCCGCCGCACAGCAAGGTTTTTCCACGGCAACCGATCTGGCCGATTACCTGGTGCGCAAGGGCGTGGCGTTCCGCGATGCGCATGAAGTCGTCGGCCGCGCGGTGCGCCACGGCATCGACACCGGTCTGGATTTAAGTGAAATGAAAATCGAGGTGTTGCAGGGGTTCTCGCCGACAATCGACCCGGATGTGTACGCGATACTGACCCTCGACGGCTCGGTGGCAGCACGCAACCACGTGGGCGGGACTGCGCCCGAGCAGGTGCGTGAGGCCATCAAGCGTGCGCGCCGGCGTTTGTAGGGCCGGGTGGAGCTGGTATTCCGACTGTGAACAGACAGGAGTAGAAAAGGACATGCACTCCCGGCGCCAGTCCGACAGAGCCAAAGCCGACAGCCCGCGCTGGAACTTTTCCTTTCTGGCGAGTAGTCCCGCGAATCTGCGCGTCGTCAGCTGGGACGATCAACGCAGTCAGTTTGTCACCCGCTATCTGTTCTGGGCGCTCGGCCTCGCTTACTTCAATGTCGGCTTGCCAGTAGCGCGCAGTGCCGAATTTTTGCTCGCGGTGAATGTCGTTCACCTCGTGTACGTGTTACTGACCACGGTCTATCTCGTGCACGCACGGCGCAATACATTCTCGCCGCTGCGTTGGCGGCTCGCCATGTGGACAGACCTGGTGGGCGTCGCGTTCGCGGCGCTCGCCGACGTCAGCATGACGTCGCCGGCTTACCTGGTGTTTCTCGCCATTATTCTCGGCAACGGCATGCGTTACGGTCTGCGGCAGTTCGGCGAAGCCGCGCTCGGCAGTTTTCTTCTGGTGTTGCTGGTTCTCTATCTGCGTTTCACAAACTATATGAGCGCCCAGTGGATAGCGGGGATATTTCTTTATCCTGTTCGGCGCAATCGTGGTGCTTTACGCCTATTCACTCATGGCGCGCATTGAGCGCCACCGCGATGAGATCGCGGCGCAGGGCAGCCTCGATGTGCTGACCGGGCTGCTCAACCGGCGTGGCCTCGAGGAGCGTGCCGCGATGCTGTTTCGCGATGTGCAGAACCGGAGGCGCCCCCTCACGGTGCTGTTTGCCGACCTGGACGGATTCAAGGGCATCAATGATGCCCTTGGACATCATGTTGGCGACACAGTGCTCCGGAAAGTGGCCGGGCTCATCAATGCCTCGACCCGCGAGGATGATGTGGCGGCACGTTATGGCGGAGACGAGTTCGTGGTGATCATGCCAGACACGGACCTTCGGCATGCATCGCTGGTTGCCGAACGTCTGCAGGCGGCGGTGGCACAGTGGGCCCGCAGCGGCGAGGTCAATCTGAGCCTGTCTATCGGCATGGGCGCGGCGCCAGAACACGGACAGGAGCTTGGTGTCCTGCTTGAGCGTGTGGACGGTGCCATGTACCTGAGCAAACAGTCGATTGGGCGTGGCGGCATTCGCTGCGTCGGTGAAGAATCCGCCTGAAGCAACAAAAAACTTTTATGAACTCACTCGATGATCTCAGGAATCAGCTGCGCGAATTCGCACAGGCTCGCGACTGGGAGCAGTTCCATTCCCCGAAAAACCTGTCAATGGCGCTGATCGTCGAGGCGGCCGAGCTGGTCGAACATTTCCAGTGGCTGACCGAGTCACAGAGCCAGACACTCGATCAGGAGAAACGCGAGCAGGTGGCGCAGGAACTGGCCGACGTGTTGCTCTATCTTGTGCGGCTCGCTGATCGTCTGGACATAGACTTGCTGGACGCGGCACGGCGTAAACTCGTGATCAACGCGCAAAAGTACCCGGCCGATAAAGTGCGCGGCAGCGCCAAGAAGGCCGGCGAACCCTGATCAACGTTTGTCCACGCCTCCTGCAACAGTAGCGGCCTCGCTTTATTGGTTGCGTTCCTGTTCCTGCCGGTGCTTGCGCGTTTCCTCACGCCACTTCCGGCGTTGCTCTGGCGTCATACTGTCCCACCGCTCGCGTAACTGTTGGCGTTGTTCGGGCGGCATGTTGTCCCAACGGTTGCGCAATGCCTCGCGTTTCTCGGGTGGCAGGTTTCTGTACCAGTGCAGGCTTCGGCGGATTCGATTCTGTTCCTCGGGTGGCAGGTTACGAAAGCGTTCATAACGTTTGCGAACCTGTTCGCGCTGTTCGGGAGAAAGCTGCTGCCAGGTTTTGAGACGTGCACGCGCCTGGGCACGTTCTTCCGGGGTCATGGCCTGCCAGCGTGCCGCGCCCTTGCGCAGGCGTTCCTGGCGCTCGGGGGCGAGCTGGTTCCAGCGTTCCTGCATCGGCTGCAGTACTCGCTGTTCCTCCGGGCTGAGTTGATTCCAATCGATTGCCGTCGATTCTGCCTGTGCCGTGGGCAGTGCCAGAAATACAGTCACCAGAACCACGCCGATCCACCTAGTCATGTAGTTTCTCCTCACGCTCCGGTTTCGCCTTTTCGGCATCGCGCTCTTCGAGCGACAGCGGATCCAGCCACTTTCCGTCCCGGGTCTCGAAGGCACCGAGAAATTCCAGCATCTCCATGTCGGCCGGCTCCGACGGTGGGTGGACGCTGCTGGCTGTGAGCACACCGGTAAGCAGCAGTGCGCACAGGTCAGGCGGCATCGGTGTGCTCGGCCAGCCAGCGATAGAATTCAAGTTCGCGATAAAGCTCGAGGCTATCGTTTTCGCTCAGCAGGTCGATTTGTTCGAAGCCAGCTATTGGTGGCGCCGCAGGCGGCGCAATAAGCAGTACCGCGACCAGTGTCGCGGTGACTGCCGCAGTTGCCAGCCCGCCCGCCGCAAGCCACCCAAAGCGGCGCGGGCGCCCCTCGAGCGCGCGTTTGCGTGCGGCGCGCAGGCGCGCACTGGTTAATTCATCCAACTGCAGCGTGCTTTGGTCGAGCGCGGCTTTCGCCGCCGCGAGAAACCGGGCTTCCTTGTCGTCGGTCATGGCCAGTGGTCCTCCAGCTGATTTCGCAATGTATGTACCGCCCGCGAGTAATGAGTCTTCACGCTGCCTTCCGAGCAGCCCATGGCTGCGGCCGTGGCCGCAACATCCAGGCCTTCCCAGGTGCGCAGCAGAAATGCCTGTTGCTGGCGCAACGGCAGCGTCCCGAGCGCGGCTTCGAGCGCCGAGCCGGCGCGTGCGTGGCCGGTCTGCTCTTCCGGGCTGCGCGCACCCGGATCCGGCAGTGCGGCGAGTGGATTGTCATCATCATCTTCATGCGGACTCAGCCAAGCCAACCAACGGTGCTGTGTGCGTTGGCGCCGATACCAGTCGCGGATACGGTTTTGCAGAATGCGGTGAAACAACGGTTCCCATTCTTCTGGCGCGCGTCCACCATAGCGGCGCGCGAGCGTGAACATGACATCCTGCACGATGTCGAGCGCTTCGTCCCGGTTGCCGGTGGCGAACTGCGCCATGCGAAAAGCGCGTCGTTCGACACCGGCAAGGAACTGCTCCAGGCTCGCGCGTGATTCCAGACATCCCTCCTGTGCGGTGTGTGCGGCATGTGCGAGTTGTTAGACCTCCAATCAGCGGTCGCCCCCGTGCCGGCGATCGACGCGCCGGTCGATCCGGTCGCCGCGGCGGTCGAGTCTATTTTCTATGCGATCTCCCTTGTGATCCAGCCGGTGCTCGAGCGGTTACCCTTATGGTCCAAGTGGGCAGCAGCTCTTTCATGGCCGTTTTCGTCGAGCCGGTCGGAGCGCCTGTCCAGGCGGTCGTTAATGCGTTCGCCCCGGTTATCGAGATTGTCATTGACGCGTTCGCCACGCCGGTCGAGCCGCTCGTTAATGCGGTCGCCGCGATCCTCAGCCAACACCGGGGTGGCGACAAGCAAGGCCAGCAGGCTGCCGGCGAGTATGGCTTTGGTTTTCATTTTTCACTCCTCTGTAAAGATTTGAGCAATCCGGGACTGACATACTCAATAACGCACGACGGGGCCGCTGGTTGACAGCTGCCGGCGGAATCATTTGACTGGCAGGCCATACCAAGGCAAGCAGGCCTGCACAAAAAGCTGCTCAACACTCCGGATCCTGTGAACTATCGCCACTATTTCCACGCCGGCAACGTCGCCGATGTCTTTAAGCACCTGGTGTTGACCCGGGTTCTGGAGGCACTGCGCCACAAGGAAACACCGTTTTGTGTGATTGATACCCATGCCGGCAGCGGCCTATATCGCCTTGAGGCGCCGGGCGAATTCGAGCAGGGCATTGGACGGCTCTGGCCGGTGCGCCACGAATGGCCGCAATTGTCCGCGTATTTCGCGCTGCTCGCCCACTTCAATCACACGAAACTCAGCGTCTACCCGGGTTCGCCATTAATAATCCGCGAAATGCTTCGTCCGCAGGATCGTGCCGTGTTCCTTGAGCGCAATACAGAGGAGGCTGCGGCGCTGCGTGACAATCTGCGTGGTAGCCGTGGCATCACCGTCAACGAAGCCGATGCTTGGGCAGCGCTCAAGGGGCTGGTGCCACCGAAAGAGAACCGTGGGCTGGTGTTCATCGATCCGCCGTATGAGAATCCCGACGAGTTTGATCAGATGGCGCGTGCACTGCGGGCGGCACACCCGCGATGGCGCAACGGGCTTTACCTGATTTGGTACCCGATCAAAGCACGCCGTCCGGTGGAGAAATTGCACGAAGCCGTGCGTGCGCTCGGCACCGAGGCGCTGGCGGTCGAGTTCCTGACCTTGCCCGAGGATGTGCCGCAGCGCCTGAACGGCAGCGGCGTAATTGTCATTAACCCGCCGTGGAAGCTTGAAGAGACGTTGGGCGCGTTACTGCCGCGTCTGGCGGAGTTCCTGGCCGGACCGAAAGGCCAGCCGAAAGTGCACTTCGTGAATCTGTTGGCAGGGAAAAATTCTCCGCTTTCTTGATGTCGGTCAATGCGTCGCGGCGTGCGGCTGGATAGCATGGAAAACGTTAGCAGTACAGGTATCGGCCGACGGATCTCGTCGACGCGGCAGGATGGGGCAGATGCGAACGCACCCCCGATTCCTGGTTTCTGCCCCGAAGCCCTGAACGGTTCGGGTCAAAACCGAAGTCGCGCAGAGTCCGTCGGTTTCTTGTTCTTCTAGCCGCTCGACGCGCGCAAGCCCCAGCGCAGTTATTTTCTTTTTTCCCGCGCCAGTGCGCGCTCAATGGTGCTGAGTGGCACGACCGTACCACGATTCATGCCTTCGCAGCGTCGCGCCTCTTCTGTCCAGCCACGTTTCTTCTCGACAAGCTCCGGCCACCACGGATAGGTGCGGCATTGTCGTGGGCGCACCGAATAGATGCCGCAGCGGTTATCCGTTCCGAGAAACGGACAGCGGCCGTTGCGTCCCAACCGGATACCGGTCGTGTCCACATCGACGCGCACCAGGTAGCGACGCCGGAACCAGGCAATCGAGAGATTGAGGAATGTGCGGATCGCCTCACGTTCCGTGGCGCTGGTCTCAACGTAATGATTCGCGTCGCCGGTGCAGCAGGCACCGCAGCCGGTGCATTCAAAGTGCAGAGGTGTTGTTTTGTAAAACATGTCCACCACCGTAACACTCAACCGGCCAGAGCGCACCTTACGCGCGCCACAACGCGGCGAGCGGTGAGAGGTTGGCGTTTGGCGCAACTGGCAGGCGCCGGTGCCAAATCAGGTCGAGGGCATTGCTGATCGGTTCGAAATCGCGGCTGACGTGCCTGAGAACGGCCGCACGCCGCAAATTGGGTTCGAGACGTGCGCAACGTGCAAACGCATTCTGCCCGTGCTCGCGGTAGTACGTGATTTGACCTCGATACTTGAGACGATCGCGGAACACCCCGCTCATGAACAGCGCGTAGTCAGCGATGTGATGCAAAATCAGACTTTCGCGAACGCGGCCAGGAGTTGGGGTATCGTTTCTTTCCTCTGCCTGCATTGCAATAAGCAGACCGGCAATGGTTTCGAGCGTACGGCCTTCGGAAGTGTGGAACGGGAATAACACGTTTACGCGCACAAAACGCGTGAGCAGATCGCTTACGTACTCCACGAGCGCCGGCTGCGCGAGCCCCTGTTCATTGAAACCGTTCTGAATGTGACGGCGAAAAAATGAGTAAAGACCTGGTGTCTGCATAGCGCCCTCCTGACGTGTTCGGGAAGCCATTTACATAAACATATAGCCCAGAATGGGGCATGATGACGGCGTCGTGCAGCCGCAGTGCTGCATGTCGTTATCTCTTTGCAAGATTCAGCGCAAGCGTTATGCTCCTGTGCGCCAGTCCGATATCAATTTTGACAACAAGACGTGCGCGGGTATCATCTTCACCAGCAAAGCCAGGGGTCATCCCCCTTATTTCATTAAATTGGAGGAAGGTATGAAGCATCGGGTTACCTTGTTTGCGCTTGTGGCTGTGCTGGCGCTGGGCCTTAGCGGCTGCGGCGGCAAGGAAAGGGAAGAATTACGCCAAAAGGTTACGAACCTCGAACAACAGCTGGCCAAGGCCACCAGCCAGCTGGCTGAGAAAGAGGCCAGCATGGCCAGCATGGAGACCTCGCTCAAGGAGGCGCAGGACGAAGTTGCCAAGGTCAAGGTAGAGCGCGACAAGCTGAAAGCTGAAGTCGCCCGGCTCAAGAAGAAGACCGGGACCGTAACCAAGAAGAAGTAAGGCCGCGAGGTTTGCCTCCAAACGCCCCGTACGCGGGGCGTTTGGTTTTTTACGGGGGAATCATGGTCACCATCGGAACACCGCTCTCAAAGAATGCCACGCGCATCCTGCTGCTTGGCAGCGGCGAGCTCGGCAAGGAAGTAGCCATTGCGGCGCAGCGTCTCGGCGTGGAAGTGGTGGCCGTGGACCGCTACGCCAAGGCACCCGCCCATCAGGTGGCGCACCGATCGCATGTCATTGATATGACTGATCCGGAGGCACTGCGCGCACTCATCAGGCAAGAGAAGCCGGACATCATTGTCCCGGAAATCGAAGCGATCGCCACTGAAGTGCTGGTCGAATTTGAATCACAGGGCCTTGCCATGGTTGTGCCGTCGGCACGCGCTGTGCAGCTCACCATGAACCGTGAGGGAATTCGCCGGCTCGCAGCCGAGGAGCTGAAGTTGCCCACATCATCCTATGCGTTTGCATCGAGCTACGCCGATCTGGCAGTGGCGGCAAACGATGTTATTGGCTTCCCGTGCTTCATCAAGCCGGTAATGTCCTCATCCGGCAAAGGACAGTCGCGCGTTGAACGATTGGAGGATCTTGAGGCCGCCTGGAATTACGCCGCCAGCGCCGGACGGGTACAGGGTGCACGCGTCATCATCGAGGGCATGATCGAGTTTGATTATGAGATCACGCTGCTCACGGTGCGTGCGCTTGGCGAAGATGGAAAAATCGAAACGCATTTCTGCGATCCCATTGGCCACGTCCAGGTGAAGGGTGACTACGTCGAGAGCTGGCAGCCGCAACCAATGAGCGAGAAGGTGCAGGCGCGTGCCAAGGAAATCGCCGAGGCGGTCACCAGTGCGCTCGGCGGGCGCGGTCTGTTCGGTGTCGAACTGTTCGTGAAAGGTCAGGAAATCTGGTTCTCGGAAGTGAGCCCGCGTCCGCACGATACCGGCATGGTGACCATGGCTACACAGGCGCAGAACGAATTCGAATTGCACGTGCGTGCCATACTCGGGCTGCCGGTTGGCACGCGCATGCGCCGCCCGGGTGCGAGTGCGGTGATCTATGGCGGTGTCGAGGCCGAGGGCATCCGATTCGAAAACGTGGACGCGGCGCTTCGCGTGCCGGAGTCGAAGCTGCGTCTGTTCGGCAAGCCGGTGTCCTACGAGCGCCGGCGCATGGGCGTAGCGCTTTCCACTGCCGATAATGTTGAAACCGCACGCAAGCGTGCCAAGGAATGCGCCAGCAAGGTGAAGCCGGTTGGCTAATGGAAATGACTATGGGTGACGAGGGTAGGGCCGCCCCCACGGATACCACGGGTCATACCAGTAGGGCGAGTGGTAGTAATAGTGAATTGTCTCGGGCAGGATCGGCCACAAATAGATATGCTCGACGTGCACCACTGGAAAGGTGTATGGGTGCTCGCCGATGGTTCGCGCACGAACACCTTCAAGCGTTCCCGCCACTGTCACCTGGCGCTTCGGGGCGAAGATTGCCGGATCGAGAAAGCCCTGTATTCGTGCCAGAAAACGTCCAGCGCTTTTATCAGTGTCACGCAACTGGCCGTTCTTATCGAGCGGTCGTTCCACGAGTTCAATCCAGGTTTCATCGCGCCGGTTCTGTACCGAGGTAATGGTTCCGCCCCAGCGCACCGCCGTACCGCGGTACTGCTCCGCATTCTCCAACGCCTGTGCGAGTGGAATATTTCCAGCGGGCGCCTCGCGGATCGGGCGCGGAATGTCGCTCGCGCAGCCAGCGAGTAACAGCACCAGGAGCAAGGCAATGATTCTCATGGGGCTACCTTACACCCCTGCGCGGAATTGGGGTAGTTGACCCGGAGTCGGCACACTGGGCAGTTTGCCCGTTTAGTTTTCTGCCGCACATGAATTGCTGGTCTGAGCGCGCCATCACCCACCACCTTGTCAGGCCGTCTGCAGAATCATCGATTCGCTGAGCGGCATCGGACGGTGGATGGCAAAACCCTGCAGGTAATCGATGCCGAGCGCTTGCAGGATGGCGCGAATTTCCTCGCTATCCACGAATTCGGCAATGGTGCCGATACCCATCTCATGGGCGATACCATGGATCGCTTGCACCATCGCCAGGTCGGTGCGGTTATTTACGATGTTTTTCACAAAGCTGCCATCGATCTTTACGAGGTCGACAGGCAAGTCCCTCAAGTAGGCAAATGACGCCATGCCGCTGCCGAAATCGTCAAGCGCAAAGTGGCAACCCATTCGCTTCAAAGTCAGGATGAATCGAGTGGCACGATCCCAGTTGGCAATGGCGGTTGTTTCAGTGATCTCGAAGCAGTAAAGCCTCGGATCAGTGCCCGATTCCTGGAGTTGGCTCAATACGTAGTCGAGAAAGCCGTCGTCACTCAATGATTGATTGGACACGTTAATGCACCGGATGCGCGGCATTGTCGATCTTTCGCGCGACATATGCTGGCAGGTCTCGCGTACTACCCAGCGGTCGATTGATGGCATGATGCCGTAACGTTCGGCAGCCGGAATGAAAGTGGCGGGCAAGATGATATTCCCGTTCTCATCCAGCATCCGGACCAGGATCTCCTGCATCGGCAGGTGCCGCTTTCCCGGAGAAAGTGGTTCGATGGCCTGGGTATAGAGGGTAAACCGGTTTTCCTCTACGGCATGCGTGAGCCTTGAAATCATCTGCATCTCGCCACGCCGTTGCTTCATTTCGGCATCGTCAGGTTGGTGCACCCAAACGCGATTGCGACCCTTTTCCTTTGCCAGATAGCAGGCGGCATCCGCAGCACTCAACAGGCTGTGCAGGTCACTGCTGTCGGCATTGATGCACACGACCCCGATACTGGCCGCGGTCTTGAAATTTCTGCCGTCGCGCATGAAGCGGAACTGTTCGCTTGTTTCGCGCAGACTGTCGGCGAGCTGCATGGCTTTGTCGGGCGAACAGCCATCCAGGAGCACACCAAATTCGTCGCCACCAAGACGGGCGAGAGTATCGCTGTGGCGTATTTTCTCCTGCAATGCCATGGCAAGCTGCTTAAGGAGTTCATCACCAGCGGCATGTCCGCAACTGTCGTTGACCAATTTGAACTGATCGAGATCGATATAGAGGAGCGCATGCTGCTTGTGTTGATCGCGCGCGGTATCCAGCAGGCGCTTCAGTTCTGATTCAAAGCCACGTCGATTTGGCAAACCGGTAAGGGTATCGTGATTGGCCTGCCAGCTTAATTGACGGGCGAAATCGCGCGAATGGGTGACGTCCCGGAAAACCAGCACTTTCCCGGTGATCTGGTTGTCATGGCTGCGGATCGGCGCCACGCTGTCTTCGACGGCGAATTCCTGGCCATCGCGTGCCACGAGCAAGGAGTTCCGCGCAAGACCCATGACTGGACCGTCGAGATCGCCCAGCAATGCCGGGTGGTCAACGGATTTGCGCGTGACTTCATGCAATACCCGGTAGATTTCCGACAATGGTTTCAGACGCGCTTCGTCTTTTGTCCAGCCGGTAAGGCGTTCCGCGACAGGATTCAGGTAGCGCACACGGTTATTGGCATCCGTCGCAATGACGGCATCGGCAATGGCGTGTAATGTCACTTCTGCCTGTTCCTTTTCCCGGTGCAAGGCATTTTCGGTTCGACGGGTCTGACGCAGCACGAAGCCGGCAATCAGCACACCCAGCAGCAAGGTTAAGGGTGCCAGCGCCATCATCAGCTGCATGGTGTTGTCGTGCGCATGCAGGGTTTCGGTCGCGGCCTGCTTGACCTGCACTCGCTCGATTTCCACGATGTGGTCAAACAATGACAGGATTTCTTTTTCATACTCCAGGTCTTTCTGCAGAACAGGGAATAAAACACTGCGAGAATCCTGCTGCAGGATCTGATGTGCCAGATCGGCTTGCAGGGGCTGTGTTTGGCGAATGATTGCGAAAGCCTGTTCCAGTAACCGCTGCTTCTCCTCATTCAGTCCAATCTGCAAGAGACGTTCCCGCAGGGCCACAAACTTGTCGACCATACCCGAGAAATGCAGGTACTCATCCTGGCGATCAAACGGATCGCGGCTGAAGTACATGGCATACAGGCTCAGACTGCGTTCACGCACCAGATTACGCATGGAAAAGAGCAGATCAATCCGGACATTGTGCTGGTTGACGACGGTATCCAGTTGTTTCCGGACTTCGTTCAGGCGCACATAGCCCATCAGTATCAGCAGCGCGGTCAGTATCAGTACCAGCAGGAAACCGGTGGCGACAACGAAGTGGGAATTTTTAAGAGGCATGATTTCGAAGTGTAGTCTGCTACAGACAACTTGCCGGGCGCGCCCCACCCTTCATTGAGAGCTGTCTGCGGATACCAGGTCAGCGCCGCCGCTTTCCATATAATTCAGAGGTATAGCGGGGCCAAACAGAAAAGAGCGGGCTTGGTACTGGAGAAGGAGAATCGGGCCGGGCTCAAATCAAGACAACGCGGACACCCGCCTGCTCACTGATCAGGCGCGACAATTCAGCAAGAAGCTCAACACCGCTTTGATCATTGCGCCATTGCCGTGCTTCGGCGTCATAGCTGTAGTGGAAACCACCGGACTTGGCCGCAACCCAGATCTGGCTGGCAGCAGCCTGCTTGTTGATGATGATCTTGGAGCGGTTCGTAAATTCAAGCTGGAGGATCTCGCCGGCGTTTTCGAAATCGATGTCAGCATCGCACGTCTCGACGGCTTGTTCGATTCGGCTCAGTGTGATGGCCGCGAGCTTGTGAAATTCTGCTTCGTTCATGCGGGTTTCCCGTGCCTGCCAAAGCAGGTATTCTATCACGGCTGATTTTACGCAAGTGCGCTTTCCCTGAACGCGCCTTGCCCACCGACCAATACGAAGCCATGCCGCACTTGCACTATTACAAGCTGTCCGTGATCGCCGCCGTTTTGGCGGCGCTGTTGCTCGCCAGCTGTGGCAAAAAAGGACCGCTCTATATGCCCGACAGTCGGCCCATACCGGGTCAAAAACAACCCAAGAACTGAATGATGAACACGTTTAATTATCGCGGCGAACATTTGTACGCCGAAGGTGTCGCGCTGGGCGACATTGCCGACAAGCACGGCACACCTTGCTATGTGTACTCGCGTGCACATATCGAGGCGCAGTGGCGCGCCTTCGATAAGGCGTTTGGCGCGCGCGATCATCTTGTGTGTTACGCGGTCAAGGCCAATTCCAATATCGGTTTGCTGAACGTGCTCGCCCGTCTTGGTTCAGGTTTCGATATCGTTTCAGTCGGTGAGCTGGAGCGCGTGCTCGCCGCTGACGGTGATCCCGGCAAGGTGGTGTTTTCCGGTGTCGGCAAGGGTGTACATGAAATTGAACGCGCACTCGAGGCCGGTATCGCTTGCTTCAATGTCGAATCGGAGGCTGAACTGGTTGTGCTCAACGAAGTCGCGGACCGGCTTGGACGGTATGCGCTGGTGAGTCTGCGCATCAATCCGGACGTGGACGCCAAGACGCACCCGTATATCTCTACCGGTCTCAAAGAAAGCAAATTCGGTATACCGATGCGCGAGGCACGCGCCGCCTACCATATGGCGCGACAACTCTCGCATCTGCGCATCATTGGCGTGGACTGCCATATTGGTTCGCAACTCACCGAACTCGCGCCGTTCGCGGATGCACTCGAGCGTGTACTGGCACTCGTGGACCAGCTTGCGGCCGACGGTATCGAGTTGCAGCATCTCGATCTCGGTGGCGGCCTCGGTATCCGCTACCGTGACGAACAGCCGCCTGCGCCCGGCGAATACGTGTCGGCCTTTCTCCAACGGATCGAGGCGCACGGCGACCGCTACCGGAAACTAAAGCTGTTGATCGAACCGGGACGTGCGATCGTCGGTAACGCCGGCGTGCTGCTTACGCGTGTGCAGTATCTCAAGCACGCCGAGGAAAAGAACTTCGCGATTGTGGACGCGGCCATGAACGATCTGATGCGCCCTGCGCTTTACGATGCTTGGCAGGATATCGCACCGGTTCTGAAACGCACGGGCGCGGCACAGCAGTACGATGTAGTCGGGCCGGTGTGCGAGTCCGGAGATTTTCTTGGTCTGGACCGGATCCTCAAGGTGCAGGCCGGGGATCTGCTCGCGGTTTGTTCGGCCGGCGCCTACGGTGCGAGCATGAGTTCCAACTATAACTCCCGCCCGCGTGCGCCCGAAGTGATGGTGGACGGTGAGCGCTTCCACGTTGTGCGCCGGCGCGAAACTATCGAAGAGTTGATGCTTCCCGAGTCGTTGTTGCCAAACTGAGGTGCATGGCTTTCAGCAACCCGCCCCTGGAAGAGATTCGCGCGTTGCTCGAGCGTGTGCGCTCCATCGCAGTAGTTGGTCTTTCGCCCAAGACACACCGGCCAAGTTACAAGGTGGCATCCGCGCTGCAAAGGTTTGGCTACCGTATCATTCCGGTTCGCCCAACGGCTGAAGAAATACTGGGTGAGAAGGTGTATCCAGACTTGGCGTCAGTGACGGAGAGAATCGATCTGGTGGACGTATTCCGTGCACCGGAACACGTGGACGCAGTGATCGACGCCTGTATTTCCCTGCGGCTGCCGGCGGTCTGGCTGCAGGAAGGCGTGGTGAATGAGGCGGCTGCGCAACGGGCGCGCGCTGCTGGCCTGATGATAATTATGGACCGCTGCGTCTATCGCGATTACGTGCGATTGTTCGGTGCTGTGCCACGCTCCGCACCTTGAGGCGCAATTCGCGTGCCCGCCGCCCCCACCAGCTGATCAGCTTTCGCGACAAGTGCCGCGCCCATGGCCAGTCCACGGCCAGCAGTGCCAGCCCGACCGGAATCATCCAGTAGCCAAGCACCGGTAAAAATCCAAGCAGTCCTCCGATTACGAACAGGATGCCGACGGTTTTGCGCAGCCAGTGGTTCGGATGGGTCTTCAGGCGATGAAAATGATGGTGAACGAACTTCTGCAAGTGCGAATCCAGGTCTCGTGTAATTGCCATTATTATGACTTTTTTTGTGAAAGCGTGCCTCGCCTATTTCAGGTTTCATTGGTTGCTGGCAAGCGCTAACCTATGGATATGTTGCGATTCACAAAAATGCATGGTTTGGGCAATGACTTCGTCATGATCGACGCCGTTAACCAATCCGTGGCGCTAACTCCCGAACAAGTGCGGCGTCTCGCCGACCGGCGCTTCGGTGTGGGCTGCGATCAGGTGTTGCTGGTCGAGAAGGCGACGCATGCCAGTACGGATTTTCGTTACCGCATATTCAATGCAGATGGCGGCGAAGTTGAGCAATGCGGCAACGGCGCGCGCTGCTTCGCGCGTTTCGTTCACGACAGAGGCCTCACGGAGAAGACCGATATTGCAGTAGAAACCCTGGCCGGCGTCATCTACCTGAAAATCGGGCAGGATGGGGCGGTGACAGTCAACATGGGTGTGCCGCGTCTTCGAACCACGCGACGTGCCATTCGAGGCCAGTGCGCGCCAGGCGGTTCACGATCTGGATGTTGACGGAGTGGTTGTACCGGTTACCGTACTGTCCATGGGCAACCCGCATGCTGTGCAGGTTGTGGATGACGTAGAACGTGCGCCAGTAACTACCCAGGGACCGAGAATCGAACATCACCCGCGTTTTCGACAACGCGTGAATGCCGGATACACGCAAGTGCTGGATCGCAACCATATCCACGTTCGTGTCTGGGAACGTGGCGCGGGCGAAACCCTGGCCTGTGGCTCCGGTGCCTGCGCGGCAGTCGTGGCCGGCAGATTGCGCGGCCTGCTGGATGAAAAAGTGGAAGTGCGCGTGCGTGGTGGTACATTACAGATTGCCTGGCGCGGGGAAGGCGAGCCGGTACTGATGACCGGCCCTGCGGTTGCTGTCTTCGAGGGCGAAATCGACCTGGAGCGCTTATGAACAAAAAGCCGTCAATTGATAATCTGGAAAAGAATCAGTCCTGGGATGAAGCGGTCGGCCGATACCTAGAACAAACGCCGGATTATTTTCTTCGCCATCCCGAACTGCTCGCCGCGCTTGCATTGCCACACCCGGAAGCCGGGCGCGCGGTCTCGCTGGTCGAGCGCCAGGTGCGTGTGTTGCGCGACCGCAACGATCAGAGCACACAACAGCTTCAGGAATTGATTGCCTTTGCGCGCGACAACGACCAGGTCGGTGAGCGCGTACAGCGTTTTGCACTTGCCGTGATTGACAGCGATTCCCTTGATGAGGTGCTGGACACCGCGCAGGATATGCTGCGCCAGGAATTCAACCTCGATGGCGTGGCAGTGCGTCTTACCGGCAACCCGCGCGCTATTGCTGTCATGGGTGGCGGAAGTGCGGAGCGCGAGGCCGTCCCAACCGGGGTAAACACAGGAACAGGTCACCCGGTTTTTTCACGCCAGGAATTTGTGTCGCCCGACGACGCCATGCTGGATGGCCTGCTCACCAGCCTGGCCGCGCGCAACGGCCAGCCACTGTGTGGCAACGTAAACGACGACGCCATACTCGAAGCGCTGTTCGGTCCACAGGCCGGTAACATCTGTTCCACGGCGGTCATTGGTCTCACGCGTCACGCACTGCGCGGTGTGCTGGTGCTCGCCAGCCGCGACCCGCAGCGTTTCCGCGCCGATATGGGCACTGTCTACCTGGTGCGCCTCGGCGAACTGCTCATGGCCGGCGTCGCCCGGCATCTTGTTGTTGCTGTCGAATAACAAGACGAACGGCGCGCAGCGAAACAGGATAGCATCCTTGAAGGCACAGGCCACCCGTCAGCTGGACGCATACTTTGATTTCCTGAAAAACGAGCGGCGCCTGTCACCGCACACCCTCAGCAACTACCGTCACGACCTTGACTCGCTCACTGCGTTTTGCGACGCGCATGACATCGACGATTGGCGCACACTCAACGCTCAAAACTCGCGCGCCTTCGCTGCACAGCTGCATCGCCAGGGTCTGGCTGGCCGCAGTATCGCACGCACCCTGTCGGCGGGGCGTTCGTTCTACCGTTACCTGCTGCGCGAGGGCGATGTGCTGCAGAATCCCTTCACGGGAGTCGTTGCACCAAAAGCCGGTAAACGTTTACCCAAGGCCTTGAGCGTCGATCAGGCCGCGCGCCTCATGCAAATCGATGGTGACGAGCCACTCACCCGCCGCGACCGCGCGCTGCTCGAACTGCTGTACTCCTCCGGATTGCGCCTCGCCGAACTCGTGTCCATCAATGTTACCGATCTGGATTTGCACGACGCCACCGTGACTGTCACCGGCAAGGGCGCTAAGACGCGAATTGTTCCGGTTGGCACCCAGGCGCGCGCCGCGATCCAGGCCTGGCTCAAGGAGCGCGCCACACTTGCTGCCGTTGGCGAAACAGCGTTATTTCTCGGCCGCAATGGCAAGCGCCTCGGTGCACGTGCCGTGCAACTGCGTCTCAAGCAGTGGGCCGTGCGCCAGGGCATCGAGGTACCTACCCACCCGCACATGCTGCGCCATTCATTCGCCAGCCACCTGCTGGAATCGAGCGGCGACCTGCGCGCCGTGCAGGAACTGCTCGGCCACGCCGATCTGTCCACTACGCAGGTGTACACGCATCTCGATTTTCAGCACTTGTCCAAGGTTTATGATGCGGCGCATCCACGCGCACGGCGTAAGAAATAAAAACACCACCAACCGCGATTATGAAAGTGTGTGGCGATTTGGCGAGCCAGATTTCCACCGGGCCTTTCGGAAGGCTGTGCACCCCGACAAATCCAGAGTTGTCTGGTAATCCTGGATGGAACCGAAGGCCTCAAAACAGTGGAAGACAGGCGTCAACAGTGGCTGGGAGAAGCAGTATCGCGCGCTGCATGGCGGGTCAGGCGCGGTTCGTGTAAATTTGGCCGCATGTATTTCAGTTGCGGAGACTGGCGTGAGTGACAACATCGGTGGCGGTTGCGCAGAGCTTGAACCCTATGCCCTGCGCGTGACGGATGACAGCATGGCACCCGAGTTTTGGGAGGGGTGCATCATCATTATCGAGCCACGATTTGTCGTCCAAAGCGGCCAGTATGCAGTGGTGGATTACGCCAATGACACGACCTTCCGCCAATTTGTGGAGGAGGGCGGTCGTCAGTTTCTCAAGCCGCTCAACGATAAATATGCGGCGATCGAGATCACCGGCCCATACGCGGTACGTGGCATCGTGATCCAGCGTGCTGGCACGCGCCGCAAGCATCACAAGCACTACGTGTACGCCTGACCCCATGCAGCGGCTTTACTCCGCTGCCAATCTTTCCGAAGCACATCTCGTGCGCGGCCTGCTCGCGGCGGCGGGTATCGAGGCGCGCGTGCTCAACGAATATGCTGGCGGCGCGCTTGGCGAGCTGCCGTTCACCGAGGTCGCGCCTTCTGTCTGGGTAGAAGAAGAGCGTGACCTGATACGCGCCCGGCAAGTGGTGGCTGCCTACGAAAATGCAGTCTCTGTTCCGGGCACGACGCGTTGCAACGCCTGCGGGGAGGAGAATCCACACGGTTTTGCCATCTGCTGGCAGTGTCAGCGTCCACTGTGATTCCAGTCTGCGAAAATGAGTAATAACCTCTCCCCGCTTGCCGGGAGGAGAAATTTGCTGGTTCGTAAGGTGTTGTTGAAAGGTATCAACTTGCCGTTTACCCTTCTACTCAAGTCACTGAGTGCGCCATGACACGATTGATCCAGAATTGGAATTAAATATTTACAACAACCACCACAAGGAGGAGTTGCCATGTCCGATCATGTTTATAAAATTCTCGAAATCGTCGGCACGTCGAGCAAGGGTACGGATGACGCCATACAGAATGCCGTGTCGCGCGCATCCAAGACGCTCAAGAATCTTGACTGGTTCGAGGTAATCGAGACGCGTGGCCATCTTGTTAATGGCAAGATCGGGCACTACCAGGTGACACTCAAGATCGGTTTCCGTCTCGAGTAACGGCTCCGCATTTCACAATACCCCACACGTCGGGGGACCGACGTGTGGGGTATCCAATGTTGGACGACCTCTAGAGAAACAGTGTCAGCACGCCGGTATAGCCATACAGGCGGTTGTGCGAAATTTCACCATTGCAGTAAAAGCCGGTAAGTGGCAGGTCGCCCAGTTCTTCCTGGATTATGCGCAGTTCGCCGGAATCGGCTCCGAACAGGTTCGGGCCACGCCCGACGCAGGTATAGTACAGCCCACCCTTCGCATGTGGCGCGCGCGCCTTCAGCTCGCGCAGCATTCGGCGCAGATCGGCCTCGGCGCTCGCCGGATCGCGCCGGCAGAATTGCAGCGTCTGGCCCGTGCTCAGCATCTCGCCGATCGCCAGCAGGTGGTTGTTCTCGTCGATACCCATGAGATTCCGTACCAGATAATCGCCGGTATCGCTGCCGCGTACTGGCAGGGCCACGCCAATGGTTTGCGCAGCGTGCGTCAGATTGCGTGCCAAGACTTCGCCTGCTTCCTCGCGAAATACGTCAAGCGCCGGGCGGTCGTCGAGACGGATTGCTATGTTGCGTTGGCATTGGGTGATGGTGTGCTTGTTACCGAACGGTGCGCAGCTCTGGGTGAGGGCGGTGGCAACCGGTACTTCCGCATCGAACAGAATGCCTGACAGCGCACCTTCGACCATGCCATCGGCAATCTGCGGATAGTCCGTGCGCGAAGACGTAAGCCCCCCGACCAGGAAACCGCCATGCACTGCCACACCCAGCTCTTTGAGAAGGTTTGGTACCTGCATCTCACGCGGGTCGCCGTGGAGAAGGCCGAAGTGGTAGTCACCTCGTGCGAGCCAGTCATTCTCGGCGCGTACAAACAGGTCCGGGTCGTCAGTCAGTGGCGGCAGGATACGGAAATGTTCTTCTGAAAAGCTTGCGATGAGCAGGCTGATGGCCGGTTGATCGTGATACTCGCGGCCGTTGCCACAGATGCCTGTGCCGACCGTACCGGTCCAATGAGCGACTGCAGTGTGCTCCTTGAGATATGCGTAAATATTCGTCAGCTCTGCGGCAAACGCATCCGTACAGTACAGAAAGCCCACATTCGCATCGCCGGGGATGCGGCCGAGTGCGGCGAGGCAGGCGTCAGCGGCTTCTTGCCAGCGGCTGGCCGCTGCATGTGCGGCAAGAAATTTATTCACGATTTGGTCCTCAGCGGCTCTGGGAATTACGGTACACTGATCGCAGTATCGCACGGAATGGTGATGCGTCTGAGCCCATAAATTTTACGAGGGCTTGATGTTTTGACGGCAGTGCCTCTCAAAAAGAATGGCGCGCGACATGTCCGCTGGCGGCTCTCGCCATGCAAGTCGCACTGAGCGGTCAGTATTCGGGCTTCGCAGGCCGGCATACTGGTGCTGCTGATCTGGCCAACACCAGGGTATTCCACCTATCCGGTGGGGTGGTGCGACAGGTAGAATCAAACTATCTAACGAAGGCAAGCCTGCACAAAAATATCCATATCTAACGAAAGCAAGCCTGCACAATATACAGCCACTAATAATTGCGGAGATAAACGTGGAGATCGCACACGGTACAACCATTCTTTCAGTACGCCGTGGTAACGACGTCGTGATAGGCGGCGACGGCCAGGTCACACTCGGCAACACCATCATGAAGGGCAATGCGCGCAAGGTGCGACGCCTGTACAAGGATCAGATCATTGCCGGTTTCGCCGGCGGTACGGCCGATGCCTTTACCCTGTTTGAGCGCTTCGAGGCCAAGCTCGAAAAGCACCAGGGCCATCTCACACGTTCTGCTGTGGAATTGGCCAAGGACTGGCGCACGGACGAATCCTGCGCCGGCTCGAAGCGCTGCTCGCCGTGGCGGACAAGACGGCGTCGCTGATCATTACCGGTCAGGGCGATGTCATCGAACCCGAGGGCGGGTTGATCGCCATTGGCTCGGGCGGACCGTTCGCGCAGGCCGCCGCGCGGGCGCTGCTCGACAGCACTGAGCTTGCTGCACGCGACATTGTCGAACGTGCCTTGAATATCGCCGCCGACATCTGCATCTATACCAATCGCAATGTCACGATTGAAGAACTTCGGATCAATCCATGAGTGAGATGACCCCGCGCGAGATCGTCCAGGAACTGGACAAGCACATCGTTGGTCAGGCAGACTGCCAAGCGTGCCGTGGCCATCGCGCTGCGCAACCGCTGGCGGCGCATGCAGGTGGATGCGCGCTTGCGTCCCGAGATC
This sequence comes from uncultured Pseudomonadota bacterium, assembly GCA_963698375.1. Taxonomy (GTDB): domain Bacteria; phylum Pseudomonadota; class Gammaproteobacteria; order Acidiferrobacterales; family UBA6901; genus UBA6901. Next base: position 86,979 of record CAVOQN010000003.1, read on the forward strand.
ACACCCAAGAACATTCTCATGATCGGTCCGACCGGAGTCGGCAAGACGGAGATCGCACGCCGCCTGGCGAAACTGGCCAACGCGCCATTCTTGAAAGTAGAGGCCAGTAAATTCACCGAAGTCGGTTATGTCGGCCGCGACGTGGATTCCATTATTCGCGACCTGGCCGACATGGCCATCAAAATGCTGCGAACGGAAGCTACGGAGAAGGTGAAGGTGCGTGCCGAAGATGCGGCCGAGGACCGCGTGCTTGACGCACTGTTGCCACCGGCCCGCGATGTCGGCTTCAGCAACAATGAACCCCGTGCGCAGGATGGCGCGGCGCGCCAGGCATTCCGCAAGAAGCTGCGCGAACACCAGCTCGATGAGCAGGAAATCGAAATCGAACTGACAGGCCCGACGATGGGAGTCGAGATCATGGCGCCGCCCGGCATGGAAGACCTGACCAGTCAGCTGCAAGGCATGTTCCAGAACATGGGTGGGCGCCGCCCGCGCCGGCGTAAAATGAAAATCAGCGAGGCGATGCGACTGCTCACCGAGGAAGAGGCCGCGCGTCTGATAAACGATGACGACCTCAAGGCTCAGGCAGTCGAGCGCGTTGAGCAGCACGGCATTGTGTTCCTCGACGAAATCGACAAAATTGCCGGCCGCTCCGAATCCCGCGGGCCGGATGTGTCACGCGAAGGCGTGCAACGCGACCTGTTGCCGCTGGTCGAGGGCTCGACCGTGTCAACCAAGTACGGCATGGTGAAGACTGACCACATCCTGTTCATTGCCTCCGGTGCCTTTCATCTCTCCAAGCCGTCCGACCTGATTCCGGAGTTGCAGGGACGGCTGCCAATTCGCGTTGAACTCAATGCGCTCACGACGGAAGACTTCGTGCGCATTCTCACCGACACCTATGCCTCACTCACCGAACAGTACACGGCCCTGCTCGGCACCGAGGGTGTGACGCTGGCATTTCACGCCGGAGGGTGTGCGGCGCATCGCCGAGGTAGCCTTCCAGGTGAACGAGAAGACCGAGAATATCGGCGCACGCCGCCTGCACACGGTCATGGAGCGCCTGCTCGAAACCATTTCCTTCGAGGCGGCCGACAAGAGCGGCCACACGCTGACGGTGGATGCGCCGTATGTCGATCTGCATCTGGCGCATCTGGCCGGCGATGAGGATCTGGCGCGTTACATTCTCTAGCGCCTAACTCATTGACGCGCCGATGTTTTTACCGGCGCCCAGGCGCTTGAAAATTCTCTCCCCACCCCCATAAAAAAGTCACCGAAATTTGTAACCCAACACGTTGACTTGAATGGAGGTGTAACCATGAACCATCTGATCCGTACCCCCCGCAACACCGTTGCCAACCGCTGGAACGATGACTTTAACAGCCTGTTCGAGAACTTCCTTCAGCCGATGCGCTGGGCGGAAGAAGAGGCCAGCCAGGGCATCGCACCGCGTCTGGATGTCGTGGAACGCGACAATGAGTTCGTCGTGAAGGCCGAAATGCCGGGCATGAAGAAGGATGACATCGAAGTTTCGCTGGAGAACGGCGTACTCACGATTACCGCCGAAACCAAGAGCGAGACCGAGGAAAAGGAGGGTGACCGCGTCATCCGCCAGGAGCGCCGTTACGGCCAATACCTGCGCAGCCTGCGCCTCGGCAAGGAAATCGATGAAAAGAAGGTCAAGGCCAGCTACAAGGACGGTATTCTGGAACTCGTCCTGCCCAAGGCCGAAGAAGTGAAGCCGAAGAAGATCGCGGTGAATGTCGGCTAATTCTGCGCACCGATGATTTAAAAAGGGCCGCTGTCGCGGCCCTTTTCTTTTGTTTCGGTAAATGGCTGACTTCTGAAGGCAAATGCGGTAATTTCACCGCAGGTAAGTAATCACCTCAGCATCCCTGACCAGCCGGTCTGCGAGGCAACTACAGGAACCCGTGGCATGCCGCTAACCGCGAAATCCGCCGCCGATCGCGCCCAGATACTGATCGAGGCGTTGCCGTACATTCAGCGCTTCCAGGGCAAGACCATCGTCATCAAGTACGGCGGCAACGCCATGGTCGACGAGGCATTGAAGCAGAGCTTCGCACGCGACGTGGTGCTGATGAAGCTGGTCGGCATGAACCCGGTCATTGTGCACGGCGGCGGGCCGCAGATCGGCAAGCTGCTGGAACGTATCGGCAAGAAGAGCGAATTCGTGCAGGGCATGCGGGTTACCGATCGCGAGACCATGGACGTGGTCGAGATGGTGCTCGGCGGCCTGGTGAACAAGGAGATCGTGAGCCTCATCAACAAAAATGGTGGCAAGGCCGTGGGCCTGACCGGCAAGGATGGCGGCCTGATCCGCGCGCGCAAACTGGTGATGAAATCCATGCCGGCCGATGGCCTGCCCAGCGAGATCATCGATATCGGCCATGTCGGCGAGGTGGACTCCATCTCGCCGGAGGTGGTGGCCTTGCTCGACACGCAGAATTTCATTCCGGTCATTGCGCCGATTGGCGTCGGCCCGGATGGCGAGGCTTATAATATCAATGCCGATGTCGTGGCCGGCAAGCTGGCCATCACGTTGCACGCAGAAAAACTCATGTTGCTCACCAACACCACCGGTGTGCTCGACAAGGAAGGAACATTGTTGACTGGCCTGACGATTGGCAAGGTGAACGAGCTGATTGCAGACGGCACCATCCACGGTGGCATGCTTGCCGAAAGTGAACTACGCGCTTGATGCCGTGAACAGCGGCGTGAAGTCGGCGCATATCATCGACGGGCGCGTCGAGCACGCCGTGCTGCTCGAGGTGTTCACGGATCAGGGCGTGGGCACACTGATCAAGTCCTGACCTTGCGGCACCAGAAAGGAGGAACCATGGCCAGACCACGCAGTGGCGAACGGCGCGAGGAGATCCTGCAGGTGTTGGCGCGCATGCTCCAGGAACAGGCCGGCGAGCACATCACCACCGCCGAACTGGCGCGCGCCGTCGGGGTGTCCGAGGCGGCGCTCTATCGGCACTTCCCGAGCAAGGCGAAGATGTTCGAGTCGCTGATCGAGTTCATCGAAGAGTCGGTGTTCACGCGCATCACCCGTATTCTCGCCGAGGAACCGCAATGGGAGGCGCGCCTGCAGCAGATCCTTACGCTCGTGCTGGGCTTCGCCGACAAGAATCCGGGCATGGCGCGCCTGCTGCAGGGTGGCGTGCTCACCGGCGAGACCGAGCGCCTGCGCGTGCGCATCAGCCAGTTCTACGACCGCATCGAGACCCAGTTTCGCCAGATTTTGCGCGAGGCCGAGGCCCCGGGCAGAACACGTCTGGCGGTAAACGAGACGGCCCAGCTTCTGCTCGCCTTCCTCGAAGGTCGCATTGCGCAATACGTGCGCAGCGGCTTCACGGCATCGCCGGTGGAGGGCTGGGAGAAGCAGTGGGAGCTGTTGAGTCGCGGCGCGTTGCGCGCCTGATCAGGTCGAGCTGACGCTGGTTCCGCACACCGGACAGTCCGGATCCTTGCGCAGCTTGATGCTGCGCCATTCCATGTTGAGCGCATCCAGCACCAACAGACGCCCGGTCAGGGTCTCGCCAATATCGAGCAGCACTTTGATGGTTTCGGTGGCCTGGATGCTGCCGATGATGCCAACCAGTGGCGCCAGCACGCCGGTCTGCGAACAACTCTCGGCCAGTTCATCCATGTCCTTGTACAGGCAGCGGTAGCAGGGGCTGTCGGCGCGGTCCGGGCGGAACACCGCCACCTGGCCTTCCAGACGAATGGCGGCGCCGGAGATCAGCGGCGTCTTGTTCGCCACGCACACCCGGTTGAGCGCAAAGCGCGTGGCAAAGTTGTCGCTGCAATCCACCACCGCGTCCGCCAGTTGCACCTGTTCCAGCAGCGCCTCCGGGTCGAGCTGACCGGCGATCGCCGTTACCCGCACCTCTGGATTGAGCGCCGCCAGGGTGCGCTGCGCCGAGGCAACCTTTTGCATGCCCAGACGGTCGGTCGTGTGCACGATCTGACGTTGCAGGTTGGAAAGTTCGACCATGTCATAGTCCACCAGCACCAGATGTCCGACGCCGCTGGCCGCCAGATACATGGCCACCGGCGAGCCGAGACCGCCCACACCGATAATCAGCACGCGCGCGGCGAGCAGCCGTTGCTGACCTTCAATGCCAATCTGCGGCAGCAGGATCTGGCGGCTGTAGCGGAGCAGTTCGGATCGTTCATAGGCAGGATTGTAGGCGGGCCTGACCGGCTGGAATAGTGCAAAAAAAAGCGCAGCCAGGGGCTGCGCTTTGCTGCATGGGCCGACTGTTTTTCAGGCTCTACATCAGCAGTATGACGTCGAGCAGTGCAGCATCTTACGTTCGGCATCGTCCTTGATATTACGGATTTCCCGGGACAGGTCGGATGCAGCCACAGCAAGGTCTGTGCGAAACCGTGCCCAAACTTTAGTTTCCAATTTCAACCGTCACCGCCGCCGCGCACACACCGCCTATAGTGTCGGTCACGACATAGACGAAATAATCCGTTTTGTTGCTGGTCGCGACCGGGGCGTGTAGGTCACCGTGGCTCCCGCCAGTGTCACGCTGCCACCCAGACTCGTTACGTTATGTGCCAGGACGTATGACAGTACGTCGCTGTCAGCATCGCTGGCGAGCAGCGCCAAGCGGCCTAAGAAAGTGCGGCAATTTTCAAGCCAGTCCCGCTGTGATGCAAATAAGCGGAATTGATCTTTCCATGCCTTATTTCAAGGCGTAGCGAGACTGATTCTTGGCAAACCCTGGAGGTCGGGGAACGTGGCTACGGCTGTAAAACCCTGACCGGCTAGAGCGGCACGCACCGCTGATGCCTGATCGTAACCGTGTTCGAGCAGCAGAAAGCCGCCATGGCGCAAATGACGGCGCGCGCCGGCAGTGATGGTGCGAATGGCCTCGAGGCCATCGGCACCCGCAACCAGCGCACTACGCGGCTCGAAGCGCACATCACCTTGTGACAGGTGCGGGTCCTGTTGGCGATGTAGGGCGGATTGCTGACGATCATGTCCAGAACCTGGTCGGCGAACGGGGTCCAACCATTCACCGTGACGAAATTCGATATTGTCGATGCCAGACGTATGCGCGTTGGCACGTGCGCATGGCGAGCGCGTTCGAAGATTTATCGGTGGCGATCAGGTGGCAGCGCGGGCGCTCCTTGGCGATTGCCAGCGCCATTGCGCCCGAGCCGGTGCCGAGGTCGGCGACGAGTCCATTCCGCATCTTCGGGAATGCGTACCAGTGCCTGCTCGACGAGCAACTCGGTTTCGGGGCGCGGAATGAGCACGTCCGGCGTCACGCTCAGGTCGAGCGACCAGAATTCGCGTTTGCCGGTGAGGTAGGCTATCGGTTCGCCGCGCGCACGGCGGGCGAGCAGTTCATTGCAGTCGTTCTTCGTTCTCCGGTGACAGCCGTTCCTGCGCGCGTGTGATGAGCGCGGTGCGCGCGAGGCCGGTGACGTGCATCAGCAGCACCTCGGCATCGAGGCGCGGTGAGGGTGAAGAGGCCGCGAGCTGCTGTGTGGCCTGGCGGATTATCTGGTCGATGGTCGAGGACATGAAATGAAGGCCTACGGGATGCTATATAGGTGGAACAAGGCGTACGGGGCGTTGCCCCGTTGATATGCCGTACGCCGATTGATCGGTGAGTTACGCCGCCGCGCGGCTAACCACCCTACACATTTGATTACGCGGTACCGAGCGCCGCGAGCTTGTCGGCCTGATCCTCGGCAATGATCGGATCGATGAGATCGTCGAGTTCGCCATCCATGATGCGCTCGATTTTGTAGAGCGTCAGGTTGATGCGGTGGTCGGTGACGCGTCCCTGCGGGAAGTTGTAGGTGCGGATGCGGTCGGAGCGGTCGCCGCTGCCGACCTGGCTTTTGCGGGAGGCGGCTTCGGACTCGCGTTGCTTGCGCTGTTCCGCCTCCAGCAGGCGCGCGGACAGCAGGCTCATGGCGCGCGAGCGGTTCTTGTGTTGCGAGCGTTCGTCCTGACATTCGACCACGATGCCGCTCGGCAGGTGGGTGATGCGGATTGCCGAGTCGGTCTTGTTTACGTGCTGGCCACCGGCGCCACTGGCGCGGAAGGTGTCGACCTTGAGGTCGGCGGGATTGAGTACGATGGCATCGATCTCCTCGGCCTCGGGCAGGATCGCCACGGTGCAGGCCGAGGTGTGGATGCGGCCCTGCGCCTCGGTGGCCGGTACACGCTGCACGCGGTGGCCACCGGACTCGAACTTGAGACGCGAGTACACGCCGTTGCCGGCGATGCGCGCGATGATCTCCTTGTAGCCACCATGCTCGCCGTGACTGGCGCTGATGGTCTCGACATCCCAGCCACGTTTCAGGCATAGGCGCCGTACATGCGGAACAGGTCGCCGGCAAAAATCGCCGCCTCGTCGCCGCCGGCGCCGGCGCGGATTTCGAGAAAGATATTGCGCGTGTCGTTCGGGTCTTTCGGCAGCAGCAGTTTTTGCAGTTCCTGCTCAAGCTCGGACAGCTGCGCCGACAGGCGCTTGACCTCGTCTTCCACCATGTCGCGCATGCCGGGATCGGACTCGTCGAGCATGGCGCGCGCCGCCGCCAGTTCGCGCGCGGTTTCGCGGTGCTCGCGGTAGCGGTTCACCAGCGGCTGGATCTCGGAATACTCGCGCGACAGTGCGCGGAACCGGTCCTGCGCGCCGATCACGGATGGATCGGAAAGCAGGGCGCTGATCTCTTCAAGGCGCAGATCGAGATTTTCCAGCCGTGACTGGATGGTGGGTTTCATGGCAGGCAAGGTTAAAGATCGTCGCCGAGGCCGAACAGCCGGCGTGCCGCGTCGAGCAGTTGCGCGTCGCCGTCATGGCCGGCCTTCTTCAGGGCATCGCTCGGTGCGTGCGTGAACTTGTTGGTCAGGGCGCGCGCCAGCTGCTCCATGACCTGTTGCGGGTCGTCACCGCGCGCCAGCCGGCGCTGCGCGCGTTTCAGTTCTGCTTCGCACACGGCGGCGGTGGATTCGCGCAGCGCACGGATCGCCGGCACCGAGTCGAGCGAACGCACCCAGTGCATGAAGTCCACGACCTGGATGTCGATGATCTTCTCCGCTTCCTTCGCCGCTTCCTGACGCGACTGGATATTTTCCTGGATGGTCTCCTGCAAGTCATCGACGGTGTAGAGATACACGTCCGCCAATTCACCCACTTCCGGTTCGATGTCGCGCGGTACCGCCAGATCCACCATGAACATCGGCTGGTGACGACGCGCCTTGAGCGCGCTTTCCACCGCACCCTTGCCGAGGATCGGCAACTGGCTGGCGGTCGAGGAGATGACGATATCGGCTTCGGCGAGGCGCTCGGGCATCTCCGACAGCGAGATCGCCTCGCCGCTGCAGGCGTCGGCCAGCAACTGGGCGCGCTCGCTGGTACGGTTCGCGACCAGGATGCGGGTCACGCCTTGTTCACGCAGGTGGCGCGCCACGAGCTCGATGGTTTCGCCGGCGCCGATCAGCAGCACCTGTTTCTCGGCCAGGTTCTGGAAAATCTTGCGCGCCAGACTCACGGCAGCGTACGCCACGGAGACGGCACTCGCGCCGATGGCGGTGTCGGTGCGCACCTGCTTGGCTACCGAAAAGGTCTGTTGAAAGAGCCGGTTGAGGATTTTACCGGTGGCACCAGTCTTGTGCGCCAGGGTGAAGGCGGTCTTCATCTGCCCGAGGATCTGTGGTTCGCCCAACACCATGGAGTCGAGGCCGGCGGCTACCCGGAAGGCGTGCTTCACCGCCTCCTGGTCGGGGAACAGGTACAGATGTGGCTGGATGTCGTTCGCCGGCAGGTGGTGGAAATCACAAAACCACTTGACCGCCTTGCGGCTGTCGTCGGCATCCAGTCGGCAGTACACCTCGGTGCGGTTGCAGGTCGAGAGGATCGTGGCCTCATCCACGCCGGCCTGCGCGGTGATCTCGCGCAACGCCTGCGGCAGTTGCTCGGGTGCGAACGCCGCCTGTTCGCGAATGGCAACAGGCGCGGTCTTGTGATTGATGCCAAAGGCGATGAGGTGCATGCGAATCCGGAATTATCGGGCGGGCGGGACCACAGGTCCGGCGATCCCGTCTTGAGTGAGAAAGATAGTATAGGACTCTCTCGGCTCCGGCCAAAAGCCAAAAAACGCACGCGGCGCCGTAGGCAACGGGCGGGCAGGCCAGTGTACTATACTGATATCCTTGCCGGAAGTGGCATTGCGTGCCCGTCAGTCGGTCGCGTCCCTGTGCGGAATCTTGCCATGGCGCGGGTCTGTGGCGGGGAACGATTGTGTAACCGGGTTGTCCTTGTGAATCAGGCCCTGCCGCACCGGCAGGGCGGAGACCGTACAATATGAAACTCAACATCCTGTTTATTGCACTGTTGGCAACATTGCTAACAGCCTGTCAGGCGTTCTCCGCGCGTCCGGAGGTGGCCGTGGATGCGGCTGCCAACGAGAAACAGGCGTTGCCGTCCATGCCGCTGGCGCCAGATGTGTTGTACCAGCTGCTGCTTGGCGAGATTGCCGGTCACCGCGGACAGCTTGCTGTTTCTGTTTCGGCCCTGAGTCGCGCCGCCCAGAAGACCCGAGATCCGCGACTGGCCGAGCGCGCCACGCTGGCAGCACTGCATGCACGCCTTCCAGTGGTCGCTCTTCCCAATGCCCTTTTGTGGGTGGAGTTGAAGCCACTGAGCAGCGAAGCACACGAAGCGCTGGCGGCTGCGCTCATGGAGAACGGCAAGCCGGCCGAGGCGTTGAAACATTTCGAGAAAATCATTGCACTTGGCGGTGAAGCCGGCCTGGCCCAGTCCTATCTGCGTATTGCCGCGACGCTGGGCCGCCAGTCCAATCGCACAGATGCGCTTGAGACCATGCGTGTGCTGGCGGGTCTGCATCCGGACATGGCCGTGGCGCATTACGCGTTCGCACATCTGGCGGTGCGTGTCTCGGATCTCGATACGGCGACGACCGCTATTGAGCGTACGCTCGCATTAATCCAGCGTGGGAGGACGCGGCCTTGTTCAAGGCGCGCGTGCTGGTGTCACGCAAGGATATGCCGAGGGTGTTGAAGTTCTACGAGCATTACCTGGACAACTACCCGCGCGCCAACAATATGCGTCTCGGCTATGCGCGTCATCTCGTCGACCTCAAGCAGTGGGACAAGGCACGCGAACAATTCAAGCGCGTGGCGGCAGAGACACCGCGCGATGCCGAGGTGGTGTTCACCATCGCGCTGCTCGCCTTGCAAAGCAATGAGCTGGACGAGGCCGAGCGTTACCTGAAGCGCACGCTCGAGGTGCAGCCGGAAAACGATCAGGCACGTCTTTACCTTGGCCAGGTGGCCGAGCAGCGCAAGCAGTACGCTGATGCCATCCAGTGGTACAGCAGCATCGAGTCGGCCGAGAATGCACTTCGAGGCGCAGGCACGACTGGGTGTGGCACTGGCCCGGCAAGGCAACTGTCGAACAGGCACGCACTCATCTGCACAATTTGTTGCCCAAGACCGAAGCCCAGAAAGTGCAGCTGGCGCTCGCCGAGGAGCAGATGCTGCGCGACGCGAAGCAGTATGCCGAGGCATTCGACGCGCTGAGTCGCGTGCTTGGTGAGTTGCCGGACAATGTCGACCTGTTGTACGCGCGCGCCCTGGTGGCCGAAAAGCTCAATCGCATTGAGATTACCGAGAAAGACCTGCGTCGTATCCTGAAAAAGGATCCGAAGAATCCGAATGCCCTCAATGCACTCGGCTACACACTCGCCGATCGTACTTCGCGATATACCGAGGCACTGGCGTTGGTCGAGCAGGCGCTGGTGCTCAAGCCCGATGATCCATTTATTCTGGATAGTCTGGGCTGGGTACATTATCGCCTCGGCAATCACAGCGAGGCGGTGCGTCATCTGCGCGCGGCATTCGAGAAGCGCACGGATGCGGAAATTGCTGCGCATCTCGGTGAGGTGCTGTGGGTGACGGGTGATCGCACTGGTGCCGAATCGGTGTGGAAGCGTGCACTGCAGCAGACGCCTGACAACGAGACGTTGCTGAGCGTGATCTCGAAATTCAAGGGAAAGTGACAAACGTCAAGGTGGAAGGAGAAGGGCAACAGCTTTCTCATTCTATATGGCTTTCTTCATCCGGAATGAATTTCCCACGCTTTTTCTCGCCGTTTTTCTTTGCACCTCTCCTGCGCCACTCCGTTACCGCGTCCGCCGGCTGATCGACTCCAGCAGATCTGGCAGGCGCGCGAGACGGCGTTGGGGCCGATCCGGAATTGGGAACTGCGTGGGCGCCTGGCGGTGCGTGCGGATGAGCGTGGCGGCCAGGCGTCACTTACCTGGAAGCGCGATGATGCACAGCACACTATCCGTCTTAATGGACCACTCGGGCGTGGTGTGGTGCGTGTCACCCAGAACGAAACCGGCGCGCAGTTGCAGGATTCGGAGCAACGCGTGTTCCATGCCGCCAACGCGGAAGAGTTGCTGTATCGCTACACGAACTGGCGGTTGCCGCTCACGAATCTGAATTTCTGGGTGCGCGGCGTCCCGGTGCCGGACCTGCCGTCGAGCCGGGAACTGGATAACGCCGGTCGCCTCAAGACGTTGCGTCAGCAGGGTTGGGAAGTGCAGTATCAGGACTATGTGCAGTCCGGTATCCATGAATTGCCCAGCCGTCTCACGCTGATCCACTCTCCGGACCCGACGACCCTGGACATGCCAGCTACCATGGAAGTGCGTCTCGTGATCGATCGCTGGGCGCAGGTAGAATAGCTGGATGACGATATCCTGGCCGGCACCTGCCAAGCTCAATCTTTTTCTGCATGTCACCGGCCGGCGGCCGGATGGCTACCATACGCTTCAGACGCTTTTCCAGTTTCTGGATGTGGCTGACGAGCTGCGATTTGATCAGACCCGCGATGGCCGCATTGTGCGTGCCCGGGAGTTGGCCGGTGTGCCGGAAGAGCACGATCTTTGCGTGCGCGCCGCGCGTCTGCTGCAAGCATCAAGCGGCATCACACAAGGGGCGGTGATTCATCTCGACAAACGTCTACCACTTGGCGGTGGTCTGGGCGGCGGCAGTTCGGATGCGGCCACCACGCTCCTGGCACTTAATGAACTCTGGGGTTGTGGCCTGACTCCCGAGGCACTCGCCACGCTCGGCTTGACACTCGGCGCGGATGTGCCGATTTTTGTACATGGACACGCTGCCTGGGCCGAGGGAGTGGGCGAGATACTGACTCCGGCCGATCCGCCGGAACCTTGGGTGGTGGTGCTGGTGCCGCGGTGAGCGTTTCCACCGCCCAGGTGTTCGCAGCCTTCGACCGTGAACATGATTTGACACCCTATAGCCCTGCCATCACAATACGCGATTTTCACGCGGGCCGGGGGCGCAATGACCTTGAACCGGTGGTCCGCCGGCTTTACCCGGAAGTGGATAACGCATTGAAGTGGCTTGGGAATTTTGGAGATGCCCGAATGACTGGATCCGGTGCCTGTGTGTTTCTGCCGGTGGTGGACGCGGCGGCCGGGCAGGCGATACTGGCGCAGTGTCCAGCGATGATCGCGGCGCGGATTCGTGGCACGGTGCCGAAATGTGCATCCACTGCAGGCGCGTCGGCGGATTGATTGACCTGAATGGGTACTGGGGCGTCGCCAAGCGGTAAGGCGTTGTGAATCTGGCGATTCCGGCATTCCTCAGTGTAGTGCGACCGGAGGCAGAAAAGTTACTGGGGCGTCGCCAAGCGGTAAGGCACCGGATTTTGATTCCGGCATTCCCAGGTTCGAATCCTGGCGCCCCAGCCAAAATGAAATGCCCGCGAAGCGGGCGGTAGTTAAGCGGGGCGACAGGATGGGACCGAAGGGTTCGACAAATTCGCCGGGAGCGAATTTGAACAGCGGAGCGAAGCGACGCTGGCCCCGGGGCGGAGCACATGGATGTGCGGAATCCTGGCGCCCCAGCCATATTGAAATTAAGAACAAGCAGTTCCAGAAAGGCGAAACGGCATGTCGCTCGACAACATGATGGTCTTCACCGGTAACGCCAATCCGGCGCTCGCGGAGAAGGTTGCGCATCATCTCGGCATGCCACTCGGCAAGGCGCATGTCGGCCGTTTCAGCGATGGCGAGACCCTGGTCGAGATCATGGACAACGTGCGCGGTCGCGATGTGTTCATCATGCAGCCGACCTGCGCGCCGTCGAATGACAATTTGATGGAACTGGTGGTGATGATCGACGCGATCAAGCGCTCGTCGGCGCGGCGCATCACCGCGGTGATTCCTTATTACGGTTATGCGCGCCAGGACCGGCGGCCGCGTACAGCGCGCGTGGCGATCACTGCCAAGCTGGTGGCGGACATGATTACCGTGGCCGGAGCGCATCGCGTGCTGACCATGGATTTGCACGCTGATCAGATCCAGGGATTCTTCAATATCCCGACCGACAATATCTACGGCGGCCCGGTGCTGCTCGGCGACATCTGGCGCATCGAGTATCCGGATCTGCTGGTGGTGTCGCCGGACGTGGGCGGTGTGGTGCGCGCGCGCGCCCTGGCCAAGCATCTCGAGGCGGATCTGGCGATCATCGACAAACGCCGGCCGCGCCCGAACGAAGCCAAGGTGATGCACATCATCGGCGAAGTGAAGGACCGCACCTGCGTGCTGATGGACGACTTGGTGGATACCGCCGGCACGTTGTGCGAGGCGGCGGCGGCGCTCAAGAACCATGGCGCGAAGAAGGTGGTCGCGTATTGCACGCACCCGGTGCTGTCGGGCGCGGCGGTCGAGCGCATCGAGAAGTCGCAGCTCGACGAACTGGTGGTGACAGACACCATCCCGCTGCGCCCCGAAGCCAAGGCCTGCAAGCGCATCCGTTTGTTGTCGGTGGCGGAGCTGCTCGCCGAGACCATGCGGCGCGTCGCCACCGAAGATTCGGTAAGCTCGCTGTTCATGGATTAACGGTTAACGCCGCGTGGCCCTTCGGGCGGCGCGGCTGTTAGACATTCTGCCCTGGTCGCGGGGCGAATGAAATTGTAAGTCAACATTATTGGAGAATTGAACATGGCAAAATTTGAACTCAGCGCCGAAGCGCGCGACGTGAAAGGCAAGGGTGCGAGCCGCCGCCTGCGTCGTGCTGGCAAGGTACCGGCCGTGATGTATGGCGCCGGCAAAGATGCGGTCATGCTGTCGCTCGATCACAACACGCTCTTCCACCAGGTGAAAAACGAGGCGTTCTACTCCTCGATTCTGACAGTAAAGGTTGGAGCCGATCAGGAACAGGCGGTTTTGCGCGACATTCAGATGCATCCGTTCAAGCCGCGCATTGCGCATCTCGATCTGCAGCGCATCAGCGCTACTGAGAAGCTGCACATGCGCGTGCCCGGTGCACTTTCTGAATCAGGAATCGGCGCCAGGCGTGAAGCAGCAGGGCGGCATCGTGAATCACCTCATGTCCGAGATCGACATCACCTGCCTGCCGAAAGATCTGCCGGAGTTCCTGACGATCGATCTGGGCGAGATGAACCTCAACGATTCGGTGCATCTGTCCGGAATAAAGCTGCCGGAAGGCGTTACCATCACCAGCTTCGCGCATGGCGGGGATGACCTCGCGGTAGTGGCCATCACGGCAATACGTGAAGAAGTCGAAGAGGTGCCGGTTGTGGAAGCGGCCCCAGCCGAAGGTGCCGCCGCAGCGGCGGCGCCAAGCGAGGCCGCGAAAGCAGAGGCCGGCAAGGCCGAGCCAGCGAAGAAGGAAGGCGGCAAAAAGTAACGCTTGTTTGCGTTACTGGAGCTATCGCGCGTGTCCACAAGTCCGGGCATTTCGCTCATCGCCGGTCTTGGCAATCCTGGCTCCGAGTATGCGGATACCCGGCACAACGCCGGGTTTCGTTTTCTCGATCTGCTGCTGGAAGGCCGCGGTCAGGCACTCAAGAGCGAAGGCCGATATTCCGGTCGGGCGGCGAAGCTTGGCATTGGCGGGCGCGACGTATGGCTGCTGGCTCCCGATACATTCATGAATCACAGTGGTGAGTCAGTTGGAAAGCTGGCGCGCTTCTACAAGATTCCGGCGAACGAGATTCTCGTGGTACACGACGAGCTCGATTTGCCACCCGGGGTGGCGCGTCTCAAGTTTGGCGGTGGCGCGGGTGGGCATAATGGACTGACCGATATAATCGAAAAACTCGGTACGCCGGACTTCCTGCGCCTGCGTCTCGGCATCGGCAGACCGGCAACCAGTGCGCAAGTAGTGAACTTCGTGCTCAAGAAAGCGCCCGCCGCGGAAAAGACGTTGCTGGATGAGGCGATACGCGCCGCACTCGCGACTATCGAAGACATTGTTCACGGCCGAGTGCAGCAGGCCATGAATGCCCTGCACTCACACGCAAGCAGTTAAGGAATCATCATGGGTTTCAAATGCGGTATCGTCGGCTTGCCGAACGTCGGCAAGTCCACGCTCTTCAATGCCCTCACTCAGGCCGGCATCCAGGCTGAGAACTATCCGTTCTGCACCATCGATCCGAATGTCGGTATCGTCGAGGTGCCGGATCCGCGCATGGAGGCACTCGCGAAAATCGTGAAGCCGGAGAAGATCGTCCCTACAACCATCGAATTCGTGGATATTGCCGGGCTCGTGGCCGGTGCGGCGCAGGGCGAGGGCCTGGGCAACAAGTTCCTGTCGCATATCCGCGAGGTTGACGCGATTGCACACGTAGTGCGCTGCTTCGAGGATGAGAACATTGTTCATGTCGTGGGCAAGGTACGTCCGGCCGAGGATATCGAAGTAATCAACACCGAGCTCGCGCTCGCCGATCTCGACACCGCCGAGAAAGGCCTGCAACGTGCCGAGAAGGGTGCCAAGGGCGGCAACAAGGACGATATCAAGCTTCGTGCACTGCTGGTGCGCGTGCTCGAACACCTGAACACCAGCAAGCCGGTACGCGCGATGGGGCTGAGCGAGGAGGAGCACGGGTTGCTCAAGCCGCTGTGTCTGCTGACCGACAAGCCGCTCATGTATATCGCGAATGTCGCGGAAAACGGCTTTGCCAACAATCCGTTGCTCAAGCAGGTCGAAGACATCGCCGCCGCCGAAAAAACCGTGGCAGTGCCGATCAGCGCCGCGATTGAGTCTGAACTGTCCGGCATGAGTACCGAGGACAAGCAGGAGTTTCTCAAGGAGATGGGTCTGGACGAACCGGGTCTTCACCGTGTGATTCGCGCCGGTTATAAATTGCTTGGATTACAGACCTACTTCACTGCCGGAGTAAAAGAGGTGCGTGCCTGGACAGTGCGTATCGGTGCCACCGCGCCGCAAGCGGCGGGTGTGATCCACACCGATTTCGAACGCGGCTTCATCCGCGCCGAGGTCACGGCCTATGAGGATTTCATCAAATTCAAGGGTGAGGCTGGTGCCAAGGAGGCCGGCAAGCTGCGGCTCGAAGGCAAGGAATACGTGGTGCAGGATGGGGATGTCATGCACTTCCGTTTCAACGTCTAACTTTTCGGGTGCTGGAGAAAGGACGCGACTCGATTCCGCTTGAGCCGACCACGTCAATCCGGTATCTTTTGCGCCCCCTGCAGTCCAGATATCTGGCTATGTAGCTCAGCTGGTTAGAGCGCGGCACTCATAATGCTGAGGTCGGTGGTTCGAGTCCACCCATAGCCACCATTTCCCAGATGGAGATGTCCAGTCTTTCGGGTCCACTCGGCACGAACCACCAGTATCTGAAGTTGTGGTCGAGGCTGATGCGCGCCATCAATCGAGCGTATCCTGCGGGCGGTCTGCTACCTTCCAATTTTGCTCCCGGCAACTGCTCCATGCGTTGCTCTACCTCCCCGCATCCCTGTGGGTCGCCGGAAAAATTGTCGAGCCCATCCATAGCCACCATTTCCTCCCCTTCTCATTCTTGCCTCGAGTTCAGCCGACCTTCCGCAGGCGGAAGTATCCTAACAGTTGTCCCTGACTAGCCGGCGTCAGGTGACTCTCTGTCTGGCGCGCGGTAAGACGTAAATTCAATCCCTGTTCGTTGCAGAGTATTTCGGGCATTTGGAGTTTGACAGGTGCGACCCGTTATGTTTCTATCATACCAACGACTATTGGAATGATAGAGCTCATGAACTCCAGAAAACTCAAAAACACTCTCTATGAACAGGTGGCCCGGATCGGGAAGGCGGTCTCCAGTCCCAAGCGTCTTGAATTCATCGAGGTTCTAAGCCAGGGCGAAAAGAGTGTCGAACAGCTTGCCGCCACCATGGACATCAGCGTGAAACTCGCCAGTGCGCACTTGAAGGAACTCAAGTCGGCACGGCTGGTTGAGGCACGGCGCGAGGGCAAGAATATGGTTTACCAGTTGGTCGACGCGCAGGTTGCGGATATGTGGGTGATGTTGCGCCAGCTCGCGGAAGGGCGCTTGCTGGAGTTGCAGGCCGCAATGAATGAGATGGTGTCACATCCACAGGAACTCGCTCCCGTGGGCGGCAAAGAACTGTTGGCGCAGGCCAAGCGTGGCGATGTCATCGTGATTGATGTCCGTCCGGAAACCGAGTATCAGACCGCCCATCTGCCGCACGCACGCTCTATCCCGCTCGCTGAGCTGAAGGCTCGACTTGGCGAGATCCCGAAGGGCAAACCGGTTGTGGCTTATTGTCGCGGTCCGTTTTGCATGATGGCTGTCGAGGCCGTTGGCTTCCTGACCAATAAAGGCATCAAAGCGGCGCGTCTGGAAGATGGCATGGCCGAGTGGCGCGCGCGTGGCTTGCCGCTCGCGAGCGACGTCTGAGTATTTCTAACATTCAATACGGAGACGACAAACATGTTCTTCAAACAACTGGCAACTAAGGAATCAACCCTTTCCTATTTCTTCGGCTGCGGCAGCCTCGGCAAGGCCGTGGCAGTGGACGTGGTGGCGGGCGATGAGCAGTGGTATATCGATCAGGCCAAGGAAGCGAAGGTCACCATCACTCATGTCATCGACACCCATGTACACGCCGATCACTACTCCGGCGGGCGCAAGCTGGCTCAGATGGCCGGCGCGCATTACTGTCTGCATGAAAGCGACGCCGAGCTCGTGAAATTTCCATTCCATCCGCTGCACGACAACGACACTATCGAGGTCGGCAACGTCATCATCAAGGTGCTGCACACGCCGGGCCACACGCTGGACAGCGTCTGCCTGCTGGTGACCGACAGGCGCCGCGGCGAGCAGCCGTGGTTCGTGATCACCGGTGACACGCTGTTTGTCGGTGCGATCGGACGGCCGGATCTGGCCGGGCGCGAACAGGCGATGGCGGCCATGTTGTTCGACAGCATCCATTCCAAGCTGTTGTCGCTGCCGGATGAGAGTCGAAATCTTTCCCGGTCATCAGGCCGGCAGCGTGTGCGGCGCCGGGCTTTCCGGCAAGCCCTCTTCCACCATCGGCTTCGAGAAGCGCTTCAACCCCGGGCTCAAGGTCACCGAACAAGGATGAGTTCGTAAAATTGCTGACCAGCGAAATCCCGCCGCGCCCGGCCGAGATGGACCGGATGGTGGCGGCCAATATCGCGGCCTGACTATCGACCGGCACGACAACATCATGCACGCCACGCGCCACGAATCGTTCGCCGGATACCGCCACGGCATCCGCGACAACCTCGCGCAGTTCCTGCACCAGCTGGTGCAGGTGTTTCTGGTGGGCCTGACGCTCGGGATGATGCGCACCGTGGTGCCGGCGCTCGCCGAGAGCGAGTTCGGCGTGCCCAAGGGTTCATTCCTGCTGCTCATGGCGTTCGTCGTGGCCTTCGGTTTCGTCAAAGGCACGCTCAATTTCGTGGCCGGGCGGCTGTCGGAGCGGCTCGGGCGCAAGACCGTGCTGTTACTCGGCTGGGCCGCTGCCAGTGCCGATCCCGTTCATGATCCTGTACGCGCCGAGCTGGGACTGGATCGTCGCCGCCACGGTGCTGCTCGGCATGAACCAGGGCTTCACCTGGTCCATGACCCAGACCGCCAAGCTCGACATCACCCGCGCCGACCAGCGCGGACTGACCATGGGACTCAACGAATTTTCCGGCTACGTCGGGGTGGCGGTCGCCGGCATCATTACCGGCTATCTCGCAACCGCGCTCGGTCCGCGCATGGGCCTGTTCGTGTTCGGTGACCGTAGTGATCGTGACGGCGCTGGTGCTGACCGCGCTGTGGGTGAAGGAGACACTCGCCTGGGCGCATGCCGAAGGCGCGCGTCACGCGGCCGGCCAGAGCGACTGGGCCGACGCCGCGCTTCCCGCAGAACATTTCCGAGCGGCCGACGACCTGGGAAGTGTTCACGCTCATGTCCTGGCGCGACAAGCGCATGGCAGCGTTGAGCCAGGCCGGGCTGGTTGAGAAATTCGTCGACGCGCTGATCTGGGTCGTCTATCCGGTGTATGCTCTATGAGCGCGGCTTGAACCTCGCCGCACATCGGCTGGGTGGTGGGCGTGTACGGCTTCGTGTGGGGCGGCTCGCAGTTCTTCACCGGCCAGCTCTCCGACCACATCGGCCGGCAGAAGCCGATCGTGTGGGGCATGTGGCTGTGCGGCGCCGGCGTGGCCATGATGCTGTTCGGCGACGCAGGTCTGGTGGTGGGTCGATCTCGGCGGCGGTCACCGGCTTCGGCATGGCGCTGCTCTATCCGAATCTCTCCGCCGCGGTCGCCGACATCGCCCACCCCAACTGGCGCGGCTCGGCAATCGGCATCTACCGTTTCTGGCGCGACCTCGGCTACGGCATCGGTGCGCTCGCTGCTCGGGCTGGTGGCACACCTCACCGGCAATCTTTCTTCGGGCCTGTGGTTCGTGGCGATCACCATGGCGTTGTCCGGGCTGGTGGTGCAGTTCTGGGGCGAAGAAACTCATCCGCGGCTAAATCCTGCTGACGAAGTGCCGCGCCAACGCGCGACCTAAGGAGGCGTCATGAAATTCCTGTTCGTTCTTAACGATGCGCCGTACGGTACGGAACGCGCCTACAACGGCCTGCGCCTGGCGCGCGAACTGCTGCTCAAGGATGCCGCTACGGGCAATGCGGTGCGTGTGTTCCTGGTTGCCGATGCCGCTGCCTGTGCCAAGAGCGGCCAGAAGGTCCCGCAGGGCTACTACCACATCGAATCATTCTTGAAGATGATCGTGCGTGCCGGTGGCGAAATCGGCGTGTGTAGTACCTGCATGGATGCTCGCGGCATCACCGATGCCGAACTGATGAACGGTACACGTCGTAGTTCGCTTGCTGAGTGGGCGGAGTGGACGCAGAGGGCCGACAAGGCGCTGGTTTTTAATGAGTGATGCATGCTTGCTGGTGCTGTTGGGATACATAAGTTCGCGCGACAGGCGCGGCTCGACAAGAAAACAGCTCAGCTTGCGCGAGCAATATTTTTGTGTAGACCTGATTACAGCGATTTTCTCTGTCAACTATTCTGTGATACTTGTTAACTCTAGATCACAGTCTGCGAGACTATTCCTTTGTGACCAAGCCGGTGCATGACGAGATCGCACTTCAATATTTATTTAAATAGGATAGACTGAATGAACGACACGATTCGACATCAGCTGAGGCCGGGTACGATGACACAGTCAAGATCCTGTCTGTTTTCGGTAGTAATCAGTTTTCTGCTTTCTTATTCCATGGTTGCGTCAGCCAGTGAGGAGCGCGGGCGGTTGCTGTACGAAAATCATTGCATGAGTTGCCATGCCAGCATTGTTCATGTTCGCGAGCAACGAAAATCCAAGTCCCAAGCGGAGCTGCGTGCCTGGATCCTGCGCTGGTCGGGGGAGCTGAAACTAAACTGGCGTGATGACGAACTGGCCGATGTCTACCAGTACCTGAACAATCGCTATTACAAGTTCCCGGTCGAAACGCCGGCCAAGTAGAGGACAGTCAGTCCGACTATCCGCAACCACCCTCCATCACACTGTGTTTGTACATGAACACCGCTTCAGCTGATCCGAAAGGCACATTGCTCAGTATTATCGAGATCGGTGCTTATCCGAATTTCACGCTGCTCTACGAGAAGGCCGGCTTTGCGGTGACCATCGAACGTTCCATGCGCAAGGCATTGCCACTGGTGCGCAAGCTCAAGCCGGCGGTGATTGTGGCGGAGTTCAACTTCCAGTCGGATTTCCGCGATCGCACCAGCAGTCTGGAGTCACTGCTGGCGGTGGTGCAGACGTTGCCGGGAACAAAGGTGATCGTGTTTTACGACGCGGAGCAGGCGCACCAGTTCGAGCGGTTGCGCTCGCGCTTTCCAATCCATGCCGCCCTGGGGTATCCGATCGATCCGGCCAGACTCGAGGCGGCGCTTTCAGGCGTATGACGTAGTAGAAGGTTTTGCCAGTATGCCGATAGTTTCAGACAGCCCCTGAATCATCGTTGTCGCATGCCGCCAGAATGAGCGCTGTGCAGCCTCTGGCATCGTGTGCTTACTCACTCAGAATCTCAGTCTGGGCAGCCACCTCAGCAGGACTGTGCAACAGTGGTGTTGCGCAACCCGTGAGAAAGAACAGAAACACACAGATCGATAAGAAACGTGACATACATTACCTCCGGAATAGTTACGTCCTTGCCTGGATCTCGCCATCGGCCACGTTGAGTCCAGAATGGACATCAGGCGCCGACTCTCAGGAGTGTTAGTGCAAGTCCTGTTCCAACCCGCGCGGGCAGGCGCAATAACGGTTACTTGCGTGGGATTTCAGCCGTCGGGGTGGCTTGCGGGTAGTGGCTGCGGACGTAATCGTCCACGATCTGCTGAAATTCCTCGGCAATGCGCGCGCCGCGCAGCGTCACCGTTTTCTGGCCGTCCACGTACACCGGCGCCACCGGCGTCTCGCCGGTGCCCGGCAGGCTGATGCCGATATTGGCGTGCTTGCTCTCGCCCGGGCCGTTCACGACACAGCCCATGACCGCAAGTGTCATGTTTTCGACGCCCGGGTGCGTGCGTCGCCATTCCGGCATTTGCGCTGCGCACATAACCCTGAATGCTGGATGCGAGTTCCTGAAAGACGGTCGAGGTGGTGCGACCACAGCCCGGGCAGGCAGTGACCATCGGCGCGAAGGCGCGCAGTCCCATGGTCTGGAGAATTTCCTGCGCCACGACCACTTCCTTCGTGCGGTCGCCGCCCGGTTCGGGCGTGAGCGAGATGCGAATGGTGTCACCGATGCCTTCCTGCAACAGCACCGCGAGCGCCGCTGTCGAGGCGACAATGCCCTTCGAGCCCATGCCAGCCTCGGTGAGCCCGAGGTGCAGTGCGTAGTCGCAGCGCGCCGCGAGATCGCGGTACACGCGCACCAGATCCTGCACACCGGACATCTTGCACGACAGTATGATGCGATCGTGCGCCAGCCCCAGCTGCTCGGCCTGTTGCGCGCTGTCGAGCGCCGAGCGAATCAGGGCCTCGAACATGACCGCTTTCGCATCCAGCGGCTCGGCGCGTTTGGCGTTTTCGTCCATCAGGTGCGCCAACAGCGCCTGGTCGAGGCTGCCCCAGTTCACACCAATTCGTACTGGCTTGTCGTGTTTGCAGGCAATCTCAATCAAGGTGGCGAACTGGGCGTCACGTTTCTCGCCCTGTCCGACATTGCCGGGATTGATGCGGTACTTGGCCAGCGCTGCGGCGCAGTCCGGATACTGCGTCAGCAGCTTGTGGCCGTTGAAGTGAAAGTCGCCGACCAGCGGCACGTTTACGCCCATGCGTTCGAGTCGTTCGCGCACTTCCGGCACGGCACGCGCTGCGTCTGCACTGTTCACAGTGATGCGCACCAACTCCGAACCGGCACGCGCCAATTCCGCCACCTGCACGGCCGTGGCCACGGCATCCGCTGTGTCGGTATTGGTCATGGACTGCACCACGACCGGCGCGCCACCGCCTATGGCTACGGCGCCAACTTGAACGCGTGTGCTCAGGCGGCGATGACGGGAAGGGTGATTGTCGGACACGACGGCTTAACGGTCGATGATCACGGGCTTGGTTTGTTCCAGTGCTTTCTGGCGCGCGTCCATGACGCGCTGAATCTTCGCCTCCAGCTTCGATGCCTCGTCCTCGGTAATGGTGAACACCTCGTTCGTGGCGTTCGGTGTGCGCGTCAACACCTGCTTGAGCTTGCGCCCATTCGGGCAGTCGTAGGGCTGGATGCGGGAGATGTGATCGGCATTGACGCTGCCAAGACCCGTGGCGCCATCGCAGTCGCTGGTACGGAAAGTGACTTTGAGAGTGCCGGGAAAGTCCGCGGCAAAGGCCACGGGCATGGCGATGCCGATCAAGATGGCGGTACAGATGGCGCGAATCTGCATGACAGTTCTCCTGGCGGGAGTTCCCGCCGGCAAACGATTGGGTGCGTATTATATCGAACTCCCGGTCGGGTGGCGCTGCCGCTTGTTTGCTTCGATTTCCGTGGTTATTCTCGTACGTCGTTTACAGCAGGATGAATGCCCGATGCACCTGCCCTGGTACATTCCCGCCATCGCCGCTGCTGTTGTCTGGGGTGTGCACTATCCGCTCATCGAGCATGCGCTACGGCGCGTGTCGCTCCCCACCGTGGTGTTGCTTACCGCGTTGCCCATGGCGCTGGTGGCGCTGGCCTTTCCCGCACGGCTCGCCGCGGACTGGCGCGCGGTCGCGGCCTTGCCGCCGGGGGAACGCGGGTTGATCGGCCTGATTGCGCTGACCAGTCTGGCCGGCACGGTGTTGTTGTACATGGCCGTACGTGGCCGCAATGCCACGCTCGCCAGCCTGATCGAAATCTCTTATCCTGCATTCGTTGCCGTGTTCGCGTGGCTGCTTTTCCGCGAATGGCACCTCAACAGCGGCGTGTTTCTCGGCGCGCTGCTGGTGTTCGCCGGGACCGCGCTCATCATCGTCAACAGTCGCTGAGGAAAGACACCATGTTAGTGAATCTGTCGTTAAGCGTGGCGCTGGTGTTAGCCTGTGTGTTTATTCATTACGAGGTGCTGCGTTTCACTTCCGGTTTGATCGGTCGCCTGACCATCCCGCCGCGCCCGCGTGTTCTGGTCGTGATGGCGGCGGTATTCCTGGCGCACACCTTGGAGATTTGGTTGTATGCGATTGCCTATTACCTGCTTGCCGAATATCTCGGGATCGGTGGCCTTGCCGGCACGCTCGAGCATCGTTTCAACGACTACCTGTACTTTTCGACCTCGACCTATTCCTCGCTCGGCTATGGAGACATTTTTCCGGTGGGCGGCCTGCGCATGATGGCCGGCATCGAAACCGTCGACCGGACTGTTGTTGATCGGCTGGTCAGCCTCATTCACCTATCTGGCCATGGAGAAATTCTGGGGGTTGCACGGCCCGCGCTCCCATTAAACGCGAGTCATTCGCGCCTCGATATGTCCGGATGAAAGTATCAATGAGTAAGTCGATCCTCCTGGAGTCAACGCTGACCTGCCCGTACTGCGGTCACGAGGAAACGGAAACGATGCCCACCGATGCATGCCAGTGGTTTTACGAGTGCAAAGGGTGCAAAACACTCCTTCGACCCAAGGCGGGAGATTGTTGTGTGTTCTGTTCGTATGGCTCGGTTCCGTGCCCGCCAATTCAAAAAGAATCTTGAAATATTTGGAGTCAGAGTAGAAACACGTGATTCGCACAGCGTAAGGAACGCTGTTCTTATTCTGACTCCAGTTATTCGCGTAGCCACATCAGGTATCTAAAAAGAGGGCATATATGGACATCAAGATACTGCTTACCGTGTTTGCAGCCGTATTTATCGCTGAACTTGGCGACAAGACGCAATTGGCGACCTTGCTGTTTGCCTCTGACAAGGACGTCAGTAAATGGACCGTTTTCGTTGGCGCCTCGATGGCCCTGATCGTGGCCTCTGGTATCGGTGTGCTGGCAGGTGGTTTTATTTCCCAGCATGTCAGCGTGAAATACCTGAATTACCTGGCGGGAGCAGGTTTCATCGGCATCGGTATTTGGACACTGCTCAAAGCATAGGGACAGGTAAACAATACAGCGCTTTGAAAGAACCGTTGACCAGTGTTGCTGAGAATGATCTTTGGATGATTTTCAAAAGGCTCTGGCCCTTGATCACATACGTTTGAGGTATCGCGTGCAGATTCGATACGAAAACGAGAATGACAGGGCAGGCGTACAGGCCGTCAATGAGGCCGCCTTCGACACGGCGGCGGAAGCCTCTCTTGTAAACGCGCTACGTGAGCAAGCGCGACCTGTGATCTCGTTGGTTGCAGACAATCGTGGCGTGATCGTCGGGCACATTCTGTTTTCGCCCGTTGTACTGGATGGGCATCCGGATCTGAAAATCATGGGCCTCGCGCCGATGGCGGTCTTGCCAGCACAGCAACGAAAAGGGATTGGATCCGCGCTGGTGCGTGCCGGTCTTGAAGAGTGCAGCAAGCTCGGTTTCGGAGCCGTCGTTGTGCTGGGACACCCAGAGTATTACCCGCGATTCGGCTTCCTGCCTTCCAGTCGCTTTGGCATCGGCTGCGAATACGAGGTGCCGGAGGGCGTATTCATGGTCAAGGAACTGCAGGCAGGTTATCTGCGCGCGGCAACGGGGACGATCAAATACCATGCGGTATTCGGAAACGGTTAACGCGGTGCTTCGGCTTAGATTCGGGGCTTGTTACCGTCTTCCTCGGCTGAGCCTGGGTGTTCCGGCCCCGAAAATGAACATGTATCTATTAAGGTATAATCGCGTCCGAAATCCCCCAGCTGGTGTTTTGGCATGGTTGCGGGTAGGTTTGACCGGTTCCTTCACCGAATTAAATCAAGGGTTTATGGGCGGAAAGCTGTACATCAAGACCATGGGTTGCCAGATGAACGAGTACGACTCGACGCGCATGGTCGACCTGCTCGCGCACACCCACGGGTTCACGCTCACGGATAAACCGGAAGAGGCCGACCTGCTGCTGCTCAACACCTGTTCGATCCGCGAGCGCGCGCAGGAGAAGGTGTTCACCCAGCTCGGTTACTGGAAGGCGCACAAGCGCGCCCGCCCGGAGGTGGTGATTGGCGTGGGTGGCTGCGTCGCCTCGCAGGAAGGCGCCGCGATTCGCAAGCGCGCACCGTACGTGGACTTGGTGTTCGGCCCCCAGACCCTGCATCGCCTGCCGGAGATGCTGGACACGGCACGCGCCACCCGGCGCGCGGTGGTGGACGTGTCCTTTCCGGAAATCGAAAAATTCGATCGTCTGCCGGAACCGCGTGTCGAGGGCGTGCGCGCATTCGTGTCCATCATGGAAGGCTGCTCCAAGTACTGCACCTATTGCGTCGTGCCGTTTACGCGCGGCGAGGAGTTCTCGCGCCCGTTCGACGATGTGCTGGCCGAGGTGGTGAGCCTCGCCGGTCAGGGCGTGCGCGAGGTCACGCTGCTGGGCCAGAACGTCAACGCGTACCGTGGCGCGAAACACGGTGGTGGTATGGCCGATCTGGCCGATTTGATCCGCTATGTCGCCGAGATTGACGGCATCGATCGCATCCGCTTCACCACCTCGCACCCGGTGGAATTCAATGACCGGCTGATCGAGGCCTATCGCGACGTGCCGCAGCTTGCCTCGCATTTGCATCTGCCGGTGCAGAGCGGCTCGGATCGCATCCTGGCCGCGATGAAGCGCGGCCACACCGCGCTCGAATACAAGGCCAAGATCCGCAAGCTTGCGCGCCGCGCGTCCGGACATCAGCATCACCGGCGACTTCATTGTCGGTTTTCCGGGCGAGACCGACGCCGATTTCGAGGCGACACTGAACCTGTTGGCCGAGGTCGGCTTCGATGATTCGTTCAGTTTCATATTCAGCGCGCGCCCCGGCACGCCGGCGGTGGAGCTGCCCGATGACACCGCGCCGGAACTGAAACAGCAGCGTCTCGCCATCCTGCAACGGCGCATCCAGCAACAGGCGGAAGACATCAGCCGCGCCATGGTCGGCAGCGTGCAGCGTGTCCTGGTCGAAGGGCTGTCGCGCAAGGATCCGGGCGAGCTGGCCGGGCGCACCGGCAACAACCGCGTGGTGAATATCGAGACTGGCGATGTGAACCTGATTGGCCAGTTCATTGACGTTGAAATCACCGAAGTCGTGACCCACACCTTGCGCGGCCGCCTGCCGCAGGGCGCAGCGCCGTCGCGCTGTCGGAGCCTGAACGCGTTGGGCACTCCGCAGCAACAAATCGAATTCAGCCTCCTGCCCGCAGACAACGCGCGGCTGGCCAGTTTGTGCGGCCAACTGGACGAACACCTGCGCCGCATCGAGGCGCACTTCGGTATTGAAATAGCCAACCGCGGCAATGCCTTCCGTCTCACCGGCGCGCCGGAGCCGGCCCAGGCCGCGGAGCGCGTGTTGCAAAATCTGTATGCCGCCACTGCCAGCGACTCCTTTATCAACAGCGCCACGGTCGAGCAGGCGTTGCGAATCGTCGACGCAGGTGAAACCGTGGCAGATGACAGCGATACCCACCTGCGCACTCCGAAGTCCGTGATCAAGGGCCGCACCGCGCGTCAGCGCGACTACATCCGCAATATCCTGATGCACGACATCAACTTCGGCATCGGCCCGGCCGGTACCGGCAAGACCTATCTGGCCGTGGCCGCCGCCGTGGACGCGCTGGAGCGCAATCTGGTGAGCCGCATTGTGCTGGTGCGTCCGGCGGTCGAGGCCGGTGAGCGTCTCGGCTTCCTGCCGGGCGCGCTGGAGCAGAAGGTCGATCCGTACCTGCGCCCGTTGTACGACGCGCTTTATGACATGCTCGGATTCGAGCGCGTCGGCCGGCTGATGGAGAAGGGCGTGATCGAACTCGCGCCGCTCGCCTACATGCGTGGGCGCACGCTCAACGAGTCGTTCATTATTCTCGACGAGGCGCAGAACACCAGCACCGAGCAGATGAAGATGTTCCTGACGCGCATCGGCTTCAACGCCAAGGCGGTGGTTACCGGCGACCTCACCCAGACCGATCTGCCGCGCAGCCAGAAATCCGGACTGCGCGAGGCGAGCGAAGTGCTCACCGCGGTGCGCGGCATCAGCTTCATGCATTTCACCGCTCAGGACGTGGTGCGCAATCCGCTGGTGCAGCGCATTGTCGAGGCCTATGCCGCGCAAACCGACGAGTCGGACAAGCGCTGATGCGATTGCAGCTCGCCGTGCAACGCGTGTCGCGTGCTCCGGGGCTTGCCGGGTGTCAGCCAGTATTACCGACTGGGCGCGTGCCGCGTTGGCGGGCAGCGGCCCGGGCACGGCCGAAGTCACGGTACGACTGGTGGGCGAGGCGGAAAGCGCCGACCTCAACAAACGCTACCGCGGCAAGCGCGGCGCCACGAATGTGCTTGTCGTTCACCTATGACGTGGCACCCGGCAAGGCCGGTTTGGCCGGCGATCTGGTGATCTGCGCGCCGGTGGTGCAGCGCGAGGCCGCACAGCAGGACAAGCGGCCGCGCGCGCATTGGGCGCACATGGTAGTTCACGGTATACTGCACCTGCGCGGTTTTGACCATGTTCGCAAAACCGACGCTGAAATCATGGAGGCCCAGGAAATCCGTATCCTGAGGCGCCTTGGTTTCCCCGACCCCTACGCCTGAAACCCATGGCCAGCGACGAAGAAGTCCAGACCGAAGACAGCACCACGCCACGTTCGTTTATCGAGCGCCTCGGGCTGGCGCTGCTCGGCGAACCCGGCACGCGCGCTCAACTGGTTGAAGTGCTGCGCGATGCGCAGAGCCGCGACTTGCTGGACCGCGATGCGCTCGAGATGATCGAGGGCGTGTTGCAGGTCTCGGAGATGCAGGTGCGAGACATCATGGTGCCGCGTGCGCAAATGGACGTGGTTGACTTCAGCCACCCGCCCGAGCAGTTCCTGCCGCTGATCGTGGACTCCGGCCATTCGCGCTTCCCGGTGGTGGACGCAGACAAGGACCGGGTCATCGGCATCCTGCTGGCCAAGGACCTGTTGCCCTACCTGCAACTCGACAAGAAGAAACGTGCGCGCTACAACCTGCGCGACACGCTGCGCCCGGCGGTGTTCGTGCCGGAGAGCAAGCGCCTGAACGTGCTGTTGCGCGAATTCAAGGCGTCGCACAACCACATGGCGATCGTGGTCGACGAGTATGGCGGCGTCGCCGGTCTGGTGACCATCGAGGACGTGATCGAGCAGATCGTGGGCGAGATCCGCGATGAGTATGACATCGAAGCCGACGACGTCCTGATTGCCGAGCGCGCGTCGGGCGAGTACGTGGTCAAGGCGCTCACGCCGCTCGAGGATTTCAATGCGCGCCTGAATACCGGCTTCACGCATGCCGAGATCGATACCATCGGCGGTTTTGTCATGGCGCGTCTCGGACGTGTACCGCGGCGTGGCGAGAAAATCGAATTCGATGGCCTGCGTTTCGAGGTGCTGCGTGCCGACAGCCGGCGCGTGCACCTGATGAAAGTCACCCGCCTTGCCGAACCGGTTTAGCCGCGCGGCGCTGGCGGCACCGCGCGCCGACCTGCTGGCGCTGCTCGCCGGCGCGTTGTTGCCGCTGGCATTCGCACCGCTCTCTCTATTTCCACTCGCGGTACTCTCACCGGCGCTGCTGTTCCTGCTGTGGCTGGACGTCACGCCTCGGCGCGCGCTGTGGCGTGGCTTGCTGTTCGGCCTCGGCCAGTTCGGTGTCGGTGTGTCGTGGGTGTATGTCGCGATCCACGACTTCGGCCATTCCGGCGTGCCACTCGCGGTGTTACTCAGCGCGTTGTTCGTGGGCGTGCTGGCAGTGTTTCCGATGTTGCTCGGCTACCTGGCGGCGCGTTTTCTGCGCGGTCCGGATGGGTTGCGGCTGGCGCTGTTGTTTCCGGCCGCCTGGACGCTCATTGAGTGGTGCCGTGGCTGGGTCTTGACGGGCCTTCCCTGGCTGAATCTCGGTTACAGCCAGATCGATGCGCCATTGCGCGGCTTCGCGCCGATTACCGGGGTGTACGGCGTGACGTTCGCCGTGGCACTCTCCGCCGGTCTGCTGGCCTCGCTGGCAGTCGCCGGCCGCCGCGCGCAAATCCTTAGCTTCGCCGGGTTTGTGAGTCTTTGGCTCGGTGGCGCGTTGTTGGCGCGTATCGACTGGACCGAAGTCAGCGGCCCGCCGCTACGCGTCGCGTTGGTGCAGGGCAATATTCCACAGGACACCAAGTGGAGTCCGGAGGCAGCCCAGCACACACTCGATCTGTATGCCGACCTCACGCGTCGGCACTGGGACAGCCGCCTGATCCTGTGGCCGGAGGCGGCCATCACCGTGTTCTATCACGAGGTTGCGGACAATTACCTGGCCGGACTGGCGCGCGAGGCGCGCGCACACGACACCGATATCGTGCTCGGCATTCCGGTGCGCGAGCCGGGCACGCGCCGCTATTTCAACAGTCTGCTCGCACTGAGCGAGCGCCCCGGTCTCTACCACAAACGCCACCTTGTCCCGTTCGGTGACTACCTGCCATTCGAGGAATTCCTGCGTGGTCTGATTCGCTTCTTTGATCTGCCCATGTCCGGTTTCAGTTCCGGGCCGGACCAACAACCGTTGCTGGAGGCAGCCGGCCAGAAGATCGCGAGCGCGATCTGCTACGAGGATATCTTTGGCGAAGAACTGATCACCGCGCTGCCCGAGGCCACGTTGCTGGTCAACGCCACCAACAATGCCTGGTACGGAAATTCCTTCGCACCGCACCAGCATCTCGAAATGTCGCGCATGCGTGCGCTCGAAACCGGACGCTATATGCTGCGCGTCACCACCAACGGCGTTTCGGCCATTATTGACCAGCGCGGGAATATCCGTGGCCGCTCGCCGCAATTCGAAACTTACGTGCTGACCGGCGAGGCGGTGCCACGCCGCGGGACGACCCCGTATATCATTCTTGGAAACTGGCCGGTGGTGTCCTTGCTCGGTTTGACGCTGCTGCTGCTGACGGGCTGGGTCAGGCAGAGGCTCAGAGACCTCCCCAGCGCATAAATCCTGCTGAATAAACGGATTCCGGCGCTATGGGCTGGTGCGCTGCTTCACTCTGGTTGGGACACTCCTGCACGCCAAAAGTCCTTAGAAACAGGGCTTTTCCCCGATATGAGCCTGAAGGCTGACTGATGAAACGGATCGGATCGTGTGCCGGGAAGTACGAAGCGCAACTCTAGTCTAGTATCTAAGGTGCGCGCCACGCGCCTGATTGTTGTGTGGTCTGCCCGGAAAAAAGCACATTCTTGAGGGTGAGGAATTCTGACGGCGTCAGATTTATAGCGGCGGGAGGCTGGGTGCAGTTCAATCACTGTTGTCATATTGGCTGCATTCCGCGATGAGGCAAGCCTTTCATCGTGTGCGCGGCCTCCGGCCTGCGTCCGTGTTCCGGGCGTTGAAGTTCCGCGTGGTGCAATCTTTAAGTCTGCGCGCGCGTCTGTTGTTGCTGGTGTTGACTGCCTTGGCCCCCATGCTGGGTCTGGTGTTGATGGCCGGATTGGAGCAACGTCAAGCCGATGGCCGGCGTGCGCAAGAGCAGGCCATGCAACTGGTGCGCCGGATTACGCACGACCAGGAACGGTCGATCAACGAGTCACGCCAGTTTCTTACCACGCTTGCGCAGTTACCAGCCTTGCAGAGGCGTGATGCCACGGCCTGCAGTCAGTTCATGGCGAATGCGCTGATACAGTATCCGCGTTACGCGAATCTTGGCGCGTTAACACCCGATGGCGAGGTGTTTTGCAGTGCGCTGCCTTTTGCGCCCGGCACGTACGCAACGAACAGCACGTGGTTTCAGCGTGCATTAACAAGCCGCAATTTCGTGAGTAGCGATTATCACATTGGCGGCATCACCGGCCGAGCGGTGTTGACCGTGGCGCATGTGGCTCAGGATGCCTCGGGTGCTGTGCAAGCAGTGGTCTTCGCTTCGAATGACCTTGAGTGGTTGAACAGTGTCGTCACCGAAGCCCAATTGCCAGCCGGCAGTGTACTGACGGTGCTCGACCGGCAAGGTCGGGTGGTGGTCCATTTTCCCGACCCGGAGTTCTGGATTGGTGAAAGTCTCGCGAGCAGCGCATTCGCCGAGGTTGTGTTAAAGCAAAAACAGGACGGCATGAGCGAAGCGCTCGGCCTCGACAAGGTCGAACGCCTGTATGCCTATCGGCAGTTAAACCTCACGCCTGCTGTTAGCGCCTATGTGGTCGTGGGTATTCCGAAAAGTGTGGCCTATGCCGAAGCGGATCATGCCCTGTGGCGGAATCTGATCGGCGTTAGTCTGGCCATGCTGCTGGCCGCCGCCGCGGCGTGGTGGGGAGGCGGCCCTTTTCTGTTGCGACGCATCCAGGCGTTGGTACGCTCCACGCAACGACTCGCGTCTGGAGACCTGAGTGTACGCTCAGGTTTGCCAGCCTGGCCGGACGAGATCGGCCGGTTGGCGCAGGCCTTTGATGGCATGGCGGAGAAGTTGCAACGGCGCCAGACAGAATACGAGCGCAGTCGGGCGACGCTGCAAGAAAGCATCGCCACGGTGCAATTGCTGCAAAAGGTCGCTGTGGCCGCGAACGAGGCGCATACCATTGAGGCGGCGCTACAGGCCTGCCTCGATTATGTCTGTGACTATACCGGCTGGCCGATTGGCCACGTGCGTCTGATCATCGACGCGCACGGCAAATTCGTGCCTACCGACGTCTGGCACCTGGAGCATTCGGAACGTTTTGCGGTCTTTCGCCAAGTTACGCAGAGAACGACATCCGTGCAGACGCATGGGCTTGCGGGGCGTGTGTTGTCCAGCAAAAAGCCGGTGTGGATACGTGATGTTACCCAGGACAGCGATTTCTACCGTGCCCAACTGGCAATTGATATCGGTGTCAAGGCGGCGGTCGGATTTCCGGTATTGGTGCACAGTGACGTGGTGGCGGTGCTGGAGTTTTTTGCCGACCGGATCATCGATCCGGATGAGAAGCTGCTTGAGGTGCTGGGCAATGTGGGTACGCAGCTGGGACGCACGATCGAACGCAAACGCTCCGAGGAACGCATGGCGCATCTGCTCAACCATGACGCGTTGACGGAATTGCCGAACCGTATCCTGTTCCATGATCGCTTGCAGCAAGCCATTGTGAATGCGCACCGGCGCGAGCGACTGGTCGGCGTGGCATTTCTGGATCTGGATGAATTCAAGAACATCAATGACAGTATGGGCCACGATGCCGGCGACTTGCTGCTCAATCTCGTGGCCGCGCGCTTGCGTGCCGCCGTGCGCGAGGGTGACACGGTGGCACGCCTGGGCGGAGACGAATTTACCCTGATCTTCGTGGACATGGGACATGTCGACGATATCGCGCGCACGGCGCAGAAGATCCTCGATCTGTTCGTGCAGCCCTTTCAGGTATTGGGACGCGAACTGTTTATCACTGCCAGTCTGGGCATCACCATCTGTCCGCTGGACGACAACAACGTCAGCGAGCTACTCAAGAACGCCGATATCGCCATGTACCGCGCCAAGAGTCAGGGTAAAAACACGTTTCAGTTTTATGCACACGACATGACCAGCAAGATTCATGAACGTCTGTCGCTGGAGAATCAATTGCGCCGTGCGCTGGAGCGAAATGAATTCATGTTGCATTACCAGCCGATCGTCTCCGGTATTGACGGCAGTGTGCGCGGCGTCGAGGCATTGCTCAGATGGAATAACGGTCAGGATTTGATCTCGCCCATACAATTCATCCCGATCGCTGAAGAGACCGGGCTGATTGTTCCGATCGGTGAATGGGTTCTGAACAAGGCCTGTGCGCAGCTTGCGCGCTGGCAGGCCGACGGCTGGCCGCACTTGCGAATGTCGGTGAACCTGTCGGTTCGTCAGTTTCGACATCAGGACATGGTAGGTAATGTGGCCAAGGCGCTTGCTGCCGCCGGTCTCAAGTCGGAGTATCTGGAGCTCGAAATCACCGAGAGCATTCTGCTCGAAGAGCAATCCGTGATTAACACATTGTATGAACTGGATCGCATGGGCGTGGAAATCTCAATTGATGACTTCGGCACCGGCTACTCGTCTTTGTCGTATTTAAAGCGTCTGCCTATCGACACGCTCAAGATCGATCGTTCGTTCGTGCAAAATATTCCAGAAGATGCCGACGATGCCGCGATCGCGCAGGCAATCCTTGCCATGGCCAGCAGCCTCGGCATCGACGTGGTCGCCGAAGGAGTCGAGACTATTGAGCAGCTTGAGTTTCTGCGCCACCATGGTTGCGACGCCATGCAGGGCAATTATTTCAGCAAACCACTGCCCGCGGACGAGTTGGTCATACTGCTGCGCAAGACCGGAAAATTCGCTTTGTCACGAGCCAAGTCAGTGCTGTCTTAGCGCACCCGATCCAGCCTAATCAGATTTTGTGCGGACACTTGGTAGACAGCGACCACCGTTTTGCATGAAAATCCGTTCAGCAACACACTCACTTCAGGGAATTTGATGATGAAACGCATTGCAATGATAGCGGCCGTAGCCGGCTTGTTGGGCAGCAGCATGGTCGGCGCCGCCGACAAACCGTCAATCGGGTATGTAGACATGCGTGTTGTACTCGTTGAGAGTAAGGCGGGCAAGCAACACAAGCTGGACATGGAAAAGTTCGTAAAGAGCAAGCAGGCTGAACTCAAAAAGGAGGAGGAAACACTCAAGTCCCAGCAACAGACGCTGGAAAAAGAGATGTTGACCCTCACCGAGGCGCAAAAGCAGGAGAAGCAGCGCGGGTTCCAGGAAAAGGTTCAGGCATTCCAGAAGAAGGCCCAAGACGCCGAGCGTGAGTTGCGCAAGAAGGATTCCGAGTTCACGAACAAATCGGTAGAAGAGATCCGCAAGATCATCACCGAGACAGCGAAAGAAGAGAAAGTGAGTCTGGTGCTCGGCAAAACCGAAATGTCCGTGCTCTATGCGGACGACGGCATGGACCTCACGTCGAAGGTGATCAAGAAATACGACAGCCGTTCCGGCAAGAAATAATCGGAACCTGCACTTCGCCAGTTGGGCTAACTGAGTAACAGGACGTCGCTGGCAAGCTCCCCGGCGACGTTAGCCTCCGGCCATAGCATGCCCTGCGAGGCTGCTCGCAGGGCATGGCTTTCACGAAATAGCGCCGGAGTTGGCGGATCACGCCTCGATTACCAAAATCAACACAACTGCACCAATCATTGCACCTGGACGTTGCGTGCGCTCCCGGTTCTCCCGCCGAATGGTTCACCAGGATGCAGTTAGGCAAGACCCGGACTGCGGAATCCGGTATTCTTAAGCGTCCGATTTTTCCGGTCTTCAGGCTATTCCGATGGACGAGCGTTACCTCCCCGAAAGCGTAGAGCGCGACGCCCAGAGCTACTGGGAAAAGCACCAGTCCTTCAAGGCCGTCGCCGACCCGCAGCGGGAAAAGTTCTATTGCCTGTCGATGTTCCCCTATCCGTCCGGCAAGCTGCACATGGGACATGTGCGTAATTACACGATTGGCGATGTGATTGCGCGTTTCCAGCGCATGCAGGGCAAGAATGTTCTGCAACCGATGGGCTGGGACGCATTCGGCCTGCCGGCTGAAAATGCCGCCATGGCCAACGGCGTGCCGCCGGCAAAATGGACCTACGACAACATCGCCACCATGAAGAAGCAACTCAAGTCGCTTGGCTTCGCCATCGACTGGGAACGCGAGCTCGCCACCTGCAAACCCGACTATTACAAATGGAACCAGTGGCTGTTCCTGCGCATGCTGGAAAAAGGAATTGCCTACAAGAAGACCGGGACGGTGAACTGGGATCCGGTCGACCAGACCGTGCTCGCCAACGAACAGGTAATCGATGGACGCGGCTGGCGCACCGGCGCGGTGATCGAGAAGCGCGAGATCCCGATGTATTACCTGGCGATCACGCAATATGCCGAGGAATTGCTGGGCGATCTCACCAAGCTCCCCGAATGGCCGGAGCGCGTGCGCCTCATGCAGGCCAACTGGATCGGCAAGAGCGTCGGTGTGCGCTTCGCCTTTCCGTACACGCTCGATGGCAGCGACGAAAAACTTTGGGTATTCACCACGCGCGCCGACACCATTATGGGTGTCACGTTCTGTGCGGTGGCGGCAGAGCACCCGCTGGCCACGCATGCCGCCCGGAACAATCCGGCACTTGCTGCATTCATCGACGAGTGCAAGCACGGCAGCGTGATGGAAGCGGATATCGCCACGATGGAAAAGAAGGGCATGCCGACCGGCATCAGCGTCACCCACCCATTTACCGGTGAGCCGATTCCAGTGTGGGTCGGCAACTACGTGCTCATGGGTTATGGCGAGGGCGCTGTCATGGCTGTGCCGGCACACGATGAGCGCGACTTTCATTTTGCCCGGCAGTACCAGTTGCCCATCAGGCAGGTGATCGGCATTCCGGGCGAAAACTTCTCGACCGAAACCTGGCAAGAATGGTATGCGGACAAGGATCGCGGACGCTGCGTGAACTCCGCCAAGTATGATGGCCTTACCTACGTTGAAGCGGTCGACGCAATTGCCGCCGATCTCAAGGCCAGGGACCTGGGCGACAAACAGGTGACATGGCGCCTGCGTGACTGGGGTATCTCGCGCCAGCGTTATTGGGGCTGCCCGATACCTATTATTCATTGTGCACAGTGCGGCGATGTGCCGGTGCCGGACAAGGATTTGCCGGTGGTGTTGCCGGAAGATTGCGTGCCGGACGGCAGCGGCAACCCGCTCAACAAGCGTGCCGATTTCGTAAATACTAAATGTCCGAAGTGCGGCGCGGCCGCGCGCCGCGAGACCGACACCATGGACACGTTCGTGGACTCTTCGTGGTATTACGCGCGCTTTGCCAGCGCGCGGCGTGCCGACGCCATGCTCGACAGCGAGACCCGCTACTGGATGCCGGTGGACCAGTACATCGGCGGCATTGAGCACGCCATCCTGCACCTGCTGTACTCGCGCTTCTGGTCGAAGGTGATGCGCGACACGCAACTCGTATCCTACGATGAGCCGTTCAAGCGACTGCTCACGCAGGGCATGGTGCTGAACGAAATATTCTTCCGCAAACCCGAGAGTGGCCGCATTGCGTATTTCAACCCGGCCGATATCGAGTTCAAGTATGACGACAAGGGCCAGCGCAGCGGCGCGGTTCTGAAGAGTGACGGCCAGCCGGTCGAGTCTGGCGGCATCGGCACCATGTCGAAGTCGAAAAACAACGGTATCGACCCGCAGGCGCTCATCGAGCAGTATGGCGCCGACACGGCGCGCCTGTTCACCATGTTTGCCGCGCCACCGGAGATGACCCTCGAGTGGTCGGACGAGGCGGTCGCCGGCGCGCACCGTTTCCTGAAGCGAGTCTGGGAACTCGGCAACAAGCCGGAATATCGCTACCCGGAGTTCGACAATGGCAAGAAGCGGAAAGCGCATCTAAAAACATTTGACTGGAGTACGCTGACTCCGGAACAGCGTAAGACACGTGGTGAAATTCATGCCTTGCTGGAGCAGGCCAACCGCGATTTCGCAAAGTACCAGTTCAATACGGTGGTCGCCGCCTGCATGAAAATGGTGAACACAATACATCAGGTTCCCATATTCGATCCTGGAAACACGAATCAACGTGGGTATGCGGCTGTCATCTTCGAAGCGGTGGATATCCTGACGCGCCTGCTGGCGCCAATCGTTCCACATCTCTCCCATGTCCTCTGGCAGAGGGTTGGACTTGGCGAGGCAACGGCAGTGATCGATGCATCCTGGCCGACACCGGATGCCCGCGCCTTGGTAAAGGATGTCGTCGAAATGGTTGTGCAGGTGAATGGCAAGCTGCGTGGGCGCATCGCTGTACCGGCTGCAGCCAGCGATGTTCAAATTCGTGATCTTGCACATGCTGACGAAGGTGTGCAGAAACACACCGCTGGAAAAGCGGTCAAGAAAGTCATCATTG
This sequence comes from uncultured Pseudomonadota bacterium, assembly GCA_963698375.1. GTDB lineage: Bacteria > Pseudomonadota > Gammaproteobacteria > Acidiferrobacterales > UBA6901 > UBA6901. The sequence continues at coordinate 123,841 of CAVOQN010000003.1, forward strand.
TGCCAGGCAAGCTCGTGAATATCGTTGTATGAGACACAAGATTCGAGATTCAGGATACAAGCCAACCCATTGGCGGGCAGCTGTTGTCCCCTTGTATCTTGTTACCTGTTTTTTATCCCTGGTTTTATCCGGCTGTGGCTTCCACCTGCGTGGCGCGTCTTCCATTGCGCTGCCACCGGAGCTGTCAACCATGCGTGTAACCATGGGGGGCGCAAGCTATCCGCCGCTGCTCGTTGAAATGCGCAATGCGCTGCTGGCGCTGGGAGGCGTAAAACTCACGGAAGATGTGTCGGCCGATGTTCCGGTGCTGCAATTGCACTCCGAGTCGAGTGAGACCCAGGTGCTGGCAATTGACAGTAGCGGCCGCATCAGCGCGTATTTGCTGAACTACCGTGTTGATTATTCGCTTGTCGGACCCGACAAAAAGCTGCTCCTGCCAAGACAGCCCGTAAAGTTGCAACGCGAATATGGTTTCGACCGCCTGAACGTGATCGCATCTGAAAAACAAAGTGAATTCCTGCAAAGCGAAATGCGGCGTGATGTAGCGCAGCAGATACTGCGCCGACTGGCGAGATTCAGCTCCGACAACACGGCAGGCAGCGATGCAAATTAACGCAGATCAGCTGGCACGCCAGCTCGAACGCGGGCTGGCGCCGTTCTATCTGGTGAGCGGCGATGAACCGTTACAGGTCGATGAATGCACCAAGGCCATTCGCCACTTGGCCGAGACTGCGGGCTGTATCGAACGCAGCGTGTTCACAGCTGGGACCGGTTTCGATTGGGATGGTTTGCGCACTGCCACCCAGTCGCTGTCTCTGTTCGCCGAGCGTCGCCTTGTCGAACTGCGCCTGCCGACTGGCCGGCCGGGTGAAGACGGTGCGGCAACACTGGCCGAGCTGACGGACAATGCCCCGGCTGATATTGTGCTGCTGGTAATCACCGGCAAGCTCGACAAGACTCAGCGCGAGAGTCGTTGGGTGAAGGCCATTGAAAATGCCGGCATGCACGTGGTCATCTGGCCGCTGGACGCCCAGAAACTTCCTGGCTGGCTCGCAAAACGTTTCGCGGCGCGCGGTTTGCAACCCGAAGACGGTGTCGTCGAACTGCTCGCCTGGCATCTGGAAGGCAATCTGCTGGCTGCCGCGCAGGAAGTGGACAAGCTCGTCATGCTGTGCGGCGACGGGCACGTGCGTCTCGCCGACGTCGAGGAGAGTCTCGCCGACAGCGCACGCTTCAGTGTCTATCAACTTGTAGATGCCGCACTGGCTGGCGAGATGGTGGTCGTCCGGCGCATTCTCGCCAGCTTGCGCACTGAAGGCACTGAGCCGATACTGATACTTTGGGCGTTGGCGCGCGAATTGCGCACGCTGGCGCAGATGGGCCAGGAACTGGCGCGCGGCAAGCCGGAGAGTTCTGTGCTTGCGCGTGCCTGGGCGCAGCGGCGCACGCTGGTGGGCAAGGCGCTGCGCCGTCACCCGGCGCCCGTCTGGCTCGGTTTTATGCGGCCGCAGCGCGCAGCTCGACCGTATTCTCAAGGGGCGCGAGACCGGTGACCTGTGGCTTGAACTCGAACGCCTGTTGCTGGCGGTCGCAGGTCTCAAGCCGTTCGTCACAAACCGCGATGTTTCAGAGAGGAGTGCATGAAAACGGCATCGCCACAGAACGCCGGACTCGACATCCGGCAGTACATGCAGGACGTCGGCGCGCGCGCGCGCCGCGCCGCCGTGCACATGAGTCGCGCCGAGACCGCTGCCAAGGACGCCGCGCTGCTCGCGATGGCCACGGGTCTGGAACAGGCGCGCGACTCGGCTGATCGAGGAGAATAAAAAGGACCTGGACGCCGGGCGGCGTGATGGCCTGGACGCGGCATTGCTCGACCGGCTCACGCTCAACGCAGAACGAATCGCCGGTATGGCCGAGGGTCTGCGCCAGATCGCGGCACTGCCCGATCCGGTCGGCGAAATCTCTGATCTCAAGTATCGGCCGTCCGGCATTCAGGTCGGTCACATGCGCGTGCCGCTCGGCGTGATCGGCATTATTTACGAGTCGCGCCCGAACGTCACCGCGGATGCCGCCGGCCTGTGTCTCAAGTCCGGCAACGCCAGCATCCTGCGTGGCGGCAGCGAGGCGATTCATTCGAATCAGGCGATCGCGGCCTGCATCCAGGCCGGGCTCAAGGCGGCCGGGCTGCCGGAGGATGCCGTGCAGGTGGTCGCCACCACTGACCGTGCCGCGGTCGGTGAACTCATCACCCTGAAACCGTATGTGGACGTGATCGTGCCGCGCGGCGGCAAGTCGCTCATCGAGCGCATCAGCGCCGAGGCGACCATCCCGGTTATCAAGCACCTGCACGGCGTCTGTCATGTGTACATCGACGACAAGGCCGACCTGGACAAGGCGGTGAAAATTGCATTCAACGCCAAGACTCACCGTTACGGCGTGTGCAATGCCATGGAGACACTGTTGGTGGCGCGCGCTGCCGCCGACCGGGTGTTGCCGGTGCTCGGCAAGATGTATCAGGAAAAAGGTGTCGAGCTGCGCGGTTGCTCGGCCACGCAGAAGATACTGTCCGGTATCAAGGCCGCGACCGAAGAGGATTGGCACACTGAGTATCTTGCGCCAATACTTTCGATACGCGTGGTCGAAGACATGGACGCGGCGATCGCGCATATTGCCCAATACGGTTCGCAGCACACCGACAGCATCGTGACCGAGGACCTGACGCGTGCCCGACGTTTCCTGCGCGAGGTGGATTCGAGCTCGGTGATGGTGAATGCCTCGACGCGCTTCGCCGACGGCTTCGAATACGGCCTGGGCGCGGAAATCGGCATTTCCACCGACAAGCTGCACGCACGCGGACCGGTTGGTCTGGAAGGTCTGACGTCGGTGAAATTCATCGTGCTCGGCGACGGGCATATCCGAAAATAGAGAAAAGTGACAAGAGCAAAGAGCAAAGTAGAGCCCTTTAGAACTGGTTGCGCTACCTTTCCCTTTTCTCTTTCATCTTTTTTCTTTTCCCTGCCGTCATGATCGGCATCTTCGGCGGCACCTTCGATCCGATTCACTATGGCCATCTGCGCCCGGCGCAGGAGGCCATGCAGAAACTGGCGCTTTCCGAGTTGCGTTTTATTCCTGCCGCCCAGCCTCCACATCGCCCGGCCCCGCAGGCCAGCGCTGCACAGCGACTGGCCATGGTCGAACTTGCCATTCACGATCTCCCCGGCTTCCGAGTGGATGATCAGGAACTCCGGCGTGGCGGCTTGTCCTACACTGTGCCGACCCTTGAATCGCTGCGTGCCGAGCTGGGCAATAGCGCCGCTGTGCCTGTTGATCGGTGCCGATCAGTTCCGCAGCTTCGAGACTTGGCACCACTGGCAGGAGATCCCGGATCTTGCCCATCTCGTGGTGCTGAACCGGCCGGGCACGACACCCGGCGCATTGCCGACATGGGTGCACGGACGCGTGTGCGCGGATTTACAGGAACTGCGGAAGACGCCGTCTGGGCGGCTGGCTTTTCTGCCCGTGAGCCCCCAAGATATATCCGCTACCCGTATTCGCGCCGCGCTCGCCCGGGGGGAATCGGTGCACGGGTTGTTGCCGGAGGCGGTACTGGACTTTATCCGGAGCAACCAGGTTTACGGCCATTAGGCTGGGAGATTGATGCAGGCAGAACAGATGCGACAGGAAATTGTTCAGGCGCTGGTGGACGCCAAGGGTCAGGACATCAAGGTTCTGGACGTCCGCAAGATTACGGATTTTACCGATTACATGATTATCGCGAGCGGAACCTCGAGCCGCCACGTACAGACTCTGGCAGACAAGATCTGCGTGCGCATGAAGGAGTTGGGTCTCATGCCGATCGGTCGCGAGGGCGAGGCAGTGGGTGACTGGGTGCTGATCGACTTCGGCGATGTCGTGGCGCATCTGATGCGACCGTCGGTGCGGGATCTCTATAATCTCGAAAAACTCTGGGGTGACGGTCCGCAGGTTGAACAGGCCCCGAAGGGTGCACACAGTTGAGCGTGCAGAGCTAGTGCATCAAGTATTCATTGTGTCCTGCGTACCGCTGTGGTTTTTGCTTATCTTTTCCTAGGACACGCAATCCATGCAGATTCACATTATCGCCGTCGGCGAGCGCATGCCCGAGTGGGTGCAAGCCGGCTACGCGGAATATGCCAAACGCCTGCCGCACGAGTGCCGTCTTACGCTGCATGAAGTCCCTGCCGGTAAACGCACAAAGAACGCGGATCTCGCGCGTTTGACCAGTGCCGAGGGAGCGCGCCAGCTGGCGGCCATCCCGGCTGGCAGCCGGGTGGTGGCGCTCGACCGCCGTGGCCGCGAGCTCGACACGCAGGCACTCGCCGTACGCATTGCGAAGCAGCTGGGTACAGGGAAAGATCTTGCGCTGCTCGTCGGCGGTCCAGAAGGGTTGGCGCCTGAATGCCTGGCCGCCGCCCATGAGCATTGGTCATTGTCGAAGCTGACCCTTGCCCATCCCGTGGTGCGTGTGGTGCTCGCAGAGCAGCTGTATCGTGCCTGGAGTATCCTGAAAAACCTGCCTTATCATCGATAAGCTTGTCGAATAGTCAACGCAACAAGGGAAATACGGCCAGCGCTTGGCTATGATTAGATTGAATGGGGCGAAAAATAATAAAAGATCGGGCGGGCTGTGAGCGGCCATTATTTCCGTCTTTTTTAGTTTCTTGGAACTTGTAACTTGTCGCTTGTATCAGAACTTTATGATTTACCTCGCTTCCGCCAGCCCCCGTCGCCAGGAACTTCTGCGCCAGGTAGGGCTGACATTTAGAGCCTTACCCTCGAATATCATCGAGGAACGACAGGCAGGCGAAGCGCCCGTGGACTACGTGCAGCGGGTGGCCACCGACAAGGCGCATTTTGTGACACGCCTCGTGGCCGAGCGTGGCTTGCCAGTGCGCCCGGTGCTGGGTGCCGACACAGAAGTAGTATTGGAAGGCGATATTTTTGGCAAGCCACACGACCGCACGCACGCTGCCAGCATGTTGCGGCGACTGTCCGGAGGCTCACATATCGTATTAACGGCGATTTGTCTGGTGTCGCCGGCAGGAGAGTACAGCGCACTAAGCGAGAGCCACGTGACTTTCACCGAACTCACGGATGCGGCGATCACGCGATACCTGGCTACTGGCGAGGCGGATGACAAGGCCGGGGCCTATGCCATCCAGGGGCGCGCCGCTGCGTTCATTACGCGTCTTGAAGGCAGCTACTCGGGCGTCATGGGATTGCCGCTGTACGAGTTGTTCGAAACCCTGAAACGTGCCGGAGTGGAGCCGACGTGAGCGAAGAAATCCTTATTAATGTGACGCCGCAGGAAACTCGTGTGGCAGTTGTCGAGAATGGTGTGCTGCAGGAAGTGCATATTGAGCGCACCCGCGCGCGCGGCATTGTCGGCAATATCTACAAAGGCAAGGTGACACGCATCCTGCCTGGCATGCAGGCGGCATTTGTGGACATCGGCATGGACCGTGCCGCCTTCCTGCATGCGTCCGACATACAAGGCCGTCAGAATGTGTCGGGAGGCATGCCGCCACGGACGGCGGGTGTGGCGGAGGCGCAGGGGGGTCCGCCACACAGCATCAGTGAGTTATTGCGCGACGGTCAGGAGGTGGTGGTGCAGGTGGTGAAAGATCCGCTTGGCACCAAGGGCGCGCGCGTGACCACCCACATTACCTTGCCAGCCCGCTATCTGGTGTACATGCCTTACAGCAAGCACATCGGGATTTCGCAGAAGATCGAGGATGACGCCGAACGCGAACGGTCTGCGCACCATCCTAAAGGCAGCGATTGATGACAACGAGCAGGGTGGCTACATCTTGCGGACGGTCGCGGGCGCGGTAAGCGAAGACGAGCTCAGCACAGACATCCGCTATCTCAAGCGCTTGTGGAAAGTAGTCCAGGGGCGCATGCAGACGGCCGCGGCATGCACGCTGTTGCACGAAGACCTGGCGCTGGCGCTGCGCACCATGCGCGACCTGGTGCGCGAGAATGTGGAGAAGGTGCGCATCGACTCGCGCGAAACATTTATCAAGGCGCGTGACTTTGCCATTGAATTTATTCCCGAGGTTGCGGAACGTATCGAGGTTTACCCGGGCGAACGCCCCGTCTTCGACCTGTATGCGGTCGAGGACGAGATCCAGAAGGCGTTGGAGCGCAAGGTGTTGCTGAAGAGCGGTGGTTACCTGGTGTTCGACCAGACTGAAGCCATGACCACCATCGATGTGAACACCGGCGCCTATGTCGGCCGCAGCAACCAGGAAGAGACACTGTACAAGACCAACCTTGAGGCCACGCAGGCCATTGCCCGACAACTGCGGTTGCGCAATCTGGGAGGCATGATCATCGTGGACTTTATCGACATGACCGAGCCGGAGCACCGTCGCCAGGTACTGCGCGCACTCGAAAAGGCGCTGGCGCGCGACCGCGCCAAATCCTATGTGACCGAGATGTCGACGCTCGGATTGGTCGAGATTACGCGCAAGCGCACGCGCGAGAGCCTGGAGCGCGTGTTGTGCGAACCATGTCCGGCCTGCAAGGGACGTGGGGTGATGAAGACGCCACAGACTGTTTGTTATGAGATCTTCCGTGAGATTCTGCGCGAAGCGCGCCAATTCGGTTCCGACAAGTATCTGGTGATGGCTTCGCAGGTTGTGGTCGATCTGCTGCTCGACGAGGAATCGACCGGTCTGCTCAATCTTCAGGAATTCATCGGCAAACCCATCCATCTCCAGGTGGATGGGCTCTACAATCAGGAACAATTCGATGTGGTGCTGATGTGAAAATGAGATATACAAAGTCAGGGAATTGTCAGTCGGAAAGCTAATGCACAAGCCAGCACGAAAATCGAAATCGCTTGTCGCCTGGATCCGGCACCACGTGCAGACCGCACGCACTGCTGTCCTGTCGTTGCACCAGCGCATGCCGCAGCCGGTGAAACGCGCGTTGCGTCGCACCACGCACTGGACACTGCATTCGACGCTCGGTGTCGTGATTTCGGTTGTGTTGATTTTCGTGGCGGCGCACCTGTGGCTGCCGACGCTGGCCGATCGCAAGGAAGAGATCGAGACTTACATCAGCGTCACGCTCGGGCAACCCGTAACGCTTGAGCACGCTGGACACCTATTGGGATGGTCTCAATCCCGGTGTGCGCGTGCAAGGGATTACGTGTGCATTCTGCGGACACCGGCCTGCAGGCGATGCAATTCAAGGAATTGCGCCTGAGCCTGGCGTGGTGGCCGTTACTGACCGGGCGCATCGAGATCAACAGCCTCGTGCTGGTCGAGCCGCGTCCTGACGGTTGAACGACAGGCCGACGGAAGATTGCGGATCAGCGGCTATGAGACCGGCGCCGTGACCACGCCGGCGGATACGGATTTCTCGCAACTCCTGCTTTCGCAGAAGGAGATGGTCATCGAGAATGGCGAGCTCGTTGTGGCTGGATCGGCATACCAATGGAGAAGACGAACGATACTCCGTCCGACGTGTGTTCCTCGAGTTGTACAACGATGGCAATCGTCACCGACTGGAATTCCGTGCCGATTTCCCGCATGACCTGTGCGCGGATTGCCGCTTGCGCGCCGACATTCGCGGCAATCCGTTTCGTGAAACGTCCTGGCGCGGAGAGATCGGTGTGCGTGCGCGTTCGCTTTCCATCAACAGGCTGCCGCGCATTCTGCGCGCACCCTTGCCATCCGGCCTTGCCGGTCGTTTCGATCTGGACCTCAATAGCCAATGGCGGAATGCCCAGCCAGAGGCTGTAGAAGGACAGGTCGCAGTATCCGGGTTGTCATTGCCATTGCCGGGCGAAACACGTCCGCTGGTGGTCAAGGCGCTGAACACCAGTCTCAACTGGAAGGGCAACACGGAGTCATGGCGTCTGGATCTTGCCAGTCTGCGTCTGGGTTTGACGCGACCTGCCTGGTTGGCTGGGCGACTGCGCCTGGATGTCCAGCCAGACCGATTGCGCGTCGACGTCGAGCATGTGGACGTGGCGGATCTTGCCACCTTCACGGCCTCGTTGCCCCGAGAACATGTGTTGCTCGACTGGCTGCGTGCCGCCCAGCCCACCGGCGGCCTCAATCGGGTGCGTCTCGAGCTCACCGGACCGATCACGGCGCCCACCGGCTACAGCGCGGACGTCGGACTACGCAACATCCGCTTCGCGGCTCACGAACATGTTCCTGGAGTGCACGGCTTGAGTGGCCAGCTGTCGCTGTCCGAGAGACAGCGGCGAGTTCCGCCTGGACAGCGGCGAAACGCGCGTGGCATTGCCGCGAATTTTGAAGCAACCCCTGACGGTGCAGCGTCTGTCAAGTCGCATTCGCTGGCGGCAGAGTCCGGACGACTGGTTTGTGCAGGCGCAGGAGATTGTGCTGAACGCGCAGTGATGGCCGCATACGCGGCGGTTTCGAATTGCGTCTTCCCAAAGACAAGGCCATCTCGCCGGTGCTCAAGCTGCACGCCAATTTCAGCGACGGTGATGGCCGCCACACTGCGCGTTATATCCCGCTGATAGTGCCGGATGGTCTGCGTGCCTGGATTGAACGGGCGGTGGTGTCTGGTCGGGTCACGGATGGAAGCGTGTTGTTTCACGGTGCGCTGCGCAATTTTCCGTTCCGCGATGGCAAGGGTCGGTTCGAAGTGCGCGCGCATGTCAAAGACGGAGTGCTCGATTATCTGCCGGATTGGGCACCGATCCACGATATCGATGCCGATCTCTATTTCACCGGCACCGGCATGCTCATCACGTCTGCGCACAGCAAGATCCGAGGCCTCGATGTCGGCCGCACTGGTGGTGGCGATCGAGGACTTCAAGGCCCCCGATGGCGCGCTGGTCACCGTCAATGGGCGTATCGCCGGCCCATTGCAGGACACGCTCGGTGTGCTGGCAGACAGCCGCACACCACGCTTCGCGTCCATGATTCCCGCCGGCCTGCAGGCCTCGGGCAATGGTGTTTTGACGCTCGATCTGCGTATTCCGGCGCGTACGCCGAAGGCCATTGCGATCTCGGGCTTCTACCGGTTCCAGAACAGTGGCGTGGAACTTCCGTTTCGCGCCATTCCTGTTGATCGACATTCAGGGCAGCATGGAATTCAACGAATCCGGTCTTCGAACCGGAAAGCTCAATGCGCAGTTTCTTGGCGACGATGTCATTCTCGAGACGGTGCCCGATGACGCGCAGGCGGGTGCGGCGCGCATCGAGGTACGCGGTAACTTGAACCAGACCGGTCTTGCGCAACTGTTCGGGCCGCAACTGTCCCCATTGTTGCGCGGACAGGCACCCTGGCAGGCACGCCTGCTGCCGCGGCGCACGGGTTACGATTTGTTTGTAGAAACCGATTTACGCAATCTCGAGATGCGCCTGCCGGCGCCGCTCGCCAAGGCGAAGGGTGAACCGCTTTTGTTTCAGGTTCGCACCAGCGAATTCGGTATCGATAAACTGGACATGGAGTTGCAGGCGGAAGAGCGTGTGACTGGCAAGCTGTCCTTCCAGCGCGCGGAATCGGGCTGGAAACTGACTCGCGGCCACATCGGTGTCGGCGAGAAGGTAACACAGCTGCCTGTGCAATCCGGCTTGCAGTTGAGCGCGCGGCTGCCGGCGCTGAATGCGGATGATTGGTGGCCATTGCTGCGCCAGAATCTGGACAGTGGCGACGAAAGCAGCTGGCTGGACTCGGTGAACCGCGTAAACGCCGACATTAAGTCGCTCGAAGCATTCGGACGCGGGTTCGGTCGCCTGGATCTGGATATCGAGAAGCATGCGGGCGATTGGCGAGGGCGTGTGCAGGGTGATGCGGTGGCCGGACAAGTCACCATCGCAAGTACTGCGTCCGCCAGGCCTGCCACTGGTCGTCGGCAATGTCGCCGTACCCGGACGCTCGGTCATTCACCTGACCCTGGAGAAGCTGAATCTCCCGCCGGTGCGTCCTAGTGGCAAGGAACCGGTGCTCGATCCGCGCGGCTTGCCGCCACTGCATGTGCAGAGTCAATCTTTCACGTTCGCGGATATCGACTTGGGCACACTGGAATTCAACGCCCTACCGGCCACGTACGGCTGGAAGATTGCCAGCCTCAAGCTCACGCGTCCCGAATCGAGCCTGACCGCCAGCGGTCTGTGGGAGATCGATAGCCGCGGCCAGCACAAGCACCCAGATCGATGCCACGCTCACGAGCACCGATTTCGGCAAGCTGTTGGAGACGCTGGGTTATCCGCAGGAGATCGTTGGCAGCAAGCTCATCCTGCAATCGAACTGGTCGTGGCCGGGTGCGCCCACGGCTTTCAGTCTGGCGCGCGCCGATGGTGACCTGAGCTTCTCGCTCTCAAACGGGCGAATCCCAAAAATCAGTCCGGGTGCCGGACGTTTGCTCGGTGCGCTGGACCTGCGTTCCGTGACGCGTTACCTCACGCTCGATTTCAGCAATGTTTTCGGCAAGGGGCTGACCTTTGACACGATCAAGGGCAGGGTGGCGGTCGAGAAAGGGAATGCCTATACTCGCGACCTCGCAATTCGCACGCCGGGCGCCGACATCGGATCTGTCCGGTCGGGTCGGGCTCGCCACCCGTGACTTGGATCTCGAGCTCGGTGTAACGCCGCATCTGATGGAAGAGCTCGCCATCACTGGTGGCTTGCTCGGCGGTCCGGTTGTCGGTGCGGCGGTGGCGGTGCTGCACCAGCTGGTTCAAAAGCCGTTCGAAAAGAGTACCCGTATCAAATATACGGTGAAAGACGGGTGGGACGATCCGGCAGTCACGCGCGTCGGTCCCGCGAACGCCAGCCCCGCAGTCGAGGAACAATAGGGCAAGCCCCGAAAGGACAGTTTTCATGACACATGCGATGATGTTATTCGTGCTCGGAATGTTGCCGGGCGCGGCCGAGACACTGACACTCGCCGCAGCGGACTGGCCGCACACCGCGCCACGCCGAGATTCTCGCGGCACACAGGCCGCTGGGTGATTTTTTGCGTGCGTTCGACCAGCGAAATGCCAGGGTACTGCGTATTCGCCACGCCGGTGGCGAGCACGGACAGCCGCTTCGCCGAGCAGTTGCGCGATGCACTGGTCGCGTTCGGTGTACCGGCCGCGCGCATTCGCCTGGTGCCGGCCGCCGCGGACAGCCGATCAATTGATTCTGGAATTTATCTGCCAACGGAGAAACAGCACCGTGAAAGTTGCCGCGATACAGATGGCCTCCGGCCCGCAGGTTGCCGCCAACCTGAGCGAAGCCGCGCGTCATATCGGCAAAGCCGCCACGGCCGGTGCGCGCCTCGTGGTGTTGCCGGAGAATTTCGCCATCATGGCGCAGCAGGACGCCGAACGGCTGGCAGTCGCCGAGCGCGATGGTCAGGGTCCAATCCAGGAATTTCTCGCGGCCCAGGCACGCACGCCATGGCGTGTGGCTGGTGGGCGGCACGATTCCCATCAAGGCGAATGATCCGAATCGCGTGCGCGCCGCCTGTCTGTTGTTCAACGACCACGGCGAGCGCGTCGCGCGTTACGACAAGATTCACCTGTTCGACGTGCGTCTCGACAACGGCGAGTTGTACAACGAATCGGCATCTATCGAACCGGGCGACACACCGGTGGTGGTGGATACGCCGTTCGGCAAGCTCGGTCTGGCGGTGTGTTACGACTTGCGCTTCCCGGAACTGTTCCGGCAGCTGCTCGATCAGGGCGCCGAGCTGTTCGCCGTGCCGTCGGCCTTCACGGTGCGCACCGGGCGCGCCCACTGGGAAGTGCTGGTGCGCGCACGTGCCGTGGAGAACCTGGCCTACGTGATCGCCGCCGCCCAGGGCGGTTACCACTTGAACGGTCGCGAGACCTACGGCGACAGCATGATCGTGAATCCGTGGGGCGAAGTGCTCGACCGCTTGGCGCGCGGTTCGGGCGTGGTGCTCGCCGATCTCGATCGGCGCTACTTCGAGCACACGCGCACCAGTTTCCCCAGCATCCAACACCGCAAGCTGATTTAGGATGACAAGACGAACGCAGCGAAGCGAAGCAGGTTCATTCGTGACCAATCGCCTCGACATCGCGCGCAAGACACTGCTCGCACCAGCCGGTCTGGACGTGACCGACCTCGACCGGCTACTCGGCCAGATCTTCACGCATCGCGTGGATTACGCTGATCTCTACTTCCAGTACAGCCGCCACGAGTCCTGGTCGCTGGAGGAGGGGCAGGTGAAGTCCGGTTCGTACAACGTCGAACAAGGCGTTGGCGTGCGCGCCGTGAGCGGGGAGAAGACCGGTTTTGCCTACTCCGACGAGATTCTGCTGCCGGCGCTGAGCGATGCCGCGACGGCGGCGCGCGCAATTGCACGCAGCGGCACGAGTGCCGCTGCGCCGATACGCCAGCGCAGTGGAGCGTCGCCAAACTCTATGCACCGCTCGATCCTATCGCGAGCCTGGAAGATGCCGCCAAGGTGAAGCTGCTCGAAACCGTCGAGGCCGAAGCGAAACGTGCCGATCCGCGCGTGACCCAGGTGATGGCATCGCTGTCCGGTGTGCAGGACGTGATTCTGGTGGCGCGCAGCGACGGCGGGCTGGCCGCGGATGTACGTCCTCTGGTGCGACTGAATGTGACGGTGATCGTCGAGGCGAATGGTCGGCGCGAAACCGGCAGCCACGGCGGTGGCGGGCGCGTGAGTTACCAGTATTTTCTTGAAAACGATTACGCGCGTACCTATGCCCGCGAGGCGGTGCGCCAGGCGCTGGTGAATCTGGACGCCGATGAGGCCCCGGCCGGCAGCATGCAGGTGGTGCTCGGTCCCGGCTGGCCGGGCATTCTGCTGCACGAGGCCATCGGCCATGGCCTCGAAGGCGATTTCAATCGCAAGGGCACGTCGGCGTTCACCGGAATGGTCGGGAAACAAGTTGCGGCACGCGGCGTCACGGTTGTTGACGATGGCACACTCGCCGACCGGCGCGGCTCGCTGAATGTGGACGATGAAGGAACGCCTACGCAAAAGACCGTACTCATCGAAGACGGTATTCTGAAAGGTTACCTGCAGGACACGCTCAATGCGCGTCTCATGGGTGTCGCGCCGACCGGCAATGGCCGGCGTGAATCGTACGCGCACCTGCCTATGCCTCGCATGACCAACACCTATATGTTGCCCGGCATACTCGATCCTCGGGAAATCATTGCCTCGGTCGAGAATGGCCTGTATGCCGTCAACTTCGGTGGTGGCCAGGTGGATATCACCAATGGCAAATTCGTGTTTTCGGCGAGCGAGGCCTATCTGATCGAGAACGGCAAGGTCACGCGTCCGGTGAAGGGTGCCACCTTGATTGGCAATGGGCCGGATGTGCTCACGCGTGTGACCATGGTGGGCAACGATCTGCAACTTGATTCCGGTGTTGGCACCTGCGGCAAAGACGGTCAGAGCGTGCCAGTCGGTGTCGGCCAGCCGACGTTGCTGATTGATGGCCTGACTGTGGGCGGTACCCAACAGCAGGGTTAAGAAACGCTCGCCTGCGCAATAAAACCTGAATCACAAAGACTATGACAACCTCGTCACGCGCCACCAACAACACCATCGCCAGCGGTGAACAGCTTAAGGCGCTCGTCAGTGATGTGCTCGCCGAGGCCAAGCGCCAGGGCGCATCGAGCGCCGAGGCGAGTGTAAGTGTGAATCAGGGTTTATCGGTGACGGTGCGCCTCGGCGAGGTGGAGACCGTCGAGCACACCCGTGACAAGGGCCTCGCGCTGACTCTGTTTTTCGGCAAGCAGAGTGGCTCGGCCAGCACCTCGGACCTGTCGCCAGCGGCGGTGCACGATTGCGTGCGCGCTGCCGCGACCATTGCGCGCTACACCGCGGCGGATGAATTTTCCGGCCTCGCCGATCCCGATCAGCTGGCGCGCGAGATTCCGGATCTCGACCTTTATTATCCCTGGAATCCGAGCGTGGAACAGGCGATCGAACAGTCCCTGGCCTGTGAAGACGCCGCGCGCGCGGTCGATGCGCGTATCACGAATTCCGAAGGCGCCACGGTCTATTCACACGAGGGCACCGATGTTTATGGAAACAGCCACGGCTTCCTCGGTGCCACGGCCACCACCCGGCACGGCATGAGTTGCGCGGTCATCGCTCAGGATGACTCCGGTATGCAGCGTGATTACTGGTACACCGCTGCACGCGATCTCGCCGACCTGGAAACCGCCGCGGCGGTTGGCCGGAAGGCGGCCGAGCGCAGCGTGCGCCGTCTCGGTGGTCGCAAGCTCAGCACCCGCCAGATTCCGGTGATCTACGAGGCACCGGTGGCCTCCAGCCTGCTGTCGCACTTTGTGAGCGCAATCCGTGGCGCCAGCCTGTACCGCCGTTCCTCGTTCCTGCTCGATCATCTGGGCAAACCGGTGTTCGCCCCGCAGGTGCGCATTCACGAACAGCCGTTTCTCAAGAAGGCGCTCGGCAGCACGCCGTTCGACAATGACGGCGTGGCACCGGCCAATCGCGACATCGTGCGCGACGGCATTCTGCAGGGCTATGTGCTGGACGTGTATTCGGCGCGCAAACTCGGCATGCGCAGCACCGGCAACGCCGGCGGCGTGCACAACCTCACTATCCAGCCGGGCGACAAGGATCTTGCCGGCCTGCTCAAGCTGATGGGTACCGGGCTGCTGGTCACCGAGCTTATCGGTTTCGGCGTCAACGGCGTGACCGGCGACTATTCGCGCGGCGCGGGCGGATTCTGGGTGGAGAACGGCGCGATCCAGTACCCGGTCGAGGAGATCACCATCGCCGGCAACCTCAAGGACATGTTCCGAGGACTGACAGCAGTCGGTAACGACGTGGATCGCAACGGTAACATCCGCACCGGCTCGATCCTGATCGAGTCCATGACGCTCGCCGGCAGCTGACCATATCCGGTAACAATATTTCACCAGGTGCCGGTGGTGTCACCCCGCAAAGCGCCGGGCAGGTAGTGGCTTACCATACGGATACTGTATAGGGAATGTCATGCGCGGCTCGTCGAGCAATCCGATTTCCGCATTTGCTGGAAAAAACCGCCGGCCCTCGCCGTCTGGTTAACTGACCTCAAGGAAACAAATCTACCCGAGGTGTCGCTCATGCCCGCCACGGTATCGCATCTGTCTGCCTCAAAGCTGAAATTTTCTGGAGAGGGGGAGTCAAGAGAGGGGATGGTCGAGTGATCACGGAAGCGTTGAGCATGAGCTCATCGTGATCGCGATGTAAACGACGGTTTAACGACTGTACACCAGAGAGCACGACATCCGGCTTCAGGTTATGATTGGGTCTGCCCGGCAATCAGGATATCGCTGCGTGGGACAGGAAATTGACCGCACCCGCTTTGAGCCAGAGGATTATATCCGCTTCGGCGCCTGCCTGGCGGAGGAGACCGCGCTGTTCACGGAACAGGAGCACAGCGGACAGTTGTCCAACGACTGCTGCCAAATCGGTTTCGAGGTCGAGGCCTGGCTGGTTGACCGCCATCTCCTGCCGGCGCCGCGCAACGTCGAGTTTCTCGCCGCGCTCGACAGTCCGCTGGTGGTGCCTGAGTTGTCACGCTTCAATGTTGAACTGAATGGCACACCCCAGCCCCTGCGCGGCCAACCCTTCGCCCGGCTCGAAGCGGAATTAACCAGCACCTGGCGCCACTGCCTCGACAGCGCGCACGACCTGGGGTGCGCGCTGGTGCTGGTGGGCATACTGCCAACCGTGCGCGAGCAGGATCTGAACATGGCGAACATGTCGCCGCTCAAGCGTTACCGCGCGCTGAATGAACAGATTCTGCAGTTGCGCGGCGGACGGCCGCTGCAGGTCGACATTCATGGCGATGAGCACCTGCACACCCGTCACGGCGACGTCATGCTTGAGGCTGCCACCACATCATTTCAAGTGCATTTACAGGTGCCAGCTGTGCAGTCGGCACGTTATTACAACGCCTCGCTCATCGCCTCGGCCCCGGTACTGGCCGCTTCGGTCAATTCCCCCTTTCTGTTCGAACACAGTCTCTGGGCGGAAACCCGCATTCCGCTGTTCGAACAGGCGGTGGCCTCACACGCCGCCGACGCGCGTCCGCACGAAGGGCGCGTGAATTTCGGCAACGGCTATCTCGCGGACGGCGTGGCCACGCTCTTCGAGGAAAATCGCACGCGCTTTCCAATACTGTTGCCGATGGTAACGCCGGCCAAACCGGAAACCTTTACTCACCTGCGCCTGCACAACGGCACGATCTGGCGCTGGAATCGCCCGCTGATTGGCTTCAACCCGGACGGACGGACGCACATCCGAATTGAGCATCGCGTGTTGCCGGCGGGTCCAAGCATTCTCGACATGATTGCCAATGTCGCATTTTATACGGGTCTGGCTGAAGACCTCGCCCACCGCACGCCGGCCCCCGAGCTGGATATCGATTTTGATACAGCACGCGAAAATTTCTATTGCGCGGCGCACCTCGGACTGGATGCCGGGATTCGCTGGCCCGGCTCAGCGGCTGTTGACGCGCGCAGCCTGATCCTCGAGAAACTGATACCGCTCGCGCACGCTGGCCTTCTCCGGCTGGGGATCGACGTCACGGAAATTGAGCGTACCCTCGGTGTGATCGAGGAACGCGTGCGCTCGCGCCAGACTGGCGCCGCCTGGCAACGCGCCTGGGTCATCGCACACGGTCGCGATTTCCGCCTGCTCACAGCCGCCTACCTGGAAAACCAGCGCAGTGGCGCTCCGGTGCACGAATGGCCGGTGTAAAACTGAATACACTTGACCGCGTTCCGGAGGCGCTCTACACGGCGCGCCCCGAAGCGCTGGAAGACCTGCTGGGTGGACCGACGCTCTTGCATTTGCCGGGCCGCCGCCCGGCGCCGCTGTTTGTGTCGTTGCTGTTGCACGGCAACGAAAGCACCGGCCTGCATGCGCTGCAGCGTGTGCTGCAATCGTTCGATGCATCAACCTTGCCGCGCGCACTGTCCGTGTTCATCGGCAATGTCGCGGCAGCGCGCTTCGGCTTGCGCCGGCTCGACGGCCAACCCGATTACAACCGAATCTGGCCGGGCAGTCCGGTAACCGGCTGCGACGAAGCGGCGGTGCTGGCCGAGGTTGTGGCACAGATGAAGTCGCGTGATGTGTTTGCCAGCATCGATGTCCATAACAACACCGGACTCAATCCACACTATGCCTGCGTCAACCGGCTGGAGACGCCGTTTTTGCATCTGGCCACGCTGTTCGCACGCACCGTGGTGTACTTCACCGAACCGGCCGGAGTACAGTCCGCGGCCTTCGCCTCCCTGTGTCCGGCGGTCACGGTGGAGTGTGGCAAACCCGACTCGCCGGGCAGCGCCGCGCACGCCGCCGAGTTCATCAGTGCGGCTTTGCATCTGGCCGAATTTCCACGCCACCCGATCGCGGCACACGATCTCGATCTGTATCACACCGTGGCCACGGTGAAGATTCCCGATACAGTCACTCTGAGTTTCGACGGCGATCCCGCCGACGTGATGTTCGTGCCCGACCTCGATCATCTCAATTTCCGCGACCTTCCTGCCGGCACCGCGCTGGCACAGGTGCGCGACGGCCACCGCGAGCCGCTATGGATTCCGGATGCATACGGCGGCAACCGCTGGCGGGATTTTCTGCAAGTGCGCGCTGGCCGTCTGGAACTGACCCGGTCGCTCATGCCGTCGATGTTGTCACGCGACGCGCGCGTGGTGCGGCAGGATTGCCTGTGTTATTTCATGGAGCGCCTGCCGCTGCCATGACACACGTGCTCGATGGCCTGGCTGCAACGGCTCAGGCACGTGTTCAGCGTGGAATTGCTATACTTATGGGGAATATCCAGCACCAATAGAAAAATTCAATTCATCAGTACCGACTTGAAATTATTGGCGCCATAAGAACGAATCCAATAGCAACCGTGAAATTCAAAAAAATTGTGATGCTCAGTTATTCCCAGAGTGATTTCTGGGTACAGGCGGGTGAGCATTTGGCGGAATTGTGCGAGGAAATCAAAGTGCTGCCTGAAGACAGTACAGAAATCACTCATTGTCTCGCCGACGCCGATTGTCTTGTAGTAGAAACCGGGATACCTGTCGATGAGAACCTGGTCAGTGCCGCTCCCCATTTGAAATATATCGGTGTGTTCGGGACCGCCTGCGGCCGGGTAGACGTTCACTATTCAACCAGCCGGGGTATCACGGTATGCAACACCCCTGGTTACAGCACGGAGGGTGTGGCCGAGTTTGTTTTCGGTGTGATTCTGGAACATTTACGAGATTTAGAGCGGGCCAAGTCCCGGGCTCGCGGCGGTCACTATTCCGGATTTGGATACCGTGGCGGTGAAATACAGGACAAGAAGTTTGGTGTGATAGGGTTGGGGCGAATAGGTAAAAGAGTTGCCAAAATAGCCAGCAGTGGATTTGGCGCCGACGTTTCCTACTGGTCGCGCAACCGAAAGCCAGACGCTGAAAAAGATGGTGTTCGGTACGCGGATATCAATACAGTGCTCCACCGCAGCGACTTTCTTTCAATCAATCTGGCTTATGTTCCGGCAACAGAAAAATTCATCAACGCCGAACGGATTAATCTGATTAAACCGGGCGCCGTTATTGTGCATCTGGCGCCAATCGAGGTGATTGATTTCGACGGACTCGAGCAGCGACTGAGACTCGCAGACATGACGTTTATTCTCGACCATTCAGACGAACTGTCTCCGGATCAGGCGAAACAGCTGGCGCCATACCCCAATTGTGTCCTGTACCCTGCTATCGCCTGCGTCACGCAACAAGCCCGGCGAGCGAAGTTGGCATTGTTTTTTGAAAACATTGAGCGCTATCTCGATGGAAAAATCCCCAGGCATGTGGTTTAAACCGATGTGGGCCATGACCCGATGATTCAGTCTCGATTCCTGCAGCTTGCCCTGGTCGCTACTACTGATGCGATCCTCAATGCACAACATGAATCCCAAAGCTGACAAGTCGCGTACTGCACCCCAGCGCATGAGCGAAAAGCGCCTGGAGTCGTTGCTATGTTGTGGGCAATTCGTGCTCGGGCCAGCGTTTGTCGAATATCCGGGCGGGTGGCAGAAATTATCCATCGACTCCAGACTGCGAATCACCGCCCATCCTGAATTATCCCTGTGCCAGCGATCCAACAGGGGGCGCTCGCTCACACTGATTGGCTATCTGGTCGACCCTGACCGCACCCTTGCGACGGACTCGGATATCCTGGATGAACTGTTGAGCAGGTTCTCCTCGATCCAGGCGCTCGTGGACGCAACCTTTCGCCTGGGAGGTCGCTGGCTGTTGATCGCCCAACAAGCGAACCGAAGCTATTTACTGAACGACCCAATGGGGCTGCGGCAGGCATTTTATACCGACACGGAACGCACCGACGGCAACCTATGGGTGATGTCGCAATCCGGAATAGGGGCAGAATTGTTGGGGCTGACGATGGATCCGGCGGCCCGCGATTACGTCAACTGGCGATTGTCCAAGGGACACAGGCAATACATGTGGCCGGGATCGTCGAGTCCGTTTCGCGAGATACGGCATCTGCTGCCGAATCATTATTTGGACCTCGACACCGGTCATAGCCATCGCTTCTGGCCGATCAAACCGCTCGCCACGCTCACTGTCGACGCGGCTGTCGATCATGTCGCCCGGCGAATGCCGCAACTCATCGAGGCAGTCGCCAACCGCTTCGATCTCGCCCTGGGAATAACTGCGGGCATCGATAGCCGGCTGGTCCTGGCGGCGTCGAAGGCCATCCGCGAGCGGTTATCGTACGTCTCTGTCAGGCAGGTCGGCATGCGGGCAGATCACGCCGACCTGATAATTCCGGCGAAAATGCTGGATAAACTGGATCTGCCGCACGAAGTGCTGCATGTTCGACCGGAGATGAGCGACGCCTTCCGGAAGGTGTACGAGAAAAGCAATATCCTGGCGCACGCTCATTACGGGCCCGATGCCGAGGCGATACTTGGACATTACGGCCGGACCAAGGCGGCGCTAACCGGTAGCGGATCCGAGATTTGCCGTGCAGACATGCGCCTCGGGATACCGTGGCTCGAGAATCAACCCAGTGCCGAATTCCTGGCGATGCACGATCTTGGTGGCTTACACCCATTCACGATACAGAACTTGCGCGGGTGGTGTGCGAGTGCGCCCCATGACCGTGGTGTCGAACTCCTGGATCTCTTTGAATGGGAACAGGGCCACGGGAACTGGCTGGCGATGACGCAACTCGAGTTCAGTATCGCATGGCGCGATATCTTTACACCGTTCAACTGCCGCGATGTGCTGGCTACCCTGTTGGCGGTGCCGATGCAGGACCGAGAGTCACCTGCCAACAGGATTTATTACGAATTAATTGTCCGCTTGTGGCCAGAAGTCATGGAGGAGCCGGTAAACCCCCACAAACAAAACCAAGGCAGTGGCATTCTTCAAGCCATGAAATTCATTATAAGGTACGGTGTCAGCCGTGCCTCATACAAACTGCGCGGGATCGGTGAATAATGTTCGGAGCAGCAATCGTGGAACCCAACACAAATCAAAACGCTGCACGTATTCCCCAGGAACCGGAGTGGACGCCACACCTGGGCCGGGCGCGTTTGCACCTCAATGATTTTTTCCTCCTCTTCTACATTCCGGTCATCACGTTGATCGCCTGGTTTCTGCCGGAGCGGCTGTGGGGAAAGGTCTGCAATGGTGCCGCATATTTATTGATGGCGCTGCGTCGCTCCAGAACGCGCGGCTATTACCGGAAACTTAACGAGCTACTCGGAGGTCGTCGCACCACGCTCGATGTCAAAGAAATCCTTACCTGTTACCTGGCGAAGAACCACCTCGCGCGCGTGCAGTGCATGCGATGCCATGCACCGGGAGGGTGGTCTCCACGCCTGCGTCTCGAGGGGCGGGAACACATCGAGCGCGCACTGGCCGCGGGCAAGGGTGCCGTGCTCTGGGTCGCGCCCATGGCGTCGAGAGATCTGATAACCAAGATGGCGCTTCACCAGGCGGGCTACCCCGTCTCTCATCTCAGCCGCTTTGATCACGGTTTTTCGACCAGCCTCTGGGGCGCACGCTTGTTCAACCCACTCTGGACGCGGATCGAGGAACGCTTTCTCGCAGAGCGTTTGGTGATGTCCGCCACAAACCATGTGAGTCCGCTGCGATTGCTGATCAAACGGCTGCACGACAACCGGCTGGTATCGATGACAGCGAATCACGAGGGGCGGAAGTACCCGCATACGCCGCCTTTCCTGAGTGGCACCATACAGCTGGCCGGCGGGGCGCCTTCGCTGTCCGTAAAGACCAGCGCGGCGCTTTTGCCTGTTTTTACCGTGCGCGAGCCGGACGGGACGTTCGTCACGAAAATCAAACCTGCCCTGGTGCCAGCAACGGGGGGCAACCCCGCGCAGGAAATCGATTCGCTAATCGTGCAATACGTTCAACTGCTCGAGTCCCATACGTTGCAGTTCCCGTGCGATTACCAGGGTTGGGGGTTGAGTGGTGTGTGAAAGTAATTCTGGCAAGTCAAAGACTGTGCGGGTGTAAAGTTATGGAATGGTCATGCGATCGCGGTCGAGTTGAGCGGGTTTCGTGGCGATCGCGAAGTGAACGTTTGGAGACAGAGTGGATAGACCGTGAAAGTTGCAAGGTTTGTTGATTAATGTAACCGGGCCATCCCGGCGGTTGTTTACTGACCCGCAAGGAACCAAGTCAATCCGAATCGTCGATCACGCCTGCAATTGACCATCAGCACCTGGCTGAAATTATTCAGGCAGGTGCTTTTCGATTTCACCATCAACCTCTACACTGTGCAGATTCCGCGGCGCAGCCTGCCGGCCGCGGCCAGCCGGGATCAGCGCCGTGACCACCAGGGGACGCAAGAAAAAAATCCAGCCGGACTATGCCCAGATCGTGCTGGCCGCTCTCGAAAACGGCCACATCGACAGGGTGAGCGATATCCTTGCGCTGCTTCATCCCGCCGACATTGCCGCTCTGCTCGAGGGTCTGCCACCCGAAGAGCGTCATCCGGTCTGGGCACTGGTGGATCCCGAGGTAGCGGGTGAGGTACTGCTCGAGGTGCCCGAGGCGGTGCGCCTCGATCTTCTCCAGGAGATGGACAGTACGCAACTTGTCATTGCAGCGCGTTCGCTCGATATCGACGACATTGCCGACCTCATCCCTGATCTGTCGGACGAAATCATCGCCGCCATCCTGTACGCGCTCGACAAGCAGGATCGCCAGCGTCTGGATTCGGTGCTGTCCTACCCGGATGACACGGCCGGCGGCCTGATGAACGTGGACACGGTCACGGTGCGCGAGAACATTTCGGTCGAGGTTGTGAGCCGCTACTTGCGAGCGCGTGGCGAGCTGCCGGAGCACACCAACAGTCTGTTTGTCGTGGATCGCGACGATCGCCTGCTCGGTATCCTGGCGTTGTCACGGCTGCTGACGGCGAGTCCGGCGGCGCGCGTCTCGCAGGTCATGGAACACGATCAGGTCAAGTTCGATGTCCTCACCCCGGACAAGGAGGTGGCCGAGGCATTCGAACGTTATAACCTGATCACCGCACCGGTGGTGGACGACAACAATCGCCTGCTCGGGCGCATTACGGTGGACGACGTGGTGGATGTGATCCGCGAGGGCGCCGATCGCGAAATTCTGAACCTTGCCGGCCTGCGCGAAGAGGAAGACCTGTTTGCGTCCGTCTGGCAAAGCGTGCGCAACCGCTGGACGTGGCTGGCACTCAATCTGGTGACGGCAATCATCGCTTCACGCGTCATCGGCGCATTCGAAGACTCGATCGAGAAACTCGTGGCATTGGCCGCGCTCATGCCGATCGTGGCCGGTATCGGCGGCAACTCCGGCAACCAGACCATCACCATGATTGTGCGCGCGCTCGCCTTGGGCAGACTCAACGCGGAAAACATGCGCAAGCTGTTCGCCAAGGAGATCGGGGTGGCACTCATCAACGGCCTGATGTGGGGCAGCCTGCTCGGCGCGATCGCCTGGCTTCTGTATCACAATCTGCCGCTGGCGCTTGTCATGACTGCCGCCATGGTGCTTAACTTGCTGCTCGCCTCCATGGCCGGAGTTGGTGTGCCATATTTCCGTCACAAGTTCGGGCGCGACCCGGCACTTGGATCGAGTGTGCTGATCACCGCGATTACCGACAGCGGCGGTTTTTTTATTTTCCTCGGCCTGGCAACCCTGTTTCTGTTGTGATTTCCTGGCAGGGCGGCAGTCCCCGTGGCTGACCCTTCGGAAATGCCGGATGGGACAGGAAAATAGACCGCTCGTCAGCTGGACATTTCCGTCCGGCTGCGATCAGCGTTACATTAGAGCATGAAGAAGGCAAAGAAGAAGGGAAAAAGGAAGGCCCGGAAAGACACCATGATACCGAACATCTTGCAACTGCTGACGACGGCAATCCGCGAGAAGCGTTGTGTCGCCATCCGCTACCACGATCAGCGCCACGTGCGTGTGGTCGAGCCGCACGCTATCTATACCCACGAGAGCGGGGAGCTGGTGATGGATGCCTTCCAGACGCGTGGTTATTCATCTTCCGGCCGGCCACCACCGTTCTGGCGTCCGTTTCGCCTGAAGAAGATCAGCGCCATTTCGCCGCTCAAGGAGAATTTCGAGACGCGGCTACAGGAAGGTTTTTCGACCGAAAAAGCAAAATATCGCAAGGGACCCGTCGCCATGGTGGACGACCGGCGCAAGAGTGGTGATCTTGCAGTGCAGGCGTTAATGCAGTCTGCGTCGCAGTCTGCGACACGCCAGAATCTCTATACCCAGCCACAGCCCGAGGAGTCTGGACCAGAGTTGCCGAAGAATCCGTTCCGGCGTTAGTTAGTGCGCCAGCATGACAGGACTGGTTCTGGTGACAGCCTTGTTACGCACTCCAGACAACGTCCGTCAGTGGCCGGTGTTGCATCCTTTCCACCAGATTATGCAACTCGCGCAGATCGCGCGCCGCCAGCACCTCTTCGGCTAGCCGCTCCAGATCGCAAAGTTCGCTTTCCAGCACGATCTTCTTGACCGGCAACAGGCCGGAAGGGTGCATGCTGAATTCGTTCAGCCCGAGGCCGAGCAGCAGGCGCGTGTAGCGCGTGTCACCGGCCATTTCTCCGCACATCGCCACCGGAATCCCGGCGTCCTTGCCGGCACGGATGGTCATGGCGATCAGACGCAATACTGACGGGTGCAGCGGGTCGTACAGGTAACTCACGGCGTCGTCTACGCGGTCGATGGCGAGCGTGTACTGGATCAGGTCGTTGGTGCCGATCGACATGAAATCGAGGTGCGGTGCGAACAGGTCGGAGGCGATTGCCGCGGCCGGCACCTCGATCATCCCGCCGATCGGCATGTCCGGATTGAACTTCTGTCCGGCGCGCGCCAGTTCCGCCTCCACTTCCTGCACGAGGTCGAGGACCCGGAACAGCTCATCCAGGTTCGAGAGCATTGGGATCATCATGCGCACGTCGCCATACGCCGAGGCGCGCAGGATGGCGCGCAACTGCGGCCGGAACAGGCTGACGTCGTGCAGGCACAGGCGCACGGCGCGCAGGCCCAGTGCCGGGTTTGTGCTGATCTTGTCGTGCGGCATGGCAGCGCCGTCGGCGCGCTTGTCGGCGCCGAGATCGAGGGTGCGGATTGTGACCGGTTTGCCGGCCAGCGCCTTCACCACCTTCACGTAGGCGCGGAACTGTTCGTCCTCGTCGGGCAGATCGGGGCGGTTCATGAACAGAAATTCGGTGCGGTACAAACCGACGCCGGCGGCCGCGACCTTGTTGACCGCCTTGATGTCATCCGGTAGTTCGATGTTGGCATGCAGCGCGATCGGTATGCCGTCGCGCGTAACGGTGCGGCTTTGGGTGAGCATGGCGAGCTCACGCCGCAGCAAGGCGATCTCTTTCTGGCGCTGTTTGTACTCGGCGATCACGTGTTTCTCGGGCGCGACAATCAGCACCCCGAGTTTTCCGTCCACGATCAGTTCTTCGCCGTCGCGTACGTAGCGTGTGGCGTTGTGCACGGCCACGAGCGCCGGAATCTCCAGGTTGCGCGCCAGGATCGCGGTGTGCGAGATCGGGCCGCCGAGGTTGGTGATGAATGCCGCCACCTTGTGGTGCTTGAGCAGCACGGTGTCAGCCGGGGACAAGTCGTTGGCGATGACAATCTGGCCCTCGAGCGCGCCCGAGATCTGTTCGTGTTCCTCCTCGGAGGACCAGCAGGATACGCAGTACCCGGTCCGCAACCTGCGAGACATCGACCTTGCGGTTGCGCAGGTAGGGATCCTCCATCTGCTCGAACACGCTGATGAGCTGGTCGCCCTGGGTGCGCAGCGCCCACTCGGCGTTGTACTGGCGCTTGCGTATCAGTTCGATCGGCACTTCGCTGATCATCTTGTCTTGCAGGATCAGCAGGTGTGTGTCGATGATGCTTGCGATTTCTGCCGGAGCGGAGCGCGGGATATGGTCGCGGATATGCGTCAGTTGTTCGCGCGCCGCTTCCACGGCCAGCTGAAAGCGCTGAACCTCGTCCTCGAGCAGGTGCTTCGGCAGCACGTACTCCGGTACTTCCGGGCGTTCGCGGTGCAGCACATAGGCCTTGCCGATGGCAATGCCACTGCTGACGCCGGTGCCGTGCAGGGTCAGCATGGAATTTGCATCCGGAATGGGAGGCACGGCAAAGGCCGTCCTTTAACTGGCCGGCAAACATTTCCTGAACCAGTCGAAATTGGAGCACGTGCCTGCACAAGAATATCCATAATAAGTATTACTCGTCCTCGCCGAAGCGGTTCTCAATCAGCGTGAGCAGTGCCGCCAGGGCCTGGTCCTCGTCTTCGCCGTCCACGGCAAGCTCGACCTGCGTGCCCTTGCCGGCCGCCAGCATCATGATGCCCATAATGCTTTTCCCGTTGGCGTGCTGGCCATTGTGCCCGAGGGTCACGTCGCTCTTGTAGTGCGCGGCCAGGCTCACGAATTTGGCCGAGGCGCGCGCGTGCATTCCCAGCTTGTTGATTATCTGGGTGGTCACGGTCTTCATCACTTGCCCTCCGTGACGCGCGCCGTAGAGATGGCACGCACAATGCCTTCCGTGCCGCCGGATTGCGCTTTCCGCAAGAGCGCATCCATGCTCAGGTTGCGATAGTTGAGCACCCGCACGAGCATCGGCAGGTTGATGCCGCTTACAAGTTCAATTCGTCCCGGTTCCAGCAACTGGCACGCGGCATTCGTGTGCGATGATCCGTAGATATCGGCCAGGACCAAGACCCCGTCGCCCTGATCTATCGTCCGAATGCGTTCCGACAACGCCTGTACCAGCGCTTCTTGCGACTGGTGGTAATCGATGGGCTGGATATCCAGCCGTTCAGGCCGGTTGCCAAGGACGTGTTCCACGGCGTTGAGCAGGCCACGCCCCATCTCTTCCTGTGTAAGCAGAATGATACTGATCATGTCAACTCCCGGTGACGAATCTGTGTCTTGATGCCCTTGCCGGTGAAATGTGCTGCGAGTTTTTCGACGAGATAGACCGATCGGTGCTGGCCACCGGTACATCCTACGGCGATGGTCATGTAGCTGCGTCGCTCGGCCTCGAAGCCTGGCAGCCAGCGCTCGAGCAACCCGCTCAATTCTTCGAGCATCTGTTGCACCTCAACGTGTCGCTCAAGAAACGCGGCCACCTGTGGATCGCGCCCGGTGTGAGGTCGCAGCTCCGGTTGCCAGTGGGGATTGGGCAGGCAGCGCACATCGAATACATAGTCGGCATCAGCCGGCGTGCCTTTTTTGTAGCCGAACGACTCGAACAGCAGTGTCATGCCACTGGAGTCGCCGCCGCCAGCGAAGTCCTGAACGCGCGTACGCAGCTCGTGCGGTGTGGTGTGCGTGGTATCGATGCGCAGTGCCGGATTGAACGACAGCGGTTCGAGCAGTTTGCGTTCCAGGCGTATGCCTTCGAGCAGCGGTGTGTGTTTGTCGGTAAGCGGATGCCTGCGGCGTGTTTCCTTGAAACGTTTGACCAGAACGTTTTCATCCGCCTCCAGAAAAAGAATCTGGTACTTCACGCTGAGCTGATCAAGGCGCAAGAGACTCTGCGGCAGTACGTCGAGAAACGCGCGATTGCGTGCATCGATGCCGACCGCGGTATGCGTCGGTGCGTCGCTCTGGGAACCAAGCAACTGCTCGGTGAAGTGCGGTAGCAGGCTGGCCGGCAGGTTGTCGATGCAGTAGTAGCCCAGATCTTCCAGTGCCTGCAAGGCGATGGATTTCCCCGATCCGGACAGACCGCTGACGATGAGGAGACTCATGTGTCTTTCCGGGTCATGAGTATGTGCTGGCGTTCCATCAGTTCCTCAAGCGGATTGATGCCGCGCATGCGCAGGATGTGGTTGCGCGTGGCGGCTTCCACCAGCACTGCGAGGTTGCGGCCGGGTGCGACATACAGCACCACCTCCGGTACGTCCACGTCCAGTATGTTGCGCGTGACCTGCTCGGCCTGCAGGCGGTCGATCTTGGTCATGCGCTCGGCCGTGAGTTGTTCGAGGCGCACAATGAGGCGCAGGGTTTTTTCCGGACGTACCGCGGTGTCGCCGAATATGGCGCGCACATTCAGGATTCCGAGGCCGCGTACTTCGAGAAAGTCACGTAGCAGGTGCGGGCAGCGGCCGATCAGCACCGTTGGCGTGGTGCGTGAAAATTCCACGGCGTCGTCGGCGATCAGGCGGTGGCCGCGGCTGAGCAGCTCCAGTGCCAGTTCGCTTTTTCCAATGCCGGATTCACCGGTCAGAAACACACCCAGTCCCATGACCTCCAGGTACACGCCATGCAGCGTGGCGCGTGCAGCGAGCGAGCGCGTCAGATAGTGCTGCAAGTGGTCGATGACTTTCGGACCGGGTAACGTGCTGGCAAGTAACGGCAGACTGGCGGCGTCGGCGGCTTGAATCAGGTCGGCGTCGATTTTTTCATCGTTTGCCACTACTACGATGGTCGTCGTGACACAGGTGAAAATATTATGGATGGCCTGGGTGCGTTCCTGAACACCCAGACGTTGCAGGTACTCCACTTCGGCACTGCCCAGTACCTGTATCCGATTGGGATGGATGAAGTTGAGATAGCCGACCAGGGCCATGCCCGGGAACAGTGCACTGGCCGGTTCAAGCAGCCGTTTCTCCCCGATGTTCCGGCGAGCCAGCGCAGCTGCAGCACATCGCGCTGGGCATCGAACAGGTCGTTCGCTGTGAGAATGGGATTCATACTGTGTCCGGGTAGTGCGGGGCGCGGGGCGCAACGCGGGATCTGTTTATTCGTCTGCGACGGATTATGGAAATTGCACTATTGCCGGGGCGCGGTCAATAGCGCCCGGCAGTGCAGGTATGGCGGGAAGAGTACAGGGGCGCCTGTCCCGGGCTGGCGCCGGTATGGTTAGCGGTGGGCGCCGAGCTTTTCCTTGTGTTTGAGCACCTGGCGGTCGAGTTTGTCGGCCAGCGCGTCAATCACCGCGTACATGTCATCGCCTTCGCAATCGGCATGCAGCTGTGCTCCCTTGGCGTTGATGGTTGCCTCGGCGCTGTGACGGTTCTTTTTCTTTTCGAAATGCAGGACGACGTTTGTATTGGTCACATGGTCGAAGTGTTTCTGAATGCGTCCGATTTTCTCGGACACATAATCGCGCAGGGGGTCGGTGATATCGATTTGCTGGCCACTGACATTAATTTGCATGACACCTCCACAGGGTAGTTTCAGACTAGGGATTTTCTCAGGCTGGAGGGCGGTATGTTAAGCGCCTCCCGGTACTTTGCAACCGTCCGGCGCGCGACATGAATGCCCTGCTCGGCAAGGATTTCGGCAATTGTACTGTCGCTGATTGGCTTGAGCGGCTTTTCCGCATCTACCAGTTTCTTGATGAGCGAGCGGATGGCGGTGGCTGAGCAGGTGCCGCCGTCGGATGTGCCGACGTGACTGGAGAAAAAGTATTTTAGCTCAAAAATTCCGCGCGGTGTGAGCATGTACTTGCTGGTGGTTACGCGCGAGATCGTGGATTCGTGCATGCCGACGATCTCGGCGATGTCGTGCAACACCAGTGGTTTCATGGCCTCGGCGCCGTGTTCGAAGAAGGCGCGTTGCCGGTCGACGATGGCGCGCGCCACCTTGAGCAGTGTCTCGTTGCGGCTGACAAGGCTCTTGATGAACCAACGCGCCTCCTGAAGCTTGTCTTGCAGGTATCTGTTGTCGGCCGTGTCGACACCGCGGCGAATCAGCTTTTCGTACTGTTGATTGATGCCGAGGCGCGGCGTGGCACTGGACGTGAGTTCGGCACGCCAGGTGCCGCGGATCTTTTTGACTGTGATATCCGGCGTGATGTAACCGGCATGACTGGAGGTGACGCTGCCGCCGGGACGCGGATTGAGATGCTGAATAAGCTGGATGGCCTCCTGCAGGTCTTCAGACGAGAGACGGGTAGACCGTTTGAGCTGCTTGAAATCGCGGTTGGCCAGCAAGGCAAGGTTCTCGCTGGTAGCGACACGGCGTGCATTGTCGAGGTGCGGCGTGCTGGAAGGCGAGGCGCGCATCTGCAACTGCAAACATTCGCTCAGGTCGCGCGCCGCGACACCTGCCGGATCGAAGTTCTGGATCTGGTGAACAACCGCTTGTACTTCGTCAATCTCAACTGACAATTCACCGGAGAGCGATTGCTGGATTTCTTCGAGTGTGCAGGTGAGATAACCGTCTTCACTGATGGCGTCGATCACCGCTTCGGCAATGCGCCGGTCGGTGGGAGAAAAAATCGCCATTTGCATCTGCCACAACAGGTGCTCGCGCAGGGTCGTGGGCGCGCTGTTGCGTGCATCAATATCCGGCAGGCCGTCGCCGCCTTCGTTGCGTGTGGCACTGGCGCTGAGTGATTCACTGTTGTCTTCCCAGTCGTCGTTGCCGCCGGTCAGTTCCTCGCGCAGCGGATCGTCCTCAATGGCGGCGTCGCGGTCCACTGGTTGCTCGTCGCTTGCCAGGCTATCGCCTCCCTCGTTGTCGCCCCCACTCTCAGCGGTCACGGCTTCTTCGACCGGGACTTCGCTCGGTTCGCGGACAGCACCTTCATCTTCCAGATCTTCGAGCAGCGGGTTGTTTTCCAGGGCCTCCTGAATCTCCTGCTGCAATTCGAGCGACGACAATTGCAACAGGCGGATAGCCTGTTGCAGCTGCGGCGTGATCGTCAGGTGTTGCCCGAGTTTTAGATCAAGCGACTGCTTCATGAGCGGATACTGTACATATTTTCTATTTTGGGATGGGTAAGGGACATTCGGTTTACAACCCACATTCCCTGATTTTGCCTTCTTGTATTTTCCAGTCTAGTCCATTTTCCCCGCATCGTGGCGATGCCAAGGGCCATTCGGGGCGCGAAGAATCGAGGTAATACGCGGCATTTTTAGAAAAAGGGGGATAGGCGGCATTTCCGGCTGCTACAGGCGGAAATCTTCGCCCAGGTAAACCTTTTTGACTTCCTCGTTGTACAGAATATCCGCCGGTGAGCCCGCGGCGAGCGCTTTGCCGTCGGACATGATGTAGGCGCGGTCGCAGATTTTCAGGGTTTCGCGCACGTTGTGGTCGGTAATGAGTACGCCGATACCGCGCTGCTTGAGGTGCATGATGAGATGTTGAATATCCAGCACCGAGAGCGGGTCGACACCGGCAAAGGGTTCGTCGAGCAGAATGAAGCGCGGGCGCGTGGCCAGCGCCCGGGCAATTTCGACGCGCCGGCGCTCGCCGCCGGACAGGCTCATGCCGAGACTCTGGCGGCGATCGGCGACGTGCAGTTCCTGAAGCAGTTCTTCCAGACGCTGTTCGCGCTCCACCGGCGTCAGTTCCTTTTGGGTTTCCAGGATCGCCATGATGTTGTCTTCGACGGACAACTTGCGGAACACCGATGCTTCCTGTGGCAGGTAGCTCAAGCCAAGGCGCGCGCGCTGATGCATGGGCAGGCGCGGTGAGATCGGTCTTGTCGAGATGGATCTCGCCCTGATCGAGCGGCACCAGCCCGACAATCATGTAGAAGCAGGTGGTCTTGCCGGCGCCGTTCGGCCCGAGCAGTCCGACGACTTCACCGCTTTCGATCGTCAGCGACACGTCACGCACTACCTTGCGCCCCTTGTACTGCTTGCTTAAATGGTTGGCGGTGAGCGTGCTCATGGCCGGTCTCCCGGGAGCGACGCCGTGCCGGCGTGTGGTACCAGCGCGGTATACACGCGCTGCCCGTTTGCACTTTCGGCGATAATACTCTGGTTCTCGATGTCGTAGTGCAGCACGGCGCTGCGGAACAGATCACGCCCGCGATGAATCTGCACCTCGTCGTACAAGTCCACACGTCGTGTTAGCGCATGGTAGACGGCACGCTTGGCTTCGCCATTCGATAAATTCCACCTGTCCCTCGGGCAGGTGACGAAAGGTGACTGGTTTTCCCTCGGCGGTCACGGTTTCAACTACACTGGCGCGGCTTTGCACCTCGGCGCGCGCGGCAGTGAGGCGCAACGAGCCCTGGCTGAAGACCACGTGGCCGCGATACACGCTAAGGCCTTTCTTCTGGTCGACGTCGATGCGGTCGGCGCGCAAGTTCACGGGTAACTGGCGTTCGCCATCGGCAGCCAGTGCGCACAGCGGCAAGGCCAGTAGGACAGGGAGAAAAAATGAGCCGCAACGCCGCATCGGCATATTAGAGAGAATATTGTGCAAGCGTACTTTCCTTAATTTGGATCATTCTGTGCAGGCATGCTTACCTTATTCCAGTGTGACACGCATTTCCTCGGTTCGGACCTCGCCCGCCGGGTCGGCGCCACTGGCACCGCGCGTTACACGCACGTTGCCCTGCATGAGAATCACCTTGCCGTTCGGCAATATCCGGCCACGGTCGGCGCGCGTGTGTACCGGCTCGGTATTCGGCGCGAACTGGACAAGGTACGGCCGTGTCAGGTCAGCGCTGTCGTCGTCGAATAGTGCACCAGCTTGGTGGCGCGCAGTTCGTGTTTGCGTTGGCCGTGGGCGTTCATCTCCGTGGCGGTGAAATTTTCGATGATGTAATCCGGTTCGTGCCGGCCTTCACTTTCGAAAAGGTTGCCGCGCGGTGTCAGGGCATTCGGCAACCACCAGGAAAGCGCCGCCAGTACGACCAGTACGGTGGCGATGCCAAGGCGATTGAGGTGTCTGGTCACGATAGTTGGCGATCAATGAATATGGTTACATTTTGGTGCCGTTATGGCAATTCATGTGCAGCTGCTTTCAGTAATAGCGCTGCATCTCGGTGCTGAACGTGCCCTGTGCCAGCATCAGCAGTTCACATACATCGCGTCCCGCGCCACGTCCGCCACTGTTCGGCGTGACCCAATGCGCGTGGCGCTTCACCAGAAAGTTGCCATCCTGCGGGCAGACCGCAAAGCCCACGCGCAGCATGATTGGCAGATCGACCACGTCGTCACCGACAAAGCCCACCTGTTCTGGATTCAGATTTCAGCTCCGCGATCAGCTGTTCATAGACCGGCAACTTGTCGGCGCATCCCTGGCGCACATGTGCGATACCCAGTTCCCTGGTGCGGTGCGTCACGATCTGCGAGTTGCGGCCGGTGATAATGCCGACTGCCACGCCGTTGCGTTGCAGCATCTTGAGGCCGTGGCCGTCGCGTGAGTTGAATGCCTTGTACTCCTCGCCGTGGTTGTCGAGAAACAGGCTGCCGTCGGTCAGCACGCCGTCTACGTCGAACAGCACCAGCTTGACGGCCTTGGCGCGCGCAATCAGCGCATCACTGACATCGGTCAGCAGCGGGTGGTCGTGCATTCACACCACCCCCGCGCGCAGCAGATCGTGCATGTTGAGTGCGCCTTGCACGCGCTGGTCGGTGTCCACCACCAGCAGGCCGTTGATGTTGCTCTGCTCCATGAACTGCACGATCTCGGCGGCGAGCTGGTCGGCGTGACAGGTTCTGGGGTTGCGCGTCATCACGTCGCTGATTTTCGCGTTGTACACATCCAGTCCTCTTATTAAGTGTGCGGCGCAGGTCGCCGTCGGTGTAGATCCCGGCAAGCTTGCCCGCGGCATCCAGCACGCCGGTCATGCCGAGCCCCTTGCCGGTCATCTCCAGAAGCGCCTCACGCAGGCTGGCACTTTCCGGCACCAGCGGAATGCGCGTGCCACTGTGCATCACGTCGCGCACGTAGAGCAGCAGGCGCCGGCCGAGCTTGCCGCCCGGGTGCGAGCGTGCGAAGTCCTCCGGTGTGAAGTTGCGGGTCTTGAGCAGTGCCACGGCCAGCGCATCGCCCGAGCGCCAGAGCAGCGGTGGTGCTGGAGGTCGGCGCGAGGTTGAGCGGGCAGGCTTCCTTGGCCACGCCGGCATCGAGATGCGCATCGGCCTGCGTCGCGAGGCTCGATTTCGGGTTGCCGGTCAGGGCGATGAGTTTTGCGCCCATGCGCTTGATGATCGGCAGGATGGTGAGGATCTCGCCGGTCTCGCCGGAGTTGGAAATCGCGATCACCACGTCCTGCGGCTGGATCATGCCGAGGTCGCCATGTTGTGCCTCGCCGGGGTGCACGAAGAACGCCGGGGTGCCGGTGCTGGCGAGCGTGGCGGCAATCTTGCCGCCGATGTGACCGGATTTGCCCATGCCGGTCACCACCACACGTCCCGGACTGTCGAGAATCAGGCGACAGGCACGCGCGAAGTCTTCGTTGAGGCGCGGCACCAGCGCGCTCAGCGCCTCGGCCTCGAGCTCGATCACGGCGCGGCCGAGTTGCTGCAGGGTGGCGTTATCCGTCATTCGCTGTCGTGGCGGTGTGCTTTCGGGGGGAATCGGGTAATCTGTTGATGAGTATAACGAAAGCACCCAAAAACGCCTACATGTTCGACACCACGTTTCTGTATATCCTGATCCTGCTGGGCGTGGCGGTGGTGCTGGTCGCGACCTTCCGCTACCTGCGTCTGCCGCAGGTGCTCGCCTACCTGTGCGCCGGCGTGCTGGTCGGGCCGTCGGCCCTGGGCTGGATCCCCGATCTGGCCGGCACCCGTTATCTCGCCGAGTTCGGGCTGGTGTTCCTGATGTTCACCATCGGCCTCGAATTCTCGCTGCCGCAGCTCATGTCCATGAAGCGCATCGTGCTCGGACTGGGCGGCGCGCAGGTGTTGCTCAGCTTTATCGCCTTCGGCGGCATCGCGCTGGCGCTCGGCGTGTCGGCACCGGGCGCGGTGGTCATCGGCGGCATGCTGGCGCTGTCCTCTACGGCCATTGTCATGAAGCTGCTGGTCGATCAGCTCGAGCAGCACTCGCGCCACGGGCGCGCGGCCTTCGGCATTCTGTTGTTCCAGGATCTGGTGGTGGTGCCGTTCCTGATTGTCATCCCGGCGCTGGCCGGCGACAGCGACCAGTCGGTGCTGGTGACATTGGGCTGGGCATTGGCCAAGAGCGTGTTCGTATTGGCCGCGATCCTGTTCGTCGGCCGCATGTGGCTGCGCCCGGTGTTTCACGAAGTGGCGCTGGCGCGCTCGCGCGAGTTCTTCATGCTCACGGTGCTGTTGATCACGCTCGGCGCCGCCTGGTTCACGCACCATGCCGGGTTGTCGCTGGCGCTCGGCGCGTTCCTCGCCGGCCTGATGATCGGCGAAACCGAATACCGCC
Organism: uncultured Pseudomonadota bacterium; assembly: GCA_963698375.1. GTDB lineage: Bacteria > Pseudomonadota > Gammaproteobacteria > Acidiferrobacterales > UBA6901 > UBA6901. Next base: position 158,499 of record CAVOQN010000003.1, read on the forward strand.
ATCAGGTGGAAAGCGACATCCTGCCGTTCCGCGACGTGCTGCTCGGCCTGTTCTTCGTCACGGTCGGCATGATGCTCGATTTGCAGGTGATGCGCGACCAGTGGCAGTGGGTATTGCTGGCGCTGATGGCGTTGCTGGTGATCAAGACCGCGATCATCCTCGGGCTGGGTCGGCTGTTCCGGCAGGAGACCGGCGTGGCGCTGCGCACCGGCCTGGTGCTGGCGCCGGCCGGCGAGTTCGGCTTCGCGCTGCTGGTGCAGGCCGGGCAATACAACCTGATGAACGATACCTACATCGCAGATCGTGCTGGCGGCGATGGTGGTGAGCATGATGCTGGCGCCGCTGCTGATCCGCTTCAACGGCCACATCGCCAAGCGCCTGCTGCCCGCCTACCGCGAGCGGCGCGAGAGCAACCTCGACAGCATTCGCTGCCGCCGCCGCAGAGGCGCATGGCCATGTGATCCTGTGCGGCTTCGGCCGCAGCGGGCAGAACCTGGCGTGGATGCTGAAGGAAGAAGGCATCCGCTATGTCGGGCTCGATCTCGATCCGGTGCGCGTGCGCGATGCGCGCGATGCCGGCGAGCCGGTGGTGTACGGCGACTCGGCGCGCCGCGACGTGCTGCTGGCCTCCGGCCTGACGCAGGCGCGCGCGCTCATCATCAGCTTCGTCGACCGGATTGTCGCGCTGCGCATCCTGGATGCGACCCGCGACCTGCGCCCGGACATGCCGGTGATCGTGCGTACCATCGACGACCGTGACATCGAACAGCTCAAGAATGCCGGCGCCACCGAGGTGGTACCGGAGAGCCTGGAAGGCAGCCTGATGATGGGTTCGCACCTGCTGATGCTGCTCGGCGTGCCGGTGTCGCGCGTGCTGCGCCAGGTGCAGACCGTGCGCCGCGACCGCTACCGCATGCTGCGCGGCTTCTTCCACGGCGCCGCCGGTGTCGACGAAACCGAGGAGTCGTACCGCGAGCGCCTGCACTCGGTCACGCTGCCGCCGCAGGCGTTCGCGGTCGGCAAGATACTCGCCGAACTGCCGCTGGCCGAATCCAAGGTCAGCGTCACCGCCGTGCGGCGTGGCGGCATCACCGGCCCGGAGCCGGAACCGGATACCAAGTTGATCGGCGGCGATGTGCTGGTATTGTTCGGTACACCGGAGGCGCTGGAACACGCGGAGAAAGTACTACTCGAAGGCTGAGCGTTTAATATAAAAAAGGATAGATCGGCATGTTCCGCATTCGCAAAATAAACGACGACAACAGCCCGGCGAACAAGGCCGCGATCCTGCAGGTTGTCGAGATCATGCGCGCGCAGTTCCCGAATATTACCCAGGCCGATCTCGACAAGCTGCCGAAGCAGCTCCAGGACGCGCACAGCTTCAAGTATCGCACCATCCTGTTCGTGGCCGAGGATGCCATGGCCAACGTCAAGGGCTTCGCACTGCTGCTGCACCTGGCCGATCTCAACATCTGCTATCTCGAACTGTTGTCGGCCGCGCACGGCCGCACCGGCGGGGGCGTGGGTACGGCGCTGTACGACTGGGTGCGCGAAGAGGCCATCGCACTCAAGGTGATCGGGCTGTTTTACGAATGCAAGGTGGATATCGCCACGCTAGTGCGCGATCCGGCCGAGCTGAAGGAAAACATGGCGCGCATGCGTTTCTACGAGCGTTACGGTGCACGCCCGATCATCAACAACGACTATGCGACACCGGTGCACGAGGGCGACGAAAATCTGTATTACCTGGTGGTGGACGGGCTGGGGCGGGATGTGCGCCTGCCGCGCAAGCGCATGCGCAAAATCGTGGCGGCAATCCTGGAACGCAAATACGGCGAGCTGTTCACGTCCGAACACATCGCGCGCATCGCCAACTCCTTCAAGGACGACCCGGCCCAGCTGCGGGCACCGCGCTATTTCAAGCGGCGCGAAGTCGCACCCGAACGCCTGCGCGAGGCGAAGTCACGGCCGATCGCGCTGGTGGTGAACACCGGTCACGAGATCCACCATGTGCGTGAACGCGGCTACCTGGAATCGCCGGTGCGCCTGTCCTCGATCATGAAGGAATTGCACCACACCACGCTGTTCGAACGCATGCAGCCCAAGATGTATCCGGAGAAATTCATCACGGCCGTGCATGACAAGGAGTATGTGTCCTACCTGCGCCGCGCCTGCACCAGCCTGCCGGCCAGCAAGACCATTTATCCGGAGGTGTTTCCGGTGCGCAATGCCGCGCGCCCGCCCAAGAGCCTGGTGCTGCGCGCCGGCTATTACTGCATCGATCCGTTTACGCCACTCAGTCAGAATGCCTATCTCGCGGCGCGCGGCGCGGTCAATTGCACCATGACCGCCACCGACGCCATCCTCAAGGGTTATCGCTTCGCCTACGCGCTGGTGCGGCCACCCGGGCACCACGCCGAGCGCCGCGCGTTCGGCGGGTTCTGCTACTTCAACTCGGCCGCCATCGCCGCCGAGTACCTGAGCAAGCGCGGCAAGGTGGCGGTGCTGGATATCGACTTTCACCACGGCAACGGCACCGAGAATATTTTTTACGAGCGCGCCGATGTGCTGACCATCTCGATCCACGGACATCCGAATTACGCCTACCCGCACTTCAGCGGCTTCGAAGACGAAACCGGCAGCGGCGCGGGGCAGGGTTTCAACGTGAACTACCCGCTGGCCGAAGATATTACCGTGGCGCAGTACACGCAGGTACTGACCAAGGCGCTGAAGCGCGTGCGCGAATTCAATCCGGCCTATCTCATTATTTGTCTGGGCCTCGACACCGCCAAGGGCGACCCCACCGGTTCCTGGCCGCTGGTGGCGGATGATTTTCAGCGCAATGGCGCGATGATCGGAGCACTCGGTTATTCCACGCTGGTGGTGCAGGAGGGCGGGTATCGCACGCGCACGCTGGGCGTGAATGCGCGACATTTCTTTGAGGGGTTGTGGGAGGGGTATGCGAAGGGGTTGGTGGGGCCGCTGCGCGGGGCTTGAAGGTTTTCATGCCGCCGCGCGGGAGCCGCAGTAATGCTGTTAAGTCATCGCCGCAGGCGATTCACACACTCCGTCTATAAACCTTACGCGTCAGCTCACTCGCCAATTCAGCCGCGATGGATTCCATCTCCGAATAAATCGTCCCCGTCAGCTTGTCGCGCGCCAGCGTGAGCAGTTGCGGGATGCGCACCGAGTGGCTGAGCATTTTGGTTTCCAGTGCGTACAGATGCAGTATCTCGCGCAGTGCGATCTCGAATTGCTCGCGGGTGTAGGCCTTGGCGGCCGCGGCGCGGAAGCGCGGGGTGTGCTGCCAGGACTCCAGCAGGCGATAACTGAAATCGAGCAGGCGCTCGATCCGTTTTAAGCGGGTCGGTTCGATGTCGCTGTAGTGGATGTTGATGTTGACCGGGAAGATGGCGGCCTGACGGAGAAACGCCTGGTCGATCTCGCGCGCTTCGACAGCAGGCGCTGGGCGTCGGCGGCACCGGGTGGGTTGCCGGTCTTGAGGGCCGCGGCGGCGGTGGCGAGCACGCGCCGGTCTTTTTCGACTTCCTTGCGGACGTTGATGTCGAGAAACGACTGGAAGGCCGGCAGCAGCAACCCGAACAGGCGGTGGCGCGCGAGGCCGGCGGCGGTGCGCTGGCTGAACGCCTGCAGCATGTGGCGGTCCATCGCGCACAGCGCGTTCAGCCTGTCCATGGTGCTGGCCGGCGCTAGCTTGCCGGCGCTTTGGTGGCCTTGTGGAATCCGATCATGCCACCGAGCAGGGTCTTGCTGGAGACTTCCTGGTAGCCGAGCTGTCTCAGCAGTTGCGAGAATTCCTCGGCGGAATAGAACATTTGCAGGGTGCTGATGAAGTAGTCCCGGCAGTTCAGTGCCGCGTTGTTGCTGCGAAAGATCGCGGCGGTGAAGGTGAGGCAGGCGCGCAGATAGCCGTAGTAGAGGCGTTCCACCGTCTTGTTGCCGGGTCGCAGCATGTCGCTGTGGTGGAAATGACCACCCGGTTTGAGCACACGCTGGATTTCCTTCGCGACATCCATGATGCGCAGGTGGCGCGAGGCGTACTGCAGGGTCACCACATCGAAATGGTTGTCCGGGAACGGCAGCTTGTGCACATCGCCGATGACGCTCTCGATGTGCATGCCGCGTTGCGTTGCCCGTTGCCGCCCGACTTCCTGCATGGCTTCGCTGCGGTCGATGGCGTGGACTTCCAGGTCGTGCTGTTTGTTCAGCAGGGCGATGCCGACGGCGTTGGTGCCGGCACAGACATCCAGTACCCGCTGGCCGCTCTTGACCTCGATGGTCGACAGGTAGCTGTCGCGAAACCTGTTCCACAGTCCGAGGCTCGCGACGTGGTTGGCCCGGTCGTAATACTTGGCGACGTCGGCAAACACGTCGTTTAATTCCTGGGTCCAGACCTGTTTGAACTGGTGCTCGCGCACATCTTCGCGCGCTGTGAATGGTTGGACGACACGTTCTCCGTTGGCCACTTGTTTCCCCTCTGTATGGATCGGTTTGTTATCAGGGAAAAAGATCCCTGATTTCTACGCTCAGTATTCCGGTCAGTTTACTCAAATGCTTCTCGACGCGCATGGTTGCGAATTTCCGGCAAGCGGACACGGAAGAAACACATCCTGGCGCTAGCGCCGTACCGTCGACTGCAAATAAATCGCCGCGCCGCCCAGCACCAGAAACAGCAGCACGAAGTCCCAGTTGAAGGCCAGATAACTCGGAAACGAAATCACCAGCAGGGCCAGCGCGGTGAGCGAGGCAAACGGCTGAAACCGGAACAAGGAACCGACCAGCGTCGCGATCAACAGCATCGACTGGAACTTGCTGATGTTCACGTACCAGTCGCTGATGCCGGGCACGCCTTCCCAGACCATTTGATAGTGCGGCAGGAATTTCTGCGTCCAGCTTTCGTCCAGCTGGTGGCAGCTGTTGCATGGTCGGTACCTTGAGCCAGTCGAACGGATAACTCAAACCGCCGCCGAGCAACAGCTTGAAGACCAGCATCAGCAGCAGGAAGTTGAGGCCGATCAGCGGCCAGCGCCATGCACCCGGGTACAGCCGGAAGAAGCCGCGGTGATAGGCGAGCAGCAGGAACAGTGCGGCGAACAGCGGCTGGTAATAATGTTGCGGCAGGCCGAGGCCGAGGTAGCCGAGGGCGAGTGCGATCAGGCCCAGCGCCAGCGGCCAGGCGGGAGGCAGGGAAAGCGTTGCCGGTGGAGGCGGCGCGGCTTCCAGGCGTGCGATGCGTTCTTCGATTGTGGCGAGACGTTCGTCGGAATCTGTCATGGCTGGTTCATGCCGGTGTGAAGTTCTGATAACGTGTGCCTCATCACGGATCGAGGGCTCCCTGTGTCCAGCATGCAAGCTGTTGTCATGACCCGGCCCGGTGGGCCGGAAGTGCTCGAGCTGCGTACCCTGCCGGTTCCGGAACTGCCTTCGCCGCATCATGTGCGCGTGCGCCAGTATGCGGCAGGCATCAATCCGCTCGACACCAAGATGCGCGCCAATGGTACTTATTATCCGGACCGGCTGCCAACCGTGCTCGGCTGCGATGGTGCCGGGGTGGTGGAGACCGTCGGCGACAAGGTGTCGCGCTTCAAAACGGGCGACAAGGTGTACTACTTTCAGGGCGGCATCGGTGGCGAGCAGGGCTGCTACGCAAAATACAACACGGTGCACGAAGACCATGCTGCGCGCATGCCGTCCAATCTGGATTTTGTGCAGGCGGCGGCCGTGCCGCTGGTGCTCATCACGGCCTGGGAGGCACTCTACGATCGGGCGCATACCCAGCCGGCCGACCGGGTGTTGATTCACGCGGCCGCCGGTGGCGTCGGGCATGTGGCCGTGCAGCTGGCGCGCCACACGCTGGCGCGCGTGGCGGCGACCGTGGGCAATGCCGACAAGGCATCCTTCGTGCAAGCGCTCGGCGCCGAGCGCATTATCGAATACAAAAAGGAAGATTTCGTGCAGGCGGCGCTCGAGTGGACCGGCGGCGACGGCGTGGACATGATCCTGGATCCGATCGGCGGCGAGACGTTCTCGAAGTCATTAACCGCCACGCGCGTGTACGGGCAGGTGGTGACGCTGGTGCAGTCACCGTTCGATGCGGAAGCCGTCAAGGCCGGACGCCTGCGCAATATCGGCATCCAGTATGAAGTGATGCTCGCGCCGCAGTATTTCGGCATGCATGCCGCGCGCGTGCACCAGCGCGATATTCTGGAAGAGGGCGCCAGCCTGATCGAGCAGGGCAAGCTCACGCTGCACGTGAGCGAGGTGCTGCCGCTTGTCGAGGCTGCCGAGGCGCATCGGCGTATTGGCGCCGGGCACACCACTGGCAAGATCGTGTTGCGGATAGAATAGCGGAACCTTAATTAAGGTACGCCAACACACCTGGTTCCTCATGACGGATCCCTGTAATACAAGTCGAAGATCTCACCAAGCGCTACGGCGAGCTGACGGCCGTGGACAACGTGACGCTTCGAGGTGCCGCAAGGCGCCACCTGCGGACTGCTCGGCGGCAACGGCGCCGGCAAGACCACCACGCTCTCCATGCTGCTCGGCCTGCTGCTGCCGACGTCCGGCAGGCATCCGCGTGCTCGGCGAGGACATGCTGAAGCACCGCTACCGGGTGCTGGCGCGCATGAATTTCTCCTCGCCGTATGTGGATCTGCCGCACCGGCTCACGGTACAGGAAAACCTCAGCGTGTATGCGCGCCTGTATGGCTTGAAGGAGCGCAAGCGCCGTATCCGGCAGCTGGCCGAAGAACTGGATATCGCGGCATTCCTGAAGCGCGCCTACGGCAATCTCTCGGCCGGCCAGAAGACGCGCGTCGGGTCTCGCCAAGGCGCTGCTCAATGAGCCCGATCTGTTGCTGCTTGACGAGCCGACTGCCTCGCTCGATCCGGACACTGCCGACCGCATGCGCAGCTACCTCAACGCCTACAAGACGCGCACCGGCGCCACCATGCTGCTGGCCTCGCACAATATGCTCGAAGTCGAGCGCCTGTGCAGCGACGTGATCATGATGCGCACCGGCAAGCTCGTGGATCGCGGCACGCCAGCGGAATTGCTGGCGCGTTACGGGCAGGAGAATCTGGAGGAGGTGTTTCTCGACATCGCGCGCGACCGGCGGCGTAAAGCGGTTGGAGACACATCATGAACGCGGCCGTGCGTCCGTTCTCGCCGGCGCGCATTTTCGCCATGGTGCTGCGCTATATCTATCTGTTGCGCCGCTCCTGGCCGCGCGTGCTGGAGCTTGCCTACTGGCCGACCATGCAGATGATTCTGTGGGGCTTCATTACCCAGTTCATGCTGTCCACCAGTTCGTGGCTGGCGCAGGCGTCGGGCGTGCTGCTGGCCGGCGTGTTGCTGTGGGACGTGATGTTCCGCGGCCAGCTGGGCGTGTCGACCGTGTTCTTCGAGGAAATGTACTCACGCAACCTCGGGCATTTGTTCGTCTCACCGCTGCGCCCGTACGAACTGGTGTGCGCGTTGCTGACGATCAGCCTGATTCGGACGCTCATCGGCGTGGGCGGCGCGGCACTGCTCGCCATCCCGCTGTATCACTATTCGATCTTCAGCATGGGCCTGCCGTTGCTGGCGTTCTTCGTGAATCTGCTGGTGATGGGCTGGTCCATCGGCCTGCTGGTGAGTGCGTTGGTGCTGCGCTTTGGTCTGGGCGCGGAGAATCTTGCCTGGGTGGCGATTTTCGCCGTCGCACCGGTGAGCGGCATCTATTACCCGATCTCGGTGTTGCCCGACTGGTTGCGCGTAATCGCGGATCTGTTGCCGGCGAGTTACGTGTTCGAGGGCATGCGCGCGGTGATGTTCGAGCAGGTGTTCCGCACCGATCTGTTCGTGCGCGCTGTCGGTCTCAACGTGTTTTATCTCGGCTTTGGTATCACCGTGTTCCTCGGTGTGTTCCGCACTGCGCGCCGGCGCGGGTTGCTGATCAATGTCGGTGAATAGCCGACCGTTCCACTGTGTTGACCTTATATAGTCATTGTCGTGCAGGCTTGCAATCATTAACCCGGTTCCGGACACGTACTTGATGCGATATAGTGCGCGCGCAACAGCGTTCGGCACGCGCACACGAGACAGGTAATGACGAAAAAGATTCTGATCGTTCTGGCCCATCCCCAGGCTAAAAGTTTTTGCGGCGCCCTGGCGCAGGCCTATGCCGATGGCGCGCGCGATGCCGGTGCCGAGGTGCGGCAGGTGAACCTGGCCGAGATCGCCTTCAATCCGTTCGGTTCGGGAAGCCTCGACAAGCCATTGGCACTCGAGCCCGCGCTGCAGCAGGCGCAGGCCGACATCCGCTGGGCCGAGCATCTGGTGTTTGTCTATCCAATACTGTGGGGCACGATCCCGGCGCTGCTCAAGGGATTCATCGAGCGCGTGTTCGCGCCCGGCTTCGCGGTGAATTTCCGCAACAGACTCGCCGCTCTGGGACAAGCTGCTCAAGGGCCGCAGCGCACGCCTGATTGTCACGCTCAACACGCCGCCACTGCTCTACCGTCTGTTGTTCCGGCGTGCCGGCCACATCACCATGAAGCGTTCGATTCTGGAGTTCTGCGGCATCGCGCCGGTGAAGATCACCGACGTCGGCCCAATGAAGAATTCCTCGGCCGACAAACGCGAGAAATGGATACAGCAGGCGCGTGCGCTGGGTGCGCAGCTGGGTTAATGTGCAGTGCTCTGCCGAATCGCCATAAGCTAGAAGTGCGGGGCGTACCCTGCGGCATTTCACACCAGTACGGTCTTGTCCTTCCCGCAACGCTGGCAGCGATAGAGCGTGACCAGCTTGCCCTGGCGCACGTCGAACTTTCGTTCCGACACCACCACCCACTTGTGGAAATCGTGCAGGCACAGGGTCTTGCCCTTGTTCTTGTCTTTCGGAGAAGGCTTTTTGAAAGTCAGAATCGTGGCCATGGCACGCCTGCAACGGTAATGCTTCCATCATAGCGTGTCCGGCCGGATTGGCAGTAGGTCTCCGCTGGCAAAGCAGGGCCGACTGGGTAGAATGCCCGATACCAAAATAACATTCAGGTCACCGGGGAGTCCTGCATGAACATCGAAAAAGTCGTATTCAGTTTCTTCATTGTCCTGGCACTGACACTCAACTTCGGTTTCTTTCTGGGCGATATCGACAATCCCGCCCACCACAACGTCTACGAACTGTATGCCGCGATTGTGGTGAACCTGATTGCCACGGTGCTCAAGTTCGGGGAGCGCACCCAGATCGGCGCGGTACTGCTGGCCACCAGCCTGGTGGCCGACCTGCAATTGATCGCCGCCGCGCTGTTCTGGACGATCGCCGTGCAAACCACCGGTGACGGCCTCACGCCGTCCACCATGGCCGGCATTGTGGCGCTGTCCGGCGGCGCGCTGCTCGCCAACATCATCTCGGTCGTCCTGCTGATCGTCGATATCGCCACGTTGCGTCGCTGAGACCCGGCCATGCAGGCGCGCACGCGCAACCGCGTCGTCTTTCTCATCCTGCGGCAGATGCGTCTGCCGCTGCTGGTGCTGATTACCGTCTATGCGATTTCGGTGCTGGGTCTGGTGCTGTTGCCGGGCATCGATGTCGAAGGCCGGCCATACAGTCTGGATTTCTTTCACGCCTTCTACATCGTCACCTACACGATCACCACCATCGGTTTCGGCGAATTGCCGTATACCTTCAGTGTGGCCCAGCGGCTGTGGATGGTTTTCTCGATTTATCTGGGCGTGGTCGGCTGGGTGTATGCGGTGGGCGCGCTCATCGCGCTGGTGCGCGACCCGGCCTTCCGCCAGGTACTGGTGGCAGGCCGGTTCACGAGCCAGCGTGCGCCGCCTGAGCGAGCCGTTCTATATCCTGTGCGGCTACGGCGATACCGGCAGTCTGGTGGTGCATGACATGAACGAACACGGTCTGCATGCGGTCGTCGTGGATATCGATCCGGATCGCATCAGCGAGTTGACCCTCGAAGACCTGAGTATTTACGTGCCCGGCCTGTGCGCGGATGCCGGGCAGCCCGACAACCTGTTGGCGGCCGGCCTCACACTCCCGCTGTGTGCCGGTATCGTCGCGCTCACCAGCAGTGACGCGGTCAATCTCAAGGTCGCCATCACTGCCAAGTTGCTGAATCCCGGACTGCGCGTCATCTGCCGGGCTGACGCACACGACACCGAGGCGAACATGAAATCGTTCGGGACCGACGCGGTGATCAATCCGTTCGATGCCTTCGCCAAGCATCTGGCCATGGCCGTGCATTCACCGGATCTCTATCTTCTGTTTTCCTGGCTCACCCAGACGCCGGGCCAGCCGCTGCCGCTGCGTTACCAGCCGCCGCGCGGTACCTGGGTGCTGTGCGGTTACGGCCGCTTCGGCAAGGCCGTGCACCGCTATCTGGATTTTGAAGGTGTGGAAACAGTCATCATTGAAAAAGAACTGGAGATGACAAAAGCGCCCAAGGGCGCAATCCACGGTCGCGGCACCGAGGCGGTGACCCTGCGTGAGGCGCACATCGAGAAAGCGGTGGGAATTGTGGCCGGCACCGATGACGACGCCAACAACCTGTCCGTCATTGTCACGGCGCGCAGTCTCAATCCCAACCTGTTTCAGGTCGCACGCCAGAACGCGCGCGAGAACGATGCAATTTTCGAAGCAGCAAAGCTCGATCTCGTGATGCAGCGTTCGCGCATCATTTCCAACCGCATCCTGTCGAGAATCAGCACGCCGCTGTTGACGAGTTTTCTGCGCGAGGCGCGCCACCAGAGCAATGACTGGGTCAGCGAGCTGGTGGATCGGTTGTGGCGGCTGGCGAGCAACCGCACCCCCGACCTGTGGACGGTTGAGCTGACGCCGGACGGCGCGCCGGCAGTGCTCGCGGCACTTGCCAAGGATCGCGAGGTGCGATTGGGACAAATACAGAACGACGCGCGCGGGCGCGAGCAGCGGCTCAACTGTCTGGCCCTGTTGCTGCTACGCGGGAAAGAGTTGCAGTTGTTGCCGGACGATGATCTGGTGCTCGCCGCCGGCGACCGGATACTGATGTGCGGCCGTCCCGGGGTCGTGGACCGGATGCAATGGGCGTTGGTGAATGCCAATGCCCTGCGCTATCTCCAGACCGGCGAGTGGCGTGCCGAGGGAACGCTGTGGCGCTGGCTCACGGATCGCTGAGACTGGAAATACCGCACACGCATGTAGGCCGCTGCCAGACTTGCGGATCGAGCACGCCCGGGATGCACACGATCCATAGGGCCAATAGCCGGACTGAAAAGCAAACGTAGCGCCAAGGCCGAGACACAGCCGGTTGTTCATGAGCAGCCCGTGACGCACACTGATGGCATGACGTTTCAGGATCATTTCTCCAGTCAGGCAGAATCCTACGCTCGCTTCCGGCCGGTCTACCCGGCGTCGTTGTATGCATGGATGGTATCCAGGGTTCCAGCGCGCGACCTGGCGTGGGATTGCGGCACCGGCAGCGGCCAGGCAGCGGTCGCGTTAGCCGCACATTTCGCGCAGGTGATCGCCAGCGACCCGAGCCGTGAGCAGATCGAGCATGCAACCGCGCATGCGCGCGTGCATTATCTTGTCGCCAGCGCCGAACAACCGCCTGCCGAGGCGATGGGCGCAGATCTGGTGACAGTTGCACAGGCGCTGCACTGGTTCGATTTCGAACGCTTCTATCCGGCCCTCAAACGTGTGCTCAAGCCAGGCGGCCTGTTCGCGGCCTGGGGTTACGGACACCTGCACATCACGCCGGAGGTGGATGCCGTGGTTAGGCACTACTACACGGATGTGGTCGGGCCATACTGGCCGCCCGACCGACGTCATATCGAGAGTGGCTACCGGAGTATTCCCTTTCCGCTTACGGAATTGGCGACCCCGGAATTCGAGATGACGGCGCGATGGACAGTGGAGGATTTGATCGGTTATCTCGATTCGTGGTCGGCGACACGACGTTATCTGCAGGCGCACGATGTAAATCCTTTATTGTCGTTGCGTCCAGCGTTGACCGAGGCGTGGGGCAGCGCTCCTGAGCGGCAGGTGGCCTGGCCGCTTTTTCTGCGTCTCGGCCAGATCAAATAAAGAAAAATTAAACTAAGTAAGGGATTCAACAAATTCAGACGACAGTGTCTGGATAACCCCCATCTTTCGCCATATGAAATCCAAAGCGTGTTTTCCTGCGCTATCTATGGCTTTACTGCTTGCGCAAACTTCCCATGTTGTCTGTAATAGACGCGTTCATTTATGCCCCAATAGAAATATCGTTGGCAGGAGATCTATCGAAAAGAGACAGATGGTGGCCCCTGGGTAGCGGAAGGTCTGGCAAGTGAGGGTTTACCCAGGGAAATTGAAACAAGCTGGTCAGGGCGGCATTCGATTTCGTGAGAAGAGCTATCGTGGACACATCCACCGACAACTCGGTTTCCCGTTCCACTACCGCCGGCGCGGTCCTCGCGCCGGTAATCGAATTTCTTGTGCGCCATGCACCGTTCGATCGCATGGCTGGCACGCACCTCGAATTTCTTGCCCAACGGGCACAGCTGGCGTTCTATGCCCGGGGCGAGACGATTACCGACCCCGGCCAAGGCATGGCCGAACGTTTTTTTATTATCAAGCAGGGACTGGTGCGCGGCGAAGTCGAGCCGGGCGGCGACCACGATGCCTGGGAACTGCACCCCGGTGAATGCTTTCCGATCGGCGCCTTGCTGGCGCACCGGCCGGTGCGCATGGCGCAGCGTGCGGCGGAAGATACATTCTGTTTCGAACTGACACGAGATGATTTCAGCTCGCTCTATGCCGACAGTCCCGAATTCCGGGATTTCTGCTCACGCCGCCTGGCCAGCATGCTGGACCGGACCCTCACCACGCTGCAAGCCACGATTGCCGCCCGGATCTCGGGTGATGCGCCTGCCAACGCGGCGCTCTCCAGCCTGCTGCGTCGCGCTGCGGTGACCTGTCTTCCGGGCACGCCGCTGCGCGAAGCACTGGCGACCATGCACGCCGAACATGTGGGATCCATTGTGGTTGTGAATGCGGCGGGCCGGCCGCAGGGCATTTTCACCCTGCACGATCTCCTGGCGCGGGCCGCAGAAAAGCAATTTTCGTTTGATACCGCCATCGAGCAGGTCATGTCTCCCAGGGTAATCACGCTGGGGCCGTCGGACACGGTGCACGAGGCGGCGCTGCTGATGGCGCGCGAATCGATTGGCCATGTGTGTGTGGTAGAGCAGGGCCAGTTGCACGGCGTCGTGTCGGAACGCGACCTGTTCTCCCTGCAACGCATCGGACTCGCCCGGTTGTCACGGGTTATTTCCCAGGCACCGGATGTCACCAGTCTGGCGCGCCATGCACGCGATATTCACAGGCTGATTGACCAGATGCTGGCGCAGGGGATCTCAGTCACCCAGCTCACGCAGATCATCGCGCTGCTCAATGACCACGTGACGCGCCGCGCCATCGAACTGGCGCTGACCGAAACCGGTTTGACGGACGTGCCGTTTACCTGGCTGGCGTTTGGCAGTGAAGGCCGCGAGGAGCAGACCCTCAAAACGGATCAGGACAACGGCATTTTGTTCATGCCGCCCAAGGGTCGCACGGCCGACGCGGTGCGAAAAGAGTTGCTACCGGTGGCGAAGCGCATCAACAACGTGCTCGATACCTGCGGGTACCCGTTGTGCACCGGTAACATCATGGCCGGCAATCCGGAATGTTGCCTGTCGCTCGACGAGTGGAAGTCCCGGTTCAGCCACTGGATCGACCATGGCGCGCCCGAGCACCTGCTCAAGGCCAGCATCTTCTTCGATTTCCGCACGTTGTGGGGTGACGACGCCCCGGTAGCTGATTTGCGCCAGTGGGTGGGCGAACAGGCGGCCGGGAATCCGCGCTTCCTGCGGCAAATGGCAGAGAACACCCTGCGCATTGAGCCGCCGCTCGGCCTGGTGCGTGACTTTGTGCTGGAAAGCGGCGGTGAGCACGACCGCGAACTGGATCTCAAGGTGCGCGGCATCACACCGTTTGTCGACGGCGCGCGCCTGCTGGCACTCGCCCACCGGTGCGATGCCACCAATACCTATGCGCGCCTGCGCGCCGTGGTGCAAACCGGCATGTTGTCGGAAACCGAGGCCGAGGCCTGGTGCGATGCCCTCTCATTCATTCAACTGCTGCGCATGCGTGGCCACCAGCGCCAGGAACGTCGTGGCGCTGTCCTCAACAACTTCATCAATCCGGATACATTGAATGAGCTGGATCGCCGCATACTCAAGGAGGCGTTCCGGCAGGCACGCAAACTCCAAACCCGGTTGCGCCTGGATTACCAGATATGAGCTTTCTGGCCCATCTGTTTCGCCCACACGTCGAATTGCCCGCCGGCTTGGCGGAGCGTCTGCGTGCGTGGCAGGCACTGCCGAAACTCAACGAGCGTTCCGCACTGGCCGCGGCGCGCTTTGTGGTGGTGGACGTCGAAACCTCCGGACTCGACGTGCGACGCGACCGGCTGCTGGCGATCGGCGCGGTTGCCGTTGAGGCCGGCCGCCTGCGACCCGGCGAGGGTTACGATGTCACGGTGCACAATCCGGTGCCGAGTGCGCGCGCCAATATTCTGGTGCATGGCATCTCACCGGATGCCCAGACCGCCGGCCTCGCCGCCGATGCCGCGCTGATGGGTTTCCTGGAGCTGGCGCGCCACGACGTGCTGGTGGCGTATCACGCCGGTTTCGATCAGGCGGTGCTGCAGCGCGCACTGCGCGAGCAGCTGGGCGTACGCCTGCCGAGTCTGTGGCTGGACGTGGCGCATCTGGCGCCGGCGCTGGTCCCGGAGGCACGACTGTCGAATCGCAGTCTGGATGACTGGCTGGCGTATTTCGGCCTGCGCGCGCATAGTCGTCACAATGCCGCGTACGATGCCTATGCCACGGCAGAACTGTTGTTGATATTGCTGGTGCGCGCCGCGTGCGCCGGAATCACAAGTATCAGTCAGTTGCTGGCGGCCGGCGATCACCAGGCACGGCTTCTGTCATAAAAAAAATTAGGGAGATGTATCAAACGGCAAGGAACGCAGTGGGGAGTGACCTCTGGATCAGGGACGGTACAAGTCACAAATAATAATGAAGTCACACAAAAGCAGGAGGAGAATCATGCAAGTCAGAGAGCAGCACCGCCGTGCGCGGGAAAAAATAACAAGCGGGTATTCACGCCCGTGTGACCTGGCAACAAGCCACATACCATTCATCCATCATTGCAAAACTATGGAGGACGTCCATGGCTATCGCTCTTGCTAAACGAGAACTTCACTGGCGGCGAACACGCAACCTGATGATCACGCACCTGGTCATCTGGTTCATTTTCTCGTTCGTGGTCCACTGGTTCGCACCACAACTCAACAAGATCAGCTTTCTGCAATTCCCGGTTGGCTTCTACATGGCGGCGCAGGGTTCCCTGGTCGTTTTTGTCGTCCAGCTGTTCATCTTCGCGAAACAGCAAGACAATATCGATCGCGAATCCGGCGTTGCTGAAGAAGACTAAGGGGGAAACAGACCATGCCACTATTCAAGAAGGGGAGCTCGTTTATCGAGAATCTTCCCAAGATCTACATTCTCTATACCGGCGGTTTTCTGCTGTTCTTTGCCTTGCTGGCGTTTCTCGAAACGCGCGGTATGGGGGCAGACACCATCGGCATCCTGTTCGTGTCATTCACCGTTGTCATCTATGCGTTCATCGGCTGGTTGTCGCGCACCATGCAGGTCGATGCGTACTATGTCGCCGGCCGGGAGGTACCACCGGTATTCAATGGTATGGCAACAGCGGCCGACTGGATGTCCGGCGCTTCGTTCGTTGCGATGGCCGGCGGCATCTACCTCGGGGGTCATGCCTATCTGGCCTTTGTGGTCGGCTGGACAGGTGGTTACGTGCTGGTCGCGACGTTGATGGCGCCGTACCTGCGCAAGTTCGGCTGCTATACCGTGCCGGACTTTATCGGCACACGCTACGGCGGCAATACGACACGTCTCCTGGCGGTGCTGGTGCTGGTGATCGCGTCGTTTACCTACGTGACGGCGCAGATCAATGCCACCGGTACCATCGCTTCACGCGCCCTGGGGGTATCGTTTGAGGTCGGCGTCTGGATCGGCCTGGTGAGTATCCTGCTCTGTGCGATGCTGGGTGGCATGCGCGCAGTAACCTGGACACAGGTGGCGCAGTATATCGTGCTCATTATCGCCTACCTGATCCCGGTGTTCTGGATGTCGGCGAAGCAGGGCTTCGGTGTGTTTCCGCACTTCGAGTATGGTACGGCGATTCAGCGGATCATGGAGCTCGAAACCCTGCATCAGGTCGGTGTACTGAAGCCGACCGGCGACATCGCCGCGCAATTCCCGGGCCTCAAGGCACTGACGGTATTGCACGCGACACCGGGTGACTCGGCGATTGCGGCCTGGCGTTTTGTGACGCTCGCGGCCTGCATGATGCTCGGCACCGCGTCACTGCCGCACATCCTGATGCGCTACTTCACCACGCCGACGGTGCGTGCGGCGCGTACCTCGGTGGCCTGGTCGCTGTTCTTCATCTTCCTGCTCTACTTCACGGCACCGGCGCTTGCAACCTTTACCAAGTTGCAGCTGCTGGATCCGAATCTGGCGACCAGCATCATTGGCAGGTCGATCGATGAGGTCATGGCCCTGACGTGGATCCAGAAGTGGAGCGCCATCGGCATGGTGGCGATCAAGGACTTCAACGGTGACGGGATTCTGCAGATCAACGAGTTCTTCATGCGTGGGGATATCGTGGTGCTGGCGACACCCGAGATGGCAGGCCTGCCGTACGTGATCTCCGGTCTGGTGGCCGCCGGCGGCATGGCGGCGGCGATGTCCACGGCCGACGGTCTGCTGCTCGCGATTGCCAATGCGCTCTCGCATGATCTGTATTACAAGATCATTGATCCGAAGGCGGAGACTCGCAAGCGCCTGATCGTCGCCCGTGTGCTGCTGCTCGTCATCGGCGCATTGGGATCGCGTCGTGGCCAGCCTGAAGCTCACCGGTATCCTCGGTGCGGTGGCCTGGGCCTTCTGCTTTGCCATGTCCGGTCTGTTCTTCCCGCTGGTACTGGGCGTGTGGTGGAAACGCGCCAACCGGGCAGGGGCGATTGCCGGTATGGCAGTCGGTCTTGGTGTCGGTTCGTGGTATCTGTACATGGTGAAGTGGGGCGGCATGGTGCCGTGGTGGGGCATGGACGATCTGCGCTTCGGTATCGTCGGCGCCGCCGCGAGCCTGATCGCCATGGTCGTGGTCACGCTGATGACCGAGGCACCGGACAAGGAGACGCAGGACATGGTCGACGAAGTCCGTATCCCGAAGGGAAAAACGATCCTGAGCTCGTCACACTGACAGCGGCTCAGTATCATTACAAAGCCGGGGCGGGCTTTTGCCCCGGCTTTATTTTTTACCTGCGTGCTGAAATATCGACGTGTATCTGGAGAATTCACGATGACTGAGGCAATCCCGCTCTGGGCGGTTGTCGTCGATTATCTTTTCGGCGTGGTGATGTGGACGCTGATCGCGCGCTTCGGCATGCGGCTGTTTCTGCCGGAGGAAAGCAAATTCTTCTTCAGCCAGTTCTTCATCAAGGTGACGAATCCATTGCTGAAGCTGTTCGATCCGATCACACCCTCATTTCCTGATGCAGCCACTGGTTCCTTTGTATGTGGCATGGTTCTTTTTTATGACACGCTTCTACCTGATGCCCTGGCTGCTCGGTTACTCGGTCATGGGCATGCTGTCATTTCCGCTGGAGAGTGAACTTGCCCGCGGTGTCGCCTATCTGGTTGGAATATGGTGAACTCAACTTAGCCAGTACGGCATCGGCAATCGCTGCTCGGGCGAGCGCAATCGGATATCAGTTGTCTGCTCGCAACACTGCCACGGCATCGAGATTGCGGCGCAGGTCCCGGCGGATCTCCTGCCAGCGGAAGCGGACCGAATTCTTGACTATTTCATCATCGAGCGCCTTGAGGTTCTCGACCACGGGTGCCCAGCGTATGAGTGCTCTCGGGCTTTCGGAGAATGGTGTCTCATCGTCGGTAACCCTGGTCCAGTCGCAGCCCGCCAGGCGCGCGCGTACTCGTTCAGCATGCGCGCCGAACGTTTCGTCAGCATCGGCGGGAACACCAGTGTCCTTCAGGATTACCTCCAGCTGTTCCTTCAGGAGCGCACCGATTTCCGATGACGATGCCACCCGACTGCTGTGCCAGCAATCCGCCGGCGTATACAGACAGATCCGAGACGCACGCCAGCCAGACATGCCATTTGGCGATGTTGACGGAGCGAACGAACTCATCGTTATCAAAGAGCTGCGGATAGATCATGCCGGCACGTGTGCGGAGATAACCGTACAAGGCAGTTTGCGCAACGTAGCTTGCGCGAGTCTCGAGAAAATGCCTGAGTCTGGCGCGATTGTTGATCGGTTCATCCCGGCGTCGGCCGAGTGAACCAAAGTAATCGCGCAATGCAGCCCGCAAGTCTGTGAACCAGGCTGCAAACCGTCTGGCTCGTGTCGTCTCGATGTGCATGAACGCGTAGCAGTCCGTGTTGGTGAAGGGTGGCAGTCCGACGTTGTCTTGTATCATCCCCCGGCACGGCGCACCAGTTTATGTCATGGAAATCCTCCTCCGAACATTTCAGGGCACGAAATCCGGCCGAGGACATTCCTGGCTACCCATATTACGCAGCCGGTCGGCACCATAGGCGGTAGCCAAGCGTCTGGTTTCAAGGGATTATTGATCCGGTTCCTGTGGCGGCGCGGAGTACCCAGGGACGCGCCGGCGCGTGATCTGGCCAGGGCCGATGCAGACAGCTTGAGTCGGCGGGAAGGTGTGTGCACAATCTTTCATTAAAGAAGACCCGGATAGCAGGAGGAGCGATGGCAAGGCCCAAAATCAGGACCAAACGCAAGGCTAAATCCAAGTCGAAATCCAAGGCCAAATCACGGGCACCAACCAAGGTGAAATCCAGGACGGTGTCCGGGAAACGAACCGTCAAAAAGACCAAGGCAAAACAGCGCAAAACGGCGCCATCGCGCACCAAGAAGAAGACCCGCACGCGGGTCGTGAAACGTGCGGCAACACCCGCGCTTCACGGCAAGGTTTATCCCGGTGCAGGCAGCGGTTGCCAAGCGTGCCCACATCGATGCAAAGCAGTACAAGGCCATGTACGAGCGTTCGGTGAAAAATCCGGACGGTTTCTGGGCCGAACAGGCCAAGCAGTTCGTCAGCTGGTCGAAGCCGTGGAGCAAGGTCAGCGACTGGAGCTATGACGCCAGCAACCTGCACATCCAGTGGTTCATCGACGGCAAGCTGAACGTTTCCTATAACTGCCTCGACCGCCATCTTGCCAAGCGCGGCGACCAGGTGGCGATCCTGTGGGAAGGTGACGACCCGAAGGACGACCAGAAGATCACCTACCGCCAGTTGCACGCCGAGGTGTGCAAGTTCGCCAATGTGCTCAAGGCACGCGGTGTGAAGAAGGGCGACCGCGTGTGTCTTTACATGCCAATGGTGCCGGCCGCGGCCGTGGCCATGCTCGCCTGCACGCGCATCGGTGCCGTGCATTCAGTGGTGTTCGGCGGCTTCTCGCCGACGTCGCTGTCCGACCGCATTCTCGACTCTGACTGCCGCGTGGTGATCACTGCCGATGAAGGGGTGCGCGCCGGCAAGAAGATTCCGCTCAAAGCGAATACCGATACCGCTCTTGCCAAGTGTCCGAACGTGCATACCGTGGTGGTGTACCAGCGCACCGGCGCCGCGGTGGCAATGCAGCCCGGCCGCGACATCGTCTATCAGGATGAAATCGCCAGGGCCTCTGCCGATTGCCCGATCGTGGAAATGGATGCCGAGGACCCGATGTTCATCCTTTATACGTCGGGCTCGACCGGCAAGCCGAAGGGCGTGCTGCACACCACCGGCGGCTATCTGGTGTTCGCCGCCATGACCCACAAGTATGTCTTTGACTACCACGACGGCGACATCTACTGGTGCACGGCCGACGTCGGCTGGGTCACGGGACATACCTACATCGTATACGGTCCGCTCGCCAACGGTGCGATTTCGCTCATGTTCGAGGGTGTGCCGAACTACCCGACCACCTCGCGTTTCTGGGAGGTGATCGACAAGCACCAGGTCAATATTTTTTACACCGCACCAACTGCCATCCGCGCACTGATGCGCGAGGGCGAGATGCCGGTGAAGCAGACCAGCCGCAAGAGTCTCAAGCTGCTCGGCACGGTCGGTGAGCCGATCAATCCCGAGGCGTGGGAGTGGTACTACCATGTGGTCGGCAATGGGCGCGTGCCAATCGTCGACACCTGGTGGCAGACCGAGACCGGCGGGCACATGCTCACGCCGCTGCCGGGTGCAATCAAGCTCAAGCCAGGTTCGGCCACCAAGCCGTTCTTTGGCGTGGTGCCGGGAATCGTGGATGACAAGGGCAAGCTGCTCAAGGGCGAATGCTCGGGCAGCCTCGTGATTACGCGTCCGTGGCCGGGTCAGATGCGCACGGTCTACGGTGACCACCAGCGTTTCATCGATACCTACTTCAAGACGTACCCCGGCTATTACTTCAGCGGTGACGGTGCACGCCGCGACAAGGATGGTGATTACTGGATCACTGGACGTGTGGATGACGTACTGAACGTATCGGGTCATCGTCTCGGCACGGCGGAAGTCGAATCGGCACTGGTGCTGCACCACTCGGTCGCCGAGGCGGCGGTGGTTGGTTTCCCGCACGACATCAAGGGCCAGGGCATCTACTGCTACGTGACGCTCAAGACCGGCGTCGCGGCCACCGAGGAGTTGCGCAAGGAGTTGGTGCAACAGGTGCGCAAGGAGATCGGCCCGACCGCATCTCCGGATGTCATCCAGTGGGCGCCGGCACTGCCCAAGACCCGCTCCGGAAAAATCATGCGCCGCATCCTGCGCAAGATCGCGGCCAACGAAGCCGATCAAATCGGCGACACCAGTACGCTGGCGGATCCGGCAGTGGTGGAGGATCTTGTCAGGAACCGCGCACACAAGTAACGCCCGACACCCCGCCACTTCTATAGTGGGTGGCGGGGTGAGTACCTTGTTTCAACGTTTCGTCTGGCGCGTTATTCTCCCTTCACCATGACCGAACCCTTGATGATCGGCACGCGCGGCTGGAACCACTTACCCGGCGACGATTTTTACCCGGCCGAATTGCCGGACGACTGGCGCTTCTGCTTCTACAGCAACAATCTGCGCAGTGTGCTCGTGCCGCAGGAGACCTGGGATTCTGCGCAACGCGTCGATGTCGCGCAATGGCAGGAGGACAGCGATCCGGCGTTTCGTTTCGTGATTGAACTACCGGCGATGCTCGGTCTGCCACTCACGCATGGCAAGCGCGAGCAGTCGCTGGTGCAATTCCTTGAAACTCTCGAGCCGATTGCGGCGCGAACTGCTGGACTGCTGCTGCGTATCCCACCGGATACGAAAGTAATGACCGACTGGTTCGAACATTTTCTGAATCGCCTCGCCGACATCGCGCCAGTGTGCGTTGATCTGCCGGACGGGCCGTGGCGCGAGCAAAATGTTCTCGCAGCGCTTGAACGCCAGGGTGCAGGTCTGGCCTGGCACTGCACGCGCGAGGCAGAACCGCATCCCGGCGGTAAACTGATGGTCGCGTTTGCACCTTCCGCTCCCGCGCGCGAGGTGCGTCACTGGATCGAGCGGCTCGCACAATGGCAGGGGCCGGGTTCATTCGCCGGATTATTCTTCAATGCAGGTGCGACCAGGGCGGCGCAGGAAGGGCGCCTGATCGCCGAACTCATGGGCGTCTAGAGATAGCAGGCTGTACAAAGTCTATTGCGCCATTAGCGGCGCCTGGAAAAATTTCCATATGAAACATGGAGGAACCATGGACGTGCTGGAAGCCATGCGCAGCCGCAAAGCAACGCGTGCCTATCTCGATAAACCCGTGGCGCGCGCAACCGTCGAAGCGATTCTCGATGCCGCGCGCTGGGCACCGTCTGGCGTCAACATCCAGCCGTGGCAGGTGGTGGTGGTTACGGGCGCCACGAAGGAAAGGATCAGCACGGACATGCTCGCCGCGCGCGAGGCCAGACAACCGGAGAATCCGGATTACACGTATTATCCCGCGCAGTGGGAGGAGCCCTACAAAAGCCGGCGCAAGGCCAGTGGCCTGGCGCTGTATGCGGCGCTGAAGATCAGCAAGGACGACGCCTCTGCGCGACTCAAGGCCTGGAACAACAACTACCGCTTCTTTGGTGCGCCGGTCGGATTGTTGTTCTTCGTCGATCGGGCGCTCGCCCAGGGGTCATGGGTGGACATGGGCATGTTCATCGAGAATGTCATGCTTGCGGCGCGCGCACACGGTCTCGACACCTGTCCGCAGGCATCGATGGCCGAATATCCGGATATCGTGCGCGGAATCCTGAACGTGCCGGCAAACCATGCGCTCATTTGCGGCATGGCACTCGGCCATGCCGATACCAGCGCCGCGGCCAACAGTTATCGCACCGAACGTGAACCGGTGAGTGCATTCACGACCTGGCATGACTGAGAAGCCTGTGCGCGGCCGGTTTGCGCCGTCACCCACAGGGCCGCTGCATTTCGGTTCGCTGGTGGCGGCGGTCGGCAGCTACCTGAGCGCACGTGCGCAAGGCGGCAGGTGGCTGGTGCGAATGGAGGATCTCGACCCGCCGCGTGAAGCCAAAGGCGCCGCCGACGAGATCCTGCGCACGCTCGAGGTGTATGGCTTCGAGTGGGATGGCGAGATTCTCTACCAGAGGCCGGCGGCGCGATGCGTACGAAGCCGCGCTCGACGTTCTGCGCCGACAGGGAACACTGTACGCATGCGGCTGCACGCGCAAGGAGATCGCCGATTCCAGCGTGCACGGTATCGAAGGGCCGGTGTACCCCGGCACCTGCCGCGCCGGTCTGGCCGCCGGCCGTATCTGCACGCGCCCTGCGCGTGCGCACCGACAATGCAGAAGTCGAATTTGTCGATCGGGTGCAGGGCCGGCTGCAGTCGCAACTCGAACGCGAGATCGGTGATTTCGTCGTGCGCCGTGCCGACGGATTCTATGCCTATCAATTGGCAGTGGTGGTGGACGACGCGGAGCAGGGCATCACGGAGATTGTGCGCGGCGCCGATCTGCTGACCTCCACGCCACGCCAGATCTCACCTGCAACGTCTGCTCGGACTGCCGACACCCAGCTATCTTGCATTTGCCGGCGGCGTTAAACGCGCAGGGTGAGAAGCTCAGCAAGCAGACCCGCGCCGAAGCCTTGGCGCGCACCAACCCCGTGCCGGTGCTGTGGCAGGCACTGGCGTTTCTCGGCCAGTGCACCGCCGTCCGAGTGGCAGACGGCGACGCGCGAAAATTTCTGGGCGGCCGCTGCGGCACGATGGTCGGAAGCATCAATTCCACGGCAATCTGGTATCGTGCTCACCAACAGTCCGGTTGTGAAAAGCATTTGAAACGATCAATGCACGCCAATTTTCTCTGACCGAAAATTTCGTATTACGAATAAACATCCACGTACAAGGAGAATGATTGTCATGCAACGTAGAATTGCGATTCTCGCCGTTGTTTCCGCGGCACTGTCTGCCTGTGTCAGTACCGGTACCTACGATGAAAAAGTGGCCGAGCTATCAGCCTGTCAGGAAGAACGCCTGGCCATACAGGAAAAGAGCAAGGCCGAGCTGGATAGCAACTATTTCGCGCGCATGGAACTGGAAGAAGGGTTACAAGGCTTGAAGCGCGAATACGAAGCCTGCAAGAAGACCGCCGACGAGGCGCGCCAGTACGGCGAGAAGCTCAAGCAACGCGAAGCCGACCTGCGCAGCCGCTTGCAGAAAGAGCTGACCGACAAGGACGTGCAAATCAGCCAGCTGAAAGGCCAGCTCACGGTCAGCGTGCTCGACAAGATCCTGTTCAAGTCCGGTCGCGCCGACATCCTGCCGGCCGGTCTGGTGGTGTTGGGGAAGGTCACCAAAGTGCTGGAGCAGACCGATGACATGATCCGTGTCGAGGGCCACACCGACAACGTGCCGATCAGCGAGCGTCTCAAGGAAAAATATTTTTCCAACTGGGAACTGTCCGCGGCGCGCGCCGCCAGCGTGGTGCGCTACTTCCAGCATGGCGAACACAAGATCGATCCGCTGCGCCTGGAGGCGGTCGGCTTCGCCGAATACCGGCCGCTGGCACCAAACGACACCGATGCCAACAAGCAGCGCAATCGGCGTGTGGAGATCGTGCTGACAGCGGTTAAGCCGCCGATCGAGGCAGCGCCGGCCAGTCCGGATGCCGCCAAACCGCCGGCGCAGTAAGCGCCTAAACGCTCAGGCGCTTGCGCACCAGGTGTACGCCGATCAGGTAGCCGACAACCCCGTAGGCGAGCCAGTACGGACAGGTGCAAGGCGACATCCGTCACCGGCAGTCCGGCCATCAGTGGCCGGACCAGTTGCACGGCGTGAATCAGCGGCAGGCCATAGAGGATATTCTGCATTACCTCGGGCAGCACACTGATCGGAAAAAACACGCCGGACAGCATCATCAGCGGCATCATCACCAGTGTCGTGTAGTAGCTGAAATAGGCATAGCTGCTGGCAGAACGCGGTCATGATCAGCGCCAGCGACGCGAAGGTCAGGCCCACCAGGAACAGGATCGGCAACACCCACAGCGCCTGCCAGCCGGTGACGGCCCCGAGCAGTGTCGCTACCACCAGGATACCGGTGCCGTGAATCACGCTCTTGGTGGCACAGTACAAGACTCTCGCCCGCCAGGATGTCGGCAATTTCGATCGGACTGGCGAGCATGGCGTCGTAGCTCTTCTGCGGCACCATGCGCGTGAACACGCCGAACAGGGCCTCGAAGGTGGCGGTGTTCATGGCGGATGCGGCCAGGAAACCGGAAGCCAGAAAGGTGAGATAGGGCATGTCCATTTGCCCGCCGATGTACAGGCCAAGTCCAAAACCGAGTCCGACCATATACAACAATGGTTCACCGAGGTTGATCACGATGCTCGGCCCCATCATCTTGCGCAGCACCAGCATGTTGCGCGCCCAGATGGCGAACGCGGCATGACGAAATCTTGGACGCAGCGTGCTTTGCATGGGTTCAGTCGCGCAACTCGTGGCCGGTGAGTTTCAGGAACACGTCCTCAAGACTGCTGGGGCGGTGCAGGAACGTGAGCTCACGGTGTTGCTCCAGCGTGGCCAGCAGGCTACGGGCATCGCGCGTGTAACAGTAGTGGATGTCACCGATCAGCTCGATGCGGGTATCGGCCGAATTCGCCAGCGCGGAGCCTGCTTGTTCAACTTTGCCACGCACCTCCAGCACCTCGGGTTCGACATGTTTGCGAATCAGATCGCGGGGTGAGCCGCGTTCCAGAATCTGCCCGTGGTCGATGATCACCAGTTCATCGCACAACCGTTCGGCTTCATCCATGTAATGGGTGGTGAGCAGCAGGGTACGGCCCTGTTCGCGCAGAGCGCGCAGCCGCGCCCAGATCATGCGCCGCACCTGGGGATCAAGGCCGGTGGTTGGCTCGTCGAGGATGATCAGCTCGGGGCGATTGATGAGTGCACGCGCCATGGTCAGCCGGCGCTTCATGCCACCGGACAGCGTGGCAATCGGTGCATCGGCACGGTCGGTGAGTTCCACGAACGCCAGCAATTCACGGATGCGATCGGCGACCGCCGCCGCCGACAAGCCAAAGTAACGCGCGTACACGCGCAGGTTTTCGATTACGGTGAAATCCGGATCGAGGTTGTCGGCCTGCGGCACGACGCCGCAGCGTGCGCGCACGGCACGCCCGGCGGCCGGCATGCTTTCGCCGAATACCCGTATTTCGCCTCCGGACACCGGCGTCAGACCCAGCAGGGCGCGCAGCAGGGTGGTCTTGCCGGCACCGTTCGGGCCGAGCACACCGAAGCACACACCGGCCGGCACGGCAAGGTCGAGCCCGCGCAAGACTTCGCGATCGTCGAAGCGCTTGGTGAGTCCGCGTATGTCCACAACCGGTTGCATGGCCGCTACTGTACTGGTTCTGTGTCCAGCCGGACAGGCTATAGCCGAGTCTCTTGCCACTTAACAGGCAACTGCACAGCTTGTGAAGCAAACAAATCCTGTTTTGATTACTATATGGTCAGTTTACCCTTCACGGCGTTACCTATTCGGATATGTGTGCCCGCAAGTATCACCTGAAATTGTGGTGCCACTCCATGACTGTGGCGTTGTCGATGTGTCTGCTGGTCGTCGCCCGACCCGGGTACGCGGCCGGGACGCTGACACTGGACGAATATTTTGCGCAGGCGCTGGTGCGTAGCGAGGTGGTCGCGACCCAGAGCGAATTGATCCGGCAGGCGGAGGAACGTTACCGCCAGGCAGGTGCTGCGCTCTATCCGACCGTCAGCGGTGTCGCTTCATATACCTGGCAGGACAGCGGTGCGCGCGACATCACAGCGAGCCCCACCCGCCAACCGTTCGCGCGCCTTACAGCCACCCAGCCGATGTTCCGCGGTTTCCGCGAATTCGCCGCGATGCGCCAGAGACAGGCGCTGGTGGACGCACAGGGCGACGATTACCAGAACGCGCGTGTGCAGTTGTTCAAAGACGTGGCGCAGAATTTCTACGACGTGCTGACGCTCGAACAGGATCTGAAAAACCTCGACGAGCAGATCGAGCAGTATCAGGCAGCGCGAGAAGGAGCTGCAGGAACGCGTGCGCATCGGCCGCTCGCGTCCCGGCGAAGTGCTGACGGTGCAGGCGACGATCAGCACACTGCGCGCGCAGGTCGAGCAGCGCAAGCGCGCAGCTCAGCACCGCGCGCGATATATTTGCCTTCCTGAGCGGCTTGCCGGGCACCGACACCGCTGCGAGACACCGAAATGCATGCCGACGGAGCCGGGTACGCTCGATGACTATCTCTTGCGCGTCTGGCGTTGCGCCCGGATGTGAAGGCGGCGCAACAACGCCAGACCGCGGCGCAGGAAAACATCAGCGTGGCGCGCGGTGCACACCTGCCGTCGCTCGACCTGAACGCCAACCGCTATCTGGAACGCAGCGGCAGCCTGGAAAACGTCGATTGGGACGTGCAGCTCGCGCTCACCATCCCGCTGTATGCCGGCGGCAGCGTGCAGTCGCGGGTGCGCGAGGCACAATCGCAGAGTACGCAGGCCGAATTGGGCGTGAGTCAGGCGCAGCGCCAGGCAGAACAGGAAATCCGTTCGTTCCATCAGACCGTGGTGCTCGATCGCTCGCAGCTTGACGCGCTGGAGAATGGCCACTGACGCCGCGCAAACAACTACGAGGCTGCAGCGAAGCGACTATCGCCTCGGGCTGGTCACGAACCTGGATGTGTTGCAGGCCCTGTCTGCTTACCAGGACAACCAGCAGGCGCTGGACCGGGTGCGCTACAAGGTGAAACTCAACTACCTGCGCCTGCAGGCGGCGGCGGTGCATCGCCCGGCCGTACCGCGAGGGCACCACGCCATGAACCTGCCCGAGATCGCCATCCGTCGCCCGGTGTTCGCCTGGATGCTGATGTCCGCGCTCATCCTGTTCGGCGGCATCTCCGCCTCGCGCATGGGCGTCAGCCAGTTGCCGGACGTGGATTTCCCGGTGGTCACGGTGAAGGTCGAGTACCCGGGTGCTGCACCCGAGGTCATCGAGACCAACGTCGTCGATATCATCGAAGACGCGGTCATGACGGTCGAGGGTGTGCGCAGCGTCAGCTCGACCTCGCGTTACGCCGCCGCCTCCATCAGCGTCGAGTTCGAACTGTCGCGCAACATTTCCGACGCCCTGCAGGAAGTGCAAAACAAGGTTGCGGCCGCGCAACGCTACCTGCCGACCGACATCGAGCCGCCGGTTATCAGCAAGACCAATCCGGAAGATCAGCCGATCCTGTGGATGTCGGTCACCAGCAACAAGCACACGACGCGCGAGCTGATGCGCTATGTAAAGGATTCGCTCAAGGACCGGTTCTCGTCGGTGGTCGGCGTCGGTGAGATCACGCTCGGCGGCTACATCGAACCCAATCTGCGCGTCTGGGTATCCGGGTCAGGCGCTGAACCGTTACGACCTGGCGGTGACCGACGTGTTGAACGCGATCAAGAGCGAACACTCGGAACTGCCCGCCGGCCAGATCACCACCGGGCGCAAGGAATATGACGTGCGCACCCTCGGTGAGGTGAAGACCGCCAAGGAGTTCGAGCGGATCGTCATCAACCAGCGCGGTGGTCAGCCGATCTACAGCCGCATCCTGCTCAAGCAGGTGGCCGAGATCGAGGACGGGCTGGAGGACATCCGCCGTATTTCGCGCGCCAATGGCGAGCGCGCGGTCGGCATCGGCATCCGCAAGCAGCGCGGCTCGAATACCGTGGCGGTGGCGCAGGGCGTCAAGCAGCGCATGGCCGAGGTCGCGAAGACCTTGCCGGAAGGCATGGGGATCGCGGTCAATTTCGACACCACCAAGCACATCGAGGACTCGGTCGACGAGTTCAAGTTCGCGCTGGTGATGTCGGCGCTGGTCACGGCACTGGTGTGCTGGTTGTTCCTCGGCAGCTGGACCGCGACGCTTAACGTGATTCTGGCGATCCCGACCTCGATCGTCGGCACCTTTATCGTCTTGTATTTCTTCGGCTTCACGCTCAACACCTTCACGCTGCTTGGCCTGAGCCTGGCGATCGGCATCGTCGTGGACGACGCCATCATGGTGCTGGAGAACATCGTGCGTCATCGCGAGAAAGGCGAGAACCGCGTCGAGGCGGCGCTCAAGGGTTCGCGCCAGATCACGTTCGCCGCGATTGCCGCGACCCTGGCCGTGATCGCAATCTTCCTGCCGGTGGCGTTCATGAGCGGTGTGATCGGCAAGTTTTTCTTCCAGTTCGGCGTCACCATGACGGTCGCGGTGTCGCTGTCGCTGCTGGAGGCATTGACGCTCACACCAATGCGTGCCTCGCAGTTTGTCGAAGCCGGCAGCCGCAATAGCCGCATCGGGCGGGCCGCGGATATCGCGTTCCATGCCGTGGCAGCGCTCTATCACAAGATGCTTACCGTAGCGGTCGCGCACCCGCTGGAAGGTGATCGGCGGCTCGCTGGTGTTTTTTGCGCTGTCCATTGGCACGCTCAACTACATCAACAAGGAATTCATGCCGGCGCAGGACCAGAGCACCTTCATCGTGCGCATGCAGACACCGATCGATTCGTCGATGGAGTTTACCGACGCGAAGACGCGCGAGGCCGAGGCGTTCATCACCGCGCGCCCCGAGGTGCGGCGCTACCTGGTGGCGGTGGGCGGTTTCGGTAGCGGCGGGCAGTCTAACCTGACGAACATGTTCGTCAGCATGAAACCCAAGGGTGAGCGTGGCATCGACCCGCAGGCCGGCCACGAGCTGTCGCAGCAGGAACTGATGGCGGTCACCCGCAAGGCACTTAAAAAGCTGGGCCTGAAAGTGTCGATCCAGGATCTTGTCACAACGCGGCTTCACCGCCTCGCGCGGCTTTCCGGTGGAACTCGCGGTGCAGGGGCGCGACTGGGACAAACTGGTGGCGTACTCCGAGACCATTATCGAAAAGCTCGATGCCACCGGCCTGGTCACCGACACCGACAGCGACTATCTGCTGGGCAAGCCGGAGATCCAGATCATTCCAGACCGTGGGCGCGCCGCCGAGCGTGGCGTGAGCATCCAGGCCATATCGCAGACCGTCAACGCCATGGTCGGTGGTGTGGTGGCCGGCCAATATTCGTCCCAGGGCCGCCGTTATGACGTGCGCGTACGGCTGCGCGAACAGGAGCTCGACCGCATCGATCAGATCAAGCGCCTGTACGTGCGCAACAATCGCGGCGAGCGCGTATCGCTTGTCTGAGGTGGTACAGGTGCGCGAAGGCAAGAGCCTGGCGCAAATCAACCGCCATGACCGTCAGCGTTCGATCAAGATCTTCGCCAACGTGCAGACCGGAAAATCCCAGCAGGAGGCGCTGGCACGGGCCGAGGTGATTGCGCAGGAGGTGTTGCCGCCGGACTACAAGGTGCGTTTTGTCGGTGGTTCGCAGTCGTTCCAGGAATCTTTTTCCAGCCTGTGGTTTGTGCTGTTGCTCGGTGTGGTTGTGTCGTACATGATGCTGGCCTCGCAGTTCAACAGTTTCATTCACCCGGCGACGGTGTTGATGGCATTGCCGTTCAGCATCTCGGGGGCATTCCTGACGCTGCTTGCCTTCGGCCACTCGCTCAATATTTTCAGCTTCATTGGCCTGATCCTGCTCATGGGTATCGTCAAGAAAAACTCGATCCTGCTGGTGGACTTCACCAATCAGGTGCGCGACCGCGGTGGTGTGGCTGTGCGTGCGGCGTTGCTCGAGGCCTGCCCGGTTCGCCTGCGCCCGATCCTCATGACGTCGTTCGCCACCATCGCCGCGGCGCTGCCGCTGGCGCTGGCCATCGGTCCCGGCGCCGAGCTGCGCGCGCCGATGGCGATTGCGGTTATCGGCGGTGTACTGGTCTCTACATTGCTCACGCTGTTTGTGGTGCCATGCGTGTACGAACTGCTGGCGCGCTTCGAGCATGACCGTGGCGCGGTGGAAAAGCGTCAACGCGAAATTGCCAAAGCGGCCAAGGACACGGCCTGAGGTTGATTCGACTTACCGTCAGTACAGTTCGGCGAGCAAGCGTTCAAGTGCCGCTCTGCGCTCCGGCGGCGTCGGCGCCAGCATATCCTGCTCTTGAAGGATTGCCAGTAGCTTGCGTGGAATCCTGTTCTTGTCGCCGACAATCTCAACGTGGCCGGCATCGACTTCCACGTTGATCAGTTGTGGAGCGCTGTCTACCAGCGGTTGGTACTGTTCGCCCAGGCTGAAGACATAGTCGCTCGCGGCACAGCGGCCGTTTTCGTCGCGCCGGCGACAGGTGTCGCGCTCATCAGTGACGACCTTGAGAAATCGTTGCACGCTGGGAAGCAGCGGCCCGGGGCGACGGATGAACTCGGAGGCAGATGTAATCTCGTACCAGTTGTCGCCGGTGATTGCCATGCAAATACCCGGCACCACCCCCAGACGTCAGCCAATGCGCCGCCTTGTATCCGCAGTGTTCGGCGATGCCAATTCCTGCGAATGGCGCCGAGATGGTCAGCAGTTTCAGATTTACGTCGTCGCGCTGCCAGGGATCGGGGCGGGTGCGCTCCAGCGCCTTGCGCGCAACCAGACCGCCCATGCTGTGACCGAGAACCGACAGCTGCCGGTTCTGCATATGGCCGGAGAGTTCTTCGAGCGCAGCGACCAGTTCGCCTGAACTGTGTACCAGGCTGGCGCGATCGTCGTAACTGAAACACACCGCCTGCTGACCGTGGAAGGCATACAGCTGCGCCAGCGAGCGAAAGCGTCCGGCGGAGCCTTTGCATCCATGCACCAGCACAGTGACAGGTTGGTGCGAATTAAGGTGTACACTGCGATCGGCCGCATCAGTACAGGGGCCGAGCCCAGAAATCTTCATGACGACATCCGGCACCGGCAGGCGACCGGGTTCAAGCGGTTGGGTCTCCGGTACATAGGTGGGCGAAACGGCACAGCCGGCCAGGGTAACGAGCAGAGCACCGATCCACGTTGCTGGAAATCCCAGGTTCATCGCAATAACCCTCGCTCGGTTTAATTTCCGGGGCAAACCGGAATATATATCGAATTCCGGGAAAGAGACCAGTCTTTCGTTCCGGTACGATTGTATCCAAGGCCGCGGCTCATCCAGAGCGATACAGGATTGTGTCAGGTATCAAGCTGCTGCTAGTGTTATTGAAATTTGTACCGAAAAGGGGTCAGAACCCGTTAACTCAGAATTATTGTAGGCAGTAAAAGGTTCTGACCCCTTCTTCGCATATGTCAGGCGTTACCAAAGAGGCATCTATCATGGATCGGTTGGAGAAGAATAAGGAGACAGCGAAAGCGTTCTATGACCTTATGTTCAATCAGTGCAAACCGCGCGAGGCAATCAAGTTATATGTGGGTTCGGAATACATACAACACAATCCACACGTGGCCAATGATAAAGAAGGATTCATCGCATACTTTGAACGTATGGCGAAAGAACATCCAGGCAAGAAGGTTACTTTCAAGCGAGTGATCGCTGAGAAGGATTACGTAGTGTTGCATTGCCACCAAGAATGGCCCACCGACAAGAATCGTGACTGGGCTGGCATAGACATTTTTCGGTTGGATGCAAACGGCAAGATTGTTGAACATTGGGATGTACTACAAGTAGTTCCAAAAGACATTGCACACACGAATACAATGTTCTAGGCGTGAAGATGCCTAGCAACACCATCAAGCTGTTCGCTTTGCTCATTGGGACCACCAAACTGCTACGTGCTTTTCCGATCCCTAATTATGGACTCCCTATGTTGGGAAGTGCTGGACAAGTCCGTTTGTGCCAATCAGTACACCAGGAGACTGTGCTCATGTCGAACCTGCCTTTGCGTATTATCGCGCTTCTTCTCGCGGCAGTTCTGTTTGGCGGGTGCGCAACACGTTTCGACATTGGCGCTGCGGAGCACCGCATTACGCCACAACAGGTCGCGAACAATACTGGATTGGTTCAGAACAAAACCATTGCATGGGGCGGCATCATCGTGGCGTCTAAAAATCTGGCCAGCCAGACTCAGCTCGAAGTCCTGAGCTACCCGCTGGATGAGAATGGTCGTCCGGAGCCGGAATCCAAAGCGGGTGGGCGCTTCATTGCCCTGCACCCCGGCTATCTGGAACTGGCGAATTACGCAGAAGGCCGGTTCGTGACGATGACCGGCACCATAAACGAAGTGCGCGCCGGCAGCGTAGGCGAGGCACGCTATGTTTACCCAGTGCTGGCTGTAAAAACGCTGTTTCTCTGGCCAACGCCGGAGCAAGAAGCCGCCAAGCCGCAATTCCATTTCGGCGTCGGGGTCGGTATCGGCCTTTGATGCGCCGGGGAAATATTGTGACAGATCAAAGAGAAGTTGTTTCTCTTGTGCAAATCTGCCAATAAGCTGGCGTGAATGGTGCCTTGGGCTGTACCGGTATTTCCAACTTAAACAGGCCTTCGCTTGCATCAGCCCGGGATTCATTCCACGTCACCATGCCGCTCAGCTGGCTGAACGACGACGCAGACATGATATTAACGTGGCGCGTGTACGGCGCCGACTTCCACCCACAACCCTCAAGGAGAGGTACAACGATGAAACTTGCATATGTCGTAGTCAGCGCTGTGGTGGCAATTGCCTTGCCGGCCAGCGCGGCTGAACAGGAAGCCCCGGCAACAATCCCGATCCCACGTCTATCGGTGGACATCGCCATGAAGATGGCCAAGGCCGGCATCGATGCCTGCCGCAAGCAGGGGCTCAATGTCGCCGTGACAGTCATCGACCGCGGCGGCCATCCCCAAGTGGTGTTGCGCGATACCTTGGCCATGGACCTGACGCTCCCGATCAGCAAGCAGAAAGCCTATACCGCCATGTCTTTCAACTCGGCAACTTCACAGCTCGAAGGCCGCTTTCCGGGCGCCTATTCAGTGCCGAAGATAGATAGCCTCATCATCGCGGCTGGCGGCCTGCCGATCACCGGCGGCGGTTCGATCATCGGCGGCATCGGCGTGAGTGGCGCACCGAGCGGTGAGCAGGATGAGAAATGCGCGCAGGCTGGAATCGATGCCGTCAAGTTCGAGCTGGAGACTTTCTGAGGCTTGCCCCTGTCATCAAGGATGTGTCTTGAATCCGGTGCGTGCATGCCTTGCGCGGGAAAAAAGAGATTGCTCCCGGCAGAACTGAAACAATAAAAAGGATATGAGCCTATGGGTTCCTTGAGCAGGGCGGCGTGGATTGCCCTCTATTGGGGGCTGGCCCTGGCGCCGCTGATTGTGGCGATCAGCATTTCTGCGCCGCCCGGCAACGGATTCGGCTGGGACTTTGCGGTGGCACTTGGGATTGGCGCGCTCGGCATGATGGGGGCGATGCTGCTGCTGACCGCGCGCTTCCGGCGCGCGGCAGCGCCGTTCGGCGTGGATGTGATTTTCTATTTCCATCGCCTGATCGGAATCGCCATTTTCGGCGTTGTGCTGCTGCATGCGCTGATTCTGCTCGGCCTCGAACCGCCGCTCTGGCATTACCTCAAACCCGATGGGCCCGGATCCATGCACGCCGGCGTGGGTGCGCTGGTTGCGCTCGGCTTGTTGGTGGGAAGTTCCGTGGCACGCAAGGCACTGCATCTGCACTACGACCTGTGGCGCAAGTTCCATGCCGTGCTGGCGGTGACCGCGTTGACGCTGAGCGTGGCGCATGTGGCGGGCATCAACTATTACTTCAGCGCCCCGGCGATGCGATATCTGCTCGTGGTGCTGGCGTTGCTCTGGCTCTCGCTCGTAATCTATGTGCGCGTCATTCGACCCACCCTGTTGTGGCGGCGACCGTATGTGGTGGAAAGCGTGACGCCGGAGCGCGGCCGGGCCTGGACGCTGACCCTGAGTCCGTCCGGGCACAGTGGCTTTCGTTTCCAGCCCGGGCAATTCGCCTGGCTGACGATCGGACATGGGCCATGGTCCATGCAGGAGCATCCGTTCTCTATTGCTTCAAGCGCACAACAGTCTGGCCGCATTGCCTTTACCATCAAGGCGCTGGGCGATTTCACTTCTCGCGTCGGCGCCATCCAGCCCGGCCAGATCGCCTACGTCGATGGACCCTATGGCGCCTTCAGTCCGGATCGGGATGACGCCACGGGCCTGGTGCTGATCGCCGGCGGAATCGGCATCGCGCCACTTGTGTGCATGCTGCGCACACTTGCCGACCGCGGCGACCCGCGGCCCATTACGCTTGTTTACGCCTACCGGGATTTTGACAACCTCACATTCCGCGAAGAACTTGATTCCCTGGCCACGCGGCTTCAGCTGCGCACGGTGATTGTGCTGCGCGAACCGCCTTCAGATTGGTCCGGCGAACGCGGTATGCTGACGCCCGAGATGTTTGCGCGGCAACTGCCCGCAGACTGCCGTCTTTGCCAGTACTATGTCTGCGGCCCGCAACCGATGTTGACCGTGGTGGAAACCGCATTACGCGAGGCGGGCGTATCGCTCGATCGCATGCACTTCGAAATTTTCGACTGGGTCTGAGGAGGCAGCGACGATGCGTTTATGGATTGCACGGGCGATTGCCGCGGTAACCGTTGCTGCGTTGCTGGCACTCGCACTGTTGCTGGCCTGGCAAAGAAACTGATGCGCCTCGGCCTAACGATCCTGAGTGCCATGGTATGGTTCACGCTGCTCGCGGCCAGCGTGTCAGCTGCCACCATCGAGTTGTCGTCGCGCGCCGGTGCCGTGCCATTCGACCATGGCCGTCACATCGTCTACGAAAAGGGAGTCTGCACAGGCTGTCATCACACTTCCACGGGGGCAGCGGTGCGTGAGACCTGTCGGCAGTGTCATCGCCCCTCCGCCCGCGCCATACCGGATTCCCGCGCCGCATTTCATGGCAGCTGCATCGGTTGCCATGAAGAACGGCAGCGCAGCGGGCAAGCTACTGGTCCGACCAAGCGTTGTTCCGGTTGCCACAAGTAGAATTCGCAGTATCCGGATTGGACCAATCGCTTCGTAACCCGGGCGCAAAATGTCTGCCGACAGTGTGTAAGGATTGCCCGGCCTACGCTTCCCGGGAATCCACCAGCACGGTGAGCATGCCGATCGAGCCATGCTCGATGCCATCGGCAGGGAACGATACGGTTTCGTTATCGCCCTGCAAGGCAACGACGTACAGCAGCGGCAGGTAGTGTTCGGTTGTGGGCACGCTGAGACGTGCGTCATTACCGAGCGATAAATAGTCGATCAACGGTCCGTGTTCGTGCGTCGCGAGGTGTGCGCGCACGATCTCGTTGAAGTGCAGCGCCCAGTCATACGGCTTGGCGTCTTCTGCCCACTGAATCCTTCCTAAATTATGCACCACGTTGCCGCTGCCGACGATCAACACGCCTTCATCGCGCAGCGGCGCGAGGCGCGCGCCGAGTTCGTAGTGGTAGTCTGGTGATTGGTTGGCATCGAGGCTCAGCTGCACGACCGGCACATTGGCATTCGGGAACATGTGTGCAAGCACTGACCAGGTGCCGTGGTCCAGCCCCCAGCTTTGGTCGAGCTGTACATTGACCGGTGCGAGCAGTTCGCGCACACGCGTTGCAACCGGCAGGCTGCCGGACGCCGGGTATTGAAACTCGAACAGTTCTTGCGGGAAGCCGCCGAAGTCGTGGATGGTGCGCGGCCTGACCATCGCCGTAACGGCCGTGCCGCGCGTCATCCAGTGGGCGGACACCGCGAGTATCGCCTTCGGTAACGGCAGCGTATTTGCCAAGCTGGTGCCAGGCATCAGTGTAGCGGTTGTGCTCGAGCGTATTCATCGGGCTGCCGTGACCGAAGAACACTGCCGGCATGCGCATTGGAGCGATTGCCATCAGGAATCAATACTGCCCATGCGTCCGGACTGGTAATCGCGGTATGCCTGCTCGATCTCCTCGCGCGTATTCATTACGAACGGACCGTAACGCGCCACTGGCTCATTGAGTGGTACACCGGCGAGCAGCAGCAAGTCAGCAGGCGAAGGATCTTCGTCCGCAACGGCAAGCCGGATGTGGTCGCCGTCACCGAGCATCGCCATCTGGCCCTCGCGCACCGGTTTGCGCTCAACACCCAGCCGTACCTCGCCGGATATCAGATAGACCAGTGCATTGTGGTCCGCCGGAATGTCCTGCACGGTCGCGCCGCCGGGTTGCAGTGTGTAATGCAGGTAATAGATCGGTGTGCGGGTTTCGATCACCGCGCTGATGCCGAGTGCCGTGCCGGCCACCACACGCACCTTGACCTTGCCATCACTGCTGACAGCCTCAGGAATTCCGGAAGCGGGTATTTCCTGGTAGTGCGGCTGCATCATCTTGTCGCGTGCCGGCAGGTTCACCCAGATCTGGAAGCCGTGCATCACGCCGCCGTCGCGCATGAACTCATCTGAAGGCAGTTCCGAGTGCACCACGCCACTGCCGGCGGTCATCCACTGCACGTCACCGGGCGTGAGCTTGCCGGCGTGACCGGCCGAATCCTTGTGCTGAAAACCGCCGGACAGCAGAGTAGGTCACGGTCTCGAATCCACGGTGCGGGTGATCGGGCGCGCCGATGCCTTCACCCGGACCCCAAGGTGACGGGACCGAGGTGATCGAGCAGCAGAAACGGATCAACCTGCATCAGTCGTTGAGTTGGAAACGGCCTTCTGACAGGAAAACCACCGCCTTCGAGTGTGCGCACACTGTCGACAATGGATGTCACGGATCGTTCAGTCATAGCGAGTCCTCAATCGAACGAGTGGGCCTTCCGGCCCACTCCGGGTGCCGATTACTTTTTGTCCAGGCTTAAGTGGCCGGAACCGAAGGCCATGATGTACAGCATGCCGCCCATCAGTCCGAGGTTCTTCATGAACATGATCTGCTGGATCATCTGCTGGTCGGCCGGCATCGCCCAGTAGTTGTGGAAGAGGAAGGTCACTGGAATCATCCACAACAGCAGTGCGGCCGCACCGAGCCGCGCCTTGTAGCCGAGGATCAGCATAAGCGCTGCGCCGATTTCGATGACAATGGTAATGGCGAGCAGTACCTCAGCCATCGGCAACCCCTTGCTGGCCATCCAGCCGGCGGTGCCGGCGAAGCCGCCGATCTTGCCGATACCGGACTTGAGGAAGATGAGTGCGAGCAGGGTGCGCCCGACGAGCGGGCCGAACTTGTCAATGGTGTTTTGCATGGGTCGTTCTCCGTGTTAGTGAGGTTGGTGAAAAAATTACGCGGCGTTTGCCTACGCCTTGCTACTTTGCAAGTCCTTCTGCCTTGAGCGCTGCCTGCACCGCGGGCCGTGCCGTGATGCGTTCAAGGTATTCCGTCAACGCCGGCCACGCGCCGAGATCGATTTTGAAGCGCGTGCTCCAGCGCAGCACCACATACAGGTACGCATCGGCCACCGTGAAACGCTCGCCCATGAGGTATGGCCGGTTGGTCAGGCGCTGCGTCAGGAAATCGAAACGCTTGGCCAACACGTTCAGTTGGTTCTCGCGCCACGCCGGCGGCAGTTTCGGATTGAATAGCGGGCTGAATTGTTTGTGCACTTCAGTGGCAACGTAATTCAACCATTCGGCCAGGCGGTAACGCTGCATGCTGCCGGCAGCCGGTGCCAGACCGGAGTTCGGTTTCCGGTCGGCAATGTACTGGAGTATTACGGCACCTTCGGTAAGCACCTCGCCATCGTCGAGCCGTAAAGCCGGCACCGAATTCTTTGGATTGACCTCAAGATAGTTCTCGCCGGAGGCCGTGCGGCGGGTGTCGCGATCCAGCATGTCGAGTGTAAAGTCCACGCCAGCTTCACGCAGCGCAATGTGCGAGGCGAGCGAGCAGACACCGGGAACGTAATAAAGCTTCATGCGTTTATTTCTCTCCGAGTTCTTTATGGCAGATCAAACAACAACACCTCGGCGCCGCGCCCCTGTTCAAAACGGAGTGGCGACTCTTTTTCAATACGCGCGCCATCGCCAGCAACGAGTGGCAGGCCGTTGAGCTGGAGCGATCCGCGCGCAACGTGCACATAGGCGCGGCGGCCGGGAGCAAGTGTGTGCAATGCGTTCTGTGTGGCATCAAGCTTTGCGGCGTAGAGTAGAACGTCCTGGTGAACGGTCACCGAGTGATCGCGACCGTCGGGCGAAGCAATAACGCGCAGTTGCCCGTCGAGTTCGCCGGGCTCGAAATGCTTCTGTTCGTAGCCTGGCTGAATGTTATTAACCTCTGGCAGAATCCAGATCTGCAGGAAGTGCACCAGCTCGGATTTCGAGGCGTTGTATTCGCTGTGGCGTACACCGGTGCCGGCGCTCATGCGCTGCACGTCGCCGGGGCGGATCACCGAGCCGGTGCCCATCGAATCCTTGTGTTCGAGTGCGCCTTCGAGCACATAGCTTACGATTTCCATGTCGCGGTGACCGTGGGTCGGGAAACCGGCACCCGGCGCCACCCGGTCTTCATTGATGACACGCAGTACCGAAAACTGTACATGCGCCGGGTCGTGGTAATCGGCGAATGAGAAGGTGTGATGGCTGTCCAGCCAGCCGTGGTTGGCGTGGCCGCGGTCTTCGCTTTTGCGCACCTGGATCATGGTTGCCCCCGTCGTTTCCTGAAAACAGACAGTAGCCTTGTGTTTCACTCAGGAATAGCGAAAAATCCTGCTCAAGTCATTCAGAATATCTGAACAGATGCGCTTATCTATTGATTCGCTTATGGTTCTGGACGCGATTGAGCGCCACGGCAGTTTTGCCGCAGCCGCCGAGGCGTTGCACCGCGTACCGTCGGCCATTACCTATGCGGTACAAAAACTCGAGGAAGACCTTGGAGTTTTGATTTTTGATCGCAGCGGCCACCGCGCGCAATTTACCGAGGCCGGGCGCGAATTGCTGCGCGAGGGCCGGCGACTGCTGGCCGCGGCCGATGAACTTGAATCGCGCGTCAAGCGGGTCGCCACCGGGTACGAAGTGGAACTGCGAATCGCGGTCGATGACCTCGTGCCCATGGAGCGACTGTTCCCGTTGCTGGACGAGTTTTATCAATCGTCCTGTGGCACGCGACTCAAGTTGTTAACTGAGGTCTATGGTGGCGCATGGGATGCGCTGATCAGCGGACGTGCCGACCTGGTCATTGGCGCGCCGAGCGAGGGTCCAACGAGCGGTGGCTACAGCACACAACCCGCTCGGATTGGTGCAATGGGCATTCATGCTGGCGCCAACGCATCCACTGGCGAGTGCACCGCAGCCGCTGTCTCCAGAGGTAATCGTGCAACACCGTTCGATTGCCGCCGCCGACAGCTCGCGTAACTTGCCGCCACGCACCGCGGGACTGTTAAGCGGCCAGGATGTACTCACCGTACCGGACATGCGCAGCAAGATCCGTTTTCAGTGTGCCGGACTTGGCGTGGGTTATCTGCCGCTGCACATGACGCGCGCCGACGTTCAGGCGGGACGGTTGGTGATCCGGCAGGTGGTCGAGACCCGTGTGGGCACACCGCTGTTTATCGCCTGGCGCACCGCGCAGCGCGGCAAGGCGCTCGCCTGGTTTCTGGAACGGCTGGAGGAACAGGCGTTGCGCGAGAGCCTGCTTGCCTGACCAGTTGTCCGCGCGGTCTTGTAACGCACTTCTCCCGGCGTATGATTAACGACGGTTCAGGCATCGGACAGGGATTTCTACAACAAGAACGTCAAGGAGGCAGACATGATTTCGCTTTCTGTGAATGGTGAGGCTCGCGAACTGGATGTGGATCCGTCTACGCCTTTGCTCTGGGTGCTGCGCGACACACTCGGCCTGACTGGTACCAAGTACAGCTGCGGGATCGCGGTGTGTGGTTCCTGCACGGTACACGTGGACGGTGCGCCGGTACGCGCCTGTGTCACGCCGCTGTCGGCGGTCGCCAACAAATCCATCACCACCATAGAAGGGTTGTCCAAAGACAGCAGCCATCCAGTGCAGCGCGCCTGGATCGCGCTTGATGTGCCACAGTGCGGCTACTGCCAGTCCGGCCAGATCATGAACGCGGCGGCACTGCTCGCCACGAATCCGAAGCCGACTGATGCCGATATCGATCAGGCCATGTCCGGCGTGTTGTGTCGTTGTGGCACCTACTCGCGTATCCGGCGTGCCATCAAGCAGGCGGCGGAACAGAAGGCAAAGGGGCGGCGACATGAACGACCTCGCGACATCCGATGCGATCAACCGGGAGCGTCGCCTATTTCTCAAGGCCGGTGCGGTAGCGGGTGGCGGTTTGCTTATCGGTTTTCATCTGCCGCTCGCGAGTCGCACGGGAGAGGCAGAAGCGGCAGTGAATGAATTTGTGCCGAATGCCTGGATTCGAATCGATGTGGATGACACGGTCACGTTGCGGGTCGCCAGCTCGGAGATGGGGCAGGGCGTGTACACCGCCATCCCGATGTTGCTAGCCGAGGAACTCGAATGCGACTGGGCACGCATCAATGTGGAGATGGCGCCGGCCGACAAGGCCTATACCAATCCAATCATCGGCATGCAGATGACAGGCGGCAGCACGGCGGTGCGTGCTTTCTGGACGCCGTTGCGTCAGGCCGGCGCGACCGCACGCGATCTTCTGATTCGTGCCGCCGCCCAGACCTGGAAAGTTAAAGAAGACGAATGCCACACCGAGAATGGTTTTGTCCTGCACAAGACCAGCACAGCTCAAAGCCAGTTACGGTGCGCTCGCTATGAAAGCGGCGACCTTGCCGGTTCCATCCGAGGTGTTCCTGAAGGAACCGGGCGAATTCAGGCTGATCGGAAAATCCAC
Source organism: uncultured Pseudomonadota bacterium (assembly GCA_963698375.1). Taxonomy (GTDB): domain Bacteria; phylum Pseudomonadota; class Gammaproteobacteria; order Acidiferrobacterales; family UBA6901; genus UBA6901. The sequence continues at coordinate 199,887 of CAVOQN010000003.1, forward strand.
CCCGCGTCTGGATACACCGCTCAAGGTCAATGGCAGTGCCGTGTTCGGCATCGATGTGAAATTGCCTGGCGTGCTCACCGCCGTCGTAGCACGCTGCCCGGTGTTCGGCGGCAAACCGAAAAAATTCGACGCCACCAAGGCCAAGGATGTGCCGGGCGTGCGCCAGGTGCTTTCCATCCACTCCGGTATCGCAGTCGTGGCTGACAGTTTCTGGGCGGCGCAGCAGGCACGCAATGCGCTCGTGGTGGAATGGGATGAGGGCGCACAGGCCAAACTGGATAGCGCCGCGATACGCAAGCAGCTCGAACTGGCGCTGAAGAAAAAAGGTGTAAATGCGCGCAACGATGGCGATGTGGCCAAGGCATTCAAGGATGCGACAAAACGCATCGAAGCCATATACGAAGTGCCGTATCTTGCACATGCCTGCATGGAACCGATGAATTGCACGGCTCTGGTGGGAAAAGGCAGTTGCGAACTCTGGGTGCCAACCCAAAACCAATCCGCCACGCAGTTTGTTGCGTCGCAAATAACCGGTCTGCCGCTCGAAAAGGTGAAGGTCAACACCACTTTCCTTGGTGGTGGCTTCGGCCGTCGTGGCGAACAGGATTTCGTGGCCGAAGCCGTGCAGCTGGCCATGGCCACGGGCACGCCGGTGAAACTGATCTGGACACGCGAAGACGACATGCAGCACGACTATTACCGTCCGGCGACACTCAATCGCCTCAGTGCCGCGCTCGACAAGGATGGCACGCCGGTCGCCTGGCGACACGAGATAGCCGGGGGATCGATTTTCAGCCGTGTATTCCCGAATGCCATCAAGAATGGTATCGACAACACCTCGGTCGAGGGCGCGGCCAACATACCGTATGCAATCCCCAATCTGCAGGTGACTTGGGTGATGGAAAACGGCGCCGTGCCGGTTGGTTTCTGGCGCTCTGTGGGCAGCTCGCAGAATGCCTATGTAACGGAATGCTTTCTGGATGAGTTGGCGGCGGCAGCCGGCAAGGACCCTTATGAGTTCCGGCGCGCACTGCTTACCAGACACCCGCGTCACCTCGGCGTGCTGGAGCTCGCGGCGCAGAAGGCTGGCTGGGGATCGCCGCTTCCTGCCGGCCGCACGCGCGGCATTGCCGTGGCCGAAGCATTCGGCAGTTACTGCGCGCAGGTCGCAGAAGTGTCGGTGGAGAGCGGCCAAGTACGCGTGCACCGGGTGGTGTGTGCTATTGACTGCGGCCAAGTGGTGAACCCGGACACGGTCATCGCGCAAATGGAGTCCGGCATCGTCTATGGCCTGACCGCCGCGCTCAAGGGCGATATTACGATCAAGAGCGGGCGTGTCGAGCAGAGCAACTTCCACGACTACCCGCTGCTGCGCTTCGATGAACTGCCGGAAATCGAAGTGCACATTGTAAAAAGCAGCGAAAATCCCGGAGGCGTCGGCGAGCCGGGCACGCCACCGATCGCCCCGGCCGTGGCAAATGCAGTGTTCGCCGCCACTGGTAAACCAGTGCGCAAACTACCGTACCGGTCCTGACACCGGCGCCACATCGTTTTCACTTGCACAACTGATGTTGAATGGTTGTATCCATGCAAAGCGCTGATTGCGAAGTTCTCGAGACTGCCGCAGGCTGGCTGAACGCAGGACATCGCGTTTATCTCGTCACGGTCGCGCAAACATGGGGTTCGTCACCGCGTCCGCCGGGCTCGTTGCTTGCCGTACGCGCCGACGACGCGCGTTTTGTCGGTTCGGTGTCGGGTGGTTGTGTCGAAGACGATCTCAGTGCACGGCTTGCGGCCGGTGGTGCGTCACAGACATTGCCGCGCATCGAGAGTTACGGAATTACTTCTGACCAGACCTATCGCTTCGGATTGCCGTGTGGTGGACGACTCGACCTGGTAGTGGAGCAGCTGGACAGCGCCGAACCGTTGCGCGCATTGCTACGCGCCATGGAGGCGCGCCAGCTTATGATGCGACGATTTTGTCTCGCCACCGGCGAAGCGAGTCTGCATGCAGCAGAACGAGAGGCTGGTTTCCATTTCGACGGCGAGAGCCTCATCAAGGTGTTCGGCCCCGTGTGGAGACTGGTTCTGATCGGCGCCGGGCAGTTGTCGCGCTTTGTCGCGCAAATGGCGCAGGCGCTTGACTATGAGGTAATCGTCTGCGACCCACGCGAAGAGTACGCCATGCAATGGCAGGTTTCCGACACGGTGCTCGATACGCGCTCTCCGGATGATGCAGTATGTACTTATGCACGTGATGTGCGCACGGCGGTAATTGCGCTAACTCACGACCCGAAGCTCGATGATCTGGCGCTCATGGAGGCACTCGTCTCGCCGGCGTTCTATGTCGGTGCGCTTGGCTCGCGGGCAAACAATGCCAAACGCCGCGCTCGTCTTGCGAGCCTTGAATTGCCGCAGATGGTAATCGCGCGTCTGCACGGCCCGGTTGGTCTGCCAATCGGGAGCCGCACGCCGGCAGAGATTGCGGTGGCGATACTTGCAGAGCTCACGGCGGTGCGTAATGGTGTCGAGCTGCACACACAGCGTTCACTCATCCATGAGGATACGCAGCCGGAGTCGGTCAGTGGAGCCGCGAAATGCGCGGGATCACGGGCATCCTTTTAGCTGCCGGCAGCAGCCGGCGTTTCGGGTCAAACAAACTTGTTGTGCCATTGCCGGATGGCACACCGCTGGTGCTCGCTGTGGTACGCCGTCTGCGGTTGGTCGTGGATGCGGTAATCGTCGTGGTGAATCCGCAGGATCGGGTATTGCCAGAGTTGCTGACGTCCGAGAATGTGCAGGTTGTTATTTGTGAAAATGCCGATGCGGGCATGGGCACGAGTCTGGCTGCCGGTGTGGCGGCCAGTCGGGATGCACGTGGCTGGCTCATCGCCCTGGCCGACATGCCGGCGGTTCAGTTTTCTACCCTGCAACAGGTTGTGCAGGCACTCGACAATGGGGCGGTGCTGGCCGCGCCTTATCACGCCGGCCAACGTGGCCACCCGGTTGGATTTCATTCCAGGTTTCGAGATGAGCTGCTCACACTTTCCGGCGAGGCCGGTGCACGCGATATTCTCACGCGCCATGTGGCGGCACTTACGCGCCTCGACGTAGATGATGTCGGAATTCTACTGGATATAGACACGCAAGCCGATTTGGCGGCGTGGCAGGCAGGATAGCCAGATAGAGCAGGGCTACCAGTTAAAACCCACGCCGGCCAGTACACCTGTCGCGGTCGGATCGTACTGATTGCTGCCGACATTGAAATAATTGTGTTTGGCTTCCAGCATAAAACTCAAATTGTCGAAGCGCAGTTCCATGCCGAGCGCGGCGTGCAAGACGAGGGCGAAATCCTCTTCAGTAATCGATATCCCACCATTCGTGTAGCTGACATTTGTGCGCCCTGGGCCGATGCCAGCTCCGAAGTAGGGATGGAAGATGCCACCGTCGATAAAGTACTTCTTGCCACCAAACTGAAGGACGTCGGTTCTGGCTTCGCCGTTGGAGGGCGACGCGGGCGGCGTGAATTCATTGCGATAGTTCAGATACTCGATGCTAAAGGCCAGACCGTTTTTTTTACGCGCCTCCCAGCCCATACCTATGGATTTATTGCTGGTGTTGTCAAAATTGCGTAGCTGCGCGTCAATCACCTGTCCGTCGTTCTGCAGGCGCATGGCACCACCTTTGATGTAAAAGGCACCGCCTGCGGCGGCAGTGCCTTGAAACATGCAAAGCGCGACCGAGAACACAAGTGTTACAGCCGTACGCGGGCAAGTAATGCGCATGGGTAGACTCCTTTTCGGAAATGGGCCTGATACTTGGCCACGGACAAGCCGACCGCCATTGTAAACACTTAGTCGGGTATTTAGCAGCCCAGCCGTCGGGCAGACAGCTGGCGTGCTGACAAAGAGCTGATGGCTCGACTAGAATGGTCCGGCCTACAACAAGATGGCGACGCCAGGAAGAATGGATAATGAACGCGTGCTAGCCTCCGTGGTATCACCCAGCAGCGACAGCTTGGTGGAAATCCGGGACGTCAGTTTCAGCTATAACACTCGCACAATCCTGGATAACCTCACACTCAGCATTCCGCGCGGCAAGGTGACTGCCATCATGGGTGGCAGCGGCTGCGGCAAGACCTCGCTGCTGAATCTGATCGGCGGACGCCTGCGTCCCAGCCAGGGCCAGGTGCTCGTGGATGGACAGAATGTACCGGGCCTGAACATCAAGGAACTCTACAAGTTGCGCAAGCGCATGGGCATGCTGTTCCAGCATGGCGCGCTGCTCACGGATTTGTCTGTGTTCGAGAATGTTGCCTTCCCGATCCGCGAGCACACCCGGCTTCCCGAGGCGGTGCTGAGAAACGTGGTGCTGATGAAACTGCAGACCGTTGGCCTGCGCGGCGCGCGCGACCTGATGCCCTGGGAACTGTCCGGCGGCATGGCGCGGCGTGTGGCGTTGGCTCGCGCCATCGTGCTTGAACCCATGATGATCATGTACGACGAACCGTTTACCGGACTCGATCCGATTTCCATGGGCGTGATCGCCAAGTTGATTCGCGAACTCAATCAGGTGCTCGGCATCACCTCGATTGTTGTGTCGCACGACGTAGCTGAGGCATCGGCCGATCTCCGATTATGCTTACCTGCTCGGCGATGGTCGCATCCTCGGTCAGGGCACGCCGACCGAACTGCAACAATCGGATTCTCCGCATGTGCGCCAGTTCATGGACGGACTCCCGGACGGCCCGGTGCCGTATACCTATCCGGCCAGGAACTACCTGGAAGATTTGTTCACGGGTCCCGGGCGATGAAAATATTTCAGGTCACTGGGGCTGCCGTGTTGGGCGCCATCGAGCGCCTCGGGCGAGCGGCACTCTTTCTCTACGAGATCCTCGGCAACAGCTGGACACTGGTCAGGCGTTTCTATCTGGTCATTCAACAGGTGTTTGCCGTGGGTGTCTTTACGCTACCCATTGTTCTGGTCTCTGGCCTGTTCGTCGGCATGGTACTCGGCTTGCAGGGCTACAACACACTGGTCAAATTCGGTGCGGCGCAGTCGCTCGGCTTGCTGGTGGCGCTGTCGCTGCTGCGCGAACTCGGACCGGTGGTGACGGCACTGCTGTTCGCCGGGCGCGCCGGCTCGGCACTCACCGCCGAGATCGGTCTGATGAAGGCGACCGAACAGCTGGCCGGGATGGAGATGATGGCAGTTAATCCGGTCATGCGAGTGATTGCACCACGTTTTCTGGCTGGTGTGATTTCCATGCCACTGCTCGCGGCCATGTTCAGTGCCATCGGCATTCTGGGTGGGCATATGGTCGGCGTCGGGCTGTTGGGCGTGGACAGTGGCGCGTTCTGGTCACAGATGCAGAACGGTGTGGATTTTCGCGAGGACGTGATGAATGGTGTCATCAAGAGTGTAGTGTTTGGCGTGGTGGTCACCTGGATTGCGGTATTCGAGGGTTACGATGCCGTGCCGAACTCCGAAGGTGTCAGCCGCGCGACCAATCATACAGTAGTCTATTCATCGCTCGCTGTGCTGGGGCTCGATTTCATCATGACGGCATTAATGCTGGGAGACGTTTGACATGACCAACAGGAAAACCGTGGAAGTGTGGGTCGGCATCTTTGTGGCCGCCGGGGTGTTCGCTCTGGGTGTGCTCTCGTTTCGCGTCGGAAATCTCACGGCCGCGGATGTCGTCAATGGCTACCGTGTCGAGGCGCGCTTCGAGAACGTCGGCAGCCTCAAGGTCAGGTCGGCAATCACCCTGGCGGGGGTGCGAGTCGGCAGGGTGGCCGCAATCTATTCTGACCCGGATACCTATCAGGCGGTTGTGGTGTTGAATATCGACGGCCGTTACAAGAATCTTCCTACCGACACGAGTGCGTCGATTCTTACTTCCGGTTTGCTGGGTGAACAGTACATTGAACTGGAACCAGGTGGTGCAGAGGAGCATCTAAAGGACGGCAGCCGCATCGTGCTGACGCAGTCGGCCATGGTGCTGGAAAAGCTGGTAGGGCGTTTGCTGACAGCGTTTATCGACAAGCCTGCCGACAACAAGAAGTAAATATCCGGAGAGTGCCATGCGGAAAATGATCCTGCTCACGAGTGTCCTGCTGCTGTCGGTGCTGGGCGTCGCCCATGCCGAGGTGGCACCAGAAGATCTGGTGCGCAAGACTGCGGATGAGATCCTGACCGAAATCAAGGCGCACCGTGACGTCTATGCGAAGGACTATGACAAACTTTACAAGATGGCGGACGAAAAGGTGCTGTTGCACTTCGACTTTCGGCGCATGTCGCAGTGGGTGCTCGGGCGTTTCTGGCGGGAAGCCACCGCAGAACAGCGTGAGCGCTTCACAAGCGAATTTCGCGATCTGCTGGTCGGCACCTACTCCCAGGCTTTGCTGAATTACAACGACCAGAAGATTGTTTATCTACCGGTGCAGCGCAAGCCGGGTGACACCGATGTGACGGTGAAGACCGAAGTGAAGCAATCCGGCGGCCAGCCGAATATCCCGATTCAGTACAGCTTCTACAAGAACAAGGAAGGCGCCTGGAAGGTATATGACATCACCATCGAGGGGGTGAGTCTGGTTACCAACTACCGCTCTGTGTACGCCACCAAGATCCGGGAGAAGGGCATGGACACGCTAATTGCCGAAATTGCCGACAACAACAAGCAGAAGCGCGCGGCCGGCACGGCGAAGAAATGAACGAGAACGCATCCACCCGGACTGTTGTCGGCGCGTTGACGTTCGAGACTGTTCCGGATCTCTACCGGAACTCTGCCAACTGGTTTCAGAGTGCTGGCGAGTTGACTCTCGACCTTGCGCAGGTCGAGCGCACCGACAGCGCCGGGCTGGCACTGTTGATCGAATGGCTGCGGTGTGCAAAAGCCGCGAACCTGACATTGCGTTTTGCCAACATCCCTACGCAAGTGCAGACTTTGCTTCGCATCAACGGCCTGCAGGACGCGCTGCTCCATTCCAGTCCCTGATATGACCTTTGCGGTTGCGATTCAAGGCGTGCACAAACGCTACCGGGATGTACATGCCTTGAAAGGTGTGGATCTCGATATCCAGCGCGGCGAGTTCTTTGGTCTGCTCGGGCCGAACGGCGCCGGCAAATCCACGCTCATCAATATTCTTGCCGGCCTCGCGCGCCTGGATGCCGGCAGCGTCGCTGTGCTCGGACACGACGTGACACGCGACTATCGGTCTGCGCGGCGTTTGCTCGGCGTCGTACCGCAGGAGCTGGTGTACGACCCGTTCTTCAATGTGCGTGAGGTGCTGCGCCTGCAGGCTGGCTACTTCGGTCTCGGACACGAGAGCGATTCCTGGATTGAAGAATTGTTGCAAGCGCTGATGCTGACCGACAAAGCCGAGACCAACATGCGCTCCCTGTCTGGTGGCATGAAGCGACGCGTACTGGTGGCGCAGGCGCTGGTGCACCGGCCGCCGGTAGTGGTGCTGGACGAACCGACCGCAGGTGTGGACGTGGAACTGCGCCAGTCGCTCTGGCAATTCATCCAACGCCTGCATCGCGAAGGCCACACCATCGTGCTCACAACGCACTATCTCGAAGAGGCAGAGGCGTTGTGCGAGCGCATTGCCATCCTCGACCGTGGCGCGGTCATCGCGCTCGACAGCAAGCAGGGATTACTGGCGCGCGGCATGGACAGCGTCATGCTCACGGTGCACACCGAAAGCCCGGTAGCCCGGCTGCCCCTGACGCTGGAAGAGCAAGGTCAAGCGCCGGCAGAATAATGAACTGGTGCTGCAGCTGCACCGGCGCGACGATGCAATCGCCGATGTGGTGGATGCGTTGCGCGCGAACGGCGCGGTTATCACTGATCTGCACACCGAGAAACCGGATCTCGAAGATGTGTTTCTGGAGCTGACTCGCAAGGGACGGCAGCCATGAACCTGCGCGGCTTTCTACACTCTGCTGTATAAGGAGTTGCTGCGCTTTTACAAGGTTGGATTCCAGACATTGCTCGCACCGATGCTGACAGCGCTGCTCTACCTGCTGGTCTTCGGACATGTGCTGGAAGAACATGTGCAGGTCTTTCCCGGCGTGCGCTATACGGCATTTCTGATTCCCGGCCTGATGATGATGGCGGTATTGCAGAATGCCTTTGCCAACAGCTCATCGAGCCTGATCCAGTCGAAGATCACCGGTAACCTGATTTTTGTCCTGATGACTCCGCTTGTCACATGTCGAGTTTTTCCTGGCATTCGTGCTGGCGGCGGTGGTGCGTGGCGTGGTGGTGGGTGCCGGCGTGTATCTGGCGGCGCTCGTACTCATTCCGTTGCCATTGCACAACGCGTTGGTGCTGCTGGCGTTCGCCGTGTTCGGCAGCGCGGCGCTGGCCACGCTCGGCATCATTGCCGGGCTGTGGGCCGACAAGTTCGATCAGCTTGCCGGCTTTCAGAATTTTATCATCATGCCACTTACTTTCCTGAGTGGCGTGTTTTACTCGATCCATTCGTTGCCGCTGTTCTGGCAGACCTTGTCGCACTTCAATCCGTTCTTTTACATGATCGACGGCTTTCGCTACGGCTTTTTCGGTGTCTCGGATGTGAGTCCGTTGCGCAGTTTTGCCAGTCGTCTTGTCGTCATTTGTGCTGTTGTCCGCATTAACACTTGAGCTTCTGCGGCGCGGCTACAAAATCCGCAGTTGAGATAGGGCTATTCCACATCGTACCTTTCAGGACAAGCGCGTCTGCATAAAAATACTATTTTATCTGTCGCGTTCACCCGGCGTATGCTTGCCGCCCCTTGTAATACGGCCAATGAGGCCCAATTCACTGTTTCGAACATGACTCGTGCAGAAGATATTCAACGCCTTATCGAGGCCGGACTTCCCGGTGCGAAGGTTCACGTTCGCGGCGATGATGGCCAGCACTTCGAGGCACTGATCGTATCCGCTGACTTTACCGGCAAGAGTCTCGTGCAACAGCACCAGCTGGTGTACAAGGCGCTGGGACAGAACATGCGGGACGCGGTGATCCATGCCCTGGCGCTGCGCACCCTGACCCCGGAACAGCATGCCGCCGAAGGCAGGCACTGATTCCGGCTGAATTCAATTCTTCTTGAAGGAGACACCTAAATGAACGTGCAGGACAAGATTCGCAAGCAGGTCGAGGAGAATGGCATTATTCTCTATATGAAAGGCACACCACAGTTCCCGCAGTGCGGGTTCTCCAGCCGTGCCACTCAACTCCTGAAATCCTGCGGTGCCAAATTTGCCACAGTGGACGTCCTTGCCGATCCGGAGATCCGTGAGGGCATCAAACAGTTTTCCAGCTGGCCGACAATTCCACAACTCTATATAAAAGGACAGTTCATCGGCGGCTCGGACATCATGACCGAGCTTCACCAAAAGGGTGAGCTCCAGAAACTGGTGACCGAAGCCCAGGCCGGTACCAAAGCCCCTTAATCCCGGAATATTGGTGGTATAGCCAATCTCTGGGCTTTTTCAGGGTCTCTCGGTGTAAACTATCCAGGCCGCCCCTCCGGGCGGCCTTTGATTTTTCGGCTCGACGAGCCCGGTCTTCTCATATGGACAAACTGATCGTCTACGGCGGTACCCCACTGCGCGGTGAGATTCGCATTTCCGGCGCCAAGAACGCGGCATTGCCGGTGCTCGTGGCTTCGTTGCTGGCCGACAGCCCGCTCACCATCGGCAATGTCCCGCACCTGCAGGACATCACCACCACCATGGAACTGCTCGGGCGCATGGGCGTGAACCTGACGGTGGGCGACAAGATGACCATCGAGGCCGACACCACCACGATCAATTCGTTGCGTGCGCCCTATGAGCTGGTGAAAACCATGCGTGCCTCGATTCTGGTGTTGGGGCCGCTGCTCGCACGCTTCGGTGAGGCCGAGGTGTCGCTGCCCGGCGGTTGCGCCATCGGTTCGCGCCCGGTCAACCTGCATATTAAAGGTCTGCAGGCGATGGGCGCCGACATCAAGGTTGAAGACGGTTACATCAAGGCGAAAGCCAAGCGCCTCAAGGGCGCGCGGATATTCATGGACATGGTGTCGGTGACCGGCACCGAGAACCTGATGATGGCGGCCACCCTGGCAGACGGCGTCACCGTGATCGAGAATGCCGCGCGCGAGCCGGAGGTCGCTGATCTGGCGCGCTGCCTCAACAGTATGGGCGCCAAGGTGCAGGGCGCCGGCAGCGACGAAATCACCATCGAGGGCGTAAAGCGACTCGGCGGCGGACGGCACATGATTGTTCCGGATCGTATCGAGACCGGCACCTATCTCGTGGCCGCGGCCATGACCGGCGGCGCCGTCAAGCTGCGCAATACCCAACCGCATCTGCTCGAGGCGGTGCTCGACAAGTTGCGCGAAGCCGGTGCCACGATCGAGACCGGCGATGACTGGATCAGCCTCGACATGCAGGGCAAAGCGCCTCAAGGCGGTAACCGTGCGCACCGCGCCTTATCCGGCGTTTCCGACCGACATGCAGGCGCAGTTCATCGCGATGAATGCGATTGCGGATGGCGCGGCGAGTGTCACCGAGACCGGTGTTCGAGAGCCGCTTCCATCACGTGCAGGAACTGGTGCGTCTCGGCGCGGATATCGAGATTCGCGGCAACACCGCATTGACGCGCGGCGTTGCCCATCTGCGCGGTGCGCCGGTGATGGCCACCGACCTGCAGGGCCTCGGCCAGTCTGGTGCTGGCCGGTCTGGTGGCCGAAGGTGAGACGCTGATCGATCGCATCTATCACATCGATCGCGGTTACGAGTGCATCGAGGAGAAGTTCCAGCAGCTCGGCGCGCGCATCCGTCGCGTGCCCAGTACGAATCGTACCGCTGCCAGCAATATTGCCTGAGCCATGACCGAGAGCATCAAAATTGCGCTGTCCAAGGGGCGGATTCTGGAAGAGAGTCTGCCGCTGCTTGGCGCGCGCCGGTATCGAGCCGGTCGAAAACCCGCTCAAGAGCCGCAAGCTCATTATCGACACCAATATCCCCGGCACGCAGATCGTCATTATCCGCGCCGCGGACGTGCCGACCTACGTGCAGTTTGGCGCCGCCGACCTCGGCATTGCCGGGCGTGACGTGCTCATGGAAGTACGATGGCCATGACCTGTACGAATTGCTCGACCTCAGGATTGCGCGCTGCCGTCTGATGGTGGCCGAGCCGGCGGGGCTTGCGGCGCGCGATGACCCCAAGGCATGGACACGGGTGCGGGTCGCGACCAAATACGTGAACATTACCCGTCGGCATTTTGCCGCCAAAGGTGTTCAGACTGACATCATCAAGCTGTACGGGTCGATGGAATTGGCGCCGCTGGTCGGGCTCTCGGATCGCATCGTGGATCTGGTTGAGACCGGTAATACCCTGAAAGCCAATGGCCTCGCCGAAATCGAGACAGCTTGCCGATATCAGTGCCTGGCTGGTGGGAAATCAGGCCTCCATGAAAATGAAACACACCACGCTCAAGCCGCTGGTGGAACGCTTCCGTCAGGCGGTCGGCGGGTAATGCACAGAATGATATCCTGTGCCATACAGGGACGTACTAATGCCGCGAGCGCAGGATGTGCAGGAGCTGTCTGCACTCTTCTTTCCATGAGAATGAAGCCCTACTTCATTCGTTCTGCCAAATGACAATCGCACTGCGCACAATCAATACCGCTGATCCCGGCTTCCGTGCCGCGTTCACGAGGCTGCTCGATCGCGCCCAGCAATTGGATGCGAAGGTCGAGGAGGTGGTGCGCGAGGTCATCGACGCCGTGCGCGTACGCGGCGATGCCGCGCTGCTCGACTATACGGCACGCTTCGACCGCTGGACACCGGCGTCGGCCGCCGCACTTGAAATTCCACAGACTCTGCTTGCGCAGGCGGCACATAAAATACCGGCCGATCAACGTAAGGCTCTTGAACAGGCTGCCGCGCGCGTGCGCCGTTACCACGAGCAGCAGAAAATCGATTCCTGGAGCTACACTGAAACCGACGGCACGCTCCTCGGCCAGCAGGTCACGGCCCTTGATCGCGTTGGACTTTACGTCCCCGGCGGCAAGGCGGCCTATCCGTCATCGGTACTGATGAATGCCATCCCTGCCAAGATTGCGGGCGTGGCCGAACTCATCATGGTGGTGCCGACCCCGGACGGTCAATTGAACGACTTGGTGCTGGCGGCGGCGCACATTGCCGGCATCGATCGCGCATTCCGAATCGGTGGCGCGCAGGCGGTAGCAGCGCTTGCCTATGGCACGGACAGCGTGCCGAGGGTCGACAAGATTGTTGGCCCGGGAAATATTTACGTGGCGACCGCCAAGCGCAAGGTGTTCGGTCAGGTGGACATCGACATGATCGCCGGTCCATCCGAGATTGTGGTGGTGTGTGACGGTCGGACCGATGCCGCGTGGATGGCGATGGATCTTTTTTCCCAGGCCGAGCACGACGAAGACGCGCAGTCTATCCTGATCTCGCCAGACGCCGGTTTTCTTGCCAAAGTGAAGGAAGAGATGGAACGCCTCCTGCTGGACATGCCGCGTGCCACCACTATCCGTGCCTCGCTTGAAGGGCGGGGGGCGCTGATAGCCGTGCGCGATCTGGACGAAGCGGTTGCATTAGTGAATGAGATTGCCCCCGAACACCTCGAACTCTCCATCGAAGAGCCGCTTGTGCTGGCCAAAAAGATCCGCCACGCCGGCGCAATATTTCTTGGGCGTTACACAGCCGAGGCGCTGGGCGATTACTGTGCCGGACCGAATCACGTGCTGCCGACATCCGGAACGGCGCGCTTTTCCTCACCGCTCGGTGTGTATGACTTCCAGAAACGCACCAGCCTGATTCAGTGTTCGCCGCAGGGCGCATCGGATCTGGGCAAGATCGCCTCGGTGCTGGCGCACGGTGAAGGTCTGACCGCGCACGCACGCTCGGCCGAGTACCGGATTAAGAAATAAAGCCCGACGCAAGTACGCGAGCATGCAAAGAAGGTCTTCTGAATAGAATCTTCATTGCCGTTCCTTGCGCCTGCACGTCTACGTGTTGAGTATTCATTGTCAATGACGCGTGATATTCAAAAAAAGGTTGAGCAACTGGTGCGCCCGGAGATTTGCGCGCTCAAGGCCTACCACGTGCCAGACGCGAGCGGACTCATCAAGCTCGACGCCATGGAGAATCCGTACACATGGCCCGAAGCACTCAAGCAGGAATGGCTCGAAACCCTGCGCGACGTGCCCATCAATCGTTATCCGGATCCTTCGGCGAAGGTATTGCGAACGCAGCTGAAACATTCGCTTGCCGTGCCGGATGGCATGGAGGTATTGCTCGGCAACGGTTCGGACGAGCTGATTCAGCTCATTCTTTTGGGTGTGGCGCGTCCGGGTGCCGTGGTGCTGGCGCCGACGCCGACCTTCGTGATGTACGAAATGATCGCGACCTTCGTTGGCATGCAGTTCGCCGGTGTGCCGCTTGCCACGGATTTTGGACTCGACCTTGCTGCCATGCGAGCGGCGATCAAGCAACATCAGCCGGCGGTGGTATTTCTTGCCTATCCAAACAATCCGACCGGCAACCTGTTTGACACTCAGGCCATTGAAACTCTCCTGCGCGAGTCATCAGGCCTTGTCGTGGTGGATGAAGCCTACCATGCCTTCGCACAGCAGACTTTCATGGACCGTCTCGGACAATTCGATAACCTGCTTGTTATGCGCACCCTGTCCAAGCAGGGCCTGGCCGGATTGCGCCTCGGCGTTCTGGCCGGCAACCCGGCGTGGCTTACCGAGTTCGACAAGCTGCGACTGCCATACAACATCAACAGCCTTACCCAGGCGAGTGCCGGATTTGCGCTGCAACACAAGGATGTACTGGACGAGCAGGCTGCGAGCCTGCGCGCCGAGCGCACGCGGTTGTTACAGGAACTTGCCGCGCTGCCGGGCATGCAAGTCTGGCCAAGTGCGGCCAACTTCATCCTGTTCCGCACCGACAAACCTGCAGATGTGGTGTTTGCGGCACTACGACAACAGGGTGTCCTCATTAAGAACCTTTCCAGTGCGGGTAGTGTGCTGGCCAATTGCCTGCGCGTCACGGTCGGCACCCCGGAAGAGAATGCGGCATTTATTGCCGCCCTGCGTAAGGCCCTGTGAAATTCCTGTTCAAGAGCGGATTTGCTACCATGTCCCTTGATCAATCGAATGGATGATGTCATGGCACGCAACGCCAAGGTCACCCGCAATACCAAGGAAACCCAGATCACAGTAAGCGTGAATCTGGATGGAACCGGCTCGGCCCGCTTTGAGACCGGAGTTCCGTTTCTGGAACACATGCTTGATCAGATCGCGCGCCATGGCCTGATTGATCTCGATATCAGCGCCAAGGGTGATCTGCATATTGACGCACACCACACGGTCGAAGACATTGGCATCGCCTTTGGTCAGGCCTTTTCGAAGGCGGCTGGCGACAAGCAGGGTATCCGCCGTTACGGGCACGCCTATGTACCGCTCGATGAAGCGTTGTCGCGCGTCGTGGTCGATCTTTCCGGCCGCCCGGGACTGGAATATCGGGTGCAGTACCCGCGCGCCCGTGTCGGCGAGTTTGACGTCGATTTGGTACGTGAATTTTTCCAGGGATTTGTCAACCATGCCTTGGCTACTGTGCATGTCGACGGTATTTCCGGTCAGAATGCACACCACATTGTCGAAACGGTGTTCAAGGCATTTGGCCGTGCGCTGCGAATGGCGCTTGAGCCAGATGCACGCATGGTCGGCGTTGTGCCTTCGACCAAAGGCAGCTTGTAAGAGGTTTTGCCGCAAAGGTGTAACGACACTAAGAACGACCAACTTGGTAAAGTTGTGAGTACCTTGTGTCTTTGCGACAAGCGTTCATAAAAAGATTCTTTGATGAATACCGTCGCGGTTATTGATTATGGCATGGGCAATTTACGCTCGGTGGTGAAAGCCATCGAGCATGTTGCGCCACGCGCTCGTGTCTGGTTAACAAGCAACGCGGAAGAAGTGGCGCATGCCGAACGCGTGGTATTTCCCGGGCAGGGCGCCATCGCTGCCTGCATGACTGCACTCGACAGCGGTCATCTGCGCGCCGCCGTGCTGCAGGCGGCGCAGACCAAGCCGTTTCTTGGCATCTGTCTCGGCCTGCAGGCCCTCTACGATTTCAGCGAAGAGGGCGGTGGCGTGAAGGGACTGGGTGTTCTGCCCGGGCGTGTGCCGCGCTTCCCGCCGGCGAAGATGCATGATGTTGCCACTGGCTTGGTCCTCAAGGTGCCGCACATGGGCTGGAACCAGGTGCAGCAGGTGAAGGCACATCCGCTGTGGAAGGATATACCGTCGGGGTCGCGCTTCTATTTTGTGCATAGCTATTATGCGGAGGCCGGCGAGCGTGCGGATGTGGCCGGCATTACCGAGTACGGTCTGCGCTTCACATCGGCGGCGGCACGCGCCAACATTTTTGCCGTACAGTTCCATCCCGAGAAGAGCGCGCAGGCAGGTTTGAAGTTGCTTGAAAATTTTATGGCTTGGGACGGCAACACGGCCTGAGCGACACAAGCGTTGAATTGCTCTATTATTTAACAAATACGCCAATGGTCTGAACCTGAACACAACATGACGTCGCCCCGCCTGCTGGTTATTCCCGCAATCGATCTCAAAGATGGCAAGTGTGTCCGCCTGCGTCAGGGGCGTATGGAGGACGACACAGTTTTTTCCGAAGACCCGCTTGCCATGGCCGGACGCTGGATCAAGGAAGGCGCGCGGCGCATTCACATTGTCGACCTGAACGGTGCATTCGCCGGCAAGCCGGTGAACGGCAAGGTAATTGAAGCGATTGCCCGTGCCTACCCGGAGGTTCCAATTCAGGTCGGCGGCGGGATACGCGACGAAGAGACCATAGATGCCTATCTCGGTGCCGGTGTCCGTTATGTGATTCTCGGCACCAAGGCGGTAAACGCACCGCATTTCGTGAGCGACGTGTGCACCGAGTTCCCGGGACACATTATCGTTGGCCTGGATGCCAAGGAAGGGAAAGTTGCCATTGACGGCTGGTCAAAACTTTCTGGCCACGATGTGGTCGATCTGGCGAAAAAATACCAGGATGACGGTGTCGAGGCGATCATCTACACCGACATCGGACGCGACGGCATGCTCACCGGCGTGAACATCGAGGCCACAGTACGTCTCGCCGATGCCATTACCATTCCGGTAATCGCCTCGGGCGGCATCACCAACCTCGACGATATCCGCAATTTATGCGGCGTGGCGGATCACGGCATCACTGGTGCCATTACTGGCCGCGCAATCTATGAAGGCTCGCTCGATTTCGCGCAGGCACAGAAGCTTGCGGATGAGCTGAGTCAGTAATGCAGTCTTAATTTCTTGGTCGTTTCGTCGGATTCCGGATTTTCCGGAATCAAACCCAGAACCGGAAACGCATAGCTCGCCACTCGATGTAATTCATTATGGGCCTTGCCAAGCGCATCATCCCCTGCCTCGATGTCGACAACGGTCGCGTGGTCAAGGGCGTCAAGTTTGTGGAAATCCGCGATGCCGGCGACCCGGTTGAGATCGCACGCCGCTACGACCAGCAGGGCGCGGACGAGATTACTTTCCTCGACATCACCGCCAGCAGCGACAACCGCGAGACTTTGGTGCACATGGTGGAGAAGGTCGCCGAGCAGGTGTTCATCCCGCTCACCGTCGGTGGCGGGATTCGCAAGGTCGAGGACATTCGCCGCATGCTCAATGCCGGAGCCGACAAGGCCGCCATCAACACGGCTGCCGTGTCCCGGCCGGATTTCGTGAAAGAGGCGGCCGATCACTTCGGCTCACAATGCATCGTCGTCGCCATCGACGCCAAGCAGGTGGAGCATGGCGACCAACCACGCTGGGAAGTATTTACCCACGGCGGGCGCAAATCCACTGGTCTGGACGTGTTGCAATGGGCGGCGCGTATGACCGAATACGGCGCTGGCGAGATACTGCTCACCAGTATGGACCGCGATGGCACCAAAGACGGCTTCGATCTCAAGCTCACTCGTGCGGTGTGCGATGCCATCAGCATCCCGGTGATCGCCTCGGGCGGCGTCGGCAACCTCGATCACCTGGCGGACGGCATTACCCGAAGGCCATGCGGACGCTGTGCTTGCCGCCAGCATCTTTCACTTCGGCGAATACAACGTCGAGCCAGGCCAAGCGCCACATGGTCGAACGTGGGATCGAAATGCGGCTGTAGTACATGATAACCACGGATATATACGGGCCGTAGCCAGTTGATCGGCGTCATGGTCACGAAAGTCGTGGCTACAGTTGCTTCCATCCTGTCTGTACGGCGAAATGGCTCAGCATGACCTACTGAATGGCTCAATGCGATCAAGTGGGACCAGGACGGCCTGGTGCCGGCCATCGCTCAGGAGATGGGTTCCGGCAAGGTGCTGATGGTCGCATGGATGAACCGCGAGGCATTGGCCGAAACGGCACGTACCAAAAGAGGCGGTGTACTGGTCGCGCTCGCGCCACGGCTGTGGCGCAAGGGCGAGGAGTCCGGCCATGAGCAGATCGTGCGTGACATCCGACTCGACTGTGACAGCGACGTGCTGCTTCTGAGCGTGGAGCAGCAGGGCGGGATCGCCTGCCACACCGGTCGCAAGCACTGCTTTTTTCAGCAACTGCAAGATGATTGCTGGGTTACGGTTGAGCCTGTCCTCAAGCCGGAAAGCGAGATTTACGGCAAGAAATAGCGTTGCCTAGTGTTGGCGCGAGCAATCTGTATGAAAGTTGGACCGGAAAGCCTGTTCCTGGCAGTTTTCACCGTCCTCATTGTACCCACGTCGCCCCCGTGGTTAGTATGATGCCCACGTACTCTCTCCTGAACCCGGACCAGTCTGACGTGTCTGACATTTTGACCAAACTCGCCGCTGTGCTTGAGGCCCGCAAGTCCACACCGCCGGAGACGTCGTACGTGGCCAGCCTGTATGCGAAGGGGCTGGATGCCATTCTCAAGAAGATCGGTGAGGAAGCGACAGAAACCGTGATCGCCGCCAAGGGCGGCGACCGTCAAACAGATCGTTACACGAGACAGCCGATCTCTGGTTCCATACCCTGGTGTTGCTTGCCCAGCAGGGCCTCAAGCCCGACGACTGTTCTCCGGAGCTGGATCGACGCTTCGGACTGTCCGGTTTGGCGGAAAAGGCCGCCCGCAAAGAGAAGAGTCGATGAACGACTGCATCTTCTGTAAAATCGCCGGCGGCACGATTCCGTCCGACCGGTGTACGAGGACGAACAGATGGTGGTGTTCAAGGACATCTACCCGAAGGCGCCGGTGCATCTGCTGATGGTGCCACGCGAACATGTCGAAAGCCTGATGACCTGACATCCGCGCACGATGGGTTGATGGCGCACATGTTGCGCACCGTGCCGGAGGTGGCGCGCGTGCTGGACTGACGGACGGTTACCGTACCATTATCAATACCGGGCGCGGTGGGGGACAGGAAGTCCTGCACCTGCACCTGCATATCCTGGGTGGCGGACGTCTGCCCGGATTTTAAATTAGTGAAGGCAAGAATGCGACCGCCATGGATGGCGGAAGTGCGGAGCGCGAAGCCGTCAGTGAATGAAGCCTCCTTCACTGGACAAACGCAGGAGCAGTTTTTTCGCCACAAATCTATCCGTTTTAAACGGAGAGTCATTATGGGTTCATTCAGCATTTGGCATTGGCTGGTGGTGTTGGCCATCGTGGTCATTATCTTCGGCACCAAGAAACTGCGCAACATTGGCGGTGATCTCGGCGGCGCCATCAAGAGCTTCAAGGACTCGATGCAATGGCGAAGACGAGGCCAAGAAGGGAGAGGCCACCAGGCACAATGCGCCGAAGAAGATCGAGTCGCGTGTCGTGGAAGGCAAGGTTACGGCCAGAAAGACCACCAGAAAAAAATCCAAGAAAAAGGCCTGACGCCAGCCGTAATCACGGACGACCGCCGTGTTCGATATTGCCTTCTCCGAACTGGTCGTCATCAGCCTGATCGCCCTGGTTGTGCTCGGCCCAAAGCGCCTGCCGGAAATGGCGCGCGCCGCTGGTCGCTGGACGGCACGCGTTCGCCGCTTTGTCGAGGATGTGAAGCGCGACATGGGCAGCGAACTGCGCCGCGAAGAGCTTGCCGAACTTCGCCAGGTGCATCAGCAGCTCACCGAGACCAAGCAGATACTGGAGAATAACAGCCAGCATGCATTTTCGGGTATTGCCGGTAGCCACCCAACCGAAATGGCACCTGACTATCTGGTAAAGGCCTTACCGGAAACTACTGTCTCCACCACGGCGCCGAAAAAGCGCACGTCGAAGTCCAGGCGCATTAAGCCCGCCAAACACAAGACCAAAAAGATTCCCGCACGCAAGACCCATGTCCGAGCCAGACGAAACTCCAAATCCTGAAGGTGGATTTGTCTCGCACCTCATAGAGCTGCGCAATCGGCTTGTGGCTGCGTTGGGCGCGGTCGGCGCTGTATTTATCGTGCTCATGATCGTACCGGGCGCGAACCAGGTATATGCGCTGATCGCGCAACCGCTCATGAATGTGTTGCCATCGGGAATGAGCATGATCGCCACCGAGGTGGCCTCACCGTTTCTCACACCACTCAAGTTCACGCTGGCCGCGGCCGTCACGATCACTATTCCGTTTCTGCTTTACCAGCTTTGGGCATTCATTGCGCCCGGGCTGTACAAGCACGAGAAACACATGGTGATGCCGCTGGTGGTGTCGAGTGTGTTGTTGTTCTATGCCGGCATGGCGTTTGCCTACTTTGTCGTTTTTCCGTCGGTATTCGGACTGTTCGTGGACATTCTGCCTCCGGGCGTGCAGATGATGACTGACATCAAGTCCTATCTCGATTTTGTATTCTCCATGTTCTTCGCCTTCGGGGTTGCCTTTGAGATTCCGGTGGCGGTGGTGATCCTGTCGTCCACCGGCATGGTGAATCCGGAGACCCTCGCCGAGAAGCGCCCGTATGTGGTAGTCGGTGTGTTCGTGGTCGCCGCCGTACTCACACCGCCAGATGTCGCCTCGCAGTTTTTTCTCGCGGTGCCGATGTTGCTTCTGTTCGAGGTCGGCCTGTTCGTAGCCCGCCGGATGTACCGTCGGCGCGAAGCTGGTGAAGCGGCAGAAAAAAAGCCGCTGACCGACACGGAAATGACCACCATGCTGGATTCCTATGAAAAGGAAAATCCGGTAGGCAAAAAAAGAAAGAAGCAAAAGGAATAAAACCAGCCCCTGAGGCGTTCTAATGATTATGCGCAATCAGGCAAGATGGTACGTGGCATTTCTGGTCGTTCTCGTCCTGGGCACGGCAAATGCGGCGCCGCTCGAAAACCAGCTTCGCCAGCATTCGTCACCCTATCTTGCCTTGCATGGAGACGATCCGGTGGCCTGGCAGGAATGGAATGCCGCGTCCGTGGAGCGCGCGCGCCGCGAGGGCAAGCTGCTGTATTTGTCCATCGGCTATTTCTCCTGCCACTGGTGCCATGTGATGCAGCGCGAGAGTTACCGGAATGCAGTGATTGCGCGCTATCTGAACGAGCACGTCATCCCGATCAAGGTTGATCGTGAACTCGAACCGGCACTGGACGCGCGCCTGATCGAATTCGCTGAAACAACCCGTGGCATGAGCGGCTGGCCGCTCAATGTGTTTGTGACGCCGGACGGTCATCCGCTGTACGCGACGCTTTATCATCCGCCCGAGGAGTTTCAGAAAATCCTGATTCGCATCGAGCAGCTGTGGCGCAACGACCGCGCGCGTCTGACCGCGCTCGCGCGCACTGAGGCGGTTACACCGCAGGGTCCGGGCAAGCCGGAGGTGAACGCCGTACTGGCACGTGGCTTGGCCGACAAGGTTGTGGCTGATGCGTTAAAGGTTGCCGACAGTGTGCAGGGTGGTTTCGGCGATCAGAATAAATTCCCGCAATATCCGCAACTCGCGTTCCTGCTGGCGCAGTACGAGCGGTCCAACGATCCACGCCTCAAGGAATTTCTGTTGCTCACGCTCGATGCCATGGCCAGCAATGGTTTGCAGGACCATCTTGGCGGCGGCTTTTTCCGTTACACCGTTGATCCCTCCTGGAAGACGCCGCACTTCGAGAAGATGCTGTATGACAATGCCCAGCTGGCGCGTCTGTACCGGGATGCCGCGCGCGTCTTCGGACGCGAGGATTACCGGCTCATTGCCACGCGCACCCTGGACTTCATGTTGCACGATTTGCGCGCCACATCCGGTGCGTTTATCGCGGCACTGTCGGCGTTGGACGACCAGGGCGTGGAAGGCGGTTACTACCTGTGGAGTGCAGCGCAGCTGGAAAGTGCTGCTTACACCGGCTGAGCAAGAGGTTTACCGGCTGCATGCCGGCATGATCGACGCTGCACCCTTCGAGTCAGGCTATCTGCCGCTACGCGCCATGTCCGTGGCGGAGCTTGCCGGCCAGCGCAAGCAGGCGCTGGCCGATGTCGAAAAACTGATTGCCTCGGCAGAGGGAAAGTTGCGCGCAGCGCGCGCGAAACGCGGTTGCCGCGTGATACCAAGGAGTTGGCCGCCTGGAATGGACTCGCGCTCGCAGCATTGGCCGAGGCCGCACAGGCTACGAAAGGACGTGCGTTATCGTGCGGCGGCCCAGGCAGTACGCGATTTTCTGGCGAAGAGCTATGGGATGGAAAGTGCTCGTGCGTTCGCACGTGCAGGGGAAAGCCAGCGGCAAGCGTGGCACTGGAGGATTATGCTTATGTTACGCTCGGGCTCACCGAGTGGGCGTCGCTCACCGGCGACGCGCGCGATGTCGCGCTGGCGCAAGACCGTGGCGAGCGCCGCCTGGGAACGTTTCTATGGCCCGAAGGGTTTCCGGCTGGAAGAGAACACCTTGCTGGTGGCTGAAACCGGGCAGGATGTGTTGAGCGATGGACCGATGCCGTCACCCTCGGCCGTGCTGGCTGATGCGAGCCTGCGCCTGGCCGAAAAAACCGGGGACAAGGCGCTGCATCGCCAGGTACTGGCCGCGCTCAACAGCGGCAGCGCCGTCGATCAGCGCCAACCCGCTCTGGTACGCGACCCCGGTCAACACACTGCTGCGCGCGGCCACTGCCAGACCCTAACCGCGTCCGGCGCGCGGTTGCGTGGCCGGGCGCTCACCGGCAATGGCCTCGATGGTGAGCGGCTTGCCTTCGCGCATGAGTTCCAGTTTGATGCGCTCGCCCGGCTTGTGATTTGAGATTGCCAGCAGCACCTCGCGCGCGTCGCCCGGTCTTCTTGCCGTCGATGGCCACCAGTACATCGCCCGGCTCGATGCCGGCCTTGTGGGCCGGGCCATTGCGATAGAGGGTGGTGATGACCAATCCCTCCGTGCCTTTCTTGAGTCCGAAGGCCTCAAGCAGCTCCGGGGTGAGCGCCTGCGCCTCGATAGCCGAGCCAGCCGCGCAACGGACGACCATGGGTAATGATCTGTTCCATCACGCCCTTGGCAATGCTCGTGGGGATCGCGAAGCCGATACCCACCGAGCCGCCAGTCTGGCTGAAAATCGCGGTATTGATGCCGATGAGGTTGCCGTGCGCGTCCACGAGCGCGCCTCCCGAGTTACCCGGGTTGATGGCGGCATCGGTCTGGATGAAGTTTTCGAAGGTGTTGATGCCGAGGGCGTTGCGGCCAGTGGCAGAGACGATACCCATGGTGACGGTCTGGCCGACGCCGAACGGGTTGCCGATGGCCAGCGCCACGTCGCCGACCCGCACGTGATCCGACTTACCAAGGGTGATGGCGGGCAGGTTCTTGAGGTCGATTTTAAGTACGGCGAGATCGGTCTCGGGGTCGCCGCCGATCACCTTGGCGGTGGCGTTGCGTCCGTCGCGCAGGAACACCTGGATGGCATCGGCGCCGCCGATGACGTGGTGATTGGTGAGGATGTAACCCTGATCGCTGAAGATCACGCCACTTCCCAGGCTGCGTTCGACGCGTTTGCGCGGCGAATTCTGACCGCGTCCGAAGAACTGCTGGAAGATTGGGTCTTTGAAGAGCGGGTTCGGCTGAACGGTTACGACTTTGGCGGTGTTGATGTTGACAACCGCCGGTGCGGCTCTTTCCACCGCCGCGGCGTACGACACCGGACCCCCTGCGGGCAGTGCCGTAAGTCCATTGGTTTCACGCACTTCGATCGATGTCGCCTCGCGCCGCAGCAGGCCCGGCCAGAACAGGGTCAGCAGGAAGGCAAGCGCCAGACCCACCACAATCGCCTGGGCGACAAACACGATCAGTTTTCGGGGTAGCATAATGAAATAAATCAGCAGGATAGAGGGCGGCAATTGTAACGCAGGGCGGGAAATTTACAGAAATCTGCGTCAAAACCAAGAATAGAATTATTTGCAAGAAAAAACTTTAGGCTGGGATGTCTTGGGTAACGAAGTTGAAAGCGATATTGACCTGAACGCCAAAGAGTATGCGGAGAGGAGAGGGAGATGATGCATGAGTTTTTTATCAAATTCTCTGTATCGTTAATTTGGATAGGTGTGCTTATGAGAGCATTTATTTGGATATGGTTTGATTAGGAGGTAGATATGATAATAACATTCCTTTTGTCTGTCTTATTTATCGGGATAATTATGTATGTACTCGGATATTCTATCGGGCGGTCTAACCAATGAACCCAATCAACCAAAAAGCGGTGGGTAGGGATAAAGACTATAAATGTATTTATTGCGGGAGATACATCGCATATAAAGATATTCCATCTAAAGTAAATCAGTCCTTTACGCCTGACTCAGAATACAGTTTTGAAAAATATGAAATGTGGCATAAGAAATGCGAAACCATCCAACCCGTAACCATCAGGGGGAGAAAATGAACGAAACAACTATTATTCCTGAGTATAACAAAGGTCACGCTTGCTCATTAAATCATTGCCGCCGATGCGGAGAGTGCATAAGCCCACCAAGAACTCTTTGTGATGTCTGTAGAACAGTAAAGGAGCAACCTAATGAACGACAAGATTGAGGCGTTGGCAAAGATATTGGAAAGCATAGTGATTATGAGGCACGAATAGGGGGAGATTGGCTGACAACTGACCAAGCATCAAATCCATCCGAGAGTTGTTTCCGGAGAAGAGTTACGATTTAAAAGATACTCCTGTTCACTATACATCAGAAGAGGGCAATGCCTATCTATCTGGCAGAAACGCAGCCATAGACGATATGGAGAAAGGATTGGGAATATGATTGACCCATCTCATTTGATGAAACCAATGCCAGCAGCACCACCAATAATTACCCACAGAGAAATATCCACAGAGGAGCTGTATAAGTTCCTCGAACTGTATTTCGCCGACCGAGCGGATATGGATGTCTGTGTCAACACGCAAGAGTTAGCCCGAGCCATCCTGTCCAAGTATCGGGTAACCCCCAAAGGAGAGTGAGGGATGAAACCGCATAAAAACTCCTGTGCTTGGTTTAAGGGAAAATCAGGAACTCCCAATCCGGATAACTGCCCGAAGTGTCCGTATTATGAGGAGTGTGACGCCGCGCTTGGTGTCGTGGGTCGCGGTGGTGGACATCGTGGTCGGGGAAAGCCGGAGGCGCTCGGCGTTTTCCAGGTGCAACTGCTCCACGGAAATTCCGCGCGCGTCGATGGGACCGCCCGACCTCGTTGAGCGCGACCAGCGGGAAATAGCGGTAGAAGGAGGTGTCCTCGACGCCCTTGGCCATGACCGGCGCGGTCAACTGCTGCAGGCGCAGGACGAAATCGCGACGCTCGGCGCGGTCCCGAGGCTCCAGGCCATCGGGATTCTCCAGAAGGAGGAGCGAACGGATAAAGCCGAAGATGGAGGGACTGGTGGTCGGGTTGCGCCGTTTGGCCGCGCGCACCGCCGCCTCGACGTGGGCGCGATCCTCGCCGCGAATGGTCTGATCATCGGCCCGCACGTAGGTGCGATAGACGGGAAAGCAGGCGATCACCTCGGCCAGGGCGCTCTGAAGACTGAACAGGGTGAAATCCCTGGACAACCGATGCTGCTCGGAAATGCGATCGAGCCGGCGTGAAAGGACGGTCAGTTCGGCGGCCAGGGCCACATCCAGGACGAGCTTCTTGGCCTCGTAGGCGACATCCGAGAAACGGCGGGTTTCCTGGGCCAGACGGGCTTCGAGCAGCGGAGCGCCTTCATGCCCTCGCCAT